>NZ_CAMPJO010000027.1 GCF_946886895.1 uncultured Marinobacter sp. | reverse complement strand
CCAATGGTGCCCACGTTCAAGTGCGGCTTATTACGTTCAAATTTAGATTTAGACATTCGACCAATCTCCCTAATCAACCAGGATCGTAACGTTGACCGGATAAATAATGGAGCTCATGGGCGGAGTTGAACCGCCGACCTCACCCTTACCAAGGGTGTGCTCTACCAACTGAGCTACATGAGCATTGCAAACAAAACTGGAGCGGGCAGCGGGAATCGAACCCGCGTCATCAGCTTGGAAGGCTGAGGTAATAGCCACTATACGATGCCCGCGAGCAATTAGTGGTGGAGGGGGCAGGATTCGAACCTGCGAAGGCGATGCCGTCAGATTTACAGTCTGATCCCTTTGGCCACTCGGGAACCCCTCCGAGTCGAATCCGAACTTACGAATTCGTCAAAACTTAAAAGTGGAGCTGGCGGACGGAATCGAACCCCCGACCTGCTGATTACAAGTCAGCTGCTCTACCAACTGAGCTACGCCAGCTCACATTCGCCTCGTCAGCGAGGGCGGTATACTACGGATTTTTTTCTGGCGTTGCAACACCCTGACAAGGGTTGATTTCGACGAAGTCGAATTTACCACCGTGAACCGTTTTCACCGCCTGGACCAGTTCTTTCGCAAGATCCGGACCCGCCTCAAAAGAGAGCGCGTAGCTTATCTGATTTCGGGGGAATTTGGCCAGTATTGCATTGAGATTCTGACGTTTTTTTTCTTCGAGCACGGAAATTGCGGCTTCGCGGGACTCAAACAACCCCAGCGAAATGGCGTTGCGGTTTTCACCACGAGTCACCAGGTAAGAGTCGATCCCCTTGCGCTGAAGGCTGCGATACTGCCTGAGCGCAACGTCTCTGGGTTGCGGAGGAATAATGACCCAGTGCAGGGGCGCCTGTTCACGCTCACTTTCAATCATCGCGAAGGGAAGGCCCCGACCTGAAATCGGCTTTGCAACGGCCGTCGCATTTTCCCGGGACTCAAGCCAACCAACCTCAACACACACCTTCTCAGGGGCACTGTCGGGCATTGAAGGCGCAACAGCGGCCTCTGGAACGCCTGCTTCAGGCTCTGCCTCCCCAACCCCACCTGACGCCTTCAGACTTTCTACCCGCGGCAATGTACCGCTGGCTGCCACGGGAAACGTGCCGGAAGCCCCCAAATCGTATGCAACATACCAGAGCAAACCATTCAGGGTGAGCGCGACCAATGCCAGCCATCTCATTCAGGAAAGCCCTCATCATCCACAGCCGCAAGCCCCTCCAGCACAAGATGGGGACAGTGGATACCCTGCAGCCCAAGATCCAGAAGCCGAGGGCCATCCCCCCCAGCGACCAGAATATCCGGGATCCCCAGTCGGACTGAATCCTGATGCACCCGCTCGATCAGTGCCGCCGACAGCCAGGAAAGGCCATGATGAACACACTCCCCGGTTGTCGCACCGGGATTCACGTCTAGCACTTGCTGCGGATCAAAGCCAATCCTGGCGGCATCGGTCCGCAAACTGCGGAGCATCATCTGTAATCCCGGGAGAATATAGCCGCCCAAATGCACACCACCGGCGTCAACATAATCGATGGTGGTGGCGCTGCCGGCATCAATTACAACGAAGCCCCGCCGATACCGCTGCCAGGCGCCGTACATTGCATGCCAGCGGTCGGCCCCCATGCGCTCCGCATCTGAATAAGCGTTTTTCAGCCCTCCCCTCTGACTCTCTGCCCAGTAGAAATTCACCGGGGCGCCCGTCCATTGCCCAAGCTCGTCCAGCAATCGAAGCCGTCGCCCCTCATCAGCAACCGTCGATATGGCAACACGGGCGATCTTTGTTTTAAAGGCCCCAGAATCCGGAAAATTCAACTGACCGCCCCCAAAGGCGCCAATCCCTTCCCACAACACGCACCCCCGCTCCTGAATTCGCCACTTCAGGCGGGTATTTCCAGCGTCAATCAGCAACTTCATAAGGCAACCCGCAGGCTGATTTCGCCGGCCCGGACCGGGATGACTTCATCGCCGGACTGAATCAGGTAGTTCCCGGCACCATCAATCCCGTTGCCAACGCCTTGTATGTCACCGCTTCGTGCCCGAAGCAAACGACCGAGGAATATGTCACGGGACTGCCAAGGCTCCCTGAAAGGGGAAAAGCCATGGTCGGCGAAATCCTGCGAAGCCTGCAACACCGACTGTATAACCGCGCTGGCCACCTGGTTGCGAGACCAGCGCCGGCCTGGGGCCGCGCGGGCAAGGCTTGACCAAGCCTGGTCAACGTTATCAACTTGAGTCATGTGGACGTTAAGTCCGATTCCGGCTATCACCTGAACCACTCCCTCCTGAAGCTCGCCCTGGAGCTCTACAAGAATGCCCCCCAGCTTCCCTTCGGGCAGAATGATATCGTTGGGCCACTTTAAACCAACCTCCTCCACGCCAAGCGCTTCCAACGCCCCGGCCACGGCCACGCCCAACACAAGACTGAGGCCATCAAGAACAGCGAACCCGCCCTGAAACGTGAGGCCGATACTCAGGTAAAGATTCTCGCCTCTGGGGCTTTGCCAGGGGCGCCCCCTCCTACCCCGGCCGGCTTTCTGACAATCGGCAATGGTCACCGGGATACCTTCGTCACCGCCGGCTATCCGCCTGGCGACATCGGCATTGGTGGAGTCCACCTCATCCAGCACACTCAGGGAAATACGCGAACGCAGATCCGATGGCAGTTGCTGAAGAATCGCGTCAGACGCCAGCAAGTCAACCGGGGAAACCAACTGGTAGCCACGCCCCCGAATTCGAGCTATGTCCGCACCCTCACCGGTTGCCCGCCTCACCTGTTTCCAGATGGCGGTCCGGCTCACCCCAAGCTCGGCAGCGAGCGATTCTCCGGAGTGAATCTTGCCATCACTGAGAAGCGCAATAAGAGATTTTGATTTCATGGAACACCGCCAAGCCAAGAGAATACGTAGGCCGGATTAAACAACAGGAAGAGCCAAAAAACAAAGTGGCTCCCTGCAAAAACCTCGTGGCAATAAAAAACCCCAGTATCGGTTGATACTGG
>NZ_CAMPJO010000026.1 GCF_946886895.1 uncultured Marinobacter sp. | reverse complement strand
CGGCCACCTGTAATGGGGTGGGCAGTTACACAGATTTATTTACAGGCTCGCTGGACCGGCGAATCCCACAGGACCGATACCGGCATCAGACGCTGCAAAGATCCGCGATGAGCTTCGCGCTCTTGGCATACATAGCCAAAAGGTCGACGCGCCTCTTTGATTGATGGAACGTTTCGTTAATTGGCAATTCAGAGGTTTGCATTGCTAGGTTTCCTTGCGCCTCTTGTTGCTGGTGTTGTAAAAATCGGATTAGTAACATTCAGATTGGCACGTGGCAGACCGTCGCGTTTCGGGCTCAGGTGTTGAAAATTAAACAGGCAATGAGCTTGGGCCAGTTTCTCTAAAAGCCATGGCCAGCAATAGCGTTCTACTACATGCTGGCTTGAATTACCCCTAAAACCTCTCCTCGCCGGAGGGGCAGGGGTTGCAGCCATACTGCAACCCCATTTCAAGGATAATGGGGGAGTATGGCGTCAAGGGGCCGAGTCCTCGACTACGCTTTGCTTCGTCTGCGGGCCGCACCAACCCCTTGACCCCTATTAGCCGTCATCTCATGCGTTGTAGCAGTGGTAGCGCAAGTACTTCTTTACCTTTTCAATGTCGCCTCCCACGATTTCATCCAGCGGTGGGCTGTCACCGAATTCTCGATTAGGTCTGTGCGGCCACTGCAAAGCCCGTTCAGGACTATCAGAATAGATGCACTGAAGAGATTCATGGATCGAGAGCACACACAGGGCTCTGTCTTCGTCGTCGAGTATCTTCGCTTTCTGTAGGGCATCTAGCCCCCATCCATCGAGTATGCGAGACACTACCTCACCGCGCCTTTCTCTGCTCACAGTATCCATAACGGCTCCTCCTTGTCTTTGTTGCCGCTGAATCGAGTATACCTCTTAACCGAACTTCGATCAGGGGATCATCATGGCAAGCACTGTTGTTAGCCCAGAACTAGCTTAAGAGAATTGAGACGGGCAGCACCGAGTTGCGGTGCGAATGGCCAGCGAGCGCTTCCTTTGGGACGCTCGTTTGGATCGTTCCACGCTTTGCTTCGGTTCAATGTGTTAGATCTTGAATCCCACACAAAGCGTGTCACTTCGATTCGGCTTGGCGACAGCCATTCTTGCTATATTCTGATCTCCGACGATCAAGCACAGCTTCCTGGACCTGGTAAGAGCTGTGTAAATCATGCTTCTTTCAATGAAATTGGTCTGGGCCACCGAACAGATGATGGTCGTGTCGTACTCACTTCCTTGGGATTTATGAATAGTCATGGCGTAGGCGAGCTGAATTCCAAGCGTCCACAAATCTGAACGAGTGAATAAGTATTCTCGACCTCCGAATGAGAAAACCCCATAAAGTTGGCCCTCTTCCTCCCGGAGGTCCTCCATAACCCCTGTGTTTCCGTTGTACAGGTCGTGTTCATAGCTGTTTTGAGTGACGATGACCGGATCTCCTACCTTGATCCAGTAGGAGCCCATCTTAATTCCAGGCTTCTCAAACGATTCATTTAATGAGTATTGCAGTCGCTCATTGATGCTGTGGCCTGAATCTGCCATTCGCGCAGACATGTGGGGAGTTATGATTTGTGCGTCGGGTAGTTGCGTCTTTATCTCGTGAAGTTTGCCAGCAAGGGCCTTTCCTGTTGGATAGCAAGGCACGATATAGACTCCCTGATCCTCTCCATCCCAGGTACGGAGTTCAGGGAGTTGCCCTTCCCGAATCTGCATGGCGATTTTATGAAGATCACCTTCTTCCGCTGTTCTATGAACTTTGGTGAGGTTCGTGATAGGTACCAACTTGTCTTTCGCAAGCTTATGCCAGAACAGTCCGAACCCGACAGGTGAAATCTGGCCTGTGTCACCTACCATTAGAAGAGAGAAGCTGTTTTTATCAAAGAGCCTCAATAACTTGTTCATGAGCGAAATATCCACCATGGAGGCTTCGTCAATGATGATTAGCGGGTCTCCGGAAGCCGAGATTGATGAGATTTCCTTCTGAATGGCCTGGATGAGTCCGTGAATCGTGTACGCATCAATACCTGTTGCTTCGCGGGCGCGTTCTTTTGCTTTTCCACTGAGAGCAAGCAACCGGACAGGACGATGCTGGCTGAGCGCTATTTCCGACACCGCCCTCAATACAGTGGTTTTGCCAGTGCCACCATAGCCTGTGATGATGCTGACTCGATTTAATAGCGCCATGCTGACAGCAGACTTTTGCTCGTCCGTGAGCGAATAACCACTTGTGTTTATCGCTGCCTCTTCATATTGCTCGATACTCGCTTTTATTGACCTAGGGCTGCCTGAAAAAATTGATAGCTGACCGGCGAGCAGAGCCCTAATTCTCGATTCGAGCTGCCCTTCAATAATGGCTGCTCCCAACGGCTGAATGAGTTTTTCTCCATCAATCTCTGTAGTACAGATGGCCTTTCGATCTAAAGCGCATTGAATGGCGTGCTTGGCAATAGATCGGTCGTCGAGCGTACGGGATACTAGGTTAATGCATTCGCTCACAGGGCATGCGGTATGCCCGTCCGACAGCCGCTCGTAAAGTACATGTTCAACCGCCCCTACCAGCCGCCTAGGGTCATCTTTAGCGATTCCGAGTTTTCGACCGGTGGCTTCAAGGGCGTTCCACAAGTTTTTGTGTAGTCCTCTGAACGCGATCAATCCAAAGGGATTCTGTTTGAGACGCTCGACGGTATCTGTTCGGCAGACCTTTATAATTTTTTTGGCCAGATCAGGCTCAAAGTTGTGTTCCATGAGGAACTCAGCCGTCGCAATTTCGTTCTGGAGTGATTGCCACTTTTTTACAACCTCTTCAGCAATTTGGGGGCTGACGACCTCGGCAATGTGAGCGGTTCTACCAGAATTCAAAGTCTGCACCAGGTTTTCGGCGCTGAATTCCCTCATGAGTTTCTGGACTTTTGCCTTGCCGAAGTACATACCTCTAAATGCAGGGTGTTTGATCAGTAGCTGCTCGACATAGGCAGCAGCCGGAAGATTAACGATGTGGCATTCCGTAACGGTTACATACGTTTTATAGTCCTCAAGCTTGGTCTCCCAACCAATCACATTCCAGCATTCGCCGGGCTGCGGGGCGCGAGTAAGGATTTTATAATTTGCTTTACACACTCGTATTCGACGTTCTCCTGTTACTCGCCCTGAAAACACTGCGCCGCCGATGTGACCTGGAGTAACCGAGTTAACCTGAATAACTCCCGCGAAATAATTCATAGTGAAAACCTCCTTCCGGAATCGAGCATCTCTTCGTTGCTGCTTTCCGCTTCGGAGGCTCTGTTCTCCAGGATCCTCACTTGTTCTCTGAGCTTTTGGTTGTCTGAACGAAGTTGCTCGTTCTCTTTGGATTTTTGTTCCAGCATTTGTCGGAGCTGATTTGCTTCACGGGATCGATTGTCGGCGATTTTTGAAAGCTCTTCGTCGGGGTCTTTTGGAGCAAAAAAATCAGTGCCGATTCGTTTCACGTCGGCTTTCATGATGGCATCGAGGGTTTTGTTTTCAGGCCCGAATTTTTTATTCGCGCTCTCGGTATACCACTGTCGGCGGGTTCCCGATTCCTCGGCAATTTTCGCGAGGTTCACAGTCCCGTGTTGATTTACTGGAAACTTCCTACCCGATTCCTCAAGGTTCAACACGTATTCTTCGTACCGTTCGAAGGGCTTTTTTTTGCTCAAGAGCGCCCTCCAGTTTTTTCCCGCCGTTCTTTGCGCCAATTAATAAACGGCGCTGCTAAGGCGGTTGGAACTAAGCCCTCGGCTGGCCCTAAATCAAAAAGGTTGGAGGTTATTTTCATTTCATCTTCATGAACTTCAAAAATTTCGTCACTCGCTTCAATGACTATATCCAGAGCCCTACAAACTCGATCAAAGTCAGCAGCTTTTTCAGCAGAGTCTTCATTGCTAAAGGGCAGCTCATGCGGCCTTTCTTCTGCCCCATGTGCTCGAAGCGCGGCACGCAATGCTTCATTTTCTTCTTTGAGTCTCCTGTTCTCCTCTTTCACTCTGCTTGACTCAATGGTGGTAAGCGTGTTCATAACCCGTTCTTGATGGGGCTTTAATTCATCATCCGACTCCCAGTGCTGAAAGTACAGTGTGCCGACCTTGCTCCAATAAGCTGAGTTTTGTTCGAAAGTCCTGTAGCCTATTTTCCGTTCATTTACTGGAAGATCCTCGTTAAAAATATCGGCGCAAACCATGCAAAAAGGAGTCTTACCATCGAAGGTCGTCCTACCAGCCAAAGTTTTTAATCTGGGAATAACATGACTTTCTATTCGTTCGAGTCGAAAGTTCTGTCTTTTCGTCTGAGAACCTTTGAAACGGTTCTCGCCTTTTTTCGCTCCTTTAGGCATCTTTGCGAGCCCCAGTAGAGAAAATCAATTTGAGTGTATCGTTAGGAGCCTTGGAAAGTGCTGGAACGAGGCTGTAAACCAAATTGTGTAACTGCCCACGACTGAGTAATCTCTTCAAAAG
>NZ_CAMPJO010000025.1 GCF_946886895.1 uncultured Marinobacter sp. | reverse complement strand
CCTGGACGGCCACCTGTAATGGGGTGGGCAGTTACACAGATTTATTTACAGGCTCTTTTTTTACTCTGGGATTTCTGAAGCCAGGCTTCCATTCTCCCAGTGGCGTTCTCTGCAACCAAGAATTTTCCGTCAGGGGAGATCACTGCAATAAGACTTTCAGTAGTTAGCCTTAGTAGAGAACCATCAAGTGCAACATGACCGGAGGCAATTAGGGGCCTTAAAAATTCCTCAACTGAACCGCCTTCTTTCTCAGCAAACTCCACAAAACCTTTTTCGGTAATATCGATGTCTTCATTGGTCAGTCTTGAGAAAATGACGTACTGGGAACTCGTCACCTCCAAAGGCTCCCAGTCAGATGATGTTGCGCGGGATTCAAGCGTCTTGGGCGATAGTTCCTCGTACCGCATCTCCCAGCCACTTTCTTCTTCACCAAAAACGGGTTTGACCCTCAAAAATTCGTTTAATCCCTCAACCTCAATATCATCCCCCCAAGGCATACGAATGTTGAACTCAAGCTCCAGCTTCGTCCATATCATCTCTAGGATAAAGATAATCGGATTAGCTCTGCTTGAGCACATGAAATCCCAGTATCCATCGCGCATTGGAGTTGAGTAAGGCCTTCCATTTGCCTTTACAAGTGAATTGCCTCCGCAAACGATTAACTGAGGAAACTCACTAACCCCGAATCCTGGGCCACTCCCTTGCTCTTCCAAAAACTTTACCAGCCCTTCTCTCAAACCGTGCTCTGTTGAATAACCGTGGTAGCCAAGAACAATTCTAAGCGGCGTCAACTGCTCCATGAATACGGTTGTGTAGATCAACTCATTCTCTTTACTGAGTTTTTTTCTATCGTGATAGTTTGGAGCAGCAATACCGGTGATCTGCGAGAATATTCGATAGGAGGACGATAGATCGATAGGGCTATTATTTTCGTGCTTTCCCTCGAATAGATATTTCGAGTAGCTCTCCGTCACCTGACGTAGTTTGAGAAACGAATCTACTAGATCCTTAGAGTACAGGCTCTTTTTTATTTCGAGCACCGCAAGAACGTCACGCACATGCCATTTGTAGGCATCCGTATAGGGAATTTTCTCGCCATCGCCTTGAACAAGCATACAATCCATTTGGCCAGAAACGTGCTTATCGCCATCCGTCACAAAACCACTAACAATGCGGAGGTCAAGCTGTGCAGGGATTGATCTATTCAATAACTCAGCAGACAGACCTTCATACATGTCGCCGATAGTAGGCCCGTGCTTGATAGCGTAAGAATCAAGCTTTTTGGTTTCCTCCTGAATGAATCCTTGGAGCATTTCCGCAACAGTTTTAATCATCCATTATCCTTTAAAAATTAATGCCAAAATTCAGCGGCGTGATCTGGCACTACCTTGCTGGGCGCTTTATAGACTGAGCTTTTCATAGGTGTGATGCAGAGGCAAATGCTCGCCCCTCGTATGGGATATTTAGCGAGATCTTCGTGCAGTGCGAATGTCCGCTTTTGTTTACTGGAGGAGCTTGATCGAAACCCGAGAGTGATTATCGGCTGGAGCTTACAGCGCCTGCGGCATCCACAGGGACCAAGGACTCAAATTACGCAACTAGATCTCAATACTTTCTGCTATCTCCAGAGCATCCTCGACCTCGACACCAAGGTACCGTACGGTGCTCGACATATTTGTGTGTCCCAATAGCAACTGGACCGCTAGAAGATTTTTGGTCTTCTTGTAGATCAATGTTGCCTTGCTGCGTCTCATCGAATGGGTTGCGTAGACTGAAGGATTGAGTCCAATGCTAGTGATCCACTTTTTGACGAGACGGGCGTATTGGTGAGTAGTGATATGGTCAAATTTTCGCATCCGGCTCGGCCACAAATAATCCATACCGGAGAGTCCGCGCAATTCAATCCACGCTTCGACCGATTCGCGCGTCTTTTTGGTTATCTCAAACTGAACAGGCTGACTTGCGCCCGATCCAAAACCTCACCGTTTCTTGAAATATTTCGAACTAAGAGCTTCACCATATCGCAGGATCGGAGTTTGCAATCAATCGCCAGGTTGAACATCGCCAGCTCGCGGATGTTCTTTGCAATCTCCAACCGAATGCGGATAGCCCATATTTGTTCGAGTTTGAGCGGTAACTTCTGGCCAACGAGCTTTCCCTTGTTCCAGGGAGTCTTGCTGATGGGAAATGTCATGATGCGGCCCTCTTCGGAGGGGAAGGGCCTATAAGTATGGTTCAGAGGAGAAATTTTGCTGCTGAGACTATCTAAAGGTAACCATGGTCGTGAATAGCGAGCCCGGAGAAGCCAGTCTCAAAGGACCGGCTCCGGGGATCGCGATCAACGTGACGACAGGCTAGAAAGATGATGAGCGAAGTTCAGGCAGCCTCATGATCAGGCTTGCGAGGCGTAATCAGTTTATTGATTTGCTCGGATTTCTCCGCACGGGCTCTGCGCAAATCGTAATCGGTCTGCAGATTGAGCCAAAACTGCTCGGTGGTCCCGAAATAACGAGCTAACCGCATGGCCGTATCCGCGGTCACACCACGACGCTCGCGAACAATCTCATTTAGGCGCTGCGCCGGAACATACAGTTCCTTTGAAAGTGCATTCACGCTCATGCCGAGAGGCTCAAGGAAATCCTCAAGCAAAATTTCTCCTGGATGAATAGGACGCATACCTACAGTAACCATTGCGCGACCTCCTCAGTGGTAATCAACTATCTCTACGTCTTCCGCCCCTTCGTCTGTCCAGCGGAAACACACTCGCCACTGGTCATTGATCCGGATACTATATTGCCCCTCTCTGTCACCAGAAAGCTGCTCAAGTCTGTTCCCGGGCGGAGACTTCAAATCTTTTAGAGCTTCAGCACTCAGAAGCTGTTGCAGTTTCCGCTCTGCCGGTCTTTGGATCGCACTGAAACGTCGAGTCCGACCGGTTTCAACCAGCTTTTGCGTGTGCTTGCACTTAAAGCTCTTGATCATAGTTGCTTACTTTATCACGTTACACGTTAAACGTGAAATGCGTTTTCCCTTTCCATTCGGACTGAATCCGAAAAACACTCACCGAAAGCACTGCAGCGTGCCAAGACTATGCATCAGTTGATCGCGGCAAGGATACAACTAGACCTCCGCCGTCCTGGTCGCAAAGCGAACACTCCGTTAGTGCAAAAACGCAGAAGCATAGCGGCTCATGTACGGTAGTCTGAACGCTCGCCTCACCATGCAGGAATTCAGCGATATAGAATGTCCGTTTTTCCAAAAAATCCATGGAGGTTTGAAATCGGTCGTCGATAACTCCCAGGGCGTCGTCAATTGGGAGCTCAAGCACTTCCCATTAAGCGGGCATAACCCCGCAGCTGCCATGCAAGCCAAGGCCATGGAGTGCGTGCGAGAGTCCTATGGCAACTGTGTTGCTTGGGCGGCTCTCGACGAATTCTTCGAGAAAACGCGAAGCAATGGCCAGGGGGGTTGGCGATTTGCCGACGTTTGCCAGGTCAATGGGTTTGAGTGGCAAAGCGATGGAGCTCTGTTTAGATTCCGATGCCCACGAGGACCGAATCTCCCAGAACTATCGGGAGGGATCCCAGCTGGGTATCACTGGGACACCCGCTCTGAGAATTCTTGACCACAAGGCCGGTCGCGATTACCTCATCAAAGGCTACAAGACACCTGAGCAGCTTGCACAGGCGCTAAAGCGAATTCTGGGGGCCAGCCTCCAATGAAGTGGGCTGTCGCTTTTGTACGCTTTCACGACGTTTTCCTTAAAATTAAAGCGGCCTCTCTGGTTTACCTTCAACAAACATGGACTTCTGCCGATTACAACTCACAATAAAGAGGGCTCCGCTGTGGAAATCCTTGATTTCATCATGACCAACCTGAGCCTGCTGGGCAAACTCACGCTCGAGCACATCAGTCTGGTGGTCGTCGCTGTGGGCCTGGCAACGCTGACGGGCGTTCCGATTGGCATTGCGATCACCCAGAACGAGCGCGTCGCCACAGTTGTGCTTTACGTGGCGTCGGTTCTCATCACCATCCCATCCATTGCGTTATTCGGAATCATGATTCCGATTCTCTCAACCATTGGCCACGGGATTGGCTACCTGCCTGCCGTTATTGCTGTGCTGCTGTACTCCCAGCTTCCCATCATCCGGAATACCTATACTGCCATTAACAACGTCAGCCCCGGTCTTCGCGAAGCAGCCAGGGGCATTGGCATGACCAGTGCCCAGCGGCTCAGGAAAGTGGAAATTCCGCTGTCCGTGCCGGTCATCATGGCGGGGGTTCGCACGGCTGTGGTTATGAACATCGGCGTCATGGCGATTGCGGCCTATATCGGTGCCGGTGGTCTGGGCGTGCTGATCAGCCGCGGGATCTCGCAAAGCGATCCACGGCAACTGGTGGTGGGCGCGATTGCCGTCAGCCTTCTGGCCATTGTCGCCGACCGCTCCCTGCTGTCACTGCAACGCAAATTGACCCCCAGGGGCCTCTGATTCCTCGAGATAACAACAACCGGGATACGGAACATGATTACACTCGACAACCTGACCAAGATTTTTGATACCGACCGCGGCGTAGTGACGGCCGCCGACCATATCAACATGGAGGTACCGCAGGGTGAAATCTGCGTTCTGCTGGGACCTTCCGGTTGCGGCAAGACGACCACCCTGAAAATGGTGAACCGGATTATCAATCCGACCTCCGGCCGTGTCCTGATCAACGGCCAGGACACCACCGACCAGGACACCGTCTCCCTGCGCCGGAACATCGGCTACGTCATCCAGCAGATCGGTCTGTTTCCGAACATGACCATCGAGGAAAACATTTCGATCGTGCCGAAGCTGATCGGCTGGGAAAAAGGCCGCTACCTCAAGCGCGCGTCGGAACTGCTGGAAATGGTCGCCCTGGACCCCGCCATTTTCCTCAAGCGGTACCCGAACGAGCTGTCCGGCGGCCAGCAGCAACGGGTCGGAGTAATCCGCGCCCTGGCTGCAGATCCCCCCGTTATGCTGATGGATGAGCCCTTCGGTGCGATCGATCCTGTCAACCGGGAAGTGATTCAGGACGAGTTCCTGAAGCTGCACCGGGAACTGAAAAAGACCATCATGTTCGTCAGTCACGACATTGACGAGGCAGTGAAGATGGCAGACCGTATTGCTATCTTCAAGGACGGCAAGCTGATCCAGTACGACACTCCCGATGACCTGCTGTCGCACCCGATTAACGATTTCGTCAAGGGCTTTGTAGGGCGGGATCGCGCACTGAAACGGCTGCAACTGGTAACCGTCTCCGAGGTGCTGGAAGGTGAATCCAGTGTTGTCACCGCCGAAGACTCGCTCGCCACTGCCCTGCAACGCATGGACGATGCTGGTTACGAACGTGCCATCATCGTCGTCGACGGCAGTGGCCGGCCCGTGGGTTATGTTTCGCGCAGCGTGGCCACCACCACCAAGGGCAAATGCGGCCAGCACAGCTACAACCTGCGTACCGTAGTCCGCCCGGAAGATGACCTGCGAACCGTGGCCTCCAAGATGTTCACCCACGACGCCACCTGGCTGCCCTGCGTTTCCGAACAGGGCAAGCTGATGGGCGTGGTGACCCAACGCGGCATTACCCATTACCTGGGCGCGACCTACAAGTCATCCCGCAGCGATGATCAGCACATCCAGCGCATCAGGGTGGCCACATGAAAAAGCTCAAACAGTCCCGTTTCTTCCAGTTGCCGGCACTGGTTGTCGTCCTCTTGCTGGGGGTTTACCTCCAGCGCTCGGGTCTGATTGACGGCATGCTGTTCTACTGGGAGGACATCGTTTACCTGACCAAACAGCATATTCAGCTGACTGAACCGCCCCGGATATTGCGGAGGCCCGTTGGTTTAAGTCACGCCGCCATTGC
>NZ_CAMPJO010000024.1 GCF_946886895.1 uncultured Marinobacter sp. | reverse complement strand
GGATGCCAAGCCCTCCGCTTCGCTGCGGTTTTGTCACCGGTGATGGTGGGCGTTATGCGCCAATGCTTCTCGGCGGTTTAGGCAAGCTATAAATTGAAAATCACTGCCACGGAAAGGCCGCCATTCTAAATGCGTTTACTCTGCGCACATATCTGGTAGTTTCTTTCTTGGTGGTCATATTTGGTGTCATCGTGGTTTCTGTGTGGTTGCCACTGGCAGCATAAATTGTCGCCATAACAAGTTGCTCAAGTACGTTCCGGCCGCAAAAGGCGCGGCCTCCACGGGACAACCTACACTGCGTTTCGGTTGCCCCTTAGCAAAACGTTAAAGCTTGGCAAACCACCGACCTCTGGGAGGTTTACAGTGAATCAAAATTTCAATTTCCACGAGCTTGAGAATAGTGAGTCAGGTGTTGTCACGGTCGATGGGGCAGAGATTCAAACCTTCACCTATACAATCACTGGTCCAAATATTCTTTCAGTAACTGTCGGCACAACGGGTCTCATGGGAGGAGATAGCGGTCATGGCGGGCGAACGTACCTGAAGCTTGAGGACCATGGCGGTACGGACCTTCAGATCAGGGACTCGGATGCGAGTAATTTTGAGGACACCTCATCTGTCGAAATTCGTCTCGGCGGAGATGCGGAGCTCGATAGCACTATTTCCTTACTAGAGTATGCAGTAAAAGTTTTGAAATCCCAGGTCGACCGCGAATCTGGGCTTTAACAATACGCGGCACTCGGATGTCCTTTACGCCGCTCCGCTCTGTAAAGGCCACCGGTGCGCTTGGCGTTAAATTTAAGGTGCTAATGAATTACTCACTTATTATTTCCGGAATTTCCGCACTGATCGCCTGCGGAGCACTTTGGGTATCGCATCGCAATCATCTCGCGACGGCGAAACTGAAACGCCGTGATAGACAAAGGGTAATTCGTTTAGGGGCCTGTGAATTAAATACAAGGGCTTCAAGCCTTTTAGGTAAATTTGCATTGATAGAAAGCGTCTTACCTGCTGCGCAAAAGAGTAAGCCTGTTAAAGAAAGGTATGCGGGCCTTCTCGCCATTACGGAAAATTTGGACGCTCTGATCATCAAGACCGCCACAGACGCTCCTGATGCGGAGTTAGACGACATGGAAGTGTCACTCCAAAAGGTTCTGGGAGCAGTTCGTGAGTCTGAGGAACAGGCGGACCTTATACTTGGAAGAATTTAACAATGCGCGTCACTCGGATGGCCTTTTCTCCGCTTCGCTCCCAAATGGCCACCGGTGCGCTTTCGCGTTACGTTTCATCGTCGACAAGACATCGAGTAATTGAATGAGTGTAGAAATCATCGGTGATCGCGAATTTATCGCCGCTGTTCAGGAGCACGATGGTGTTTGGGTGCTAATGGCAGGCCAATCACTTTATGTTCTACCAGCGCACGGTAGCAATGCTCTGCCTGTTTGGTCGTCCGCAGAAAAAGCAGAAGTGTTCGCCGAGAAGCTGAAGAAAAGTGGGTTTTCACCTGTGTTTGTTCCGATGAGTAACTTCTTGGGTGCTGCGTGGTTGGGGTCGTCGAGCATGCGAATCGTTGATGTCTTGGCCTCACCCCGATATGGTCAAGAATCTCTCACCTACACAGCTGAGGAACTCCGTGCCAGACTCAAAACGTAACAAGGCCAGGCACGCGACGCCCACTACATTGCGGCTTCGCCTCCATTCCGTAGCCGCGCATGCTGGCTGGCGTTACGTTGCATCGCCACCGATGCTTTTGAGATCTATCTGAATAAGGAGTTAGTTGACCAATGGGGTTTAATCTACGTTGTGGGCTGATTTTTCTAATTAGCGTTCTGCCAGCATTAGCCAATGCTGCGAATGAGATTGTCCAGGTAAAGGATCAAGATGCTCCGTTATTCCAAGACATCAATGAGGGCTTGTCTTCACTGATGGACGCTGCCGGCGAGTGCCGTAGTACCGATGCCAATTTGTATGAGTGTCTCTGCGCAGAATCAACGGCACTCCAAAAACTGGATTCAGCTCTTCGTGCCGCGCTCGAGAGGAAGCCGGAATGGAAAGGCGAGGTCATTTACTATGACGGCGCCACTCTCCAAATTCCAAGCCTTGAGAAACAAGTTGAAGACGTCCAAAAGCAGTGCGGCGTTTAAAGTCGTTATTCCGTGGGATCTGTATGCCACGTAACAATACGCATCAGTACGCGGCCTGCGGCCGCCGGACGTCCCTGACGGGCCGCCGCTGTGCTCCGCGTTATGTGTTCACTGATTTCCAAATTAGGGAGCTGTTTTGGACTGGGAAGTAGTTAACGGGATTACCGGGATTGTGAGCGCAGTTTGTGCTGTGGTGAGCTTAGCTTATCTCGGTTTTGAAAGTCGGCGTCCTGCAAATATCGAAAGGCATTCGATCCTGTCTATGCATCGTTTCATGTCGCTAGTTCTTGCTAGTTCGGGCTGGGCTCTTCTGTGTTTAAGTGGCCTCTGGATCTTCGAGCCATTCGGTTGCTGTCCAATGGATGAGGACTACCTCAAATTGTATGGGGTTGTCATCGCATTCCCTGCCGGTGTCTTGTTTCTAGCAGGAATCAAGCTTATGCAGCCTGGCGCTGCCACATAACCATGCCAGGCACAGCGACGCCTTTTTCGTTGCGGCTCCGCCTCCACTACAAAGCCGCGCATGCTGGCTGGCGTTATATTTCTTAAACCTCAATCAAGGAAGATCATGAAATTGTCGACGTTCCCGCTAATTATTCTCTGCCTATTCATGGGCTTTACCTTTTGGGTAATGGCAGGCGCAGAGCAGTCGCTTTTGGCCTTTGGTGCCCAGCTGATGTCCAGACCGGATACTGCCCAGGTTGTCATCGACCTTTATATTCTCGCCGCGTTGGCTTGCGTCTGGATGTACCAGGACGCCAAAAGCCGTGGCAAAGGGTTGGGCTATCTCATCCCGTTTTTCGTTCTGACAGCAGTGTTTGTATCTGCAGGTCCGCTGCTATATTTGGTGCTGCGTGGTGGGCGAGAGCCTGAAGCCGAAGCCAGCAAAATATAACCAACCGCATCAGTACGCGGCCGATGGCCGCCGGACGTCCCTGACGGGCCGCCGCTGTGCTCCGCGTTATACGTTTTACCGGAGAGTCGGTGGATAAGGTAGAGTTCACAAAAATAATCAAAGAGGTGGTGTCTCAGTCAGCAATAGACAACACAATTGATAACCTCAATGATCCTCCTGGCCGCAATCCTGATAATCGGTTACTTGCGCAATCTGAATGGTTCAAGTCACTGAATGCAAGCGATCGTGCAATGGTGGGAGAGATTATTTCTGAAGCCGTGCACGAATCTGTGTTTGGCTTTCTGTGCGTTCTAGACGGAGTTCGTTCAACATCAGCGGTTGGCACATCAAGCGACCTCAATTTATCGTTCGGTGGTGTGCAATTAAACGAAAAGTCAGGTGAGTTGTTGCATGACATCTACAAAAACGTATAACAAACGCAGTCACAAACGGCCACTGCGTGGCCTGGACCTCAACCGCTACGCGGGTTTCGGCCTGTGCTGCGAGCGTTAGATGACACCATGAAATATATAGCTACTGGACGAGTACAGCCGGAACGAGCTGACATTTTCTTCAGCCGAGTTGAGATGGGGCTGGGTGATCGAGGAGGAGTAGTCGTTAGTTGCGATTCATCACAAATAACGGTTTTGATAGATTCCCCGGAGATCGACGGTTGGATGTCAGCTGAGGTGCAAGCCGAGGAACTTGCATCAGTAGTCGTAAGCGCTTTAGGCTTCTCTCTCGGATCTGGTTATTCAGTAAACTTAATCCAAATTACCGAGGATGACGGAACCCCTCATGTGCTGGGTGTAAGACCGACCAATCCCGAGGATCAGGGAGAAGATCTTAGTTTTATCGAACAAACTGAAGTCTTCAATCGTGCTTTGCGGCTTGCGGCAAGGGACGTTTTCTTTCGAATGGCAGTTCGAGATTACTTACAGGCTATGAATGATGTCAGTGACTGCGCCATGTACTGTTATCGAGCCATTGAAAGCATAAAATGTTCTTTTGTTATGGCCAGTGGTCGTGATCGGTGGGATGAGATGCATGCTGCTTTAGGTACGAATCGAGCAACCTTAACGGAACTGATAAAGAATTATGCCGATCCAGCGCGACATGGGAATTGGACAAATGCTAAACCAACCGATAAGTTTATCCGGTATCGCATGTTGGGGTTGACTCGCGATATCCTCAAGAAATACGTGGATCATGAGCAGCCAAACATCTAACCATTATAGCCACAGCGACGGCTACTACATTGCGGCTTCGCCTCCATTCCGTAGCCGCACGTGCTATTGGCGTTAGCTGTTTTGGTACGACCATGATTGATAAGTTTGAGGCATGGACAAAGAGGGTTTATCAACCGAGAGAGGCGAAATGGAAGCGCCCTGTCTTGTTGATCCTCAGCCTCGTTATCGGAATTCTATGCGGGGCGGCTGGCTACGCCCAGTTTCAGTATCAGTGGACAAATGACGGGGTCTGGCTGGTAATTGGTTTATTTGGCTTCTTCTCAATTATTGGAACCGTAGTGGGCTTGTTTTGTAAGGACTATTGGGTTGCCCTAGTGCTTGGCAAAAAATAGTGGGTCCTTGCGAATTACAGCTAACCAGTCATTCAAGTTCGTTCCCGGCCTGGCGGCCGTCCACCGGACGCCCTAGTCGGGCGCCGCTTAATATTGGCGTTAGAAAAGGTCTTTATCGCAAGTCTACTAGGGGTATAGGGATTGTACGCGCTATTAGAATTGTTCCTCGGAGTGGGTTTTGTAGTTGGCTTAATCTACCTCGGTGAGTATCTATTACATAATCGCCCTCGCAGGCCTTGCCCTCGTTGTGGAGGGACAGGGTACTTGCCGCACTTCAAGCATGTTCAGAATGGAATATGTTTTTTATGTCGAGGTGGTGATGGTCAGTACACTAATCCGGTAATTGAGCGACAGGAACGAGAAGCGCGGCTAAGGGAAAAAGCACTGCAGTACGAGGTTGAGTTCCAGCACTCCCGATCCATGTTGTAGTGGTCAACTAATCCCGGACAGTATTTTAAGGTTTTCCTCAGCCGCAACGGGCGAAATGCCGTCGTTGAATGTGTGAGGTCGCTGCCGGTTGTAGTAGTCCATCAGATAACCACCAACATCTTTTTTGGCCTCAGGCAGATTCCGATATCCCAGGGCCGGTATCCATTCAGATTTCAGACTCCGGAACAGCCTCTCCATCGGTGCGTTGTCCCAGCAGTTGCCACGTCGGCTCATGCTTTGGGTCATTCGATAGCGCCAGAGCCTCTGACGGAACTTACGGCTGGCATACTGGCTTCCCTGATCCGAGTGGAACATGACTTTCTCCGGTTGGCCACGTTGCTCCCAGGCGTGGTCCAGAGCTTTTACAACCAGGTCCGCATCTGGACTCGATGACATCGCCCAGCCAACAACACGCCGGGCATATAGGTCCAACACAACCGCCAGATAACTCCATCGCTGGCCACTCCAGATGTAGGTGATGTCACCACACCAGACCTGGTCTGGCCGCTCTACTGCAAACTCACGATCCAGATGGTTCGGGATATCTGGCCGTTCAACGGTGGCCTGCTTGTAAGCGTGAGGGCCTGGCTGCTTACAGGTCAGCCCCAGCTAGCTCATCAGTCGTCGAACCTTGAAGCGACCGACGACAGTGCCTTCTTCGCTGAGCAAGCCTTTGATTGTCCGGCTACCGGCAGAACTGCGGCTTTTGGTGAACAGGCGGCTTACCTGAGCCCTCAAGGCCATACGCTCCACATCAACGTGGTTCCGCCGATGGCGGTACTCGTAATAGCTGGAACGGCTGATATCGAACGCATTGCAGACCATTTCAACAGGCATTCGCTCACTCAACTGGTCTATCAGCGCGTACGATTCATGTCGTCCGACATCAAGAGAGCGGTAGCCTTTTTTAGTATGTCTTTCTCCTGTTCAAGGCGCTTGCAGCGGGCTTCCAGCTCCTGAATACGGCGCTGTTCCGGGGTTAATGCCTTGCCCTTCGGGGTGACACCGTCACGCTCCTCGGTCAGTTGGCTAACCCAGCGCCGGATAGCGCTTTCACCAATTCCCAGGGACACGCTTGCCTGGGGAATCGTGTAACCTTGATCCAGCACCAGGCTGGCTGCTTCCTGTTTGAACTCAGGAGAAAAAGAACGTCGCTTTCTGGTCATCAGACACCTCGTTTATTGTGGCGATATTACCACCTACGTTGGTGTCCGGAATCATTGAACCACTACACCAGGCGGTCAACCGGACGCCAAAAGCGTGGCGCTTTTGGTGCCCTCCGCTACGCTCCGGCGCCGGTTACCATCAGCGTTAACACTTACAAGGGCATGTGAGTGTCTCATTGCAAAGGAAGGCACCACGGAAATATATCCAACAAAAAGGATCTCCTATGAAAAAGTTAGCTGCTTTCCTTTTCGCTTCAATGATGATCGTTGGCGTAGCTCATGCTCATTCTGGCGGAACCGACAAAAACGGTTGTCATGCAGGGTCCAAACCATACCATTGTCATTAACCAGTAAGTCACTACACCGAGGAGATGTGCTCTGGACTTACCTCGGTGTAGTTTTAATCGGGTAGCTGGGGGTATCTAACCCCCAGCCCCCACAACACCCTGCACCGATGCGTCGGACCGCCCCAGATAAGAGCATGAACTGTCACTGCACAACTGACGGATGGCCGCCCCGTCGGCTTGCGCCAACTCGCCTCCGGCCTACGCCTCCTATGATGTTCTTGTTCATCAGCTCGCAGTTTTATGAAATACATCCCTGTATTTCACCTAAGGCCAGCCTGCGGCTGTTCAAAATGGTTCCCAACCATTTTGTGCTAGTGGCTTACTTCCGGCTGGCGCTCCGGCGCAGATTGAACCGCCCCGGGTTTTGAGGAGGCTCCAGCATCTGAGAGAATGGAGCCATGAA
>NZ_CAMPJO010000023.1 GCF_946886895.1 uncultured Marinobacter sp. | reverse complement strand
CAGGTTTGACCGTTCAGGAAATCGGCGATGACTTGTTCCCTTATCTGACCATGGTTGAAGGACTCAAACTCTGTGCGCAAACGTTCACCAAGGATGTAAAGCAGTTGTCCTGCTGTGCCGGTTAATCGCTCCGGCTCTGGTCAACGCGAGCACTGTCCAAAATTTGAACGTTCGCTTTGCGACCAAACTGCACTTTGGAGAACACATGCGCGCGTTGCTCGACGGGCCATGAGTCAATTACTGCACTGCGTGTAAGAGAAAAATGGCGAGTCTCGGGATATTCGCAGGAAACCTCAGAGTCACTGGGCTACAGGCAAATCCAACAAAAACTCATGAACTAAAAGATACAGTGCATGACGTTTAACTTATGCGCAGTGTTGTTGTTCATCGAACTAGCCAGCCTCAATAACTCTCTCTGAAACAATGGTCTGGTTGGCCAGCGGCTTGGCCTGGTTCACCAGATACTTCATACAGCATGAAAATCGTGCTTCTCATGAACCTCCTCGGCCAGAGGAGCTTTGGTTGCTGCTAAACAAAAGCGAACATTGATGCCTCTCACCCTGAGCGGACATTTTCGAGGCGTATTTCACACTGCCAATAATGACCGCTTTCTGATAATGGCGGCACTTTTAGAGCGGTGGAAACGGCTAACTAGGGGACAGCCCACGAAACGGAATAAATCGTACGCGAAGGGCATGGAGTGTCAGTTGGGACCCTAAGCGTCGTCTCTGAGGCGTCAGAAAATGCGGGAATTAACTCTATCCTGACGTAATGGATCGGTTGATCTGACGTCCAGTTGAGGCCTGCTTCAACTGGACACAACAGCGATTCATGTTTCTGCCACAGGGTGCGTAGGGCCTTCTTAGAAGCTAAGCGTACGGTTTATTCCGTTTCGTGAGCACCCCCCAATAGGCCACTGCCAGTGAGCGCGGCGGTCATGCCCTGGCCGCGCAGCACCGCAAAGCCAAACAGGACCAGGCTGACGTAAACCAGCGCGGAAAGCCCCAGGGTCCAGGCAGAGGTAAAATCGACAATCAATCCGACCGCTGCCAGGCTCATGGCCAGGGCGACAACAAACCGATTGCGCTCGACAGCCAGCGCCCGCTCCTGGCGCTCGAACGGTTCCACCTTGCGCGGGTCGCTCAGGGTATAGCCGATCTGCTGCAAGGTACCCATCAGGGCCTCGGCGCTGTTCTGGCGGGCGTCGAACTCCACCAGTGCCTGTTCATGGGTCAGGCTCACCGCGACCCGACGCACGCCGGATTTCTTGCCCAGCGCGCTTTCAATCGTGCCCGTACACAGCGAGCAGTGCAGTCCACCGATATGAGCCTTGACCCGCTGAATGTCGGGGTCCGCCGTGGATTCCAGACTCCAGGGCTGGGTATCGTCGTCAGCGGTTGTCACTGCCGTATTCATGATGCATCCCCTTGATGAAATGAGGTCATGTTTCAAGGGTAGGCCCCGTACCAGGATACGGAGTCAAGTGATTGAGGAATATCAAACAGGTTAAACAGGGAAAGCTGTCAAAACAGGGAGGATGTACTTGGTCTTAAGGCCTAAGCCAGCGCCAGCCAAAAGGTCCAGAGGCCCAGCACGACCATTATGGCACCGGTCCATCGTGGCATGCGTCCCACAAGCCGCGTGAGGTGTTCAAGCCAGCGACGACCGCGGGCGGTAAAAACAATGAACAGCAGAGGTGCGGAAAACGCCAGCCCGAACACCATCAGGGTTGACGCACCGAAGATAACAGCGCCATCCGTTGCGCCCCGGGCAGCGGCGTCGCCGAGCAGCACCGCAAGCAAGGGAGCCGCGCAGGCCGGCACGTTCAAACCAAACACCAGCCCTAACGCGGGCCCCCCGGGGATGCGGGTGATGCGTGGCAAAAAACGGTTCACCAGCGCAATAAACCAGGATGTACCACCGCCCAGGTACAGCAGCCCGACCAAGACATAGAGACTCCCGAGCACAGCCCACAGGCCTTGCTGCAGCCCGGTGAAGGCGGTTCCAACGAAGACGGCAACCACACCAAGCACGGCCATCAAAGAGGCCCGTGTCAGGGCAAAAAGCAGTGTGTGAGCAATCTTCATCCGCTGTGATAAACCCTTGAGGTAACGGATGAACAATAAGTGACTGCCTACGGAACAGGGCTCAATAAAGGCCAGTAGCCCGAGGCCGACGGCCAGAGGCAAAGCAACTGAAAATTCCAAGGAACTACTCTGTCGTACGTGAATTAGGCCACAGATTAACACCCGTACCCCGATACAGGGTCAAGGGTTCTCAGCTGAGTGGCACAGGATGAACCCTGACCCATAGCGGTGAGTCATCCGGCATGCGGGAGGACTATTTTCGGGTGACCGATTCAATGTACTTCGCCACGGCACTGATCTGCTGCTCTGACAGTGAGTCACCGAAGGCCGGCATGATGCCAACGCCACTCTTCACCGCGTTGCTGACCTGCTCCGCCGAGGGCTTGAGCTGGTCAAGATTGGGGCCGATCTCACCGGCGGAACCGGCATCGTTCAGCGTATGGCAAACCGTGCAGGATGGTTGTGCCTGCTCCAGGAACACTTTCTTACCCAGTTCGAGCTGCTCATCCGCCAATACAGGGCCAGTGGCGAGGGCAAAGATTGTCAACAACAGTGTGCGTAATGACATGGAAAATCCTGATTCAATCAAGGGAACAGGCGGCCCGACCAACGGACCACCACAGGGTTAATACACTCAGGAAACGGTGACGGTCACGCCATGGTCTTTCCAACTGGCGTTGCCGTAACCGCGCTCATTCTCGGTGCGTGTGGGCGGCTGGGTGTTGCCCTCGGTGTCCGTCGCGCGGCTAACGATTCGATGGTCGCCGGCGCTCAGATCCATCGCCACCACAAACGGTCGCCAGGCGTAGCGCCCCATGTCCGGACCCAGGAAACGGGCACTCTTCCAGGTCTCGCCACCGTCGGCCGACACCTCCACCTGGTTAACGGCATTGATGCCGCCGAATGCGACGCCGTAAATCAGATTCCTGCCCTTGCTGGCCGTTGTCAGCGGGGCGGTGACCCAGGATTTGACCGGCATCTCCCACATCGACGGCTGACCGGGCGCACCTTTTTCGCCAATGGGACGAATGCGGTAGCCTGAGGCCTGGATCTTGGCGTCCGACTGCCCCTCGGTAAACGCGACTCGGTCCACGTATTTCACGTTATTGACCCCGAAATAACCCGGAAAGATCATGCGCAGTGGGCCGCCATGAGCCAGCGGCACGGGCTCATCATTCATTTGCCAGGCCAGCAGCGCCTGATCCAGCGCCCTCACCGGAACGGAGCGCTCCACCATAATGGTTTTCGGGTCCAACCCTGCAGGCAGGGTCTCGCCGCCGGTGCTGGTGATGTAGTTCATGTCCGGCTTTACTCCGCCGAGCCGGGCCACAACGTCACGCAGCGGTACGCCGGTCCACACCAGGCAGCCTGCCGCGCCGGTGCCCCATTGGGTTCCGCCCGGGCCGTGCTCAAAGTAGGCTCGCCCGTTGCCCGAGCATTGCAGAACGGTGGTTACCGTCTCAACACCCATTTTTTTCAGCTCACCCAGGGTCAGGGTCTGGGGCGAATTGACGCCTTCCAAAGTGATTGTCCAAGCGTTCCGGTCCGCCACAACATCAGCATTGGGGGCTGGCAGGTTGTTACGGACATACAGTTTGTCACTGTTCGTCACCACACCACTGCCAATGGCGCCGCGCTCGGTTTCGATGGTGTTGGCGCTGTGCACGATCACGTCATTGGCGTTTTTCCAGCGCACGTAATCAGGCAGCGTTTTGGGTTCCTCCGACCTGGCAAGGGGGCTCAGCCCCAGTAGGCTGACGGAGGCCATGGCGCCGGCAGAGCCCAGCAGCAGGCGCCGGCGACTTATCGGTAAAGAACTTTCGGGTGCACGGCAGGACGTTGAAGACGCATCGAAAACAGACATGGTTTTCCCTCGTTGATGTTTGTTCAGAACACTTGCCGATGGTGGTCATCGGTGCCATGAATTCGTGACAAACCTGATTTTGATTCAGTGTAGTAGGTCATGGTCAAACAATCACCGTTGACAGCAAGTCAGGAGGCCCCCGTCGTGGCTTCGCTTACCGCCGGCATATTCCCGGCTGGCGCAACCACCAGCAATCCCGAGTCCTCCATGGGTAGCCCGAGCACCTCCAACTGATCGGCCCGGGTACGAAAGTCGCCGGCTCGGGCCACCGCCTGTCGCACATCCGGATCCCGGAAGAATACGCGCTCCGAGATACGATACTGGATGACTAGGCTGTTGCCCTGGCGCATGGCGTACGCCTGGGCAGGCTCGCCCCCCACTCGGGTCATCCAGGTTGCCAGCACCCGGCTGTTTGCCCACGGCAATGGCGGAGACACTTCCGAGCTGCCGGCCTGGATAGGCAGTTCCTCAAGGGCGACACGCTGATAATCGTTCAGCACGTCACTGACCATGGGAATCCTGTTGATATTATCCGGCGTCACGCTGGGCATCAGCAGTACCGCTGCCAGTACCAGGGCGACGGCCCAACCGCCACTGCCAATCACAACCGACGGGCGAAGGCTGCTCAGCCAGCGTTTCAGATTCGTCATGCGGCGACGACCGGATGGGCCCTTGCCACCGACGGGGGCGTTCGCAAGGGCGATATCGAGCCGCCCGTCAAAATCGGCGGACAGTCCCGGAGTGGGTATCATCTGCAGTCGTTCGGAAAGAATTCGCTGACGTTCAACATCGTGTTGGCAGGTCTCGCATCCAGCAAGATGGGCCTCGACCAGGGCGGTGTGATGCTCATCCAACTCACCATCGGCATAGCCCGCCAGCCAATCCTGGATTTCGGCGTGCAGGTCGGACCATTCGTGGGCGTCTGTGTTTTTGAGATCACTCATGGGAATTCACCGATGTGTATTTTGTGTGGCTGGCAGCCAGGGACCTCGGGCTTGCCTTGATCAGTCGCTTAACGAGCAGGCGCCGCGCGCGTGACAGGCGACTCATGACCGTCCCCGGTGCCAGGTCCAGAATTTGTGCGATATCCTGATAGCTCAGCTCCTCAAAGTCCCGCAACAGAATGACCTGCTGAAAGCTGTCCGGCAGGGCGTGAACCGCAGCCATGACCTGCGCATCGCTCTGGTTTTTCAGGAGCTGATCGAAGGGGCCCGGGGCACTGCAGGGATACTCATTCAACACCGCGTCACCGGTGGTCAGCACCGGAGCCAGTTGCTGCCGGCGCCCATCCCGCCGATAGTCATCGGCAACCACCCGGTTGAGAATCCTTAGCAGCCAGGCGTAGGCCGCCACGTGATCGTCCAGTTGGTCAAAGTCCCGCCAGGCCCGGAGCAAGGTCTCCTGGGTCCAGTCCTCCGCCATTTCCTGTGAGGGGGCCTGGCGTTGCGCAACACCGTACAGGCGGTAGCGCCAGGGCCGTACCAGTGTGTCGAATTGCTGCCTGCTTCCGGTGCTGCGCATGGGGCTGCCCGCTACCTATTTATGGTCACTTCACTGGAGGACGTCACCGGGTCGCCTTTTATTCCCGACTTTTTTATGGATTGCCCGGTACCGCGAGCCAGAAGGGGAACTGGCCTCCAACCGGCTCCCGGCGGACCACCTCGAGGGACTGGGTATCAATAACGGCAATGTGGTTATCCGCCGTGACCGACGCGTAAATGAACTGGCCATCGCGGCTTGCCCGAACGCCGTGGGGGCCAACGCCCACGTCGACATTTTTGACAATTTTAAGGCTCTCGGAGTCGATTATAGTGACCACGGACGCAGAAATCGCACCGGTTGCGACGTATTGCTCGCCAGGCACCACGTCGATGCCGCCATGGCCACTACCCACTTTAAAAGTTTTCAGCATGGTTTCGCTAGCCAGGTCCAGTACCCCCACGTTGCCGGTAAAGTCGCGCAGCCATAGCCGTTGACCGTTGGCGCTGATGTCAATGTTGTGAGGCGTCTTGAGACCCGGAGTGGGGATCTGACGCTGTTTTTCCAGGGCCCGCATATCCACTACCGCCAGCGCGCCTTCGCCCTGCAGCGTGACGTAGGCGAGTGTGCCGTCGGCGCTGTAAACGAGGTTGTGGGGTACCTTGCCCACTGGAATTTTCCTGACCAGTTCAAGGGTATTCATATCGATCACCGCAACGTCGCCTTGGGTCGGCGCCACGGCGAGGCCGTAACGGCCATCCGGTGAGATTTTTACGCCCTGGGCCACCTCACCGATCGGTACGCTGGCCATCACCTCACCGCTGGCGGTATTCAAAACGTAGACATTGCCGGTTTTGAAGCCGGACACCATCAGCCGGGAACCATCAGGACTCAGGGCATTGTAGTGAGCGCCCGCGACGCCGGGCCAGGCCTGCTTTGAGGGTAGGACTTTCACGATGCCGCTGTTCTGGACCGCCACATACAGAGGGTCGCGAATGGACTTTTCCAGGCTTAGTTCGGGCGCCGACCGCACGGGAGTGGCTTTGGTCCGCGACTGCTCAGGCGATTGGCCCAGCAGGGTCTGCCGCAGCTGGTAAACATCCTTGCCGGACAGGTCCTTACCCGCAATCGCTTCGATTTCTTCAGGGGTGTAGGGCTGAAACTCACCAGCAACCCGCTTTTCATTGCCGAACGCCGTCAGCACGTAATTCAGCACATCCGCCATTTGCTGGTTAGTGAGCGCACCGCCCCAGGCCGGCATGTTGCCGTTGTAGCTTGTGCCGTCGACTTTGATGGGGCCGGTCAGGCCGTACTGCAGCACATGCCCCAGATAGCGGCGGCCACCGATACCGTCAGTGGCATTGTACATTTGAGCGGTGTGGTTTTTTTGCGGGGGAAACGACCCCGGTATGCCTTGACCCTGAGCCTGATGGCAGGCAGCGCACTGCTGGTTGTACACCTCGCTGCCGCGCTCAAAGCGGGTGTTTTCCGCCGCGCTCACGGGCACACTGACACTGAGCAGGGTTGCGGCGACGAATGATGTGATGGCATGGGGGATCGGTGGACGCATATTACAAACTCCAAAGGCTAAAAGAAGTTCGGCCGGACTCATGTGCTGGCAAGACCTCTTGCCAGCAAAGCACCGGTCGAAAACGATCTGTGAAGCCAAAGGCGTCACCGGGCCGGGATTTATTCCCGAAACTTTCGGCCCGGCCCCCTACCCGCGGACCAAGGCTCAACGAAGGCCAGTAACCCGAGGCTCGCGGCCAAGGGCAAGGCCGCCGAGAATTCCAAGGGGTTATTCTGTCGTGTTCATGATGTTTGCGGAGTACCCCGCACCACGCACAGCCTCCGCAAGTTGTTCGTCCGAAATCCTTGATTCGTCAACTGCCACCCGGGCTTCACCGCTTTCATGGGAGACGGAACACCCCTTGACGCCGGTTTGCTGTTCGAGAACATGACGAACAATTTCCTCGCACCCACCGCAGTGCATGCCGCCGATTGAAAGCCTGATTGTCTGCATGTCTGTCTCCTCACTTATGATCGGCTCGCCTGTAGGCCCCGCATTCTGCTCCAGGGCGTCAAATATGGAACAACACTGCAACGGCCCCTGTCCGGGACAACAGTCCACAAGTGCCGCCAGCCCCTGGCGGATTCGCCGTAACTGTTCAATTTTCTGGTCTACGTCGTGCAGCTTTGCCATCGCCCGCTGGCGTACATCACTTGCGTCTGCCTGGTTGCTTTCGGCATCACGCAACGCGAGCAGCTCAGCGATCTCACGCAGTGAGAAGCCCAGCTCTTGCGCTCGACGAATAAAATGCAGTCGCCTTACCGTGGCATTGTAGGTCAATGCGAGGCCTGCTCCGGGATGGTCAGAGTCATGCCGGATTATATCGATAGAATCGATTAAATAAACGCAAAATACCCTTTTTTTAGATATCCCTGAAAACTATAGAATATCCATATATTCAAAAGTTCGGAGATAGAGATGTTTAGGGGATTGGCATTGTGTGCGTTTCTGACACTGGCTGGCTATGGCATTGCCGCCTTGCCGCCAGTGCAGCAAACCGGCCTGGGGCCTCTGGTGTTTACCCTGTTGCTGGGGCTGCTGTTCGGTAATCTGGCCGCGGGTAAGCGGTTAAAGGGCGTGGCGCCGGGTCTGGGCTTTTCTGCCCGCTGGTTGCTGCGAGGCGGTATTGTCCTGTTCGGTTTCTCCCTCACGGTGCAGCAACTGATGGCCCTTGGGCCAAAAGTGGTGCTGCTGGATAGCTTGGTGGTAGTGACCATTACCACGGCAGGTTATTGGCTGGGTACCCGCTGGCTGAAACTGGATCGGGATACTGCCATTCTGACCAGCGCCGGCAGTGCTATTTGCGGGGCGGCTGCGGTACTGGCCACCGAAGGCACCATCCGGTCACGGCCGGCGGCAACGTCTATGGCGGTGGCCACTGTGGTGCTGTTCGGAACGCTGGCCATGTTCGTGTATCCCGTGCTCTATCCATTGATGGGCTGGGATGAAGGTCTGTACGGAGTGTACATCGGTTCTACCGTGCATGAGGTGGCGCAAGTGGTCGCTGCCGGTGGCGCGGTGGGCCAGGATGCCCTCACCAATGCGGTGATTGTGAAGCTGGTTCGGGTGATGCTCCTGGTGCCCTTCCTATTGGTCATCGGGCAAATCTGGAATCGCCACCGTGCCGCTCATGCGGAAGCTGCCGAAGATGCAGGAGAGGGCGCGCAGAAGCTGGTGATCCCCTGGTTTGCCTTTGGCTTCATGGCGGTTGTCGGGCTCAATAGTGTGCTTCATTTACCTGGCCAGATTCAGGGTGGGCTGGTGCTTGCAGGGCAGGTCGCCATGACCATGGCCATGGCAGCACTGGGTTTCCAGACCCGGATTGAAGCCCTTCGGAGCCTGGGTGTGAAGCCCTTTGTGCTGGCATTGTGTTTGTTCATTACCTTGCTGGTGGGTGGTGCTATGGTGACGCCGCTGATTCTGGGCTAATCCGGTTGCCGTAATTTCTAAGGAGACTCTGAACTGCGACAGTATTCTTTGGAGGGCTGTCATCATCATTCCTTGGTCCATTGTTTTCATCCGCAGTCTAGGACTACTGCTTCTGGAATCTTTGCGGTAAAAATACCAGTTAGTTAGCACACAAGCTAAATAGGGTGCCCATTACGCCGAAGTGAAGCGTTGAGCGTGGTCCGACTAATCCGAAAGTGCTGCGCCACCTCTGTCTTGGTGATCTTCGGGTCCAATAACATTGCGGCAGCTTTCTGTGTGTCCGTCTTTGACAACGAGGGCTTCCGACCGCCCTTACGCCCCCTGGCCCGGGCAGCCTCCAATCCAGCCATCGTCCGTTCCCGAATCAGATCACGCTCAAATTCAGCCAGAGCCCCGAAGATATGAAACACCAAGCGGCCACCTGAACTGGTGGTGTCGATGGATTCCGTCAGGGACTTAAAGCCAATCCCGCGATCTTGGAGGTCCTGAACAATTTCTACCAGGTCCTTCAATGATCGAGCGAGACGGTCCAGCTTCCACACGACCAAAACATCGCCCTGCCGGAGCATACGGAGACACTGCGACAACTCGGGTCGCTCACGTAAGGTTCCGGTAAATTTTTCCTGGAAGACCTGTTCGGCCCCGGCTTTCTCCAGGGCGTCCACTTGGAGTTCGGGGTTCTGGTCTTGAGTGCTGACGCGCGCATAACCTATGATCATAAAAGGAGCCTTTTCTTGTCATAGATTGTTGTACGTGATTGTTGGACGCGAAACAAGCCGAAATCGGGTATTTTTGAGGGGTAGTCTTGAGCGTCCAAAAAACGACCGTTTTCTGACAAAAGCATAGCTCAACAAAGGATGTGATCTTAGATAAGGATGCAGGAGAGACTGAAACACTCCAGTGACCACGAAACGACGGAAGTCCAAGCCGGGCTTTAAACAAAAGCGAACATTCAGTGGACCGGGGAAACCCACAGCGCGATCAATGAGCTATTGCCCCATAACTGGAAGCCGACTATCGCTAGCAAAAGCGATGGCCGACTCACATAAAAAGCCCTGACCCTTTACACTGCCTCCTAATTTTTAAAAGGTCCCTCTCTTTTACGACACTCCGATTGGCAGAAGGAAGACCCTGAATGCGTGACACGATCGAACGGCAACAGGCCTGGATATACCTCACCGCTATCCTGGTGGGGATGGCCATGGGCTACACACTGCCGAAGACCGCCGCCAGTTGGGAGATATTGATTTGGCCGCTTATGGCTGGCCTTCTCTATGCAACCTTTACACAAGTACCGTTTGCGAACATGGCCATAGCTTTGCGCGATAAGCGATTTCTAGCGGCGCTACTGGTGGGGAACTTCATAGTAATGCCGGTGATCTCGGGGGTGCTACTTCTGCTATTGCCAGACAACGCCGCAATCAAGCTTGGCGTGCTACTGGTCTTGCTGGTTCCTTGTACCGACTGGTTTATCAGCTTTGCCCACTTGGGTCGCGGTGACGCGGCTCGCGCCGTCAGTGCGGCTCCCATCCTCTTAATTACCCAGTTGCTACTGATGCCATTTTATATCTGGCTGTTCCTGGGTGAGCTGGTGATCGAACTCACCTTTGGTAGCCATTTATTCTCTGCCTTTGCCGGTCTGATTCTGCTGCCGATGGCGCTGGCATGGCTCACCGAAAAAGCTGCCGAGAAGCGCCAAAAAGTTGCGGATTTCGTGAAAGGTCTAGGCTGGTTTCCGGTGCCTCTACTCGCCATGGTGGTGTTTATCATTGCGGCTTCCCAAGTAAGACTCGTATTAGAGTCTGGGCAAATCCTGTGGCAGGTTGTCGTGGTATTCGTGCTGTATCTGCTGGCTGCTGGGGCCGCAGGCAAATTGATCAACAGGGCTTTTGTGCTTGAGCCCCGTGCCGGACGCACACTGACTTTCAGCCTTGGCACCCGGAACTCCTTTGTCGTGCTACCGCTCGCACTTTCCTTGCCGGACGCCTGGAGTCTAGTCGCCGTTGTAATTGTTCTTCAATCCCTGGTTGAACTGTTTGGGATGGTGGCTTATGTCAGGTGGGTTCCTACATGGCTTATTAAAGGGCTGACGACATCTTGACCGTGGACTGTACTCCAAGGTTTAAAGTGCTCCCATTCAACAACGTTAGGGAGCAGACATGAAGCAGAGAAACATACTTAGCCGGATGACCTCCAAGCGGCTCGCTTTGAGCACAGCGGCGTTATGCGTCGGTTGTTGCGCTATCCCGATAGTGGGCCTCGCACTTGGATTTACTGCCGTAGCAGGGGTAGGAATCTATTTTGAGCGAGCAGCGGTGGGCTTCCTCGTTGCTGGCGTATTACTATTTACCTACATGAAGATCAAACAGAGAAATGCCGCCTGCGCGGTCGACTGCTCGTGCAAAGAGAGTGGCAAAGCTCAACAGCACTGAGAGCCGAAACACTCTGGGAGCCCAGCCTGGCTTGCGCATTCACCGTTACACGCCTTGCGGACTGTTAGGAGCTTGTCGCGATAAAGCTTGATCAACACCATTTTCTCATCTAGCTGGGCGATTTTTTTGTCCAGCTTTTGGGGCAGGTCGGCACAGGGCTGCGGTTCTGTACTTACAGTCTCTAACAAGCTTCTGATTTCGTTGAGAGTAAACCCGAGTTCCTTGAGCTGCTTAATGTGAATGAGCTGCTCCAGCACACCTGGCTGATAATCCGTATATCCATTTTGCAGCTTACATGAAGCTCTACCCTGGAGAAGGCCCATTTTCTCATAATACCGGATGGTATCGCGGGAAAATCCGGATTCCAAAGCAAGCTTCCCTATCAGCATAGGTACACCATCCCTCATATTAAGGTGATTTAGCCACCGCGTGTTTGAGCGCCCCAGGCAGGGCCTGGGGTCGATTGGTTCAGAATCTAACCAACTTGGCTTCTTGTCACAATACCTCCCTCATGTAACGAAGCAACGAGCGGGCACGCGATACTGTCCGGCTTTGCGTGGCATTGACTGACCATTTCGCTCAGAGCCTTCTCGATTTTTACCAGCCTTTCGATCTTTTCGCGCACATCCTTCAGCTTGTGCTCGGCGAGCGCACTGGCTTCCTCACAGTGGGTGCCATCTTCCAACCTTAAAAGGTCGCCGACCTCGTCGAGACTGAAGCCCAGCTGCTGCGCCGTTTTCACAAATGTCAGACGATCAATAGCGGCCGAACCGTAGTGTCGAATGCCACCTGGAGGCCGTTTGGGTTCCGACAACAGACCTCTTCGCTGGTAATAGCGGATCGTCTCGACATTTACATTGGCCGCCTTGGCCAAGCCGCCAATAGTCATTGAATTGGCTTTACCCGACATGATGCTTGACTCCGTACTTGACTACGGAAGTAACTTTATCTCATCGAGTCCATGGGTAACAGGTGTCAGCGTCATGTCGAAATTCAAATCTAAATCCGGAGGTGCTTCTCTCGCTGTCGGGGGCATGGCTGGACTTCTCGCCTCGGCGTGCTGTCTCGGGCCATTGGTACTTATCACTCTGGGCGTTTCCGGTGCCTGGATCGGCAACCTGACAGCTTTTGAGCCCTATCGACCGCTGTTCATTGGCGCGGCCATCGTCGCCATGTACTTTGCCTGGCGACGAATTTATCCGCCTGTGGAGCAATGTGAGCCTGGAGAAACCTGTGCCATTCCTCAAGTGCGAAGGGCCTATAAAGTGATCTTTTGGGTAGTCATGTCGCTGATACTGGTCGCTTTAGTTTTCCCCTACGTTTTGCCTCTATTCTACTAAAAGGAGATCTTGCTCATGCGTAAACGGTTGGTTCTTGCCTTGTTCCTCGCATTGCTCAGCCTGCCCGCCTGGACTGCGCCTCAAAGAGTGACTCTCTCGGTGCCTGACATGACCTGTGCCGCGTGTCCGATCACCGTCAAGTTGG
>NZ_CAMPJO010000022.1 GCF_946886895.1 uncultured Marinobacter sp. | reverse complement strand
TTCGTGAAGGCGGCCGTACCGTTGGTGCCGGCGTGGTCTCCAAGATCATCGAGTAGTTGACTCGAGAGTAAGTGCGCTGAGTTGTTTCGGTGCAGGCCAGTAGCTCAATTGGCAGAGCAGCGGTCTCCAAAACCGCAGGTTGGGGGTTCGATTCCCTCCTGGCCTGCCATTTTTTAACATTCGGATACATAAGTTGATTCCTATGGAGTCAAAAGCCGTTCAGTCGACCAGTCGTTTCGATGTTTTGAAGTGGCTGGTTGTTTTCGTTCTGATCGCCATCGGTGTGGTGGGGAATCAGTATTATAGTGCCGAGTCTCTGCTGTATCGGGTTCTGGCTCTCGTGGGTCTTGCGATTGTTGCTGCTCTTGTCGCTTTGCAGACCGACCGTGGTCGTCGCTTCGCGACATTGCTGAAAGAGGCGCGGGTAGAGATCCGGAAAGTGGTATGGCCCACCAGGCCCGAATTGGTTCAGACAACCGCGATTGTTGTGGTGTTTGTACTGGTCGTTGCGCTGTTGTTGTGGGGTATGGATTCGTTGATCAGTTTGCTGGTCGCCGAGTTTATCGGTTAACAGGAGTGGGCAATGGCTAAGCGCTGGTACGTCGTTCATGCGTATTCTGGCTTCGAAAAGCATGTGATGCGTACTCTTAAGGAGCGTGTCGCGCTCAATGGTATGGAAGACAGGTTTGGTGAGATCCTGGTTCCGACCGAAGAAGTCGTGGAAATGCGCGATGGCAAAAAGCGCAAGAGCGAGCGGAAATTCTACCCTGGATACGTACTCGTCCAGATGGAAATGGATGACGCAACGTGGCACCTTGTTAAAAATACCCCGCGTGTACTCGGCTTTATTGGCGGTACCAAGGATAAGCCTGCTGCCATAACCGAGCGGGAGGCTGAGGCTATTTTGCGCCGGGTAGAAAGCGGTGCGGATAAGCCCAAGCCCAAGACGCTGTTTGAGCCGGGTGAAATTGTTCGTGTTGTTGAAGGGCCATTCGCGGACTTCAATGGCGTCGTTGAAGAAGTCGACTACGGCAAAAGCCGTGTCAAGGTCGCTGTTCTGATTTTCGGTCGTTCAACTCCGGTCGAACTGGAGTTTGGGCAGGTCGAGAAGGACTGATCGGCGACGGAAAAGCTGAAGGCTCGCGCGCTCAGGCGTCGCGGGCTTTTTGTGTCTGCTCTTAGCAGTTGTAAATACCGGGGAGCCGAAAGGCGCTTGAACCCACAGGAGATTGATCATGGCAAAGAAAATCGAAGCGTACATCAAGCTTCAGGTTGCTGCTGGTAAAGCCAACCCAAGTCCCCCCGTTGGCCCTGCGCTGGGTCAGCGCGGTGTGAATATTATGGAATTCTGTAAGGCGTTTAATGCTCAGACCCAGGACATGGAGCCGGGCTTGCCGATTCCTACTGTGATCACGGTTTACAGTGACCGCAGTTTTACCTTTATTACCAAGACTCCGCCTGCGCCGGTATTGCTGAAGAAAGCCGCTGGTATCAAGAGTGGTTCTGGTCGTCCGAATACCGACAAGGTCGGCACGGTAACCCGTGAGCAACTCGAAGAGATTGCGAAGACCAAGGAGCCGGACCTGACTGCTGCTGATATGGATGCAGCCGTTCGTACCATTGCTGGAACAGCCCGCAGTATGGGCCTGAACGTGGAGGGCCTGTAACATGGCAAAGCTGAGCAAGCGTCAGAAACTTATTCGTGAAAAAGTGGACTCCGCCCGTGCCTACTCCGTCGACGAGGCTGTTGCGTTGCTGGTCGAACTGGGTCAGAGCGTCAAGTTCAAGGAATCCGTAGACGTGGCCGTGAACCTGGGCGTTGACGCACGTAAATCCGACCAGGTTGTTCGCAGTAGCACCGTTCTGCCGCATGGCACCGGTAAAACTGTGCGGGTAGCGGTCTTTACCCAAGGCGCCAATGCCGAGAAGGCGACAGCTGCTGGCGCTGATATCGTGGGTATGGATGACCTGGCGGACGAAGTCAAGAAAGGCAACATGGACTTCGATGTGGTGATCGCCACGCCCGATGCCATGCGTGTCGTTGGCCAGTTGGGCCAGATTCTCGGTCCCCGTGGCCTGATGCCGAACCCGAAGGTCGGTACCGTGACTCCTGACGTTGAGACTGCGGTCAAAAACGCCAAGGCAGGTCAGGTTCGTTACCGCACCGATAAGAACGGCATTATCCATGCTCCGCTGGGTAACGTTGAATTCTCTGCCCAGAACATCAAGGAAAACCTTGAAGCTCTGGTGGCAGATCTGAAAAAGGCCAAGCCGTCGTCGGCGAAAGGTGTGTATCTCAAGAAGATCACCGTTTCGTCGACTATGGGTCCTGGCCTGACTATCGATCAAAGCGGTCTCAATATCTGATTCGTTGATCGGTAGTTGCTTTGTAGTCTGGGCGGAAGCCAAGGCTGTCAAAGACCGCAGGCCCCTGAAGCCCGCTTTTCAGGAAGCGAGTTGGAAGGGTTAAAGCAACGCCTGCGCAGACGGTGTGAAGACGTTCTCTCTGAACCCAAACACCGTTAGGAGCCCCGTGAGGGGTATATGTGGGTTTGCCGGGGTATTCCCGGCGAAATCGAGGAGAAATCCAGTGGCAATTAGACTCGAAGACAAGAAAGCGATCGTCGCTGAAGTCAACGAGACTGCCGGTGGTGCTCTGTCTGTGGTTCTGGCTGACTATCGTGGTGTCACCGCTGGTGACATGACGGCGCTTCGTGCCAAAGCTCGTGCCGAAAATGTGCGTCTGAAGGTTGTTCGTAACAACCTCGCCAAGATTGCGATTCGTGGTACCGAGTTTGAGTGCATTGATGGCGTCCTGGTAGGTCCGACCATTCTGGCATTCTCTATGGAAGATCCGGGTGCGGCAGCGCGCCTGCTGAAGGATTTTGCCAAAGAGAAAGAGGCGTTCGAGATCAAAGGACTGGCCGTCGGCGGAGAGCTGATGGGTGCAGACCAGATCGACCGTCTTGCCAAGCTGCCAACACGTCACGAAGCGTTGACAATGCTGGCCGCTGTAACACAGGCACCGATCACCAAGCTGGCACGGACACTGAACGAAGTTCCTTCGAAAGTGACTCGTGCTGTAGCGGCAGTTCGCGACCAGAAGCAAGAAGCTGCTTGATTCTGTTGAACACCATTTTTTTATTTTTGGGAGAAAGTCATGGCTCTGTCTAACGAAGACATTTTGAACGCAATTGCAGAAATGAGCGTAATGGACGTTGTTGCGCTGGTTGAAGCAATGGAAGAGAAATTCGGTGTGTCTGCCGCTGCAGCCGTTGCTGCTGCGCCGGCCGCTGCTGGTGGTGGTGAAGCCGCCGCTGAAGAGCAGACCGAGTTTGACGTTGTACTTACCGGTCCTGGTGAGAAGAAAGTAAACGTAATCAAGGCCGTTCGTGAACTGACCGGCCTGGGTCTGAAAGAAGCCAAGGAAATGGTCGACAGCGCGCCTTCCGTTATCAAGGAAGCCGCTAGCAAGGCTGACGCCGAAGAAGCGAAGAAGAAGCTTGAGGAAGCAGGCGCTTCTGTTGAGCTCAAGTAAGAGTCGGCTGTTGATCGAAACCGTGCGATAAGCATGGACAGGCTGGTGGCTTTGTGCCACCGGCCTTTTTCTGTTGTATATGCTATAGAGTCTGGCGAGCAATTGCAGGTTGATTTCAGATCCATAACCTACAGCCAGAGTCTTGTTCAAGACGGCGCGATAAGCCGAGCAATTCGGCCCCGAAGCAGAACAATGGTTGCTTCTTGATACCAGGTATCAGGTCTAAAGCTGGGGAATGCAGATGACTTACTCCTACACTGAGAAAAAGCGGATTCGCAAAGATTTTAGTAAATTGCCTTCCGTGATGGACGTCCCCTATTTGCTGTCTATTCAGCTGGATTCGTTCCGGGACTTCCTCCAAATGGAAGCCGCTCCTGAAGACCGCCGGGAAACCGGTCTTCACGCAGCATTCAAATCCGTATTCCCGATTGTCAGTTACTCTGGCAATGCCGCGCTCGAATACGTGAGTTATCGTATTGGCGAGCCGGTTTTTGATGTCAAGGAATGCCAGCTTAGGGGCGTAACCTACGCAGCGCCACTGCGGGTGAAGGTCCGCCTTATCATTTACGATAAGGAGTCGTCCAACAAGGCGATCAAGGACATCAAAGAGCAGGAAGTGTACATGGGCGAAATGCCCCTGATGACCGAGAACGGTACCTTCGTTATCAACGGTACCGAGCGCGTTATTGTTTCCCAGCTCCATCGGTCACCGGGTGTGTTCTTTGATCACGATAAAGGTAAGACGCATTCCTCTGGCAAGCTGCTCTATTCAGCCCGGGTGATTCCTTATCGTGGTTCCTGGCTGGACTTCGAGTTTGATCCGAAGGACTCCGTGTTCGTTCGTATCGACCGTCGCCGCAAACTGCCGGCGTCTATCCTGCTGCGGGCGCTTGGCTACACCTCCGAGCAGATGCTTGAGATGTTTTTTGAAACCAGTAAGTTCAGCCTGGGCGCGGAAGTGTGCAAGCTGGAACTGGTGCCGAGCCGCCTGCGTGGCGATATCGCAACCTTCGACATCAAAGACAATGACGGCAACGTGATTGTTGAAGAAGGCCGCCGTATCACGGCCCGTCATATCAAACAGTTGGAAAAAACCGGCATCAACGAGCTGGAGGTGCCTACCGAGTACCTTTATGGCCGTGTGCTTGCCAAGGACATGATCGATGAGGCTTCCGGTGAAGTGCTCGTTGAGTGTAATGCCGAGCTGACAGAAGAGGTTGTCACCAAGATTCTGGACGCCGGCGTGAAGGATATCGAAACCCTTTACACCAATGACCTGGACTGTGGTCCGTTTATGTCGGACACCCTGCGAATTGATCCGACCCGCACACCGCTTGAAGCGCTGGTTGAAATCTATCGCATGATGCGCCCGGGTGAGCCGCCTACCAAAGAGTCGGCGGAAAACCTGTTTAACAACCTGTTCTTCTCTGAAGAGCGGTACGACCTCTCGTCTGTGGGGCGGATGAAACTGAATCGCCGTCTGCGCCGTGAGGCGAGCACCGGTGAGGGCACACTGACTCACGAAGATATCATCGATGTTCTCAAGACCCTGATCGATATCCGTAACGGGCAGGGCAACGTTGATGACATTGATAACCTGGGTAATCGTCGGGTTCGCTGTGTCGGTGAGATGGCGGAAAACCAGTTCCGGGTTGGCCTGGTGCGGGTTGAGCGCGCCGTTCGTGAGCGCTTGAGTCTGGCCGAGAGTGAAGGCCTGATGCCACAGGACCTGATCAACGCCAAGCCGGTTGCGGCGGCCGTGAAAGAATTCTTCGGCTCCAGCCAGCTGTCCCAGTTCATGGACCAGAACAACCCGCTGTCCGAGGTGACGCACAAGCGTCGGATTTCGGCCCTTGGGCCAGGTGGTCTGACCCGTGAGCGTGCCGGCTTTGAGGTTCGTGACGTGCATCCGACCCATTATGGCCGGGTGTGTCCGATCGAAACCCCGGAAGGTCCCAACATCGGCCTGATCAACTCGCTGGCCACCTACGCCCGCTCCAATTCCTACGGCTTCCTTGAGAGTCCGTACCGGAAAGTGGTTGAAGGTGTGGTCACGGATGAGGTGGTGTACCTGTCGGCCATCGAAGAGAGCAATTACGTGATTGCTCAGGCCAGCGCTGCGATGGACGAAAAGTCCAAGCGTCTGACCGACGAGCTGGTTACCGTGCGGCACCAGAACGAATTCACGGTTACCCCGCCGGAAAGCGTCAACTTTATGGACGTGTCTCCACGCCAGGTGGTGTCGGTAGCTGCGTCACTGATTCCGTTCCTGGAACACGACGACGCCAACCGTGCCCTGATGGGGGCAAACATGCAGCGCCAGGCGGTTCCGACCCTGCGTTCACAGGTACCCCTGGTGGGTACGGGTGTTGAGCGCACCGTGGCTCAGGATTCCGGTGTCTGTGTGACCGCCCGTCGCGGCGGGGTGATCGAGAGCGTGGATGCGGCCCGTATTGTGGTCCGCGTTAACAACGAGGAAACCGAAGCGGGTGATGCTGGTGTGGATATCTACAACCTCACCAAGTACACCCGTTCGAACCAGAACACCTGTATTAATCAGCGCTCCATCGTTCGCCAGGGCGATGCCATTGCTCGTGGTGACGTATTGGCTGATGGTCCATCTGTGGATCTGGGTGAGCTGGCGCTGGGTCAGAACATGCGTATCGCGTTCATGCCCTGGAACGGTTACAACTTCGAGGACTCCATCCTCATCTCCGAGAAAGTGGTTCAGGAAGACCGTCTGACGACGATCCACATTCAGGAACTGACCTGTGTGGCTCGCGATACCAAGTTGGGTAGCGAAGAGATTACCGCAGACATTCCGAACGTTGGTGAAAGTGCACTGTCCAAGCTGGACGAGTCCGGCATTGTGTACATTGGTGCGGAAGTCGGTCCCGGAGACATTCTGGTCGGCAAGGTGACACCGAAAGGTGAGACCCAGCTCACGCCGGAGGAGAAGCTGCTGAGGGCTATCTTTGGTGAGAAGGCGTCTGATGTTAAGGACACCTCCTCACGGGTGCCGACCGGTACCCGCGGCACAGTCATCGATGTTCAGGTTTTCACCCGCGACGGTATCGAGAAGGATCAGCGTGCCCAATCCATCGAGAAGGAGCAGCTGGACCAGTACCGGAAGGACCTCAAGGATGAGTACCGTATCGTTGAAGGTGCAACCTTTGAGCGTCTGATGAGTGCTCTGAAGGGGCAGGAAGTGATCAGTGGCCCGGGCCTGAAGAAAGGTGCGACTCTCGAGGAAAGCTATCTGGCCGAGTTGCCGCGTTCCGACTGGTTCAAACTCCGTATGAAAGACGAGAGTCTGAATGAACTGCTGGAGAAATCCGAGCAGGGTCTGGACGATCGCAAGAAAGAGCATGAAGCGCGCTTTGACGACAAGAGAGGCAAGCTTCAGCAAGGTGATGATCTTGCACCGGGTGTATTGAAAATCGTCAAGGTGTACCTGGCGATCAAGCGCCGGATTCAGCCTGGCGACAAGATGGCCGGTCGGCATGGTAACAAGGGTGTGATCTCTGCGGTCATGCCGATTGAGGACATGCCGTACGATGAGCAAGGTAATACCGTCGACATCGTTCTGAACCCGTTGGGCGTACCCTCGCGGATGAACGTGGGTCAGGTGCTTGAGACGCATCTGGGTGCTGCTGCCAAAGGATTGGGTGAGCGCATCAGCCGGATGCTGGAAGAGCAGCGCAAAGTCGCTGAACTGCGCAAGCTTCTGGATGACATCTACAATCACTCCGACGATGTGTTCAAGGTTGATCTGGATTCCCTGTCGGACAAGGAAATCCTGGAGATGTGCCACAACCTTCGCGGTGGTGTGCCGATGGCTACGCCGGTCTTTGACGGGGCCAAGGAAGCGGAAGTCAAGCACATGCTTGAACTGGCCGGCCTGAGCACGACAGGACAGACTCTCCTGTATGACGGCCGCACGGGTGATGCTTTTGATCGACCGGTAACGGTTGGTTATATGTACATCCTGAAGCTGAACCACCTGATCGACGACAAGATGCACGCTCGTTCCACCGGTTCCTACAGCCTGGTTACCCAGCAACCGCTGGGTGGTAAGGCGCAGTTCGGTGGCCAGCGCTTCGGTGAGATGGAAGTGTGGGCCCTTGAAGCCTACGGTGCGGCGTATACGCTGCAGGAAATGCTCACCGTCAAGTCTGATGACGTAAACGGTCGGACCAAGATGTACAAGAACATTGTCGATGGTGACCATCGTATGGAGCCGGGCATGCCCGAGTCCTTCAACGTTCTTGTCAAGGAAATCCGCTCGCTGGGTATCGACATCGAGCTGGAATCCGAGTGAGCCGAATTGTTTTTGGCAGCGTGAGCGGGCACAACCTGTGCCCGCCCGAGATTAACGCCATCCGGAGCTTTTACTGATGAAAGATTTGCTGAATCTTCTCAAGAGCCAGAACCAAAGTAAGGAATTCGACGCCATCCGTATCGGTCTGGCGTCGCCTGACATGATCCGTTCCTGGTCCTTTGGCGAAGTGAAGAAGCCTGAGACCATCAACTACCGTACCTTCAAGCCGGAGCGTGACGGGCTTTTCTGCGCCAAGATCTTCGGCCCGATCAAGGATTACGAATGCCTGTGTGGCAAGTACAAGCGCCTCAAGCATCGTGGTGTTATCTGCGAAAAGTGTGGCGTGGAAGTTGCCTTGGCCAGTGTTCGCCGTGAGCGCATGGGTCACATTGAGCTGGCCAGTCCGGTCGCCCATATCTGGTTCCTGAAATCACTGCCGTCTCGCATCGGCCTGATGCTGGATATGACGCTTCGTGACATCGAGCGTGTACTGTACTTCGAGTCGTTCATTGTTATCGATCCGGGCATGACAACGCTTGAGCGTGGTCAGTTGCTGAATGATGAGCAGTACTACGAGGCACTGGAAGAGTTCGGTGATGAGTTCGACGCCCGCATGGGTGCCGAGGCCGTCAAGCAGTTGCTCGAAGATATCGACTTGCAGGCCGAGGTTGATGCGCTGCGCGAAGAAATTCCGCAGACCAACTCCGAAACCAAGATCAAGAAATTCAGCAAGCGTCTGAAGATTCTTGAGGCCTTCCTTTACTCTGGCAACAAGCCGGGTGACATGGTGATGACTGTGTTGCCGGTTCTGCCGCCGGACCTGCGTCCGCTGGTACCGCTGGACGGTGGCCGTTTCGCGACGTCGGACCTGAACGATCTGTATCGCCGGGTAATCAACCGGAATAACCGCCTCAAGCGCCTGCTGGAGCTGAACGCTCCGGACATCATCGTGCGCAATGAGAAGCGGATGCTGCAGGAGGCGGTGGACGCATTGCTGGACAACGGCCGTCGTGGCCGGGCTATTACCGGCACCAACAAGCGCCCGCTGAAGTCCCTGGCTGACATGATCAAGGGTAAGCAGGGTCGCTTCCGTCAGAACCTGCTCGGTAAGCGTGTGGACTACTCCGGTCGTTCCGTGATCGTGGTCGGCCCCTACCTGCGCCTGCATCAGTGTGGTCTTCCGAAGAAGATGGCGCTGGAGCTGTTCAAGCCGTTTATTTTCTCCAAGTTGGAGCACCGCGGCCTGGCGACCACTATCAAGGCCGCCAAGAAGATGGTTGAGCGTGAGGAAGGCGTGGTTTGGGACATCCTGGATGAAGTCATCCGCGAGCACCCGATCATGCTTAACCGTGCCCCGACCCTGCACCGTCTGGGCATCCAGGCGTTCGAGCCGGTATTGATCGAAGGCAAGGCGATCCAGCTGCACCCGCTGGTCTGTGCCGCCTACAACGCCGACTTTGATGGTGACCAGATGGCGGTTCACGTACCGTTGACCCTGGAAGCCCAGCTCGAAGCCCGTGCGTTGATGATGTCCACCAACAACGTACTGTCGCCGGCCAACGGCGAGCCGATCATTGTACCGTCCCAGGACGTGGTACTTGGCCTGTACTACATGACCCGTGAGCGCAAGAGTGCGCTGGGCGAAGGCATGGTGTTTGCCGATGTCAAAGAGGCCCATCGCGCCTACGGAGCAGGCAAGGTTGATCTGCAGGCGATCGTCAAGGTGCGGGTGAAGGAAGTGACCATCCAGGAGGACGGCGAACGTACGGAAGAGTACAAGATCGTCGATACCACCGTTGGTCGCGCCTTGTTGTTTGACATCGTGCCGGACGGTTTGTCTTTTGACCTGGTTAACAAGCCCATGGTCAAGAAGGCGATCTCCAATCTGATCAATACCTGTTACCGGGATGCCGGTCTGAAAGATACGGTTATCTTTGCTGATCAACTGATGTATATGGGTTACCACTACGCCACGGTGTCCGGTATCTCCATCGGTTTCAACGATTTCGAGATTCCTCCGGAGAAGTACGAGCTGGTCGACGCAGCGTCCGCCGAGGTCAAGGATATCGAAACCCAGTACGCGTCCGGTCTGCTGACCCAGGGCGAGAAGTACAACAAGGTGATCGACATCTGGTCCCGCGCCAATGACAAGGTCTCCAAAGCCATGATGGAGCGCCTGGCAAAAGAGCAGGTCATCGGGCCAGACGGAAAGCCGGTGAAGGGCGAGGACGGCGAAGACCTGATGCAGGAATCGTTCAACTCGGTCTATATGATGGCGGATTCCGGTGCCCGGGGTTCGGCGGCGCAGATTCGTCAGCTGGCCGGCATGCGGGGCCTGATGGCCAAGCCGGACGGTTCCATCATCGAAACACCGATCACGGCGAACTTCCGTGAAGGTCTGAACGTACTGCAGTACTTCATCTCCACGCACGGGGCTCGTAAGGGTCTGGCGGATACCGCCCTGAAGACAGCCAACTCCGGCTATCTGACCCGCCGTCTGGTGGACGTTTCCCAGGATCTGGTGGTAACCCAGGAAGACTGTGGTACCGACGAAGGCCTGCTGATGACACCGCACATTGAAGGCGGCGACGTGGTTGTGCCACTGGGTGACCGGGTGCTGGGCCGGGTGACAGCGCGTGACGCGTTTACCCCGACCGACAAGGACAATGCGGTTGTCCTGGCGGATACCCTGCTGGACGAGAAAGCGGTTGAAGCCCTAGAGCGTGCCGGTGTGGACGAAGTCTGGGTTCGTTCCGCGATTACCTGCGAGACCCGTCATGGCATCTGCTCCAAGTGCTATGGCCGCGATCTGGCCCGTGGCCATCGAGTGAACGTTGGTGAGGCGGTCGGTGTTATTGCCGCTCAGTCCATTGGTGAGCCGGGTACTCAGCTCACCATGCGGACCTTCCACATTGGTGGTGCCGCGAGCCGGGCGTCGGCTGTGGACAACATCCAGGTCAAACACGGTGGTACCGTACGGCTGCATAACCTGAAGTCCATCGAGAAGAGCGACGGCTCTCTGGTTGTGGTGTCCCGCTCCTCAGCGCTGGCCATCGCGGATGATCAGGGCCGTGAACGGGAGTGGTACAAGCTGCCATACGGCGCGGTGCTTTCTGTCAAGCACGGTGATGCGGTCGAGGCCGGTGTTGTGGTTGCCAAGTGGGATCCGCATACGCACCCGATCATCGCCGAAGCGGAAGGTACAGCCAAGTTCGTCAATATGGATCAGGGCATCACTGTCCGTACCCAGACCGATGAGCTGACAGGCTTGTCCACCATGGAGGTTATCGATCCGAAAGAGCGCCCGGCGGCTGGTAAGGACATTCGTCCGGCCATTCAGCTGGTCGATGCCAAGGGTGAGGAAGTGGAACTGCCAGGTGGTGGTACCGCGATCTTCTTCCTGCCGGCGAACGCTCTGGTGACCATGGCGAACGGTGCCAAGATTGAGCTCGGCGACGTGGTGGCACGGATTCCGCAAGAAAGTTCCAAAACCCGGGATATCACCGGTGGTCTGCCACGGGTGGCCGATCTGTTCGAGGCGCGTCGCCCGAAAGAGTCGTCCATCCTGGCGGAAATCAGCGGGGTGGTCTCGTTCGGCAAGGAAACCAAGGGCAAGAAGCGCCTGGTGATTTCGCCGAAAGATGCGGATCCGTATGAAGTACTTATTCCGAAGCATCGCCAGCTTAACGTGTTTGAAGGTGAAACCGTTGAGAAGGGTGAGGTGATTTCGGATGGCCCGTCCAATCCGCACGATATCCTGCGATTGCTGGGTGTGGTCGAACTGGCCAAGTACATCACCAACGAGATTCAGGACGTTTACCGCTTGCAGGGCGTTGTCATAAACGATAAACACATTGAGGTTATCGTTCGTCAAATGCTGCGCAAGGTGGAAATCACCGATCCGGGTGAGACGACGCTGCTGTCCGGTGATCAGGTTGAAATTACCCAGGTCCTGGAAGAGAACGAGAAAGCCAGTGTCGCGGACAAGGATCCGGCCCGTTTCGAGCGTTTGCTGCTGGGTATCACCAAGGCTTCCCTGGCCACCGAGTCGTTCATTTCGGCGGCATCGTTCCAGGAAACGACCCGGGTACTCACCGAAGGTGCGGTTACCGGTAAGCGTGATTACCTGCGTGGCCTGAAAGAGAACGTGGTGGTTGGTCGACTGATACCGGCGGGTACCGGCCTGGCCTACCACAGCGAGCGTCGTCGCAAGCGCGAACTGGAAGAGCAGGGCGTGACTGCGGCAGACGTGGAAGAAGCTCTGAGCGCCGAGCTCAACCGCGAAAGCTGAGTTGAGGTCGCCGATAGCCATCTCCGGGTAGTTACCTACCCGCGAGGTGGTCAAAAAGAGACCAGTCATCTTGACTGTCCAGGGGCGCAGGCTTACACTTGCGTCCCTTAAATTTTACCCCCTGCACAGGGGGTAAGTTTCATTGATATGGTTTTTTGGAGTTTGCTTACATGGCAACGATTAATCAGTTGGTGCGTAAGCCTCGTAAGCGCAAGGTAGCCAAGAGCGATGTTCCTGCTCTTCAGGCCTGTCCTCAGCGCCGTGGTGTTTGCACTCGCGTGTACACCACAACGCCGAAGAAGCCGAACTCAGCACTGCGTAAAGTGTGCCGTGTTCGTCTGACCAACGGCTTCGAGGTTTCCTCATACATTGGTGGTGAAGGTCACAACCTTCAGGAGCACAGTGTTGTGCTGATCCGGGGCGGTCGTGTAAAGGACCTTCCGGGTGTGCGCTATCACACTGTTCGCGGAACGCTGGACACCCAGGGTGTGCAGAACCGTAAGCAGGGCCGCTCCAAGTACGGTGCAAAACGACCCAAGTCCTGATGTCCCAAGCGGGTGTCTTTTATCGTTGCTTGTCAGAACGGTAAGAGTAAGGCTGAGTAGCATTTTGCTATCTCAGGGGTTCCTGAAGACCTTTAATTAGATAAGGGCTTATCGATGCCTAGAAGAAGAGTTGCAGCAAAGCGGGAAATTATCCCGGATCCTAAATTCGGCAGTGCACGTCTTGCCAAGTTTATCAACCACGTGATGGAAAGCGGCAAGAAGTCCGTCGCAGAGCGCATTGTTTACGGCGCCCTGGACATTGTGGCCGAGAAATCTAAAGAAGAGCCGATCGACATGTTCGAGAAGGCCCTGGAGAACATCCAGCCGATGGTCGAGGTTAAATCCCGTCGTGTGGGTGGCGCTACTTACCAGGTGCCTGTCGAAGTGCGGCCTTCCCGTCAGAACGCGCTGGCGATGCGCTGGCTCGTAGAATATTCACGGAAGCGCGGTGAGAAGTCCATGGCTCAGCGTCTGGCAGGTGAGATTCTTGACGCCGCTGACAGCAAGGGCTCCGCTGTTAAGAAGCGTGAAGACGTACACCGCATGGCAGAAGCCAACAAGGCGTTCTCTCACTTCCGTTTCTAAACAGCCGAGGTTTATACAGTGGCACGCAAGACTCCTATCAAGCGTTACAGAAACATTGGTATTTGTGCGCACGTTGATGCGGGCAAAACCACAACCACCGAGCGGGTCCTGTTTTACACAGGTATTTCCCACAAAATCGGTGAAGTTCATGATGGTGCAGCTACCATGGACTGGATGGAGCAGGAGCAGGAGCGTGGTATTACCATTACCTCCGCTGCGACGACCTGTTTCTGGCAGGGCATGGACAAGCAGTACCCGGAACACCGGATCAATATCATCGACACCCCGGGACACGTGGACTTTACCATTGAGGTAGAGCGTTCACTGCGCGTACTGGATGGTGCCGTGGTGGTGTTCTGTGGTTCCTCCGGCGTTGAGCCGCAGTCAGAGACTGTGTGGCGTCAGGCCAACAAGTATGAAGTTCCGCGCATGGTGTTCGTCAACAAGATGGACCGTGCCGGTGCCAACTTCCTGCGTGTTGTCGAGCAGATCAAAAACCGTCTGGGCGCCAATGCTGTTCCGGTCCAGTTGCCGATCGGTGCTGAGGATAACTTCGAAGGTATTGTGGACCTGATCCGTAACAAGGCCATCTACTGGAACGAAGAGGACTCCGGTGCCACCTATGATCAGCGTGATGTTCCCGCGGAAATGGTGGAAGAAGTTGCCAAGTATCGCGAATTGATGATGGAAGCTGCAGCTGAAGCCAATGAAGAGCTGATGGAGCGGTATCTGGAAGAGGGCGAGCTGAGCAACGACGATATCAAGAAGGGCCTGCGTCTGCGCACGCTGGCCAACGAGATCGTTGTGGCTACCTGTGGCTCCGCCTTCAAGAACAAAGGTGTTCAGGCTGTTCTGGATTCGGTGATCGAATTCCTTCCAGCACCTGACGAAGTTAAAGCCATTCGCGGTGAAGTAGACGAAGACGGTACCGAAGAGACCCGTCAAGCGGACGACGATGCTCCGTTTGCGGCTCTGGCGTTCAAGATTGCAACAGATCCGTTCGTCGGCACTCTGACGTTCTTCCGGGTGTATTCTGGCAAGCTGGAATCGGGCAATGCCGTCTACAATTCTGTGAAGAGCAAGAAAGAGCGCGTTGGCCGTATGGTTCAGATGCACTCGAAAGATCGTCAGGAGATCAAGGAAGTGCTGGCCGGTGATATCGCCGCTGCCATCGGTCTGAAGAGTGTCACCACGGGTGACACCCTGTGTGATGAAAACCACAAGATCATCCTGGAGCGCATGGAGTTTCCGGAGCCGGTCATTTCCGTGGCCGTTGAGCCGAAGTCCAAGGCGGACCAGGAGAAGATGGGCGTTGCTTTGGGTAAATTGGCCCAGGAGGATCCGTCGTTCCGTGTTCGCACAGACGAGGAATCCGGGCAGACCATCATTTCCGGTATGGGTGAGCTGCACCTGGACATCATCGTTGATCGCATGCGTCGCGAGTTCAAGGTGGAGGCCAACATTGGTAAGCCCCAGGTGGCCTATCGTGAGTGCATCCGTAAATCGGTCGATGTAGAAGGCAAGTTCGTTCGGCAGTCCGGTGGTCGGGGCCAGTATGGTCACGTCAAGATCAAGCTTGAGCCGCTGCCGCTGGACGACGAAGAAGGTGAAAACTTCATCTTTGTGAATGAGGTTGTTGGTGGTGTGGTTCCCAAGGAATACATCCCGGCAGTTCAGCAGGGTATTGCTGAGCAGATGCAGAACGGCTGTTTGGCCGGTTACCCGCTTCTGCGCATCAAGGCAACCCTGTACGACGGCTCTTACCACGACGTTGACTCCAACGAGATGGCGTTCAAGATCGCTGGCTCCATGGCAATGAAAAAAGGCGCTCTGGAAGCCAATCCGGCGCTTCTCGAGCCTATCATGCGAGTGGAAGTCGTCAGCCCTGAGGACTATATGGGTGATGTTGTCGGCGATCTGAACCGTCGTCGCGGCCTGATTCAGGGTATGGATGAGGGCCCCTCGGGCAAGGTCATCCGCGCGGAAGTTCCGTTGTCGGAAATGTTCGGTTACGCCACCGACCTGCGTTCAGCAACGCAGGGCCGGGCGTCTTATGCGATGGAGTTCTCCCGTTATATGGAAGCTCCTTCGAACATTGCCGAAGCGATCATTAAAAAGGGTTGATCCCCAGGACTTAAGAAACAGGAAAGAGGTGTAACCGTGTCTAAATCTAAATTTGAACGTAATAAGCCGCACTTGAACGTGGGCACCATTGG
>NZ_CAMPJO010000021.1 GCF_946886895.1 uncultured Marinobacter sp. | reverse complement strand
TCTGCTCAATCAAGGTGGCGTATTCTACATCGTTACGCCGCCTTGTCAACCGTTTGTTTTCCGTCGCTTTCCCGCTTCAGGAAATCGCCGGAAAACTTGCCGGCTTACTGCCAAATCGTGGCGCGCATTCTACGCTGAACCACTTGTCTGTCAACCTGTTTCTGAAGAATTTTAAAATCATTTTCTTCAGTGTTTTCAGACATTTGCTATTCGAGTTCGGAGCAACTTGGACCGCCCGCCCCTCGAAAGAGATGCGCATTCTACAGAGCTCAAAGGAGGTGTCAACGACGATTCTGAAAAATCCTCAAAATCACCCAGAATCGATTACGCAGTAATCAAAACCCGGGCAATCTTCTTCCTTCCCGCCTGAATAACGCAGTCATCGCCCTCAACAAACATACGGCTACCGTCAAATTTCTCACCGTCAACAAAGACAGCGCCCCGCTTAAGAACATCCCTTGCAGCAGCACCGTTCTTCACCAGATCGGCCAGGCGCAGAACAGCCGCCATTGGAATCTCAGCCTTCCCTTCAAGAGAAACCTCAATTGCCGGCACATTTTCCGGAATTTCGCCAAGGGCAACGCGGTTACCCGCTGAGTTGTGCGCGGTCCTGGCCGCCTCTTCATCATGAAACCGGGTAATAATTTCTTCCGCGAGCAACTTTTTATAGTCCTGGGGATTGGCTCCTGCCTCCACCTCCCCACGGAAACCGTCAACCTCTGCAAGCGGGCGAAAACTCAGCAACTCAAAGTAACGCCACAAGAGGTCATCTGGCACGGAAAGCAGCTTGGTATACATCTCTCCCGGGGCATCATTCACGCCAACGTAGTTGCCAAGCGACTTCGACATCTTCTGCACACCGTCCAACCCTTCCAGGATCGGCATGGTCAGAATCACCTGCGGCGACTGACCATAGTGCTTTTGCAGGATCCGCCCCATCAAAAGATTGAACTTCTGATCCGTACCGCCCAGCTCGACATCTGCCTCCATGGCAACGGAGTCATAGCCCTGCACCAGCGGATAGAGAAACTCGTGGATCGCGATGGATTGTTCTGCCCGGTAACGCTTGGTGAAATCATCGCGCTCCAGCATTCGGGCTACGGTGTACTGCCCCGCCAGCCTGATCATGTCAGCCGCACCCATCCTGCTCATCCACTCGGAGTTGAACATGACACGCGTTTTCTCCGGGTCCAGGATCTTGAACACCTGCTCTTTATAACTGACAGCATTCTGTGCCACCTGCTCTTTGGTGAGGGGCGGCCGGGTCGCACTCTTGCCCGTCGGATCGCCGATCATGCCGGTAAAATCACCAATGAGAAACATGACCTCATGCCCAAGATCCTGAAACTGCCTGAGCTTATTAATGAGAACGGTATGACCAAGATGAAGGTCCGGCGCTGTGGGATCAAAGCCCGCCTTGATCCGCAGAGGACGGCCTTCCTTTAATTTCTCTATCAGCCCATCTTCCGGAATAAGCTCGTCTACCCCGCGTTTAATAATCGCCAACGCTTCATCAATGGATGCCATGAACAACACGTCCCCAGTTTTGAACTTGAAAGATTCAGTCGGTTACAGACTTCAACAAAAGAACTCTGTGAGTTACCCGCACGCCTGCTAAAGTAGCCTGAACAGATTTTAACCAGCCGCAATTGAACAGCGCGGCGTATTATAGCAACGCTGCAATAAGAAGTCCGGAGGATGGAACACTAACCGTAATGTTCCACGCTGTCCCACATGCATTTTATGCGGTAATCTGTTGGTCTATACTTGAACAACAGCTTTAATTAGGTAGTTCAACCTACCGGAATACCGATTAAAACGGGTGCGATACGTGCTGAAAATGTTTCCGAAGACACACATCACCATAGCAGCGGCGATCACCGTCGTTGTGACGTCTGCCATTTTGATGAGCCCGAGCTCAGACGTCGAGGCCAAGCGCATGTCCTATGAGCTGGACCTCGAACAGGGCGCCTCCGCCAAGATCGTCAGCCAGCAGAAGAATACGACGACAACGGATACCGGGCAGGCGGCTCAGCCCACCAGCCCGGAGACATCCGGAGTAACGGCGCCGAACATTGCCAATCCGAGTACACCACAGGAACCCCTGCTGAGCTGGCAGACCTTCGAAATCAAATCCGGTGACACCTTGTCTTCGTTGTTCAAAGAGGCCGGCTTCAACGATGGCATCATGCTCTCGGTGATCCATGGTGAAGGTGAGGCCAAAAAGGTACAGCACCTCTATGCGGGCGAAACCATTCGTTTTGCGACAGACGACGCGGGCGAACTTGCCGCGGTTGAGCTCCAGCGCAACCGGCTTGAAACCCTGAAGATTGAGAAACAGGAAGGCAGCTTTACCGGAGACACTGAAATCCGCACACCGGAACCACGCCCCGCTTTTGCGTCGGGGGTCATTGATGGCTCTCTGTATCTCGCGGCCCGCGAGGCGGGCCTGAATGATCGCCTCACCATGGAACTTGCCGGCATTTTTGGCTGGGAAATCGATTTTGTTTATGACGTTCGCAAAGGGGACCGCTTTGAGGTGGTCTATGAAGAGCTTTATCTGGACGGTGAGAAATTCGGCACAGGCCGCATCCTCTCGGCCAGATTCGTGAATCGCGGAGAAGAAAATGTGGCCCTGCTGTACACCGACAGTAAAGGCGACAGCGATTACTATTCTCCGAACGGAAAAAGCATGCGTAAAGCCTTCCTTCGGACTCCGATAAACGCCAGAGTTTCGTCACCCTTCAACCTGCAACGCCGTCATCCGGTACTGGATGTGGTCCGACCTCACGAAGGCACCGACTACGGAGCCCCTCCCGGGACGCCAATCAAGGCAGCCGGCTCTGGGCGCGTTCGCTTCGCCGGCTGGAAAGGTGGCTATGGCCGTACCGTAATATTGCAGCATGGCGACAACATTACCACCCTATACGCCCACATGAGCCGGCTTGGCAAAGGCATTAAAAAGGGCACCCGGGTCAAGCAGGGCGAGACTATCGGCTATGTCGGTTCGTCCGGGATGGTGACCGGCCCTCACCTGCATTACGAGTTCCGTTTGAACGGTACGCCACGAAACTCCCGCACCGTGAAGCTTCCCGATGCCAAGCCGGTGCCTTCATCTGAAATGGCGACGTTCAAAGGCGTGACGGAGCAGCGACTGGCACAGTTCGAGGTTTTCCGCGAAAACTACCAGCAGCTCGCCCTGGCGCCGAAGAAGTAATCGCTATGGACGTATGGATCGGGCTGATGTCAGGCACCAGCATGGACGGCATCGATGCCGTGTTGGTGTCGTTTGACGACCAGCGTCTCAATACCCATGGGACCCATTCTTTGCCCTACCCCGACAATCTCCGGCAACGGCTGTTGGCTGCGTGCCAGAATCAGGCCACGCCGGATGAACTTGGGGAACTCGACACCCTCACGGGGCTACTTTTTGCAGAAGCAGCGAATACGGTCATCGATCAATCCGGCTTCGCGCGTGCAGACATTTGCGCCATTGGCAGCCATGGCCAAACCATCCGCCACCAGCCGTCAGGCCCGGCACCCTTTTCAATCCAGATTGGTAATCCCGCGCTGATCGCCGAGCAAACTGGCATCGCAACGGTTGCAGATTTCCGGCGGCGGGACATGGCAGCCGGCGGCGAGGGCGCCCCCCTTGTACCTGCCTTTCACCAGTTCTTTTTTGGCTCACCGACCGAGGATCGCTGCATCCTGAATCTCGGGGGCATTGCCAATATCACCTGGTTACCGGCAAACCAGAGCCGGCCGGTAACCGGGTTTGATACCGGACCTGCAAACGCTCTGATGGATGCCTGGTGTCAGGCTCAGACAGGCCGTCCTTTTGATCAGGACGGTCGGTGGGCAGATGAAGGCGTAGTGGACCAGGCCCTGCTGAATGACCTGCTCTCTGATGCCTATTTTGATCGACCCGCACCCAAAAGTACGGGGAAGGAAAAGTTTAACCTGAGCTGGCTGAAAACGGCGTTGAAGCGCCACCCTGATATCCAGCCCGAAGATGTGCAGCGGACGCTGCTTCAACTCACCGTCATGTCCGTGGCGAGACAAATGCCACAGTCGCCCACATTATGCATCTACGCTTGCGGAGGCGGAACCCGAAACACCCTGCTGATGAGCGAGCTAAAGCAGGCCCTGTCACCCGCAAGACTCTCGGATACGTCAGAAATCGGACTGGATGCCCAGTGGGTGGAGCCTACGGCGTTTTCCTGGCTGGCGCGACAGACCATTTCAGGTAAGCCAGGCAATCTGCCAGCGGTCACCGGGGCTCGCGGCCCCAGAATTCTCGGCGCTATTTATCCGGCCTGATTATCCCGCCAGACCCGGCACTCAGATCGAGAATGAGCTACCACACCCGCAGGTTGAACTGGCATTCGGGTTCTGAACTACAAACTGGGAGCCCTGCAGACCTTCCTGGTAATCAATGGTGGCGCCGACCAGATACTGATAACTCATGGGGTCCACCAACAGCCGGACCCCGTCCCGCTCGATAACCGTATCCTCATCGTCCTGGCTTTCGTCGAACGAGAACCCGTACTGAAACCCCGAGCAGCCACCGCCGGTTACAAAGACGCGCAGCCTGAGGTCGGAATTGCCTTCCTCCTCGACCAACTCCCGTACTTTGGCAACGGCACTGTCGCTAAAAAACAGCGGTGCGGCCATTTGTTGTTGAACTACACTCAACTTCGCCTCCGGATTACCTGGGTCAACTCAAGCGATTATGGTATTCCTGACTAAAACAATCAACTATTCGGACTTTCCACCATCGTCCGGATCCTGCTGCACGGACTGCGGCTGCGCTGCCTCCTGATCCGACGATCGCTTCTCCTGGGTCAGCAGGCCAACCGGCTCCCGCTGGTGAACGAGGTTGCCATTCACTGAGGCCCCCATCGCCATTTCGATAAGGTTATAATAAACGTTGCCATTGATGGCCGCCTTCTCAGCCAGTTCCAGATGCGCTGATGCGTACACATCGCCGTGCACGGTACCGTTGATGATCACGTGCGGTGCCATGATATCGCCCGTCACCTCGCCCACTTCCGATACTCTCAGTACGCCATCACTGCCTTCTTCAGCAACTACCTTACCCCGAACACGGCCATCAACATGCAGCCCTCCGGAGAAATGGATATCGCCTTCGACCGCGGTTTTTGCCGAAATCAGAGTGTCAAAGTGACCGGTGGGCCGGCGTGGCTTCTGCTTTTTCTTGCCGAGCATATCAATTCTCCGTTAAATCTTCCCAATCAAAGGTTCGTTCAGCCTGTGAGGATTTTCGACCCTCGGCCCGGGCAACCACCTGAACCTCCAATGGTTCGAAACCAGTGGGCACAGTCAGCTGTCCCTCCACGTCCTGGAAGTAGCGGAAGCGGAATTTCACGCCGAGATCTTCGATATCCCGAGACAGGTCGCGCAAAGCAATGACTTCTTTTTCTTCGTCACGCAAGCCAATGACGTTGACGGCCACCACGCCTGAAATATAACTCTTGTTATTGCCAACCTGGGTTAGCACCAGTTTGAAATCGTACACGCTGGATTGCGCACCCTTCGCCAGCGAAAAGCTGTCAACCTGAAGGCCTTTGCTGGTTTCCGAGGGTGCCATGATGTTTTTATAGAAAGTCAGGTCCGACTTCAGTGAAGCAATCCGGGTTTCCAGGTCGACAATTGCATTCCGCGCCTGTTTCAGCGCCTGCTCGTCAATGGCCCGCCCCCGTTCCAGATTGATCAATTGCTGCCGGGTTTGCCGATAGCTCTCCCTAAGCGTTTCCACTTCCTCCTCGAGGACATCATTCGATGCCTCCACATCGGAGAATCGGAAACCGCCCTGGGCCAGGCCGGTCGCGTAACCCGCCACGGCGGCAACCACAGAGAAAATCAACAGTATAGCGGTCCGCCTCAGCCGATAACCGGGGCGATGGCGGATGATCACATACTCCTCCGCCGGTTTGCGTGGCTCACTCACGGGTAGTCCTCAGGGCAGCAGGGCGGGCGCGTCGAGACCGGACGTCTCGCGCAGGCCAAACATAATGTTCATATTCTGAACCGCCTGACCCGCCGCGCCCTTGACCAGATTATCGATGACCGAGGATACGATCACGACATGACTGTGCTCCTGCCGGTGGATAGCCATCCGGCAGTGGTTAGCGCCCCGGACGCTGCGAGTTTCAGGGTGGCTGCCAAAGGGCATGACATCCACGAACGGCTCATCACGATAACGGGCCTCATACCGGGCCTGCAGACGATCAAAATCCGCCGGGTTATTCAGTTCAGCATAGAGCGTTGCTTCAATGCCTCGAACCATCGGAATCAGGTGGGGAACGAAGGTCACACCAACGTCACTACCGGCGGCACTGGCAAGCCCCTGGCGTATCTCGGGCAGATGGCGGTGTCCCGAGGCTCCGTAAGCCTTGAAACTCTCACCGATTTCACCGTGCAACATGCCCACACTGCCTTGCCGGCCCGCACCACTGGCACCGGATTTGGCGTCGGCAATCAGGCGTTTGACGTCCACCAGACCCTGCTCCAGCAGCGGCAGAAAACCCAATTGAACGGCCGTAGGGTAGCAACCCGGGTTCGCAACCAGTTGCGCCTCGCGGATTTGCTCCCGGGCAACTTCCGGCAGACCGTAAACGGCCTTTGCTGCCCACTCCGGGCTCTCATGACGCATGCCATACCACTTGGCCCAGACGTCCAGATCCCGGATGCGGAAATCGGCGGAGAGATCCACCACGCGAACACCCGCGGCCATCAGTTCCGGCACCATCCTCGCGGCCACCCCATGAGGTGTGGCAAAAAACACCAGGTCGCACTCAGCCAGGGCCGCCGCATCCGGTTCGGAAAAGGCCAGATCAAAGTGACCTCTCAGGTTCGGGTACATATCCGCAACCGGCATACCGGCCTCGGATCGGGATGTAATGCAGCGAACCGTTGCTTCAGGATGAACGGCGAGAATTCTCAGCAGCTCGACGCCGGTGTACCCGGTGCCACCTACGATGCCTACGTTAATCAACTTTTTCTCCAGCGACGTTGTTTCAGGAATGAGCGGTCTAACAGCCCAGTCTAACATGATAAACCAATGACTCATTGCAGCCGGCAGAACGACCGTTACAATGTTGTCAGAAACACATTACAGCCCCGAACCTTACTCCGGAAATCCGGCACTCATGCAGAAAGTCTGGCACCAGATCACCGAGCACCTGATCCCTGTGTTCCGGCGCAGGTTGTCCGGTGTCGACGCCTTGCCTCAACTGGCGGCCCTGGGCCTGATGTCGGGCCTGATTACCGGGGGGGTCATACTGGTGTTCCGCCTGACGATCGAGTGGCCCCTTGAGCAGTTTCTCCCCGGCGGCAATTCCGAATCCTTCGAGAATCTGGACATCCTCACCCGCGGCGTACTCCCGCTCATGGGTGCACTGGGGCTTGGTCTGTTGCTGCACCGGCTGTCAATCCATGACCGGAAAGTCGGCGTCGTTCATGTCATGGAACGCCTGAACTACCACCAGGGCTACATTTCCATTCGCAGTGCCCTCGTTCAGTTTATCTCCGGCGTCACAACCGTGGTGACGGGACAATCCGCTGGCCGCGAGGGCCCGGCGGTTCACCTGGGTGCCGCCTTTTCAAGCCTCATGGGCCAGTGGATGCGGCTGCCCAATAACAGCATTCGAACACTGGTGGCTTGTGGCTGCGCCGGTGCCATTTCGGCCTCGTTCAACACGCCGATCTCCGGCGTTATCTTTGCCATGGAAGTGGTGATGATGGAATACACCATCGCCGGGTTCACTCCCATCATCCTGGCGGCCGTGAGTGCGGCCATTGTCACTCAGGCCGGTTATGGTACCGAACCGGCCTTCAATGTGCCCGCCCTGACCATGAACTCACTCCTGGAGATCCCGTGGATACTGGCGATCGCCGTGATGATCGGCATTGCTGCCGCACTCTTTATTCACCTGGTTGATGCCATGGGGCGGCATCATCACCGGCCGGTCCTGCTGCGGATCACAATGGCGGGTGTGCTGATGGTGCCCTTTGCGGTGCTTGTTCCGGAAACCATGGGTATCGGCTATGACACCGTCAACCAGACCATCAACGGCCAGCTCGGCTTTTGGTTATTGCTCGGTGTCGGCATAGCGAAACTGGTCATCACGTCACTTTCAATCGGGCTGGGGATGCCCAGCGGGGTGATTGGCCCCACCCTGTTCATGGGCGCCACCCTCGGCGGAGCCATGGGGCTGGTTGGCGCACAGATCTTTCCGGAGAACGCCTCCTCGGTCGGGTTTTACGCCATGCTGGGCATGGGGGCCATGATGGGCGCTGTTTTGCAGGCACCCCTGGCCGCATTGATGGCGCTGATGGAGCTGACCCGCAACCCCAATATCATCCTGCCGGGGATGCTGATCATCACCACCTCCAGCCTGGTTACCAGTGAGGCTTTCGGAAAAAAATCGCTGTTCCTGACCATTCTCAAAAGCCAGGGACTCAGCTACCAGAACTCACCGGTGATCCAGGCCCTCCGACGGGTATCGGTGGGAGCCATCATGGATCGGAGTATTCTGCGCACCGAGCGCCAACTGACTATGGAGGATGCCCGTAAAGCCCTGAAGTCAGAGCCCAAGTGGCTGGTGGTGGAAGGCAGTAACGGCCCCACCGCCCTGATGCCCGCTGTCGACCTCGCTCGTTACCTTGAGGATACCGAGAGGCCATTGGCGGAGGATGAGGCAAGTGCGCCGGAAGCCATCGACCTCATGGACATCCCGGCAAACCGACGTGACGTGGCACCGGTGCAGTATCAGGCCACCCTGGAGGAAGCCCTGAACCAGTTCGAGGCAACCGATGCGGAAGCACTTTACGTACAAAGGCATGTTGCCCCGATGATTCAACGCGTTTATGGGGTCGTCCTGAAGTCCGATATCGAAAGTTACTATCAATACCGACGGAGCTGATGCATGTTGTGGATAAAGGCCTTCCATATCATTTCAATGGTGTGCTGGTTCGCCGGTATTTTTTACCTGCCCCGGCTGTTTGTCTACCACGCCGCCTGCAGTGACGAACCCGGGCGGGCACGGTTCAAAATCATGGAGCGCAAGCTGTACCGGGGCATCACCACGCCGTCGATGATTGCGACGCTCGTCTTCGGGGGGTGGCTGATCAGTTACAATGCAGAAGGTTATTTCAGCCAGGGTTGGCTGCACGCCAAACTGGTGCTGGTTGCTCTGCTAATCGCCTACCACTTCTACTGCGGGCACCTGGTCAAAGTGTTTCGCAACGACCAGAATACCCGCAGTCACGTGTTTTATCGCTGGTTTAACGAACTGCCGGTTTTCGTACTGTTCGCCGTCGTCATTCTCGCTGTTGTCAAACCGTTTTAAGGAGTTGCGCCATCAAACGCCATACCCGCCCTCAGGTCCTGATTCTGTCGGGCCTTGATCCATCCGGTGGTGCCGGCATACAAGCCGACATTCAGGCCATCACGTCACTGGGCTGCCATCCCCTGCCCGTGCTCACGTGCCTGACCGTGCAGGATACCCGCAACGTTTACGGTGCCGAGGCAGTTGATGCCGGCCTGATCCGACGACAGCTGGAGTGCCTGGCGGACGACACGCCTATCCACGCCATCAAGACCGGCGCCCTTGGCAACGCGGCGGTGGTGGAAGTCCTGGTGGAGTTCCTGAACAGGCACCGGGGCATCCCCGTCATTACCGACCCGGTGATCAAGGCCGCTGGCGGTGGTGATCTGGCCGATGACCACCTGATTGACGCCATGAAAACCCAGCTGTTTCCCCTGGCCGAAATGATCACACCCAACGGTGTAGAACTGGCGTTGCTGGGCAACAGCGACGACCCGGATATCGCCGCGGATCACCTGCTCGCTAGTGGTTGCCGATCGGTTCTTGCCACCGGTGGCCACGGCACCGGCGACCGGATCATCAACACGCTCTACAGCCAGGCCTCGACGCCCCAGCACTGGGAAATAGAACGGGTCGGCGGGGAATATCACGGCACCGGGTGCACCCTGGCGGCGGCTATCTCAGCTGGCCGTGCCGCTGGTCTCTCGGCTCGCGCCGCCATCGCCCAGGCCCAGAACTATGTGCAGCGGGCTATTCTGAGCGCTCTGGAGGTCGGCAAAGGCCAGCCAGTACCCGATCGAGGCATTGCGTGGCGCTCATGAGCAAGGGCCTGCGTCCGGGACTGTACGCCATCACCGACAGCCGGCTGACACCGCCTTCGACTCTGGTCGAGGCGATAGAGGCTGCTCTGCGCGGGGGGGCTGTAATGGTACAATACCGCGAGAAAGCGGCAACCAGCACCGAGCGGCTGGCTCAGGCCCGGGATCTCCAGGCCCTCTGCCACAATGCCGGTGTGCCCTTACTGATCAATGACGACCCGGAGCTGGCACGAAGAGTAGGCGCGGCCGGTGTCCACCTCGGCCAGACAGATGCGACTCTCAGCACCGCGCGGCAATTGCTCGGCGAACAGGCGATCATCGGAATCACCTGCCATGCCGACCTGGCGTTGGCCGAAGCCGCCATGCGCGGCGGGGCCGACTACCTGGCGTTCGGTCGCTTTCACGCGTCCACAACCAAACCCGGTGCGCCGCTGGCCAGTCCTGACGTGCTTGCCCAGGCGAAGCCATGGGGCTATCCACTGACCGCGATTGGCGGTATTACGCTTGACAACGGCGGCGCCCTGATCCGGGCCGGTGCCGACATGCTCGCCGTGATCGGTGGCCTGTTTGAAGGTACTCCGGCACAGATAGAGGCGCGCGCAAACGCATTTCAACGACTCTTCGCCAGTCACCACCCACTTTTCGAATCATCCAGATAACAGGAGCCCAGACACATGACGCACTCCGAAACCCTGTTCGAACAGGCGCAACGGTATATCCCGGGCGGCGTAAATTCACCGGTTCGGGCGTTCCGGGGCGTTGGTGGCACACCAATCTTCTTCAAGCACGCCAAAGGCGCATATCTTTACGACGAGGATGACCGCCGGTACATTGACTACATCGGCTCCTGGGGCCCCATGATTCTTGGCCACTCCGACCCCCGCATCAAGGACGCCCTGCACGCGCAAGTCGACCTCGGCATCGGCTATGGTGCGCCAACGGCCCTCGAAACCGAGATGGCCAAAAAGGTCTGCGAACTGGTGCCCTCCATCGATCTGGTACGCATGGTGAATTCTGGCACGGAAGCAACCATGAGCGCGGTTCGCCTGGCCCGCGGTTATACCGGCCGGGACAAAATCGTCAAATTCGAGGGCTGCTACCACGGTCACGTGGATTCACTGCTGGTGAAAGCCGGCTCTGGCGCGCTGACGCTCGGTGTGCCCAACTCGCCCGGCATCCCCGCCAGTCTGGCCGAACACACCCTGACCCTGGATTACAACGACATCGACGGTGTTCGTGAAACCTTCCGCACGATGGGCGATCAGATTGCCGCCATCATTGTTGAGCCAGTGGCCGGCAACATGAACTGCATACCCCCGGTGCCGGGTTTTCTCGAAGGGCTCAGGGAAGTCTGCGACGAGCACGGTACGGTGCTGATTTTTGATGAGGTCATGACCGGCTTCCGGGTATCGCTGGGCGGGGCTCAGGGCTTCTACGGCGTGACTCCGGACCTGACCGCCCTGGGCAAGGTGATCGGCGGCGGTCTGCCGGTCGGCGCCTTTGGTGGCAAGCGGGCCATCATGGAGCATATATCGCCCCTGGGGCCGGTCTACCAGGCTGGCACACTGAGTGGCAACCCGCTGGCGATGACCGCCGGACTCACCACCCTGAATGCCATTTCCGAGCCGGGCTTCCATGACCGCCTGACCGCAAAGACCAACGCCGTACGAGACGGACTCAAGGACGCCGCCGACGCCCACGGCATTCCGTTAACCGTTCAGAGTGCCGGCGCCATGTTCGGCTTTTTCTTCACGGAGGAGCCAGCAGTAACCCGGTTTGATCAAGTGATGGCCTGCAACGTCGAGCGTTTCAAGCAATTCTTCCAGGGCATGCTCAAAGAGGGCATCTATCTCGCGCCGTCCGCCTTTGAAGCGGGCTTCACGACTGCGGCACTGTCAGACGACGATATTGCCGATACAACCCGGGCCGCCAGAAAGGTCATGGCGACGCTCTGATGGTGCCGGCACCCGCAAGGCATGAAGCGACCACGGCATGTCTTGCGGGGCCACCCCTGCGACCCGCGTCACACTTTGGCCGCAAATCCCTCACATTGGCCCGGTCTGTCGTTGACTCAGGCCCACCCATGGCCAAATTATGGCCGTATCTCCCCGGAGATGCTCTGACGGCCACAATCTAACAACGACAAATCCAAGTCAGTGCACGGAAGCCCTCAGTCCGCCCAACGGCAGACGCAGTACGAGCAGTAGTTTCTGGAGCAACCCCGTTAGGTTGAGCCGCAGTTTGAATAACAAACACAACATCAAACTGTAGGAACGACAATGAAACTGTGGATTCAAGCAATGGCCATGGCCCTGACCGTGGCCTGGTCGGCCCCCTCCGCCGCCTGGTGGTGGGACTCTACCCCGTCAAACTACACCGACACCCGCTACCCCATCGTGCTGGTGCACGGCATGTTCGGCTTTGATTCCGTTGCCGGTGTCGATTACTGGTACGGCGTCGCAGAAGATCTTCGTCGCTACGGCGCAGACGTGTATACCACCCAGGTGCCGGCACTGGACAGCACCATCGCCCGGGGCGAAGCCCTGCTGCCACAAATCCAGGCCATCGCCGCGGTTCATGGCAAGGTTAACCTGGTAGGCCACAGCCACGGCGGGCCCACGGCGCGTTACATTTCCCGGGTGCGGCCGGACCTGGTGGCCTCGGTCACCTCGGTAGGCTCCCCTCACAAGGGCTCCCCGGTCGCAGACCTGATTTACGGCTCACCGGCTGAAGGTCTGGCGGCGTCCCTGGGCAACGCCCTGGGCGGTCTGATCGATCTGCTGTCAGGCGGCGGTTACCAACAGGATCTCCGCGCCAGCCTGAAGTCGCTGACAACGCAAGGCAGCGCAGAGTTCAATCGCTTCGCCCCGGCCGGCATACCCAGCACCGCCTGCGGTGAAGGCGCGCACTCCGCCAACGGCATTCGCTTCTACTCCTGGGGTGGCACCGGCGTTCTCACCAACGTTCTGGACCCATCCGACGCCCTGCTCGGCACCACCAGCCTGGCTTTTGGGTTCAGCCAGAATGACGGCCTGGTAGGACGTTGCAGCAATCACTTCGGCAAGGTCATCCGGGATAACTACTTCATGAACCACCTGGATGAAGTCAACCAGGCGCTGGGCCTGCACAGCCTTTTTGAAACCGACCCCAAAGCCGTGTTTCGGCAGCACGCTAACCGGTTGAGAAACACCGGTCTCTGATTCCTGCTAGAAAACGGCTTCCAGCGTTGCCATGACGGTGTGGCGTCGATAATCGTAACGGTCAATCCTGCTACGGTTATCGCGCACCGTCCATTCCGCCCGTAGCAGCCAGTGCCCGTCCAGGTCATATTCCGTCAACAGACCCGCCTCGAACCGGTAATCCATCCGGCGACGAATGTCCTGCCGGCCGTCGACCAGCAGAACATACCGGTCCGGATACCGGCTGTAGCGCACCGCCCCTGAAGCGCCGACGACCAGATCCGGGTAGAGTGGATAGCGGGCAGCCAGATCAACCGTGTGGTGCCGGGGCGACACACTGACAAACTGATCGGGCAATGTCAGGTCCCGACGGTCATTCCTTTCCCATTCATATTCAAGATCCAGGCGCCAGCTCTGAACACGCTTCAGCGCCCGCAGTTGTAACCGATACCACTGGCCATCATAGGCGCCAAAGCCCTCTCCACCATCCACATTGGCGACGGCAAGCGTGAAGGCACAGCGGTCAGGGCGGCCGATTACGTTGCACCGATACCATTGATAAATGCCCTCCAGGCCAAGCCGTCGCTCCAGGGCGTCATTATCAAACCAGGATTGACTTAACAGCAACGCGGCGCCCAGCTTTCGGTTTTTCTGTTCCTGAGACCACGCCACCCGGCCCTGTACAAGCCGGGTATCAAAGCCTTCCTCCGTTGGGTGGTGCCGGGCGTACCCCGCCGCCTCCAGGGACAATTGGGCATCGGCTGGAACAGGCCACTGCAGGGCCCCCATCGCCAGCGCATCGGCGAACACCCCGCCCTCTGCGGAAACCGCCGTTTCCGGCAAGCCCGCTATGTTTGAATCGAAACCGCCGGAGATCGCCAGGTAGGCCGTGCGGGCAGCGGAAGCGCCGTCGGCAATGACAGCCGGGTGCGGCTTCAGTTTCTCCAGCTGCACCCGGGCCAGGGCCCGGATTTTTTCCGGCGAATCCGGCCCGGCCGATCTTGCAAACCAGTGTCGGGCGGCTTCGTGGTGTTCACGAGCCAGGGCGGTCAGCCCCAGGTTATAGCTGGCCAGGGCACTATTGGTGCCATTCACAAGCTTCCTGAATGTCTGGTCGGCGCAGTCGTAATCGCCCAGGCGATAACACACCACTCCGAGGTTATAAAACAGGGACGCCGACGTCATGCCCTCAGCCACTGCCGCCTCGAAATGCGTCTTGGCGGCCGCCCATTGCCCGGACTCGAACAGACGGACACCTGCGTTGAACGCCTCCGCACCAGGGTCGTTTACGTCGGCGCGCAAACCACCCGCTGCGAGCAGCAGAGTCAAAAACAGTAGAGGCCGAAACACCAGCAAGAAACACTCTCCGGATTCGTCAGTGCAGAAATAGCCCGTTGAGCGGGCTCAGACGGCGGGCGCTACCGGGCAATGACGCCGGAGAGTATAGCAATGAAGGAGGGTAAACACGTGATTACGGGATCGTCACCGGGCTCATTAATCCGACCGGGTGGCTTCGGGAAGCTCCGGGCGTTCCGGCCGGTTACCCCGTTCTTCGCGGGATTCACGGGCCCGCTCGGCCATGGACTGACCAAACTCCCGCCCCCGTTCGCGGGCATCGCTGGCAGGATTTTCCATCGGGTTTTTCCGCTCCGTCGGGCCGGTAGGCGCATCAACCGCCAGCTGTTCCGGCAACCGGATTTCCCGGACAACCGAGTCCGTTAATTCCAGGTCATCAACCACCATGCGCATGGTCACATCAAGGTCCTCTGCCGCTGATAACGGCGTTGACACAAGACTCGCCACCAGGATCAGCGTCGCTGCTGCTGGCACCATAGAAAAATCCGATTTCATGATCCAGTCTCCTCCCGGTTTACAGTCGGGGCATTTGTCGGAGTATCCGGGTAGGCAGGAATCGGGGCCCGAAAGGTTTTCTCACGTGCTCCGGACTCCAGCCTTGCCACCAGCTCACCCGAGCCCGGAAACAGTAACGTCAATGGTAACGCCAGCACATTCTCCCCCGCATCCAGACTCACCTGCCAGCTCAGTTCACGCCGGCCCGGCCAGGACGCGAGCTCAACGTGAGGCGGCAACTCCAGTGTCAGGGTAACATTGTCCAGTGCCTCCGCTGACCGGAATGCCAGTTTCACGGTTTTATTGACCGGAGCAACCCTGGCCAGCCCTGGCGCTGCCGCAGGCTTGCTGACCGGCCCGGCCACCGGGGGCGCCCCCGGAACACCGCTGCCTGACTGCAACATCACACCCAGGCCAACGCCCAGTGCCAGTGCTGCCGCCACCGCGCCACCCAATAGGGCATGGCTCCTGCCATGACCAGAGCGGCGACTGGAAGAGCGATGGGCAGCCGATAACACCCGGTCGTGAAAATCTCCGGAAGGTTCGGGAATCGCCGCCGCCCCTGACAGGGCGTTATTCAGTCCCCGCTCGGCCTCAAGTGCCGCCCGGCAGGCAGGACAGGACGCCACGTGCTGACCAACCGATGCACGTTGCGGATCCGGAAGTTCATTGTGGAGATAAGCCGGCAGGCTCAGCCTGATTTCACGACAGGACATAATCATCACCTCACTCCCTTACACGCCCGGTGTCGGATACTGGTTCCAGCTCCCGCTGCAATTTTTTTCGCAACGCTGCCCGGCACCGGTGCAGCCTTGATTTGACGGTACCCAACGGGATCTCCAGAATCTCGGCAATGTCTTCCTGCCGCCAGGCATCGACGTCGTGCAGCAACAGCAGCGTTCTCTGGTCGGGGGACAACGTGGCCAGCACCCGGTCCAGGGCCGGCCGAAGCCGGCTGTGTTCAAGGTGCACGTCCGGGCCAGTGGTATCAGACTCCAGGCTGTCAAACCAGTCGGCCTGACTGTCTGCGTCTACCAGCTCACTGACCGGGCGATCTCCCTGCCGGTTCCGGCGCCTCACCTGATCGATAAACTGGCGATACAACACCCGGTTCAGCCAGGGCCGGAGCTGGTCCACGCTTTCCAGCTCCTCAAGCCGGGGATACAGCTTGACGACCACATCCTGCACCAGATCCTCGGCGTCCTGCTGCTGACCACACAGCCGGAAAGCAAAGCGGTACATCGCATCAAGATGCGGCTGCACCAGAACATCAAATCGCCTGGACCGGGCGGGTTTAAAAGGAAGAAGTGCCAAAACCTTGATTACCTGCGTGGGTTAACTGCAGCGATGCAGTCTATAACAGAGTGGCCCGACATTGCATTGGCCGCGGCCGCCCACCGGAACGGAATCATGGCCCGGACATGAGAATTCGGTAACAAAATGTACGGAACGCTCTCATCCAGCCCATCGTTTTACCTCTGTCCGGTAGCAATCAACTCGGCTACAGATCCAGACCATAAACCAAGGAGGTTTATATGAAGCGTTCCATCCAATTATTTACCGTGTCTGCACTGGCGGCAGGTATTGCTGCCTGTGGCGGTGATGGTGACAGTATGAATACTGGCTCCACTGGCACGGTGTCCTTCGGTGTCACCGATGCACCGGCGATGGAATTTACCGATGTGACCATTTCTTTCACCGGGATCTCGCTGAAGCCCGTCGATGGTGACTGGGTGGAGTTCACATTTGATGAACCGAAGTCCTGGAACCTGCTCGAACTTCAGGGTGGGCTGAGTGAATCCTTGATCACCGATGAGGAAGTGCCTGCGGGGCAGTATTCGGAGTTACGCCTGAAGATTAATACCGAAGACTCCGATACCGATCAGGACTCCCTCCCCGACTCTTATGTGATCACCAAAAACGAGCCCGGCATTCAGAAGACACTGGCGGTACCGTCTGGCGAACAGAGTGGCCTGAAACTCAAAGGGGAGTTTGTTGTTGTCGCCGACACCGCCACCGACTTCACCATTGATTTCGATGTACGAAAATCGCTGGTAAACCCTCAGGGGGACTCCCTCGCGGACTACCTTCTGAAACCCTCGCTGCGGCTGGTCAATAACCTGGAAGTCGGCTCAATCACCGGTGACGTGGATTACCTCACGATCCAGTCCACCCGGCTGAACGATGACAGCCTGGCAGACTGCGCTCAGGACTACGCCGGCTCGGTCTATGTCTACCAGGGCGCAGATGTAGCGCCGACAGACATTAATGTCACCACAGACACCGGTGGCCCATTGATGGCGGTACCGGTAACCGACGAGGATAACGACGGGATGTACAGTTATGTGGCCGCGTTCCTGCCGGAAGGCGAGTACACCATCAGCTACAGCTGCCAACTGGACGACAACGAACTGGATGACCCCCTGGAATTCCAGGGAACCCAGAACGTGACCGTGGTAGCGGATACCGACACCGTGGCAGACCCGATTCCTCTGGTGCCCTGACACCGGAGTTTTCATGAGCACGCGCCCCAGCCGGGGCGCGTGCTTCAGAGCGCCGCCGCCCGGGCCTCGGCCCGGTCCGCACCCGCCACGTTCCCCCTCGCCCGACGGATGTCCGCCAGCAACAACCAGCCGGCCCGCTGCATCCGCGCATCACTGCCCGCCAGCGACAGCCCCTTGAGAGTAAACTGTTCGGCATTACCCAGTTGGTTCATGGCAACGTAAGCTTCGGAGAGCTTGAAGTACACCGCCGGCGACCGGGGGGAAATCCGTTGGGCCCGCTCAAGCTGTGCAACTGCCGCCGACGGATTATTCTGCGCCAGCAACCTGTCCGCTTCTCTCACCAGGCTGAGCGCTGCCGGCGACAAATTTTCTCCGGCAGCACTGTAGCTCGGGGCATTGCTTTGCGGCTGCTCAGGTTCCGGCGCCTGGACCTCCGGCTGCTCGCTCTTTCGCCACACCCGCGGCTCATCCTGCCCGGATGTGGTGGTTTGCGGCGGCTCAGGCGCCTGAGAAGGCCCGCCCACCGGCACGTATATGGGGTCACCGCCCGGCCCCGCCGCGCACCCGGCCAGGCCAAGCGCGGCGGCTGCCAGACCAGCCTGGAAATATCGGTAAACGTTCATTGGAATAACCCTTCAAACCATCCTCGAATTCGCCGTTCCAGATTACCAGAGCAGGACACCTCCTGAACCGGTTCACTACCGGAAATAAACGGCAACAGGCGGGCATTATCGCAGTCTTCGTCGGTCAGCGCCTGCCTTTGGGTATTCACCCAAAGATAGTTCACGCCATCGGGCACCACCGGCGAAAAGCTGTGTTGTGGTACCTGTGCCATAAACCGGGACCATATGGGCAAGGCCCCGGTGGCACCGGTCAGTGGTGTCCCCCCGTTATCATCGCGCCCCACCCAGGCCACAGCCAGCAGATCACCACTGAAGCCGGCAAACCAGGAATCGCGGCCGCCGTCCGTTGTACCGGTTTTTCCGGCCAGGGCCAGCTCGTCCGGCACGGTGTAGTAAGCAGACCGGCCAGTGCCCTCGCGCATGGTTTCCTGCATGGCGTACTGCACCAAATGCACCGCTGCCGGGTCCGCCACCTGATCCACTTCCAGGCGGTAGCGTGACAGAGGCTCACCATTGGCGTCCGTAACTTCCCGGATCGTGCGCAGCGGCGTGTTGAAGCCGGATGTGGCAAGCCCCTGGTACATCTGTGCGACGGTAACCGGGGTCATGGCCACCGAGCCCAGCAGCATGGAGGGGTACTCCGGTATTGGCGAGGCTACCCCGAACGCCCTCAGGGTGTCCTTGACCACATCCACGCCAACATCAAGACCAACCCTGACCGCCGGCAGGTTGTAGGAATGCGACAGCGCCTTATACAGGGGCACCTCACCCCGTTCCTCGCCATCGTAGTTTTTGGGCGACCAGCGACGGCCGTCATCAAATTCAAGGACAAACGACTTATCCAGCACCGGCGTCATCAGGGTGTACTTTTCAGGCCGCTGCAGGGCAGACAGGTAAATAAACGGCTTGATCAGTGAGCCAATCTGCCGGCTGGCGTCCAGCGCCCGGTTGAAGCCGGCAAATTGTGGATCCCGGCCGCCCACCAGAGCCAGCACCTCACCGGTATCTTTCGCGGTGACCACCAGGGCGGCTTCCAGGGCCTTGCCCATCTCACCACTGGCCAGACGAGGCACGGTGTCGGTCACCGCGAACTCCGCCGCATACTGGATCGACGGATCCAGAGTGGTGAAGATTCTCAGGCCTTCACTCTGCAAGTCCTCTTCCTTGTAATCCCTGGCAAGATGCCGCCGCACCAGGTCAATATAGGCCGGATACCGGTTTTCCGAATAGGAGGGGCGCTCGCTCACCCCAAGTGGCAGGCCCCTGGCCCTCGCTGCCCTGGCGGAATCAATCAGGCCGGCTTCCTCCATTTCCGAAATCACCAGGTTGCGGCGGGCGGTCGCCTGCTCCGGGTTGCGGCGAGGATTGTAATAACTGGGGCCTTTGACCATGCCGACCAGCAGGGCGATCTGGTGAACGTCCAGGTTCATCAGGGATTCCCCGAAATAGAACTGGCTCGCCAGGCCGAAGCCATTGATGCTGCGGGTGCCGGCCTGGCCCAGATACACTTCGTTCAGGTAGGTTTCGAGAATATCGTCTTTCTCGTAATGCAGTTCCAGCAAAATGGCCATCAGGGCTTCGTTGGCTTTGCGAACCAGGGTCTGCTCCCGGGAGAGGAAAAAGTTCTTCACCAACTGCTGGGTCAGGGTGCTTCCGCCCTGGACAATTTCCCCGGCGCGCAGATTCGCCAGCATGGCTCGCCCGATGGACAGGGGCGCCACGCCGACATGCTCATAGAAATTACGGTCCTCGACCGCCATCAGGGTTCTTGGCAGCAAGGCGGGCACTTCGTCGAGCTGGACCAGGATGCGGTCTTCCTTATGAGAGGGATAGATGCCCCCGATCTGTGCCGGCTCCAGCCGGACAATCGGAGCGTTATCGCCGCTGAGCACCGAGAAATCCTGTATCTGGTCATCGTAAATGTTCAATGACAGACGACGACGGGATTCATCGCCCTGGGGGAACCGAAAGCCGCGGGTGCTGATCAGGAAATGACCGCCATTGCGCCGATAACTGCCCGGCTTCACGCCGTCACCCCGGCGGAATCCGGCCAGTTCCAGTTCCCGTTGCAGAGCCCCCGAGCTGATACCAGCACCTTCATACAGCTCCAGTGGGCGGGCGTAGACCCGCGACGGCACCTCAAACCGACGACCTTCGAATCGATCGGTAACAACGGCGTCCAGGTAAACAGTCCAGCCAGCCAGCAGGGCCAGGCCGATAGCCGCCAGCCGGAGTGACAATCGCCAGAACCGGGAACGACGGCCATTCCTGGTCTTGCGGGGCGACTTTCGGGGTGGTCTCGAAGATGCGTCAGATTTTTTCATGATCGGATTATAACGAAGGGAAACGCCCGGAAGGCAGGCCAACTGTGTGTTATTTCTGTAATCTGCCCGTTATGATAGGCCAATAAAAATCAATGGGTTCAGGCAACGCGAGGAGCACACAGTGAGTGAGACCACCCCGGATACGCTGATTCTGGCATTGCAGAATCCCGATCTCTACGATCATCCCGTGAATGACTTTCAGGTGATCGAGACTCACATCTCCCAGGTGATCCTGACCGGCGACTACGCCTACAAGATCAAAAAGCCGATGGACTTCGGCTTTCTGGACTTCTCTACCCTGGCCCGCCGCCAGCATTTCTGCGAGGAGGAACTGCGGCTGAACCGTCGCCTGGCGAACGACCTGTACCTTGAGGTACTGCCCATCACCGGTTCCCCCGACAACCCGGTCATCGGCGGTACCGGCGATGCCTTCGAGTACGCCATCAAAATGCGGCAGTTCCGCCAGGACAAGCTGTTCGACCGCCTGCAGGAAAGCGGCGCCCTCACCCGGGACCTGCTGAGCAGCCTGGCCCGCCAGGTGGCCCATTTCCACGATCAGTTGCCACCGGTAGCCGAGGACAAACCTTTCGGCACGCCGGAAGCGGTCTACGCCGCCATGCAGGAAAACTTCGACCAGATACGGCCGATGATCGACGACCCCGGCCTGCAGGTACAGCTCGACAACCTCGATGCCTGGACACGGACCACCTTCGAACGCCACCGGGACCTGATTGCCCGGCGCCGAGCCGATGGCCTGGTGCGCGAATGCCACGGCGACCTGCACCTGGCCAACATCACGATGTTCAATGACAAGGTCACTGTCTTCGACTGCATCGAATTCAATGAGCCCTTCCGCTGGATTGACGTGATCAACGACCTGGCGTTCCTGCTGATGGACCTGGAATCCCGGCGCGAGCCGGTGCTGGCCAACCTGGTGCTGAATACCTATCTGGAGTACCGGGGGGATTTCCAGGCCCTGCCCCTGCTCCCTCTTTACAAGGCCTACCGAGCCATGGTGCGGGCCAAGATTGCCCTGTTCACCATGGCCAACCCGGCACTCAGCGACGACGAAAAAACCGGCCTGATGCAACGGTATCGCGACTACGCCCGGCTTGCCGAAGACTACAGCACCATCCCGAACCCCTACCTGCTCGCCACCACCGGGCTGTCCGCCAGCGGCAAATCCTGCGCCAGTGCCGCCATGGCGGGTGAACTCGGTCTGATCCGGCTGCGTTCCGATGTCGAACGCAAGCGCCTGCATGGCCTTGCCCCGCTGGATAACAGCAAATCCGGCGTCGGTACCGACCTTTACTCCACTGAGGCCAACGAAAAAACCTACCAGCGCCTGGCGACACTGGCCAGAGGCCTGCTGACCGCCGGCCTTCCGGTGATCGTGGATGCCGCCTGCCTGAAAGAGCACGAGCGCGCCCTGTTTGCCGACACCGCCGAATCGCTGGGACTGCCCTTTGCCCTGATTCACTGTGAAGCGCCGGAAACGCTACGCCGGGAATGGATTCGCAAGCGCACCGGCGACGCCTCGGAAGCAACCGAAGCGTTGTTGACGGCCCAGCAAGGCTGGTTCGAGCCGCTCACCGCCGAGGAAAAGAGCCACACCATTCACCTGCACACCGAAGAACTGCACGTTGCCGAAGCAGTGGCGGATCGCATCCGCCAGCATTTCGGACTGGCCGTATCAGACCTCGAGAATCACCGGTACTGATTCGGTCAGCGTGAGCTCTCCGGAGGGATTGCCCGCGCCGTCGCCCAGGGCGGCGCGATAGGCAAGCACCTCCACACCGGCATCGCAGGCTTCCCGCAGAAGCTGGCCGTATCGCGCATCGATATGATCCGCGGGCCGGACGGTTTCAATCCCGGTATGGTTCACCACAAAGAACAGGACGGCGCGGTCACCTCCAGCCACCTGAGCCATAAGTTCCCTCAGATGCTTTTGTCCACGTTCAGTCACGGCATCGGGGAAAAACCCCTGACCGTTTTCCGCCAGCGTTACATTTTTTACTTCCACCCAGGCATCCGGCTCCGTTTCATGGCCGGATAACAGCAGGTCAATCCGGCTTCTTTCACTGCCGTATTTTACTTCCGGCCGGCAGTGCTGGTAACCGGTGAGCGGGCCAACCCGACCAGCACCTATGGCCTCTTGCGCCTGGGCGTTCGGCCTCGCCGTGTTCACGCACGCCAACATACCGGGGGCCGTTTCAACCAGCTCCCAGGTGTACCGCAGCTTGCGCTTCGGATTGTTGCTTTCGCTCAGCCATACCCGGCCCTCGGTGGGCTGACAACCAAGCATGGAGCCCGTGTTCGGGCAGTGGGCGGTCACCTCGCGGCCATCCGGCAGGCGCACATCCGCCAGGAAGCGCTTGTAGCGGCGAATCAGCCGCCCCTCCACCAGGGGTTCTGGAAACTTCATCTGACCTCCGTGCAAAAAGTAGGCATCACAAGGCTGGCACCCCCGTGACTAATCTGCTATTTTCCGCAAATTCCCGTTTCAGGACGAATGCTTCATCCAGGGTACAACCGCACAGCCACGGGGGCTGGAGCGGCATGGAGCAAAACGTTCTTGTGAAGTCCAAACAAGAGGCCGGGTTCAATGGCAACGACTGCAGAACAACCACGCGAACGCTTTACCAACTTCACCCCTTATGAAATGAAAAAGGGTGAAGAGTACATGAGTGCCGACATGCTGGAGCACTTCAAGAATCTGCTGCTGCAGTGGAAGCAGGAGCTGATGGAAGAAGTGGACCGCACCATGCACCATATGCAGGAAGACGCCGCAAATTACGCGGATCCCAGTGATCGCGCAACCCAGGAAGAGGAATTCAGCCTCGAGCTGCGCACCCGCGACCGCGAACGCAAACTGATCAAGAAAATTGACCAGACCATCGACCGGATCGACAAGGACGATTACGGCTTCTGCGACCAGTGCGGCGTGGAGATCGGTATCCGTCGTCTGGAAGCCCGGCCGACTGCCACCCTGTGCATCGACTGCAAGACACTGGCCGAAATCCGCGAGCGCCAGACCGGCATCTGAAACAAACGCCTGAGCCCTGCCGGCATGCGCATCCGGCGGGCTGACCCGACATGACGAGCACACGCTATCGCGGCCGCTTCGCACCCTCACCCACGGGACCACTGCATTTCGGCTCACTGGTCACCGCACTGGCCAGCTACCTTGAGGCGAAAAGCCAGGGCGGTCAGTGGCTGATCCGGATCGAAGACCTCGACCCTCTCCGGGAACCCCCGGAAGCCACCGGCCAGATTCTCAACAGCCTTGAGGCCCACGGGCTGTTCCCGGATGAGCCCGTGCGTTTTCAGTCCCGTCGCCACGCCGCCTACCAGGCCGCCATTGAACGGCTGCTACGTCAGGGTGATGGCTACCGTTGCAGCTGTTCCCGCAAGGAACTCCAGGCCCATGATGGCTGGCACCCGCAGCCGTGCCGTGCCGGGCAGTCCGACATTGGCCAGCGACCCTACGCGGTTCGTTTTGCGCTTGGGGACGACGCCTGCGAATGGCGGGATTTACTACTGGGGCCACAGCGCCAACAGGTTGTCGCGGAACTGGATGATCCAGTCTTGCTGCGCAAGGAGGGCTTCTACGCTTACCAGTTGGCGGTGGTGGTCGATGACATCGACCAGGGCATTACCGATGTGGTGCGTGGCTCCGACCTGCTTGACATGACCGCCCAGCAACAACAAATCTACAGCGCCCTCGGTGCCCGTCCGCCAAGCTGGCTGCATATACCGGTCATCCTGAACGAACAGGGCCAGAAACTCAGCAAACAGACCCACGCACCGGCTCTCGACGACGGCCGTCCGGTCGACAACCTGTACCGGGCACTGCAGGCGCTTGGCCAGCAACCGCCGTCGTCACTGACGATGGCCAGCGCGGACCATCTGCTGGCCTGGGCCGCGGAACACTGGCAGCGACAGGCGATCCACCTGACAGCCCGGTGAAGGGCATGGTATAAAGCCTTTCACAAACCTCAGCGCGGATACTATGCCTGATGTACATCTACCGTCTGGTCTTCCTCCTGGTGCTGGCCATTTATATATTTTCACCCAACATCCTCGACTGGTGGACGTCCCCTGGCAACGCCTGGTACAGCCCCTTTGTGATCTGGGCTGGCCTGATTGCCATCGGCTTCTGGCTCGAATGGCGGCGGGACCCCAATGAGTTTTAGCGCAACCGGGCTGCTATTGTGCAGCCTGCTCTATCTGATGCTGCTGTTCGGTATTGCCTGGGTAACCGAGCGAGGCATGCTGCCACGACACTGGGTACGCCATCCGCTGGTGTACACCCTCAGCCTGGGTGTCTATGCCGGCATCTGGGCGGTCTATGCCGCGGTGGGCATGGCGGCGGAAACCGGTTATGGCTTCCTGGCCTATTACCTCGGCATCAGTGGCGCGTTTCTGCTGGCACCGGTTCTGCTTAACCCGATCATGCGCATCGGCCGGGCGTACCAGCTTACTTCGCTGGCCGACCTGTTCGCCTACCGGTACCGGAGCCAGTGGGCGGGAACGCTGGTTACCCTTTGCTCCGGCGGTGCCATCCTGTCCTTGCTGAGCATGCAGATCCAGGCCGTTACCACCTCCGCCAGCATTCTGGCTCCGGACACCTCGCCGAAAGCCATCAGCGTCATGTTCAGCCTGATTGTCGTATTGTTCGCGATGCTGTTTGGCGCCCGCCGGGATCAGAATTCCGACAACCATCAGGGCCTGGTGCTGGCCATTGCCTTCGACTCCCTGGTCAAGCTGGTGGCCCTGTTGACGTTGGGCGGCGTTATCCTGTTTGGAGTCTTCGACGGGATGGCCGGGCTGGAACACTGGCTGGCCAGCAACAACAGCCCGGCCAGCGCCATGACCCTGAGCATTGACGACGGCAGCTGGCGGGCGCTGATGCTGATGTCGTTCGCCGCGGCGCTGGTGTTGCCACACATGTACCACATGACGTTCAGCGAAAACCCCTCCCCAAAAGCGCTGGCAAAAGCCAGTTGGGGACTGCCACTGTACCTGCTCCTGCTCGGGCTGCCGGTGCCCCTGATTCTCTGGGGCGGACAGGAACTGGGCGTGACCACCGGCGCCAACTTTTTTTCCATTGGCGTCGCCCAGGCCCTGAACAACCCGCTGCTCACCTTGCTGATGTACATCGCCGGCCTGTCCGCCGCCAGCGGGCTGATGATTGTCAGTACCCTCGCCCTGGCCGGCATGGTGTTGAACCATGTGGTTCTGCCCCTGAAAACACCCCGGGACCAGGGGGACATCTACCGCTGGCTGCAGTGGATCAAACGGCTGCTGATCGCCGTCATTATTTTTCTGGCGCTGTTGTTCCATGAAACCCTGGGCAAAAATCTCGACCTGTCCATACTGGGGGCCATCTCACTGTCAGGAACCCTGCAACTGCTCCCCGGGGCTCTGGGGGTTATTTACTGGCCAGAGGGCAACCGCCGGGGACTGATTTCTGGCCTGATTGCGGGGCTGGTCATCTGGATTGTTACCCTGGTATTGCCCTTCTCCCACACCGGCAACCTGCTGGCCTGGCTGGGAGCGCCCCTAGTGCCGGACTACAGCAACTGGCATATCTTCACCTTTGCCAGCCTGACGGCGAACGTCACCGTCTTCTCGCTGATTTCCATCCTCAGCAGCAGCAGCAGCGAGGAAACCAGTGCAGCGCAAGCCTGCTCGCTGGGCGCATTATCACGGCCCCAGCGACGGGAACTGCTGGCATCCTCATCCACGGACTTTGTCCGCCAGCTGGCCGACCCGCTTGGCCACAACGTTGCCAGACGGGAGGTGGAGCGCGCCCTGGCCCAGTTGAAACTTCCCAATGTGGAATACCGGCCCTATCAGCTGCGCCGGCTCCGGGATCAGGTGGAAGTCAATCTCTCCGGGCTGCTTGGGCCTTCGGTCGCCCGCGACATGGTCAAGCGGCATCTGGGCTTCAAGCCCATGACCCGAAGCGGCACCGCCCAGGATATACGCTATGTGGAGCGGGCCCTGGGCGATTACCAGAACCGGCTTACCGGCCTGGCGGGCGAACTCGACAACCTTCGGCGACATTACCGCCAGACCCTGCAGAATCTGCCGATACCTGCCTGCTCCGTGGGTGAGGACGGCGAGATCCTGATGTGGAACCATGCCATGGAGTCGCTGACCGGCATCACCGCCGACGACGTGGTGGGTGCCCGCCTGATGGCACTGCCGGAGCACTGGCATTTGTTGCTGGACGATTTTAACCGGGGCGAGGAGTTGCACCGTTACAAGCACCGGCTGGACCTGCGCGGCAAACCCCACTGGCTGAATCTCCACAAGGCCGCCCTGAGCGGCCCGGATCACACGGAAGGTGGCAGCATCATTCTGGTGGAGGACCAGACCGAAACCCGTCTGCTCGAGGACGAGCTCATGCACAGTGAGCGCCTGGCGTCCGTCGGGCGTCTGGCTGCGGGCGTCGCCCACGAGATTGGCAACCCGGTCACCGGCATTTCCTCACTGGCCCAAAACCTGAAACTTGAAACCGACCACCCGGACATCCTGGATACCGCAGACCAGATTCAGCAGCAAACGCGACGCATCTCTGCCATCCTGCAATCGCTGATGAACTTTGCCCGTACCGGCAATCATGCCCAGGCCAACCGGTACGAGCCCGTGGTTATTCGCCGCTGCGTGGATGAATCCGTCAACCTTTTATCACTCAGTGACCGTGGTATGGGCATCCATTACCTTAACGAATGCCCCCCGGAACTGCAGATCCTGGGTGACGAGCAACGACTGGTGCAGGTATTCGTGAACCTGCTCGCCAATGCCCGGGATGCCTCGCCGGAAGGCGGGACAATCCGGGTCAGTGGAAACGGCGACGGTTACTCCGCTATCATCGAGATCATCGATGAGGGCTCGGGTATCCCCGCGGACCAGCTTGATCACATCTTCGAGCCCTTTTACACCACCAAGGCTCCCAATAAGGGGACCGGCCTTGGCCTGTCACTGGTGTACAGCATCGTTGAAGAACACTACGGCAATATCCATGTCGAAAGCCCAGCGGACACCGACACCGGCAAAGGCACCTGCGTCAGGCTGAGACTGCCAGCCTACGAGCCGGAAGCCGGTACCGTAACCGCCAGCCAGAACGAAAGGTCGTAAAACCGATATGCCTCGCATTCTGATCGTGGAAGATGAAGACATTATTCGCTCGGCAGTGCGCAAGCTGCTGCAACACGCCGGCTACGACGTGGCCGACGTCGGCTCCGTGGAGGAAGCGGAACAAAACCACGAGCCGGATCAGTTCGATCTGATCATTTCCGATCTGCGCCTGCCCGGAGCCGCGGGCACCGAGCTCATCAACCGGGCGCCCAACACCCCGGTGCTGATCATGACCAGCTACGCCAGCCTCCGGTCCGCCGTGGACTCCATGAAAATGGGGGCAGTGGAGTACATTGCCAAGCCATTCGATCACGATGAAATGCTCGCAGCGGTTGAAAACATTCTGGCCCGCAAGCCCCGCTACCCGACAGAGGAATCGGGTAACACGCCGACGGCACCGGAAAGCAGCGACCCCGCCAATATCATGTATGGCAGCTGTGAGCCCATGGAACGGGTGTTTACGCTGATTCGCAAAGTCGCGCCAACCGAAACCACCGTCCTGATCCAGGGCGAATCCGGCACTGGTAAGGAGCTGGCCGCCCGCGCCCTGCACCTGCTGAGCCCCAGGGCCTCCAAGCCTCTGATTTCGGTGAACTGCGCCGCCATCCCCGAAAGCCTGATCGAATCGGAGCTGTTCGGCCATGAAAAAGGCGCTTTTACAGGCGCGGTCTCGGCACGAACCGGTCTGATCGAAGCCGCCGATGGTGGCAGCCTGTTTCTTGACGAAATCGGTGAGCTGCCGGCGGAGGCCCAGGCCCGCCTGCTGCGCGTGCTTCAGGAGAGTGAAATCCGGCGAGTCGGCTCAACCCAGAGTCTGAGTGTGAACGTTCGCATGATCGCCGCCACCCACCGGAACCTGAAAGCCATGACCCGTTCCGGCGAGTTCCGGGAGGATCTGTATTATCGGCTGAACGTGATGCAGATCCGGATTCCACCCTTACGCGAGCGCCAGAGCGACATCCTCGGCCTCGCCCGCCGCTTCATCAAACGGCAGGGCGAAAAGATGGGCAAACCGGGCCTCAATCTCAGCCCGGAGGCCATGCGGGCCCTGGAACGCCACCGCTGGCCCGGCAACGTACGGGAACTGGAAAATGCCATCGAACGGGCGACCATCCTGTGTGATGGCGATGTCATCACGCCCTCACTGCTGGACCTTGACAGTGAAGGCGGCGACGAGCACATCCCGGAAACCCTGGTAGAGGGCAATAACGAGCAGACCCGGGCCCGCGACGCCGACTCCGCCAACGACTTGTCGCTGGAAGATTACTTTCAGCATTTCGTTCTGGAGAACCAGGACAAAATGAGCGAGACCGAATTGGCACAAAAACTGGGCATCAGCAGAAAGTCGCTGTGGGAGCGCCGTCAACGCCTGGGCATCCCCAGAAAAAAATCCTCCGGCAATTAGTTCTGCCGCCCGGCGGGCGCTCACAAGCTGTGAACCAAGGCTCACTTGTTACCCCATGTTCCTCTCGGTAACACTCCTTCCCGAAGAAGCGGGAGCTCAGTAACACTTCGGCCGAATACGGAGTAACACTTATGCCCAGGAAATTACTAAACTGCTGTTAATAAAGACTTTTAAAAAACTGGCACACGGCCTGCACCCTATTAAGCGCACAACAACAAGAACAAGAGTGGCAACGCAGCGTCAAAACAAGAACAAAAAGCTGCAGAAAAGCGTTCGGCAACAAAAACAATAACTGAACGTGAGCGAACTGAGTGTTTTGGGTACTGTGCTTTTTAGTGGTCCCATGGCATGTGCGGGTTGTAGATGTAGAGAAGAATCGTCTTCCAGACGGCACTGCATTTATCACAGACTCGCCCGATGTCTCTGACTGCTCTATGTGTTCAAAGCTTTCCGTTTGCGCTACTGAGACTCCCCATTTTTGGGGGTGCACAGTGGGGTACAAAACCAAAAAAAATCCCGGCAACAACAAAAACAATGCAGATCGTCAACGCTTTCAGGGCGGATTCGTGAGAACGAATCCGCCTTTTGATTATCTGGTCAACGGAACTTCAACCGCCCCCCCACGCCCGGAATACGGCGACAATCCGAAGCAAACGTGTGCAAATCCTGCTCAAACCGTTAAACTCTCGGTTTTTGCTCATCGCAACCACGGATTTCAATGCCTAAATCAATTTTCTCAATCTTCGAGCAATCGGTCGATAAATTTCGCTCAATGATGGCCGGTAACGAAAAAAAGCGCACCCGCACCTATCAGCGTCGGGAAATCCCCAGGGACCAGCACAATGTCTCCCGCTCGGTCATCAGTGAGCCCGCCAAAAAGGTGCTCAGCCGCCTGAATAACGCCGGCTACGAGGCCTACCTGGTCGGTGGCAGCGTGCGGGACATCCTGCTCGGTGGCAAACCCAAGGATTTTGACATTGCCACCAACGCAACGCCTGAGCAGGTGCACGATCAGTTCCGGAACTCGCGCCTGATTGGCCGGCGCTTCCGCATTGTGCATGTCGTCTTCGGCCGTGAAGTCATCGAGGTAACCACCTTCCGGGGCAACGCCGCCGATGCCGGCGATGACGGCGTGGATGATGATCGCAGAACCAGCGAGCACGGGCTTCTTCTGCGGGATAACGTATACGGTAACCAGGAAGAAGACGCCCTGCGGCGGGACTTCACCATTAATGCACTGTATTACTGCATTCGGGACTTTACCGTCATCGATTTCGCCGGCGGCATGGAAGATCTGCTCAACCGTCAGCTCCGGCTCATCGGCGACCCGGACACCCGATACCGCGAAGACCCGGTCCGGATGCTGCGGGCCATCCGTTTTGCCGCCAAGCTCGGGTTTGATATCGAGCCGGAGACCGAAGCACCGATCCGGGCACTGGCACCGCTACTGACCCATATTCCGCCGGCCCGCCTGTTCGACGAGGTCCTGAAACTGTTCTCGGCCGGTCACGGGGAAGCCACCTACGACTTGCTGATCCACTACAACCTGCTGGGGCCGCTGTTTCCGGAAACCGCGTGGGCGATTCAGGCCGGTGAGCCCGACGAGCTGATTCGCCAGGCCTTGCGCAACACCGACGCCCGCATCGCCCAAGGTAAGTCCGTCACCCCCTACTTCCTCTTCGCTGCCATGCTCTGGCCAGCCCTCCAGGCCGAGTGGCATCGCCGGCAGGATAACGGTGACCCGGTCCAACCGGCCTTACACAGCGCCATCGGCAAAGTGATCGGGGAGCAGGTACAGGCAACCTCCATTCCCAAGCGGTTTTCCGGGCCCATGAAGGAAATCTGGGAACTGCAGATGCGTTTGCCCCGCCGTCAGGGCAAACGGGCGTTCGCAACCATGAGCCACCCGCGTTTTCGTGCCGCTTACGATTTTCTGCTTATCCGGGAGGCCACCGGCGAAATCGAGCCCGGACTGGGCCAGTGGTGGACCGAATTCCAGAACACCGATGAGCGGGGGCAGGAGAGGATGCTGTCGGAACTGAGCAGCGACGCGCCCAAAAAGCGCCGCCGTCGCAAGCCGGTGAAACGCCCGGCGCCGTAATGAAGATTGACGCTTTCATCGGGCTCGGCAGCAATCTTGACGACCCGGCCGGCCAGCTCGCCCTGGCGGTCTCGGAGCTCGCGAAGCTGCCTGGCACAGAGCTTGTCCGCCAGTCACCCTTTTACGCCAGTCGGCCGGTCGGCCCACCGGATCAACCGGATTTTATCAATGGTGCAGTCTGGCTGAGCACCGAACTGGCGCCCCATGCCCTGCTTGACCACCTCCAGGCGATTGAACAGGCCCACGGTCGCGAACGCCTGCAGCACTGGGGACCACGCACACTGGACCTGGACCTGCTGATTTACGGCAACCAGACACTCCAAGACGAGCGCCTTACCGTACCGCACCGGGAGCTGGCCCACCGGGACTTTGTCCTGCAACCGCTACTGGACCTGAAGCCGGATCTTACCCTGCCCGACGGCACCACCGCAGCCTCGTTACGGGCACAATGCCCGGACAACCGGTTGCGCAGACTGACACCCCCGGATTAACCTTAATGCCTGAATGCCGGAGAACCCGGCAAGGTCTTGGCCCATCCACCCAAAAGGCAAGGATTTTATGGCTGTTACCATCAATACCCTGCGTGAATACAAGCAAAAGGGCGAGGCCTTTTCTGCCCTGACCGCCTATGATGCCACCTTTGCACAGGTCGTCAGTGAGGCCGGCGTTGACGTCATCCTGATCGGCGACTCCCTGGGCATGGTGCTCCAGGGGCACGACAGCACCCTGCCGGTTACCATGGACCAGATGGTCTATCACGTCAGCTGTGTTGCCAAGGGCAATCGCGGCTCGCTGATCATGGCGGACATGCCCTTCATGACCTACGGCACGGTTGAAGCCGCCCTCGAGAACGCGGCAGAGTTGATGCGGGCCGGTGCCCACATGGTCAAGCTGGAAGGCACAGACTGGATGCGGGACACCATTGCCGCCCTCAGCGAGCGTGGTGTTCCGGTATGCGCCCACCTGGGCCTGACCCCCCAGTTCGTCAACAAGTTTGGCGGCTACAAGGTGCAGGGCCGGGACGAGAGGGCCGCCGAGATGATGATTGAACACGCCTGCGAGCTGGAAGCCGCCGGTGCCGATGTCATTCTGCTGGAGTGCGTACCCGCGCCCCTGGCAGCGCGGATTGCCCAAGCCGTGAAAGCGCCCGTTATCGGCATTGGCGCGGGCTCCGATACCGATGGCCAGGTGCTGGTTCTGCACGATATGCTGGGCATTACCACAGGCCGGAAGCCCCGGTTCGTCAAGAACTTCCTGGCCGACACCGAGTCTGTACAGGACGCCATTGCAGCCTACGCCAACGCCGTACGCGAGCGCACATTCCCCGCCGAGGAGCATACGTTCAAGGCATGAGAACCATACATTCCCTGAAAGAACTGCGCACCCTCCTCAACGGTTACCGGCGCAAGGGCAAAACCATTGGTCTGGTTCCCACCATGGGCAACCTGCACGAGGGCCATGCGTCACTGGTGCGCAAGGCTGCGGAAGCCGCAGACATCGTGGTCACCAGCATCTTCGTCAACCCGATGCAGTTCGGTGCCAACGAAGACCTGGACACCTACCCTCGTACCCTGGCCGCCGACCAGGACATGCTGGAAGCGGCGGGCAATACGCTGGTGTTCGCCCCCACGGTTCAGGAGATTTACCCGGAAGGCCTGGCACAACAGACCCGAGTGGTGGTTCCCGACGTCAGCGATGGCCACTGTGGCGCCAGCCGCCTCGGGCACTTTGACGGAGTTGCGACGGTGGTCACCATGCTGTTTAACATGGTGCAACCAGACTTCGCGGTCTTTGGTGAGAAAGACTTCCAGCAGTTGGCGGTGATCCGCAAAATGGTCCGGGATCTGATGATGCCGATCGATGTGGTCGGTGCCCCCACCGTGCGCGAGGACGACGGCCTGGCCAAGAGCTCCCGCAACGGCTATCTGTCGGCGGAGGAACGCAGGATCGCACCGGTGGTTTACCAGACGCTGACCGTTACCGCCGGCAAACTCGCCGATGGTCGTACAGACTTCCCGGCGCTGGAGCGCGAAGCTGAAGATCTGCTGAATCAGGCCGGGCTTCGGACCGACTACTTCAACATCGTGAACAGCCAGACCCTGAAACCGGCGAGCGCCGGAGATCGTGACCTCACGCTATTGGTGGCCGCGTTTCTGGGCACAACGCGGCTGATTGACAACGTTTCGGTCACGATCTGATTCGGCGACTCGCTCATACCACAGACTCGCTTACACGACAGAAAAGGACGCTCTGATGCCCGCACCCCTGGCCCACCTGACATCGACACAGGAATGGCAGACGCTGGAAGCGCACCGGGAACGGTTGCGCCCGGTGCCCATGACCACCCTTTTTAGCGCAGATCCGGAACGGGCACAGCGTTATTTCATCGAAGGTGCGGGCCTCTCGCTCGATTTCTCCAGAAATCGACTGGATGATGACGTGCTGGATGCGCTGCTCGCCCTGGCCCGCGCCCGCCAGCTCGAGGAGCGCCGCGACGCTCTGCTCAGGGGTGAGCGGGTGAATGTGACCGAAGACCGCCCGGCACTGCATACCGCGTTGAGAAACCCTGGTACCGACTCGATCATGGTGGATGGTCAGGATGTGGTAGCGGAGGTGCAACACACCCTTGAGCACATGGACCGTTTTGTGACCAGCGTGCTCGGCCAGACCCGCAAGGGCTATACCGGCAAGGCCTTCACCGATGTCGTGAGCATTGGCATTGGCGGATCCTTCCTCGGCCCGAAGCTGGTGGCAGAGGCGTTGCAGCCCTACTGGCAGCCCGGTCTTCGTTGCCATTACGTCGCCAACATCGACGGCACCGAGATCTGCGAGACCCTGCGCCAGGTCCATCCGGAAACCACCCTGTTCCTGATTCAGTCCAAGTCCTTCCGTACCCAGGAAACCCTGGAAAACAGTAAGGTGGCGCGCGCCTGGTTTCTCAAACACTGCGGCGACGAAAGCGCCGTGGCCAGCCACTTCATGGCAGTCACCGCCAACGTACCGGCGGCCCGGGAATTCGGCATCGACCCGGACAACGTCTTCCCCATGTGGGACTGGGTCGGCGGCCGGTATTCGCTCTGGTCCGCCATTGGCCTGCCGGTGGCCCTGACCATTGGCATGGACCACTTCCGGGCGCTGCTGGCCGGGGCTCATGCCCTGGATACGCACTTCCGCGATGCGCCGCTGGAGAGCAACCTGCCGGTCATCATGGGCCTGCTCGGCGTGTGGTACAGCAATTTCTGGGGTGCCGAAACCCACGCCATCCTGCCCTACGACCATTACCTGCGCAGCTTGCCGGACCACCTCCAGCAACTGGATATGGAAAGCAATGGCAAGCGGGTCAACCAGGCGGGACAGGCTCTGGATTACCAGACCGGCCCGGTGATCTGGGGTGGCGTCGGCGCCAACGGCCAGCATGCCTATCACCAGCTGATTCATCAGGGTACACGGCTGATTCCGGCGGACTTCATCATTCCGCTGACGACCCACAATCCGGTAGCCACCCATCATGCCGACCTGTTTGCCAATTGCCTCAGCCAGTCGCGGGCCATGATGGCGGGCAAGTCCCTGGCGGAGGCGAAGGCTGAGCTGGCAGCGGAAGGCCTTAACGAGGCCGAGATCGACCGACTGGCTCCCCATAAGGTCATCCCGGGCAACAAACCCAGCAACACCCTGCTGATGGACAAGGTAACCCCGGAAACCGTTGGCGCCCTGATTGCGCTTTACGAGCACCGGACCTTCGTGCAAGGGGTGATCTGGGATGTGGACTCGTTCGATCAGTGGGGAGTTGAGCTGGGCAAACAGCTGGGCAAAACCATATTGCCCCGCCTGCTGGGCGAAGGGGCCGGTAACGCCGCCAGTGACAGTGCCACCGACCACCTGATCGCCCGTTTTCGCTCAGTCCGCCGGTCGTGAAATCTGGCGGCCACGCCAGTTGAAATCCACCGGCCAGAGTTTCTGGCCGGTGTCATAAGTACGCCAAAGCTCACGGTACGTTTTGCCACACACCGGATGCGTTTCGTCGGGAGCGATATCCGCCAGTGGTCGCAGGACAAAGGCATTCCTGAGGATCTCCCCCCGGGGCAGCTCAACGCCGTCGATGCAGCCCACCGCCTCGCCGTAGGTCAGGATATCCAGATCCAGGGTTCGGGCACTGAATTTGGGGACATCGCGCCGGCGACCGTTTTCTGCCTCCAACTGCTTGAAGCGTCGGGACAGCTCAGCCACTGAAAGCGTGGTCTCAATGCCCACCACCAGATTCAGAAACGGTGAGCCGTCGAACCCCACCGCCTCACTGTCATAAACCGGTGAAATGACGATATCGCCAAACCAGTCCGCCAGGGCGTCCAGCGCCGCTCGCACGTAAAAGGGACGATCAACATTGCTGCCGATGCTCACATAAACCGAAACCGGACAAGCCATCAGCGCACTCCCCTTTCGATGCTCACACCCACCGATTGCGCCGAGGGAACCGCCCCAGGCTTACGAACCGTCAACCGCAGCCACGCCACGCCAAACTCCGTCTGAAGCACCCGGGCCAGCACCTCGGCCCCATGCTCCAGCAACCGGGGCTGAAGCGCCTGCAGGCACCGGGTGACCCGCTCGCTCACCGCGGCGTAGTCCAGGGCATCGCGGACATCGTCTGAATCGCCCGGAATCTGGTTATCCCACGCCATCTCCAGATCCACCACCAGCCGCTGGCTGACGTTCCGCTCCCAGTCGTAGACACCGACAACGGTTTCCACGACCAGGCCTTCAATAAGCACACTGTCTGCCAAAGGGCGCCCCCGGAGTGTTCCACTCTTTGCTGATTGAATAACGCACAGCCAGCGGATACTGTGACATGGTCGGCCTGCGTTTTCAGGGCCGGCATTTTCGCACAAATCACCCTGACCCGTCTCCGCTTCCGAGCTGACAGCATGACTTTGAGTGACCCGGTAACAACCGTCCTGCTTTGCGCTGCCGCCTATCTGGCCGGCTCGGTACTGTTTGCGCTGCCGGTCTGCCGGCTCTGGCAACTGCCGGACCCGAGAGCCCAGGGCTCCGGCAACCCGGGCGCGACCAACGTCTACCGCACCGGTGGCTGGCTGCCGGCCATCGCCACCCTGATCCTGGACGGCGCCAAAGGCTGGTTGCCGGTGTGGCTGGCCCAGGCTGCAGGGCTGTCAATCATAGTGCAGGCTGTGGTTGCGCTGTGCGCCGTAACCGGGCACATGATCCCGGTGTTCTTCCGGTTCCGCGGCGGCAAGGGCGTCGCAACCGCGCTCGGCGCCGGGCTTGCACTGGCACCGGCCACCACGGTGATCATGGCCGGCCTGTGGATTGGCGTGATCTGGCGCTGGCGCATTTCCGCCCTCGCCTCCCTGGTTGCCATTGTCAGCGGCCCGGTGATCAGTGCCTTCCTGGAACCGGACACCCTGCCCCTGTTCGGCCTGCTGGCGCTGCTGATTGTGGTGCGCCATCGCAGCAACCTGATCCGCCTGGCCCGGGGCCGGGAAACCGGCCTGTAACCTGTAAGAGACCGGTTCAGTCCACCAGCCCGTTCGTCCTGGCGTCGCCAACGGGCGGCAGTGTATTCATCGGCCAACGTGGCACTGACACAATCCGGTCGCCGTCCTGCTGACCGGCCTTCAAGCGTTGGGCGCCGGCATAGGCAATCATGGCGCCGTTATCCGTGCAAAACTCCGGGCGGGCGTAAAAGACCTGCGCCTTGAGTTTGGTGGCCATCGCCTCAAGGCCGGCCCGCAGCCGTTTGTTGGCACTGACGCCCCCGGCGATCACCAGCCGCTGGCAACCAGTCTGTTCAATCGCCCGGCGGCACTTGATCGTCAGGGTATCCACCACAGCGGATTCGAAGGCCAGGGCAATGTCAGCGCGGGTCTGGTCATCCAGATCGCCGGATTCCCGAGCTGCGTTCACGGTATTCAGGGTGAAGGTTTTCAGGCCACTGAAGCTGAAATCCAGCCCGGGACGGTCCGTCATGGGTCGCGGGAATCGATAACGGCCCGGTGTTCCCGCCTCAGCCAGGGCCGCCACCCGGGGCCCGCCCGGGTAATCCAGCCCGAGCATTTTCGCGGCTTTGTCGAAAGCCTCACCGGCGGCATCGTCCACCGACTCCCCGAGCATCTGGTATTCACCGATACCATTCACCCGCACCAGTTGGGTATGACCACCGGACACCAGCAGGGCGACAAACGGAAAAGCTGGCGGGTTGTCCTCCAGCATCGGGGCCAGCAGATGCCCTTCCATATGGTGAACGCCCAGAACAGGCACGCCCAGGGAAAAACCGAGGGCATGGGCCACCGAGCCGCCCACCATCAATGCCCCTACCAGGCCCGGGCCGGCCGTGTAGGCAATGCCACTGATCTCACTGCGGGCACAGCCTGCATCGGCCAGCACCTGGTCGCACAGGGGCAGCAGTTTGCGCACATGGTCCCGGGATGCCAGTTCGGGCACCACACCGCCATAATCCGAATGCATGTCGATCTGGCTGAACAGTGCGTGGCTTAAAAGACCACGCTCGCTGTCAAACAGCGCCACGCCGGTTTCGTCGCAGGAGGTTTCAATACCGAGTATCAGCATAGGGTTCGGGCCACATGGGTTGGCATGAATGAAAGCGGACGGCATTTTAGCAGAAACCCGAAACGGACAGGCAGTTTCATCGAACAAACATTGACCTCGCCATAATCCAGACGCTATCATTGCCGCCCTAAAATACGCACTGGTCGAGTTTTAGCCAATCTGACCAGCGATCGCATAGCGCCCGGGCGGCTTTGCCGAACGGACCAAATTGAAACCGAATCTATCAGGTAGGTGATTTTCGAATGCCAGCTGTTAAAGTGAAAGAGAATGAACCGTTTGACGTAGCACTGCGTCGCTTCAAGCGTTCCTGCGAAAAAGCGGGTGTACTTTCCGAAGTACGTCGTCGTGAGCACTATGAGAAGCCGACTTCCGTTCGCAAGCGCAAAGCCGCAGCTGCCGTTAAGCGTCATCTCAAGAAGCTTCAGCGGGAACAGCGCAAGTTTGAGCGTCTGTACTGAGTTCAGCCGACGCCGCTTGACTGCAAAGCACTGATTGCCTGTACAGCCGCAGGCTGCACAGAGCGACTCGAAAAATGCCGCCGAGGCCTGGCTTCGGCGGCATTTTTGGCTATTGGCCATACTTGATGCCCCGGCCTGATGTGGAGTCTCCATGAGCGGACTGATCCCTCAACGTTTTGTTGACGATCTTCTGGATCGGATAGATCTGGCGGAGCTGATCGGTTCACGCATAACACTCAAGAAAGCCGGTGCCAACTATAAGGCCTGCTGCCCGTTTCACGATGAGAAGACGCCATCGTTTAATGTCCGCCCCGACAAGGGTTTCTATCATTGCTTCGGTTGTGGCGCCCATGGCGACGCCATCAGTTTTATCCGCGAATTCGAGGGCCTTGGGTTCACCGATGCCGTGGAGGAACTGGCCAAACGGGCCGGGCTGGAAGTGCCCTATGACCAAGCCGCGAAACAGGAAATCCAGCAAGCGCGAACGCTGACGGATGCCCTGGATTATGCCAGCCGTTTTTACTATTCGGCACTGCAGGGCCAGCAAGGCACCTACGCCAGGGACTATCTTCGGCAGCGAGGCCTGGATGAGGCCATTATCAGCCAGTACCAGGTGGGCTTTGCCCCTGCCGCCGGCACCGCTCTGTTCGACACGGCCAGCGAGGGCTTGCGAGGGCCACTGATCGAAACCGGCACGGTATCCGACAAATACGGCCGCCCCAGGGATCTGTTCCGGAACCGGGTCATGTTCCCGATCCGCAACAGCCGGGGTCGTACCGTCGCCTTTGGCGGCCGGACACTCGGAGACGACAAGGCCAAGTACATCAACTCCCCGGAGTCTGATGTCTTTCATAAAAGCCGCGAGATATACGGCCTGTATGAAGCAAAACAGGCCCTGAAACAGCTCGACAAATTGCTGGTTGTCGAGGGCTACATGGATGTCATCGCCCTGGCCCAGCATGGCATCCACTATGCCGTGGCAACCCTGGGTACTGCCACCAACCAGGACAGCCTGACGGCGTTATTGCGACAGGTCCGGCACGTGGTGTTCTGTTTTGACGGCGACCAGGCCGGTTTCCGGGCGGCGGATCGCGCCATGGATAACGCACTGGAGCTAATGGCCGATGGCCTGCACCTCCAGTTCCTGATGTTACCCGAAGGCGAAGATCCGGATACGCTGGTGCGCAAGGAAGGCCCGGACGCATTCCAGGCACGCATTACAGCGGCAACGCCCCTGTCCCGGTACCTGTTTGACCGGCAGAGCGAGGGCCTGGACCTGCAGCTCCCCGAACACCGCGGCGAATTGCGGGCCAGGGTTGAACCGCTGCTGAACAAGATGCCCAGATGCACCCTCCGGGATGCCATGTGGCATGAAATGCTGCGCCTGTGTGGCGGTCGTCATCAGTGGCAGAACCGCCAGTCGACACAATGGAGCCAGTGGAGCGGCCAACGCCGGGACCGCCCCAGTGAAGAGCGTATCGATGTAAAACTGAGCAAGGACAGCATTTTGTGCCTGGCACTGCTGGAAGCGCCGGACCTGGCCGACGACGTCACTGAACTGGCCCGGGGCTCACGCCAGTTCAGCCAGGCCGGCGGTTTCGCCCGCTGGATTCTCGAACGGAACCTGCGGGACCGGAAGGCACTGGTTACCGCCCTGGCACTGGATAATGAGGCCCGGCAGCGGTTTTACCACCTGTTTGACGGAATCGAACACATTCCGGCCAGGGAAAGCACGCTGGCGGCTGCCCGGGAGCTGCTGAGCCCGAATGAGGAGGCTTCCCGACAGCAACGTTTGGCAACGCTGTTACGCAACCTTTCGACGCTGACCGCCGAAGAGCGGCAGGAGCTCCGGGCACTCAGTGGCGGGACGCAGTCGTAACGGCACTTGAAACTTGAGGCACCGATCACCATCTAACCATTCGGTGGCGGTGTTACTGAGCGACAGCTATAATGGCTGTTTAACTTTTTTCCTTCTATAAGCGAGTTCACAGGGTGTCTATGTCAGGCAATTCGCAAAAATCACGTTTGAAAGACCTCATTGCACGGGGCAAGGAACAAGGTTACCTGACTTACGCCGAGGTGAACGATCACCTCCCGGAAGACATTGCCGACCCGGATCAGGTCGAAGATATCATTCGCATGATCAACGACATGGGCATTCAGGTGTCTGAAGTCGCGCCGGACGCGGATACGCTCCTGATGACCGACGGCGACTCCACCGCCGACGAAGCAGCTGCCGCCGAGGCCGCTGCCGCACTCGCTGCCGTAGAATCCGACGCTGGCCGCACCACAGACCCGGTTCGCATGTACATGCGGGAAATGGGCACCGTGGAACTGCTGACCCGGGAAGGCGAGATCGTCATCGCCAAGCGCATCGAGGAAGGCATCCGCGATGTCATGGCAGCCGTTGCCCACTTCCCCGGCATCACCGGCACCGTCAGCCAGGCCTACGAACGCATTATCGAGAACGAAGGCCGTATCAGCGACATCGTCACCGGTTTCCTGGACCCGGACGACGCCGAACCGTTCATGGGCGAAGACACCACGTCCGACAGCTCGGACGACTCCGACTCATCCTCCGATGATGATGACGACTCCTCAAACGAGGAAGAAACCGATAACGGTCCTGATCCCGAGGAAACCCGCCTCCGGTTCGAACTGCTCAATGAAAAGCTGGAGGCCGCCAACAAGGCACTGGCCAAGCACGGCCGCTCCGACAAGAAAACCCAGGCCGCCCTGAACGAGCTGGGCCAGGTGTTCGCACCGTTCAAGCTGGCCAACAAGGCGTTTGATGAACTGGTGAACGTGGTCCGTTCCACCAACGATCTGGTGCGCGAGAACGAGCGCGCCATCATGCAGATCTGTGTACGTGACTGCAAAATGCCGCGCAAGGACTTCATCAAATCCTTCCCGGGCAACGAAACCAACCTGGACTGGGCTGACAAGATCGCCAAAGGCAAGAAGGCCTACGCCGCTCCGATTTCCGAGCGCATCGACGAAATCGTCCGGCTGCAAAAGCGTATCCAGAACGTACAGACCGAGGTCGATCTGGATGTGGCCGACATCAAGGAAATCAACCGCCGCGTGTCCATCGGCGAAGCCAAGGCCCGCCGCGCCAAGAAGGAAATGGTCGAGGCCAACCTGCGCCTGGTTATCTCCATCGCCAAGAAGTACACCAATCGCGGCCTGCAGTTCCTTGATCTGATCCAGGAGGGCAACATCGGCCTGATGAAGGCCGTGGACAAGTTCGAGTACCGCCGTGGTTACAAGTTCTCCACCTACGCCACCTGGTGGATTCGTCAGGCCATCACCCGCTCCATCGCGGACCAGGCCCGCACCATCCGAATTCCGGTGCACATGATCGAGACCATCAACAAACTCAACCGGATTTCCCGCCAGATGCTGCAGGAAATGGGCCGCGAACCGACGCCGGAAGAGCTGGGTGAGCGCATGGAAATGCCCGAGGACAAGATCCGCAAGGTACTGAAGATCGCCAAAGAGCCGATCTCCATGGAGACCCCGATTGGCGACGATGAAGACAGTCACCTGGGTGATTTCATCGAAGACATTCAGGCCCTGTCCCCGGTGGATTCCGCCACTGCGGAAGGCCTGCGCGAAGCCACCCGCTCCGTACTGGCCGGCCTTACCGCCCGCGAGTCCAAGGTACTGAGGATGCGCTTTGGTATCGAGATGAATACCGACCACACCCTGGAAGAAGTCGGTAAGCAGTTCGACGTCACTCGAGAGCGGATCCGCCAGATCGAAGCCAAGGCCCTGCGCAAACTGCGCCATCCTTCACGCTCCGACCACCTGCGCGGCTTTATCGACGATCAGGGCAACGGATAAGCACCACAACAGTAGCGGGCGCCACACCTCACCGGTATAATGGCGCCCGCTTTGTTTCCCCCTTCGGAAACACCTTTCCAAACAGCGTTCGCTGAACGGGCCTATAGCTCAGTTGGTTAGAGCAGGGGACTCATAATCCCTTGGTCGCAGGTTCTTATGAGGAGGCGTAGCGAGTGTGGTACTTGAAAGAGTTTTAAATGTGACGTAATGTCACCGCGTTACGGGCCTATAGCTCAGTTGGTTAGAGCAGGGGACTCATAATCCCTTGGTCGGTGGTTCGAGTCCACCTGGGCCCATATTTCCTTTATTTTCAATAACTTAGCGAACCCCGCCCCACCTCGAAATAATCGACGCTATCTTTAAATAGCGAAACCACGCCCTCTAGTGCGCCCGTCAAGCTCCTCGTCAACCTTAGGAATTATCCTCCAATAAATTGACATTCTGACCTGTGATATTTGGAAACACCCCCGGCACGACCGATTCTCTCCAATATTTCACCCGCGACCGCCTTTGACTGACGACGCTGATCCGTCCTACGAAGCCTCACCACCCATTTTTGTCAGCTCAGATTGTAAATCTTAAACACCTTATCATCCGCAACATAATTCCTGTTCGGGCCCGGCTCGATATATTATCGATATTCATTTTTTTTGCCTAGTTAGTTGGCAATTGGAGAATATCCAACTAGATAAGCATTAGTGATACCCAAACAAATTATGGAATCACTAACTTATGAAAAACTTTATCCTTGTCGAAGCTCCGTCAAGTAGACGAGAGCGCCATCTTCTTCTGCATCTCAGCCCAAATATTGATGACAATAATAGAGAGCTGGCCTCTTTCTCCCATTACTCAAGATGGTTGGCTAGGCATGGTTATGCAGAGTCCACTATTCTCAAATATTCCGAAAACGTCGCAAATTTCTTAGACTTTCTTTTCGAGGCTTCGAAATCGCAGTCCCTTATTACTGAAAAAATGGACTTTGAAGACGTCACGTACAGCTACGAATCTTTTATGCTGTTCGGCAGGGAGTCCGAAAACCCTCTTGCTAAAGAGCTTGCAGAGAAGTTAAACAAAGAAAATAAAACCTCACCAACATCTCTTGCCCAGAACATTCAGGCATCAATATATTGGTATATAAAGATTTCTCTATTGGATTTAGCCAGTCAAGGTAAATTTGATCCGTTCTTCGAATTCTTCTTCCAAAGAAAAGTAACCCATCGAAGCAACGCTGAAAAAGCAAAGATCAAACAAAAATCCTGGCTGGCAGGAACAATTCGCAACAGCCTGAACCGTTTAGCCACAACGGGCCGGCACGAGTCGTTGTTCCCAGGTGTGACAAGAAGGCAAAACAAAAAAGGGTCCAGAAAGTTCAAAGTAGATCCCTTCCCAATTGAATCTTCCGTTCGCTTAGTGCGATCTAAAAAGCCGAAAAAAAGCTCCTATTACCATAGAGATATGGCGTTGTATTCTTTGCTTTCCGCCACAGGAGGGAGAACTCATGAAGCCCTTCAATTGCGATTCAAGGACATAAAAACGGGTGGAGATGGATATACCAGAATCGAGTTCCACTCACCTTTCGAGCGCGAAAACCCAGGCCTAACTCCCAAGGAAAACCATAAACTTGCCTGGAAAGGTCGAGAAACAGAAAAAACCTTTATGATCGAGCCGTTCGCATCCATATTTTGGGAACATTTACAGAGCTACCTAAAACTAGAATATAACAGCAGTGTCAATCATGATTTTGTCTTTCAAAAACGTGGTGGCCGCCCGTTCTTTTCATCCGACCGGAAAAATCGCAACGAAACGTTTAGGGCATACGCGGTAAAAGCCGGTGTCAAAATCGAAAAAAGACTCGGCATGCATTCACTCCGTCATATGTATGGGACCTATGTTCTGAATTATATGCCGGTTCCCGGAAATCGCATGCCAGGACTTCCTCTTGCCTACGTCCAAAAGCTTCTAGGGCATGCATCGGCAACTTCTACTCAGCGTTATGCAAGGCACGATGATGACATCCTTGACGCCTTTATCGAACACGCGAACAAGTTTGTGACAGGCAAAGGCGAGGATTCTTTGGCTTCTACAAGGCTGGAGTTCCATAAGAGACAAATCGAAATGCTCGAAAACGAATTTGGGGGTGCGGCATGATTAATTTAACGGAACAGATTCAAGTGCTAAAAAAAGCGGATGAACTCTCATCTGCTGTAATTGAAGCCATCCAAGGCGCTAAGCAATGTGTAATGGATGAGTTTTTCGATTCACAGTTTATTTGGCCAACACCTGAAGAAATTACGGCAGGTTCTAAAAACCGTTATACCCGCGCCTCAGTTATCAAATTCTTTCACGGGCATGATGATCCATCTATCGCTCCTAATTATGATGAGGCCTGGATCAAAGGCCTTCATCTAGCAACCCAAAAGGAGCCGTCTAAGGAACTCTTATTGCGGTTGATTCCAACGCAGAAAGACGAAAGATCAGTTTGCAATCGTACTTTCCGCCTTCAGTTTAAGAAAGATGCACTACTCATCCTTCACTTTCTCTATTTTCAGGGCGCAGTTCTACTACCTGTAAACCTAAAACTACCGACAACCCTTGACAAAGATACAGGTGGAAAAGCGTATGAGTATGCGGCCAACCACTATCCCGAAACCTTGGCCATCGTACGGTATCCATTCTCGAACGCCTTCAAGAAACAGCTCCTAGATATTACGGAGTTTCTACCCCAAACCTCGTGGGACAACTTTGGTTGGTACGCATGGCGGCTGATTAGGGCCACTGATTGGTATCGGGTTGAAGATATAAACATTGAAGATGTCGAGGAAGCCAGAATCTATGGCCCGAACTATCCCATTAGTCCGAAGGGCATTTTGTCGGCGCTCAAGCAGGCGTTCCCCGATAGTTGCACGTTTTCGCTAGAAGATTTAAATTCCACAGGCTCAACCTCTGCGCGATTAGCCACGCCAGAAGCAATGGCCTCTGGATCTTTTTACGTTCCTAAGGAGTTGGAAAAGCACAAAGAGAAATGGCTGTATTTTCAAGATAAATTCATAAAGAAAAAGAAACAGAAGATAGACACTTGGGCCGCCGTTGCGAAAAATCTTGCGGTACTTAACGCCTATTTATTCGAAGAAATTCCCACCAAAGCCGGAAGCAAACAGGTTCCCTTCCCACACGAATTTTCCAGGAAATACATTGGGGATTCAGACGACGAAATCCCAAACCTGATCGCATATATACAAAAAGGACGGGCGAACACCACTGTCAGAGGGATACTCCTCTCAATCAATCAGTTCATAGAGTATTTGGAGCGCAACGCAAACGAATACGATGAGTTAAAAAACTTCAAGAATCCAATTCATCCTGACCTGGACTTCCCTCTTTTAAGGTCTTCAAACACTACTTCAAAAGCCGTGTTTTCCTCGGAGCATTTTGTGCCACTGCTTCAATATTGCTATGCAGTAGAGGCCTTCGGCTGGTTTCTTGCGCAAGCTATCTACACAAATGAGCTTTTTAGCGAATACACGGGAGTTCATGGGAAAAAGAAGGTTAAAAAATTTCTCAATGCGTCTTCGATAACTTACGAAACTGAGAATTTAGGCTTTATTCCGGTCGTTTTCCTAAAGAATCCAGGCTTCAACGAAAAAAAACCCGTTTCTTCTAAAAATAAAGCCATGAAGTGCATTCCAATTCGCTTCATTCCAAAAGCACTGATTCCCCTGGCATCCAGGCGAATGGTTGGACATAAAGGGCTGACTAGCCTTCCTACTCTTAATCATATTCAACATGCCATTGTTGCATTGGAAACAGGGATACGAAACATCCACATTCGCTGGCTTGATCGTCGAACTTACGACCAAAAGATTGATCGTTCATATGAGCTTCCTCCAGTTTGTGATCTATGGGTAAACACGGACAAAGCACATGATGAGTGGCCTGCAAAGGTTTCCCGGTCAGTAATTGAAGTATTGGATCGCCAGAAAAAAACTCATGATTGGTTCGATGAATCCATAATTCATGAAGAAGAGTGGTACAACAACTACGTAGAAAACAAATCTTTCGGAAAAATTCTTACTATATTTCCCAGAGGGCTTGCCGGTGGTACGAGAAGTGAAGACAAGCCTGGGCCATTGTCGGAAAACTCTTTTACGGCTGCCTTTCGGAAAATAATTTTCGCTTTTGACTTATTCTGCCGATATTCACTCAATATCAAGCCGAGTAACCGAATGCTGGAAGAGTTTCGGTCGATTAAATCAATAGATACCGTTGATGACTACAGCGCAGCGTTCAAGCTTTTTGAAAAGAGCAAAAAACTAATTGAACATACTCCCCACTCTTGCAGAGCAACCGTTGTAAGTAACTGGATAACAATCCTGCCACCACACATCATAGGCGACTACATCACCGGCCACTCGACCATTGAGCATGTTCTTTACTACGTCAAAATGGACCCGAGTTTTCTCAAGCGCCATGAAGAGTATCAAAAGGTCGCATTTGAAAACGGCTTCCAGTGGGATGAATCCCATATTAGCTCGATCAGAGCTGAGGATATCAACTCAAATCTTCAAAAGGCGTTCAGAGAAAACAAAGATCAGGCAATGCACGACTTCGGCGCATTTTCGTACGAACGGCCACGGCCTAACGGTGAAATTCTTAGCGGCATTAGAGCACTTAAAAAGCAGCCACTAGATAGCGTCACTTATCACGGAACTCATATCTGCCCTTATGGGGACCAGTGCCCGAAAGACGTTCAAGACGATCTAAATGCTATTCCTGGGGCGAGAAAACCCTGCGGTGGTTGTTACTACTCAGTAAAAACTGTTGATCATCTTCCAAGAATCGCAGGCCATGTTCGCTCTCTGACTGAAGAGTCTGCGGAACTCAAGACCTACATCGATGATGCTCTAGCAGAAGGTGCAGAATCCAAATCATTAGAGCCTGTGGCAGAACGTCGCAAATTTCTAAGCGATGAAATTGCAGCATGGTCCGTTACAATCCATTGCTTAGAGCAAATGCTCGAAGATGTTCGGACCCGAGATCACTTTCTAGTCCAGGAACCACAAATAGTGAAAGAACATCTTGAAGGCGTCTTGATCGATAGTAGTAGCCTAGAAAACATGATGTTCCGTCTTTCAGAAGCGAAGACCCATGCTGAATTTTTTACTCCTCAGTTAAAAAACCAGCTCAAAGTGGCGAGAGCAAAAATTCTGAAGCGCAGCGGTGATTTGAATCGGCTATTACAGGACGAACCAAAGGGTTTCGAACTTATAGATGAGTTCAGAGGAATCATTAGATCTACGTGCGAAACCTTGGGAATTAGTGTGAAAGAGCTTGCCGAAGAGATGGAGAAGCCGGTTCCAGCGAGCCTGTAAATAAATCTGTGTAACTGCCCACCCCATTACAGGTGGCCG
>NZ_CAMPJO010000020.1 GCF_946886895.1 uncultured Marinobacter sp. | reverse complement strand
TCATGGCTCCATTCTCTCAGATGCTGGAGCCTCCTCAAAACCCGGGGCGGTTCAGCAAGCCAGTTGGATGATCTCAAAGTACCGCCCGGAAATATGTTGGAGCCATTGCATGGTGACCGCCAAGGTCAGCACAGCATTCGAATCAACAGGCAGTTCCGGGTTTGCTTCCGCTGGACCAAGGCCGGCGCGGAAGATATCGAAATTGTTGATTACCATTAGGAGGTAACTCATGCGCAACATTGAAGCTGTAACGCCAGGCGAGTTACTGAAGGAAGAGTTCCTTGAGCCGATGGGTATTTCTCAATACCGCTTGGCTAAAGAGATTGGGGTGCCTGCTCAGCGGATCGGCCAGATTATTGCGGGAAAACGTGCGATTACCGCAGATACGGACCTGCGACTCTGTCGTTTCTTTGGTTTGTCCAATGGCTACTGGTTGCGAGCTCAGGCAGCCTATGACACTGAGATTGCCGAAGATGCCCTAGAGGACCAGCTGAAGAATATTCGTCCTTGGAATGCTGTATCCGAAATCGGGCACAGGGCATAACAATCGGCTGCACAGCGACCGATTTTCCGCTGCTTCGCAGCTCCAAACCGGCGCGTGAGCCGGGCGTTAAATCAGTAGTGATATCGAAGCTGGGCGATAAGCAAAGCGTCATCCGTGACTTTGTAAACTATTCGGTGTTCTTCGTTGATCCGGCGAGACCAGTACCCGGCGAGACTGTGTTTGAGGGGCTCTGGTTTGCCAACACCTTCGAACGGTTCTCGCGTGGTCTCTTTGATCAGCTTGTTGATTCGGTTAAGAATCTTTTTGTCGGTTTTCTGCCAGTACAGATAGTCTTCCCAGGCGTTCTCGGAGAAGATGAGTTTCATTCAAGAAGTTCCTTTTCTTGACCACCGCCTTGCTCCAGCTCGGCAACGGATTCCAGCAAACGCCGTGCGTTTTTGGGTGCGCGCAGAAGGTATGCAGTTTCTTGGAGCGCCTCGTAGTCCTCCAGGGAGATCATTACCACTGACTGCGACTTGCTCCGGGTGATGATTACAGGGGAATGGTCTTCACAGACCTGCTCCATGGTTTTTGCTAGGTTGGTTCTAGCGGCTGTGTAGCTAATGGCATCCACAAGGTTTCTCCTGTACAGGATGTTGACCATGAACAGGATAGCGTACATCAAAGGATTTAACAATTGGCTGCACAGCGACCGATTTTCCGCCGCTTCGCGGCTCCAAACCGGCGCGTGAGCCGGGCGCTAGGACTGATCGTAATGTCCTCCAATGGCGAAAATATAAATGGATTTGTCATCGAACCGGTATATCAGCCTGTCCTTCTGTGAGATGCGTCTTGACCACAAGCCTGATAAGTTGTGTTTGAGTGGTTCAGGTTTGCCGGTGCCAGCGGATGGATCTTCAGACCGGAGCATTTCTTTCAGCAGCTTGCGGAGGGCTTTGTGCAGCCTCTGGTCTTTCTCGCGCATCTTTTCATAGGCTTCCCAAGTGTTGCCCTCAAATACCAGTGATCTCATTCATCTGCTCATCATCAGGTGTGTATCCTTGGCCACGGCTGTGAGTATCAAGGGAGGCCGCAATTTGTTGCATCAGGTCTCGGTTCTGAAGGACATGGAGGGTTTCTTGCTCTCTTTCCCAGTCTTCAGCACTCATGATCACGAAAGCCTCTCCGGCACGGCGTGTCACCTTGAGGGGCTCGTGTCTACTAATGACTTGTTCTACAAGACTTTTCAGATTGTCTCTGAATTTATTTACACTGATGATATCCATAATTTCACCATTACGTACGGAAACTCCGTACAAATATAGCGCAGTAGCCCTAACAAGGCCAGTCACGGCGCCGGCTTTTACATTGCGGCTGCGCCTCCATTTCAAAGCCGCGCGTGCTGAGCGGCGTTATAAAGTTACTGCGCGGCGGTTGCCAAGAATGAGAACAAAGGGGTTTCGCAATGTTTGAGTACACTATAGTCCACTGGATGACATTTCTTGCTGCGGCGGCTCTTCTGAACTTGTCCCCCGGCCCAGATATCGCGTTCATTTTAGGGCAGACCTTGCGCAACGGACGTCGACATGGGTTCGCTGCGATGATTGGCATATGGACCGGCGCAGGGTTGCATGTAGTAATGGCCGCGGTGGGTCTTTCCGCAATCCTTGCAACTTCCGCCTTAGCATTTTCTGTTGTTAAGTGGGTAGGTGCTGCGTATCTAGTCTGGCTTGGTATAAAAATGCTGATGTCGCGTGGTGACTCGTTTATATCCAACGAGGACGGTAGCAATCAACGGATGCATTCGATCTATTGGCAAGGAGTCCTTGTATCTGCACTTAACCCGAAAGTAGCCATATTCTTCCTTGCTTTCTTGCCGCAGTTTGTTGTGGAAGGCGCTGGTCCTGCGAGTGCTCAGTTGTTCTTGCATGGAACGTTGATCATTGTCGTGGCGGCTTTCATAGAGCCACCTTTGGTTTTGGCGGGGTCAAAATTAGGAGCATTCTTGATGCAAAATCGGCGAGTTGGCTTATGGATGGACCGAGGCCTTGGGGCTCTGTTCGTCGCCTTGGGCGCACGCCTTGCTGCCAGTACGAGATAATAGCGGTGAGCGGTGGTGCCGTTTTTGGCACCGGTGATGGCGGGCGTTATGCCGGGAGGAATTATGAAGGCACGGATTAGTATGATTACTTTGGGCGTGAGTGATATACAGCGTTCGATTGAGTTCTATGAAAGGGGGCTTGGCTTTCCCCGAATGGACTCTCCGCCGGAAGTAGCCTTTTTTACTTTGAACGGCACATGGCTGGGCTTATATGGTCGTGACGCACTAGCGGAAGATGCGCAGGTAGGTGCAGCTTCCGGAGGCTTCGCTGGGTTCAGTCTGGCGCACAATGTAAGTTCAGAAGATGAAGTTGACCAAGTCATGTCTCAGGCTGCTTCCGCGGGCGCTGTTGTCACGAAGTCCGCCCGAAAGACGGAGTGGGGTGGCTATGCAGGCTACTTTTCAGACCCTGACGGCTATCTTTGGGAAATCGCACACAATCCATTGTTCTGGGTCGGTCCTTCCGATGAACCCGCATAACCAATCGCAGCAGTACGCGGCCGATGACCGCCGGACGCCCCTTACTTTCAGCGTTGAGGCTGTATAAAAAGGTCGAGGGCTTTTTTCGATCTCGAATCGGTCAAAAGGCTTTGACGAGGGCATTTTCTGATGGTCGGCAGTCTCCAGCCGGGCCTTGGCGGATCGGTGATTGCTGATGGCGTATCGCGAGAGGCCCTTGAGGGTCGTGTTAACGAAGACCCGCTTGTGGCCGGAGCGGCCAGCGATGTCTGCTGACTGTTGCACAAAATCCTGCGGCGACCGGTAAACGCGACCGCAAGTGGCGCATTCCTTTGGAAAGGCACTGTCAGAGAGGGCTTTGAGCCCTTCGAACAATTCCTGCTCCCGGGAGTTGTTGTTACTCACGACGATTGTTCTCCAAACCTGAACGGGGTGATTATCACTCTACGACTATATTCTAGTAGTTGGCGGACGCGCCTAAAATGCGCTCCGGTACGCCGCAACGCCAAGCTTTTTAGCGGTGATGGCCTCACCCACCAAGTGACACTATAGTGTCACTATCTTTAATCTTGGCAGACCTGCATCTGTCCAAAGAGCCGTAAATGGATGCTGGCCTGCTGTTCATAATTATCGCTTCCTGGTCGCGGAGGGATACAAAACGCAATGCGTGAAATCGGATTAACCATTCTGCTTCTTTCTCTGAGCAACGTCTTTATGACGTTTGCCTGGTATGCCCACCTGAAGGATCTCAGCACCAAACCCTGGCTTGTCGCGGCTCTCGCCAGTTGGGGCATTGCCTTGTTCGAGTACCTGTTACAGGTTCCGGCCAATCGCATTGGTTACGGCGTTTTGTCGTTGGGGCAGCTCAAGATCCTGCAAGAGGTGATTACGCTGTCGGTTTTCGTTCCGTTTGCCTACTTTTACATGAAGGAGCCACTCAAACTGGATTATCTGTGGGCCGGCCTGTGTATTCTTGGCGCGGTTTTTTTCATGTTCCGTAGCAAGTGGGGTGTCGCGTGATCACCGGTGGGTCTGCTGAATGACAGCGTATTTTATCCAGGCGTTTATTTATCTTGTGGCGGCGGTCATTGCGGTGCCGTTGGCCAAGCGGTTCGGTCTGGGGTCGGTACTGGGCTATCTGGTCGCGGGCGTGGTGATTGGTCCGGTCACGGGCCTGGTGGGTCAGGAAGCGAGCACCATTCAGCATTTTGCCGAGTTTGGCGTGGTGATGATGCTGTTCCTGGTGGGCATGGAGCTGGATCCGAAAGCACTCTGGGCCATGCGAGTGCGGCTGGTGGGCCTGGGTGGCCTGCAGGTTACGCTGACCACAGCCGCAGGCATGGCGGTGGCCTGGTGGCTGGGCCTGGTGTGGCAAACCGCGCTGACCGTGGGGCTGATCTTTGCGCTCTCCTCCACGGCCATTGTGCTGCAGACCCTCAATGAAAAAGGGCTGGGAAAAACCGAGGGTGGTCGCAGCGCCTTTTCGGTGTTGCTGTTCCAGGATATTGCGGTGATTCCCATGCTGGCCCTGATACCGCTATTGGCGCTGCCGGAACTGATGGGCGCGGCCGACGGTGGAGACGCGCACACGGCGGGGCTGAGCCTGGTGGCACACCTGCCGGGCTGGGCGCACGCGTTGGTGGTGGTTGCCGCCGTGGCGGCGGTGATTGTCGGGGGCGTTTACCTCAGCCGTCCGCTGTTCCGGTATGTGGTGCAGTCGGGCTTGCGGGAAGTGTTCACCGCCACCGCTCTGATGCTGGTGATCGGCATTGCCGCCTTGATGAGCCTGGTGAACCTGTCGCCAGCGCTCGGGGCTTTTCTGGCGGGCGTGGTGTTGGCCAACAGTGAATTCCGGCATGAGCTGGAGGCCAACATTGAGCCCTTCAAGGGGCTGTTGCTGGGGCTGTTCTTTATTACCGTGGGCGCGGGTATCAACTTCGATGTGCTGGTGGCCCAGTGGGGCACGGTACTCACCTTGTCGGTCGCGGTGATTGTGGTCAAGGCCCTCATCCTGTTGCTGCTGGCGTTGTTGTTCCGGGTGCGTGGCAGCAATGGCTGGCTGTTTACCCTGGGGCTGGCCCAGGCGGGTGAGTTCGGTTTCGTGTTGTTGACCTACAGCGTTCAGAACCACGTGATTCCGGTGGAAATTTCCCAGGTTCTGTCGCTGGTGGTGGCTATTTCCATGTTCCTCACACCACTGCTGTTTATCGCCTACGACCGGCTCGTGCTGCCCCGCTACCGGCGTGCCAAGAACGACGAGCGGGACTCGGACGCCATCGAGGAGCAGGCGCCGGTGATTGTCGCCGGGGTGGGCCGGTTTGGCCAGATTGTCTGCCGTCTGCTGCGCGCCAACAACATTCCCATCGTGGTGCTGGATCATGAGATCGAGCAGATCGAAAATGTGCGACAGATTCAGATCAAGAGTTATTTCGGCGATGCCAGCCGCCCGGAGCTGCTGGAAACCGCCGGCATTGAACAGGCGCGCCTGCTGGTTGTCGCCATTGATGACCGGGACCGCGCCGTGCAGATGGTGGAACATGTGAAGCGGTTCTATCCGGGGGTGTGGGTGCTGGCCCGGGCGTTTGACCGAGGCCATAGCTATCGGTTGCGGGAAGCGGGCGCCGACGATGTGGTCAGCGAGACTTACCACTCGGCGCTGGAGCTTGGTGGCCACGCCCTGACCGCCATGGGCGTGCACCCGCTGCGCGCCAAGCAGATGACCTGGGCGTTTGTGGAAAATGAGGCCGCCCATGAAGATGAACTGTTCGAGGCCTGGAAGGAAATTGAAGAGGGGATCAGTTTCAGCCCCCGGTACGGTGAACTGTTCATGAAACTGGAATCCGCGCTGAGCACGGCCATGCAGCAGGACTGGGAGGCGCAGGAGCCGAGTCGGGAGATTCCGGTGTGGACGCCGCCGGAAGACGGGCGCTGAACGATCTGTCGTGGCGTCCCGACATTTTTTTGAATTTTTATGGAATAGACTCTGGGCTGATTCGTTAACCGGGTGAACACAACGGAAAACCTGGAGGATTAACGATGATGAAACGTACTCTGACACTTGCCATCTGTTCCGTTCTGGCGATTTCAGCCCATGCGGCGGAAACCACGGGCTCTGCCAATGCCAGCGCAAGTACCGACGTTCGCATGAGTGCCCAGGCCGATGGCCGCAATGCCAATGCCAACGGCAGCGGTGAAGCCCGGATGTCTGCGGGTGGTTCCGCTGAGTCAGGCAATACCGGGGCATCTTCCGCTAACAGCGCCAATGGAAGCGGCAGCGCCGGAGCGGATTCAGAGACTGCCAGCGAAGCCGGTGCAGCGGTTGCTGCCAAAGCCCGGGCAACGGGCGATAGTGCCCGCGAGGCCGCTATCAGCGTCCGTGATCAGGCGCGCCAGACCGGTCGCCAGGCAGTTGAAGCCGGCGTTACCACCGGCAACCGCGTGAAGGGCCAAGCCAGTGCCCGGGCGCAGGCCGCCCGAGACGAGGCTGCCGAGCGCGGTGAGCAGACCCGGGGCCAACTGAACGCGGCCCAGAAGGCCGAGATTCAGGCGGAAGCTCGCCAGGATGTCGGCACCGCCATTTCCGACAGTGTGCAATCGGAGGTTCGCAACAGCGTGAACGGCTCCGTTCGCAATTCGGTTCAGGGTGGTCTGCTTTAAACTGCCACAAACTCACCAGCCGGGCCGAGAGGCCCGGTTTTTTTGATGGAGAAGTCGCAACATGCAACCTACGAACGTTGGACCGTTTGTCGCCTGTGCCCTGCTTGTCCTGCCGGTCGCCACCCAGGCGGCGACCCTGGGTGGCCATGTGGAGACGGGCATCGAATACGACAGTAACCTGACCGTCAACGAGCTGGACCAGGCCTCTGGCAAGAGTGATCAGGCGCTGGTGGTGGGCGCAGGCGCGGAGGCCAGCGGGCAGCCGCTGGAGAACCTGACGCTCACCGGCACTTACGACTTTACGTCACGCCGCTATCAGTCCTATGAATCGTTTGATCAGGACATCCACCTGGCCTCGGTGGACCTCAGTTATCAGATCGATTCAGTCACCCTGGGTGCCAGTCATTACTATGCCTACGCCACTCTGGCATCCAGGTCGTTTCTTGACTACAACCGGAGCAGCCTCTATGTCGGGAAGCGGATGGACGATGATGTCTATGTGATGGCCAGCCTGCTCAGCAAACGCAAGTCATTTGACCAGAGCGAGGCTCGGGATGCGCGCACCCGGGGCGTGAGCCTGGACGGCTTTTTCTTCTATAACCAGAGCCGGACCCTGTTCGTGCTCGGCCTGGACGGCGACGACGAAAATGCCAGCTCGGACGCGTACGATTACCGGATGGTGGCCGGGCGTTCCCGCCTCAAGCACCGGTTTTCCGTGTCCGGGCACAACAACACGCTCCAGCTCGGTGTGCGTTATGAAGCCCGTGACTACGATGAGCCCGTGTCGTCAGCGGAGGACCCGGTATTTCCGGTGTTTGGCCCGGGGGTGACGAGTTCCGAGCCACGTTCCGACCGGATTGTTACCGCGGATGTCAGCTGGGCCGTGGGTCTGACCGACTGGCTGACCACCAAGGCGAAGCTTGAGCGAGTAGACTATCGCTCGACGCTGGACTCCGCCGACTACGACAAGACGGTGGCCTCGCTGACACTGCGGGCCGATTTCTAGGATTTCATTCCGGTTGGTCGGGAGCAAGCAGGCCGTAGCCGAACACCGGATCCTTCCCCGCCTCGCCTAGATCCACGGCCTGGCTGGCAAGCTGTTGCACCAGGTCCGGCAGGGGCGCGGGTGCCGCTGCCATGGCGCAGGCCAGGCGGGCGGCCACCAGAGGTGTGGCCATGGAGGTGCCGCTCTGGCTCCGGAAACCGCCGGTGCTGTCCGCGACGGTGACATCCACACCCGGTGCGGCAAAAGCGACCTGTTCGCCCCGGTTGGCCCAGCGATAGATGCGGTGCTCCCCGTCCACGGCGGTGACACCAATAACCCCCGGGTAAGCGGCCGGATACAGCGGCGGTGCGGCCGGCCCCTGATTACCCACCGCCGCGATCATCGGTATGCCCTGTTCCGATACCCGCCGGACGACCGTGGCCAGCAGCCGGTTGTCCGGCCCCGCCATACTGATGTTAATCACGTCCACGTTCCGGGACACCAGCCAGTTCAGCGCTTTCACCAGATGCATCAGGGTGGCGCCGGACGCCAGTTGTTGCCGGCCATAGAAAACCGAAGCGTTCACCAGTGTGGCCTCTGGCAGTGGGGCCACGGCCCGTTCCGGCAGGCGGCCCACCAGCAGGCTGGCCACGGCGGTGCCGTGCGCTTCCGGTTGGCGAAACGGCTCAGCCAGCGGGGTATCGGCCAGGAAGTGTTTCTGCACGATGCGGGCGCCGGCCAGGCTCTGATGCCCGGTTTGTATGGCGGTGTCTACCATGCCAAGGGTCAGGCTCTGGTCACAAGCGGCACCCGCTGCGCCGCCCTGGCCCGGGTGGTCGGTGGGATCGTCGCCCTGGGGGCGGTAGATATGGTTGCGATCCAGGCGCTCCACCAGCGACGCCGGCAGGATGCGCTTCAGCGCTGCCCGGGAATCCAGGGCGGCGTCCACCCGGAAACGCACCAGCTCAAGCCCCAGTGCGGGAAGAGCGGTACGGTCGATGATCTCAATGCCGGGCTGTTGCAGTGGGCCCGCCCCGGTTCTGTCCACCATCACCAGCCATTGCCGTTCAACGGCTCGCCAGTCATTTTCCACGCGCACGTCTGCAAAGGCTTCCGACCCGTCCGGTGCCAGTATGGGCAGCCGGTCCGGCAGCTCGGCCGGGCCATGCGGAAGCGACGGCAGCTGCTGTTGCTGAATGGTTTGCGTGGCCTGGCGTTCGACTGCCCGTTCCACCATCTGCTCGGCCCGGTTCTGCACCTGGCGCTGGATGGTGTCCAGAGCCGGTTGCATCAGACTGGTGGTGCCTCCGGCCCGGGTGGTCGGTATCATGGCCACGCCGGCCAGGATAATCAGGGTGCTGTAGCGAATAAGGATGTTTGCTCTCATACCGTTTAAACGGCCCGGTGCCAGAAAAATTCCCGAGTCGGTGGAATAAAACCGATCTCCATTCGTTTACCGGGTATGACGACGAGACATGGCGCTATGCATGAACAACTGACGGCATTGTTACCCGGGCTCAGGCGCTTTGCCTACTCCCTGACCGGGGCCATGGCGGAGGCAGACGACCTGTTGCAGGGTACCGTGGAACGACTGCTTCGGCGAGCGCCACCGGAGGGTGTTGGCCTGGACCGATGGGCGTTTCGCGTGTGCCGCAACCTCTGGATAGACGAGTGCCGGGCCCGGAAGGTTCGGCAGGAAGCGGCGGGGCAGCCGGAATTGAGCGAGGGTCAGGTTGTGGACGGTGAGCGGGCCACCACCAGCCAGATTGAACTGGGCCAGGTGGATGCCGCCCTGGCGAAGTTGCCCGAGGGTCAGCGGGAAATCATTACGCTGGTCGCGGTACAGGGCATGTCCTATCAGGATGTTTCGGAGACCCTGGAAATCCCGAAGGGGACAGTCATGAGTCGTCTGGCCCGGGCGCGCGCCGCCCTGAGTGAGTCACTGAACAGAGATGAACCTGCGAGGACACAGCCATGAAGATCACCGACGAAACCCTGTCCGCGTTTCTGGATGCGGAGCTGCCGGAGCCGGAGATGCAGGCCGTGCGGGCCCGTGTGCAGGTGGATCCGGCACTGGCTGACCGGTTGGCGGCGCTGGCGGCGGTGGATGATCAACTGGCCGGGTACTATTCGGCCATCGATAGCCGACCGTTGCCGGACTCCGTTGCCCGGTTGCTGTCAGACGCGCAGACGACTGACATCGGAGCCTCCGGCAAGGTGGTGAATATCCGTCGTGCCTGGCATGGCATGCAGCGTGGCCTGCGCACGCACGCCGGGCTGGCGGTGGCCGCCATGCTGGTGATGGCGCTGGGAGTGGCTCAGCTGTTTACCGGTGCTCCGGGCGAGCAGTGGCAGACGGTGGCCCGGGCGCTGGAAACCTCGCCCAGTGGTATACCGGTGGACCTGGCGGACGGCCGTACCCTGACACCCCGCCTGACGTTCCGGAATCAAACCGGCGACTACTGCCGGCAATTCCGGGTACAGGGGAGCATGGACCGTGGTCAGGCTTCGGAAAACATTGCCTGCCGGAGCGCAGAGGCAGGCTGGGAGCGGGTGGCCAGGGTAGAGCTGGCGCCGGAAGCGGTGAGCCCAGCCACGGGTTACCAGACCGCGAGCGGCGGTTCGGTACTCGACGATACCCTGGACCGGATGATCTCGGGAGACATCATTGCACCGCAACGTGAGCAACAACTGATTGCCGAAGGCTGGGTCAACCCGGAGTAATGCCCGTCCAGGGAGTGTCGTCTCGCGGATTTTGTGTCTATGCTTGCACTATCAGGCCTGAGTCTCCATCCCGCGCCTGGATCGCGCGGCGGCCCACCGCGATGCATTCACCAACGACCTGAGTGAAGAATGACCAGCCCATCGGCATTGACTCGTATTCCCTACAACGCGCTGGAGGATCTGTTGGCGGCGATTTTCGAACGCCACGGAACCTCACCTGGAGTGGCCCGGGTACTCGCCCGCAACTGCGCCAGCGCGCAGCGCGACGGTGCCATGAGCCATGGGGTGTTTCGTATTCCGGGCTACCTGTCGACACTCAAGAGTGGCTGGGTGAACGGCACGGCCGTGCCCGCGGTCGAGGATCTGGCGCCCGGGTTTGTGGCAGTGGACGCCGGCAATGGCTTTGCCCAGCCGGCACTGGAAGCCGCCCGGGATCTGGTGACCCGAAAAGCGCGGGCCAACGGCATCGCCATGGTTGCCATCCGCAACTCCCATCACTTTGCCGCGCTCTGGCCAGATGTCGAACCCTTTGCCCAGGAAGGCCTGGTGGCACTGGCGTTTGTAAACAGTATGGCCTGCGTGGTGCCCCATGGGGGCAGCAAACCACTGTTTGGCACCAACCCCATCAGCTTTGCCGCGCCCCGGGCGGGCGCCGACCCCCTGGTGTTTGATCTGGCCACCAGCGCCATGGCCCATGGGGACGTGCAAATCGCCGCGCGACAGGGAGAGAGCTTGCCCGAAGGCTGCGGCGTGGACGCCGATGGCAAGCCCACCTGCGATCCGGCGGAGGTTCTCAATGGCGGGGCACTGCTGCCCTTTGGTGGCCACAAAGGGTCTGCCCTGTCGATGATGGTGGAGTTGCTGGCGGCAGCCCTGACCGGAGGGAACTTCTCCTTCGAATTTGACTGGTCGCCCTATCCGGGCGCCAAAACCCCCTGGACGGGCGAACTGGTGATCGTGATCGACCCTTCCCGGGGCGCGGGCAGGGACTTTGCCAAACGCACCGAAACCCTGGTGCAGGAAATGGGCTGGGCAGGCCAGGCCCGCCAGCCGGGAGACCGACGCTACCAGCAACGGGCGGAAGCCCTGGCGCAGGGGGTGGTCGTCGGGGAGGAAGAGCTTGCCCATCTTCGTGAGCTGGCCAGCGACCGCTGAACGGGCGGCCCGGTGTCGGAACGCTGCGCTAATCCAACACGCCAGGTCACCTTTTCAGGCGATAATTGGGATCGGTCCAGCATTTCGGCAAGGCTTCCCCCGAGGGAAAGGCCAGCTCTGATTTGTCATAGAATTCCGGATCCTGAGCCTCCTCACCATACTGCAGGCTGCCCTTGATGCGTTTTTTGTGAGGATCAAACAAAGCCTGGGTGTCCAGCACTTCTATCAGGTGCCCGGTGGATCGTTCTGCCACAAACATAACGGCCTCCTTGGTCTCATCCAAAAGCTTAGACCCATAGTCGCAAACAGGACAGCGGTTAGGCCAATCGCCCTCACAATTCCGCAGCCTCTCGCTCTGACCATATCCGCTCACATTTTGACCACTAACATTGAAACCCTGTCATCTTTTCTGTACGCTTTATTTTAATTGAACGATCAATTAACAAAAATCCAACGGGAAACAATGACACGCCATGCCGAAAGTCGGAGTGAAAGATACCCGTAAGCAGCAGCTGATCGACGCCACCATGATGTCCATCGCCGAGCTGGGCATGCAGAACACCACCATTGTGAGCATCAGCAAGCGGGCGGGGATGTCATCGGGCATCATCAGCCATTATTTCGGGGGCAAGCAGGGGCTGATTGAAGCGGCCTTGCGTTACCTGCTGGATCAGCTGGGCAACGAGTTGCGGGAGCGCATGGCAAAGACCGATGGCTCTCCGGAGCAACGCCTGAGCTGCATCATCGAATCCAATTTCTCGGAGTTTCAGCGCTCGGCCCTGGCGGCAAAAACCTGGCTGAGTTTCTGGGCCCGTTCGATGCATGAACCGGGGTTGAAGCGTTTGCAACAGATCAACAACGCGCGGCTATACAGCAATCTGCGTTATTCCTTTGCCCAGGTGCTTGAGCCAGACGCGGCGACCGAAGCGGCCCGGCAAATGGCGGCGATGATTGATGGCTTCTGGTTGCGCAGTGCGCTCAGCCTGGACCCGGCCGAGAGTTTTGAAGCCGGCGAGCGGCTCTGCAAGAAATTTGTCCACGAGACACTGGCCCAGGCGACGGCCTGAGCATCACCAGATTCCAACGGCCCACGAGGCCTGAAGACACCGAACCGAGGTTATTACTGACTATGTCTGCATCTCTTCCTGTTGTTCAGAATTTTGTCCATGGGCGTTTCCTGGCCAACAGCACCGGCGAAACCTTTCCCGTGGTAAACCCCGCCACCGGCCAGGCCATTTATGAAGTGGAGGTGGCCGATGAGTCCGTACAGCAGGCGGCCGTTGAGAGCGCCCGCACCGGCTTTGCGGAGTGGTCGGCGATGACCGCCATAGAACGCAACCGGATTCTGCTCCGGGCCGTGGCCCTTTTAAGAGAGCGGAATGACGAACTGGCTGCGGTGGAAGTGCGCGATACCGGCAAGCCCTGGCAGGAAGCGGAAGCGGTGGATGTGGTCACCGGCACCGACGCCATTGAATTCTTTGCCGGCCTGGCGCCTTCCATCGAGGGCAGTCAGCAGGATCTGGGTGGCGATTTCTACTACACGCGCCGGGAACCGCTGGGTATCTGTGCCGGTATCGGCGCCTGGAACTACCCCATCCAGATTGCCTGCTGGAAGTCGGCGCCGGCGCTGGCCTGCGGTAACGCCATGATTTTCAAGCCGTCCGAAGAAACCCCGATGGGGGCCGTAAAGCTGGCGGAGATCTTTGTGGAAGCCGGTGTGCCTGCCGGTGTGTTTAACGTGGTGCAGGGTGCCGCGGAAGTCGGCCAGTGGCTGACCCATCACCCGGAGATTGCCAAGGTGTCCTTCACCGGCGAAGTAGGCACCGGCAAGAAGGTAATGGCGGCTGCGGCCTCAACCCTGAAGGACGTCACCATGGAGCTGGGCGGCAAGTCTCCGCTGATCATCTTTGACGACGCGGACCTGGAGAATGCCATTTCCGCCGCCATGATCGGCAACTTCTACACCCAGGGTGAAATCTGCACCAACGGCACCCGGGTGTTTGTCCATGAAGACCTCTACCCGCGCTTCATGGAGCGACTGCTGGAGCGTACCCGCAAGAACATCAAGCCCGGTGATCCGATGGACCCGAACACCAACTTCGGCGCCCTGATCTCTGAAAAACACCGGGGTCTGGTGCTGGATTACATCGCCAAAGGCCTTTCCGAAGGCGCCACCCTGAGCCACGGCGGCCGGGCCTTCGAGCCCGAGGATTCCAAAGGCGGCTATTTTGTCGAGCCCACCATCTTCACCGACTGCACCGATGATATGACCATCGTGAAGGAAGAGATTTTCGGGCCGGTGATGTCAGTGCTCACGTTCGCTGGTGAAGACGAGGTGATTGCCCGGGCCAACAACACCGACACCGGGCTGGCAGCGGGCGTGTTCACCAACGACATCCGCCGCGCGCACCGGGTGATTCACCAGATCCAGGCCGGCATATGCTGGATCAACAGCTACGGCGCCTCCCCGGCGGAAATGCCGGTCGGTGGCTACAAACTCTCCGGCATCGGCCGCGAAAACGGGCGCGAGACCATTGCCCACTACACCCAGATCAAATCGGTGTATGTGGGGATGCAGGATCTCGATGCTCCGTTTTAATCCCAGAGGCCACTCAGGAGAACGCGTATGAAAGAAAACCGATACGACTACATCATTGTGGGCGCGGGTTCCGCCGGTTGCGTACTGGCCAACCGCCTCACCGAGGATGCACGCCATCGGGTGCTGCTGCTGGAAACCGGCGGCAGCGACAAGAGCATCTTCATCCAGATGCCGACCGCCCTCTCCATTCCCATGAACACCAAAAAGTACGCCTGGCAGTTCGAAACCGAGCCGGAGCCGTTCCTGGACAACCGCCGTATGCATTGTCCCCGGGGCAAGGTGCTGGGTGGATCTTCCTCCATTAACGGCATGGTCTATGTTCGTGGCCATGCCCGGGACTTTGACGAATGGGAGGCCGAAGGCGCGACCGGCTGGCATTACCGGAACGTGCTGCCGTATTTCAAGAAGGCGGAAGCCTGGGCATTCGGTGGCGATGACTACCGGGGCGACCAGGGCCCGCTGGGTGTGAACAACGGCAACAACATGCAGAACCCGCTCTACGGGGCTTTCATCAAAGCGGGTTCGGATGCCGGCTATTTCGAGACCGGCGACTACAACGGCGCCCAGCAGGAAGGCTTTGGCGCCATGCACATGACCGTGAAGAACGGTCGTCGCTGGTCTACCGCCAACGCCTATTTGCGTCCCGCCATGGAGCGCCCGAACCTGACCGTGGTGACTCACGCACTGGTACACAAGGTGTTGCTGAGCGGCAAAACCGCCACCGGAGTGCGCTATGAGCAGGGCGGTAAGGTGCATGAGGCGAAAGCCGCGGAGGAAGTGATGCTGTCCGCCGGCTCCATCGGCTCCCCCCATCTTTTACAGCTCTCCGGAATCGGCAAGCGCGAGGTGCTGGAGAACGCCGGTATCGAGATACAGCATGAGCTCCCGGGCGTGGGTGAAAACCTGCAGGACCATCTGGAGTTCTACTTCCAGTACCGCTGCAAAAAGCCGGTCTCCCTCAACGGCAAGCTGGACTGGTGGAACAAGCTCAAGATTGGCGTGCGCTGGATTCTGCGCAAGGACGGCCTGGGTGCCACCAACCATTTCGAATCTTGCGGGTTTATCCGCTCCAAGGCCGGGGTCGAGTGGCCAGACCTGCAATACCACTTCCTGCCGGCGGCCATGCGCTATGACGGCAAGGAAGCGTTTAACGGCGACGGGTTCCAACTGCACATCGGCCACAACAAGCCGAAAAGCCGGGGCTATGTGCATGTGCAGTCGGCCGACCCGAAACAGGCGCCGACTATCCGCTTTAACTACCTGCAGCACGAAGCGGACCGGGAAGGCTTCCGGGACTGTGTGCGCCTGACCCGTGAAATCATCAGTCAGCCGGCCATGGACGAGTACCGGGGCGCGGAAATCCAGCCTGGTGCCGAGGTCCAGACCGACGAGGAGATCGACGCCTTTGTCCGCCAGGCGGTGGAAAGCGCCTATCACCCGTCCTGCACCTGCAAGATGGGCACCGATGAACGGGCGGTGGTGGACCCGCACACCCGGGTTCACGGCATCAAAAACCTGCGGGTGGTGGATTCGTCCATCTTCCCGACCATCCCCAACGGCAACCTGAATGCGCCCACCATCATGGTGGCGGAACGGGCGGCCGATCTGATCCGGGGCAAGGAGCCCCTGCAACCCTCTGACGTGCCCGTGGTGATGGACGACCAGTGGCAGGCACGGCAGCGACCGGGAGAGGCAAAACGGGCGCTGACCTGACCCACCTTTTTCTGTCTCCGATTCGAAAGAAGCAGCGCTTACAAAGTAGAGGAGGAACACCCATGCTGTTAACAATAACGAAGACAAACGACCGGAGGTACAGCGCATGACACTCTGGTTATCCACCGGCCTGATTTTCACCTTCGCCGCCATTGTGCTGATTCTGTACAAGTGGTGGGACATCCAGTGCATCGGCGTCACGCCGGTTCGCACACTGACCTTCATTGCCATCCTGTTTACGTCCGGGCTGGACGTGGGACTGATCATGTTTCCGCTGACCGAATTCGGAGGTTACGGTGATCTCTCGGCAAGCCCGGAGTATGGCTTCGCCAACCCGCTCGCCATTGAGTTCGGGTTCTGGGCGTTCCTGATCTGGGGCTTCTATTTCCTGACCTGCTTCTACTTCGCGATTATCGAGCCCCGGGTGAAGTTCTTCGAGATTCCGGTGGTGAAGCTGATCAACAACATGGTGATCATCGGCACCTGTGCCTTCACTGCCTACCTGTTGCTGGTGAACCTGCCGTGGTACCTGCCCCAGTTGGGCGACGGCGAGTCCGTGGTGCCGGCGTTTTACGTGATCGTATTCCTGTCCATTGCGCTGGCGGTGTATTCCAGTTCCAGGATCAAGTACGTGCGGATACTGAGCATCGGTTCCAGTGTGCTGTTCATTGCCCTGATTGCGGGCATGTGGTTCCGGGCGTTCGTGCTGGGCAAGGGCTCCCCCGCGGATTTCCTCGGCACGGCCGGTATGCTGGGTGACTATTTTGCAAATATTCACCACTTCGTGTTGCCGATTAACGACTACCACGAGTTTTACCTGTTCTGGTGGTTTGCCTGGAGCATCATGATCGGTCAGTTCACTGCCCGCTTCGTGAGTGGCATCCGCACCTGGCAGTTACTGATAGCCATGCTGGTGATTCCGTCCATTGCCATCGGGGTGTGGTTCAGTGTGCTCTATTACTATCATGCGGAGGGCCTGAAAATTGCGGCCTTCACCAACATCGCGATGATCTCGGTGGGCGTGCTGATGGTGGTGAATTCGCTCGATTCGCTGATCCGTCTGTACACCGACAACCTGAACCTGACCGCTCAGCGCCTGGGCCGGGTGAACTACGTGCTCTTCAATCTGGTGGCCATGGTGGGACTGACCATGCTGTTCCAGCTGGATTTCCTGCGCATTCAGTGGGTCGGCGCGCTGGTGATTGCGCTGTACTTTGCCTGCTTCGCTTACATACTGGCCCGCAAGCGTCGCGAGGTGGCTGCCATCCAATCGTCACCGAAAGAGAATATTCTGGACTTCCGCAAGATTGAACTTGCTGGTTAAGGCCCCATAACTGGAACAGTAGTCGTTTCATGGACCTGGAACGGCTACTGTGACGCTCTTTGCAACAGGAAATCCCGTCCGGACGGGCACTGCATAGGCATTGCCTATCCTGGATTTGGAAATTATCAATTTTAACGAAGCGTCAGACATCCGTATTATTTCCACCCGTCATTCATCAGCATTTAAATCCATGAAAAAGGAGTTATCTTTAATGGGCATCATTAACAGCGAGATCAAGCCGTTCAACGCCACTGCTTTCAAGCAGGGAGAGTTCGTTGAGATCTCTGACGCAGACGTAAAAGGTAAGTGGTCTGTCTTTTTCTTCTATCCGGCCGACTTCACTTTCGTGTGCCCGACCGAGCTGGGCGACGTGGCCGATAAGTACGAAGAGCTGCAGAAGCTGGGCGTTGAAGTGTTCTCCGTGTCCACCGACACCCACTTCACTCACAAAGCCTGGCACGACAGCTCCGAGACCATCGGCAAGATCAACTACTTTATGGTTGGCGACCAGACTGGCACCCTCACCAACAACTTTGGTGTGATGCGTGAAGGCCAGGGCCTGGCGGACCGCGCCACCTTCCTGATCGATCCGGATGGCGTTATCCAGGCCATGGAAATCACCGCGGAAGGCATCGGCCGTGACGCCGACGACCTGCTGCGCAAGGTCAAAGCGGCCCAGTACGTCCGCAACCATCCTGGCGAAGTGTGCCCGGCCAAGTGGAAAGAAGGCGAAGCCACACTGGCACCGTCCCTGGACCTGGTTGGCAAGATCTAAGCATTGATTGCCGGATCAAGCTGATGGAAAAGGCCCGCCCAGCGGGCCTTTTCTGTATGGGCCGAACGGTGATCGGATTGACCATTGGCAGCCCGAAAGTGATCAATCCGATCAAACGTTTTAAATAGGTGGTTCCTATCAAATGATTTGCAGCAATTAATTTGAGCCTTTTCTGACAGGCCCTTATGGTTGCCACCAATCGGACTTCTTACGCCATTTAAATTCAGATACTTGGTTTAACGACACCAAAGGGGAAATTGAAACATGCTGGATGCCAATATCAAGGAACAGTTGAAAGCCTACATGGACAAGCTGCAGCAGCCGATCGAGCTGGTGGCGGCCTTGAAGGACGATGCCAAATCCGAGGAACTGCACCAGCTGCTCCAGGAAATCGAGCCGCTGTCTGGCAAGATCAGCCTGCGCACCGAGGAAGACCAGAGCGTGCGTCGCCCGTCGTTCGCCATCAATCGGGTTGGCACCGACATTGGCGTTCGTTTTGCGGGTATCCCCATGGGACATGAGTTCACGTCCCTGGTGCTGGCCCTGCTGCAGGTGGGTGGCCACCCGTCCAAGGCCAGCCAGGAGGTGATTGCGCAGATCCAGGAGCTGGATGGCGAGTTCGAGTTCGAAACCTATTTCTCCCTGTCCTGCCAGAATTGCCCGGATGTGGTTCAGGCCCTGAACCTGATGAGCGTGCTCAATCCGAAGATCCGGCACACCGCCATTGATGGCGCCCTGTTCCAGGACGAAGTTGAAAAGCGCGAAGTCATGGCAGTGCCCAGCGTGTACCTGAATGGCGAACCCTGGGGGCAGGGCCGGATGACTCTGGAAGAGATCGTCGCCCGCCTGGACACCCGCTCCGATGAGAAGGAAGCCGCGAAGCTTAACCAGAAAGACCCGTTTGAGGTACTGGTGATCGGTGGCGGTCCCGGTGGCGCGGCTGCTGCTATTTACGCCGCCCGTAAGGGTATATCCACCGGTATTGCCGCCGAGCGGTTCGGTGGCCAGGTGGCCGACACCATGGGCATCGAGAACCTGATTTCCGTACCCTACACCGAGGGCCCGAAGCTGGTTGGTGCCATGGAGCAGCACGTTACCGAGTACGACGTGGACATCATGAATATGCAGCGTGCCGAGAAGCTGATCCCGGCCAGCCGGAAGGGCGGCCTGCACGAGGTTCGCCTGGCCAATGGCGCGTCACTGAAGGCCCGCAGCGTGATCCTGTCCACCGGTGCCCGCTGGCGCCAGATGGGGGTCCCCGGTGAGGAAGAGTACCGCAATAAAGGCGTGGCCTACTGCCCGCACTGTGACGGCCCGCTGTTCAAGGGCAAGCGCGTGGCGGTCATCGGTGGCGGCAACTCAGGTGTGGAAGCAGCCATCGATTTGGCGGGCCTCGTCGGCCATGTCACCCTGATCGAGTTTGGCGCGGAAATGCGGGCGGATGAGGTGTTGCAGAGGAAACTGCGCAGCCTGAAGAACGTGGAAATCATCACCTCTGGCCAGACCACCGAAATTACCGGTGAGAACGGCAAGGTGAATGGCCTGCAGTATACCGATCGCAACACCGGTGAGAGCCACCATGTCTCGCTGGAAGGCGTGTTCGTGCAGATCGGCCTGGTGCCCAACACCGAGTGGCTGAAAGGCGACATCGAGCTGAGTCAGCACGGTGAAATCATCGTCAACGACCGCAACGAAACGTCCATCCCCGGCGTATTTGCGGCCGGCGATGCCACCACCGTGCCCTACAAGCAGATCGTGATCTCCATGGGTGAGGGCTCGAAGGCTGCATTGAGCGCGTTCGATTTCCTGATCCGCAATTCGATGGAGGATTAAGGGCCGGTTGTCTGCGTCGCAACGTCGTCTTCGAGGCTGCCGGAACGCGCTGGCAGGGCGCCCTCTGATGAAAACAGGTGCCCGTACGCAGCGCGAACCCCGTCAACAATAAAGGCGTGGGGTACGTCGTCGAACACACCGTGGCTGTTGACGTACTCCATGTGGGCTTCACCGGATTCCGTGTATTCCTGAAAAACGGAATCGTGGACGCCATCAAATGCCAGCGGCTCCACCTTCATCAGTTCGCAGAGCTGACGGTTGAAGGCCGGTGTGGCTTTTACCCATCGGCCGTTCAGGTACAGCTCGATAAAGCCATGCATCCGGAAGATATCCGACCGCAGCCATTCGATCAGTTTCGGGCTGGACAGGTGGTTGCGCACATCCGCCAGGCCAAGCCGGCTGGGAATGCCGATGGAACGGGCGGCGGCGCCCAGCAATACCGCCTTGGGGATGCAATAGGTTTCGCCGCAGGCCAGGGCGTGGCTGGCACTGAACGTGTCCGGATGGGTGTCAAACACATACGGGTTGTAGTGGATGCTGTCCCGGACGGCGAGATAAAGCACCTTGATCTGTTCGACCGGGTCTTCGGGCACGCCTTCCAACTGGGCGTCAATCCAGGCCTTCAGTTGCGGCTGGTGGTAATCAAAGAAGGCCGTGGGCTGGAGGTAGCGTTCCATAAATCGTTGTCCGGTTTCGGGGTATCTGGCCTTGATCGTGCCCCGTTAGCAACCTACGGGCAATGGCCATTTCCGCCAAAGCCATTGCCCGGTTCGATCAGGCCTTGCCCTCAAATCCCTGCATCACGTTCACCGCGTTCACGCCGATGGCATCGACATCGTAGCCGCCTTCCATGGTAAACACCGTCGGCAGTCCCAGCTGTTCAATGCGCCGGCCGAGGGTCAGATAATCGCCTGAGGTGAGCTTGAAGAAAGAAATCGGGTCGTCCTCGAACGTGTCCACGCCCAGGGCCACCACCAGGGCGTCTGGCGCAAAGGCCTGAATGCGCTCGCAGGCTTTCTCAAGACCCTGGCTCCAGACGCTGAAGGGGGTATCGGGCGGATAGACGATGTTCAGGTTATAGCCTTCGCCGTCGCTCTCGCCGGTCTCATCCTCGAATCCAAGGAAGTGTGGGAATACCAGGTCCGGATCGCCGTGCAGGCTGATGGTGAGAACATCGCGACGATCATAGAAAATCGCCTGGGTGCCGTTGCCGTGGTGGAAATCCACATCGAGTACCGCAACTTTGCCGTAGCCCTGATCCCGGAAGGCTTGCGCGACGATGGCGGCGTTGTTGAAGAAACAGTAGCCACCGAACAGATCGGCATGGGCATGGTGCCCCGGCGGTCGGCACAGGGCAAAGGCAGCGCGCTCGCCCTCTGCCACCAGTTTCCGGGCGGTGAGGGCGACATTGGCCGACGCCCGGGCGGCTTCCCAGGTGCCGTCGGTGATGGAGGTTTCGGCTGCGAAGCTGTAATAGCCCAGGCGACCGTCAATATCCTTTGGAACGCGGTGCCGCATGCCCCGGCCGGCCCAGACTGCGGGTATGGCTTCGCCGGGCTTGCCGGCGGCCAGCCAGTCCTGCCAGCAGGTCTCCAGGAACGCCACATAATCCGGGGTGTGTACCCGGGTCACCGGCCCGAGGCCGAATTCTTCCGGCTCCAGGACCTCTCCCAGGGCCTGGTCCTTCACTCTGGCCAGAATGGTTTCCGCCCGGGAGGGCTTCTCGTGAGGTGCAATCAATAATCCGCCATCCAGTTCGGTGGTCACCGTCCGGCGAACGTGTAAAGGTGAGAAAACGGTTTTCATAGGGCCAACATTATTCCGCTGATAGACTCAGATCACTCTGGCACATTGGCCAGCGTGGCTCAAACCCGTGGATTGTGGCAGGCTGGATACTCTTTCTGGTAGAGGGTACACGTACCATGACACTGCAAGCCCTGTTCGATATAGAACTGCCCATTATTCAGGCACCCATGGCGGGTGTGCAGGACAGCGCCCTGGCGATCGCGGTTTCCAATGCCGGTGGCCTGGGATCGCTACCCTGTGCCATGCTCAGCCCGGCCGCTCTGCGCACCGAGCTGGAGGCCATGGTGCAGGGCACCGACAAACCGTTCAATGTGAATTTTTTCGCCCATACCCCCCCGAAACCGGACCCAGGCCGTGAGCGAGCCTGGCAGGAGGCGCTGGCGCCTTATTACCGGGAGTTGGGCCTGGACCCCGAGTCCGTACCCGCCGGTGGTGGCCGTACGCCCTTTAATGAAGAGGCGGCGGCGCTGGTGGAGGCATTCCGGCCGGCGGTGGTCAGTTTTCATTTTGGCCTCCCGGAACCGGCGCTGCTGGATCGGGTAAAGGCGACGGGTGCCAGAATACTGTCCACGGCCACCACGGTGGACGAAGCCCTGTGGCTGGAACAGCGGGGTGTGGATGCCATCATTGCCCAGGGGCTGGAAGCTGGCGGCCACCGGGGCAGCTTTCTGTCGGGCGAGGTGTCCCGGCAGATGGGCACTTTTGCCCTGATTCCCCAGATGGTGCGGTCGGTCTCGTGCCCGGTGATTGCGGCCGGTGGTATTGCCGACCTGGCCGGTATTCGTGCCGCGATTGACCTGGGGGCTTCCGGGGTCCAGCTTGGCACTGCATTCCTGCTGTGCCCGGAAGCCAGAACGCGGGCCATCCACCGAGATGCCCTGAAGCACCCGGACGCCTGCCACACGGCGCTGACCAACCTGTTTTCCGGTGGTCCGGCGCGGGGTATCGTTAATCGCATCATGCGGGAACTGGGGCCGATCTCGGACCTGGCGCCGGCCTTCCCGTTGGCCACTGCCGCCATGGCGCCGTTACGGGAGGGGGCCGAGAAGGCCGGCTCCGGTAACTTCTCACCGCTCTGGGCCGGGCAGAATGTGACCGGTTGCCGGGAGGTTCCCGCCGCGCAGTTGCTCCGGCAGCTGACCGGCGGCGTATGATCGACGGACTGGCGGCCCTCACCCTGACCACCGCACTGGGGCAGTTGTGCGGCCTGGTTGCCCTGGGCTTCTGCATCGCCGGGTTTGCCAGCAAGAGCGACGACCGGTTGCTGGTGCTACTGATTTCCGCCAACGTCGCCTTTGCCCTGATGTTTGCCTTTCTCGCCAGCTGGACTGCCTCGGCGCTAACGGTTCTGGTCATCGTACGCATTGCCCTGGCGCGGCGGTTCCCGGGCAGTTGGCGGATCATGGCGGCCATGCTGGCGGTTAATCTGGTGGTGGCGGCGGTCACCTGGCGAGTTGCCACGGATATCTTTCCGCTGACGGCGGCGGTACTGGGCACTGTCGGTATGTTCATGCTCCGGGGTATTCCGCTGCGCATCGTCCTTGGGCTGGCGGCCACGGCCTGGATGCTCAACAATATTGTGATTGGCTCGGTCGGCGGGACGCTGGCCGAGGGCATGGTGCTGGTGACCAATGTGATCACCATCATCCGGCTTTACCGGCTCCAGCGAAAATACCCGGACGTGATGGCGCAGGCGCGCCGGGATTGATTCGGTTTGGTATTGGCTGGATGCCTGAATAGAGCAGCGACAAGGAGCGAACCCTGGAACTGGAAACCGTTTTCAGACAGCACGCACGACAGGTACTGGCGACGCTGATCCGCCTGCTGGGCGAGTTTGACCTGGCGGAGGAAGCGCTGCAGGAGGCCTTTGTGGCGGCGGCCCAGCAGTGGCCGGATCAGGGCATGCCGGACAACCCCGTGGCCTGGTTGATCCAGTGCGGCCGGAATCGCGGCATCGACCAGATCCGTCGGCGGCAGACCGTCCGTTTCCATGCCGACGAACTGATGCGGCAGGCGGAAGCGGTGGAGCCTTCAGACCTGGTCGAGTCTTCCCTGCTGGATGACCAGCTACGGCTGATTTTCACATGCTGCCACCCGTCGCTGGCGGTGGAGGTGCAATTGGCACTCACCCTTCGCGAGGTGTGCGGGCTGTCCACCGAGCAGGTAGCCCGTGCGTTGCTGCAAAAGCCGACAACGGTGGCCCAGAAAATTGTCCGGGCCAAACGCAAGATCCGGGATGCGCGGATTCCCTACGAAGTGCCGGAGGACAGGGAGCTGCAGCATCGCCTGGCGGCGGTGCTGCATGTGATCTATCTGATGTTCAACGAGGGTTACGCGGTGACCGGCGGTGAGGCCCTGATGGATACCAGTCTTACTGCCGAGGCCATACGGCTGGCCGAGTTGCTGGCAACGCTGGTGTCTGATAGTGAAGTGGCGGGCCTGGTTGCGCTGATGCGTTTGCAGGACGCCCGCCAGGCGGCCCGGATCGACGAGCAGGGCGAACTGGTGACTCTGGAAGACCAGGACCGGCGGCTGTGGGATCGCGGGCAGATCGACCTGGGCAAAGCCTGGCTGATGCGCGCACTGGGTATGGCGCCAGCCGGGCAGTACACGCTTCAGGCGGCGATCGCCGCCGCCCACGCCGACGCTCCCACCTTCGGGCAGACCGACTGGCAGGACATTACCGGTCTTTACGATTTGCTTTACCAGCGGCTGCCAACGCCCGTTGTCGCCCTCAACCGGGCCGTGGCCGTTGCCATGCTGGAGGGCCCGGAGGCGGGCATTGCCCTGATGGAAGGGCTCTCGGTGCACAAGGCGATCGGGAATTATCACCTTTACCACGCAGCCCTGGCGGATCTGCATCGCCGGGCCGGCCATCCAGAGCAGGCCCTTGCCGGTTATCAGCGTGCCCGGGCGCTGGCCACCCAGGTCCGGGAGCAGCGTTTCCTGGACAAGCGCCTGGCGCAGATGGCACAGAGTCTTGAGAACGAAACGCGGACTGACTCACTGAACGGCAAGTCTGCGGGAGATGGGCCAATTCCACGGACGTCATAAGCCGCTACCTTAACGTGATGAGCGGTTGTTCCGGGGCTGCCCGGAGGGCCGGATTCACGATGCATTGTGAGGGTGCGACCATGAGCCAACACCATTTTGATGTTCTGATCATCGGCGCCGGGGTATCCGGCATTGGCATGGCGTGCCACCTCAGGCGCGAGTGCCCGGGTAAATCGTTCGCCATCCTTGAGCGCCGTCAGTCTCTGGGCGGCACCTGGGATCTGTTCCGCTATCCCGGCATCCGGTCCGATTCGGACATGTTCACCTTTGGCTACAATTTTCGCCCGTGGACCGGTGGCAAGGTGCTGGCGGATGGCGCGTCCATCAAGAATTACGTGCGTGAGACCGCGCAGGAGCACGATGTCGAGCGGCATATCCGCTACAGCCTGGCAGTGAAAACCGCGGACTGGTCGGGCGCCGACAAGTGCTGGACATTGACCGCCGAGAACGAAGCCACCGGAGAAACCGAAACCTACACGGCCGGGTTCATGGTCGGCTGCACCGGGTATTACAACTACGATCGGGGCTACCAGCCGGACTTTCCCGGCGAGCAGGACTTCCAGGGCCAGGTGGTGCACCCGCAGCACTGGCCGGAAGACCTCGACTGCACTGGCAAGAAGGTGGTGGTCATCGGCAGTGGCGCCACCGCCATTACCCTGGTACCCACGCTGGCCGACAAGGCCGCGCATGTCACCATGCTGCAGCGTTCACCCACTTATCTGATGCCGTTGCCGTCGACCGACAAGGTCACCCTGGCACTGCAAAAGGTGTTACCGGCAAAGGCCGCCTACAAACTGACCCGGGCCCGCAATATCTCCATTTCGCGCCTGCTCTACGAGCGCTCCCGCAAGAGCCCCCGGGCCATGCGCCGGCTGTTCCTCGGCATCATCAGGCGCCAGGTGGCAGGGCACGCGGACATGCGCCACTTCACTCCGGACTACAACCCCTGGGACCAGCGCCTGTGTGTGGTGAAAGACGGCGACCTGTTCCAGGCCCTGAAGGCGGGCAAGGCCACCATTGCCACGGACCGGATTGAGCGTTTCACGGAAACCGGTATTCGCCTGGCCTCGGGCGAGTCGCTGGAAGCGGACATCATCATTCCGGCCACGGGCCTGGAGATCCAGATGCTCGGTGGTATCAAACCGACGGTTGATGGCCAACCGGTGGTGATGAAAGACAAGGTGATCTACAAGAACGTGATGGTGGAAGGGGTGCCGAACGCCGGCATGATCTTCGGCTACACCAACATCTCCTGGACCCTGAAAGCGGACATTGCCAGCGAATACCTGTGCCGTTTGCTGAACCACATGGATCGCACAGGCATCCGGACCGTGGTCGCACGCGATACCGAAAACAGCCAGGCGGAAGACACCATTCTCGGGTCACTGAACGCCGGTTACATCAAACGTGCCGAGGATCGCCTGCCAAGGCAGGGTACCCACGGGCCCTGGAAAGCGTCTCGGAATTACCTGGAGGATGTGAAAATCCTGCGGTTCGATCCGATTGAGGACGGCTATCTGGAGTTTGATGGCCGGGCGTCCCGCGCCGGACAGCGGCAGACCGGAGGGTTTCTGCGGCCGTTGCGCTCGGCGTTGTTTGGTTCATGATGTTTCGCCAGCGTGAATGAGCCGGTTACGATATGCATCTTTTAGTCCGTGTCCGAGTGTGTCAGGATTTTCAACCGTTGCATTCCTGCACAGGCTGATAGATGTATGTCGAACTCCGGCAAGAAGAACAAAAGGCCCTTGTGGCATCCGGTTTACTGGCCTTCCTGGCTGATCGTATTGGCACTGTACCTGCTGTCGCTATTGCCGATGGCGGCTAAACAGCGCGTCGGCACGCGCCTTGGATGTTTTCTCGAGCGCAAGCTTAGATCCCGCGCCAGGGTGGCGGACACCAATCTGGCTGCCTGTTTTCCAGAGTTGTCTGAGAGCGACCGCAAGCAATTGGTGCAGGACAACTTCATCGCCTGCACCCGAGGCTTCCTGGAAAGTACCCACGCCTGGTGGCGGGACATGTCCAGCTATTGCGACAGCGCGGAAATACTCGGGCTGGAGCACCTGGACGAAGCGAAGGCGCAGAACCGGGGCGTGCTGCTGATCGGTGGTCACTACAGCATTTTTGACTTCGCCCTGCCGCTGATTGCCTGCAAGCTGGACAAGCCAGGGTATATGTACCGGCCCAATAACAATCCGGTTATTGACCGCATGATCGAGAACGGCCGCCGCCGTCATTTCAACATTCGTCCGTTTTCCAAGCGCCAGCTACCGAAGCTGATGACCTTTCTGAAGGGCGGCGGCCAGGTCTGGTTTGCCTGTGATCAGGATTTCGGCGGCAAGACCGATGTGTTTGTGCCTTTTTTCGGTGTTGAGGCCGGTTGTATCACCTCGCCCAGCTACATCGCCCGGAAATCCGGCGCGGCGGTGATCTGTGTCAGCCACCTGCGGTTGGCCGATGGCCGTTATCGCGTGGCGTTTTCACCCATCCAGGAGGAATTCGGCCAGGACGAAACCCGCGACGCCGAAATCTGGAACCGCTTTATCGAATCCACCATCCGGGAACATCCCGATCAGTACTTGTGGCTGCACAAGCGATTCAAAAGCCGGCCGGAGGGGGCTGCGAGTCTTTATTGAATGCATTCCGGCCAACCGGCGCCGGGTAGGTCGGATGCTTATTATAATCACCTATGGCAAATCCTCCGGTGCTCTGTTACTGTGCCCGCATCCTGCCTCTAGGGATTCCGCAAGTTAAGGCTTTAGGCCCGTGCGACCTTTCCATACGACCTGTCAGAGGACGTCACCCCGATAACGGCGCGTGACTGTAGTCGTCTATTATTCCATGAATGTTCATGGTACCTGCCCGCACTCGCCGAAACCGGTGGTCGTGGAGGCAGAACAATCAAGAGTTGATCCATATGAGTTTTTCTTCACTCGGTTTGTCCGAGCAGCTGGTCCGTGCCACTACCGATCAGGGCTATGAAACCCCGTCTCCCATTCAGGCCCAGGCGATTCCCGCCGTGCTTTCCGGCCGTGATGTGATGGCTGCCGCCCAGACCGGCACCGGCAAAACCGCCGGCTTTACCCTTCCGCTGTTGCAGCGCCTGGGTGAAAACCCCCGTACCGGCAAGGGGCCGCGCGCGCTGATCCTGACGCCGACCCGTGAACTGGCGGCGCAGGTTCACGACAGCGTGAATCTTTACAGCAAATACGTTCCCACCAAGGCCGCAGTGGTCTTTGGTGGTGTGAAAATCAATCCGCAGATGATGAAGCTGCGCAAGGGCCTGGACGTGCTGGTGGCAACACCGGGTCGTCTGATGGATCTGTATCAGCAGAATGCGGTGCGCTTCAACGAAGTGGAGATCCTGGTACTGGACGAAGCCGACCGCATGCTGGACATGGGCTTTATCCGCGACATTCGCAAGATCCTTGCGCTGTTGCCGGCCAAGCGCCAGAACCTGCTGTTCTCGGCCACCTTCTCCAACGAGATTCGTACGCTGGCGGAAGGTCTGCTGGATAACCCGGTTCAGGTTGAAGTGGCTGCCCGAAACACCTCTGCTGAAAATATCAAGCAGTCTGTCTACCCGGTCGATCAGAGTCAGAAAACGGCGCTGCTGAGTAAACTGGTACGCGACAACAGCTGGGATCAGGTGCTGGTCTTTACCCGCACCAAGCACGGTGCCAATCGCCTGACCCAGAAACTGGAGAAGGACGGTATTACGGCGGCTGCCATTCACGGTAACAAGTCGCAGGGTGCCCGTACCCGCGCACTGGCGGATTTCAAAGCTGGCGAAGTACGCGTGCTGGTGGCGACCGATATCGCCGCCCGTGGCCTGGACATCAAGCAATTGCCCCAGGTGGTGAACTTTGAACTGCCTAATGTACCGGAAGACTACGTGCACCGTATCGGTCGCACCGGCCGTGCCGGCGAGAGTGGTCATGCGCTGTCGCTGGTGAGTGCTGACGAAGGCAAAATGCTGGCGGGCATTGAAAGGCTGATCAAGAAGCAGTTGCCGCGCAAGGAAGTGGAAGGCTTTGAGCCGACCAACAACCTGCCGCTGAAGCCGAAAGCCAAGGCGGACCCTAGCCGCGCTCGTACCCGCAATGGTAACGGCGGTGGCAATGGTCGGCCCGGCGGCAAGCCGAAAAGCTTCGGAGACAAGCCGGGTGGTCGCAGCGGTGGCCGGAGCCAGAATGGCGGTCAACGAGGCCGATCAGCCCAGCGCCAGAGCGCCTGATCAAGTGATCCGTCCCGGGCCGGGTTGACCGGCCCGGGACGGTCAGGCGGAGTTTTTGCCGCGGGCCGGCACCGGAGCATCGGGCACGAATACATCCCGGATGGTCAGTGGGTTACCGCGGACATTCTGCACCTGCACCATCTGTATAGGCTCGCCGGTTTCACGGTCCCGTAGGTCCAGCGGCGCGTCGTCCGGGGACGGGTTCCACTTGTCGCCCCACTGTCGCAGGGCAATGACGACCGGAAACAGATCCCTGCCTTTGTCGGTGAGCCGGTATTCAAACCGGGAACCATGCTCCCCCACATCCACTTTCCGCAACACACCGTTATCCACCAGCCGGGCAAGGCGATCACAGAGGATGTTCTTGGCAATGCCGAGCTCCTGCTGGAAGTCGACAAAACGCCGGGTGCCGTACATGGCCTGCAGCACAATCAGCAGGGACCACCAGTCGCCCACCTGATTGAGGGCGCGGGCAACGGAGCAATTGGAATCATCAAAACGTTTTCTGGCCATGGTGGCAGTGTACCGAATGGGGTTGCATTTTAAAACCAGATTTAATAGGGTTGCTTAACGAAACCAAATTAGTGAGGTTGCGAAATACCATGAGCATGAATCTCGGCCCCATGTTTGAGCCATTTGAAATCCACAACCTGACGCTGCGTAACCGTGTGGCCATGGCCCCGATGACCCGCAACTTTTCTCCGGGCAATGCGCCGGGTGATGACGTCGTGGCTTACTACCGTCGCCGTGCCGAGAATGGGGTGGGCCTGTTGATCACCGAAGGTACTACGGTCAATCACCCCGGTGCCAACGGGTATCCGAATGTTCCTTTCTTCCATGGCGATGACGCCCTGGCGGGCTGGAAAAACGTGGTTGATGCGGTTCACGACGCCGGCGGCGCCATTTTCCCCCAGCTCTGGCACGTGGGCGCGGTACGCAAGGAAGGCACCGAGCCGGATCCGGCAGTCCCCGGGTACAGCCCTTCGGGCCTGTTTGCCCCGGGTAAGCCCAATGGCAAGGCCATGAGCCTGGAAGACATTCAGGATGTGATCATCGCCTTCGCAGACGCCGCGCAGGATGCCAGGGCTCTGGGTTTTGACGGCGTGGAGATCCACGGTGCCCACGGTTACCTGCTGGATCAGTTCCTCTGGGAAGGCACCAACCAGCGAGACGACGAATACGGCGGCAGCCTTGAGAACCGGCTGCGGTTTGTCGTGGAGATCGTGGAAGCGGTCCGCCACCGGGTGGGGCCGGACTTTCCGATCATGCTGCGCTTTTCCCAGTGGAAGCAGCAGGATTACGAGGCGAAACTGGTGAATACGCCGGAGGAACTCGAACAGTTCCTGATGCCCCTGGTGGACGCCGGTGTGGATATTTTTCACGCGTCGACCCGCCGGTTCTGGGAGCCCGAGTTTGAAGGCTCGAACCTTAACCTGGCCGGTTGGACCCAGAAGCTGTCTGGCAAGCCGACCATGTCGGTGGGCAGTGTCGGCCTGACGGAAGACTTTATCAGTGGCACCTTTGCCAGCAAGAAGGACGCCGTGGAGCAAGCCGGTATTGATGAGCTGGTGGAGCGCATGAATAACCACGAGTTTGAACTGATTGCCGTCGGTCGGGCCCTGCTGCAGGACCCGGAATGGCTGGTGAAGGTGAAAGAAGGGCGTCTGGCAGACGTCGAAGCCTTTGCCAAAAAGTCCCTGGCCAGACTGTACTGAGCCGCCCGAAAATCCCTGCTGATCGACCCTTCGATCTGTACTTGCCGCAGTGCTGAAAAGCCTGCGGCTTTTTTTCGTGGGCAAAAACTGTCCGGTTCGTAATCGCGTCCCGTTGTGAACCAGCTATGATGAGGGAAATCCCCAGCAAGACAGGAGTGCCTTTATGTCCTTCCGTAATGCCGTTAAAACCCTGATGGCCACGCTGTTTCTGGCCAGTCTGGTGGGCTGTGCCACCGTCGGCCGGGATTTTCCCGCCCATAACGTCGACCAGATTGAGATCGGTGACACGACCCGGGCGGATATTCAGGAGATGTTCGGCGAGCCCTGGCGCACCGGTATCGAGGATGGCAAACGCACCTGGACCTACGGCAAGTACCGCTGGTCGGCCTTTGGTGACGCCGAAACCACCGACCTGGTGATACGCTTCAATCAGGACGGAACCGTGGCTTCTTACGTTTATAATACCACCGAGTAGGTGCCAGTCATCCGGAGTCCGGACTGATGCATAGCCAGCGGGCTGAATCGATAACGATCGGCAGCAATCCACCATGATGAAGAGCGGTGTCATCCTCACGGGCGGTGGCGCGAGGGCCGCTTACCAGGTTGGAGTGCTTCGCGCGATTGCCGACATGTATCCCGACTGGCAGCATCCGTTCAACGTCATCATCGGAACGTCTGCCGGCGCCATCAATGCCATGGCCATCGCCGGTAATCGTGGCCTGTTTCGCCACAATATTGATCATCTGGACCGGGTCTGGTCGGAACTGACCCTGGACCGGGTGTTCCGGGCGGACACTTTCTCCCTGATGCGCACGTTCAGTGCTGTCGCCCGCAAGATGATCAGCCGGCCTATTGAGAACGGGCCGGTGTCTTTTCTGGACAACTCACCGCTTCGAACATTATTGGAGCAGGAAATTGATCTGGAGAGCATACGGCAGACGATCAGCGAGGGTCATATCGATGCGGTGGGCCTGAATGCCTGTGGTTATGCCACGGGCCAGAACGTCTGTTTTTTTGAAGGCATTGACGGCCTGGAGGGCTGGTCGGTAGGGCAGCGTGGTGGCACCCGCGTGACGCTGTCGGTGGACCACATCATGGCTTCCACAGCCATTCCCACGCTGTTTGCACCGGTGAAAATCCATCGTGAGTATTTTGGCGACGGCGTTACCCGGCAGATGGCCCATATCAGCCCGGCGTTGCACCTGGGAGCCCGCAAGGTGCTGGTGATTGGCGTCAGTGCCAATGCCATGTGCCCGCCCAGACGTCCGGAAAAGCCCGGCATGCCGACCCTGACCCAGGTACTGGCACACGTCTTTAACGGTATGTTTCTGGACACACTGGATTACGACATTGACCGCTCACGCCTGATCAACCAGTTACTGGAGTTGATCCCTGAGCAGAAACTGAAGGAGTCCGGGCTCGACCTGCACCCGGTGGATATCCTGGAAATTTCCCCGTCCGAACCGATCAACGAACTGGCCATGAAGTACATCGACGCCATGCCGTTGGTGCTGCGGCGACTCACTGGCGCGTCGGATTCTGCGCCGTTCTCCAGTGCCAACCTTGCCAGTTTCCTGCTGTTCGACAAACGCTTTTGCCGTGATCTGATCGAACTGGGCTACCGGGATGGCCAGAGCCAGTCCCGGCAGATTGAGCGGTTCTTCGCCAAAGAGGCTGAGGCCTGATTGGTCAGCCCCGCAAACCACTCACCAGTTTGTTGATGCTGTCCTTGGCATCGCCGAACAGCATCCGGGTGTTGTCCCGGAAGAACAGCGGGTTCTCGACCCCGGAGTAGCCGGTGGCCATACCCCGTTTGAGCACCACCACCTGGTGGGCTTTCCAGACTTCCAGAACCGGCATGCCGGCAATGGGGCTGCCCGGGTCTTCGGCGGCAGCCGGGTTCACGGTGTCGTTGGCACCGATCACCAGGACCACATCGGTCTCCGGGAAGTCGTCGTTGATCTCGTCCATCTCCAGCACGATGTCATAGGGCACGTGCGCTTCCGCGAGCAGCACGTTCATGTGCCCGGGCAGCCGGCCCGCCACCGGATGGATGCCAAAGCGGACGTTGACGCCCCGGTCCCGCAGCAGCGAGGTGAGATCGCTGACGCCGGTCTGGGCCTGGGCCACCGCCATGCCGTAACCGGGCACAATGATGACCGAGTCCGCGTTGCGCAGCTCTTCACAGACATCGTCGGCGGAGGCTTCGATGGCGGTCTGGTCTTCACCGGCGGTACTGCCGGAACTGCTGGTCTGGCCAAAGCCGCCCAGGATAACGCTGATGAACGAGCGGTTCATGGCCTTGCACATGATGTAGCTGAGGATGGCACCACTGCTGCCCACGAGGGCGCCAGTAACGATCAGCAGATCGTTCCCCAGCATGAAACCGATGGCGGCCGCTGCCCAGCCGGAGTAGCTGTTGAGCATGGACACCACCACTGGCATATCGGCGCCGCCGATGGCCATGATCAGGTGAATGCCCAGAATGGCCGCGATGGCGGTCATGGCTACCAGCGCCAGCAAACCCGTTGCCATGCTGTTGGTGCCCAGAAACCAGGCGCCCAGCAGGACACAGGCAATAATCGCCACCAGGTTCATCAGGTGCCGCCCGGGCAGGGTGAGGGCCTTGCTGCTGATGCGACCGTCCAGCTTGCCGCAGGCCACCAGCGAGCCGGTGAAGGTCACCGCGCCGACAAAGACACCGACAAACACCTCCACCAGTTTGATGGTGTGCTCGGCGCCGGTGGTGTTGACCAGGGGCTCAATGTAGCCGGAGAAACCCACCAGCACCGCTGCCAGCCCGACAAAGCTGTGAAGCAGGGCAACCAGTTGCGGCATTTGGGTCATTTCCACCCGGTTGGCCAGGGGAATACCGATGCCCGCGCCAATCAGAATGGCGATCACGATGGCGACGATGCCACCGTCACCCACACTGGCCAGGGTGGCACCCACCGCCAGAAGGATGCCGGCGACCCCGTAAAGGTTGCCACGACGGGCGGACTCCTGGTGGCTCAGGCCACCGAGACTGAGAATAAACAAAACACTGGCCACGACGTAGGCCACGCTTACCAGACCTGTACTCATCTTTGGCGTCTCCTACTTGCGGAACATGTTGAGCATACGGTGAGTGACCCTGAAGCCACCGCCCACGTTAACACTGGCAATCAGCACCGCCACGAACGCCATGATCCCGACGGCGATATTCTCCGCCTGGGCCAGGTGCAGCATGGCCCCGATCACGATGATGCCGCTGATGGCGTTGGTGACACTCATCAACGGCGTGTGCAGGGACGGGGTGACATTCCAGATAACCTGCCAGCCAATAAAGCAGGCCAGCACGAACACCGTGAAGTGGCTGAGAAAACTCTCGGGAGCATGAGCACCGACCCCATACAGGGCCGCGAGCGTCACCAGCAGCAGGGCGACTTTGCCAATCATGCTGCGACGCTCGGACTGTTTCAGTGCTGCGGCTTTCTGTTCCGCAGAGGGCTCCTCGGTTCCCGGTGCCGGCTTGGGGCTGACCGGGGCTTCCGGTTTGGGTGGCGGCCAGGTGATGTCGTGTTCCCGAACCACCGTCAAGCCACGGATGACATCGTCATCCATGTTGACCTGAGGCTGGCCGTCTTTTTCCGGGGTCAGCTCAGTGAGCAGGTGAACCAGGTTGGTGGCGTAGAGATCACTGGCCACCTTGGCCATCCGGCTGGGCAGATCGGTGTAGCCGATCAGCGTCACACCGTGGTGATGGGCCACCTTGCCGGGTTCGGTCAGCTCACAGTTACCGCCACGCTCGGAAGCCAGATCGACAATGACACTGCCGGGCTTCATGGACTTCACCATGTCGGCGGTGATCAGCTTGGGTGCCGGCTTGCCGGGAATCAGGGCGGTGGTGATGATGATGTCCACCTCCTTCGCCTGCTCCGCAAACAGGGCCATTTCCACCTTGATGAACTCGTCGCTCATCTGCTTGGCGTAGCCACCTGAGCCGCTGCCGTCCTCGTCGTCAAAATCCAGCACCAGGAACTCGGCGCCCATGCTTTCCACCTGTTCCTTCACTTCCAGCCGGGTATCAAACGCCCTGACAATGGCACCCATGCTGTTGGCGGCGCCAATGGCGGCCAGGCCGGCAACGCCGGCACCGATCACCATGATCTTCGCCGGCGGTACCTTGCCCGCGGCGGTCATCTGCCCGGTAAAGAAACGCCCGAAGTTATTGGCCGCTTCAATTACCGCCCGATAACCGGCAATGTTGGCCATGGCACTGAGGGCATCCATCTTCTGGGCGCGGCTGATGCGGGGTAGGCTGTCGATGGCGAACGAGGTAATTTTCTTCGCCGCCAGTTTCTCCAGCAGTTCGGGGTTCTGGGCCGGCCAGAGATAGCTGACCAGAAACGCCCCTTCTTTCATCAAGTCCACTTCGTGTGCATTCAGGGACGGGTTTTTCATGGGCGCGCGGACTTTCAGGACAACGTCTGCTTCCTGCCACAGCGCCTTGGTATCAGCAGCAATGGTCGCGCCGACCTTTTCGTAGGCGTCGTCGGTATAGTTCGCCGCCTCGCCGGCGCCGCCCTCGATCATCACCTCGTAGCCAAGGCTGATCAGCTTGTGCACCGAGGGCGGTGTTGCCGCTACCCGACGTTCATCCTCAAAAATTTCCCTGGGAATCCCGATTTTCATTTAACTGCATCCTCCGGATTGACCGATTCGCTCAATGTCTCGGTTTTTACTTACGGGTGGAACGCTAACAGATTTGTCGGGATTTTCCTAAAAACGAACAAATCGAAAAAATGAATAAATAAAACGAAAAAAACAATAAGCCTTTAACGCTGGCGGTTTAACAGTGCCTGGAGGCCATTTTCCGAAAGTTCGTCGACCATGGCGCCCCGGAACTGCCGGTTAATAAAACGCTCGGTTTCCAGCTGAATGATCGCCCGTTGGTCCGGCTTTTCGAGGTAATCCATGGCCCGAAACAGGATGTAGCGAATGGTCATGCGGGAAATTTCGTGAATCGTTTCCGGCGGCACGGCACTGACCAGTTGCCGTTCAATAATGTCTTCGGCCATCTCGTTCGCGCTGGCATCCAGTTGGGACTCAAGGGCGTTTCTGAGCACCGGCGATGGCCCATGCAGCTCCCTCACCGCGACGGTGGTTGCGGCGGGGTTGGCCAGGAAGTAGTGGTATACGAAGGTGACGGTGTCATGGGAGGCCTGTTCAGAGGACTCCGCCATCCGCCGCAACTCGCGTACGCCGGATTTCATGTCTTCGGCGATGTACTCCAGTACCTGCAAGCCGAACTCATCCAGGTTTTTGAAGTGCCGGTAAAACGTATTCGGATTCAGCCCCGCCTCACGGGCCAGTTCCCGCAGGCCAAGGGACGTCAGGCTCCGGGTTTCCGTAATCAGGCGCAGGGCTGCCTGAACGAGTTTTAGTTTTCCGCCGGTTAGTGCGTTCATCTATTCCTCTGGTTTTTGGAGCAAGACCGGGCAATGGAGTAGCCTGCTATCCACTCCGGCTCGGCTTTTCGGTCATACCACCCAAAGTTTGCCGGCCGATTGGGGAGAGGCTTTCCGAAACTGTGCGGAGCCAGGGATGGCGGAGCCCAAGCGTCACAGGGATGTGCCGAAGGAGCGTGTTTCGGAAAGCCTCTCCCCAATCGGCCCGCCACCAAGCGAGAGAGGCCACCGAGGTCAGTAATCTGTCAAGTCGGGCCATTCGCCCTGGCTTAGAGGACGTTAAGTATACAAGTGTCTACTCAACTGTGTATACATGTGTCTACCGGCCATGGTGACCCGCCGGGCAACAACAGACAAGGCCAAGAAGGCCAACTCAGGAGTGCAGAAATGACGCAGGATAAACAGATCGCCATCATCGGCACCGGCTTCTCCGGCCTCGGTATGGGCATCAAGCTCAAGGAAGCCGGTTACGACAACTTCGTAATCCTGGAACAAAGCGATGATGTTGGCGGCACCTGGCACGAGAACCACTACCCGGGGTGCGCCTGTGACGTGCAATCTGCCCTGTACTCCTTCTCGTTCGAACAGAACCCCGACTGGAGCCGCATGTTCGCCCAGCAGAAGGAAATCCAGGCCTACCTGCGCCACTGCGCCGAAAAATACGACCTGATGAAGCATGTGCGCCTGAACACCCACGTCGCCGGCGCCCGATATGATGAGAAAACCCAAAGCTGGACCGTGGAAACCTGCGACAGCCCAAAACTCTGGGCCTACAGGCAGGATAAGGGGCTGAACCCTGGCGATAAGCTGGACCGAAAGGACAAGGATCTGCCGGCGTTCAGCACCCTGAAAGCCGACATTGTGGTCTCGGGCATGGGCGGCCTCAGTACCCCGGCCTACCCGAACATCCGGGGTATCGAGACCTTCACCGGCAAGAGCTTTCACTCCCAGGACTGGGATCACGACTACGATTTCAGGGGTAAACGGGTCGCCGTAATTGGTACAGGCGCCTCGGCCATCCAGTTCGTACCCGAGGTGGCAAAAGAGGCCGCCCACCTGGATCTTTACCAGCGCACGCCGCCGTGGATCGTGCCCAAGCCGGACCGCGAGATCCGTCCGCTGGAAAAACGGATGTTCCGCGCCTTCCCGCAAACCCTCAACGCCTTTCGCCAGAGTATTTACTGGATGCTGGAGGCCCGAGTGCTGGGCTTTGTGGGTGATCCCCGCATTCTCAAGATCGGTGAGTTGCAGGCCCGTCGTCACATCCGCAACCAGATCAAGGACAAGGCGCTGCGCAGGAAAGTCACCCCGGATTTCCACTTCGGCTGCAAGCGGGTACTGATCTCCAACAACTACTACCCGGCCCTGGCTCAGGACCACGTGGACGTGCTGACCGACGGGATCCGTGAAGTACGCGGCAGCGTCATCGTCGACCGCAACGGCAACGAGCGGGAAGTGGACTGCCTCATTTACGGCACCGGCTTCAAGGCCCAGGACCCGATCCCCGCCGGTATGGTCTACGGCCGTAACGGTCAGGACCTGCTGGAGGCGTGGAAAGACGGTGCCGAAGCCTACAAGGGTACCGCCATCGCTGGCTTCCCCAACTTTTTCATGCTGATGGGCCCCAACACCGGGCTGGGCCATAGCTCCATGGTGACCATGATCGAAAGCCAGATCCAGTATGTGCTGGATGCCCTGAAGAAGATGGACAGGCACGGCTGGCGGAGCGTGGAGGTGAAGGGCGATGCCCAAAGTCGATACAACGCCTCCATTCACGCCAAGCTGGGTGACTCCGTGTGGCAGACCGGGTGCAAGAGCTGGTACGTGAACGAAAACGGCAAGAACACAACGCTCTGGCCAGGTTTCACCTGGAAGTTCCGTCAGCAGACCAGGCGGTTTGATGCACAGCAGTATGTGTGTGAGCCGGAGGCGGTTGATGGGTGCGAGGCCGTCACAGCAACTTGATTGCAAGCCGCCTCAGGGTCATGGTGGGTAATAGAGGAGCCAACGGAGAGCGCGCCATGACCAGACCAACCGTTCCTGACGAATCCCGGATTCTGGAGGCGGAGCAGCGCATCCGCCCGTATCTGGGGGAAACACCGTTGTTGCATGTGCCGGACCTGGATGCGGCCCTGGGCCACTCGCTGGGCTTGAAGTGTGAGAACCTCCAGCGTACCGGCAGTTTCAAAGTCCGCGGTGCGCTGAACTGGCTGTTGACTGCCAGTGACGACGGAACAGAGCCGTTCAGACCGAGTCCACAGGCCGGCCCAGATCCCGGAGCACGGTGTCCACGACCATTGGGCTCCACAACAGGCGGTTGTGACCCAGGCCGCGGGTGCGCAAGACATCCGCTTGATCCCAGTTGCCGGCCACTCGCCGGCTTTCCTCCGGTGAAATCGACGTGTCGTCGTCATCAATAACGATCAGGCCCCGCTGGGTGAGTGTCCGGGCAAGATCCTCAAGATCCAGCTGGTCCCAAACGGATGGCCCGAAGCGCGCCTCCATCAGTTGCAGATGGACAGACAGCACCTCCGGGCTCAGCGCCAGTTGCCGGCCCAGATTTGCCATCACAGCGGTCAGACTGGCCGGCGGCGCCAGCATGGCCAGATAGTTGGCCTGTAATCCGTCGGCAATGGCCCTGGCTACGGCGATGCAGCCAATGGAGTGCGCCAGGATTCCGTGAACCCTGCCCAGACTGGCCGCAACTTTCCCGGTGACCTCAGCCATCTCGAACAGGTCGGTGCTGTCACCCTGGGCGCGGCCATGGGCCGGTGCGTCGAACAGCACCACCCGGTAGCCGGCTTCCAGCAGCGGAGTCACCCAGGCGCCGAACTGGATGCCGGCTCCGGCCCAGCCATGCACACCGAGGATCACCGGGCCCTGGCCCCAGGAATACACCGGGATGGTACGCCCGCCATGCTGGAGCTGGGTGTAGCTGTCGGTGTTATCCAGCAAAGACTCGTAGCGGGTGGGCATGGGCAGCCGGGATGGCCTGAACGCCATGCGGTTTACCAGTTGTCCGGCCTTTTGGGGCGACACCCGCCCATAAAGTTGCAGCGCCAGCCGGGTGGTGGAGAGCCCGACATTGGCCGGTGCCGGAGCGGGACTGGAATGACGGAAGAGCTCTGGTTGTGTGTTCAGTTGTGAGGTCATAGGAGAAAGTCCTTCTTCGTGCATTGGTGGATGACAGGATCAGGGTAGGGCTTGCGAGCGGTTCGCAGGAGTGTCATATTTGACATATAAAGTGCGAAACGGGCCATTCATCATGATGAACATTGCCATTATTGCCTTGCCCAACTGCCATGCGTCTGGTGTGCATGGCGTGATGGACTTCTTTACCGTGGCCAATTACTGCGCCCGTGTGCCTGCCGGCGACAGTACCCCCCTGTTTGACTGTCAGGTGGTAACGGTGGATAACGGGCCGGTCCGTGGTTACAGCGGTGCCATGGTCACACCAACGGTGCGCCGTGAAGACTTCCGGCCAGACCTGATTGTGGTGGGTTCTTCCGTGGAGGCTGCCGTCAGCGCTGAGCGGGTGGAGCGCACGCTTGCGCCGGCCATACCCCTGCATGGCTGGTTGCGTGAGGCTCATGAACAGGGCGCCGTGCTGGCCAGCGTGTGCACCGGCAGCTTTGTGCTGGCGGAAGCCGGCCTGCTGGATGGCCAGGCCGCCACCACCCATTGGCGTGCGGCGTCGCTGTTTCGCAGCCGCTATCCGGGGATCCGACTGGAGGAAGATCAGTTGCTGGTGGATAACGGCCAGATCATCTGCGCCGGCGGGGCCACGGCCTTTGTGGATCTGTGTGTGTACCTGGTGGAGCGTTTCGCATCGCCGTCGCTGGCGCTGGCCTGCAGCAAGATGCTGGTTCTCGATGGTCGTCGGGTGGAACAGACACCCTACATGGCGTTCTACAGTCGCAAGTCCCATCAGGACGACGCTATCCGCAAGGCGCAAACCTGGCTGGAACACCATTACGCCGAGCCGGTCAGCATTGATGATGTCGCGGCAGTTGCCGGCCTGGGCACACGCACCTTCAAACGCCGGTTCAAGGAGGCGACCGGGGAAACCCCCATCAGCTATCTCCAGCATCTGCGCATTGAAGCCGCCAAACACAGGCTGGAGTCGAGCCGCGAGCAGACGGCCCGGATTATCTGGGGTGTGGGGTATGAGGATGCCAGTTCGTTCCGTCGTCTGTTCAAGCGATCCGTGGGTTGCACCATGGAGCAGTACCGCAAGCGTTTCAGCTACGTGACGCCCATGGCGGTCTGATGGAGTAAGGTTTCATACGTTCACTCCCGTACGGCAGAAAACGCGTGGGCAAGCTATGCTTACCGGCTTCCATTAACTGTTGGAATGCCCGGAATGCTTGAGACGTTTTTCTCCACCTACATCAGCAGTACGATTCGTTTTCTGTTCCTGCTGGCGCCGTTTTTCGTGGTGACCATGTTTCTGGCCCTGACCCGGGGGCTGGCGGTGGCTGAGAAAAGCTCCATTATCCGCCGGGCCTGCGTATCCGCGTTTGTCCTCGGGGTGATTCTGTTCTTTGCCGGGCCACTGCTGTTCAGCGCCATCGGCATTACCCTGAACTCCTTCCGCATCGGTGCCGGCTGTCTGCTGTTTCTGACCGCGATCAGCCTGGTGACCAACGGCACCCGCAACCACGCCACCGGCCTGCCCGATGAGGACCGCGATGATATCGCGGTCGTACCCCTGGCGATTCCGGTGATGATCGGGCCGGCCACCATTGGTGCCATCCTGGTGTACGGTGCCGAGCTGAAGCGCTGGCCGGAGGTGACCGGCGGGCTGCTGGGCCTGGTCTCCGGGCTGTTGATCCTGGCGGTGTTGCTGCGCCTGTCTGGTTTCCTGGAGAAGGCGCTGGGCAAAACCGGCCTCAATATCCTGTCCAAGATCAGCGGTCTGATCCTGTCAGCCATGGCGGCGGAAATTGTGCTGACGGGTATTGCGGGATTTATCGCCACCACCTAGTGTAGAGCGCTCTCCGAAAACCATCACCGGGCCTTTTATGTCCACGAACACCGTTGAACACAATCGCCGCCGTTACGATTTCTCGGGCATTGAATCCGTTTGGCTGTTTGGCTACGGGTCGCTGATTTACAAGGTAGACTTTCCCTACCTGGAGCAGCGGCCAGCAATGATCCGTGGCTGGCAGCGCCGCTTCTGGCAGGGCTCCCACGACCACCGGGGAACACCGGAAGCGCCGGGCCGGGTGGCTACCCTGGTCGAGAAGCCCGGGGCCGTCTGCAAGGGCATGGCGTTCCGGGTGTCTCCCAGCGTTTTTGAACATCTGGATGTGAGGGAGAAGAACGGTTATCTGCGTTTCTCGACCACCCTGACCTTCGACGACGGCAGCCACGCCGAAGGCCTGGTGTACATCGCCACCGAAGACAACGAGGCGTATCTGGGGCACGCTCCGGACGCGCAGATTGCCCGGCAGATTGCCTCCGCCGCTGGTCCGAGTGGTCCCAATGCCGATTATCTGCTGAGACTCGCCGAGTCCTTACGGGCCTTGGGCGATGACTGCCCCCATACCTTTGCCATTGAATCCCTGGTGCGCTCCGCCGATTCCGGCGACAGATCCGGCGGCTGAAACGTCAAGCCATGCCTTCCCGGCGTAAAGATCGTGCAAAGCCGCCCGCGAGGCGCTGACTTTCCTGGCCGGTTCGATACCCTGAGCTCAGAGGCACCCGGAATTCCGTTCGGGTGCGTGACCCGTCTCTGATGCAGACAGGAGAAACACCATGAAACGTTGGTTAATGGGCAGTGTGATTTCGGCGTTCCTGCTGGTGTCGGTGCCAGCGATGGCGGACAGTTACCGGGGGTTCGGCCATCCGCCCGGCATTCAGAAGCAGCTGGATCGGGGCCAGGCGTTGCCACCGGGGCAGCAGAAGAAGTTCCTGCAGGCGCATTACCGTCACGGTTACGACGATCACCGCCGCGATGGCTGGAAGGGGCGGCACCATGATCGCCATGACCGGGACCGGCACCATGATCGCAGGCACTGGCGGGACGGCCACCATCATCGTCATCACGACCGTGACCGGTACCGCCACCCGGATTACCGGCTCCGGTTGGGTTATGACGCCGATCTGCATCCGGCCTATCGGGTTGGCCGCATCATTCACGACACTCAGGTGCTAATCGAATCTTCCCACCGCTGAGGGCGGTGTCCCGGCCACGGGGCGGGTTCTGCGCCGTGGCGGGATTGAAGCCCCTTGCGGGGGCTTTGCGCCGTATTTGGTTAGCCACCTGTGAGCAATCTCAGACGCGCCTACCATTTAATTGAGGACTCGACCGTTACCCGGACGTCACTGAGCCGGTATTTTTTGGCCGGCGAGGATCTCGCTGGCCATCTGTTCGAACATTCCGGCTTGTGTTTTATGCGCATTCAGTCGCTTCAGAAGGTCACCAAGTTGAGCCTTGGTCAAAGCCAGTACGACTGCCTGAATTCTTTGAACTGTTCAGTGCCATTGGGTTCTACCCCGTTACGAATCTTTGGCGCCTCTGTTTCTAAACCTGTCCCGCAAGTACTCGAGTGGATGTTTCACTTCAGCATTATCGAATCGTCTAACCTGTGACCGACAAGAGTATCCGGAGGCAAGTATAACCCTGCGATCCTTCAATTTTCTGATCTTCGGTCCCCAGGATAATTCATATATGGTTTTGGACGTTTTCAGATTCCGGGTTTCATGCCCATACGTACCTGCCATGCCGCAGCAGCCGGCGGCTTCAATTTTGAGTTCGATACCCAGCGCCTCCAATACCTGCCGCCATTGATCCAAACTACCGACGGCGTTTGTCTTCTCTGAACAATGCCCCATGAGAGTGACTTGTCCTCCAGACTCCAGTTCTAGAGTTTTAGCAAGCTTCTCGACCCGGGGGGCAAGGAATTCCTGAAGCAGCATGACCGTGGGTACTTTCGTACCAACGTACTTTCTGTACTCCGACCGGAAAGCGAGGGTCATTGAAGGGTCGATGCCAACCAGAGGAATGTCGTACTTCGCGTAGCAATTCAGCAGGCTGGCATGCTTGCCTGCAATGGTCTCGAACTGTTTTAGAAATCCATGGACGTGCAGCGGTTTGCCATTCGGGTGGAAGGGCAGCAACCAGATCTGCAGGCCGAGATATTGTAGTGTTTCAAGGATGGCGGCGAACGTATCGGTCTCGAAGTAGCTGGTGAACGCATCCTGAACGATGATCAGTGACCGGGCCCGCTCCTCCTCGCTTAAGCCTGACAGCTCCCCATCATTCACTATACCAATGCCTAGCCTGGCAGCTGCCGCGATGGGTGTTTGCGTTGCAAGCAGGGGGCTGTCCACCATGCCAATGTTCCGGACCAGTGCCTTGACCGGTGCCCAGCGCATGAGGGTGTTGTATAGCGGGCGGGCCAGGGGATTGGCGATGAAAGGAATCAGTTGTTCCAGCCTTCCGATCAGATGATCCTTGAAGGGGCGCAGGTAGCGACTGTGGTACAGATGCATGAACCGGGCGCGGGCTTCGGGAATGTCGACCTGGACAGGGCATTGGCCTGAGCAGGATTTGCAGGATAGACAGCCGTCCATCGCTTCCCGGACTTCATTTGAATAATCGTACTGCCCCCTGTTGCGCGCCCAGGTATTCCGAAACCTCACGGGCAGGCTCCGCAGCGCCGGGGTCGAATTTGTCTGTGTCGCTAGCGATTCGGTATCCACACCTTGCTCGCCGAGCAGCCTGAGCCACTCCCGGACGAGGGAGGCGCGACCCTTTGGGGAATGCCGGCGGTCGCGAGTCGCTTTCCATGACGGGCACATGGCATCGTCCGGATCGAAGTTGTAGCACGCGCCGTTGCCGTTGCAGTTCATTGCGTCCGGCTGGCTGCGTCGGCTGGCAACCGGAATGGTGCGGTCGAGTGCTCCGCGCTGCCCGGGCTCATCCAGTTTCACCAGCGGGATTCGGGCATCGGGTGTCGCAATCTTACCTGGGTTGAGTTGATTGCGGGGATCAAAGGCGCGTTTCACGGCCTGCAACTCCGGGTAAAGGTTTCCGAAAAAGCCGGGGGCAAATTCGGAACGGAACCCCTTGCCATGCTCACCCCAGAGCAGACCATGGTATTTTCGCACCAGTTCGACCACCTCCTCGGTGACCGAACGAACGACGTTGATCGCTTCCGGATCCTTGAGGTCGAGGGCCGGGCGAACATGGAGAACGCCGGCATCCACGTGGCCGAACATTCCGTAGTTCAGCCCCTTGCGGTCGAGGACGGCGCGAAACTCGCCGATAAAGTCCGCGAGATGCTCCGGGGGGACAGCGGTGTCCTCAACGAATGCCACCGGGCGGGCCTCCCCGGATGTTTTGGCCAGCAGACCCACGGCCCGCTTACGCATTTTCCAGACCTGGCTGACCGCCTGTTCCCCGAAGGCGACGGCGTAGTGGCAGATTGGCGTCCGTTTTGGATCGTCCAGCAGCTCAGTCAATGTCCTTATTGCCCGGCGAACCTCTTGCTCGTCGCCCCCGGTAAATTCGACAAGGTTTACGCCCCGGGTTGGGAAGTCTGCAGTCTTCGGAAAAAACTGCGCCATGCCGTGCCAGATGATGTCACCCCTGGCAAGCTCCAGGACCTTGCTGTCGATGGTTTCGATTGAGGCTGGGCCGGCTTCCATCAGGGCACGGGCATCCCTCAGAGATGCATCGAAACTGTCATACTGGACCACCACCAGAGCCTGGTAATCGGGTATCGGCACCAGATTGATTTTTGCCTCGACAATAAACCCCAGCGTGCCCTCGGAACCACACAGGATGTTGTTTGCGTTGAGCCGGCCCTCCTGATCGCGGAGGTGGGCCAGGTCATAACCGGTCAGGCATCGGTTCAGCTTGGGAAAGCGCTGTTCGATATCGTCACGGCGGCGGTCCCAGATACCCGCGAGGGTTCTGTAAATATCGCCTGCGAGCGAGGCTTGTTCGGTTGCGGCTGTCTCCTGTTCGGCATCGAGGGGGCTGGTCTGCAGCAGGCTTCCATCCAACAGGACGGTTTCCAGTTCCAGGACATGATCCCTGGTCTTGCCGTACATGACCGATCCTTGGCCACTGGCATCGGTATTGATCATGCCACCGATGGTAGCCCGGTTGCTGGTGGACAGCTCCGGCGCAAAAAAAACACCGTGGGTTTTCGCGGCTGCATTCAGTTGATCCTTCACGACTCCCGCTTCGACCCGCGCCCAACCTTCAGCGGCGTTGATTTCCAGGATCCGGTTCATGTGACGGGACAGGTCCACCACAATTCCGTCTGTTAAAGACTGACCGTTTGTGCCCGTGCCTCCGCCGCGGGGGCTGAAGACGATATCGGCCCAATCAGCTGTTGCCGCCAGGCGAGCCAGTGCCTGGACATCTGCCTTGTCCATCGGGAAAACCACCGCCTGTGGCAGCACTTGATAGATGGAGTTATCGGTCGCCAGTACCGTTCTGGTTGCATAGTCCGGCGTCATTTCTCCCCGGAAACCCGATTTCTTGAGAGTCTCGAGGAACGCGAGGTAACGGGACTGGGTCGGTGTTATTTGCTCAAGTCGCGGTAGCATGGCTGAGACTGCTTTCCTGTGGGTGCTGGTGGGGGGGAGGCTGGGTCAGTTGTGCCAGAAGTTCTGTCACCGGTTGGTCAGACAGTTCGTGGACGGCCCGCTCCAGGCAATGGGCTTCCGGGCCGAGGGCCGGCCCGGCCAGTTCGTAAAATTTGGTGACCAGTTCGCTCTGGGCAATCGGGTTGCCCGGCGTGCCTCTCGCCTCGAAGCGGTCACTGACCAGTTCCCGGCCATCGTTCAGTCGGATCGCAACCGTGGCATATCTGTGCGCCGGGAAGCAGGCCGAGAACTCGACAGATTCGCAAAGCTGGACTTTTCCGCTCAGCCGCAAGACCTTGGGGTGGTCCAGATCATTGGTTACCGACTGCTGATCCACCGTGCCGCGGTGCAAAGCACAAGCCACCGCCCAGGGCAGGCTGTATTGGGCCTCTTCGGTACTTTGAGGCCGGGACGTATGCAGTCGAATCGCCTGATGGAAGCTGGTAACTCGAATTTCCTCGACCTGGTCCATGTCGGGTATTGAAGCCCGGAGTGATAGCGCGGCTTCCACGGCAGGTTGGGCCCAATAGCACACCGGGTACCGTTTGAAATAAGTATTCAGGAAATGCCAATGGGTACCGAGGTCCCGCCAGAGATCAGCTTCCTCGAGAAGCAATGCGGGGGCACCGGTAAAGCCAGACCGGGCCAGAAGTGCGGCGGAAATGCCGGTCATGGCGCCCCAGCCAGAGCCGTCCTTCAGCATGGTTGGATGGTCTATGCAGCGCATCATCTGGCTGCGTGGACCGTAGAACTCGGCGGTGCCGAGGGCCTCCGCCAGTTGCTGTGGCGTCACTCCCATTACCCGGGCCGTCACGGCGGCCACGCCCAGGCAGTTCCACGCACCGGAGGTATGGTAGTCGCGGGCTGAGCCATGAAGGCTGATACCGGCGCGAATGGCAATCTCATAGCCGATGGCCAGCTCCCCCAAAAACCGTCGTCCCGACAGGCCCTGTGTTTCGGGTAAAGAGAGTAGCCCGGGCAGGATGGCAACACCGGCATGGCCCTTGGTCAGCACATGGCCATCGTGGGCATCCAGGGCGTCAATCAGCCAGCCACCGTAAAGGGCTGATCCGGCACTTGAGGCCTGACCCTCCGCGAACAGTAGTGCCTGTCTGCCCGGGTACTGATTGCGTACAAACTCAAGAGCTATCCGGGCGAGGGGCGTGCTGGTTGCAGCTGCTGCCACGCCCAACAGGTCCAGCAGGCAGGTCCGGGCAAGGTCATAGACCTCGGTCGGCAGAGCGGTGGCATCAAGCTCCAGAATCTTCTTTGGTACTGACAGGTCGGGCATGGAAGGCACTCGGTATTATTGTGCCTCCATCATTGAGGTTCACGGTCTGGTCGACTGCAAATAATGCGACATGAGCTTTAATAAAGCCGACAACTTCTATTCAGCCCTGCTCCCGTTTCTGCCTCTGCTCCCGGGGTGTCAGCCCGAAGCCCTTGGTATAGCAACGGGTAAAATAGGAAGTCGAGTTAAAGCCACAGGCGGTGGCGATTTGGGTAATGCTCATGGTGGACTGAAGCAACAGGTGTTTCCCCCGCTCCAGGCGCAATTGCATGTAAAAGGCGTTGGGTGTGGTCTGCAGGTGCGTTCGAAACAGCCGTTCCATCTGGCGTGTCGACAGGCCGACTTTCTCGCCGATTTCCGTGAGGTTCAGGACCTCCTCGGTGTGGTTTTGCATCAACTGGATGACCTTGAGCAGGCGCGGATGATTGGTGTTATGCCGGAACTGGAGTTCCATCCGCTGTTTGTCATTGGCCGGTCGGATCTGTGGATGGATGAACTGCTCCGCGCACCCCATGGCCAGATCCGCCCCATGCTCCAGAGCGATCTTGTGGCACATCATATCGAGGCTGGCCAGGCCGCCTGAGCAGGTCATGATGTTGCCATCGATCTCATACAGTTCCCCGGTCATGTTGAGTTCGGGAAACTCCTCCTCAAAGCTTTCCTTGTTTTCCCAATGAATGGTGCAGCGGTGATTGGAGAGGAGTCGGGCGCGGGCCAGCAGGAGAGAACCGGTGGAGGTGGCACCTAGCGCCACCCCACGGCGTGAGAGCTGACGCAGCCATTCAAACAGCTTTTTGTCCCAGATAACGGTGGTGCCGATACCGGCCACCACGATCATCAGATCGATATCACTGGTTTCATTAAATCGCCGGTCTGGACTGATTGGCAAGCCGTTGCTGGCAGCCACGGGCTGGTTGTCCTGGGAAAAGATGTGCCATTCGTACAGCGGCTGCTCGCTCAGGCGATTGGCCGCACGCAGGGGTTCCATTGCCGCGACGAACGAAAGCATGGAGAACTGTGGAATGGCGAGAAAGCCGATTTTCCGGGTTTCCGGTTCTGTCATTGGGCTGCCTGAACGGAATGTCGCTTTTGTAGTGCATGATGGCGTTTTATTAAATTTTTGTCGATCCGGATTTTCTGATGATGGGACCCGTAGTCGTTAACAACAACGCCCATTGGCAGGAACCCGACATGATCGAACAAAAAGTGAAATTCCAGAGTGACAAGCTCACCCTCGACGGCGCCTTCTTTAAGAATGAGGAGCATGACGACCCGCGTCTGCCCATCGTCATCGTTTGCTCCGGCTTCACCGGCCAGAAAAACATCCACCCAGAGCGTTATGCCCGCTTCCTGACCCAAAAGGGCTTCACGGTATTCGGCTTTGACTACCGCGGCTTTGGCGAGTCGGAGGGTGAGCGTGAGCATGTCCTCATTGAAGAGCAGGTTCGTGATATCGCCAATGCGGTGGCGATAGTTGCCGAGCGCGCAAAAGAAGAAAAACGCAAAGTTGTCCTGGCTGGCTGGGGCATGGGCGGCGGCCTTGTGCTGGACGCCTTCCGCGTCTGTGAGGACCAGGTTGACGGTCTGATCGCGATGAACGGTTTCTACGACGCTGTGCGTGTTCAGAAAGCTTTGCGCGGTGAGCATGGCTGGAAGCAGTTCCGCGCTTTTATGGCCAACGAGCGTCTGCGTCTGGCTAAAGGCGGAGAGGCCCAGGGTATTGACCCGTTCGAGATTTATCCTCTGGATCCGGTTAGCCGCGAGTACGTTTATACCGAGCTGGTCAAGGCACCCGGTTATGGTGTGACTTCCACGTTCGATTTTGCAGATTCGCTGATCAGCTTCTGCCCGGAAGCGCACCTCGATGAACGCTTCGCTCAGATCCCGCTGCTGATCGCCCACGGGGCCGAGAACGACCTGCACCCGGTGACCGAAGCTCGCTCTCTTTATGCCCGCTACCCGGGTCCAAAGGAGCTCTTCCTGCTTGAGGGCGGTGGCCATACAGAGTGGATGCTGGACGAGAATCCGAAGTTCCAGACCTTTGCCGGCAAGATCGCCGACTGGATCACTTCCACATTCTGATAGCTCCCTTGCGGCGGCCTCTGGCCGCCGTTTTCACTTCGAGTGACCGACTATGAGTTCTGAGATTCCCTTCTGTGAGGCAGCCCGCACGGTGGTGCGCCGGCCGGAAGTGGCGGTTCCGGCAAAGAGCTGTGACACCCACGCTCATGTCTTTGGCCGCCACGAGGACTTCCCCTTTACCCCTAACCGCACCTATACGCCGCCAGAGGCGTCTCTGGAACAGTATCTCGAGCTGCATCAGATGCTGGGTATCGAGCGGGGGGTCCTGGTACAGCCAAGTGTCTACGGCACCGATAACAGCCTTCACCTGCAGGCACTCCGGCACCTCAGGGAGTGGGGATATGACTATCGCGGCGTGTGTGTGGTCGCCCCGGGAGTCTCCAGCACTGAGCTTGAGGAACTCCATGAGGCCGGATTCCGGGGTGTTCGGATGAACCTGTTGTTTCGGGGTGGCCTGCAATGGAATGACGTTCTGGGGCTGGCGGATCGGATTGCAGATCTGGGCTGGCACCTTCAGTTCCTGATCAACGTCTCTGACTGTGACGACATTATGGATCGTGTTGCGGAGCTGCCGGTTCCTGTGGTTTTTGACCATATGGGGCATATGCCCGCGACCCTGGGCACCGGCCAATCGGGCTTCCGTAAGCTGCTCCGGTTGTTGGCAGACAACAGGGCCTGGGTGAAACTCTCTGGCAGCTATCGGGTCACTTTGCAGGGCGAGTATCCCTATCCGGATGTCGAAGAAATCGCCCGCGCATTGGTGGCTGCTAATGCCAACCGATGTGTCTGGGGGTCGGACTGGCCCCACCCTCATTTCTCGGGGCTGATGCCGGATGATACCGACCTGCTGGAAGACCTGGCCGTCTGGGTACCGGACGAGGAGACGCGAAAACGAATCCTCGTATCCAATCCCGCCCGCCTGTATGGATTTGATGATTGAAGCGTTGATGAAGATGTTCTTCGGGCGGCCATGGCCGCCCTTTTTTATGCCTTGGAACTCAGTACTGATCGTCGAGCAGACGTCGGATCAGACGGGTGTTGGAATCCCGCACCGTCGGCATCTCGAAGCGGGCGCGGTCGATGGACTCCTGATTCAGCTCTGCCTGAATAAGACACTCCCGGTCTTCTGCAGATGCGAGGATTTCTCCCTTTGGACCGAGGATACAGCTGCCGCCCCAGAACCAGAGATCTTTCTCGTGTCCATAGCGGTTGGCCATCACCATCGGCGTGCCGTAGATCATGGCGTAAAAGCTGACATTGGTCTTCCAGTTGTCCTCGTTAGAGAAGTTCTCACTGACAACACCGGAAGCAGAATTGATCGGTGCCAGCATCAGTTCGGGCTGCTTCAGGAAAGCGCAGTGGGTAAGGGCAGGGTTCCACAGGTCCGCACAGATCAGGCAGCTGGACTCCCAGTGCTCGCGGATTTTCACGTTGCCGATCTGGCTGCCGGAATGGAACCACTTGCCTTCTTCCAGGCCGCCATAGGTGGGCAAATTGAGTTTGCGATGAACATGAATCACCTCACCATCCCGCAGGTATGCCATGGCGTTGTACAGTTCGCCTGCCCGCGCCCGCTCTACAAAGCCGGCCACAAGTGTGATGTCTTTTGCCTGCCTGGCGAGGCTGAGCAGGGCCGGATCGTCCCTCCGCATGGCAACGGTAGGTGCATCACGCCCGACCTGGTAGCCGGTCAGCGACAGCTCAGGGAAGAGCAGTAGTTCCGCCCCACTCTGACGAGCCTGCTCAGCGTATTCGCGGTGCCGTTCAAGGTTGGTTTCAACATCCAGCAACTGGCTGTTGATCTGTGCGACGGCCACATTCAGGTTGGTAATCATGTCGGCTTCTCGGTGATTGAAAGACGGGTATACAACGGCAAAAGCCCTGTGAACCGTCGGGGCGCACAGGGCGATGTCTGACTCGGGGGTCAGATCAGGTCGTTCTGCTCAAGGAAGTTGCGGGCAACCTTCTCGATTTCTTCTTTCTCGACGTCCACCTGGGCGTTCAGACGGGACATTACCTCGTTATCCAGCAAGCCGGAAAGCTTGTTGAGCTGGTCGTCCAGTTCCGGATTCTGTTCCAGAACTTCCTGTCGCACCACCGGTGTGATTGCGTAGTCCGGGAAGAAGTTCTGGTCGTCCTCCAGAAGTACGAAATCAAATGCTGGGATACGTCCGTCAGTGGCGAAGACCAACGCCAGGTCCACTTCACCTTCTTTCAACGCAGTATAGGTCAGCCCTGAGTCCATACGCTTGATCTGGTCGCGCGGCAGTTTGAAGTCGTAGGCCTTGGCAAACGGGCGGAAGCCGTCTTCACGTGCGTACCATTCGGCGTTACTCGCCAGGACCAGTTCTTTGCCATCGTTGATGGCGGCAGCCATATCACTCAGGGTCTTGATGCCCATGTCGTTAGCTTCCTCGGCCCGCATGGCCAGGGCGTAGGTGTTGTTGGCGTCAGACGGGTTCAGCCAGACCAGCCCTTTTTCCATGTCCAGCTCGCGCACTTTCTCATAACCTTCCTGCCGGCCAAGCTTTTCCTTGACGTCGTTGTAAACAATCAGGCCGGTGCCGGTGTACTCCCAGTAAACGTCCACCTGGCCATTTTCCTGGGCGGATCGCAGAACAGCGCTGCCCATGCCGGCCCGGGTATCTACATCGTAGCCCTGGGCGCGAAGGTACTGGGCGGTCATGGAAGTCAGCAGTTGCTGCTCGGTGAAGTTCTTGCCACCCACTACGATAGTTTCGGCAGCTGCGACGCCACCGAAGGTCATGGTGATGGCAAGGGTGGCTACGGATGCCAGTTTCTTGAGGGTTTTCATATTTCAGTGCTCCTGGTGACTTCTTGTTTTGTGGCTACCCCGCGCGGAGTGGCCAGTTTTCGAATCCCGGGCCGCTCTATGCGACCTCAGGTACGGGATGGATTGACGCCCCGGGGAACCATCAGGAACGCGCAGGCGGCTACCAGGATGTCCACTGTGATGGCCAGAAGGGCGGTCATGAGGGCCCCGGCCAGCATCATTTCGGTTTCGAACAGGTCGATGCCGGTGAAGATCAGCTCGCCGAGACCGCCACCGCCGATCAGGAAAGCAAGTGGTACCGTACCCACGTTAATCGCCAGCGCCGTCCGGATACCTGCGAAAATGACGTAGGCAGCGTTTGGAATTTCCACACGCAGCAACATCTGTCCAGGAGACATTCCGATGCCCGAGGCAGACTCCTTGAGGTGCGCGGGAACCCCCAGTAACCCGGTGTAGGTGTTGCGCACGATCGGCAGCAGCGAGGCGATGAACAGACCGAATACCGAAGGAATGAAGCCGATGCCCAGAAGGCTCATGGACAACGCCAGGATCGCCAGGGTCGGGATCGTGGTGCCCACGTTCAGCCCCTGCATGGCCCACTCAGAAACCTTGATGAAGCGGGGCCGGCTCAGGATAACCCCGAGCGGGATACCTACGGCAATCGCCAGCGTCCCTGAAATAGCGGTCTGAACCGCCCCGGGTTTTGAGGAGGCTCCAGCATCTGAGAGAATGGAGCCATG
>NZ_CAMPJO010000019.1 GCF_946886895.1 uncultured Marinobacter sp. | reverse complement strand
CTGAGCCTGAGCCTGAGCCTGAGCCTGAGCCTGAGCCTGAGCCTGAGCCTGAGCCGGCGTTTATCGCGGCGTTGCCTGACCGGTTTACCCCGGTGGGCGAGATCCGGGCGTCATCCGGCGTGACCGTCCAGTTTGTCGCCGGGTATCAGGAGCAGACGGCTGTCGGGTACATCAACCGCTATTCCGGGGTTCCCGGGCTCAGATACACCCGGTCCACCCGCAAGGAACAGGATTGGTTTGTGGTATACTACGGAAAATTTGAAAACGCCGGGGATGCGCGCCAAGCGCTTGAAAACCTCCCTGATTCCCTGCGTTCACAGCCGTTTTGGATCCGCCCGTTGAGCGGATTCTGAAAGGATTAGCCTTTCTCCGATTTGAGTACGTATTTCTACGTGTGTAAAATAGCCAGCCCCCATTTTCAACGTCAAAGGGTGGTTGTACGGCTGTGTGCCGATTAACTCTTTGATTGAAAAGCATTTCTACGCGAGAGAACGCTTATGATGACAGGTTTGTATCATCCCGACGAATTCAGGGACAACTGCGGGTTTGGCCTGATTGCCCACATGAAGGGCGAGGCCAGCCACACGTTGTTGCAAACTGCCATCGAGTCGCTGACCTGCATGACCCACCGAGGTGGTATCGCGGCAGACGGAAAGACCGGCGATGGCTGTGGCCTTTTGATTCAGAGCCCCGATGCCTTCCTGAGAAAGGCGGCCAAGGCGGCTTTTGGCAAAGAGCCGGGAGCTCTTTTCGCGGTGGGTCAGGTGTTCCTCAACCCCGATGACACCAAAGCGTCCGCCGGCAGGGCTGCGGTGGAAAGGCGTCTGACGGAACAGGGCCTGGATATCATGGGCTGGCGCGAGGTGCCGGTTGACGATAGTTGCCTCGGTCCCATGGCACTGGATTGCCTGCCGCGCATTGAGCAGGTATTTGTGGTGCCTGGCAAAAAGGCGGAAAAAGAGTTTGCCATCAGCCTGTTCGTGGGCCGGCGCCATGCCGAGCGCGACATGGAAAACGATTCCGAGTTCTATATTTGCAGCCTGTCTCACCGAACACTGGCCTACAAGGGCCTGATGATGCCGGCGGATCTGGCCAATTTTTACAAGGATCTCGGTGATCCCGACCTTGAAACCGCCATCTGCGTCTTTCACCAGCGCTTCTCCACCAACACCATGCCGCGCTGGCCACTGGCACAGCCGTTCCGTTACCTTGCCCACAACGGTGAGATCAACACCATTGACGGCAACCGGAACTGGGCCATTGCCCGTGCCGCGAAGTTCAGCTCACCGGATTTGCCGGACCTGCAAACCCTGCAGCCTCTGGTGAACCTGACCGGCTCCGATTCTTCCAGCATGGATAACATGCTGGAAGTCTTGCTGGCGGGCGGTGTAGACCTGTTCCGGGCGGTACGCATGATGATTCCGCCGGCCTGGCAGAATGTCGACAGTATGGATTCCGAGTTGCGGGCATTCTATGAATACAATTCCATGCACATGGAACCCTGGGACGGGCCTGCTGGGCTGGTTATGTCCGATGGGCGTTACGCCGTGTGCATGCTGGACCGTAACGGGCTACGCCCTGCGCGCTGGGTGATCACCAAAGATGACTTCATTACCCTCGCCTCTGAAATCGGCACCTACAGCTACCAGCCGGATGATGTTGTTGCCAAGGGCCGGGTTGGTCCGGGGCAGATGCTGGCCATCGATACCGAATCCGGCGAAGTACTGCACACCCGGGATATCGACCAACGGCTCAAGACCGCTCAACCCTACAAGCGCTGGCTACGTGAGAAGGGGTTGCGGGTAGAAACCACGCTCAACCAGGACACCCCTGAGTTCCGGTTAATGAGCCCGGAGGACCTTCTGGTACACCAGAAGATGTTCCTGGTGACTTACGAAGAGCGTGATCAGGTGCTCAGGCCACTGGCTGAGAATGGCCAGGAAGCGGTTGGCTCGATGGGAGACGACACGCCGATGGCGGTTCTGTCGAGCAAGGTTCGCCATGTGGCGGATTACTTTCGGCAGAAGTTCGCTCAGGTGACCAACCCGGCCATCGACCCGCTTCGCGAGGCCATCGTGATGTCGCTGGAAACCTGCCTGGGCGCCGAACAGAACGTTTTTGAGGAAACCGCTGACCACGCTGACCGGATCATTCTGACCACTCCGGTGCTATCGCCCGCGAAATTCCTCAAAATAGCCAATAATGATCGCCCCGGATTCGAAGTGGCCCGTATCGCCATGAGCTATCGTCCGGAGCAAGGGCTGGAGCAAGCGGTTCGTCAGGTGTGTGAAGAGGCGGAAAAGGCCGTACGCAGTGGCAAAGTGCTGCTGATACTGACCGACAAGGACCTGAACGAGGGTGAGCTGCCGGTCAACGCCATGATGGCGACCGGCGCTGTTCACCACCACCTGGTTGCCAAAGGCCTGCGTTGCGACTCCAATATTCTTGTGGAAACCGGTTGGGCCAGGGATCCGCACCATTTCGCGGTGCTGTTTGGCTTTGGCGCCACGGCGGTATATCCGTACCTTGCGTATCAGGTTCTCAATGATCTGATCCGTAGTGGTGAGCTGCTGATGGATCCGATTGACGCGAAAAATAACTACCGGAAGGGGATCAACAAGGGCCTGCTGAAGATCCTGTCAAAAATGGGTATCTCCACCATCACGTCCTACCGTGGTGCGCAGCTGTTTGAGGCTATTGGCCTGGCTGATGAGGTGGTTGACCTGTGCTTCCGGGGTGTTCCGAGCCGTATCCAGGGGGCTGGCTTCTTTGACTTCCAGCAGGATCAGGAACAGCTGGCCGCGGTGGCCTGGAAACCACGGAAATCGATCATTCAGGGCGGCCTTCTCAAATACGTGCATGGCCAGGAATATCATGCTTTCAATCCGGATGTAGTGGGCAAGCTGCAGGAAGCCGTCACCAGCGGCGACTACGGCCATTACAAGGAGTATGCCGGCCTGGTCAATGAGCGCCCCGTGGCAACGCTCCGGGACCTCCTCGGCTTCCGGAAAGATATCAAGGCCATCGATATCTCCGACGTGGAGCCGGTTGAAAAGATCTTTCCGCGTTTCGATTCCGCGGCGATGTCGCTCGGCGCCTTGTCTCCCGAAGCCCATGAGGCGCTTGCCGTTGCCATGAACACCCTCGGTGGTCGTTCAAACTCCGGTGAGGGTGGCGAAGACCCTGCTCGCTATGGCACCGAGAAGCGTTCGAAAATCAAGCAAGTGGCTTCTGGTCGTTTCGGCGTGACTGCCGAGTACCTGCGCAGTGCCGACGTGATGCAGATCAAGGTTGCGCAAGGTGCGAAGCCTGGTGAGGGTGGCCAGTTGCCTGGTGGCAAGGTGAACGATCTGATCGCGCGCCTGCGTTATTCGGTGCCGGGTGTCACCCTGATTTCGCCGCCGCCACACCACGATATCTATTCTATCGAGGATTTGGCGCAACTGATCTTTGACCTCAAGCAGGTCAATCCCAAGGCGCTGGTTTCGGTAAAGCTGGTCTCCGAGCCGGGGGTGGGTACCATCGCTGCGGGTGTTGCCAAGGCCTACGCGGACCTGATTACGGTCTCTGGTTATGATGGCGGAACGGCTGCCAGTCCACTGACGTCTATCCGTTACGCCGGCTCCCCCTGGGAACTGGGTCTGACGGAAACCCAGCAGGCTTTGCGGGCCAATGACCTGCGGGGCAAGATCCGTCTGCAGACCGATGGTGGTATCAAAACCGGGCTGGACGTTGTCAAGGGTGCCATCCTGGGCGCCGAGAGCTTCGGTTTCGGGACCACGCCGATGGTGGCTCTGGGCTGTAAGTACCTGCGCATCTGCCACCTGAACAACTGCGCCACGGGCGTAGCCACCCAGAACGAATACCTGCGGGAAGAGCACTTCAAAGGCACCGTGGAAATGGCCATGAACTTCTTCCGCTTTGTGGCCGAGGAGACCCGGGAATGGCTGGCGAAACTGGGTGTGCGAAGCCTGGAAGAGCTGGTGGGGCGCGTTGACCTGCTTGAGCGCTTGCCCGGAGATACCGAACGTCAGAAAAAGCTGGATCTGAGCCGCTTGCTGAAGAACGACCATATCCCCGCGGATAAGCCGCAAACCTGCCAGGTTGAGCGCAACCATCCGTTTGATCAGGGTACCCTGGCTGAGCAGATGGTAAAGGATATCTTGGCGGCCATTACCGGGAAGAGCGGCGGTGCCTGGTCTTACCGGGTGACCAACTGCGACCGCTCCATCGGCGCCCGGTTGTCGGGAGAAATTGCGGCTCTGCATGGAAACCAGGGCATGACCGATGCACCCATCACGCTGGATCTCACGGGCACGGCGGGCCAGAGTTTTGGCGTCTGGAACGTTGGCGGCCTGAACCTGATCCTGGAAGGTGACGCCAACGATTACGTGGGCAAAGGCATGACGGGGGGCAAACTGGTCATCAAACCACCCCGGGGCAGCGCGTTCAAATCCCAGGAAACCTCAATCGTGGGCAACACCTGCCTGTATGGTGCCACCGGGGGCAAGCTGTTTGCAGCCGGTACCGCCGGGGAGCGTTTTGCGGTTCGTAACTCCGGCGCTCATGCCGTGGTTGAGGGCGCCGGCGATCACTGTTGTGAATACATGACCGGCGGATTGGTGACGGTACTGGGCTCCACCGGCCACAACTTCGGAGCCGGCATGACCGGTGGCTTCGCCTACGTGATGGACCTCAATAATACCTTTGTGGACAAGTACAACCACGAACTGGTGGAGATTCAGCGGATTTCCAGTGAGGAAATGGAATCCTATCGTAACCACCTGCGTGGTGTGATCCGGGAGCATATCTCGGAGACGAACAGCGAATGGGCAGAGCACATTCTTGAGGATTTCGACGACTACATCGGCCGTTTCTGGCTGGTGAAACCCAAGGCGGCCAACCTCCGCAGCCTGCTGGCAAGCACCCGGGCGCGTCCGGAATAACGGGCCGGTTCGAAGCGTTGGGTTCAGGGTGAGCAAGGTGATCGCCACCCTCGTCGACATTGAGCTGATGAGAGCATTGAAATGAAAGAACGACTGAGTAACGACTTCCAGTTTGTTGAAGTGGGGCGTGTGGACCCGAAGAAGGTCCCGGCCAAGAAGCGGAAAAAGGAATTCGGGGAAATCTATCACCCGTTCACAGCGGAGAGCGCCTCTTCCCAGGCTCATCGCTGTCTGGAGTGCGGCAACCCCTACTGTGAGTGGAAGTGTCCGGTTCATAACTACATTCCGAACTGGCTTAAGTTGGTGTCGGAAGGCAACATCATGCGGGCCGTGGAGCTGTGCCACCAGACCAACTCATTGCCCGAGGTGTGTGGCCGGGTTTGCCCCCAGGATCGTCTCTGTGAGGGGGCCTGTACCCTGAATGACGGGTATGGCGCGGTGACCATCGGGTCCGTTGAGAAGTACATTACAGACACCGCCTTTGCCCTTGGCTGGAAGCCAGACATGTCGGCGGTCAAATGGACCGATAAAAAAGTAGCTGTGATTGGCGCGGGCCCCGCCGGCCTGGGGTGTGCCGATGTGTTGGTACGCAACGGTGTCAAACCGGTGGTCTTTGACATCTACCCGGAAATCGGTGGCCTGCTGACCTTCGGTATTCCGGAATTCAAACTGGAAAAATCGGTCATGACCCGTCGCCGCAAGGTGTTTGAGGAAATGGGCGTGGAGTTCCGCCTGTCCACAGAGGTTGGCAAGGATGTGCAACTGGCGGACATCATCGATGAATACGATGCTGTTTTCATGGGGATGGGCACCTACACCTACATGAAGGGTGGCTTTCCAGGGGAGGACTTGCCCGGCGTCTTTGATGCCTTGCCCTTCCTGGTATCAAACGTCAATCGCCGGCTGGGTTTCGAAAAAGACGCTACGGATTTCATTGATATGAAGGGCAAGCGTGTTGTCGTTCTGGGCGGTGGTGATACCGCCATGGACTGCAACCGCACCTCCATCCGGCAGCAGGCCGAAAGCGTCACCTGTGCCTATCGACGGGATGAGGCGAACATGCCGGGCTCGCGCCGGGAAGTGGCCAATGCCAAGGAAGAGGGGGTGAAATTCCTCTTCAACCGACAGCCCATAGCCATCATTGGTGAGGACCAGGTTGAGGGTGTCAAGGTTGTCCAGACCCAGTTGGGTGAGCCGGACGAGAATGGCCGTCGCCGTCCGGAAGTGGTACCCGGCAGTGAAGAAGTCATCCCCGCTGACGCCGTGCTGGTGGCGTTCGGCTTCCGCCCGAGCCCGGCTGACTGGTTCAGCGAGCACAAGGTAGGCACGGACGATTCAGGCCGGGTAGCGGCGCCGGAAGAGACCGAGTATGCCTTCCAGACCAGCAACCCGAAAATTTTCGCGGGCGGCGATATGGTCCGTGGCTCGGATCTGGTCGTAACCGCTATCTGGGAAGGTCGCCAGGCAGCGGAAGGGATTATGGATTACCTGGATATCTGACTGCGGGTCTGATCCGGATCGGAAGGGCGGCCTCCTAAGGGAAAGCCGCCCTTTTTTATCGCCGCAAACCCGGTATTATGGCTCCCCACCCACTGTTCCCCTTTGTACAGAAAACGCTGGATTTCCTATGACCGAGCTGAAAAACGACCGTTTCCTGCGAGCCCTCATGCGCCAGCCCGTTGACCGCACACCGGTGTGGATGATGCGACAGGCCGGGCGATACCTGCCTGAATACCGCGCTACACGGGCGAAAGCCGGAGATTTTCTCAGCTTGTGCAAGAACACGCCGCTGGCCTGCGAGGTGACCCTCCAACCTCTCGAACGTTACCCCCTGGATGCGGCGATTCTGTTCTCGGATATCCTGACCATTCCCGATGCATTGGGGCTGGGGCTTTACTTTGAAACCGGGGAAGGCCCCAAGTTCAGGAATACCATTCGTTCCGAAGCGGATGTGGCGGCGTTGCCCTCCCTGAACGCGGAAGTGGACCTGGACTACGTGATGAACGCGGTTTCTACCATTCGCGGAGCACTCAACGGCAGTGTGCCTCTCATTGGCTTCTCCGGAAGCCCGTGGACCCTGGCGACCTACATGATTGAAGGCAGCTCTTCCAAGGATTTCCGGGAGGCCAAGAAGCTGATGTACAGCCAGCCGGACGTCATGCACCGGTTGCTGGATCATCTGGCGGACTCGGTCATTGATTACCTGAACGGGCAGATTCGGGCAGGCGCCCAGGCGGTTCAGATTTTTGATACCTGGGGTGGCGTGCTGAGCAGTTGGGCGTATGAAGAGTTTTCCCTGCGGTACATGAAGAAAATCGTCGACGGCCTGATACGCGAGCGCGAGGGCCGCCGTGTGCCAGTGATCCTGTTCACCAAGAACGGTGGTCAGTGGCTGGAATCCATTGCCGATTCCGGTGCAGACGCCGTTGGTCTGGACTGGACCACGGATATCGGCAACGCCCGTGCTCGCATCGGTGATCGCGTCGCCCTTCAGGGCAACATGGACCCGGCCATGCTCTACGCGCCACAGAAACGGATCCGGCAGGAAGTCGCCGATATTCTGCGCCGCTATGGATCCGGCCCCGGGCATATCTTCAATCTCGGCCACGGCATAACACCGGATGTGGATCCCGAGCACGCCAAGGCGTTTATTGAGGCGGTCGTTGAATTGAGTCCGGAGTATCACCGCTGAGCCTGCCGTACCGTAGGTCGGGTCAGGCACACACGCGTGCCGTAACCCGACAACCCCTGAAACCAACCCAAAACTCCTCTGGATGCATCCTTCTGTCCGGTCTATAGTCAGATAAAACAAGGCCGGTAAACAGGAGTAACCACTTGCCCACGAAGACCCCCGAAAAGCGCCGGTTCCACCGGATCGAATTCGACGCGCCCTGCGAGCTCCACTGTCTGGAGACTGTCTGGACGACTGAGGTGCTGGATATTTCCCTGAAGGGCGTTCTGGTAAAACGGCCGGACGGGTGGGATGTGCCTTTAAAACAGCCCTGCGAGGTGATTGTTCACCTGAACGACCACGAAGCGGGCATTGTTATGGCAGTGGAGCTCCGGCACATAGAGCCGCACAGGCTGGGTTTCAAGTGCCAGTACATCGACCTCGACAGTGCTACCCACCTCAAGCGTCTTGTTGAGCTTAACCTGGGTGACCAGGCGTTATTGGAAAGGGAGTTTGCTCATCTCATCGACTAGTCGGCGGGTTTTGTCGGATGACGGCCCCGCCTAATCCGACCTACGTCGATAAGCCCCCGCCAACCTCTCCGTATACTCTCAGGATAGCAGGCCTAAAGCTCTTCTAGTGCTGAAAGCGCATCACTCAGCTTGGTCACCGGAATCACCTTCATGCCCTCAATGGTCTTGCGCGGAGCATTGGATTTGGGCACCAGCGCCCGGGTAAAACCGTGCTTGGCGGCTTCGTAGATGCGTTCCTGGCCACTGGGTACCGGTCGAATCTCGCCGGACAGACCGACTTCACCGAAGATTACCAGGTCCTGGGGCAGGGCGCGGTCGCGGAACGACGAGACAATGGCGGCCAGCAGGGCGAGATCGGCGCTGGTTTCGTTCACCTTCACACCACCGACCACATTCACGAACACATCCTGGTCAGACACATGCATGCCGCCGTGGCGGTGCAATACGGCCAGCAGCATCGCCAGCCGGTTCTGGTCCAGGCCAACCGCTACCCGCCTTGGGTAGCCGCCCTGGGCCATGTCCACCAACGCCTGGATTTCCACCAGCATGGGACGGGTGCCTTCCCAGACCACCATCACCACACTGCCGGGAGCTGCATCTTCACCCCGATTAAGAAATATGGCGCTGGGGTTTTTTACTTCCTTCAGGCCCTGCTCAAGCATGGCAAATACGCCCAGCTCATTCACCGCACCAAACCGGTTCTTGATGCCGCGCAGCGTGCGGTAGCGACTGTCGCTGGAGCCCTCGAGCAAGATCGAACAGTCGATCATGTGCTCCAGAACTTTCGGACCGGCCAGGCTGCCGTCCTTGGTGACGTGCCCCACAAGAAACAGGATGGTGCCGGTCTGCTTGGCAAAGCGGGTCAGGTAGGCGGCGCTTTCGCGGACCTGAGACACGCTACCGGGCGCCGACTCGGTCTCAGCCACATGCATCACCTGAATACTGTCCACCACCAGAATTCGCGGCCTCTCTGATTCAGCCACCTGCATGACCCGTTCAACGCTGGTTTCAGACAGCATTTTCAGGTCTTTGGTAGGTAATCCCAGCCGCTTGGCGCGCATGGCAACCTGTTGCAGGGACTCCTCGCCGGTCACATACAGGGCCGGGACGCTGGCAGCGAGATGGCAGACGGCCTGGAGCAGAAGCGTACTCTTGCCGGCGCCCGGGTGGCCGCCCATGAGCACTGCCGAGCCCTCAACCAGGCCGCCGCCAAGGACCCGGTCAAACTCCTGCATGCCGGAGCTGATGCGTGGCTGTTCCGCGAGACTGACGTCGTCCAGACTCTGGACTTCCGACAGACTGCCGGCAAACCCTTCAAAGCGAGCGCCGCGGGCGCCTTTGCCATTGCTGCTTATGCCGCGGACTTCGCTGATGGTATTCCAGGCCTGGCAGGCGGTGCACTGGCCTTGCCACTTGGAATAATCTGCGCCGCATTCGGTGCAGACGTAGGCGGTTTTTGCTTTTGCCATCAAGCCAGCTTCTTGTATTTCATGCGTTTGGGCTGCATGGCGGAATCGCCCTTGCGCTTCTTGAAGTCCTCATCGTACTCCGTGAAGTTACCTTCGAAGTACACCACGTCGCCGTCGTCCTCGAATGCCAGGATATGGCTGGCGACCCGGTCCAGGAACCAGCGGTCGTGCGAGATTACCAGGGCAGACCCCGGGAAGTTGAGCAACGCCTCTTCCAGGGCGCGCAGGGTTTCCACATCCAGGTCGTTGGTGGGTTCGTCCAGCAGCAGCACGTTGCCGCCTTCTTTGAGCAGCTTGGCCAGGTGCAGGCGATTACGCTCACCACCGGACAGATCCCCAACCCGTTTCTGCTGGTCGCTGCCTTTGAAATTGAAGCGCCCAACGTAGGCCCGGGACGGGGTCTCGTAGTTGCCCACCTTGATAATATCGTTGCCATCGGAGAGCTCTTCCCAGACGGTTTTGCTGCCATCCAGGTCGCGCATCTGGTCCACGTAGGCCAGTTCCACGGTTTCACCCACTGTGATGTCGCCGCAATCCGGCTTGTCGAAACCTGCGATCATCTTGAACAGGGTGGATTTGCCGGCACCGTTACCACCGATAATGCCCACGATGGCTCCGGGCGGCACGCTGAAGGATACGTCCTCGTACAACAGGCGGTCATCGAAGGACTTGCTGATGCCGTCCACTTCAATCACCTTGTTGCCCAGGCGAGGGCCGGGCGGAATGTACAGCTCGTTGGTTTCATTGCGCTTCTGGAATTCCTGGGAGCTCATCTCCTCAAAGCGGGCCAGACGGGCCTTGCTCTTGGATTGACGGCCCTTGGCATTGCTGCGCACCCATTCCAGTTCCTGCTTGATGGCTTTCTGGTGAGAGGCTTCCTGTTTCGACTCCATCTCCAGGCGTTTTTCCTTGTTCTCCAGCCACTGGCTGTAGTTGCCTTCAAACGGAATGCCGTGGCCACGATCCAGTTCCAGGATCCAGCCCGCCACGTTGTCCAGGAAGTAGCGGTCGTGTGTGATCGCCACTACGGTGCCTTCGTAATCGTGCAGGAAGCGCTCAAGCCAGGCCACGGACTCGGCATCCAGATGGTTGGTGGGCTCGTCCAGCAGCAGCATGTCCGGGCCGGACAGCAGCAGGCGGCACAGGGCAACTCGGCGGCGCTCGCCACCCGACAGCACCTTTACCTTCTGATCCCAGGGCGGCAGGCGCAACGCGTCGGCGGCGACCTCCATCTTGCGTTCAATGTCGTGGCCGTCGGTCGCCTGGATGAAGGCTTCCAGCTCACCCTGCTTCTTGGCCAGGGCATCGAAGTCCGCATCGGGCTCGGCATAGGCGGCGTACACCTGATCCAGCTCTGCCAGGGCGTTGTGAACGCCGGAGACTGCCTCGTCGACGATTTCCTTGACGGTTTTCGCCTCGTCCAGCTCCGGCTCCTGGGGCAGGTAGCCCACATTGATGCCAGGCTGGGGGCGGGCCTCACCAATGTAATCCTGGTCCACGCCCGCCATGATGCGCAACAGGGTGGATTTACCGGAGCCGTTGAGGCCGAGTACGCCAATTTTGGCGCCGGGAAAGAAACTCAGTGAAATGTCTTTCAGAATCTCCCGCTTGGGCGGAACCACCCTGCCCACGCGGTTCATGGTGTAGACGTATTGGGCCATATTGGCTGTGTCCTCTTGACTGATTTTTTGCCACGGAACCCACGGAAGTACACGGAATAAAAATAAAGAAAAATCTTTTCCTTTTCCGTGTACTTCCGTGGGTTCCGTGGCAAATAATTCTTTAAGGCAGGCCAACTTGTCACCTGCGGCAAAACCAACCCGTAAGGTATCGAAAGGCCAGGGGGATAGCAATTGACCAGAAACCGGAGTTGGCTGCATGCCGGTATCTGCGGACGGTATAAAGGGTGATTTTTCACCCATTTGTAAGATAGAATAGCGGCCCAATTTTTCAGGGAGCCTGTGGGGATTCTCAAAGCTCTCCGGGCCAGCCAAGCATACAGAGGCAGCGCATCCATGTTTAACCGTGAAATGAAAATCGCCGGCTTTGACGACGAACTCTGGAACGCCATGCAGGCGGAAGAGAAGCGCCAGGAAGCGCATATCGAACTGATCGCGTCCGAGAACTACACCAGCCCCCGGGTGATGGAAGCCCAAGGCAGTGTGCTGACCAACAAGTATGCCGAAGGCTATCCGGGCAAGCGCTACTATGGTGGCTGTGAGTTCGTGGATGTCGCCGAAGATCTGGCGATTGAGCGTGCCAAGACACTGTTTGGGGCTGCCTACGCCAACGTGCAGCCGCACTCCGGCTCACAGGCCAATTCCGCGGTGTTCATGGCGTTGCTCAAGCCCGGTGATACGGTTCTGGGCATGAGCCTGGCCCATGGCGGCCATCTGACCCACGGTGCCAGTGTTAACTTCTCCGGCAAGATTTACAACGCGGTACAGTACGGGCTGAACCCCGAAACCGGCCTGATCGATTATGACGAGGTGGAAGCCCTGGCGGTCGAGCACAAGCCCAGGATGATCATTGCCGGCTTCTCCGCCTATTCCCAGGAGCTGGATTTCGCCCGCTTCCGTGACATTGCCGACAAAGTGGGTGCCTACCTCTTTGTCGACATGGCCCACGTGGCGGGCCTGGTTGCCGCGGGTGTCTATCCGGACCCGGTCCCGCACGCCCATGTGGTCGCCACCACCACCCACAAAACCCTGCGGGGGCCCCGTGGCGGCCTGATCCTGGCGTGCGATGACGCGGATCTTCAGAAAAAGCTGAACTCCGCCGTGTTCCCGGGTGGCCAGGGTGGCCCCCTGATGCACGTGATTGCCGCCAAGGCCGTGTGCTTCAAGGAGGCCATGAGTAAGGAGTTCAAGGATTACCAGCGACAGGTAGTCAAGAATGCCTCGGTCATGGCGGACGTGTTTATCGACCGTGGTTACGATGTGGTCTCCGGTGGTACCAAAAACCACCTGTTCCTGGTCAGCCTGATCAAGCAGGATATTACCGGCAAGGACGCGGACGCAGCGCTGGGTCGTGCCCACATCACGGTCAACAAGAACGCGGTTCCCAATGATCCGCGGTCTCCGTTCGTCACTTCTGGGCTTCGCATTGGCACGCCGGCGATCACCACCCGCGGTTTCGGGGAATCCGAATCCCGCGATCTGGCTGGCTGGATCTGTGACATTCTCGATAACCTGGAAGACGATGCCGTGATCAGCCGGGTTCGCGAGCAGGTTGAAGCCCTGTGTGCCCGATTCCCGGTCTACGGCTAAACTTCAGGCACGACCCGCCGGGCTGATCGCTGATCGGTCAGCCCGGTTCCCTTTCCGGAGCATGAACGATGCATTGTCCTTTCTGTGGTGAAGCAGATACCAAGGTGATTGACTCCCGGCTTGTGGCCGAGGGTGATCAGGTGCGCCGCCGCAGGGAGTGCCTGTCGTGCCGGGAGCGTTTCACCACCTTTGAGTCCGCCGAACTGGTGATGCCCAGGGTGGTCAAGCAGGATGGGACCCGGCAGCCCTTCGATGAAGAAAAGCTGCGGGCCGGGCTCATGAAGGCGCTGGAGAAGCGGCCGGTGAGTATCGAACAGATCGACGCCGCACTGAACCGTATCAAGTATCGCCTGAGGGCAACCGGTGAGCGGGAAGTGAAGTCGATGCAGCTGGGCGAGGAAGTGATGACGGAGCTTCGGCAACTCGACAAAGTGGCTTATGTACGGTTTGCGTCGGTGTACCGGAGCTTTCAGGATATCAACGAGTTCAAGGAAGAGATCGAGCGGCTGTCGGCCACCAACGGCGAGACCGCGGTGGATGTGGCGAAAGCCCTGGCCGACAACGACGTATCCGAAGGAAAGCCATGACCGGGCTTCGGGACATGGCCATGATGGCCCGGGCGGTCCAGCTTGCCTGGCGAGGCCGCTATTCCACGCACCCAAACCCGCGGGTGGGCTGCGTGATTGCCAGGGGCGATGAAATTCTCGGCGAAGGCTGGCACGAACGGGCTGGCGAGGCGCATGCGGAAATCCGGGCGCTCAGCCAGGCCGGGCCGTCCGCCCGGGGTGCCACGGCCTATGTGACGCTGGAACCCTGCAGTCATTTCGGGCGTACACCGCCCTGCGCGCGTGCGTTGATTGATGCCGGTGTCGCTCATGTGGTCGCGGCCACCAAAGACCCGAACCCGTCGGTGTCCGGACGCGGCCTGGAATTGTTGCGGGAGGCCGGGATACGGGTGACCGAGGGCCTGCTGGCGAATGAAGCGGTGCGCCTGAACCCTGGCTTCATGAAGCGAATGAATACGGGCCGGCCCTGGGTTCGTCTGAAAATGGCGGCCAGTCTCGATGGCCGGACGGCCATGGCCTCCGGTGAAAGCCAGTGGATCACCGGTGCTGAAGCCCGGCGGGATGTGCAACGTCTGCGGGCGATCAGTGATGCCATTCTCACGGGGGTTGGCACAGTGCTGGCAGACGATCCCGCGTTGACGGTCCGGCGGGAAGAGCTGGGCGATATCGGTGATGCCACGGAGCCGTCGCGCCAGCCCTTGCGGGTTATTGCCGACCGGGATGCCCGGACGCCCGCATCTGCCACCATACTCCAGGGGGGCAATGTACAGGTGTTCTGCGCGTCTTCGACGTTGGCGACGGCACCGGCGCAGGATCTGGCCGCCTTGGGCATCAGCCTTACCGGTGTTGCCTGGAAAGACAATGGGATTGACGTGTCAGAATTGCTCGACGCCCTCGGAGAGCTGGGCATCAATGAATTGCTGGTGGAGGCTGGCCCGACACTGGCTGGGACGTTTGTCAGTGAAGGCCTGGTCGATGAGCTCTGGCTGTATCAGGCGCCGGTATTCCTTGGCAGCACCGGGCGGCCGACCGCCCACCTGCCACTGGAATCCATGGCAGACAAGGTGCAATGGAAGGTGCTGGACCGACGTCAGGTGGGAGAGGATCAACGATTGATCCTGGGCCGTCCCTGATCTTTAAATTCACGGTGTCCCCGTGGTGCATAGCCACCGGGAGGCTGCAAGGGTGCAAAACCGTATGGCACTGAACAGCATTGAAGAAATCATTGAAGACATCCGTCAGGGCAAAATGGTCATCCTGATGGACGATGAAGATCGTGAGAATGAAGGCGACCTGGTGATGGCGGCTGAACACTGTACCGCCGGCGCCATCAATTTCATGGCCCGATTCGGCCGGGGCCTGATCTGTATGCCGATGACCCGTGACCGCTGCGAGCAACTTGGGCTGCCGTTGATGGTTCATCAGAATGCATCCGGTTTCGGCACCAAATTCACGCTGTCCATTGAAGCGGCAGAGGGAGTGACCACGGGCATTTCTGCGGCCGACCGCGCCCGCACTGTTCAGGCGGCGGTTGCGCGCGATGCAAAGGCCTCGGATCTGGTGCAGCCGGGGCATATCTTTCCGCTGATGGCAGACCCGGGCGGCGTGCTCAGTCGAGCCGGCCATACTGAGGCGTCCTGTGATCTGGCCTCCCTGGCCGGGTGTGAATCCGCCGGTGTGATTTGTGAAATCATGAATGACGATGGCTCCATGGCCCGCCGAGAGGATCTGGAGCGGTTTGCCGACGAACATGGCCTGAAAATTGGCACCATTGCCGACCTGATCCATTACCGGACTATGAACGAACGTACCATCGAGTGCGTTGAAGAAAACGAACTGGACACAGAGTACGGCCTGTTTTCCCTGCGCACCTATCGCGACAATATTCAGGGCGCTACCCACCTGGCGATGGTCATGGGTAACATCTCACCCGACGATCCCGTGTATGTCCGTGTGCACATTACCGACACGCTCAGGGATTTGCTGGGTGCCCGTCGCAAGGATTCCCGCAGCTGGCCGTTGCACCACGCGCTGGAGAAAGTGGCTGAGGAAGGCAAGGGGGTTGTGGTACTGCTCAACAGTGCCGAGGACAGCTACAACCTGGAAGACCGTATTCACGAGTTTTTCGACCAGGGCCAGGCGCCGGCCGGCAAGGGCAGTTCCGGGGTCTACTTTACCGTAGGCACGGGCTCCCAGATTCTCCGGGACATCGGGGTTGGCAAGATGCGGCTGTTGAGCCCGCCGATTAAATTCTCGGCCATTTCCGGCTTCGAGCTGGAAGTGGTTGAGTACGTACCCTATACCCCTGAATGACACATCCGGTTGTGGTGTCGGTACCACAGCCCCGAAGGAGCCACCGATGGCAGATATCAAAGTGATTGAAGGTGATTTTACCCAGTGCACAGGGCGTTATGCGCTGGTTGTTGGCCGTTTTAACGGTTTTGTTGTCGAGAGCCTTGTAGAGGGCGCCGTTGACACCCTGCGCCGCCATGGCATCGCTGAAGGCGATATTACCATTGTGCGCGTTCCGGGAGCCTATGAAATGCCGCTGGCCGTAAAGCGTGTGGCAGAATCCGGCAAGTTCGATGCAATCGTCGCCCTTGGCGCCGTGATTCGCGGTGGCACACCGCACTTCGAGTACGTGGCGGGTGAAGCCTCCAGCGGCCTGGGTGCGGTCAGCCTCGATACCGATGTGCCCGTGGCCTTTGGCGTTCTGACGGTCGACTCCATTGAGCAGGCTATTGAACGGTCAGGCACCAAGGCTGGCAACAAGGGCGCCGAAGCGGCCATCACTGCCCTGGAAATGGTCAGCCTTTTCAAGAAACTGGGTGAGTAATGAGTCAACCTGAGGACACATCACCCAAACCGGCGCCCGCTGGCCAGCCCAAGGCAGGGGACCGTCGTCGTGCCCGTGTTCTGGCGATGCAGGGTCTTTACCAGCGCCATTTCAGCAAAAGTGCGATCTCTGACATCGAAGCCGAATTCATGGTCGACAACGACATGACCAAGGTGGACCAGCTCTACTTCAGGGATTTGCTGCGCGGCGTTCACCGGGAGCAGGGTGAGCTGGACAAACTGATAGAGCCGTTCCTGGATCGGCCGATCCACGAGGTCGATCCAGTGGAGCTCGCCATCGTCCGGCTCGGTGCCTATGAACTCCGGCATCGGCTCGACGTGCCTTACAAGGTGGTCATCAACGAGGGCATCGAGATGGCAAAGCGCTTTGGCGGCACCGAAGGGCATAAATTCGTCAACAGTATCCTCGACAAGCTGAGTGGTCGCCTGCGCCTTGCCGAGACCCGCTCGCGTTGACCGATGGGTGAATTTGATCTGATCCGTCAGTACTTCCTGCCGCTCGCCCGACCACACAGGTGCCTGCCACTGGGACTGGGCGACGATTGTGCCATACAGTCCCTGCCACCGGATCACGATCTGGTCTTTTCCGTGGACACCCTGGTTGAGGGTGTCCACTTTCCCCGACGATACTCTCCGGAAAACCTTGGCTGGCGGGCGCTGGCGGTAGCGGCCAGCGATCTGGCGGCCATGGGGGCACAGCCCCAGTGTTTCACCCTGGCCCTGACCCTGCCAGCCGCCGACTCGGCCTGGCTCGGCGCGTTTTCACGCGGGCTGGGCACCGCCAGCGAGGCTTTCGGGCTGGTACTGGCCGGTGGTGATACCACCCGAGGGCCACTCACTTTGAGCCTTCAGGTGCATGGTGTCGTGCCTCGTGGCCGCGCGCTGACCCGCGTCGGCGCCAGGCCGGGGGATCTGGTTGCGGTCAGCGGGACACTGGGGGATGCCGGCGCAGCGCTGGACTATCTCGATGAGCCATCACCGACGGCGGACATGCGTGCAGTGCTGGCCCGTTATCACCATCCGTATCCGCGCCTTGAACTGGGCCAGTCCCTTCGTGACCTGGCCTCGGCTGCGATCGATATTTCCGATGGCACCGTGGCGGATCTGGGGCATATCCTGGCGGCGTCCGGTGTTGGTGCCAATATCGAATCAGGCAGGTTACCGGTATCGGCGGCGCTGGAACGGCTCAAGGGGTCGGCCTCCCGTCATTACGCCCTGTGTTCGGGAGATGACTATGAGCTGTGCCTGACGCTGTCAGAAGCGAGTTGGCAGGCGTTGCCGGAATCCGTGAAGCGGCAGTTGACCGTGGTCGGCCGGATTGAGCGGAATGCCGGCTTGCGAGTGGATGGCCAACCATTTGACGCCGGTGCCAATCCTGCCGGCTTTGACCACTTCGGAGGCGCGGTGTGAGCCAGGACGACGAATTTCGGGAACCGGATATGCCTCAGGTGATCCTGCCGCCCGGTTTTCTGAAACATCCGGTCCATTTACTGGCCTTCGGATTCGGCAGCGGTGCGGTTGCCCGGGCGCCAGGAACCTGGGGTAGCCTGGCGGCTATCCCCCTGTGGTATGGCTTTGCCTGGCTGCCGCCGGTGGCGTACTGGCTGGTGGTGCTGGTTGCCTTTGTTGTGGGTATCTGGCTGTGCGGCAAGACCGCAACCGACCTTAAAGTCCATGACCATGGGGGTATTGTCTGGGACGAGTTCGTGGGCATGTGGATCGCGCTGGGCCTGTTGCCGGATCAGATCTACGGTGTTCTGATGGCGTTCACGCTGTTTCGCTTGTTTGATGTGGTCAAACCCTGGCCAATTGGCTGGCTGGATGAGCGACTGCCTGGCGGTTTGGGCATCATGGTGGATGACGTGGTGGCTGGGTTCATGGCCCTGGCCAGCTTGTGGGCCATAGACCGTTGGCTGATGCCCATCATGATCTGATGGGCCTGGCTCAGTGAACCTGGTGCTCTTCCGGCAGCAGCCGAACCACGTGGAGGAAGCGCCGCAGGCCTGTTTCCGCGCGCTCCCGTGAGGCAAAGGGGCCGCTGTCAAAGCCTTCCCGGGTGGTAAAGTACCACTTGCTCCCGACACAGAAGAACCGACTGCTGCGAAACGGAACGGGCCCGTCTTCCCCGGATCTGCGATAGGTATCCATGACTGCTCCTGTGCCCACTTATCGTTTTTGCCTGTCGGGCGCCGCGTTGTGTTTGCCGATCTGTTTAAAATTAATCCAATTCCGGCCGAATTCAACATTTTTTTACAATTTTACGCGGTGGGTCGCTACCGGGATCATAAAAGCGCTCCCCGGATGCCGGGCAGCCTGACTCCCAGAGCGTCTTGCTCTCTTCCCCGGCACTGGTCAGAATGCAACACAGCCCGTGGTAACCTGAGGTTCCCTCAGTCCTTTCTTATCAAGGAGATGAAATGAATCCAAGCGGTGTTTTGCGCGTTTTTCAGTATGCTGTTCCCGGTACGCTCTCAGTCCGGTCCCTGGGGCATTTCAGCCTGGTGCTGCTCTTGCTGGCATCATTGGCGGGCTGTGCGTCATCCGTATCACGGGTGGATACCTGGGAAGGCAGCCCGGCCTCGGCCCCGGAGGCGGCGCTCCTGAACGCGCCGGCCGAAATCAGTGTACTCAGGGTGAATGGCCGCCCGATGACCAACTTTCTGATGGAGGATCTTGCCCTGGACTACGCCTTGTTGCCGGGTGAAAACGAGGTCGTTTTCAGTTATGAAACCATCTGGGCGAAGACCGGTGTGGTGGAAAATGGCGAATCCAAGGTGCATGTCATTGAAAGCGAGCCACAGGTTGTCCGGTTCGTCGCAAACTCGAACGCCACCTATCACTTCGAGTTCGAAAAGCCGGCTTCCCGCAGCGAAGCCGAGCGCATGATGCCTGAGTTTTCGGCGACCCTGGTCAATGCCAGCGGTGAAACGGTTGCCCGCTCCAAAGTCTGGGAGCCGGAAGCGCAGGCTGCCCGCACACCCATTCCATCAGCGGACGAAGCACCGGTAGCGGGGGCTGGCGAGTCGGCCCTTGAGCGGTTGAAAGCGGTCTGGGCAACGGCTACAGAAGACGAGAAAAAAGCGTTTCTGCGCTGGGCCTTTGAGTAACTTGCCATGCTTCGCGCCGGGCCTGCCTTTGGGCAAGCCCGGCTTCAGGCCCTGAGCCGCCGCAAGACCTTCTTCAGAACGCCCTCGAGTACGGCCATGGCATCGTCAGCGAGCGTCTGGCCGGATGTCGCCGCCTGGTCGTCCAGTCCGGCGTTCGGCTCCAGAGTCAGTGTCGCCGCCTCGATCGCATGCAGGCTGTCCAGCACGTAACCCGCTAAGGCGTCTGCATCGGCGACAACGTCCGGACAGGTGCTGAAGTTCAGTGTCAGCTTCCCTTCGTAGCTCACCGCCACAATCACCAGCCCCATGCTGTCGAACAGTGGCGCTGTGTTGTATTGCTGGACCAGTCGGGCGCCCTGCAGGTACAGGGGTACCTGGGGGCCGGGCACATTGGTTATTGGCAGGTTGAACACGGGCTGGTAACGCTGTGCGATCTGAAGCTCAGTGTACAGCCGCGCGGACAGGGCCAGCATGGTGGAGGGCAGCAGCTCTGTTAGCCGGTCTGCCGCGATAGCCTCCCGATAAGGCTCCGAGGCGACGGCATTCCAGTGTATTCGGCGAATGCGCAGGGCCGGGTCCGGCTCATTGGTGGCCAGGTCCAGCAGCATGGCGGACATCTGATTGCCGGTCGCCCGCCGGAGGCTGCTGGAGCGAACGGAAATCGGGGTCATCGCCACCAGCGACTTTTCCGTGCAGCCGCCGTGGTCGTTCAGGTAGCGCCGGAGTGCTTCGGCGCAAACGCCGAGAACAACATCATTCAGTGTGACATCGCCCAGGGTGGCCTTGATGTCCTTAAGCCGGGAAAGATCAACGCAGGCAGCGACAATCTGGCGGTTAGCGGTTATCTGTCGATTGAACGGGCTGTGTGGTGCCGAAAACAATGGCAGCGGTAACGGCAATTTTCGTAGCTGCCGCTGAATCAGCCCTCGTGCGGTGGCCTCTGCAGCGTTGACGGCCAGCGCGGTCATCTGTAACGGGGTGCGCAGAATGTTGGCGCCGGCCTGGATCATCACTCGTTCTTCGGATGGTTCTGGGCGCGGTTGCCATGGCCTCGGCGCGCTGATGGCCCGAGGTTCCGGTGTGTACTCCAGTAATTTTCCGATGATCTCCTCGCCGCTGAAGGCGTCAATGGCGGCGTGGTGCAATTTGACGATCAGTGCAAAGCCATCGCTTTGTGGATTGTTGTCGTCCAGCTTGAAGCCATCCACAAAGGTAATGTGCCAGAGCGGGCGGTCCCGCTTCAGGGGTTCTTCGAGAATGCGTGATGCCAGCGACATCAGGCTGGACCGGCGGCCATGCTCGCCAAGGTTGACGTACGCCAGGTGGCGCTCGATGCTGAAGTTCGGATCGTCTATCCAGTAAGGGCGGCCGAGGCGCAGCGGGATTTCCTTCAGCCGCTGGCGGAAGACCGGTACCACGTGGAGCCGGCTGCGGAGGTAGGCCACGAATGTGCTGAAGGCTAATGGCTTTTCCCGCTCGCTGGCATCAAAAAGATAGATTCCCCCAATGTGCATGGGTGTCGTTTCGGACTCCAGGTACAGGAATGAGGCATCCAGTTCCGACAGCTGGCGCATCAGTGAACTCCCTTCGGCATTGAGGTTTTCCGCAGTATAAACGAATGGGCCCGTGGGCTGGTTGACTGAATGGCCGCTGCTGCGCGCGCGATGCAGTCAGGTCCTGTGCTTGGGGCTCAGTCTGCCAGCCACGTGGTGATGGCCGGATCACTGGTGAGACGGTGCCAGAACCACATCAGGGCTTTGCCCTGATCCTCACCGTGCCGGGCCAGGTGGAGCATGATTGGTTGTCGGGGCTCGTGAACCTGCTTTTCCACCAGGGAGCCCTGTTGGAGCTGGGCCCGTATCCGGGCCTTGGGGAGCCACCCAACACCCAGTCCGGATTCCTGAATGGCAATTTTCTGGTCAATGTTGGCGACGGTCAGGGTCCGCTGCCGGCGGAATATGCCGGCGTGCCCGGGCGGCAGCGAGCGTGAGGTGTCTGCCGCCACGGCCGCGGGAAATCGGGAGATGTCCTCTTCGGACAGTGGCTCTGAGGGCTCGGCCAGTGGGTGATCGGGGGCCACTGCAAATGCAAATGCCATGGCGCCCAGGGCTTTGGTGGTGAAGTTCCCCGCCGGTTTGCTGAGGTTGTCTGCCCCGATAATCAGGTCCACTCGCCGGCTTTGCAGGGCATCCCAGGTGCCGGCGAATACTTCTTCTACGATTTGCACGTCGACGGGTACGCCGAGTTGGTAGAACTCATTGATGGCAGGAAACAGGCACTGGGCCGGCAACAGTGAGTTGAATCCGATCCGCAGTCGGGTTTCCCAGCCCTGGGCGACCTGTTTGGTGGTGTGCGCGAGGTTCTCCGCCGCTTCGAGCAGCGTTCGGCCTTCCTCAAGCAGGTAGCGGCCGGCGGGAGTCAGCGCGGCGCGATGGCCGCTACGGTCGTAAATGGCAACGTTCAGGTCTTCCTCGAGCTTTTGCACGGTGTAACTGATGGCGGAAGGAACCCGGAACAGTTCGTTGGCGGCGCCGGCAAAGCTGCCTTTGCGGTCGATGGCATCGAGGACTTTGAGGGCGTCTATGGTGATGGCTGTGTGCATGTTCGAATTATCTGAAAGTGTTTGCCAGAAATGCTTGCTATCAGCCTAACAGCAGAGCCGTTAGCCTGTCCTCAGGTTCTTCAATACTCTTTGCCACGGAAGAACACGGAAGAACACGGAAAAATCAGTTTTTTCATTATTTTTCCGTATTTTCTGTGGATTCCGTGGCTAACACAAGGCATCTCTCATGGGCTTACTAGTTGACGGCAAATGGCATGACCAGTGGTACGACACGGGCAAGACTGGCGGTAAGTTTGAGCGCGAGGCCGCGCGATTCCGAAACTGGGTGACGGCGAATGGTTCGCCTGGGCCGGATGGTGAGGGTGGCTTCAGGGCCGAGTCCGGTCGCTATCATCTGTATGTGTCCATGGCATGCCCCTGGGCGCATCGAACGCTGATTTTCCGCAAGCTGAAGGGGCTGGAGAAGCATATTTCAGTGTCGGTGGTGCATCCGGATATGGTGGAGAATGGCTGGGAATTCCGGCCCGACAGTGAGCAGCACCGCGATCATCTGCATGGTTTTCGTTTCATGCACGAGGTTTATACCAGGGCCGCCCCTGAGTACTCCGGACGGGTGACAGTACCGACGTTGTGGGACAAGAAAAAGGAGACGATTGCGAGTAATGAATCCGCAGAGATTATCCGGATGTTCAACTCCGCATTTGATGATCTCGAAGGGGTTCGCAAGGACCTGGATTTCTATCCCGAGCGCCTGCAAACGGAGATCAATGAGGTGAATGCCCGGGTCTATGACACGGTTAACAACGGTGTCTACAAGGCGGGCTTTGCGACCGCGCAGGATAAATACGAGGAAGCGTACAAGGCTCTGTTCGAATCGCTGGACTGGCTTGAGAATCGGTTGGCTGGCCAGCGCTATCTGGTGGGCGGCCAGTTAACGGAGGCGGACTGGCGGCTGTTTACCACGCTGATCCGGTTTGATGCCGTGTATTACAGTCATTTCAAATGCAACCGGCAGCGGATCAGCGATTTCCCGGCGCTGTCTGCCTACCTGCGGGATCTTTACCAGGTGCCGGGCGTGGCGGAAACAGTGGATATCGGGCAGATCAAGCGCCATTACTACGTGAGCCAGCGCACCATCAACCCGACGCAGATTGTGCCGGTCGGGCCGGAGCTGGACTTTGAATCGCCCCATGGCAGGGACGTTCTGGGGTGAGTGCTAACTGACCCGGGCAACCGCAAGCTCGGTCAGCAACACGAGCGCTTCCTTGTGGGCTGACTCAGAGAGGCTTTCGAGACACTCAGCCGCCAACGCGGCCTGTTCCCGAGCCTTCGCCATGGTGTATTCAATGGCACCAGAGCGTTCAACTATGTCCAGGATATGTGGCAGATCGTCCAGCCCGCCTTTACGAATGGCCTGGCGGATCAACTGACGCTCGTCCTCCGAGCCTTTGGCCATGGCGTGAATCAGGGGCAGGGTGGTTTTGCCCTCGGCCAGGTCGTCACCGACGTTCTTGCCCATGGCGTCGGCATCGCCTCGGTAGTCCAGGACATCGTCGACTAACTGGAACGCCAGACCCAGATGCTTGCCGTAGTCTTGCAGGCTCCTCTCCTGGTCGCCACTGGCTCCGGCGAGCAGGGCCCCGGTATGGGAAGCCGCCTCAAACAGCATGGCGGTTTTGTTGTGGATGACCGTCATATATCGGTCTTCGGTCAAATCCGGGTTCTTTATGTTCATCAGCTGCATGACTTCGCCTTCGGCGATCACCGCCGTGGCGTGGGACAAAACTTCCATGATCGGCAGGCTTTTCAATTCCACCATCATCTCGAAGGCCCGGGCGTAGAGGAAATCACCTACCAGCACACTCGGGGCATTGCCCCAGCGCGCATTGGCCGTGCGCCGGCCCCGCCGCATGTCCGAGGTGTCCACCACATCGTCGTGGAGCAGGGTGGCGGTGTGGAGGAATTCGATAACGGCCGCCAGTTTCAGGTGGTCGTTGTCGCGGTAGCCCACCGCCTGGCTGGAAAGCAGAACCAGTAGTGGTCTCAGTCGCTTACCGCCGCTCTCGATGATGTACTGGGCAATTTTCTCCACCAGGGGAACGTCTGAAGAAAGCCGCTGGATGATCAGATCGTTAACGCGGCTGAAGTCGTCTGCCACGGTGTCGTAAATGCGCTCGGCTGTCATGCGGCTCGTTGATCCCTTGCTGATGGCTCGTTAATACGGTTGTTGAGAATTCGGGCAGGTCGCGGCAATGCTAGGTATTGGCGTCCGGGGTGTCAACTTGGCTTGTGTTGCGGGGCGTCTTTTCGTACAATCACGCGCCCAACTCATCCCAACCTGCGCTCCCTGCTATAGGGTCGCCAGAGCGCTTCCCTTAGAACCAGGTGGATAAGAGCAGGGATGGGTCAATCGTGGAGAACGAGTAAATGTACGCAGTTATTGTAAGCGGTGGTAAGCAACACCGTGTAAAAGAAGGCGAAACCCTGAAGCTGGAAAAGCTGGAAGTGGAAACCGGTGGTAACGTTGAGTTTGATCGCGTTCTGCTGATCGCCGATGGTGACAAGGTTCAGGTAGGTGCGCCGGTTGTTGATGGTGCCAAAGTGACTGCGGAAGTGGTTAGCCACGGTCGTCACGATAAGGTTCAGATCATCAAGTTCCGTCGTCGTAAGCATTCCATGAAGCGTCAGGGCCACCGTCAGTGGTTTACTGAGGTCAAGATCACGGGTATCAAGGGCTGAAGCTCTTCGAATGACCCCTTAGAGAAGGAGGCTGGTAATGGCTCATAAAAAAGCAGCAGGTAGTACCCGTAACGGTCGCGATTCCGAGTCGAAACGACTTGGTGTGAAGCGCTTTGGCGGTGAGACTGTGTCTGCAGGCAGTATCATCATTCGTCAGCGTGGCACCCGTTTCCACGCTGGTAGCAACGTTGGCATTGGCAAGGATCACACCCTGTTTGCGAAAGCAGACGGCCAGGTGAAGTTCGAAGTCAAAGGCCCACAGAGCCGCAAGTTCGTGAGTATCGTTCCGGCTGCGTAAGCAGCGGCGATCCGGTTCTGTTGAACCTTGGGTGGCGCTGATATCCTGATAGTATCGGGTATCAGTTGTTGTCCGGAGCCCCGCAAAGCTTCCTTGAGGCTGCGGGGCTTTTTAGTTTATGCGCAAGGCGCAAAGGGTTGATTCATGAAATTCGTAGACGAAGCCACCATCATTGTGGAAGCGGGCAAGGGCGGTCACGGTTGCCTGAGCTTCCGGCGTGAAAAATACGTTCCCAAGGGTGGCCCGGACGGTGGCGACGGGGGCGATGGTGGTTCCGTGTATCTGGAAGCGGATGAATCGCTCAATACGCTGATTGACTACCGGTTCCAGCGTAAGCACAAGGCCCAGAATGGTGAGCCGGGCTCCGGCCGCAACTGCACGGGCACCAAGGGTGAGGACCTGGTTCTGCCGGTTCCGGTAGGTACCACGGTTGTGGATATGGACACCCATGAGGTGCTCGGAGACCTGACGCACGCCGGGCAGCGCCTTAAGGTTGCCCAGTGCGGTTTCCATGGCCTTGGCAACACGCGTTTCAAGTCGTCGGTTAACCGTGCGCCCCGGCAGACCACCAAAGGCTCGGAAGGAGAGTTGCGTAATCTTCGGCTGGAGCTGAAGGTGTTGGCCGATGTCGGACTGCTGGGCATGCCCAACGCTGGCAAATCCACGTTTATCCGATCCGTATCGGCGGCCCGTCCGAAGGTGGCGGATTACCCCTTTACCACGCTGGTGCCCAACCTCGGAGTGGTCAGCGTGCAGGCGCATCAGAGTTTTGTGATTGCCGATATCCCGGGGCTGATCGAGGGAGCCGCTGAAGGTGCCGGGCTCGGTATCCGGTTCCTCAAACATCTGGTCCGCACCCGACTTTTGCTGCATCTTGTGGACGTGGCGCCCTACGATGGGTCTTCGCCAGCGGATGCAGTCCGGGCCATTGCGCATGAGCTTGAGAAATTCAGCGAGACTCTCGCCGGTCGGCCCAGGTGGCTGGTGCTGAACAAGGTGGACATGGTCGCCGAGGAGGACCGTGATGCCCATTGCCAGGCCATTGTCGACGAGCTTGGTTGGGACGGGCCGGTATTCCGGATTTCCGCGCTCAGTGGTGAGGGTACCAAGCCCCTGGCTCAGGCGGTCATGCGCTGGATCGAAGAGCAGGCCGAAGCCGAGGCCCAGAACCCCGAGGTGGCGGAGCGTGAAGCCCTGCGCCGCCGGCAGATGGATGATGAGGCTCGGGCCCGTATCGAGGTCGAGCGCCAGGCCCGCCGCGCTGCGCGCGAGGAAGACGACGATGACGACGACTTCGACGATGATGACTATGATGTCGAAGTGGTGTACGCGCCCGAATAACGCAGGATTAACGTTAGAGAGACTGTGCACGCACCATGACTGAACGCCTACAGCTGCGCCAGGCTCGCCGCCTGGTTATCAAGATCGGAAGCGCCCTGCTGACTAATGATGGCCGGGGGCTGGATGTGGCTGCTCTGGGTTTGTGGGTGGATCAGATCGCGGCCCTGATCGAGGACGGCGTGGAGGTGGTTGTGGTGTCCTCCGGCTCCGTAGCCGAGGGGATGAGTCGCCTTGGCTGGACGGTCAGGCCGGAGCAGTTGCATGAGTTGCAGGCCGCTGCCGCCGTCGGCCAGATGGGGTTGGTACAAACCTGGGAAGCGCAGTTCAAGCGACACAGTATCCACACCGCCCAGATCCTGCTGACTCATGACGATCTCTCGGATCGCAAGAGATACCTCAATGGCCGCAGCACACTTCGGGCGTTACTGGATTTTGGTGTAGTGCCGATCGTTAATGAAAACGATACCGTGGTGACGGATGAAATCCGGTTTGGTGACAATGACACTCTCGGGGCACTGGTGGCGAACCTGATTGAGGCAGATGGCCTGATTATCCTGACCGATCAGTTGGGTCTGTTTGACAGGGATCCTCGCAAACACACGGACGCCCGGTTGGTTACCGAGCGCAAGGCGGGCGATCATGAGTTGGATGCCATGGCCGGTGGCGGTGCCGGCGCCCTCGGCCGGGGCGGGATGCAGACCAAGGTGCGTGCGGCGCGTCTGGCGGCTCGCTCCGGCGCGTTTACGGTTATCGTGGGTGGTCGCATTGAGGGAGTGCTGGCGAAGCTTCGGCAGGGGGCGGTTTTAGGAACATTGCTTTTACCTGAGCAGGGCCGTATTGCTGCCCGGAAGCAGTGGCTGGCCAGTCATCTGCAAACCCGTGGCAAGCTGACGCTGGACGACGGTGCGGTCAAGGTTCTGTGTCTTGGCGGGCGCAGCCTGTTGCCTGTCGGGGTCAAGGGTGTTGCTGGCCAGTTTCGGCGGGGCGAGATGGTGTCGTGCGTGGACCCGCAAGGCAGGGAGATTGCCCGGGGGCTGGTGAATTACGATGCGGATGAGGCCAGGGCGATTGCCGGGCGTTCCAGCAGCCGGATTGTGGACGTGCTTGGTTATATTTCCGATGAAGAGATGATTCACCGGGACAACATGGTTATCGTCTGATTGCCAGGCACAAAAAAACCGGCTCGGAAGCCGGTTTTTTTGTGTTCTGGGAGCGGGGTGTTTACGCGCTCTTCAGAGACTTGATGCGGGCGCTCAGGCGGCTCTTGCTGCGAGCGACCTTGTTCTTTGCGAAAACGCCCTTGTTGACCATGCTGTCCAGAATCGGCTGAGCCTGCTGGAATGCGGCCTGGGCTTCTTCGTAGTTGCCGGCTTCAATTTTGGCATGAACTTTTTTCACGTAGGTGCGAGCCATGGAACGCAGGCTGGCGTTGTGCTTGCGGTTTTTCTCGTTCTGACGTGCGCGCTTCTTGGCTTGTGGGGAATTTGCCACCGTAAAACTCCTGAAAAGTACTTAAATTCGTTGCTGAATGAGCTCTATTGAATTCTTGACGAATTCTCACATCGCGGGCGCGCCAAAACCAGCGCGTCGAAATAATTGACGCGGAACTATGCCGCTCAAACCTGAAAATGTCAAGACTAAAACCCATTTCATCCCCCGGCAGCAAAGGCCTGTGATAAACTCGCCGCTCACCGGATGCGGGCTGGGAAGAATAGCAGGTATTTCCCGAAATGCCCGCCCTGAAAGTGCCCTTTTGCCTGGCCCGAGCGTTCATGTCACCGGATCCTGAAACGACACCTGATAACAAACCACTCCCTGCCTCCCCCGGGTTGTTGCGTTCGTCCGGATTGGTGGGGGCGATGACCATGCTGTCCCGTGTGCTGGGGCTGGTGCGGGATATGGTGATTGCGCGGTATTTCGGGGCCGGAGCCGGCGCCGACGCTTTTTTTGTCGCCTTCAAAATTCCCAATTTCCTGCGTCGGTTGTTTGCCGAAGGCGCTTTCTCGCAGGCCTTCGTGCCGGTATTGTCGTCCTATCGGGCAGGACAGTCCGTATCCGACGTCAAGCGACTGGTCAATGCGGTTGCAGGTTCGCTGGGGATGGTACTGCTTGCAGTCACTCTGGTGGCCATGCTGGGCTCGCCGGTGCTGACCACTGTTTTTGCCCCCGGCTTTCTGGATGATGAGGTAAAGTTTGCGCTTACCAGCGACATGCTGCGCATTACCTTTCCTTATCTGTTGCTGATTTCACTCACCGCGTTTGCCGGCGGAATCCTCAACAGTTACGACCGCTTTGCCGTGCCCGCTTTTACGCCGGTGCTGTTGAATCTGGCGATGATCGCCGCCGCCATCTGGCTCGCCCCGCTTATGGAAGAGCCGGTGATGGCCCTGGCCTGGGGTGTTCTGATTGCCGGCGCCCTGCAACTCTTCTTTCAACTGCCCTTTCTTATGCGGCTCGGGCTGTTGCCTCGGCCGAAGGTGGATTACCGGCATGAGGGGGTCAGCCGCATTCTGAAGCTGATGCTGCCGGCGCTGTTCGGGGTGTCGGTCAGCCAGATTAACCTGTTGCTGGATACTGTGCTGGCGTCGTTTCTGCAGACCGGCAGTGTGTCCTGGCTGTATTACTCTGACCGGCTGTCGGAGTTGCCCCTGGGTGTGTTTGGCATCGCCATCGCGACGGTAATTCTGCCCAGCCTGTCCCGCAAGCACGCCTCGGCCTCCGTCGACCGGTTCGCGGCGACCCTGGACTGGGCCGTTCGTGCGGTGTTGCTCATTGGTGTTCCGGCAGCCCTGGCGCTCGGTTTGTTGGCGGAACCGCTGATTGCCACGCTGTTTGGCTATGGCGAGGTAACGGACCGGGATGTCATCATGTCGGCCCAGAGCCTGCGGGCCTACTCGGCGGGGCTGTTGGCCTTTATGTTGATCAAGGTACTGGCGCCGGGATTTTTTGCCCGGGAGGACATCCGGACCCCGGTCCGGATTGGGGTCATAGCCATGGTGGCGAACATGGTGTTTAACCTGATTCTGGTGTTTCCGCTGGCCCACGCCGGCCTCGCGCTGGCGACCTCCCTTTCAGCCTGGCTCAACGGCTTTCTGTTGTGGCGGGGGTTGCGCAGGAAGGGGGCGTGGCAAAGCCAGCCGGGCTGGCCACGGTTCCTTGCCCAGCTGGTATTCGCCAACGCTTTACTGGCGGGTGTTATTCTCTGGCTCCGGGCGCCGGTCGGAGAGTGGCTGGTGATGACGGGCTACCAGCGGGCGACCGATATGTCGGTGTTGGTGGGCTCCGGGGTTGTGGTCTACTTTCTGGCGCTGGCCCTGGCTGGCGTCCGGGTAAGACATTTCCGGCACAGGTAGGGTATAATCGCGCGTTTTCTCATCAGCTGGCAATTGAAGGTTCGCATTGCATGCGTCTGATCCGGGGTCTGACCAACCTGAAAATGCTGTCACAGCGGATTGATTCGCCGCTTGCGCGCGGCTGCGTTGCCACGATTGGTAACTTTGATGGCGTGCATCTTGGCCACAAAACCATTATCGACCAGGTGGCGGACAAGGCCCGCTCAATGGGCGTTCCGTCGGTGGTGATGATTTTCGAGCCCCAGCCCCGGGAGTTTTTCCAGGGAGCGGAGGCACCGCCGAGGCTGATGGGCTTTCGCCAGAAGTGCGAAGCCCTGTTGGCGGCGGGCATCGATATGGTGCTGTGTCTGAGGTTCAATGATGCCTTTCGACAGTACACGGCTCGAGGGTTTATTGAGGATGTTCTGATCGACGGCCTGGCGGTACGTCATCTGGTGGTCGGCGACGATTTCCGGTTTGGATGTGATCGCGCTGGCGACTTCTCCCTGCTTGAAACCGTGGGGGCTGGGTCCGGGTTTTCCGTGGAGAACACCCTGACCGTAACCGTTGACGGTGAACGAGTAAGCAGCACCCGGGTACGTCATCGGTTGATGGCAAATGAACTGGCGCGCGCCGAGGCGCTGCTCGGGCACCCTTACCGCATCCGTGGGCGAGTGGTCTACGGTCGCCAGTTGGGGCGTGAGATCGGTTCGCCGACGGCCAACATCCTGTTGCGCCAGATGCCGGCTCTGCGCGGGGTGTACGTGGTCGGCGCCAGGCTTGAGGGTGGGGCGGTTCTCGACGGCGTGGCCAACATTGGTCTGCGCCCGACGGTGGACGGCCGGCAACCCTCCCTGGAAGTGCACCTGTTTGACTTTGCTGGCACACTTTATGGCCAGCGCATTGACGTTGAGTTCCGGCACTGGCTTCGGGACGAAGTAAAATTTGATTCGGTGAATGAGCTCAAGGCCCAGATCGGCCGTGATTTCGATGACGCCAGGCAGTGGATCGCCGCACAGGGTTCCGTCCGAACCACGCATTGAATTACTTACCTTTGGCCTCCATTCATTGAAAGACTGACCAACACTGACCTTAATAGAGTGCGCACACAAACCATGAGCGACTACAAGCACACCCTGAATCTGCCGGAAACCGCTTTCCCCATGCGCGGTAACCTGGCCAAGCGCGAGCCGGACATGCTCAAGCGCTGGCAGGATCTCGATGTCTACGGCAACCTGCGCAAGCAGCGTGAGGGGCGGGACAAGTTCATTCTTCACGATGGCCCCCCCTACGCTAACGGCAGCATTCATATCGGTCATGCGGTCAACAAGATTCTCAAGGATATGATCGTCAAGTCCCGCAGTTTCATGGGTTACGATGCGCCCTATGTGCCGGGCTGGGACTGCCATGGCCTGCCTATCGAGCACAAGGTAGAGCAGGAGATTGGCAAGGCCGGCGTGAAGGTGGACTACAAGACCTTCCGCCAGGCTTGTCGGGATTATGCGACCAAGCAGATTGCCGGTCAGAAGGAAGATTTCATTCGCCTTGGCGTGATGGGTGAGTGGGACAAGCCCTATCTCACGATGGATCCCAAGGTGGAAGCGGGTATCGTGCGCGCCCTGGGCAAGATCGTTGCCAAAGGCCATCTGGTTCGTGGTTACAAACCGGTTTACTGGAGTGTGGTAGGTCAGTCCGCACTGGCAGAAGCTGAGGTTGAGTATCAGGATAAAACCTCTACCCAGATTGATGTCCGGTTCACCGCCGTTGACCAGACAAAAGCGCTCTCGCTCTTTGGTACGGATAAGGGCGAAGGGGATGTGTCTGTTGTTATCTGGACCACCACCCCCTGGACCATCCCGGCCAATCAGGCGGTGTCCCTGAATGCCGAACTGGCGTATGCGCTGGTCCAGACCGACGTGGGGCAGGGGCCTGAGCGGATGATCCTGGCCGCCGACATGGTGGAAGGCATCATGACCCGCTGGCAGGTGGAAGACTACGACGTGTTGGCTACCTGTTCAGGTGCCGCACTGGAGCATCTGGTTCTTCATCATCCGATCTACGACAAGCAGGTGCCGGTTATCCTCGGAGACCACGTATCCACAGACGCCGGTACCGGTGCCGTCCATACCGCGCCGGATCATGGTGTGGAGGACTTTGAAGTAGGCAAGGCCTACAGCATCGGCACCATCAACCTGGTCCAGGCCGACGGCACATACACCTCGGCGGCCGGTGAACTGGCTGGTGTGCACGTTTACAAGGCCGATGAGCCTGTGTGCGGCGCACTTGAGCGTGAGGGCAAGCTCGTGCGTTCCGAGAAGTTCCGTCACAGTTACCCGCACTGCTGGCGCACCAAAACCCCGCTGATCTACCGGGCGACGCCCCAGTGGTTTATCAGCATGGACAAGGAAAACCTGCGTGCAGACGCTCTGGAAGCCATCAAGGGGGTTCGCTGGGTGCCTGCCTGGGGCAAGAATCGCATCGAAGCCATGTTCAACCAGTCTCCGGACTGGTGTATCTCCCGCCAGCGGACGTGGGGCGTGCCCATCACCCTGTTTATCCACAAGGAAACCCAGGAGCTGCACCCGGATACCCAGAACCTGATCGAAAAGGTGGCTGAACAGATTGAAAAAGGCGGAATCGATGCATGGTACGAACTGGACACATCTGCGCTCCTGGGCAGCGACGCCGAGCACTATGACAAAGTCATGGACACTCTGGATGTCTGGTTTGACTCCGGTGTGACTCACGAATCGGTCCTGCGGGTTCGCGAGGAGCTCGGCCAGTTCCCGGCGGATATGTACCTGGAAGGCTCCGATCAGCACCGTGGCTGGTTCCAGTCGTCCCTGAAAACCTCCGTCGCCATGAACGGCGTGGCGCCATACAGGCAGGTTCTGACTCACGGCTTTACCGTCGATGGCAAGGGCCACAAGATGTCCAAGTCTCTGGGTAACGTGATCGCGCCCCAGGAGGTCATGAACGAGCTGGGCGCCGACATTCTGCGGCTGTGGGTGGCGGCGACCGACTACAGCGGCGAAATGACCGTTTCCAAGGATATCCTGCGCCAGACCGCCGATGGCTACCGGCGGATCCGGAATACCTCCCGCTTTCTGCTGAGTAACCTGACGGGGTTTGATCCGGAGCAGCACATGGTGGCACCGGACGACATGATCGCTCTGGACCGCTGGATGGTGGATCGCGCCCTGCAGTTGCAGGAGGAGCTTCATGAGGATTATGGCAACTACGCCTTCCTGAGGATCTACCAGAAGGTCTACAACTTCTGCGAAGCGACCCTGGGTGGCTTCTACCTGGATATCATCAAGGATCGGCAGTACACCACCCCAGCTGACAGTCTGGCCCGCCGCTCCTGCCAGACGGCCCTGTATCACGTGGCCGAGGCACTGGTGCGCTGGATCGCGCCAATCCTCAGCTTCACCGCTGATGAAATCTGGCAGCACCTGCCTGGCGAGCGTGGCGATACCGTGTTCTACGAAACCTGGTACGAAGGCCTGACCGCACTCCCGGAGAGTGCCGAGCTGGGCCGCGACTACTGGCGCGAGATCTACAGCGTCAAGGAAGCCGTTAATAAGTGCCTGGAAGAAGCCCGTGCCCGGGGCGAGATCAAGGGATCCCTGAGTGCGGAAGTGACCCTTTACTGCGAGGGGGATCTGGCAGCGGACCTGAAACACCTTGGTGAAGAGCTGCGTTTCGTGCTGATCACTTCTGAGGCCACCGTGAAGCCGGTGTCCGAAGCCGGCGATGCCGAGATGACCTCCCACGAAGGTCTTCGGGTGAAGGTGACACCGGCGGCCCACACCAAGTGCGAGCGTTGCTGGCACCACCGGGAGGATGTCGGCCGTAACGCCAAATACGAGGACCTCTGTGGCCGTTGCGTGACCAATGTGGAAGGGCCCGGTGAAGCCCGTGCCTACGCCTGATGGACGCCGCAATGACTGAACTGAGCAGAGGGAGCAAGCTCAAGTGGCTGTGGCTGGCCGTGCTGGTGATTATTCTGGATCTCGGCACCAAAGCCATGGCCACGGCTATGTTGACCTACGGGGATCCGGTGCCGGTGGTACCGATGTTCAACCTCACGCTACTCCACAATACCGGAGCCGCGTTCAGTTTCCTGGCGGGCGCTGCGGGCTGGCAACGCTGGTTTTTTGTGGCCCTGGCGTTGGTGGTCAGTGTTGTCCTGGTCTACTGGCTGAAAAACCTGCAACGCCGTGAAACCTGGACCGCCGTTGCCATCGTGCTGATCCTCGGCGGCGCTCTGGGTAATGTTTATGACCGGGTGGTGCATGGCTACGTGGTCGACTTCCTGCACTTCTACTGGCGGGACTGGCACTTTCCAGCCTTTAATCTGGCCGACACCGCGATCACCATCGGTGCCGCCATGATGATTCTTGATATGTTCCGCAAACCCGCCAATTCCGGCGGGGATGCCGAAAGGAGTGACTGACTCTTATGAACGAACTGCCTGTCGACAAGGGTACCCGGGTCAAACTGCATTTCGCCCTGAAATTTCCGGACGGTGAAGTCATTGATTCCACCTTTGAGAAAGAGCCGGCTTCACTGGAAATCGGCGACGACAACCTGCCGGAGAATTTTGAGGCCTATCTGATGGGCATGAAGGCAGGTGATCGGGAAAGTTACCAGGTGCCGCCGGAGAAAGCCTTCGGCCAGCACAATCCCAACAACGTGCAGACCTTCAAGCGCCATGAATTCAGCGCCGATATGGTGCTGGAGCCCGGAGTGATGATTTCCTTCGCCGATGCCCGCCAGAGCGAACTGCCCGGTGTGGTCAGCCGGGTCGAAGGCGATGAAGTGGAGGTGGATTTCAATCACCCCCTGGCAGGGCGTACACTGACGTTTGAAGTGGAAATCATTGATGTAGAGCCAGCCGGGGCGACGCATTAAGGACGATCCTCCCCGTAGCCTGTGGGCGTCCTGTACCAAGGGCAGGCACAAAATTCCAAGTTCGAGAGCAAGGTTATGCAGATCAGACTGGCAAATCCCCGTGGCTTCTGTGCCGGCGTCGACCGCGCCATTGAGATTGTAAACCGGGCGCTGGATGTGTTTGGTGCACCGATCTACGTTCGCCACGAAGTGGTCCATAACAAGTTTGTAGTAGATAACCTTCGCAATCGAGGCGCCATCTTTGTCGACGAACTGGATGAAGTGCCGGATGACAAACTGGTGATTTTCAGCGCTCACGGCGTTTCCCAGGCGGTGCAGAACGAAGCCGCCCGCCGTGGCCTGAAAGTCTTCGACGCCACCTGCCCGCTGGTCACCAAGGTCCACCTGGAAGTCATGCGCTACAGCCGAGACGGCCGCGAATGTATCCTGATTGGTCACCACGGCCACCCGGAAGTGGAGGGCACCATGGGGCAGTATGACCACAGCAACGGTGGCGATATCTACCTCGTGGAAAACGAGGAAGACGTGACAAAGCTGGGAGTGAAAGATCCCGGAAAACTTTCCTACGTGACCCAGACTACCCTGTCCATGGACGACACCGCCCGGGTCATCGACGCCCTGCGCGCCAAATTCCCTGACATCCAGGGCCCCCGCAAGGACGACATCTGCTACGCCACTCAGAATCGCCAGGATGCCGTTAAGCAACTGGCCGGCGACTGTGACCTGATGCTGGTGGTTGGCTCGCCAAACAGCTCCAACTCCAACCGCCTGCGGGAGCTGGCAGAGCGGATGGGGACGCCGGCCTACCTGATTGATGAAGCCTCTCAGGTTGATCCGAAATGGCTGGAAGGCAAAGTTTCGGTCGGTGTCACCGCCGGCGCCTCCGCCCCGGAAGTGCTGGTGAATGATGTGATTGCCCGGCTTCGGGAACTCGGTGGCGAAATGCCGGAGGAAGTTGCGGGGCGTGAGGAGAATATCGTGTTTTCCATGCCGAAGGAATTGCGGATTGAGGTTGTGGAAGTTGAGTAAGACAAACGCAAAAAAAGTGTAATTTTATTTCGGACATCATGCGCCATGATTAAGGCGATCTCTTGTGAGTGAGTTCGCAGAATGCCCCTTCTCTTTTACCGCTCATCTTTAATTTCGTTCCGCTCATCGAAGTTTGGTGGTACCAATCGGGCTCATGTCGTTAATATCGACTGAAATATCGATAATTGTGGATGAGCATCCGTGATACGAGACGACAGAGGATTCACACTCATTGAGTTAATGATTGTCATTGCTTTGATAGCAGTGATTGCAGGGTTTGCTGTGCCCCAGTTTGGACGCATCATTGACAATAACAGAGTGGTTTCAACCACGAACTCCATGGTGGGCTTGCTGAGTTTCTCACGCAGTGAAGCGATCAGAAGAGGTGCGCGTATTACCGCGTCGGCCCAGAACGACTCCATGTCAGCAACTCTTACTGCCGATAACTCGCTAGTTCGGCAGATAGAACCAGCAGCTGGAAGCATAGATATTACGAATGGAGCGGTCACATTCCGTGCCAACGGACTGACTACTTCGACTGCCAACGTAACGTTCACTATCTGCACGGAAAGTGATATGGGGCGATTAGTTACTGTCACCCCTGGTGGACGTGTTGAAACATCAGACATCAACTGCCCCTGAGGGATGTGATGACTTTTATTGTAAAGGTGTTTCTATGAAAAAACGTTTTGTGAGCCCGGTAGAAAAAGGATTCACCTTAATAGAGGTACTGGTTTCGCTGTTGGTGCTGTTAATCGGCTTGTTAGGGGTTGCCGGAATGCAATATCTGGCACTTCAGCAGGTAAATAACGCTAACCTTCGATCCCAAGTGAATTTACATGTTCTTGAACTGATTGAGCAAGTCAGAGCGAACGATAATTCCCTGCCAGGGACGGAAGCCGCTTGGGAGGCTGAGATGCAAAGAAATGTGCCGGGCGCCGATCTGGATGTGCAGTTTGCGTCGGGTGTTCTTACTGTTTCAGTAAATTGGGACGAGCGTCAGTATGGTGATGAGGCCGCTGAGCAGAGTTACATCATGACTGCGAGGTTAGCTCAATGAGAAGAACTCTAAAAACACAGCGCGGGTTGTCGATCATTGAGGTAATGGTCGCTCTGGCGCTGTCTTTGATTATTACTTTAGGGCTGACCCAGATTTTTACTGCCAATAGTGAGAGTTTCCGAGTTGCAGAGGCCAGTGCCAGAACGCAAGAGGTTGGTCGACTGACGACATCCATTCTCAGCCGTGAAATTCGCAATGCCTCCTATTGGGGGTGCCTCGGAAACGATGGGTTGCAGGATGGGCGCTTGAATAGCATTTTGGATGACGACGGTTCCTTTGATGTGAGCGCACTTTTGAGGGGGCTTGACGGGGAAAACAACACCGGGGTAGGGGGCTCCGATGTTCTTTACCTTGGCGGAGTGAGTGGTAATTCCGCGATCAGCGTAACCTTCCAACCCAGTCAGCAGGCTGCCAACTTACAGGTGGATGACAGCGACTCTTTTAACCTAAACGATATATTGATCGTAACTAACTGCAAGAGCGGCGACGTTTTTCAGGTAACCAACGTCAATACCAACAATGAAGTCGTCGTCCATAACTCAGGCAGTGTAAGTGAAGGTCCGGGAAATGATACACAGTCATTATCAACGAATTACAACGATGACCCTGAAGGTGCCTCTGTTTTCCGCCCCCGCCAGCAGCGCTTTTACCTTCAGGACAATGGTCAGGGCAGGCGCGAGTTTGTGACGGATGGTGTTGGAGTAACCGGTAGCACCATAGGCAACTACACTAATGCGGTTGCCCTATTGCAGGACGTCATCAATTTTCAGCTTCTATTTGGTGTTGATAGCAATGGCGATGGCCAGGTAAATGCGTGGGAAGACCCAGTGGGCTTGACGACTGCGGGGCGATTGCAAGCTGACGAAACAATTGCTGTGCGTTTTAGCGTTCTTGTGCGCTCGCCGGACGATGGAATAACCGATGGGGGGCAGTCATATTGTTACCCCGGATGGCTAGATTGTGAAAACGACAATACGCTGCTTAGCACCTCTGCTGCTAATGATACGTTCCTCTATCGAGTTTATACCACCACCATGTCGATGCGAAACAGGATTTAAGTCATGAATCTGTTGATTGGTAAACACCAGCACGGGGCGGCACTCATTCTCTCTTTGTTGATGCTTCTGGTTCTTACTCTGTTGGCTGTATCAAGTATGCAAGGAACAATTATGCAGGAACGGATGGTGTCGGGAGCTCGGGAGGGTATGGCATCGCTCGAGATCGCAGAGTCTGGAATCCGGGACGCGGAGGTCGCTCTTGAAAATATTAATGTGCTGTCTGTTTTTGACGGCACTGATGGACTTTACGGTATTGACGATAACGTACCGGATCCACTCACCTATAACTGGGAAACCGGCACTGGGGTGGTTGCAGGCACGTCCGTCAGTGGAGTGACGCCAAAATATTTTATCCAGCATGTAGGAGAAGCATATCAGCCCGAAAAGCTGACGGATATCGTTGTCGAGGGGTACACGCACGAAACAGGGGCTGCAAATGCCCAAGCGTTTCGTATAGTGGCGTGGAGTCCCGGGGCCTCTGGTGAGTCCAGGCGCGTGATTGAATCATATTATGCCCGTCAACTTTAGTGGTCAGGGTGGAGGATTGTTTATGAAACCGGGAACTCGTGCTGTACGAAATATTTTTTTTGCAGTTATAGGGATAGCGCCTGTATCTGGCTACGCAGCGCCAGGTGTGCTTGCCGATCAACCGTTATATCTGGCTGGAGGTCGTGGCGTTCCGGGCAATCTGGTTTTGACCCCTTCAGTGGAGTATCCCACGGTTCAAAGCTTGGCGAATCTCGGTGATTATTCACAGAATGCTACGTTCGAAGGTTATTTCGATCCCAATAAGTGTTATGTCTACAGTTACAGTTCAGAAGCGGCTGAGCGGTATTTTCGGCCTTCGAGTATTTCCAATGATAGAAGTTGTACCGGAGCTAACGAGTGGAGTGGTAATTTCCTGAATTGGTCAGTTACACAGACTATTGATCCATTCCGTAAGGTTCTGACGGGCGGGTATCGAGTTAAGGATACAGCCTCCGAAACCTGGCTAGAAAAGGCTCGGCACCCGGGTCAAAGTGGTCTGTCGGTGCGGACTCTTAATGGAGCTTCGGCAGTGGCTGCGGCCACACCCTTTAGTGCTGACTCGATTCGTGTACGTATCCAGGGCCTGGGAGTTCGGATGCGTTTCAGTGTCGGGGGTACCGACGTCAATGTGTCCCCTATTGCTTATGATCCCAGTACAGAATTCGACAGCGCCAAGAGTCACAACGCGCACGTAAGAGTTAAAGTGTGTGATCCCTCTGTAGGGCTGGAAGCGAACTGTGTTCAGTACTCCAATTCCTGGAAGCCCGAGGGATTGATTCAGAAAAATGCCAGTTCACTTCGGTACAGTGTGTTCGGCTACCTTAACGATGATAGCAGCTCCAGGGATGGAGGCGTTCTCAGGGCTAAGCAAAAATTCGTGGGACCAAACCAGTTTACCCCCGAAAACGGTGCTTCGACGAATCCAAACGCGGAGTGGGATGCCACCACCGGGGTCCTTAAAACGAATCCTGATAGTACAGACGCATCAAATACCCCAGGTACTGTTACCAATAGCGGTGTTATAAATTATATCAATAAATTCGGACAACTAAACGACAACGACCATAAGTCTTTGGACCCTGTGAGTGAACTTTATTATGCCGCTACACGTTATCTCAAGGGGCAAGGAAACGTCTCGACTTATTCGAATTTGTCCGGCCTGACCTCAGAGCAACAGAACAAGCTCAATGACGGATTTCCGGTTATTACTAACTGGGACGACCCTGTGCAGTACGAATGCCAGCCGGCGGCAATACTTGGCATCGGTGACGCCAATACTCACGATGATAAAAACCTGCCAGGTAATACTGCATATCGTAATGATGAGCCTGCCATGCCCTCGGCAGTTTCATCCGATCAGACTGTTGATGTGGTAACTATGACGAACCGGGTAGGAAACATAGAGGGTATTGACGACACTCTGGGGCAAACCAATTCATTCACGGGGAGGGATAATTCCGCCTACATCGCGGGCCTCGCCTACGATAATCATGTGAATGATATGAGAACCGATGCCGATATGGATGGCATGCAAACGGCCAGCACTCACTGGGTTGACGTTCTCGAAAACGGTGTGATGGAGCCGCCTGCGGATAACCAATACTATCTTGCAGCGAAGTATGGTGGTTTTGACATTCCCGATGACTTTGAACCGTCTACCCGAACAGAGGCCTTGCCTGAGGCATGGTGGCATACTAACGGTGAGACGGTGACCGTTGGATCTACCAGTTTCAAACGACCGGATAATTATTACATAGCCGGTCAAGCTGACAAGATGATAGCCAGTCTTGAAAAAGCTTTTGAGAATATTGTTGCGGAGGCTGTAGGTAGCTCAACGGGAGTCACCTTTAATACGGCCACGCTAGAGACAGATACGCTGCTGTTTGGCGCGCGGTTCGACTCGGCGAATTGGACAGGCGAACTTTTCGCGACGGCCTTGAGTGAAAGTGCATCAGGGCCGCCTTCCATCGCAGATTCCGAGACATGGGAGGCCGGTAATGTGCTGGATAACCGGAACCTTCTGGCAAATGCTCGTGACATTGTGACCTATAACGGCACAACTGGCATGGCTTTTACTTGGGCCAACTGGGCGAGCTTGACGACTCGTCAGCAAAACGATTTGAAGTACGATGGAGGTACCGGAGATCTTGACTTGGCAAAAGATCGGGTCAGTTACTTGCGAGGCGAGGAGATAGTCGGTTTGCGTAGTCGCGCAAGCCTGCTTGGCGATATCATTAACTCAACCCCGGTTTACGTTAGCAGCCCGGATCTTGGTTGGCCAACGGGCGCGCCTTTCGGTATCGCAGGTAACACCTATCCCGATTTTCGTGCAGAACAGGATTCGCGCGCTTCTGTTGTATACGTTGGCTCTAACGACGGTATGCTTCATGCCTTCTCCGGTGCGAATGGTAGTGAGTTATTTGGCTATATTCCGGAGTTTATTTTCTCGAATGTAGCAGATGAGGGGCTCCACTATCTCACTCAGCAGGCGTATCAGCACCGATATTATGTAGATCTTACCCCGGTTGTTTCCGATGTTTATACGCAGGGAGCGGGCTCCACGACAGAGGACTGGAGAACGGTGCTGATTGGCGGTGCCCGGACGGGAGGTAAGGGAATATTTGCGCTAGACATTACTAGCCCGGGAGCATTCTCTGAAGCCAATGCATCCAGTCTCGTTATGTGGGAGTTTAGCAGCCAGGACGACCCGAGGATGGGCTACATCATTGAGCCTCCTACAGTTGGGCTCGTCAAATGGGGCAACAATGATTATCGATGGACAGCTTTTGTGCCGAATGGTTACAACTCATCTTCCACGGTGACAGGGCTTTTTATGTTGGATATTGAGGGTGGATTGGACGGTGTATGGTCTGTCAACACCGATTATCGGTTCGTTGAATTCGATGCCTCCGCAGATGCGTCGGGCCTCTCACCTGTCCGCCAGATAGACCTCAATGGGGATCGTATTATTGATCGTATTTATGCAGGAGATCTGAAGGGGAATATTTGGGTAGCGGAGGGAGCCTCTAACGGAGGCTGGAGCTCTGCGTACAGCGGCGGAGGGAGTGCAGTGCCGCTATTCACAGCGACAGATACAAACGCTAATGCCCAGCCCATTACTGCCGCACCGATGGTAGTTCGGAATCCTTTGGGCGATAGCACGAATACTGATCCAGACGTCATGGTATTATTTGGCACGGGGCAATATCTCACCCAGGATGATACGGCGAGCGAAGATCTTCAGTCGTTTTATGGCGTTATCGATAGTGGATTGAGTTCGTTGGATCGGGACGACTTGGTTAGCCGGTCTTTGTCTGATACGACCGTTGCAATTGAGGGTGTTAGTTACGATGTGCGCACGTCAACGGGAGATGACTTCGATACTCAAAGTGGTTGGTTTGTTGATTTCACTACTGAAACCGGAGAACGAATCGTACAGGCCCCGCAGGTTCGTGGAGAATATGTCTTTGTTAACTCTACTATCCCTTCGAGTAACCCATGTGACGTGGGCGGCAGTGGTTGGTTGATGGCATTTGGCCTCGACGGTTTGACGCCTGATCGAGCTGTTTGGCCGAAGCTGGGTGCACCTTATGTGGGCTTCAAGACGGAAGGGGGGTTGCCCAACCGCTCCAGCTTCCTTGGTGACTACGCACTGATTCCGCGTTCCGACAGTGAAATTCTGAACGAGGAAATCGATGTGGGTGGCCAGCCAGACAGTACTGGTCGGATGAGTTGGCAGGAATTGTACGATTGAGTAGGTCGATGTCCCCGGATTCAACCCCGGGGTGACATCCATTAACAGAGCAGGAAGTAGAGCATGACACAGCGTCAGACGGGTGTAACTCTGATTGAATTGATGATTGTTGTTGCAATAATAGGCATTATTGCAGCAATTGCTTTACCTAGTTATAACCGCTACATTGAAAATGCGCGGGCCGCTGATGCCAAGAGTGCGCTAATGTCTCTTGCTAATGCAATGGAGCGCTTCCATACGATAAATATGACGTATGTTGGAGCGTCAGTTGGAAGTGGAGCAGGTGATATCTTCCCTTCTGAGGCGCCGTTGGATGGTTCGGCCAAGTTTTACAATCTGGTAATACAGAGTCAGGCTGCAACGGCTTTCCGCATTGAGGCTCAACCCAAAAACGGCCAAGGTGGTGGCACTATCGCGCTACTCTCCAATGGTCAGAGAGTTAACTGGGATTGATCAGTTGCATTCTATTGGTCTGTATTAAAGGGCGGCGCAGTCAAGATCCTGTCCTGATGAATCGTCAATTATTCCATTACCGTCGATGTCTCTTGCCAGTTGCGGTCGCCCACCCATGTTAATTCGGATCTGCGAAGCTTGCGTGGTGTTATTGGAGTCAGGGCACCAAACAAAGTTCCCAATCGCCTCACGTGCCATGCCTGTACTTCGAAATCGGAAATAATTTCGTATTCCCGCAGCGGCAATCAGCCGGCCATGCTGTGGTGGTTGGACAACTCGTATTATCTGCGAATTATTCTGAACTTGTTTTGTGCGTTTGGGGTCCAGAAAGACAGTTATCGGTAATGACCAGTTATTAACGCAGCGTAAATTTTCATCCAGAGGGCAGAGAGTGACAGTTGTTTGATTTGAAATGGCAGTATTGCGAGCAAGGTTTAGCGCGGAAACTAAGTCAGCTATTGCACTTCGTCTTGCCGAGTCGTTAATCAATGCGTCAAAGGTTGGAATAGTTAAAGCAATCGCGATCACGCTAATAGAAATGACAACGAGTAACTCAACCAGCGTAAAGCCGGTTTTCTTTTCAATGGCCATATAACATCCTTGTCGGTAAGGTCACGTTGATAAATATTGCTAGAGCGTCCTGCTCCATATGCTTTATACCATAGTTCCAACTGATTTAAGTAGTCGTCGCGCCTCCTACTCCATCCCCAACTTCTTCAACCGATACCGCAATGCCCGAAAACTGATCCCCAACCGCTTTGCCGCCGCGGTCTTGTTCCACCGGGTCGCCTCCAGGGCCTTTTCAATCGCCTGACGCTCAATGGTCTCCAGATACCCTTCCAGGTCGATTTCGCCTTCCGGGACCACCTGTGCGTTGCCCTCCGCCATGGCACCCTCGGCAATAATGCCTGAGGCGGAGCCAGCGGGCTGTACACCATTGCCAAGGTGCAAATCCTGCGCGTCGATGGTATCCGCATCGCAGAGGGTAAAGGCCCGCTCCAGCGCGTTCTCCAGTTCGCGCACGTTGCCGGGGAACTCGTAGTCCTTCAGGCGTTCAATGGCGTTCGGGGTCAGGGTTGCCGGTTCGCACTCGTATTCCCGTGCGATGCGTTCCAGGATATGGGTTGCGAGTAGTCCGATGTCGTCGGGGCGTTCCCTTAGGGGGGGCACCGCCAACTCAATCACGTTGATGCGGTAGAACAGATCCTGTCGAAAGCTGCCTTCCTGAACCAGCTCGGGGAGGTTTTTGTGGGTGGCGCTGAGTACGCGCACGTCCACGGGCACTTCTTTGGTATCCCCGACCGGGCGGACGGCCTTTTCCTGGATGGCCCGAAGCAGTTTTACCTGCATCGCCAGAGGCAAGTCGGCGACTTCATCGAGAAACAGGGTGCCGCCGTCGGCGGAGCGGAACAGGCCGTCCTTGCTTTCCACGGCCCCGGTAAAGCTGCCTTTCTTGTGCCCAAAAAATTCGCTCTCCATCAGCTCCGAGGGAATGGCGCCGCAGTTCACGGCAACAAACGGTGCGTCGTTTCGAGGGCCCTGGAGGTGGATCATCCGGGCAACCAGCTCTTTGCCGCTGCCGGATTCGCCACTGATAAACACGGGTGCCTGGCTGCGCGCCAGTTTTCGGGTCTGGCCACGCAATTTTTTGATCTGCGCGGATTTGCCCAGCAGCAGGCCCGGCTCGTCCTGGCTGTCGTCTGCCTCCGCTCTCGGCTCTGACAGCTTCAAGGCGCTGTTTACCAGCTCCCGGAGCCGCGGAAGTTCAACGGGTTTGGAGACAAAATCAAAGGCACCCGCTTTCAGCGATTCGATGGCGGTGTCCATATTGCCATAGGCGGTGATCACGGCCACGGGTGTGGCCGGGCTGTGTTTCTGTATCCAGTGCACCAGTTCAATACCATTGCCGTCCGGCAGGTTCATGTCTGTCAGGCAAAGCTGGGGGTTGTGTTGTTCCAGCAACTTGCGGGCACTTGCCAGGTCGGGAGCGGTGTGGGTGGTGATGCCCATCCGGGTCAGGGTGATTTCAAGCAGGTCCCGGATATCCGGTTCATCATCAACAATCAGCGCTGTGTGTGTGGTCATGTTGTTGTGTCGGTTCCATGTCATTGTTCAGGCGCACTGAGCCATCGGCGCTATTCATATCATTCGCCCCGGGTGAGCGAAGGTGATGCGAAAACAGCAGCCGGGCCGGTCGTCTTCCACCAGGGACAGATGGGCCTGATTAGCCTCGCACAGTTCCCTGGCCAGATAAAGTCCGAGGCCGGTGCCACCTTTATCGGTGGTGAAAAACGGCTCGAACACGGTGTGTCTGTGATCCTTGGCAATGCCGGGGCCAAAATCCCGCACGTCGAGGTAGGCCCGCTCTCCGTCTATCGTTGCGCCTGCATGAAGCTCGATCTGGCGCTTGCCCAAGTGCTGTTCACTGTAACGTAGCCCGTTGTCACACAGGTTGACCAGCACTTGTTCAACCTGACTCTTGTCGAAGCGGGCCGGTGGAATATGAGGCGTCACCTTAACGCGAATTTCGGCGGGAGGGTGCTGTTCATCCTGGGTTTGGAGAAAGTCAGTCCGGAACTCTTCCAGCCATGAGGGGATGTCGACAAGATCCGTGTTAGCGGCTTTGCGACGGGAGAGGTCCAGGACATTCTCGATGATACCGTTCACCCTGCGGGAATGCCGCCGGATAATATCGAGCATCTGGTGATCGCCGGTGTCCAGGTTCGGTGATTCTTCCATAAGCTGGGCAGCGTGGCTGATGGCGCCCAGTGGGTTGCGGATTTCGTGGGCAATGCCGGCGGTCAGCCGGCCCAGGGAGGCCAGCTTCATTTGCTGTGCCTGCTGGGTGACTTTGCTCATGTCTTCGATGAACGCCAGAATCTGGTCGCCCCGCTCCTGGTCAAGCCGCGTGAAGTTTGCCTGCAGCAGGGGGGAAGCGGGGGAGGGCTGAAACGGTTCAATCCGGCGACCGGGGTCCTTTATCCACGCCTCCAGTCCGAGCTTGAGGGGCTTCGGCAATACACGGGGCGGCCCGTTGGGCGCTTTGCTTCCGGTTGCGGTGCCAAACAGGAGTTCTTCCGCAGCGGCGTTGGCCAGCCGTATCTGGCCATATCGGTCGAGCACCAGGATGCCGGTACGCATCCGCTGGATGATTTGCTGGTTGATCTGCTCCAGTTCCGCGATGCTCCGGGCCCGGCTGGTGGCCAGGGCTTCGCTGCGCATCATGCGTCGGGAAATGTTCTGCAGGATGAACGCCGCCGCAAAATACAGGATTCCGAGGGAGCCGGCACGGACGATGTCATCCACGGGGCCGTTCAGTGTCAATACCGCCCAGCTTGAAATGCCGAGCGAGCAGATGGCGGCCAGTGCCGCGTAGAAGATACCCATCCGGCTTGGGGTAAGAATGTTACCCGCGCCCACAGAGACGATGACCAGGTTTGCCAGCCCGTTGGTGATGCCGGTGCTGGCAAACAGCAGCCCATGCATGATCAGAATGTCCAGCAGGATGGAGAGGGTAACGTGCCGCTGACTGGGCTGGAACCCCGCTACCAGGAGCATGGCGATAAAACCGTTCAGCGCGAAGTAGGCGACGACGCCCGCCTGGTAATAATCCAGAGCCCGGAAACGGGTATCGAAATTAACCGGGTCCACGAACAACAGCGCGAGCAGCATCAGGCTGACCACCAGCCGGTAGTGGTTGTAGATTCTGAACAGTTTTGCCTGTTGCTGGCCGGGAGCCGCCCCGGGGTTGGTCATAAACTGCGCTTTGGTCATCATGGAATACAGGAATCCGGTGTTGATCGCGAGAAATTCTGACGTTTGCGGGGTTATAATAGCCTTTTCATGGCAATGAGTTACAGGAGCCAATTTATGTCTGTTTCCGGGAGTGCGACACCCCCTCCGGCATCACCCAGTAACCTGCGGGTTGTTATGGCCCAGCTGGATTTCCTGGTTGGGGATATTCCCGGAAATACCCGGTTGGTGATTGAGTCTGCTCAGCGGGCCAGGAAAGAGCTGAACGCGGATGTCGTGGTGTTCCCCGAGCTGTGCCTGACGGGCTATCCCCCCGAGGATCTCCTGCTTCGTCCCAGTCTGGAGCTGCGGGTGAACGAGGCGCTTGAGCAGCTCCAGCGGGCGGAACTGGATGTGGCGCTGGTGGTTGGCGTGCCTTTGCGCGAGGGTGCGCTACTGTACAACGCAGCCGTGGTTATCGACGGTGGAGTGGTGACCGGGCGTTACTTCAAGCGATATCCGCCGAATTATCAGGTGTTTGATGAAAAGCGTTATTTTGCGGAAGGTCAGGAAACTCTGGTGGTGAAACTCCGCGGCGTCGCGGTGGGGATTACCGTTTGCGAAGATATCTGGAAAGACGGGCCGGTCGAAGACTCCGCCGCCGCCGGCGCCAAGCTGATCCTCAATCTGAACGCATCGCCTTACGACATCGACAAGCAAGCCCGCCGTAAATCCCTGCTGGAACGCAAGGCCCGGGAGAACCGCGTCAGTATTGTCTACGTTAATCTGGTTGGCGGGCAGGACGAACTGGTCTTCGATGGCGGTTCCATGGTGTTTGATCATTCCGGTGTGCTCACGGCTGAAGCCCCCCAGTTTCGCGAAGGGCTGTTTCCGGCGGACTTCCTGTGTGAGCACCATTGCCAGCCTATCTCGCAGTCACTGCCCGAAGAGCCCTCTCTGGAGGCCAATGTGTACCAGGCCCTGGTTACCGGGGTTCGTGATTATGTCAACAAGAACGGGTTTAAATCGGTGGTTCTTGGGCTCTCCGGCGGTATTGATTCCGCGGTTACCCTGGCGGTGGCCGTGGACGCTTTGGGGCGGGATCGGGTTAGAGCCGTGATGATGCCGTTCCGGTATACCTCCAGCATGAGCCTCGAGGATGCCCAGTTGCAAGCGACGGCCCTGGGTGTGCAGTATGACGTTTTTTCCATCGAGCCCATGTACGATGCCTTTATGCAGGCGCTGTCCGCGCCCTTTGAAGGCACCAGGTCCGATACCACGGAGGAAAACCTGCAGGCCCGTTTGCGAGGTGTGCTGCTGATGTCCCTGTCGAACAAATTCGGGGCGTTGGTGCTGACCACCGGCAACAAGAGCGAGATGGCTGTGGGATACTCGACGCTATACGGAGATATGGCTGGCGGTTTTGATGTGCTCAAGGACGTGCCCAAAACGCTGGTGTTTCGTCTCGCCTGGTACCGTAATTTGGCCTCGCCGGTGATTCCGGAGCGGGTCATTACCCGACCGCCCTCGGCAGAACTGGCGCCGGACCAGAAAGATGAAGACAGCCTGCCGGGTTACGATGTGCTCGACAGTATCCTCAATCTATACGTGGAGCGGGACTTCAGTGCCGATGCCATCGTCGCTGAGGGCTTTGAACGTGCCGACGTAGACCGGGTGATCCGGCTGGTGGATATCAACGAGTACAAGCGTCGCCAGGCGCCGATTGGTGTCAGGATCACCGAGCGGGGCTTCGGGAAAGATCGTCGCTATCCGATTACCAATGGCTGGAAAAGTGGTAAGTAAACCGGGACCAGATGAAAATGTCATCTGGTCCCTTTTTCAGATCCCATGGTCATTCGTCGCCCATCAGGCCAAAGGTCACGACGCTTGAGAGTGAGCGGTTTTCACGCTTGAGCAGATTGGCTTCGAAGGTACCGTCGCTGTTCAGGGCTTCGCTGTCCGGGAAGTTTTCACGCAGCATGGCTACCGCGTCCTGGTGGCCCTTTTTCAGATCCAGGAAGCGGAAGGTTTCTGCCAGAATGATCAGGGCTTCCTCTACCACCGGTGTCGTCGGGTAGTTTTCCACAACGTAGCGTGCCCTGGTATTGGCCGCGACGTAGGCTTCCCGCTTGATGTAGTAACGCGCCGCGTGAATTTCCAGCTCTGCAAGACGTTGACGTACCGCAATCATGCGCTTGCGGGCGTCCGCTGCATACGGGCTCTGCGGGAACCGGTTCAGCAGCTCGCTGAAATCCCGGAACGCCTGCACTTGCTCCCCCGGGTCGCGAGCTGCCACGTCAATCGGGAAGTAGCGGGAGGCCAGGCCCAGATCAAGGTTGTAGGAAGCCAGGCCGCGCATGTAGAGCGCGTAGTCAGCGTGCTCACTCTGTGGATTTAGCCGGAGAAACCGGTCGGCTGCGGCGCGTGCCCCTTCCAGGTCGAGGTTCTGGTAGCGGGCGTAGATCAGGTCGAGCTGGGCCTGTTCCGCGTAGCGCCCGAAGGGATAATAGGTCTCCAGGGCATCCAGATTCTGTTCGGCCTCATTGAAGTTGCCGGAGTTCATGGCCTCGCGGGCGTTCTCGTAATAGGTCTTTTCCGGCAGTACTTCTTCCTGTTTGTTCGTCGCGCAGGCCGTCATCAGGACAACCAATGCGGAAAGTAGCAGTAAACGAACACCTGATCTCATGCCGGAATCCCGTATAATGTCGATAAATTCAAGGGCAGACATTGTATCGGGGAAGTGGCCGAATGTGCAGTGTATGCTGCCGCTGTTTGCAATATTCTGACCGAAACGTAACACACTCAGGCCCCGGGGGGCTTAATGTCAGCAGAGAATCGAATTACCGCTCGTTTTGTGGTGCCGCCGGAGTTGAGCGACCGGCGACTGGACCAGGCCGCTGCCGAGCTGATGCCGGAACACTCCCGCTCGCGCCTGCAGTCCTGGATCAAGAGCGGCGTGCTGACGGTGAATGGCGAGCACCGGAAGCCCCGCGACAAGGTGATGTTGGACGATCACCTGGAGCTGGATGCCGAGCCGGAAGTGCAGGTGAACTGGCAGGCGGAAGACATTACGCTGGACGTCGTTTACGAAGATGAGCACCTGCTGGTGATTAACAAGCCGGCCGGGCTGGTGGTTCACCCGGCGGCTGGTCACGCGGATGGTACCTTGGTGAATGCGCTGCTGAACTATGCGCCGGAAGTTGAGAATCTGCCCAGAGCCGGCATTGTGCACCGACTGGACAAGGACACCTCTGGCATCATGGTGGTTGCCCGCAGTCTGATTGCCCACACCTCGCTGGTTGAGCAGTTGCAGAGCCGGACTATGGGGCGGGAATACGAGGCGGTCGTGGTCGGCTCCCTCACGGGGGGCGCAACCGTGGATGCCCCTATCGGTCGGCACCCCCGTGAGCGCAAGAAAATGGCTGTGGTTGCCTCGGGTAAGCCGGCGGTCACCCACTACCGGCTGGTGGAGCGGTTTGCCGCCCATACCCATGTTCGATGCAAGCTGGAGAGCGGAAGAACACACCAGATCCGGGTTCACATGACTCACGTGAAGCATCCGTTAATTGGCGACCCACTCTATGGCGGTCGGTTGCGACTGCCCAAGGGGACGACGGAGGAGCTCCGGGAGGTGCTTGCGGCGTTCCACCGACAGGCACTGCATGCGCGGCAACTGACGCTGGAACATCCGGAAACCGGGGAGATTCTGAGTTGGGAAGTCCCGCTGCCCGACGATATGGAGCATTTGCTGGCGGCACTCCGAAAGCACGCCAGAGAACAGGAGCACCATGACTTCTGAGCTTGCCTTACAGGTTCCCGAATGGACCGCACCGCGTAGTGTGGGGGCGGCGTATAGCATCCGGATCGGCGGTGTCAGCAAGTCACCCTGGGCATCTCTGAACCTGGGTGATCACGTGGGGGATGATGCCCAGGCTGTGGCCGAGAATCGTCGCCGCCTGGCCCGGGGCATCGGGTTGCCTGCTGAAAGCATTGCCTGGTTGAACCAGGTTCATGGTACCCGGGTGGTTGAAGTGACTCGCCAAAACCTGGCGGGGCTTCCTGACGCCGACGCCAGTTTCACCCGGGAGCCGGGTGTTGCGTGTGCCATCCTGACAGCCGACTGCCTGCCGGTTGTGCTGTGTGATCGTGAAGGCACCGTGGTCGGTGCTGCCCACGCCGGTTGGCGGAGCCTTTGCGGGGGTGTGCTGGAGAATCTGGTTGACGCCATGGCCGTTGCCGGTGAAGACCTGCAGGCCTGGATGGGGCCTGCCATTGGCCCCGGGAGCTTTGAAGTGGGGCCGGAGGTTCGAGCTGCCTTCCTTGAGGAGGATCTGGCAGCCGAACGGGCATTCTCCGCAGCGGACGCCCGCCCTGGCCACTACTTTGCGGATATCTATGAGCTGGCTCGACAGCGGCTGGTCAGGGCGGGCGTCCGGTCCGTTACCGGCGGAGGTTTCTGCACGGTGGATGACGATGCCCGCTTTTATTCCTACCGACGCGATGGCCAGACTGGCCGTATGGCCACGTTAGTCTGGCTAACCCATGCCGCCTCCCAATGATGTCCGTCAATTTTCTGACGGATTAGTGATCGTCACGCTTGAAGTCCCCCTGGTTGCCCCTACATTTAGGGTAACGCAATTCGAATGTTGACTGAGTCGCCATGACTCGCCGAAACATTCGGCTACCTGATCGGGGAGTGAATTATGAGAATCGACAAGCTCACCAGCCGGCTGCAGACCGCTCTGGCGGATGCCCAGTCACTGGCGGTCGGCAAGGATCACAATTTTATTGAGCCTGTGCACCTGATGCAGGCGCTGCTGGATCAGGACGCCAGCTCCATCAAGCCGCTCCTGAAACAGGCTGGCGCCGAGCCGGGGCGTGTCCGCCAGGCGGTCGTCCGGGAAATCGACAACCTGCCGGAGGTGCAGGGTTCGGCGGGCGATGTGTCCATGTCCAACGATATGGGTCGGCTGTTCAATATTGCTGACAAGCTCGCCCAGAAACGAAAAGACCAGTTCATTTCCAGTGAGTTGATGCTGCTGGCAGCACTGGAGGACCGCGGTACCCTCGGCCGGGTGTTGCGGGAGCAGGGCGTCGACAAGGCGGCCCTTGAAACGGCCATTAATGATGTTCGGGGAGGTGAATCGGTGAGCGATGCGGGCGCCGAAGAGAATCGCCAGGCGTTGTCCAAGTACACTATTGATCTGACGGAGCGCGCCGAAGCGGGCAAGCTTGACCCGGTGATTGGCCGGGACGATGAAATCCGCCGGACCATTCAGGTGCTCCAGCGCCGCAGGAAAAACAACCCGGTGCTGATCGGTGAACCCGGTGTTGGCAAAACTGCCATCGTTGAGGGGCTGGCCCAGCGCATCGTCAATGGTGAAGTCCCCGACGGCCTGAAGGACAAAAAAGTGCTGTCGCTCGACATGGGGGCCCTGATTGCTGGCGCCAAGTTCCGGGGCGAGTTTGAAGAACGTCTGAAAGCGGTGTTGAACGAGCTTTCCAAGCAGGAAGGCCAGATCATTCTCTTTATCGATGAAATTCACACCATGGTGGGCGCCGGTAAGGCCGAAGGCTCCATGGATGCCGGTAATATGCTGAAGCCGGCCCTGGCCCGGGGTGAGCTGCACTGTGTTGGTGCCACTACGCTCAATGAATACCGTGAGAATATCGAAAAAGACGCGGCTCTGGAGCGCCGGTTTCAGAAAGTGCTGGTGAGCGAGCCCAACGAAGAAGACACCATCGCAATATTGCGGGGGCTCAAGGAACGTTACGAAGTTCACCATGGTGTTGAGGTCACGGATGGGGCGATCATCGCCGCCGCCAAACTCTCGCATCGCTATATCACGGATCGACAACTGCCGGATAAGGCCATTGATCTGGTGGATGAAGCGGCCAGCCAGATCCGCATGGAAATGGACTCGAAGCCCGAACCTCTGGACCGCCTGGAACGCCGGCTGATTCAGTTGAAAATTGAGCGCGAGGCGCTGAAGAAAGAGACCGACGCCGCCTCCCGTAAACGCCTGCACGAATTGTCGGAAGTGATTGCCCGGGTTGAGCGGGAATATGCGGACCTCGAGGAGGTCTGGAATACGGAAAAAGCCGCGCTTCACGGCTCCCAGAAGATCAAGAGTCAGTTGGAGCAGGCCCGGATTGATCTTGAGAATGCCCGCCGTGCGGGCGATCTGGGCAAGATGTCGGAACTCCAGTATGGCAGGATCCCGGAGCTTGAGCGGCAGTTGGATATGGCCAGCCAGGCGGAAATGATGGAAATGAAATTGCTCCGGAACCGGGTCACCGATGAAGAGATCGCGGAGGTGGTCTCAAAGTGGACCGGTATTCCTGTCTCCAAGATGCTGGAGGGCGAACGGGACAAGCTGATGCGCATGGAAGAGGCGTTGCATGGCCGTGTCATCGGTCAGGATGAAGCAGTAGAAGCGGTTGCCAATGCGGTGCGGCGCTCCCGTGCCGGGCTCTCTGATCCGAACCGGCCCAACGGCTCGTTTCTGTTTCTGGGGCCCACGGGTGTGGGTAAAACCGAGCTCTGCAAGGCGCTGGCATCGTTCCTCTTCGATACGGAGGAGGCCATGGTGCGGATCGATATGTCCGAGTTCATGGAGAAGCACTCGGTGGCCCGCCTGATTGGGGCACCCCCGGGCTATATCGGGTATGAGGAAGGCGGCTACCTGACTGAGGCGGTTCGTCGCCGCCCCTATTCTGTATTGCTACTGGACGAGGTCGAGAAGGCCCATCCCGATGTCTTCAACATCCTGTTGCAGGTGCTCGAGGATGGCCGGCTGACCGACGGCCAGGGCCGGACCGTTGATTTCCGGAACACCGTTATCGTCATGACCTCAAACCTGGGCTCTGACATCATCCAGCAGAAAGCCGGCGAGGAGAACTACGAGAACATGAAAAGCGCTGTCCTGGAGGTGGTTGGCCAGCATTTCCGCCCGGAGTTCATCAACCGCGTGGATGAGGTAGTGGTGTTCCATCCACTGGCACAAACCCAGATCCAGGGCATTGCCCGGATTCAGATTGAGTCTCTCGGCAAACGCCTGAAGGACCAGGATATGAGGCTGGAGCTGGATGAGGAGGCCATGACCTTGTTGGCGGATGTTGGCTATGACCCGGTCTACGGTGCCCGCCCGTTGAAGCGGGCAATCCAGCGAATGATTGAAAATCCACTGGCGCAGCGGTTACTGCAGGGCGAATTTGTGCCTGGAGATGTCATTCGAGGCACGGTAAAGGACCACCGGTTGGACTTCACCAAAGCCTGACGGAAGGCGGGGCCGGATGGCCCCGCCTTTATGACTGGGTGTTGACCATTTCGGGATTGCAGTTCTCTTCGGCAAGCGCTTTGAATTTCGTGCGCTGCTCCGCAATTTCTTCCGGTGAGAGGTAGCGTTGCTCGCCGTTTTCGCTGACGCGGATGCGGGCGTTTCTGTTGATAATGTCGAGGTTGGAGCGCGCGGTTGCGCAATTCGCTTCCCGTTGCTTCCGGCGAGCCTCTTCCGCCGCCGTTTCGAGTTCCTTCTCCTTCCGCGTTTTCTGTTGCTCTTCCATCTTCTTCAGTCGCTCCTGGGGGGCCGACCGACCGCCTGATGCCTCAGAGGAGGTCCCGGAGCGAACGTTGAGCTTTTCCGCGGCCATGCCGGTTGGCTGGCGATCGCCAAAATGGATCACGCCATTTTCATCAGTCCACTTGTAAACAGAGGCGCTCGTGGCGATGGCGGGAGCCATGGCCATCAACAGAGTCAGCGTCAGGATTTTTTTGTTCATGGTTCCACTCGCGTTTGTTCTCGGTGCCCCGGCGGGCAGCAGGCTGGTATCCGCCGGATCCGTTATTGATGGTCAACCAGACCATCATGCCATTCACGCATGGTATTTTCTTCTGTCTGGTTCAAAACTCTGTTGTTGAATTGTTTCCGGCACGGCCAGCCACTGGTCAGTATAGGTGCAGAATCCTGAACAGGCTATTGACAGGGAGTTTCGCGCTGTCAGAATTACTGATCGCCTGAAGACAGGGGCCAATACGGCAGGCAATCCCGAGCGAGTATCCCCCGTTAATCACCACACTGAACGCGTCATACCTTGCCGCGTGCTGGTCGTTGCTTACACGCAGCCCGTTGATAGGCCGTTCTCCGCAACCCTCAGGAGCGCGGCTGGCCAGGAGACAACCTCTTATCAGGTGTGGAGGAACAGCCGGTTCCGCTTCCACAAGAAGCAGGGCAACCGCGAATCCAGGCAACCGGGGCGCTTCCCCGGCTCATTCACTCGTAGAAGAGGGTAGAAAATCGTGGAGTTATTGTCTGGCGCCGATATGCTGATCCGCTCCCTGCAAGATGAAGGGATCGAATACATATACGGCTATCCGGGTGGTGCGGCGTTGCATATCTATGATGCGCTGTTCAGACAGGACAAGGTCAAGCACATTCTGGTGAGGCACGAGCAGGCGGCGGTCCATATGGCTGACGGTTATGCTCGGGCGACCGGAAAGCCAGGTACCGTGCTGGTGACTTCGGGTCCTGGAGCCACCAACACCATTACCGGCATTGCGACCGCCTTTATGGATTCCATTCCGATGGTGGTGCTGTGTGGTCAGGTGGCGTCCACGCTGATTGGAGAGGATGCCTTTCAGGAAACCGACATGATCGGCGTGTCCCGTCCGGTAGTGAAACACAACCTCAGCGTACGCCATCCCGAGGAAATTCCCGAGATTGTCCGCAAGGCGTATTACATCGCCTCCACCGGGCGCCCCGGCCCTGTGGTCGTGGATATCCCGAAGGATATGACCACTCCAAATGAACGGTACGAGTACGCGTTTCCCAAAAAGGTAAAACTGCGCTCCTATAATCCCGCAATCCGTGGCCATGCCGGCCAGATCAAGAAAGCGGTGGATATGCTGTTGGCGGCGCGTCGCCCGATCATATACGCCGGCGGTGGTGTGATCCTTGGCAAGGCGTCGGACCAGTTAACCGAGTTGGTTCGGATGCTTGGCTATCCCATCACCAATACGCTGATGGGCATTGGCTGCTACCCGGCAAGCGACAAGCAGCATCTGGGGTGGCTGGGGATGCACGGGACGTATGAAGCCAATATGGCGATGCATCATTCGGATCTGATCCTCGCAGTGGGGGCCAGGTTTGATGACCGGGTCACTAACGCTACCGAGAAATTCTGTCCGGGGGCCCGTATTGTCCACATTGACATTGACCCTGCTTCGATCTCGAAAACCATCGATGCTGACGTCCCCATTGTCGGTCCGGTGGACGCGGTGCTGAAAGAAATGCTGTCGCTGGTGAAAGAAAGCAAGGAAAAGCCGGACGCCGAGGCCCTGTCTTCCTGGTGGAAGCAGATTGGCGAATGGCGGGCGTTCCACGGCATGCGTTATGAGACCAGTCCGGACGTGATCAAGCCGCAGGAGGTTATCGAAACCCTGTGCCGCCTGACCAAAGGCGAGGCCTTTGTCACGTCCGACGTGGGGCAGCACCAGATGTTTGCGGCCCAGTACTACAAGTTTGACAAGCCCAATCGCTGGATTAACTCCGGAGGCCTCGGCACCATGGGGTTTGGGCTTCCCGCCGCGATGGGCGTCAAACTGACGCATCCGGACGATGAGGTGTTGTGCATCACCGGTGAAGGCAGTATCCAGATGAATATCCAGGAGCTGTCCACGTGCAAGCAGTACAATCTGCCCGTCAAGATCATCAACCTGAACAACCAGGCCCTTGGCATGGTGAAGCAATGGCAGGATATGAATTACGAGTCCCGTCATTCCCAGTCGTACATGGAGTCGCTGCCGGACTTTATTAAACTGGCAGAAGCCTATGGCCACGTTGGTGTCCGTATCGATAAAAAAGAAGATCTGGAAGCCAAGCTGAAAGAAGTGCTGGCCATGAAGGACAAACTGGTTTTCGTGGATATTTACGTGGATCGGTTTGAGCACGTATACCCGATGCAGGTTGCCCGTGGCTGCATGAAGGACATGTGGCTCAGCAAAACGGAGAGGGTGTGATCATGCGTCGAATCATTTCTGTTTTGCTTGAAAACGAACCGGGCGCCCTGTCCCGGGTTGTCGGCCTGTTTTCCCAGCGCAACTACAACATCGAAACGCTTACGGTGGCACCCACGGAAGACGAGACGCTGTCCCGCCTTACCGTGACCACCACGGGGTCGGATAAGGTCATTGAGCAGATCACCAAGCAGCTGAACAAGCTGATTGAGGTGGTGAAGCTGGTGGATCTGACAGAAGGCTCCCACATTGAGCGTGAACTGATGCTGGTCAAACTGAAAGCCACGGGGTCCCAGCGGGCCGAGATAAAGCGCACGGTGGACATTTTTCGAGGTCAGATCGTGGATGTCACCAGCTCGGTTTATACTGTTCAGCTGGCCGGCGACAGTGAAAAGCTGGATGGCTTCATTCAGGCGATTGGTACTTCGGGGGTGCTTGAAGTTGTACGCACCGGCGTCTCCGGCATCGCCAGGGGCGAGAAAGTGCTTAGCCTTTAAGTTTTTCGGAAATTTGAACATCATGGTCTGTTCGGGCCAATACAATTAACAGAGGTTTGTCATGCAGGTTTATTACGATAAGGATTGCGATCTTTCGATCATTCAGGGCAAGAAAGTTGCCATCATTGGTTTCGGCTCTCAGGGGCACGCCCACGCGTGCAACCTGAAAGAGTCTGGCGTTGACGTAACGGTGGGCCTGCGCCCCGGGTCTTCGTCCATTGCCAAAGCGGAAGCCTATGGCCTGAAGACCAGCGATGTTCCCGCTGCCGTTGCCGCCGCTGACGTCGTTATGGTTCTGACCCCGGATGAATTCCAGTCCCAGCTGTATCAGACTGAAATCGAGCCGAATCTGAAGCAGGGCGCCACACTGGCTTTCGCCCACGGCTTTGCGATTCACTATAACCAGATCGTTCCGCGCAAGGATCTGGACGTCATCATGGTGGCTCCGAAGGCTCCGGGCCACACGGTGCGCACCGAGTTCACCCGTGGTGGTGGTATCCCTGACCTGATCGCTATCTTCCAGGATTCTTCCGGTAGCGCCAAGAACCTGGCACTTTCCTACGCCAGCGGTATCGGTGGCGGTCGTACCGGCATCATCGAAACCACCTTCAAGGACGAGACAGAAACGGACCTGTTCGGTGAGCAGGCGGTTCTGTGCGGTGGTACAGTCGAGTTGGTCAAGGCGGCTTTCGAAACGCTGGTGGATGGCGGTTATGAGCCCGAAATGGCTTACTTCGAGTGCCTGCACGAGTTGAAGCTGATCGTTGACCTCATGTACGAAGGCGGTATCGCCAACATGAACTATTCCATCTCCAACAACGCCGAATATGGTGAGTATGTGACTGGCCCGGAGATCATCAATGAGCAGTCCCGCGAAGCCATGCGCAATGCGCTGAAGCGCATCCAGAGCGGTGAGTACGCCAAGATGTTCATCTCCGAAGGTGCTCTGAACTATCCGTCCATGACGGCGCGTCGCCGCCAGAATGCGGAGCATCAGATTGAGACGGTGGGCGAGAAGTTGCGGGGCATGATGCCCTGGATTTCCGCTAACAAGATTGTGGATAAGGACAAGAACTAAGCGGAATTCCGCCAGGTATTGGAAAACGCGGCCCGGGTGGCCGCGTTTTTCGTATATAATCGGCCCAAATGCTTTCCGGAGTAATGGGATGACTGAAGAGAAAAAAGCCGCTGACCGCTCTGCCAGACACGGAGAAGCGGGGCATGAAGAAAGACGCATTGACGACGAACCCGAGGCGGGTGAAGTCGTTGAGGAAGAGTTGGTGGAAGGGACGCCTGTGCAAAGAAAAGGCATTTATCTGTTGCCCAACGCGCTTACCACGGCGTCACTGTTTTCAGGCTTCTACGCCATCGTCTCCGCGGCAAACGGTGTCTTTGACAACGCGGCGATTGCCATTTTTGTCTCCATGATCCTTGATGGGCTGGATGGGCGCGTGGCCCGGATGACCAATACGCAAAGCAAGTTCGGCGAGGAGTATGACTCTCTGGCCGACATGGTCGCCTTTGGCGTTGCGCCCGGCATGGTCGCTTTTTTCTGGTCGCTCAATGGTCTGGGTAAAGTGGGCTGGGCGATCACCTTTATTTACGTCGCTGGCGCGGCATTGAGACTTGCGCGTTTCAATACCCAGATCGGGTCGGTGGACAAGAAGTATTTTGTTGGCTTGCCGAGCCCCTCGGCTGCCGCTTGTGTGGCGGGGTTGGTGTGGTGTTTCCACCAGTTTGAGCCGGCTGCCTGGCTAACGTTGCTGACGATCATTGTTGTCGGTGGTACCGGTGTAATGATGGTGAGTAATATTCTGTATCGCAGCTTCAAAGACCTGGATATGCGGGGCCGCGTGCCATTCGCCGCCATATTGCTGGTTGTGCTGATCTTGGTGGTCATTGCGCTCGATCCGGCAACGGTGCTGTTCTCTGCGTTCCTGATTTATGCGTTATCCGGCCCCATTCGTGCGTTGTTTCGCCGGAAGCCCCGCCGAGCAAGCGGGAGTGGGGAATAGCAGGTTGATCACGGACTGATCAGCTGTATAAGTGGAAACCGAAGTCGTTATAAATAAATTTCAAAAGCGCGTTGACAGTTTTTCTGACGTCTGTAGAATGCGCATCTCTTTCGAGGGTAACGCCGCTGAGGCGGGTTCGGAATTGGAAGGCAACTGTTTGAAAGTATTGAAGA
>NZ_CAMPJO010000018.1 GCF_946886895.1 uncultured Marinobacter sp. | reverse complement strand
TGCCCAGCAACTCGATGTTACCCGCGTGTAAACCGGTGATTGAAACGCCACCGGGCAACGAGACGGTCAGGCCATCTTTGGCCTGACCCTTCGGAACCGGAGCAGCGCGGGCAAATCCGGACGGTAAAGCCTTTTTGATATTCGTGCTGCCGTTCAGTTTTCGACGCCAGTAGACAAACCGATGGTAGCTGAGCGATTGTTGCTTGCAGAAAGCAGCGCCGGACACGCCCGATTCTTGCCAGTCTGAGAGCGTCTTTTGCCAGAATGCATGCAGATCAGGATTGACCATAGGATTCCCCCTCGATTGAAAGAAAGGAATCAATGTGACAAATCCTGGGTTTATGGAACAGGTGCGGATTTATGGGCGCTTACGCAACGCTTATCAATTCATGCATTTTAAGCTAGATCAAGTGGTTAGTGAATACTTCAAAATTTCTTACAGAGTTATCGCAGTTCAAGACATAAAATTACCCGACAAGATCGCGGTCGTTGATGAGCACAGGGTAGTGGAGCAGAAAGTTGGTCCTCTGCAAGAAGCTGGATACAATGCGGTGAAAAAGGGTGAGATGAAATGCGAAGATGCAGTTGCATTTGCGTCTGAAGTCATGAAGTATGAAGATTGAAATGTCTGAAAATGGGATGGAATAGTCCGATTTATTATTCCTCCGCTGAAATATTTACGATGGAAAAGTATGGGTTCTATTATGAAGACAAAAATTGTTAAATATACATTCGAGCCAGAAAAATTTCTTAAAGATTGTTAAATTTCTTTCGGTGACTTATAAAAATTTGACTTAAGCAACGGTTTGGTGGTTTTAGCGTGCTTTCACTTTAATGGATTTACTTTCGTGCACGACGGTAATAGAGGTGCCTGCTAAGATATTGAGTTCCACCTTGATGATATGATCGGAACTAGTCATATTTGTACCGATGAAAAGTCGTTGATAGGAGGTTTTAAGGATAGTATCGATGTCCTGAGATTTAACTACGACAACAGTAATATTTTATAATTCCAAAAATGTAAGGGGCGGAGTCTAAAAGACAGATTTGGAAGTCATCTCTACCATGTGAGGGTATTAAAATAGCTAGAAAATGGCGCAATAAAAAATTTACATGCGATGGAGTATATTATTATTTGCCCGCTGTCATCAAACATTGGGAGCTTTAATCGAGAGACTTTTTGCCATCCAACAGACAACCTTGTTGCTGTTCCGCTCTGCACTGAATATTGCTGAATAACGATGGCGTGATGTACGAATAACGTTTGTGATCACACGGCATCTTGGATTGGGCGCTGGTGGGCGAGGGTCAGGCAGCATTCTAATGCAGCAAGTTACAACTTATCACCATATGGGTGTTGCTGTGCCTTTAGTAAATGAACTAAAGTTCACGTGCCTCATGACTCTCAAGATACGCAGTCAGCTCAACTGTGGGGCAGGTTGGGTGACATGGAGATAAATATGAAGAATATTATTTTAGCTGGTTCCGCTGTTGCAATGATGTCGACTGTGTCTGTTGCGTACGCGCAGAGTCCAGTTGAGCAGGGATACCTTGGTGCCAACTACGTGTTTGTGACTTATGAAGAAGATGGATTCGCAGACGAGTTCGACCTTGGAGCATTAATTGGAAAGGCCGGCGCAAAGTTCAATCCTTATCTCGCTGCAGAGCTTCGTGGTGGGTTTGGTGTGGCGGACGAGACCTTTAGTAGTAATGGTACTACTGCTGAACTTGAGTTGGATTATCTGGTTGGGGGTTATGCAGTTGCAGGTATTCCCAATGAAAGCCCTGTTTACCCTTATGTTGTACTTGGCTACACTAAGGGTGAGCTTTCGGCATCCATAAGCGGACCGGGTGGTTCCGTCTCTGTTTCTGAATCGGAATCAGATTTATCTTATGGTGTTGGTGCTAACCTCGCGGTTAACGACAAGTTTCACGTTAATGCGGAATATATGAACTATTTCGACAAAGATGGCGTTGAAATCTCAGGTGTTTCTGTGGGTGCCATTTTGCTGTTCTAATGCAGTTCGCACTTTGGGCCGGTCCGACTGAGGGCCGGCTTTATCGACACTTACGAAACTCCAGCCTCTGACGTAAAATCCTCGCCGAATATTGATTCAATCAACCCATGCTCCGGATTTACGGTCCGGCCCGCAGGAGAACACGATGAGCAACGAAGTGGTTGTCTGCGCACTGTACAAGTTCGCGGTCCTGAATGATTACAAATCCCTCCGGCAGCCACTGCTGGGCCTGATGCTGGCGAAGGATGTCCACGGCACCCTGCTGCTGGCCCGGGAAGGCATCAACGGCACCATCGCCGGCAGCCGGGAAGGGGTGGACGCGGTCAAGGCCTGGATCGCCAGTGATGAGCGTTTCGACGGTATCGACTACAAAGAATCCTTCGTGGATATCCAGCCCTTCAAGCGCACCAAGGTGAAGCTCAAGAAGGAGATCGTCACCATGGGGGTGGACGGCATCGACCCGAAACGCATCGTGGGGACCTACGTCGAACCAAAAGAGTGGAATGACCTGATTTCCGACCCGGACGTCGTCCTGGTGGATACCCGCAATCAGTACGAGGTGGAAATCGGCACCTTCAGGAACGCGGTTAACCCGGCCACGGATACCTTCCGGGAGTTTCCGGAGTATGTGCGGCAGAACCTGGACCCGGCAAAGCACAAGAAGGTGGCCATGTTCTGCACCGGCGGCATCCGTTGCGAAAAGTCCACGGCCTATCTGAAGGCCCAGGGCTTTGACGAGGTGTATCACCTGAAGGGTGGCATCCTGAAATACCTTGAGGAGGTCCCGGAGGCACAGAGCCTGTGGCACGGCGAGTGCTTCGTGTTTGATGACCGGGTTACCGTGAACCACCGCCTCGAGCGCGGGGATTACGATCAGTGCCACGCCTGTCGCCGTCCGATTACGGACGCCGACAAGCAGCGCCCGGAATACGAGCAGGGCGTGAGTTGCCACCAGTGTATCGAGACACTGACCGACGAACAGAAAGCCCGGTTCGCTGAGCGCGAACGCCAGATGCGATTGGCGGAGCAGCGGGGAGAGAGCCACGTGGGTGGCGAAGCCGCGCGCCTCATCGCAGAGCGCAAGGCCCGCAAACGGGCAGAACGTGAGCGCCAGGCGCAACGAAGCCTGGCGGGTGAAAAGGCCCGCAGTACCCAGGGGGCCTGAATCGGATAACAGGGAGACTTCATGGGTTTACCAGGATTACGATCAGCCGTCGTTATTACCGTGATCGCATTCGCACCCCATGCCTTCGGGCAAGACAGCGGGAACTGGAAGGGAGAGACGGAACTGGGGGTGCTGATCACCTCCGGCAACACCGAAGAAACCAACGTCAAGGGCCGGCTTGGCCTGGTCCATGAAGTCGAAACCTGGCGCAATATCGGCGATTTCAGCGCCAATTATTCGAAAGCCGAGGGGCAAACCACGGCGGAGGAGTACCAGGCTGCCCTGGAGACCAATTACAAGTTCGACGAGAACCAGTACTGGTTCCTGCGCGGCGCCTATGAGGACGACCGCTTCTCCGGCTACGATTTTGAATCCACCCTCACCACCGGTTACGGAAACCGGGTCTGGACAATGGGCGAACGTTCGTTCCTGGACCTGTCCGCAGGTGCCGGTTATCGCTATAACCGTCTGGATACCACCAACGCCGAGGGCGAGGACACCGAGAAGGAAGCCATCACCCGGCTGGCTGGCCAGTTTGATTACGCGCTCTCGGAGACCGCCCTGTTCCGGCAGAAGCTGAGCAGCGAAATCGGTCTGGACGAGAACAACGTGATCACCCAGTCCGAGACCTCGTTGCAGGCCACGGTGGTGGGAAACCTGTCCATGAAGGTGGCGTTCCGGGTGAAATACGTGTCCGACCCGCCGCTGGGCTCCGAGGACACCGACACCGAAACCTCCCTGTCTCTGCTGTACGGATTTTGATACCGGGCTTAAACGCTGTTTCTCAGGCCCAGCTCATCCGGGTAGGGCGTGAGATAACGCTGCACGCTCAGGTAATCCACCGGTTCCCGCCGCTGGGCCATGCGTAACAGGGTCATGGGCACCACCAGGGGGACTTCGCCCCGGCGATAGGCTTCCATCTGCTCAATCAGCACCTTGCGGTCTTCCTCGCCCATGGCATCCCTCAAATACCCCATCAGGTGCTGCATGGCGTTCATATGCGAGCCCCGGCTGACCCGTTGGCTCATGGCCTCCATGAAGGCATGAATGTAGCGGTTGGCAATGTCGGCCAGCGGCTCTGATTTCAGGTCGCCCAGCAGGGGGCCAAGCTGGCGGTAGATTTTTTCCGAGTGCGCCAGCAACTGGAACTTGTGGCGGGTGTGAAACCCGATCAACGCCCTGGCGGATAGCTGGTCACCGGCCACGTTCTGCATCCAGTCGTCGTAGGCAAACACCCGTTCGATAAAGTTTTCCCGCAGCCCGTCGTCGTTCAGCCGGCCCTCCTCTTCCACGGGCATCAGCGGGTAGGCGCGTATCAGTGCCTCCGCGAACAGACCCTGGCCGTCCCGGCGGACGACCCGGCCCTCCGGGTTGTGCACCTTGACGCGTTCCATGCCGCAACTGGGCGACTTGGCCATCAGGATATAGCCCCGCAGGTCAGCCAGGCCGGGCAGGATCCGGTCGATAAAGGCCTGCATGGCGCTGGTGTGATCGTCGGTGCCCCGGGTTTCGATCAGGCGCATGCCCTCCGGGTATTCGCGCAGGTGGATGGCCGGCCTTGGCACGCCGAGGCCGGCTTCCAGTTCCGGGCAGACCGAACGGAAGTCAAAATGCCTGGCCAGCACCGAGGTGCAGTAACGCGAATGTTTGTGGCCGCCATCGTGGCGGACCTCTTTGCCCAGCAGGCAGGTACTGATTCCAACCGGAATGCCGCTCACGTCAGGTCTCCACAGGTAAAAAACAATACTTGCTATACGTGATTTTGGTGTCAATCGATCAGCGGTCCCGCGGTATACCGCTCTGCGGTTATTCCCGGAACCGGCGCTGGCGCTTCTTGGCTACCAGCGCCAGGGTGGTGGCGTAGATGGACCGGATGTCTTTCGAAAACTGCTCCACCGAGAAATCCCGGGCAAACGCCAGGGCCTGGCTGGCCAGTTCATGGCGCAGGGCGTCGTCCTCCAGCAACCGTTGCACGGCCGCCAGCCACTGGTCCTGTTTCTCCGGTGTTTTAAACCCGTTCACTCCGTGGCGGACAACATCCTCGATACCGCTGGAACGGACTGCCACCACCGGCAAACCAGCGGCCATGGCTTCCAGGATGACCATACCCTGGGTTTCCGATTTGGAGGCGAACAGAAAGGCATCCCCCAGCCGGTACCAGATGGCCATTTCATCGGGGGGCACGGCGCCCACCAGGGTGACGTGCCGGCCCAGTCCGAGCTCGTCGATCTTGCCCTGCAGCCGATCCCGCTGGTGGCCGTCCCCGATCATCAGGAACCGGAAAGGCACCGTGGTTTGCTCCCGCAGGGTGTCGATGGCCTCGATCATGAAGTCGATGTTTTTCTCGTTCGACAGCCTCGACACACTGATGAACACCTTTTCGTCCCGCAGCTCGAGCCGGTCCCTGAGTGATTGCACGGACTCCGCCGTCACGTCCTGGAAGCGCTGGTATTCGATGCCGGTGGGCTGCACGAAGGTGGGTGTTTTGACACCGATCATCCGCAGGTACTCCTCGGTGGAGTAGGTGGGCACGATGACGCCGTCACACTTGTTGGCAAAACGCTTGATGAGCGCGTGGGAGATCAGGTTCCTGAACAGCATGCCGGGCAGGGGCACGAAATGGGCGTAATGCTCCAGGCGGGTGTGGTAGGTGTAAATGGCCGGCACATTCAGCCGTCGGGCCATGAACAGCCCCAGCGAACCGAGCCAGAACGGGTGGTGCAGGTGAATGACGTCTGGTTTGAATGCCCGCACCCGCTTGCGGATGCGGGCCAGGAAAATATTGGCCAGCCTGAACTCACGCTTCTCGCCCATGGCCAGGAGCGAGGGTATCCGCAGCACGTTGCTTTCCTGCTCCGGCTGGTCCTTGTAGCGGGGAGCGACAATCAGCACACTGTCGCCCAATTTCTCCAGGCCTCGGCGCAGGCGTTCGATGGAGATGGGCACACCGCCAATGAAGGGCAGGTAGTTGTTGGTGAACATCGCTACCCGCAGCGGCTTCTCAAGCCAGGGCGCCGGGTCCAGGTCGTAGTCCGGGTAGTAATCCTTGCCGATAAAAATCGTGGTGTAGAGTTTGATGGCAATGGCCGCGAACACCGCCACCACCAGAATGAAATTAATATAACCGGCGTAGAACAGGGAGTAGATAAAGAACCAGAGGCTCTCCAGCCGCTTGAGAATCGGGTGCTGCCCCACCTCAAGGCGATGCAGGGAATGGTTCAGTGACCCGTCCGCCCCCACGTTTACCCGCACATAGTGATAGAAACTGGTGTTGTTATTCAGCACCAGACCGCCGGCGCCGCCGGTGGTAATAAACGTGGTGTCGCCCCGGGTTTCCTCGGCATAGAGCGACAGGTTGGCGGAAAATACCAGGTCAATGTTGTGCTCGTCGATTTCCCGTAGCAACGCCGTGCGGAAGGCCGGGGGCGCCAGGTAATCGTCTTTCTGGTCGAAGGGGGCGTTTTCGTCCGGCCCCAGGGGCGGGTGGCCGATAAACAGGATCCGGGCTTTCGAGCTGTCCTGGTTCAACAGATCGTTCAGCCAGCGAATCTGCCACTGCCAGGGGGTTTTGCCGGTGCTGTCCAGAAAAATCAGACGGCTGCTGCCAGCCCGGATGCTGTAGAAGTGCGGGCCGAAGTGATCGTAAAACCGGAAACTGCCGAAATCCTCGTATTCATGGGCGCCAAAGGTGAGCAGATAGGGCACGTCCAGGTGGCTGAGGGTGCCGTAGAGCGCCCGGTACTTGTCCTCGCCGCCACCGCTGACGGCGTTGCCCGCCGACACCATGAAATCGATGCCCGAGGCATTGATGGCGGGGACAATGCGTTCCTCGAAAATGCCGACAGAGTTGTTGATGTTGCCCACCACCGCGAAACTGAACGCCTCATCGGCGCTGACCTGCTGGTGAATCCGCTCCACCTGATCGGTATGCAGGCCCTTGAAGTCCCGCATGAACAGGTTCAGGTAGCTCTTGTACCCCAGCAGCAGCACCACGATCAGTAGGCACAGGTAAAAGAGCAGTTTCAGCGGTTTCCGGAAAATCATCCTGCAGTCCCGCGCTGTTTGACCAGTTCCCTCTGGAGTACCAGCAAGCCGATGATCATGCCCAGGTAAATCGTGAGCAGGCGCCAGCCGATGGTCACCAGTACCAGATGGTTGCCTGACAGGATATCCCGGAAAAAGCTCCCGAACACACCCTCGGATATGCCCGAGGCCCCGGGTGTTGGCGAGAAATACATGATAAAGGTCGTGACCACCATCAGCCCCAGGGACACCAGATAGTCCACACTGTAGCCCAGACTATGGATCAGCAGTGCCGGAAAGCTGAACAGGCTGAGCAGGAACACCGCCGTGAACAGGATCGATAGCCCCACAAAAAGCGGCCGTCCCCGGGCGTAATCCCGGAAACTGTGAGAGAACCTGAGCATCTCCCGCCGGGCCTTGAACTGCCACCGCCGGCACCGGGCGGTCTTGATCAGGTGCAGGCGGTGCAGGCCGTTCAGCAGACCGCCAAGGGGCGTGATCAGCCAGCGCGTACGGAACAGCAGAACCGTGAAAAAGCCCAGGTACAGCAGGATGAAAACGGCCAGTGCCGTGCCCACACTGCCGGTAATCGAGTGATCCTCCAGGGCATCCAGCGTCAGCAGGAACACCGGCGTCAGCGAGAAAATGAACACCACCGCCAGCACCGTGCGGATGGTGGTCGCCGCCGTTGCCCGGCCCACGGGCACCCCATGGTGGTGCAGGTACCAGATCTGGGCAAAGCCGCCGCCGGTGGCCATGGGCGTCACGTTCGAGAAAAACAGATTGATGAACACCAGCCGGAACATGGTCCGGAACGGCAGGCAGTGCCCCAGGGCCCGAAGCGTGAAATACAGGCGCAGACCGTCTGACAGGAAGTAAACCAGCAGCAACGTCGCCAGGGCCGCCAGCGTTCCGGGTGCCAACAGCCGGGGGTCGAACGTCAGGCTGCGGCCGGCGAACTGATCGTACACGGTGTACAGGCCCGCCGCCGTCATGACGATAAAGACCAGGCTGAAAACCATCAGCCGGCGCCAGGAGGCCTGCCTGGAGTATTCGAGATCGGTGGAGTCAGTCATGGGCTGCCCGTCAACAAGAGACGGGCAGTTTACAGGCAAGGGTATGGGCGTTGTCCAGAGTCGTGCTAGTGGCCATATACCATCATGGTGGTATCGGTAATGGCGAAGTCCGTGAACTGCACACTGCCAATACTCTCCGGGCCCACCCGGAACACCGGCATATCGATATCCGCCCGGAACGCCACATCGTGGATGGACAGCCCGTCCTTGCCGGAGGCAGAACTGGTGCCCCGGGCCAGCTTCGCCGTGGCACTGGCCATGCCGAAGTGCCCCAGCGTGTCATCGCCCCGGCGATTATGAATCTGCAGCCCCTCAATGCCCACGGCGGCAAAATTGAACAGCAGGATCACATCCGCGGCTTCCCAGTTCAGGCTGCCGTTGGTGATCTCGAAATGGGTATCGAGCTGCAATTCCGCCCCGGAGACCACACTGCCATTGCCGAGTGTACGGGATGTGCCCTCGCCGTTACGGACCACCAGATCGGTAGGCCCCACATAGCCCTGCAACAGCACATCCGAAAACAGCGTGGCGCTGCCCTCACTGCCAGTGGTGGTCAGGCTATCCACCGCCAGCTCAAAATCCACCGCCTGAAGGTAATCCTCCAGACTGGCCGGGTCGCCGTAATCCGTGGCCCCCAGATGAATCACCAGATCCCCGCTATTGAACTGCCGGCCAAACTCTCCCGCCACCGAGTACTTTGCCAGGGCATCCGCAACATCCGGATTGCTGACATCCAGCAACCCCGCATCCGCCCGCCGGGCAATTTCCGAAAACCCGTGCTCCAGCACCTCACCGTCACCGGCGATATCCACCGTCACCTTCAGATTATCCAGCGTCGTATCGTTCTGCCCCGAAAGCCGAAGCCCATTCACATTCAGCGAGCCTTCATCAATCCAGCTCAAACGATCAATACTCAACTTCGTTTCCAGCTCAATCGTCACCCCGGCCTTACCGGTTACACCGGAAAGCGCACGATCATCCAGCGGCCGAAACTCGGCCATGGCGGGCAGGGGCAGTGAAAGCGCCAGGATCCATGCGCTCAAAACGGTGGGTCTGGTCGGTCTGATAAAAGCGTATGACAACGTCATGATGGCCCCGGAGTCCGGTTTATTGTTGTTAACGGAGAGCGATGAAAGCTCCCCGGGCCGCAGGGGGACAGCACAACCAATGCAGCGGAGATCAGCGTTTGTTACAGACTGTTACGATAAGTGGGGATACTCAAAAGATCTGTGAGCCTGGTCACAACATAGAAGCGGAAGGAACTACCTCCAAAACTATGAGCGAAGTGAACGGAAGGGCTTCCCAAAACCGTGCGGAGCCATGGATGGCGGAGCCGAGCGTACAGGGATGTATTCACAGCGTGTTTTGGGAAGCCCTTCCGTTCACTTTGCAGGCACCAAATCAGGAGGAAAGGGCTCTCTGAATCAGGCCCTTCTGATGCTCGGCAAACCGCTGGATCAACACCCGGGCTCTCTCGGTATCCCTGGCAAGCACCGCCTCCGGCAACTCCGCAAAAAACCGACTGGTCTGAGCCAGCCCCTGACGATACCGATCCGCGCTCAGATAATACGCCCGACTCACCGCCGGCTTGAAATTCGACAACGCCTCCGTGAGATACGGATTCCCCACCACCTCACAACACGCCTCCATCACCCCGAAACTGGCCTCCACCAGCGCCGTAATATCCGCTGCCGGCTGCTTCGTCTGCGCCACCACCCGGGCCACCGCAGCCAGCACCGAGTCCTTGTCTTCCTCCTGCCAGCGCTCACACAGCCGCACCGCCAGCATCGACAACAAATGCATGTACACGTCATACAGCTCCGACGCATGCTGCGCATCCAGCCGGGTGGCCGACGCCCCCTTGCGCGGCGTGATCTCCACCAGATGCCAGCGCTCCAGGGTATACAGCGCCTCCTTCACCGACGCCCGACTGACCTTCAGCTCCGTGGCCAGAGTCGCCTCTTGGATGCGCTGCCCCGGGCGGATCTGCCCGGTCATGATCCGCTCCGCCAGGTAATTGGCGATCTGCTCCGCCAGGGTATTGGGCACCTGAAAATCCATAAAGACGCTCTGAACCGGTGGTAATAGCGGCCCGACCGAAAGACCTGTCTGGCCGGTAACAAGGTTGCGGGCCTGAGTTTATCACAGCCTCCACACCCGATAGCGCCAGAAAAAAGCGTTCAGGTCGGGTTGACGACTGATTTATTGTAGGACAATAATGCAGTCAACAATAACGAACATCGTTGCCCACACGAACAATGACGGAGAGGAACCCATGAGCACGAACCAGACCATCACCACCCGGGAAGCGACCCGCCGGCGGGTGCTGCTCACCCTGAAAAAATTCAGCTACCTCATTGCCATGCTACCCCTGGCACTGCCGCCCCTGCTGCTGAGCGCCGGCCAGGCCACGGGCCTGGTGAACCTCTTCGCCTGGGGCGTGCCCGTCGTGGTGTTCGGGATCATCCCGGTACTGGACCTGCTGCTGGGGAAGGACGCACTGAACCCGGATGAAGACGCCGACGTACCGCGCATGAATCATGAACTGTTCTACCGGGCCATTACCCTCGGCTGGGTGGCCGGCTTCGGGGTGCTGCTGGTGTGGGCCATGCTGGAGCTGGCCGCCGGCACCTTTAGCCTGGCCGGCGGCATCGGCTGGATCTTCTCCATCGGCATCGTCGGCGGCCTGGGCATCAACGTCGCCCACGAACTGATCCACAAGGATGGCAAACTGGAACCCCGTGCCGGCGGCCTGCTGCTGTCACTGGTCTGCTACGCCGGCTTCAAGGTCGAACACCTGCGCGGCCACCACGTGCATGTGTCCACCCCGGAAGATGCCTCCTCCTCCCGCTACAACCAGTCGCTCTACAACTTCCTGCCCCAGGCCTACGCCCGCAACTTCATCAACGCCTGGAAACTGGAAGCCGACCGGCTCCGGCGCAAAGGTTGCAAAGCCCTCAACTGGCGCAACGAACTGATCTGGTGGTACAGCCTCAGCGCCCTGGTGCTGGTGGCTTTCACGGTAGCCTTCGGCTGGCTGGGCGCGGCCTACTTCCTCGGCCAGAGCTTCATCGCCCTGAACCTGCTGGAAATCGTCAACTACCTGGAACACTACGGCCTGCACCGCCGCAAGCTGGACAGCGGCCGCTACGAACGCACCGGCCCGGAACACAGCTGGAACAGCAATTACTTCCTCACCAACGTCTTCCTGTTCCACCTCCAGCGCCACAGCGACCACCACGCCTGGGCCAAACGCCGCTACCAGGTCCTCCGCCACCACGACGTTGCCCCCCAGCTACCGGCCGGCTACGCCGCGATGGTCGTGCTGGCGTTGATCCCCCCTCTGTGGCGAAGCATCATGAACCCAAGAGTAGAAGCCTATTATCGGGGGGAGGAGCATCAACTGGCCCCTTGAAATCCCCCTGAAACGCACACAGGTATAACGGTTAAATCCGAAGGAAAAAAAGGGAAAACCAAAATGCCCAAGCATTTCGAACAGGCCCCCGGCCTTCACGAAGAAGCCGTTCCGGAAACCGAAGGTTACGTGTTTAACCAGACCATGATGCGCATCAAGGACCCCGAGCGCTCCATGGACTTCTACTCCCGGGTCATGGGCATGCGCCTCGTGCGCAAGCTGGATTTCCCGGAAATGAAATTCACCCTGTACTTCCTGGGTTACCTGGACGACCGCCAGGCCGGCCTGGTGCCCCAGGATGACGCCCACCGCACCACCTTTACCTTCGGCCGCGAGGCGATGCTGGAGCTGACCCACAACTGGGGCACCGAGAACGACAACGATTTTGCCTACCACAACGGCAACGACCAGCCCCAGGGCTTTGGCCACATCGGCATAGCGGTGCCGGATGTCTATGGCGCCTGCGAGCGGTTCGAAAAACTTGGTGTCGAATTCGTGAAAAAGCCGGACGACGGCAAAATGAAAGGCCTCGCCTTTATCCGGGACCCGGACGGCTACTGGATCGAAATCCTGCAGCCGGACATGCTCGAGAAAATGCGCAAGCAGGACTGATCAGTCTTCCTTACCGGTGCCGGCCTGTGGGCTGGCATCGGGCTTGCTGCCAAAGCGTGACGCCACGATCACGGCCGTCGTCAGAATCAGCGCGCCGGCAATGCCGACAGGCCCCAGGATCTCCCCCAGAAACAGCCATGCCAGCAGGGCCACGAACAACGGCTCCAGCGTCACGATGATGCTGGACAGCGTGGCCGGCGTGGTTTTCATACCGGTGAAAAAACTCACGTACCCGATGCAGGTGGGCACCACGCCGATGTAGGCCACCATCAGCCAGTGGCCAACGCCCAGCGTCTCCAGCCCGTTAAAGCCACCACTGAACCCCACCACCGGCAGCAGAATCAACGCCGCCGTCGCGAAGCAGATGAACGCGGTGGTGAACACCGGCGTGCCGGCGGAGCTGTACCGGCTGGTGAGGGTGAAGCCGGTATACACCACCGCCGCCAGCAGGGCCATCAGGATGCCCGCCAGACGCAGTTTGCCGCTGGTGTCCATATCGCTGAGCACCAGCATGGCGGTACCGGCAATGGCGGCCAGCAGGGCCAGCACAGTCAGCAGGCCGGGTTTTTCCCCCAGCAGTGGCGCCGCCAGAATGGCCACCAGCACCGGCGGCAGGCAGAGCGCAATCAGGGTGGCGATGCCGGCGCCGGTCAGGTCCACCGCCAGCAGGTAACTGCCCTGGTAGAACGCCTGGAACAGGCCCAGGGCGGCCAGCGGCAACAGCGCTTTCAGGCCCAGTTGCCGCAACGAACCGCCCGGGACGTTCTCGCCGGGATTTGCCTGCGTCAGGCGCCGCTGCTCCCGGCGCATCAGTAGCCAGAAGAACGGCAGGGCCACGGCCAGCCGGAGGAAGCCCAGGGTGATGGCTTCCAGGTCGGTGCCGGTAAACAGGAATTTCGCGACAATACCCGTGGTCGCCCAGAGCAGGGCGGCCAGGGCGATCAGCAGAGCGCCTCGAATCATTCGATAACCAGTACAATCAGTTCTTTGGGGCCGTGAACACCGTACGCCAGGGTTTGTTCGATGTCGGCGGTTTTTGATGGCCCGGAGATTAACAGGGCGTTGGTGGGCATGCCAGCGGCCCAGTCCTGGGCCAGCATGGCTTCGTGGAACGTGGTGTAGAGTTCCGAGGCGTTCAGCACCGCAATGTGCACGGGTGGCACCAGGCTCATCAGACGGGGTTCGTCCACCGTTGGCCACAGGATCAGCGAGCCGGTTTCGGCGATGCCACCCCGGGTGGACGTGATGCCGGCGTCCACGTCGTTGAACAGGTGCGCCTGCCAGCTTTCAATGGGCTCATCGTAAATCAGCAGCTCCGGCAGGTCGTCCCGCCCGGCCTGGCGCAGGGCCTGGCCGATGGGATGCTCCCGGGCCACCAGCAGGTTGCGGGCGCCCCGGGTGGCCAGCACCTCGGCGAGCCGGTCCATCCAGCTATCCCCGGTGCAGTGATGCACTTCCCCATGCACCGACTCGATGTGTTTCTCGAACAGGGCAATACGCTCAGACACCGGCCAGTCGGGTCTTGCCAGGACCGAGAAGTCGCATGCCGGTGGCGTCAGCGCACCGCCGCTGCGGTTGCGCAGGCGTTGCAGAATCGTCTCCCGGGAACTCACTGGCTGCGCTCCTTCATGCGTTCGTGAAGTGTTTTGGGCGCCAGCCGGGGCGCCGTGCGATAGTCGGTCCAGGCGCCGGCCCGGCCCGGTTGCAGCTTGCGGAACCGGGCCGCCAGGGCCGTGCCCAACCGGTAAAGGCCGGGGCGCGCATGCATCCAGCTCCAGCCCCGCCAGACCAGCGCCTCGAGGGTGCCGCGTTTGGCCCCGTGGCCGCGCACCCGGGCCGGGTGCAGCTTGTCGCCGTCCACGGATTCCTGGCGCAGGCGCACCAGCAGGTCCGGAATCGGGATCTTCACCGGGCAGACTTCCCCGCAGGCGCCACACAGGCTGGAGGCAGTGGGCAGGTGTCGCCCTTCGTCCAGGCCAATCAGATGCGGCATCAGGATCTTGCCGATCGGGCCAGGGTAGGTGGTGCCGTAAGTGTGGCCGCCCACCCGGGTGTACACCGGGCAATGGTTCATACAGGCGCCGCAGCGGATGCAGCGCAGGGTATCCAGCAACTCATCGTCCTGGTAAATCGACGACCGGCCGTTGTCCACCAGCACCAGGTGCACTTCCTCCGGGCCGTCCAGTTCGTCCGCCTTGCGCGGCCCGGAAATCATGTTGAAGTACGTGGTGATGTGCTGGCCGGTGGCGGAGCGCGTCAGCAGCGCGAGCAGGGCGGTTACGTCTTCCAGGTTGGGCACCACTTTTTCGATGCCGGTCACCGCAATGTGGCATTTCGGCACCGTGGTGGTCATCCGGCCGTTGCCTTCGTTCTCCACCAGGCACAGGGTGCCGGTTTCCGCTACCGCGAAGTTGACCCCGGAAACCCCCACATCGGCATTCATGAACTTTTCCCGCAACTGCAGGCGGGCGCTGGCGGTGAGGTATTCCACATCGTTGGAAAGGTCGGTGCCGGTTTTCTCGTGCAACAGCTCGGAAATCTCGCCGGTGTTCTTGTGAATCGCCGGCATGATGATGTGCGAGGGGGTTTCATCCGCCAGTTGCACGATGTATTCGCCCAGGTCCGATTCCAGGGCCTCGATGCCCTGGGCCTCCAGGTAATGGTTCAGCTCCATTTCCTCGGAGACCATGGACTTGCCCTTGATCACCGTCTTCGCGTCCCGGGCCTTGCAGATGTCCCGGACAATCCGGCAGGCTTCATCGCCATCCAGGGCCCAGTGCACCTTGACGCCATTTTCCGTCAGCTTCTGTTCAAGCTGCTCGAGCAGGTCCGGCAGGTTGGCCAAGGCCCGCATTCGGATGTTGGCGCCCAGTTCCCGCAGCGTTTCCAGGTCCCAGCCTTCGAACGCGCTCTTGCGCTTGGTCATCAACCCGTCCATGGCCTTGCGGAAGTTCTGGCGGATCTTCGGGTTGTGAATGGCCGCCTGGGCACGGGGGTGGAACTGTTTGACGTCAATGTGATGGCCTGACTGATGGGCGGTCTCACTCATGACTGATGGCCTCCGCTTCCGGTAGTGCGTTGCCAGAGAAAGCTCAGGATGTGCTGGCCCTTGATCGCTTTCCGGTTCTTCTCGGCGTAGCCGGCAATGTTCATCAGGCAGCCGCAATCGGTGGTCACGAAATCGCTGGCGCCGGTGTCCACCAGGGTATCCACCTTTTCACTGACCATAGCGCCGGAAATTTCCGGGTGCCGCACCGCAAAGGTGCCACCAAAGCCGCAGCATTCCTCGGCCCGGATCTGCTCCACCAGATTCACGTTTTTCAGTTGCCCGAGCAGGCGCGGCCCCACCTCGGCCACGCCCATTTCCCGGCGTGCGGAACAGGACGTGTGCATGGCCACGGTGGTGGGCTCGCCCAGATCCTCCAGTTTGATATGGCAGACGTTCAGCAGAAAATCGGTCAGCTCCCAGACCCGCCCCGCAAGGTCTGCGGCCCGGACGTCATCACCGGTGTCCTTGAACAGGGCCGGGTAATGCTTGCGCATCATGCCGCCACAGGAACCGGAGGGCACCACAATGGGCCAGTCTTCGGGGAACAGGTCCAGCTGGGCTTTGGCAACGGCACGGGCTTCATCGTGATACCCGGAGGTGTAGGCGGGCTGGCCGCAGCAGGTCTGGTCCGGGGGGTAGATCACCTCAATGCCTTCGCGTTCCAGAAGCTGGACCCCGGCCATGCCCGCATCCGGGTAGAACATGTCCACCAGACAGGTGCCGTAGAAATAGACCTTGGCAGGCTTTGGGGGGTAAACCTTGATGGGATCAACCATAGTGCCGTCGCTTAAGTTTATCGGTGTTGTTATCCGATAATCATAGGGCGGCCGAGCCGGGGTTGCCAGACGACTTTTGGGGGAGAGGAACCCGTGACGGGCGGCGATTATGACAACCGCCGCCCCGGGTGTTACTCGACGCTCAAACGCCCGGCGTTCTTTTCGATGGTGCGTTCGCCAATGCCTTTTACGTCGGCCAGATCCGCGGTGGTGGCGAAGGGGCCGTTGACGTCACGGTAGGCGACGATGGCTTCGGCCTTGCTCTGGCCAATGCCATTCAGGCTGGCCAGGGTGGCGACGTCGGCGGTGTTGATGTTGATGGCGGCGGGCTCGGCGTGGGCGAAGCCAGTGGCCAGGCTGAACAGCAGAACGAGGGTGGCGATAAGGGGTGTGCGTTTCATGTCAGTGAACTCCTGAAGCTGATGTGCGTCATTATGGTTTTTTGCCAGGGCGCAAAGCAGCAGGAGCGGAGGTTGGGTGAGCGATGGGGCATGGGACGGTAAGTGCACGGAATGGATCACAGTCCGTGTGATCCGGAATTCCGTGGCTGACCCCTGCCTGTTCCGTCAGGCTGCGCATCATCCTGAGCGCGTCGTCCGTGTGGTCATCCCTGTGGCCCTGATCCTTTGGGCAACTCCTTTCCGTGGAGCTCTCATCCGTGAGCCAACGTTCCTTGCTGGCTTGTCATCCCTGACACTGACCATTCTACTGGGGTTACGATTTGGCAATATGGGATATTCGCGTGACGATTTGTGCGATATGTCGTACAGGGTTGTAAGTTGGGCGCGTCAGTCCCAGGAGCGGTTCTTGAGCCGGTAGAATTCTTCCACCACGGCCTCCATGGCTTGCGGGTCGTACTCCCTCAGGCCGCTGACCACCAGTTTCTTGGACACCAGCCCCACGGGGTCACCGGCAGACACCACCCGGTAGTCCAGGGAGACATTGCCACGCTTGCCCTCGGGCTTCAGCTCGGCCTTGTGCATTTCCAGTTCCGGGTAAGGCGCGTCGAGGGTGTCCAGATCCAGGCTCATGCTCTGATACATGATCATCGGACGGTCCGGGTTGAACATCACTCCTTCGCTTTCCAGCAGGGGCTTGAGCGTGTGCGGGAAGTTCTTGCCGGAGGCGGCCACGTAGCTTCGGGTGAGGTTGTCGATGACCTTGGCATCGTGGGTCAGCTCGCCGCTGCGCTCCATTTCCACGTAGACCTTGTCGTTCCCGTCCCGTACCCGGACAACGCCATCGTCATCCTCGTGAAAGGCCAGCGGCACGTTCTCCCCCAGCAGGCTACGGAAATGAAACGTCATCTTCCGCGACAACCCGAAACGGTCCACCAGCAGGGCGAACAGCAGGTCTCCGGGTACGCAGAAACGCCGGGCATCCGGATTGTGAATGGGGTTGAAGTCACCAGCGACTTCTTTGGCAAAGCGGCTTGCCTGGATGGCGCTGATCAGCACGTGTCCGTCCTGGACGGAATGGTAGCGTTCGGAAAACATCGGGTGCCTTTTTCGGGTTTTCGGGAGTCACAGTCGTTGAAAGTGGCCTGAATAGCGCGATAAAGCAAGAGTGTTCGAAACCAATGTCTAAGATTCCGGCGAAAATAGTCCGGTTTCCAGGGTATTTCCCTGCCGGTGAATGGCGGCCGCCTCCCGGATTCGTTCCATGGTGATTTCCCGCACGGCGTTCTGGCTGCTGCGGATATGGCGGGTTAACCGGTCCGCCGCTTCGCTGGCCAGCCCTGCCTTCAGGGCCGCGAGGATGTCTGAGTGTTCCACGTAGGTGGCATCCACCCGGTCGTCCCGGGTGAAGTCCAGCCGGCGTATGATCCGCAGCCGGTCGGTAATCTCCCGGTGAATCCGCGTCATCTCACGGTTGCCGGCCGCGGCCACCAGGTCGCAATGAAAACTCTCATCCAGCGCCCGCACGGTGCTGCCCACGGCCCGCTCGGAGGGGTGATCCGGGTTCCAGATGGCGGTCAGTGTGCGCAGCGCCTGCGGCTCTTCGTCCAGTCCGCAGATCTTGTGCATCGCGGCCCGTTCCAGGGTGATCCGCAGGTCGTACAGTTCTTCCACCTGCCGGAAATCAAACGGCTTCACCTGCCAGCCACTGCGGAACAGCACCTCCACGTAGCCTTCCCGCTGCAACCGGTACAGGGCCTCCCTTACCGGCGTCCGGCTGGCATGCAGGCGCGTTCCCACATCCCCCTCGCTGAACTTGTCACCGGGGATCAGGCGGAACTCAAAGATGTCGTCCTTCAGGGCCTCGTAAACCCTGTCTGCCATGGACTCTTTTCTTTTGGTGTTTGTTTTCATTGTGTTCCGTTTGTCCTCTTGTTTGGTGATTGGCCTCTGGGCGCGGCTGTCGGGGAGGCTGTTCAAAAGACGCCGTGAACCCATCCCTGGGGGCTTGAGTGCGGCATCCATGCCGCACACACTTTTGAACAGCCTCCCCGACATCCGCGCCCGACTCCCTTTGCCTGCGAGACGGCATTGCTGCGAGTTCTGGTGAAACCGTTTGTTCCGGCTACTGCAAGGACCAAACACCAGTTTTTCTTCTCAAACCGCAATCACCCAAAGTCGGAGAAGCCGGTGGGGGCAGGCCTGTCACAGACTGTGGGCAGCAGGGATGCTGCCCTCAAGCCCCCAGGGATGGGTTCACGGCGTGTCTGTGACAGGCCTTCCCCCACCGGCTGTACTCCAGAACAAGAGGCCAGTGAGGTCGAACTCCAAAGTCAGACCCAAACCTAGACCTTAATACTCAACAAAGGCTCGCCAGGAGTCACAGCCTTACCAGGCTCAACGTGCAAGGCGCTGATCTCGCCAGCCAGCGTGGCGTTGATCTCGAACTCCATCTTCATCGCCTCGACAATCACCAGCGGATCACCCTCCGCCACTGTATCACCGGGTCTGACCAGGCACTTCCAGATGTTACCGGCAATCTCCGCACTCACCAGCTCGCCGAATTTTGCCAGGTCGGACACGTCCGCCTTCGGCGGCGCTTTGGCCAGTTTATCCAGTTCCTCGGCTTCGCTGTCTTTCCACAGGGCCACCTCTTTCGCATAGGCCGCCTGCTGCAGTTCGCGGAACTCGGCGATGGAGTCGGCGTTGGCGTCCAGGAAGGCCTGGTGAGATTTGAGGTCGAAGGTTTCTTCCTCGATTTTCACGATCAGCTGGCCCGCGCGGAACTGGTCGCGCATTTCGTCCAGTTCGGCTTCGGTCACCGGGTAGTAGCACACCTGGTCGAAGAACCGCAGCAGCCAGGGGGCGCCTTCGGCGAACTGGGGGTTCTTCAGGTACTTGTTCCATATTGGCAGGGTGCGGCCCACGAGCTGGTAGCCGCCCGGGGAGTCCATGCCGTAGATGCACATGTACACGCCGCCGATGCCCACGGTGCCCTCCGCCGTGTAGGTGCGGGCCGGGTTGTACTTGGAGGTGAGCATCCGGTGCCTTGGGTCCAGGGGCACGGCGCAGGGGGCGCCCAGGTAGACGTCACCCAGGCCCAGCACCAGATAGCGGGCCGAGAACAGGATGTCGCGGACGGCCTCGCGGCTGCGCAGGCCGTTGATGCGTTGCATGAAGTCGACGTTGTTGGGCAGCCAGGGGGCGGTGTCGCGTACGGACTGGCGGTATTTGTCCACGGCCTCCAGGGTGGCGCTGTCTTCGAAGGCCATGGGCAGGTGAATCACCCGGCTGCGCACTTTCAGCTCATCGGTGGGCGGCAGGGTGGCCTCCAGATCCAGCAGGTAGGTCATCAGCGCTTCCTGCGTAAGAATCCTGGCGTCGTACCTCAGTTGCAGGGAACGTACGCCCGGGGAGAGTTCCAGCAGGCCGTTGGGTTGCACGTCGGCGATGGCTTCCATCAGGGCGTGGATGCGCAGGCGGCAGCCGAGGTCCATCACGTTGGGGCCGTATTCCAGCAGGATGTACTGGTCGCCGGCCTGGCGGTAGGTGACTTCCGGGCGGCCGTCGGTTTCTTCCAGGTGGGCCAGGATGGTGGCGGAGAGGCCGTTCAACGGAACCAGTTCAGGTGCCACCAGCGTGGGAGCCGGTGGCGCCATCAGGCTCTTGATGGCCAGTTCCTGGCGCTCGGAGAGTTTTACGGCGGTGTCGTTATCAATGGCCACGAACCGGATGGTGTCGCCGGGTTTGACCTGGCCGACTTTCCACAGCTCGGCCCTGGCGATGGTGACCGGGCACACGAAGCCGCCCAGGCTGGGGCCGTCCTTGGTGAGGATCACGGGCATGTCGCCGGTGAAGTTGATGGAGCCGATGGCGTATTCGCAGTCGTGGATGTTGGACGGGTGCAGGCCCGCCTCGCCGCCGTCGGCCCGGGTGAACTCGGGCTTGGGGCCGTTCAGGCGGATGCCCAGGCGGTTGGAGTTGTAGTGCACTTCCCAGTCCTGCTCGAAGAACTTTTCGATGGACTGTTCGGTGAAGAAATCCGGGGCGCCGTGGGGGCCATAGAGCACACCGATTTCCCAGTGGTCCGGATAGTCCGGAATCAAATCCGGGTCCGCTGGGGCGGGATCGTGTGTCGGTGCCGTGGTGGTGCAGGCTGGCAGGTTGATCTGGCTGATGCCGAGCATGTTGCCGGGGCGCAAGGGCCGGCCGCCGTGGCCGCCGAACTGGCCGAGGGCGAAGGTGGCGCGGCTGCCCAGGTACACCGGCACATCAAAGCCACCGCGCACGGCCAGGTAAGTGCGACAGCCTTTGATGGCCTTGCCCACGGCCAGAACCTGGCCGGCTTTCACGGTGATGGGTTTCCAGAACTCCACTGGCTTGTCATCGAGGGTGGCGTCAGTGAGCGCACCGGTGAGGGCAACCACCGAGTCCTTGTGGAATTTCAGGCTGGGGCCGATCAGGGTGGCTTCCAGGCCTGCCGCTTCGTGGTGGTTGCCAACGATGCGGTTGGCAATCCGGAAGGCGTAGTCGTCCATGGGGCCGCTGGGCGGTACGCCGATGTTCCAGTAGCCCACGCGGCCCGGGTAATCCTGCACGGTGGTGTAGGTGCCGGGTTTGACCACTTCGGCCACCGAGGGTTTGAATTCGAAGCTCTCCAGGGCGCGGGTGGAGACAAGGCCATCGGCAAAACTCTGCTGGGCCACCACCTGGCGCAGGTAATCCAGGTTGGTGGCAATGCCCATCAGCCGGGTTTCCGCCAGGGCGGCTTTCAGTTTGGCCAGGGCGTCGGCGCGGTCTTTGCCGTGCACAATCAGCTTGGCAATCATCGGGTCGTAGTGGGCGGAGACTTCGCTGCCGTTTTCTACCCAGGTGTCCACCCGCACATCGTCTTCCGGCCAGTGTACGTCAGTGAGCTCGCCCGGGGAGGGTTGGAAGTCTTTCAGCGGATCTTCCGCGTAGATCCGCACCTCCATGGAGGCGCCGTTCAGCTCCGGCGCGAAACCGGCCAGGTCCGGGCTCTCGCCGGCGGCGATCTTCAGCATCCATTCGATCAGGTCCAGGCCGGTGACCGACTCGGTCACCGGGTGCTCCACCTGTAAGCGGGTATTCACTTCCAGAAAGTAGAATTCGTCCCGGTCGGCGTCGTAGATGTACTCCACGGTGCCGGCAGAGCGGTAATTTACTGACTGCCCGAGGGAGACGGCGGCATCCAGCATCTTCTGGCGGGTGGCCGCCGGCAGATTCGGCGCCGGAGTTTCCTCCACCACCTTCTGGTTGCGCCGTTGCAGGGAACAGTCCCGCTCGCCCAGGGCGACCACGTTGCCCTGGCCGTCGCCGAAGATCTGCACTTCCACATGGCGGGCCCGGGCGATGAAACGCTCCAGGAACACGCCGCTGTCGTTGAAGAAGCTCTGGCCCTGGCGGCGCACGGTTTCAAACGCATCCTTGAGTTCGCTGTCGCTGTTGCATCGGGTCAGGCCGATGCCGCCACCGCCGGCGGTGCTTTTCAGCATCACCGGGTAACCCAGGCGCTCGGCGGTTTGCAGGGCCTCGTCCAGGTTTTCCAGCAGACCGCTGCCGGGAGCCAGGGGCACGCCGGCGGCTTCTGCCAGTTCCCGGGCCCGGTGCTTCAGGCCGAACTCGCGCATCTGGTCGGGCGTGGGGCCAATAAAGGCAATGCCATCGGCCTCGCAGGCCTCGGCGAAGTCGGCGTTTTCGGAGAGAAAGCCGTACCCCGGAATAATCGCCTCGGCGCCGGTGTGTTTGGCGGCGGAAAGAATCTGGGCCTTGTCCAGGTAGGTTTCGCTGGCGCCGTTACCGGTCAGGGCCACGGATTCGTCGGCCAGGGTTACGTGCAGGCTGTGGCGATCCTGGTGGGAATAGACAGCCACGCTGCCAACGCCCATGGCCTTGAGAGTGCGAATGGTGCGAACCGCGATCTCGCCTCGGTTGGCGATGAGTACTTTAGAGAACATTGTCTGGAATCTCCTTTAGCTGGGTGTAGGTGGGGTCAGACCCGCAGGGTCTGACCCCGATGCGCAACTGTGGCGGCTGACTACGGGGTCTGACCCTGCGGGTCTGACCCCAAAAACATTGACCAGGCCGCGTCTACCCCGAGCTTGCTTATGCCCCTCGGTGTAGGTGGGGTCAGACCCGCCGGGTCTGACCCCGATGCGCGACTGCGGCGGCTGACTACGGGGTCTGACCCTGCGGGTCTGACCCCACACAAATTGACCAGGCCGCGTTAACTCGAGAGTCCGGTTTGGCTCCAGGGTCTGGCCCCGGGGGTGGGTTCGTCTTGGTCAATGTTTATGGGGTCAGACCCATAGGGTCAGACCCCGGTATCAGGCCCCGGCGTCAGACCCCATAAACGCCCGCCAACCACCGTATTCGGTGACATCCCGGGCCCCCTCAAACCCGTAGCCTTCGCAGATAAAGCCATTCACCCAGCGGCCATCGGCCAGTTCCACGTTGCCGATGCCCAGCGGTGCCGGGATCAGGTCGACGAAGGAGCCGAAGGCTGAGGCGGGCATTTGCCAGACTTCCACGATGATCTGTTTACCCTCGCCCGGTGCCACCCGTTTCAAACCGGGCTTGGGCGGTGTGGTGTTGGGCAGGGCGTAGAGGCGGTAATGGGCGGAGGTGGTGGTTTGTTCCAGAAGGACAGCGCAGCGCTCGGTGAGCTGGGGGTTTAGCGGCATGCCACTCAAGTGGGCACCGACCACCGCTACCTGAACCGTGGGCGTTGCAATGGCGGCCCCGGGCGTTTCCTCCGGCCGGGGTTGGTCAGTGGCGCCCAGGGGGGTCGGATGGGCATTCAGCCACTGGCAGGCCAGATGCTGGAGCTCGGCATCCTTCCAGGCGCCGCTAATGAGCGTCACGCCAAAAGGCAGGCCGTCGTCCCGGAAGCTGGCGGGTATCGCCAGGGCGCTCATGTCCGCCAGGTTTACAAAATTGGTGTAGGTGCCCAGCTGGCTGTTGAGGGTCACCGGGTCGGCGTTGACCGCTTCGATGGTGGGCGCGGTAGGCGCCGTGGGCACCAGTAGGGCGTCCACATCGGCCAGCAGCCCGTCGATTTCCCGTTGCAATTCTTCCTTGCGGTACTGGGCCCTGAAGGTATCCGTAGCGTTGAACTTGCCGGCGTTTTCGATAATGTCTTTCACCACCGGGTTCATCTCCTCCGGATGCCTTGCCATGAAGGCTTCCACGGCGGCATGGCGCTCGGCCACCCAAGGGCCTTCATAGAGCAGCGCGGCCAGTTCCAGCATGGGGCGGAAATCCAGCGGTACCAGTTCCACATCCAGTCCCCGCCACTGGCTGATGGCGGTATTCCAGGCCGCTTCCGCGTCCTGGTCACCGAACCATTGCGGATGTTCCGGAATAGCGAGCCGTTTGATCGGGCCGGGGCGGCGCAGGGCGGGGCCATCCAGGGGCAGGGCGTAAGGGGCCTTGCGGGAGAAGGCATCGCCGGCATCGAACCCGGCCATGACCTCCGATACCCGCCCGGCGTCGTTCACGGTCAGCGCAAAGATGGACACGCAATCCAGGGAGCGACAGGCCGGCACCACGCCACGGATGCTGAACAGGCCCTTGGTGGGTTTCAGGCCCACCAGGTTATTCAGCCCCGCCGGCACCCGACCGGAGCCGGCGGTATCGGTGCCCAGGGAAAAGGGCACCAGGCCCCGGGCGACAACAGAGGCTGAGCCGGAACTGGAGCCGCCGCTGACCACCTCCGGCTTGAAGCTGTTGGGCACCGCGCCATAAGGCGAGCGGGTGCCCACCAGGCCGGTGGCGAACTGGTCGAGGTTGGTCTTGCCAATCAACACCGCTCCAGCGGACTTCAGGCGGGCAATGGTGGCGGCGTCCTCACTCGGGCGGTAGGCAAACGCCGGGCACGCGGCGGTGGTCTGGAAACCGGTGGCATCAATGTTGTCCTTGGCCGCGAAGGGAATGCCATAGAGAGGCAGCGCGGCCATGTCGCCACCGGCGGCTGCCAGCGCCTGCTCCAGCTCCGCCAGGGCCCGGGCCAGCCCGTCGCCATCCAGCAGGGCAATCCAGGCGGGGTCTGCGGTATTCAGGCTGGTGAGCAGCTCACCGAGCAATCCCGCTGGCGTGGCGCCTTCTTTATAGGCGTTCTGCCAGTCCTTGATGGTCCATCCGAGAGTTGAAGGCATTGGTCGTCCTCATGTGCGTTATCAACTTGTATACATGTGGAATGGCAATGCCTGTGCCATTTGTGGAATTTTCTTGTTAGCTATTTAAAAACAGACACTTATAGATTTGCGGCCAGAGGCGCGGATCTCAGGCCCTGCCCAACCCCGGTGCGGGCGCACCAAAACTGACCCGGAAAACAGCGGCTTGAAAGGGTATTTGCGCTGGGCGGGGTGGCTCTGTAGCGCTTGTATACTAGTTAACTGGCTGTTTTGTCTGAATTTATGGTGAATGTGGAACAGCAGATGCAGAGGCTCTGGTGCGTTTCAAGACGAACTGCACGTTTCAACACATGACTCAAGGCAAGACCCAACTCAGGAAAAGGACGCACAACATGAGCTTCAAAAAACACGTGAAACTGGGCCTCTCTGCCCTCGCTCTGTCGATCTCTTTCAATTCCGTTGCCGCGGAAGACCCCATCAAGGTGGGCATCCTGCACTCGCTCTCCGGCACCATGGCGATCAGTGAATCCGTGCTGAAAGACACCATGCTGATGCTGATCGAACAGCAGAACGCCGAAGGCGGCATTCTGGGCCGCAAACTGGAACCGGTGGTGGTGGACCCGGCCTCTAACTGGCCGCTGTTCGCCGAGAAAGCCCGGGAGCTGCTGGCCCAGGAAAAAGTGGACGTGATCTTCGGCAACTGGACTTCCGTCTCCCGCAAATCGGTACTGCCGGTGGTGGAAGAGCTGAACGGCCTGCTGTTCTACCCGGTGCAGTACGAGGGTGAGGAATCTTCCGAGAACGTCTTCTACACCGGCGCCGCCCCCAACCAGCAGGCGATTCCGGCGGTGGACTACCTGATGAACAACATCGGCGTGGAGCGCTGGGTACTGGCGGGCACTGATTACGTCTACCCGCGCACCACCAACAAGATCCTCGAGACCTACCTCAAGGACAAGGGCGTGGCCGCCGAAGACATCATGATCAACTACACGCCGTTCGGGCACTCCAACTGGCAGTCCATCGTCTCCGACATCAAACAGTTCGGCAGCGCCGGCAAGAAGACCGCCGTGGTCTCCACCATCAACGGCGACGCCAACGTGCCCTTCTACCGGGAACTGGCCAACCAGGGCATCGAAGCCTCCGAAATCCCGGTGGTTGCCTTCTCCGTGGGTGAGCAGGAGCTCTCCGGCATCGATACCGCGCCGCTGGTGGGCCACCTGGCCGCCTGGAACTACTTCATGAGCGTGGAAAGCGAAGCCAACTACGACTTCATCGACGCCTGGATCGAGTACAAGGGTGATGACACCGTGGTTACCAACGACCCCATGGAAGCCCACTACATCGGCTTCAACATGTACGTGGAAGCGGTGAAGAAAGCCGGCACCACCGACGTGGACGCGGTGAAGGACGCCATCATCGGCGTGAGCGTGCCCAACCTCACCGGCGGCTACGCCACCATGATGCCCAACCACCACATCACCAAGCCGGTGCTGATTGGCGAGATCCAGGACAACGGCCAGTTCTCCGTGGTGTGGGAAACCCCGTCGACCGTGGCCGGCGATGCCTGGTCTGACTTCCTGCCGGGCTCCAAAGACCTGATCAGCGATTGGCGCAAGCCGCTGTTCTGCGGAAACTTCAACGTGGTTGCCGGCACCTGTGGCGGCACCGCGAAAGTGGCTTCCGAGTAACACCAGCCTGAACGAGGGGGCGGGGCTGGTTCCCGCCCCCTCGTGTACAAGCACTTCATTCACTTCAAGAACAGGACGCACCCATGGGCATCAGCCGATTGCTCAGCCAGCTTCTGCTTGTCTGTTGCCTGCTCTGGCCAGCCCTGGCTTCGGCCCAGGTGGCGGATTCCGAAGCACAGCAACTGCTCACCGCGCTGGCCGACGCCTCCTTCGCGGAAAAGCGACAGGTGGTTAACCGCATCGCCGACAGCGGCGACGAACGCGCCCGCTACTGGCTGGAATCCTTCGGCGCCAACAAGCTCGGGCGTATCGAAGCCAGCGGCCAGTTCGTTGTAATCCTCGAGAACCGTGGCCGGGACTGGACGGTGGAAAACGCCCTGACCCGGGAAAACCTGGGTGAAGTCTCCCGCCGGGACCTGGACACCATCCGGGTGAACAACGCCCTGCGCACCGAGCTGGAAAGTATTCTCTCGGTGATCGACCTGAAAAGCCCCGATGAAGACAACCGACTCACCGCCGCCCGCGCCCTCAAAGGCAGCGTGGACGACACCCTGGCCGAACGCCTGCCGGAACTGATTGAAGCCGAGCAGAGCGACGCGGTACAGGCCGATCTTATGGAAGCCCTGGCCATCTACCGGGTGGAAGAGCAGGGCGATGTGGCCGCCGTGGCCACCCTCTCCGGCAGCCTGAACAGCCAGACCCGGGCCGCGCTGCTGACTGCCACGCGCAGTGACAACCCGGAACTGGTCGCCGCCGCCGAAGCCGCCATGGAGCGCATCGACCAGAAGCTCAAACTCAACCGCGCCGCCGAGACCCTCTACTTCGGGCTGTCGCTCGGCTCGGTGCTGGTGCTGGCGGCCATTGGCCTGGCCATCACCTTCGGCGTGATGGGCGTGATCAACATGGCCCACGGCGAGCTGATCATGCTCGGCGCCTACACCACCTGGGGCATGCAGCAACTGCTGCCGGGCCAGCCGGGCCTGGCACTGATCCTGTCCATCCCCGCCGGATTCCTGGTGGCCGCACTGGCAGGCATCGCCATCGAACGCACCGTGATCCAGCACCTCAAGGGCCGCCCCCTGGAAACTCTGCTGGCCACCTTCGGCGTGAGCCTGATCCTGCAACAGCTGGTGCGCACCGTGATTTCACCCCTGAACCGCACCGTGATTACCCCGGACTGGATGAGCGGCTCGGTGATGATCAACGAGGCACTCTCATTAACGCTCAACCGCCTCTACGTCATCGGCTTCGCTCTGGTGGTGTTCGCCGGCCTCATGCTGATCATGCGCAGGACCCGCCTGGGCCTGGAAGTGCGCGCCGTCACCCAGAACCGCGCCATGGCCCGATCCATGGGCATCAGGGCCACCCGGGTGGATATCCTCACCTTCGGCCTGGGCTCCGGCGTGGCCGGGCTGGCCGGCGTTGCGCTCTCCCAGATCACCAACGTGGGCCCCAACCTGGGCCAGAACTACATCATCGATTCCTTCATGGTGGTGGTGTTCGGTGGCGTGGGTAACCTCTGGGGCACCCTGCTGGCGGGCCTCTCCCTGGGCACCATCAACCAGCTGCTGGAACCCTGGGCCGGCGCCGTGCTCGCGAAGATCATCGTGCTGGTATTCATTATCCTGTTCATTCAGAAACGGCCGAAGGGATTGTTCCCGCAAAAAGGCCGGGCAGCGGAGGGCTGAGTTATGTCGTCATCACAAGTCTGGCTGCTCCGGCCTTTCCAGGAGCGATCCACACAAATCTTCCTGGGCGTACTGTTCTCGGCGCTGGTGATCGTTACCGCCCTGCACCTGTTTGTTCCCCAGGGCAGTGCCCTGCACGTGAGTTCCTACACTGTGATCCTGCTGGGCAAATACCTGTGTTATGCCCTGCTGGCGGTGGCGGTGGACCTGGTGTGGGGTTACCTGGGCATCCTCAGCCTGGGCCACGGCGCCTTCTTTGCCCTGGGCGGCTACGCCATGGGCATGTACCTGATGCGCCAGATTGGCGACCGGGGCGTGTATGGCGACCCGACCCTGCCGGATTTCATGGTGTTCCTGAACTGGGACACGCTGCCCTGGTTCTGGCACGGCTTCGACATGGCCTGGTTTGCCTTCCTCATGGTGCTGCTGGCGCCGGGCCTGCTGGCGCTGGTGTTCGGCTTCCTGGCCTTCCGCTCGCGGGTGACCGGGGTGTACCTCTCCATCATCACCCAGGCGCTCACCTTCGCCCTGATGCTGGCCTTCTTCCGCAACGAGATGGGCTTTGGTGGTAACAACGGCCTCACCGACTTCAAGGACATTCTCGGCTTCAACCTGCGCACCGACGCCACCCGCCTCGGACTGTTCATTGCCACCGGCATCGCCCTGGCCATCGGCTACGTGATCTGCCGGGGCATTGTGACCAGCAAGCTGGGCCGGGTAAGCGTGGCCTGCCGGGATGCCGAGGCCCGCACCCGCTTCCTGGGTTACCGGGTGGAACGGGTGCAGCTGTTCGTGTTCGTGGTGTCCGCCATGCTGGCGGGTGTGGCCGGGGCGCTGTATGTGCCGCAAGTGGGCATCATCAACCCCAGCGAATTCTCGCCGCTGTTCTCCATCGAGATCGTGGTGTGGGTGGCCCTGGGTGGCCGGGCAACGCTCTACGGCGCGGTGATCGGCGCCATCCTGGTGAACTACGCCAAAACCGTGTTCACCGGCATCATGCCGGACGCCTGGCTGTTCGCCCTCGGCGGCCTGTTTGTGCTGGTGACCGTGTTCCTGCCCAAGGGCATTGCCGGTCTGCTGCAGAAACGCCGCAAAGCCAAACCCGATGACGACACACCCACCTCGCAGGAGGCCACCGCATGAGCCTTTTTCAGGAACTGGCCAACCGGGACCAGGTATTCGACTTTCTCGCGCCGGTGCAGTCCCCGGTGGACGTGCGCCACGGCCCCATCCTCTACCTGGAAGACGTGAACGTGAGCTTTGACGGCTTCAAGGCCATCAACAACCTCAACCTCACCATCGACGATGGCGAGCTGCGCTGCATCATCGGCCCCAACGGTGCGGGCAAAACCACCATGATGGACATCATCACCGGTAAAACCCGGCCAGACACCGGCTCGGTATGGTTCGGCAGCCGCCATAACCTGCTCACCATGAACGAGCCGGACATCGCCAGCCTGGGCATCGGCCGCAAGTTCCAGAAACCCACGGTGTTCGAAGCCCTCACCGTGTTCGAAAACCTGGAGCTGGCCATGGCCGCCGACAAGCGTATCTGGCCCACGCTGACCGCCATCATGAAAGCGGAATACCGCGACCGCATCGACGAAGTGCTGGAAATGATCGGCCTGAAGGATCTGCGCGACCGCCTCGCCGGCATTCTCTCCCACGGCCAGAAACAGTGGCTGGAAATCGGGATGCTGCTGATGCAGAAACCAAGGCTGCTGCTGGTGGACGAACCGGTAGCGGGCATGACCGAACAGGAAATGGAGCGCACCGCCGAACTGCTCACCAGCCTGGCCGGCAAACAATCCGTCGTGGTGGTGGAGCACGACATGGGCTTCGTGCGCTCCATCGCCCGCCAGGTGACCGTGCTGCACCAGGGCAGCGTGCTGGCCGAAGGCACCATGGACCAGGTCTCCAACGACCCGGAAGTGATCAAGGTTTACCTGGGGGAGGAGGCGTAATGCTCAAGATCCAGAAGCTCAACCAATACTACGGCGAAAGCCACACCCTCTGGGATCTGGACCTGGACGTACCCCAGGGCCAGTGCACCTGCGTAATGGGCCGCAACGGCGTGGGCAAAACCACCCTGATGAAATGCATCATGGGCGAGGAAACCACCAAGAGCGGCAGTATTGAATTCGCGGAGGATGTTGAACTGACCAGGAAGAAAATCGAAGACAGGTCACGCCTCGGAATCGGCTACGTGCCCCAGGGAAGGCAGATCTTCCCGTTGCTGACCGTGGAAGAAAACCTCCGCACCGGACTGGCTGTGCGCCAGGACGGCAGCAAGAAGATACCGGAGCGGGTGTATGAGTTGTTTCCGGTGTTGAAGGAAATGAAACATCGGAGAGGCGGCGATCTTTCTGGCGGACAGCAACAGCAGTTGGCGATTGGACGGGCGTTGGTGATTGAGCCCCGGCTACTGATTCTGGACGAGCCGGGGGAGGGCATTCAGCCGAATATTGTGGCGCAGATTGGGGAGGTTATTCGCCGCCTTATCGAAGAGGATGGGCTGACTGTGCTGCTGGTTGAGCAGAAGTTGCCGTTTGCGCGGAAGTATGCGGATCGATTTGCGATTTTGGATCGGGGGAGGAGGGTTGCTGAGGGGGGCATTTCAGAGTTGTCGGATGAGCTGATTCGGAGGCATTTGACGGTGTGAACGGCCTGAATGGCAGACGGTCCTTTGGTCGCAGGTAGTCTGAGCCTATGTCATGTATGCTTTTCCTTCCAATGATAAACAGATGCATTGTTTCCATTTGGCGTAAATTGGCCCTGGTCAAACTTTTCGGTAGAAACCGGTCGGTATGTTACGCTTACTAGACTTTTTTGCCGTACAACCATGCATAACGGGCGCCAGATGAGTCTTGCAACACAGAGTCAACACGATCACCTAGAGCTAACCAGAGAATGTCTGAAAGAAAATTTCCTCGCTGATTCCCGACCATGGATAATCGCTTATTCAGGCGGTAAAGACTCGACCTTAGTTCTACAGCTTGTGTATGAACTGCTTCAGTCACTTCCCGAGTCGCAACGTAAACCTGTTCATGTTTTATCCTCCGACACGAGAGTTGAAGCCCCCAACATTAAAGATTATGTGGAAGGTAGTCTAAGGAGCATAGGCGAACACGCAAGGTCCTCCGGGTTAGATCTTGTTACACACCTAATTCGTCCTGAGGCGGCAGAGGGCTTTTGGGTAAACCTTATTGGCAAGGGTTACCCTCCTCCCACAAGGTGGTTTAGGTGGTGTACGACACGGATGAAGATCCGTCCGGTGACCAAGGTTATAGAAGAGATCTGCGGCAAGTCCGGCAGTGCAATATTATTGCTTGGCACGAGGTATTCCGAGAGCGCTTCGCGCGGGCGAGCTATGGATGCGAGGAAAAGCAATGACAGAGGTTTAAACCCACATCACGAAATTCCGAACGCATTGGTTCTCAGTCCCATTTCACATTGGAATACCGATCAGGTGTGGGAGTATCTGTTCATGAATAACCCGCCACCGTGGGGAGGAAGTCATGATTTTATGCTTGACTTATACCGTCAAGCTAACGGTGGAGAGTGTCCGGTTGTTACTGACCTGAATACCCCGTCCTGCGGCGGTAGCAGATTCGGATGCTGGACATGTACAGTTGTCAAGGCTGACAAATCGATGCAAGGCTTTATCGAAACCGGGGATGAATGGATGCGCCCACTGAACGATTTTCGGAACTGGTTAAAAGAAATGCGTGAAGATGAGGGCAATCGCCAGCGATTTCGAAGAGATGGCCGGCCCGGGATCGGTCCATTTACCAGTGAGGCTCGAAAAAATATCTTAGATAAATTGTTGGAGCTTGAAAAGAGCGTTGGAATCCGGTTAATCGATGACGAGGAGCTACGTTGTATCCAATCTATATGGGATGACGAGTTCGACTTAATGAAATCGGCATTGAAACTTTCTGCAAAGAATGGTCGATTTCCTAATAAAATGGTTGGGGGGCATTATGCTTGAATCACGAAACGAGGGTGTACAAGTTTTGTTGAAAGAGCTCGCCATAAATAATGGAGTCCCCGAAAAAATATTGCCTGAACTATTCTCTTTGCTGGAGCAGTATCCTCGTTTAAATCATGGTGATATGCAAGAATTGCAGAGAGAGCTAAATAAACTAATATCGACTGCCGTTAAAGATCGCCAAGTAGAGTAACAAATGATTATAAAAAATCTGATTGTCAATAATTTGTTCTCCTATTATGGGGTGGTCGATTTCAACCTTGCACCAGTTGACGGTCGGCCGATAACGGTAATTCTAGGGAGGAATGGCTTTGGAAAGACTAGTTTCATCAATTCATTGAAATTGCTGTTTGTCGGCGTAAATAAAGAAATTCGTTCAGATGTTGAGAGGCATAGACTACCTTCATATCGACAATATATTGAAGGTGATGGCTCGGAATGGTTGGGTATAAGAAATAGAAAATGCTTAACTTCAGGCGCGTCATGCAGCGTAGAGGCAAGGTGGGATGAAGATTATGGCGAAGTTTCTGTAAAAAGAGTTTGGAATTTCAATAAAAATGACCAGTTTCAAGAAGAGCTTCTGGAAGTAAATCATCCGTTGTATGGAACGTTAGAAGGTTCAGCTGCCCAAAAATACCTAAATGTATGTTTGCCGGAAGATTACGTTCCCTTTTTCTTTTTCGATGGAGAAGAGCTGGAGGAGTTAGCTGAGGCAAACCGAAATGCGACAATCGAGCGTATGGAGCAGCTTCTCAATATTAAATCTGTTGAGAACATCCGCGAGGCACTGAAGCAGTTAATGTCGGGCTGGAAAAGTGAGGCCATGGATCAGCAGGCGAAAGCTGATTTAAATAAAGAAAAGAATAGACTGGCTGAATACTATGAAGATAAGCAGAGTCTAGAACAGGAGTTGGGGGATATAGACGCTGAAATAGCGCGACTAAATTATGATATTAAAGATATTAGTAATCGTATGTCTAGTCTCAACTCCTATGGCTCGAAGAATAAAGAGATCGAATTTAAAGCAAAGCTTGATAGTCTCCGTGCACGACAAGCTGATCTCCGTGTAGAGCTATCTCAAGTACTCGGTCACCAGCCTTTTTTGCTTTTACTGCCTACGCTCGTCGAAAAGTCGATATCCGAGTGCGAATCCGTCCTTGATAGTAAAGCAGTCGGATATCAAGAACTGATTAACAGTGTTAGGGAACAAATGACCTGGGCACTGACCCAGCCTCCGCATTCAAGGCCAATGCTAACACCTGACCAATCACGATTTTATCTTGATAAGTTAAATGGTGTTATTGACCTTTTTAAACAGGATGCTGAAATAAATAGCGTGTTTTCGCTAGATACAGCAACGGCTAATGGTGTTCTAGAAAGTCTTCGTCCATTCTCTCGTAAAAGTAGTGCGATAAATAGTGTCGCTAGAGATATGACTGTATTGCAAACAATTACGTCCGAAATATCAGAAATTGAAAAGAGACTCCTAGATGTTTCACACTTGTCGGACGAGGAACAGCGCCGGTTTAAAAAGTACGAGCAAGAAATTGAAAGTACAAAAGCAGAGTTGCTAGAACAAGAGCGTCGAAAGATATCGGTGAGCGGTAAATTAAATGTTCTTCTCCAATATATTACTAAGGCAGACTCAAGTATTAAGCACGCTTTAAATAGGGTGGAGATAACCACTTCAGTTCGTCAGCGACTAGACTTGGCCTCTAACATTGAAAGAGCACTAGGTGAATATAAAAGTGTTTTGAAATCACATCGAAGGCAAGACTTGGAAGAAAAGTACAATGAAAAGTTCAAATTGTTAATGGACTCCCATGGCCTTATCGAGAAAATTGAGATTGATGACGCATTCAACACGCACTATTTCGCCGGTGATGGGAGAGTTATTGGTTTGTCGAGTATATCTGCAGGCATGAAGCAATTATCCGCAACTGCCTTAATTTGGACGCTGGGTGAAATTTCTGGTAAAAGTGTTCCAGTTGTAATTGATACTCCATTAGGAAGGATCGATAGGCTGCATCAACTGAACCTTCTGAAAAAATATTATCCTGTTGCTGGTGAGCAAGTAGTTCTGTTGCCAACCGATTCCGAGCTTGATGAGCAGAAATATGGAATATTGAGTCCCTTTATTGCTCGAACCTATTTGCTGAACAACCCTTCAGGCGACCAGACTAGTGTTCAAATTGCCGAGCGCAAAGAGGTTCTTTATGGCTGATATATTTCTCAACGCAGATGACTCCCGGCTCGTTAAAGAACTAACTAGTTTTGGCCTAAAATATGATGGGGCGCACCAGTATTGGATAATTCGGCTCGCATTAACAAAATCTTTATCGATTAAAACCCCCCCAGATCAATCGTTTGATTCTCATAGAACTGGTGGCAATCAATTCCATCTGAGGCAGGTAACAGGTTATGGAGCTGCCCCTGACGATAACGGAAATGAGCAAGATTATGATTTAGCAATTCGGGCTATTTTATCGTCATACCATGAGGAAGACCTATTTTCCGATAATAAAAAGTATAAAAATTATCTTAACAGGCATATTTGTCGAGGCCTAAGTGAATTTCGATCAGGTTGGTCACGTAGTCACGATTTTTACGGATATTTATATCAGGAGCTGGTTGAGCCAGTCACTAATGAGAAGCAAATAGAAGGCGAGACTTCTTCTAGCCGTCTAGAGCAGCTTAAAGAGGCATTACATGAACTTGGTGTTTCTGCATCGATAAAAGAGATTTTGCGTGGAGCACGATTGGAAAGGTTTCTTTTATATCTTAGCGATGTTTCGCAGTACGATATACTAAAGAGAGGCGTTGATAAGCTCTCATTTCAGATGGGTCTGAAAAACGCGGCTCCAGTTTTGAGTCATACCTCTGAAAGAAAAGTTGTGTCACTGGATATACCACTTCCGAAGAGTGAACAAAGAACTATCTCTCCAGCTCCACTTGAGCAATGGGTTGGTAATAGTGAGTTCAAAATTCCTATCTGGTTAGGTCAGACTGTTTCCGGAGAAGATTTTGGTTTTGATTTGGCTGAGGCGCCCCATTTACTAGTTGCTGGTACGACAGGCAGTGGGAAAAGTGTTTGTATTCATTCCATTATACTTTCTTTGTTGGCTGGAAATTCGCCGGATAAACTCAAGTTAGCGTTAATCGATCCTAAGCAAGTCGAATTCGCTCCGTATAGCGGAATTCCTCAGTTATATGATTCTAAAGTTGTATCTTTTATTGATGATGCGGACTCTTTATTATCCAATCTAGTTGAAGAGATGGAAGAACGGAACCGATTGCTAGCGGACGTTAACGAAAGCAATTTAGATGTCGCCTTGGCTAATGGATCACTGGACCTACCTCGCATTGTTTTGGTTGTTGAAGAACTCGCTGATTTATTAATGCAGTCTAAGGACTTGGAGGGTTACTTGGTGCGATTAGCCCAAAAGGCACGGTCTGTTGGTATCCATCTTGTATTGGCAACACAGCGCCCCGACTCCGTCATACTTACAGGGTTGCTTCGTAGTAATATTCCCAGCCGAATCTGTTTGCTTGTTCAGAAGAGTACTGAATCTAAAATTGTGATCGATGAGACCGGTTCTGAAAAGCTTCTAGGTAAGGGCGATATGTTAATAAAAATGTCTGGGGATCAAGAACTTCATAGGGTTCATGGGGCAATGATCACCGAGGCTGATAGAACTAGAATTGTCGGTCGAATCAGATAAAAAGGGAGTGTGCTAATGGATGGATTAGTGATTTATGAGATGAAGCCTATCTCCCTTACACTAGATAGAGTGGGGCCTTTTAGAGAAAATCCGTATTGCGTTGATTTTACGGATGAAAGTGGTGAGCCATGCAATGTCTTTATGTTGATCTCGAAAAATGGTTCCGGGAAGACTACTGTTCTTGATGTATTGGCGAGCCTATACGGGATGCTGGAGCTCGATCCCCACGAAGCGATTCGGTTTGGGCAAGAAGATTTAGACGAAGGAAACGGTCGGGCTCAGTTAGATCTGCGAGTTAGGTTATCTTGGAATGGTGAGGATTTAACAATTGTTCTTTCTTTACTTGCCGGAGAACTAGGTCCAGAAGTCTCACTTAAGGTATGGGCCGACGACGATTTGAAATCGATAAATGCTGACTCTTGGCATAGATTTGGTTATCGGAGAATTTCTTCAGGGCGTTTGAGTGCTATATCCAAATCGGATGAATTAGCTTTAGATATAGCGAGTGTAGTACGTAATAATTTTGGTAGTCGTCCCGATGGTCAGTTTGAGGGCAATACATTGACCTTGCCGACGGCATTATTCTTTTCAGCTTACCGAGATATCCCTCCGATTAAATCGAGTCCGGGCTCTGCTGGATCAAAGAGGGGGATCGCTGAACCTAATCATTGGGGATATAGTTCTTTGCAGCGTTTCAACCCTCATAGTGACGATTGGGAGGATTCGCTAGATAATTTGCTGGTATGGTTGAAATGGTTGGATGATGGTCGTTTCGAGAAAGCTAGGGAGATTATTAACGAACGCGCGTTTTCGGACTCAAGTAAAGTATTATTAGACGTAAGAAGAGACCCGCCGGAGGCTGTTGTACGATGCAACAGTGATGACGAGCAGGAGCACCGACTTGATAGGCTGAGCAGTGGGGAGAAAAGCTTGGCGTATTTGTTTTTGAGGATTGGTGCTCATACTACCCAGAATTCAATAATATTGATAGACGAGTTGGACATACATTTGCATATTAGGTGGCAGCATAAGCTCGTCAATGAATTGAAAGCTCTCGTAGCTAGGAATCCAGGTCTTGTTGTTATCATGACTACTCATTCCACCGAAATTCTTGATGTTTACTCTAATAGCCTTAAGGTTTCCGAAGATGGGCTAATAAAGGGTGGTCATATAATAACCAATATGAAGTAAGAGATATATTCATGCCAAGCTTCAAAGAAATTGAATCCGGTAATATTACCTCGTACTACACGGGAGGCATAAAGGTTTTTCTTGAGTCTCATGATGACCTTTATATATTTAAGAATATCTGGTTTAGTGATGTCTTAGATAAAGTTCGATTCGAAAGTGTTAGTGACGAAGAGGGTGCTTCAGGAGGGTGTCATAAGGTTGTCAAAGCTGTTGATGAATCTAATCGACAGGATATATCTGCATTTGGGGTAGTTGATAGAGACTCACTCTTTAGTGATCAGTCTCCGAGTAAAGAGATTTTCTGGGAGACTGATGATGACGAATTCCGGAGAACACAGCCGTTCGGGGATAGAGTGCATGTTCTCCGTCGATGGGAAATTGAAAACTATTTGTTGAAGCCGGAAGCGATTAGTAAAATTGCCTCAGATCTTCAGCTTCGTGAGATCTCCAGCGATGATGTGGTTGTCGAAATTGCATGTATTGAAGACGATCTTGTTTTTTTGTCTGCGATGGTGCTTCATTGCGTTGCTAATAAAAAGGTCACTCCTAGTGATAAATTCGGGAGTGGTAAGGAGGGAAGTGATTTAAAGGAAGTAATAGAGCGACATTTGTGTGTGCAAAGCGAAAGTTTGGATTGCGAAATCGAGAAAATTAGGTCTTTTGCTGAGAACAAGTTGGGACACGAGCGGTGGGACAGTTTGAACCGCGTTTTAGATGGTAAGCGGTGCCTTAATCGATTGAAAGATCTACTCAATATCAGTTTCAATAAGAACGAGGAACGAGGTTTTTTAGCCACAGCAGTAAAGAATTTGGGTCTCATTGATGGCGAATTGAAAGAATTCATCCAAAAATTACATTAATTTTTAAGTATCCGCGGCACCCGGTGGCCAGCCAAAGTAAGTGGTGGGTAAACCTTTGGTAAAACTGTGGCTGATTTAGATTCATTTTCTTTCTCCATGATGGTTTAGAGCTAATTTTAGTTGCTACTAATCTGCGCCACTCTTTGGCTGATATCGATTGCCAGCCACTGTGATAATCAAGACAGACTTATTTAATCTGCAGGCAGCCATTAGTCCGAGAGGCTGGCGGTCCGAGCCACGCGTTAGGATTCATTCTTCCCTTGCAAGCGGATAGGCAGCGATCCGTGCCCGAATGTCTGATCTGTGTTTCAGAAGTGGCGGGGGGCTTCCGGCTTCTTCAAGCCCTCTAATCGCCCTGTCGATGTGATCGGTACACCGTTTCAGTTGTAGTGTGCCGAATTCCTCAAGGGTGGTTTTGAGAATAGCGTCGAGGTCGGTTAGAGCAGCATCTGTGAGAATAACCCTCCATGGTTTCATCGTAATCAGGTCAGGTATCCCGTTTCTTCCTGATGGCTTGCTCCGCACGTTTCGAAAGGTAAGTCGCGAACTCGTCACCAGTGAAGGTTCTGGTTCTGCCAGCCTCCAGGTCTTTCTGGCCCGCATCGATGGCTTCTCTTAGGTCCTTCATTTTCGTGACGTAGCGGGACTCGGCTTCCTCGACCATTCTCAGGCCGGCTCGAAGTATCTCGCTCGCATTTTGATAACGGCCCGAGGCAACCAGGTGATCGACAATCTGGGATTGATGGTCAGTGAGTACGATGTTTCTCGTCGCCATGAGTGTGATCCTGTCGGAATTGCATTGGCATAATATGCCAATTCGTGAATTTCCTGTCTAGGGGATGAGGTGACTCCGATGGTTAAAAATGTTCTTCTTGCAGTCGAGCTCGCCGACAGGAGCACCACAGGTATTGAGTTGAATAGACCTGGCTTTCGGATCGGGTCTTTTCCTGTGCGCTACACTTCCAGACAACAGTTATCTTCTCAACTGTCAGAGTGGGAGCAGGTCACCGGGACTGCAGCCTGACGTCTGAAAACAACAGAAATGGACCTGGAGTCCTCTATGAAAACCGCCCAACGCCGCGGTAGTTCTCTTTCCAGCCCTGATTTTGCAAGCCTGCAGGGTGTGTGGCGTTCCCAGGGTTACGGCAATGTGTTGCTGATCGAGGACGACTGGTACACCCTTTTTGAAGAAACCAGCATCAGCTGCCTGAAGATTGATGCGGGCGGTATTGAAGAACTTGGCCACTATTACGAAGATTTGGCGGTATCCCCTGGTGGCCAGGCGTTCAGTGCCCATCGGGTAACTGGCGTAGCACGCATCAGATTCCGTCGCCTGAAAGGATTGCCCGCCAGTGTCACTGAAAGTCACAGGCACAGGGCAAAGGATCCGCAATACAACTTTGACGTTTTCTGGCGAACCTTTCACGAGCAATACGCCCTGTTTGAGCTCAAGGGTGTGGCCTGGGACCGGGCGCATCATGACTATCTTCCCCAGATTAACGCGAACACATCACAGGAAACGCTCTTCGCCATCATGGTTGCGATGCTACGGCCCCTGAAGGATGGCCATATTCGTTTGCATTCACCCTGGGGTCATTACAGGGCAGGTGCCCAGCCGGCGCTCTTCAGGCGGCTGACACGGGAGCTTGAAGACGCCAATGATGACCGGGAGCTCACCAGCTACCTGGGCGATCTCAAAGAGTCGGCGCGTGACGTGATCCATGAGGATTATCTCGCAAGCGCCGTTAGCCATGGCGGCAACCGGCTGGTGGAGTGGGGGCGCCTTAATGATCTCATCGGTTACCTGAACATCCGGGCCATGGCCGGGCAAAGCGGCAAGTCAGGCAAACCGGCTGCGGATCTCAGTGCGGTCGATAGTGTGATGAAGAGAGTGCTGGCAGATGTTGGCGAGCTCCCCAATCTGGTGGTCGATCTTCGCAATAATGGTGGGGGGTACGATGGTGTCGCACTGCGCTTTTCAGCGTACCTGATGGATCGCAAACGGCTGGCTTTCACCAAGTCAGCCCGTCATGGCAATGGATTCACCGGAAAGCAGCCTGTCCATATCACGCCTGCCAACGAGACTTACCAGGGCAACCTGTTTGTGCTGACCAGCGAGCTAACGGCCAGTGCCGCAGAAATCTTCGTGCTCTCATTGCTGCAGCATCCCCGTCTCACTCTTATTGGCGAGCCTACCCAGGGAATCCTCTCCGACACGCTCGAGCGCCATCTGCCAAATGGCTGGCACCTGACCTTGTCCAATGAAATCTACCGGGCCTACGACGGTGAGATATACGAAGATGTCGGCATCCCGCCACACATCCGTCTCAAGTACCTTGGCCGAAAAGGGCGCGAGGAAGGCAAAGACCCGATGCTGGAGCGGGTAATTAAGCTGGTCGGCGGTTGATGGTCGAAGTATTAATCACGGGGTTGGCGTTTTGAGGAAAAAGAGTCAGAGAGTTACTTTCGGAGGATAGACTCGAGGCGTAGCGATAGAAGATCGATCATTTGAGTTTAAACGAAGGTCTCCCATAGAAAGGCGGGACGGGTTTATTTTCGCGGTTCGAAAAGTAGATCTGCCCCGCTTTTCCTACCTAAGCCTAGCAGTGATTTCCGGCGCCGCCCGTTTGTTTGGTGATGAATTGTTAAACAAAGAAAAAGGTAAGGGACCTATCGTAATAACTGGCTGACTGACGTTGTACCTTCCCAGACTCCGGAAAAGCATGCTTGAACAGGTTCCAGTTGAGCCACGTGATCGGTCGGCGCTGCTGAATCGAGCCGAGTAGGCAAAGGCGAATGTTTATAGTCTGTGCTTTCTGGGGAAATTTCAGAGGGTGACACGGTTGTCACCTGATAAAGTGTGAGGGTAAACAAATGATAAAAATGAATTCACTTACTGTGGCGGCAGCTCTTGCAATTGCAGCGGTACCAGCGGTGGCCCAGGATCTGAATACGGGTCTTGGCAAAAGCAATTTTTCCTATAGCGCGCTGGGTATTCAACTCGGTAAGGTGACACCAGATGAGGAAATCGTATTCCTCAACGAGGTATACGAGGATTTCGGCGCAGCTGCTATTAATGGTTCCTTTCAGGTTGCTGACAACTTTGCGATTGGCGCTGGAGCCAGCGCATTCTCGAATGAAGGTAATCGCACTGAAATCACCAGCTCTTCAGTCAACCTGGACCTCTACGTCCCTGTCCCCTTGGGTGAGCGTGTTGATCTGATTCCTCGCATCGGTTATGTCAGCTCAGAGATCGAGCTCTGTGCTGATGGGTTTTGCGCTACTGAAGATGACAGCGCCATGTCGTATGGCCTGGCTGCCAGAATCTGGGCAGTACCGGGCTCCTTGGAGATCATCGGAGGCTTCGCGGATACGAATCAGGAAGATTCGGAGTCTGTTACCTCAATCGGTGCAGCGCTCTGGGCTGGTGAGCATCACAGGTTTGCTCTGAACTACGACGCCAGTGACAGTTTTGATGCTGTGTTATTGGGGTATAGCTACAACTGGTGATCCAGCTCTGATTTCGAATGATTGTGAGCCCCGGTTTTCCGGGGTTTTTATGTTGGTTTAACGAAAAACCGCGATAATCCCGGAATAGGGAATATCTGGACAGATCTATTATTTGGGCAAACTGGACCGCTTTTCTGGAGTCATTTCCCGCTCCCACCCAGCTTCGTCTCCCGGCGCTGGCAAAAACCGCCCAAACTCGATCATCTGGGTGGCCGGAATGTCCTGCAGATAGATCCAGACATCTTCAGCTGTGATGTCCACTATTCGGGCGATTTCTTCAAGCATCTGGCTCATCAGGGCCTGCTTGACCTCGATGCTTCGGCCTTGCCGAACCAGGCCGTTCACATATACGTGGGGCGCGGTGTTCACGCTGCCACCCACAAAGTGTTCACCCTCGTTGGCAGCAAAAAACAGAACCTGGGTAAAAAAGCGGGGCGCGCCGGTTTGCGTGTTATGGGCCGTTGTAATTGCCTCCGCTATCTGTGATTTCTGCTGCTGCGACAGGGAAAGATTCGCGACCGTGACGGTATAGGTGGGCATGGGGACATCCTACCGTGAGTGACATGGTTTTACCTGTTCTGGCCGACATTGAGAACCAGGTGGTCTTGTTTCACTATAGCAACGCTTACCGGCATGGCCATGCGCACTGGCCGGGTGGGCATGATTGAGGAATCTGGAGGGCGAAAGCATGCAAATCGGAGTGATCGCAGACACCCACAGCAAGATGCGTCCCGAAGCCCTGGAGGTTTTGAAAGGCTCGGATCTGATCCTTCATGCCGGTGATGTGGGGCGGGACGAGGTTCTGGATGCGCTGGAGACGATCGCGCCGGTGGTTGCGATTCGTGGCAATATCGACAAAGCAGGCCGCGCAAGGACGCTCCCTGATGTTCAGGATCTGGAATTTCTCGGTCACCCCTTCTACATGCTCCACGATGTCAAAACCCTCGACATCGATCCGCAGGGCCGCTATCGAGTGGTGATCGCCGGCCATTCCCACAAACCCCGCAATGAGTGGATTGGCGATGTGCTTTATTTCAATCCAGGTGGCGCCGGGCCCAGGCGATTTACTCTGCCGATCACGGTGGGGCGGCTGCTGGTGAGTGAAGACGGTGTGGTAGGTGAGATTATTGAACTGCCGGTTTGATCGGCCGGGAAAACCGGGGCAGGCCTATTTCGCCGGGCTCTTGATATAAAAAACGTTCTTATCCCGAACGCTCATCTTACACAACTCGCTGGCCCGGATGAGGTCACTCAGCTTCTTGTACCGCTCCCTCACAAGCGAGAATAGACCTGACATTCGGCCCCATAGCCAAGCCTGTATCGTGTCTTTGAGTGTCAATGGAAACCAGAGTCGTCCGCTATCGCAAGAAGTACCAGAGCCTGGTCCAACAAGTAGGTGGCCAGAATCAAAAATATTGTAAAGATGCGTAGACATTTGATACAGAGAGGTTTATTTCGTTCAACCATGCTGTAAAGTATTCTGCCATACAACAACATGTAAGGGATGACATCAGGTTCAGAGAGGAACCATCCCCGCGTCTTGGTACGCACTCCCTCCCGCCTGTCCATCGCTGTAATCCGTTGTTTGTTATTGTTCATGACAGACTGAGGAGTCCAATTGATGAAGAAAATCCTGCCCTGGCTGATGTTGGGGGTGCTTTCTGGCTGTGCGACACAGACGCCTCAAATGAAGGCAGTTGAACCAGCCGTCTCTGCGGAGCAGCAGCGGGCTGCGCAGCAGGCTTCGTTGGAAGAAGCGAATCCCGAACGGCTGAGCCTGAAAAGAAAAATCGCGGTTGGCCGAATTTCCAATGAAACGAATTATGGTCGGAGTTTGCTTCGGTCCAATGCTGAAGATCAATTGGGTTCAAAAGTAACGGACATGTTCTTGCAGGCTTTGGCCAACAGTGAGAGCTATCTGGTCTTTGAGCGCCCGGATATTGAACTGTTGAGCAAAGAGGCAGAGCTGTCCGGTCAGGAAGTTTCAATCGTGGGCGTCGACACCCTTGTTATTGGTTCACTGACCCAGTTTGGTCGCGTTACGACAGGCGAGCGCGGGTTTTTGTCCTCCTCTAAAAAGCAGGAAGCCTCTGCGACCGTGGATCTTCGGTTGGTGGACGTGAGCACCGGCAGAGTCTTCGCCTCCGTTACAGGGTCGGGTTCCTCATCTACCGAGCAGGCCCGCACGATGGGATTTGGTTCTGCGGCTGGATACGACGGCAGCCTGAATGATCAGGCTATTGCTGCGGCTGTCACAGCTGCCGTGGACAAGATGACAGGCCTGTTCCTTGAAAAGCCGTGGACAGCTGATGTCCTGGCTCAGGAAGGCGATCTCGTTTATATCAGTGGCGGCCAGAGCCAGGGCGTCGACAAAGGGATGGTGTTTGCTGTTGAGACGCGGGGCAAGAAAGTGAAATCTCAGACTACCGGTACGGTAATCACCCTGCCCGGTAAGAAAATTGCCGAGCTGACAGTCGTCGGGCTGTTTGGCGATGATCCTCTTGAACAGGGGGCAGTCGGCGAAATCTCTGAGGGCTCCCTGAAAGGCCACGATCTGAGCGAACTGCGCGTCAAGGAGAAGCAACAATGAGGATTCTGCTCGCGTTATTGATCTGTTTCACCCTGACCGCTTGCGTCCAATCCCCCACACGCAATACCCAGGTCGTCGATGACCGCCCGGGTATCGCTTTCGAACTGCCATCGGTGGCTTCGGAATACTATGAGCTCCGGATTGACGGGGTCTCCTATGGTTATGTTGGTCAATACCAGGCCGGTGAAAACCTGCTGAAAATTATTGATGGCACTCATCAAGTTGAACTTTTTTCCGACGGTAAGGTGGTTTATCACCAAGAGGTTTATCTGGGCGCCGGGGTTAACAGGATTCTGAAGGTAGGGGCACATGACTAAACGTATTCTTCTCTTATTGTCGATGTTTGTTTTGTTAGCGGGATGCGCTAGTAACCAGGGCCTATACGAGTGGGGGCAGTATCAGGAAACGCTGTTTGTTGTTTACCAGGAACCAGCGTTGAAAGAGGAAGCTCTGAAAAATTACGTGGAGTTTGTCGAAACCGGAGGCACGCCTCAGCACCCTATTGCACCCGGCCTTTTTGCAGAGGCAGGCACTTTTATGATGATTCAGGGTGACGTGGATTCCGCACTCAAGTTCTACAAGCTGGAATACGAGGCGTGGCCGGAGAGCCGGCCGATGCTCAGCATGCTTATTGAAAACCTGGAGGCTCGGCAATGAAAGCATTGAAGCTGTCCTTTGTGTTTTGCGTGGTCGCTTTGGTTGCCGGTTGTGCTACGACAAGCAACCCAGATCGTCTTGATGCGTTCCATGATGCGTCACCCAAGTCGATTCTGGTGGTGCCCCCTGTCAATATGTCCACTGATGTACAGAGCACAACCTCGCTACTGGCAACGTTACCTTTCTATCTGGCGGAGAAGGGCTATTACGTTTTCCCCGTCAATACAGTGAAAACTTTGCTGGAATACGAGGGCTACTACGAACCCGCCGAAGTCCATGCCGCACCGCCGGAACAGTTAGCCAATCTGTTCAAGGCAGATGCCATTCTGTATGTGACGATTCACGAGTGGACCTCCAAGTATATGCTGCTGACGACCACGACGGAGGTTGATTTCGAATATCGGATTGTGAATGCAGATGGAGCAGAGCTCTGGAGCGCACGGCAGAGAATGACGTACACCCCGGATAACAATAGCACGGGTAACCCACTGGCTGATCTGCTCGTAATGGCTGTTACAGCAGCGGCTGAGAGGGCGGCACCGAATTATCTTCCATTAACACGCCAGGCAAATGCAGCTGTATTTTATGGGGTAAACGGTCTGCCGCCGGGGCCTTATAGCCCGACGTATGACCAATATTATAAAGGGTTAAAGGCTGCGCAGAAGTAGTACGGTCAAGGCTGGATAGTTTGGAAAAGCAGCCTTACGCCGGGCTGCTTGAAGACGGTGTGGTGGGTGAGATTACCGAACTGCCGGTTTGATTGGTTGGGAAGATCGGAACAGGCCTATTTCGCCGGGGCTTTTCACTATTATGCCGTTGTGCCACCTGTCTTGGCGCTTTCTAATACACTCAAGACGTAAACCCCGCAGGTGAGCGCCATGTCACCTGATGTAACCAAACATCCTGATATCGAGAAAATCGGCGAGCTACAACAGAAGCTATTGCGATGGCTTTTAACCGCCCGGTTGATCTGGTGGACTTGCGCACAGTGGGCCAGCCTTTACTGGATCAGATTGTCAGCACGGCCGTACAAGTGATCGGAACGCGCCACCAATGGGGCGATCTGATCTATCACAGAAACTGGAGTCCCTAAAGCGCTGCATTTTTCGGGCCTTTGCCAAGGTGTTTTCGGATTTAATGGCGTAGCGTGCGCTCACCAACCTAAATATCCCCGAGCATCCTTCGAAAGCCCTCAGAATCGAGAAAGTCCGATTCCAACTTGATCAAGTTACCGTTGCTGGACTGAAAGAACACAAACGAGGAATCTGAATCAGACAGGAAGTAATAATAGGGTTTACCCTCGATTTTCCAAACGCCCGCGTCCGCGCCCTCAACGAACACGTTTTTGAAAGACGACACGCTGGCCTGGGCACAGCTGTGGTTGACTGTCTCTGATAGTGTTGCCTCGAAAAAATCCGACCATCCGCAGCCTCCGGTTTCGAGAGTGTTTTCGGTACCAAAACTGATGTACCGCTTGCCGACGGTGTCGGAATATTTGACCAGCAGAATGTCATTGTTCGCACCTAATGACCCAACGATAACCGGAGAGGCAGGCGCCTGGAACTTCATACCATCATAGGCGGCAGTAATGTATTGGTCAGTTTGAGCGCAGGCCGGGAGAGAGGCGAACGCCAAAGCGATTAGCAGGGCGGGGCTTTTCATATCACAATCCTTGTTTTGCCAATTCCATTTTGTTGCGAAAGTTTACTGCTGCGTATTCCGGCGACGTTGTCCCTTCGCCCCAGAAATAATTGATAACTGCAGAGACGTGTTCGCGTTGGTCAGGTTCCATGGTTTCTTTCCTTGTATACGGGGCCCTTCCTGGGCAACGAAACTAAAGATACAGCGGCGGCTGTTTGTCGGCAAACTATTGTAAGCGGGTAGAAGTGCCACATTGTCAACGGCTGTATTAGCCTTACACCTCATGTTTCCCCCAGACGGCGATCAGTGGCGGTGTACCGACGCAATCTGGAAAGTGAGAGTTTGTTGTATCCTGTGGCCCAGGCCTTGGTCAGGTTGCTCACGGAAGAAAACCTGTGGTTTGTGAAGGAATGTGAAGCCTGTGACTGTGTTCTGCTGTTCCACGATCAAACGAAATCACATCGCCGTCGGTGGCGCAGTATGGCTTCCTGCGGCAATCGTATGAAAGCGATTGCTTTTCGGGCGGGAAACAAACGCTAAATAGTTCTTGATGGGAATAAATAGTCATGCAGCGATCTGCCGTAGTTCTTTTTGCCCTGCTAATGCCACTGATGGCGTTTGCTGATAGTGGCAGCCCTATTATTGAAGCTGTAGAAAAGGCCGCTGATGAACTGGGGGCTCGCGTGGGCTTCTCCGCTCACGACCTGGAATCTGGGCAACGATGGGAATACAACGCCGACCAAAGGTTTCCTCTGTCCAGCACTTTTAAGACTCTTGCCTGTGCTGATCTGCTATACCGACATGATCAGGATGAGGTGGAGTTGAATGAAAAAGTGAGCATTTCGGAGGCAGATCTGGTGACCTATTCTCCGGTCACTGAAAAATATGCCAACACTCGGGCGGTGACGCTGGCAGAGTTATGTGAGGCAGCTCTAACGATGAGCGACAACACGGCAGCGAATATGATTTTGCGGACTCTGGGCGGGCCGGGATCAATCACAGCCTTCACTAAGTTCTTGGGGGATGATTCAACCCGTCTTGATCGTTGGGAAACCGAACTCAACGAGGCTCAGCCAGGCGATCCCAGGGACACGACAACGCCAAATGCGATGGTGCGTAACCTTACAAGGTTACTGTTTGGGGACGTTTTGTCCTTGAGTTCCCGGGATCAGCTACGTGAGTGGCTACAGGGGAACCAGGTTGCGGACGGACTGTTTCGCGCCAGCCTGCCTGACGATTGGGTTATCGCAGACAGAACTGGCGCAGGTGGCTATGGGTCAAGGTCAATAACGGCTGTGATGTGGCCCCCGGAACGCAAGCCTATTGTTGTCGCTTTCTATATCACAGAAACAGAGTCTTCTTTTGAAGAGCGAAATGATGCGATTGCAGACATTGGCTCAACCATTGTTAAGGTCATTGGACGCATACCCTGATGTCATCATCGATTTTATACGTTATGGGGCTCACTGCTATATGGATCGAGAAGAACTAAAAGCCGTCTTCGATAAACAGGCTTCGGGGGGGATTACCGGGGTAGAACCCGCGGATCTGTTTTTGTGACGAATTTTTTGCAGCTCAAATGGAGAACACCCGGGCAGGCCTATTTTGTCTGGTCTGCTATCGGCATGTTGGAGCGCTTACCTGTTCCGTGGCACATGGCTCCTGCGTTTTGGTTTGCCAAAAGTGCTTATCGAGCTTTGCAGTGCACCCAAGATCGTGAAGCAGAGCTTCATCACCACTTGCGTCACACATAGTCACTACCGCATGCCCGTTTGCCTGGGAGGCTCTTAATTCATAGTTCTCAAATTGATCCAGTACCGTTGGATCGTGCGAAGTTGCTTCCTTCAGGAGTTCTGCACCCGACAGTTTGGAGCTTTCGTCGGAATAGACAACGATGGCCTCGACCATTCCGGTGAGTTTTGTGAGCGCAGATGCTTTTTCGTACATTTCCTCCTCGGAGACGGAAACGGAAGCGCATGCAGCTACTGCAGCTTGGATGCTGATAATCAAGAACAGCTTCAGTGCGTTAATCATGCCACTCCCCAGTAAACCAATTGATCGTTTTCGTCGTCTCGGCCTGTGTCTAGATCCCAGTTTCCGAGCTGGGTGCTAATGGGTGTCCCGGTTTGCGCGGTTTGCGCAGTCATTCACCTTTCCTGTGGTGGTTCGCATGGTTGTGTTTTAACGATACTTTATTGAGATTTTAGTATTGTTAAAGCTACACTAAAATTAGTAAAGTTTCGCTTCCACTATACTTTGTTGTTGAAGTAGTATTGTTAAAAATATACCTTTACTATTATAAGGTATAGCTTAAACAAGTCTTTGGAGGGCGTATGCTGCAGCAAAAAGACAGCTTCAGAAGAACGGTAGTCAAACAGTATCGGAGATTGGTGGATGGTTCCATCAAGTCGGCGCTGGCCATTGATACGCCCCCGGAGGGCTGGGCAAGAACGGTCCGTAAGGCTTTAGGCATTCCGATTCCCATCATTAGTAAGCGTTCGGGCCTGTCGAAAGCGGAGATCTTCAGGATTGAGCGTGGGGAAGCGGAGGGAAAAGTCCAACTGGATACCTTGCGGCGGCTGGCGCAGGCCATGGACTGCGAGTTGCACTATGCCATTGTGCCCCGGAAGGAGGTGGATAAACTGATCTCCGAAAAGGCGCACGAGGCGGCAGTCAGGATTGTCAGTGAAATGAGCACCCATATGAAGCTTGAGATGCAGGGGTTGAGTAAGCGCCAGATTGACGATCAGGTGCTGATGGTTCAGAGCCAACTGTTGAGCATGTCGAGCCAGAGCTTCTGGAACAAGCTTGAGAGTATAGAGCGTGATTGATGATGACGATCCAGAGGGTGCCACGCCCCTAAGCCCGGACGAAAAGGAAGGCCTCAAGGCCAAGCACATCAGGACTCGTGGCGAACTCGATGAGCTGGAACAGACCAATATCACTCAGGGCGTGATCAAGCTGCGCAAGAAAAACAGCAGGATTGACCCGGGTGATGCGCTCAATGTGAGTTTTGTTTGTGACCTGCACAAGGACATGTTCGGTCGGGTCTGGACCTGGGCAGGGGAGTTTCGCAGGACCGAAAAGAACATTGGTATTGATCCGCTATTCATCTCGGTGGAACTGAGAAACTTGCTCGATGACGTCAAAGCTTGGGTGGAGTTCGAGACGTACCCGGGGATGGAGGCCACGCTGATGTTTCACCACCGTTTGGTCAAGATACACCCGTTTCCCAATGGCAACGGGCGCTATTCCCGGATCTACGCAGAATTTATCGGACAAAACTTCTTTGGTATCAAACAGGTGGACTGGGGCGGAGAAATACTGAACGTTGATGGAGATATCCGGCGTCGTTACATCGAAGCACTGAGGAGTGCCGATGGTGGTGATTATGCTCCGCTATTTGAACTCTATACCCCGCAGAAGTAACGTGGAGGCTCATTCCCGGGCTCTATTGCCGAATCGATAACCGGGACGAAAACCGGGACACTCGGTCAATAATCCCACACAACGCATCCAACCCATCCGTCAGCGCCGCCGGCCCAGGCTGAAGAATCAGCGGTGACTTGATCTCGTACAGGTGGTTGTTGGCCACAGCAGGTATATCGGCCCAACCGGGGCGCTCGGGCCTCTCCCCTTTGCCCTTGCTTCGCGCTGATCTTATTGCTTTCACCCGGTCGGACAGTGCTTGTGCGTAGGCGTCGGTTTGCTCGGCCAGGCCCAACATGCCGCCGAGGGTTCGGATCATGGACAGGATGCCGGCGACGGTACGCTGGTTAAAAATATGCACGGCCACGCCGCTGCGCACCAGCTCGGCCGCAATGTCCGCCTGCATGTCGGAGAACCCCACCACCAAGTCCGGCTTTAACTCCAGGATTCGCCCGATCCTGGCGGAGGTGAACGCGGAGACTTTGGGCTTTTCCTTCCTCGCTCTCTCGGGCCGCACGGTGAACCCGGAGATGCCGACGATGCGGTCCTCGGCGCCGATGGCGTAGAGGGTTTCTGTGGTTTCTTCGGTAAGGCAGACGATGCGTTGTGGATAATTCATGGGCCCTAGTCTTCGTAAATCATCTTGCGGGTCATGCCGCCGTCGATCACGAAGTTCTGGCCGGTCACAAAGCCGGCGTCCCGCGAGACCAGGTAGGCCACCATAGCCGCCACGTCCTCGGGTTTGCCGACACGGCCACTGGGGTGTTGCTCGTGATCAGAGGCAGACAGGGGCTGTGGTTCAGAGGGCCTATGAGCCTGCCAGGCTCGGACATCTATCCAGCCCGGGCTGATGCTGTTGGCCCGCACATCGGGCCCCAGGCTCATGGCCAGAGCGTGGGTCAGGGCGATCAGGCCACCCTTGCTTGCCGCATACGCCTCGCAATGGGGCTCGGACTGTAAGGCGCGGGTAGAGGCTATGTTGACGATGCTACCCCGGCTTTGGCGGAGGTGCGGTACTGTGTGCTTGACCATTAAAAAGGCGCCGGTCAGGTTAACGTCGATTCGCCGTTGCCACTGATCCAGTTCAAGCGTTTCTATGGGGCCAGTGTCTGGATCTGCGAGCCCCGCATTATTGACCAGAGCGTCCAGTCCCTCTCCCCATCGCGCGGCCTCTTCCACGGCCGAGGTTACTTCGGGCTCGCGGGATACATCCGTTGTGATCAGTAGCAGGTTGTCCGGATCGCCGAAATCCTGTCTGCATGCGCTGATGGCTTCTGCATTCTGGTCGACGATCACCACTCGCCAGCCCTTGTTCAGGAAATGGGCGGCAATACCCTTACCGATGCCTTGGGCACCGCCTGTTATGAGTATGGCTGGGGATTGCTGTGCCATGGGTACTGGCTCCTTTTAACTCCGTGGGGTCAGACCCCAGTGCATTTGGTGCTGCAAAACGACATGGGGTCTGACCCCAATGTATACGAATAGCTGGCCACCGGATTCGCGGATTCCGCCCTCGATCATCAGGTTGTCACTCATCTGGAAGTCCTCAATCGTGTGGCCCAGTTCATCCAGGTCGGTTGCGCCGGCTCGGTCCCGATAACGCTGGCTGTCCAGGGTGAATCCGAAGGCGGGCTTGCCCTGGCCGATCATGTAGCCCACTTCGAACACGGTGCCTGGGTCCGTGCCTTCAAATCCGACTTCTCGCAGCAGGCGCTTTTTTTCGGCTACGATGGCCTGGTGTTCCTCGGCCGGGAAGAAGACTTCGGGGCCGGCGAGGTAGATGCGTTTCGGTTTTGCCATAGGTGACTCATGTTAGTAACAGGTCAGGCTTGGGTTCTCTGGTGTTCTTCTTTGTACCAGAACTCTTTCACTCCGCACAGAAAGCCGTGACAGTCCCAGTTTTCCTCCCCTTGAGTCAACGCCGCCATTGATATCACCCGTAAAATAAATCTGTCTCGGTTTCTTGCCGTTTTATCTGGTCGCCATATCTGGGCTAATTCAGGGATGCGGGGAGCAACGGGGTGGGTGATGTCGATGCCATCGGAACAGCAAATACAGGCAGCCATTGAGGCAAGGGACAAGTCCTCTGATGGGCATCCACGGATTGCCCGGCTGGTGGAGGTCGCGCGCCATATTGAGGCGCACGCAGATGAGCCGCTGCCTCTGGCCAACTTGGCGGAGATAGCCGGGCTGTCTGCCTCCAGGCTGCAGAAGCAATTCAAGGAAGCTTTTGGCATCTCGCCCAAAGCCTATCAAGACGCGGTGCGGATGCGTCGCTTCAAGCAGTCCCTGAAGGAAGGTGACAAGGTGACCGATGCGATTTTTGCATCCGGATTTGGCTCGGTAAGCCGTGTTTACGGCGAAGCAACCCGCAATCTTGGAATGCAGCCCAGGGCCTATCGGGCCGGTGGAGGCCTTGGTGGATACCGCTGGGGGTTGGAGCGAAAGCGGGTATTGCTGGATGCGGAGAGTAAACGGCGCAATGACTAGCGCGGGCTCGTGGGCAAAAACCGCACACCTCGCCCTAATGGTCGATGATGCAGACATACAGGCCGCGGGCGTGGGGATCGATTCCACAATAATGGCGGTGGGTGCTATGGTAAAAGTTCGTGAGTCTTGTCCCTCTAGAGAGAAGGCTCGATCAGTATTGAAGCGCTGCTGTCGGACAAAATTTCCGCAGAGAGCGGTGCTATGCATGGGGAGTAAGTGCATGGTCTTCGAGCTATCTGCACCGAAACTGCAGGACTCTAAGTAATTGGTTGGTTGTATTGAGGCTCGGCGCAGCGCAAGGGAGTACACAGAGACACCGCTACCTATAGGTGTCTTGTCCCAATTGCTTTGGTCGGCCCAAGGAATAACGGGTCCAGACCAAAAAAGAGCAACTCCATCGGCTGGTGGATTATATCCGTTGCATCTACAACTTGTGGTGCAGCATGTATCCGAACTTGAGCCCGGCACATACGAGTATATGACTGACAGCCATTCGCTGAAGCTTGTCGGTGACCGTATTTCGGGAGAAACCATGTACGGGCTCGGTATTGGTGATCAGCCATGGTTGAAAGAGGCAGCCATTGTCATCGGAGTTACAGCGAGGCTAGGAGATGCGGTTCGGCACTTTGAACGTCAGCCGCCCCAGGGAGAGCGCGGTGCTCGCTATGTATATATGGAGACAGGTGCTTTAGCACAAAATGTCCATCTCCAGAGTACTGCTCTCGGGGTTGGTTGTGTTCTCGTGGCAGGGTTCGATGATGCAAGGGTGAAGGATGCATTGAGCTTGCCTTCAGACTTGGAACCTACTGCACTTCTGTGTATCGGGCACCGGCGGGATGTCTGACTTGCGTTACCGATCGTCATCTCACCCCTTTGGAAAGCCGGGACGGAAAGCCGGGACAGACCTATTTTTCGGGACTTCTGATATAAACAACGTTTTTGTCCCGGACGCTGATCTCGAATAACTCGCTGGCTCGGATGAGATCACTCAGTTTTTTATACCCATAGTTCACGGGGGAGAAAGAGCTGTTATTGGAAATATACTGGCCCACCTTGCCGAGATGCGCCCAGCCATCGTCATCGGCGGTTTGCTCCACGGCCGTTCGCAGAGTTCGCACCAGCACGGTGTCGCCCCGCAGTTGGTTGCGGTTCCATTTGATTTCCACGGTTGGTTTCGGGGTGCCGGCGTTGCCGATGCTATCCGGTTCCTCGGTGTCCGCGCGTAAGTTCTCGGTATAGATGAATTGGGAGCAGGCGTTGACGAAGGGCATGGGTGTTTTGCGCTCGCCGAAGCCAAAGACCGGTAGCCCGGCTTCAAGGATGCGCATGACCAGGGGGGTGAAGTCGGAGTCGCTGGTCATCAGGGCGAAGGCATCGACGTTTCCGCTATAGAGCAAATCCATGGCGTCGATGATCATGGAGGCGTCAGTGGCGTTTTTGCCGGTCGTGTAGGCAAATTGCTGAACGGGCCGAATGGCATTGCCGTGAAGCTTTTCGATCCAGCCACCCAGTTGCGGGCCATTCCAGTTGCCATGGGCATGGCGCACGTTCACAGCGCCGTACTTGGCAAGCTCCTGGAGCACCCCTTCGATGGATTGGTGGCTGACATTGTCACAGTCGATCAGAAGCGCAATTTTATAGTCGTTTTTCATCGTCCTTGGGCTCTCCTTATCTCGGATGGTGACCTTGGATGCTACCACGGTTTACCTGTGGTGATGGTCAGTGGGGGTGACGTGGACTTCGGAATCGCCAAGGCGATAATGGCCCTCCTACGGCTGTCCGAGTTGTAACTTGGCATCGGGGAGTCTTCGAGCAGGTATTACCTGGCGAGATGATTGTGCTGGGTGATCCGGTTTCACGCGAACTTGTCACCACTGAATGCCTTGGTTCTGCCGGTTTTCAGGTCTTCCTGACCCGCGTCGATGGCGGCTCTGAGTTCATTCATTTTCGTGACGTAACTGGACTCAGCTTCCTCCACCATTCTCAGGCCGGCTCGCAACGCCTCGCTCGCATTCTGATAACGGACTAGAATTGGCGAGTGGTATCGACTGGATGTTCATGTAGCACCCAGATAACGAGCTTAGCGACAGGCCCTATTATGAATGTGGATAAAGCAAAAAAGCGTATTGCGAAGCAGGTTAAGAAGGGCTTTCATGGCTATCCGTTGGTTTCGCTAGAGTACTTTGGTAAAGAGCACTTTGGTAAAGCGCCGGATTCGGCCACCGAGGTCGTTATTTCATTTACCATGGAAGAGGGCGCGGATCCCCAGAAGCAAACGTTTGTGAGTGGCGGTGACGCCCGAGAAGATGAAACGATTCAATCCACCCTCCTCAAAATCATTGAGCGGGCGGATGCCAAAACGGTGACTGAGATCGACGGCATTTCCACTCTCAATGAAAATTGATGCTCAGAAACCGGGACAGGTTTATTAATTGACCCGGCTTTGGGTCCATATGGATAGAACATAATGCACAGTCGTTTTGACCCGGAGCCCGAAGTGATTAAGCCAAGCTGTTACAGCTGTCGGAAAAAGTTTGAACCGTCTTCGCTGAGGGTTTCTTACTCGAAAAACTACTGTGAGGGCTGCGGCGTTGGGCTGTTTGGTGAGGATTTTTTCAGTTTCACCGGAAAGCCCGCCCCAACGATCCAGAAAAACCTGGCTATCCATTGTGCAGTGCTTCTTTTCGGGGGTGCTTGCTGGTTGTTATGGCTCTCGATTGGCAGATTTTGACGGCTCGTTAAAGGGACTCCGTGGGGTCAGACCCCAGTGCATTTGGTGCTGCAAAACGACATGGGGTCTGACCCCAATGTATAATGTGGGACCCAGATAGCAAGTACAGAGCGCCTCAGAGGTAACCCTGGTGAACAAGCATCTTTTAAAAGGATTTTCGGCGCCGTTATGCCTCGCTTTCCTGGTTGTATTCCTTGCTTTGCCTGGTGTCTCGGTGGCAAGCAGCAAGTTGACATTCGCGTTCAGCGATAAATCACCGCCTTACAGTTTCTCGCTTGACGAGAGGGCTGTCGGGCTGTTTCCGGATTTGGTGCAGCTGACCTTCAGTTTTATTCCCGGCTACACCACGGAACATGTGGTGGTGCCTTGGTCCAGGGCGCAGTACAACGTGAGACTGGGCCTCACCGATGGCCTTCTCACGTATCCGTCGGAGGAGCGAGACGAATACGCCCTCTTTTCGGCCAAGCCGCTCTTCACGCAGGACTTTGGCCATCTGGTTTACTCGGCTGATAACCCCAACATAGGCCTGATCGAATCGGCCACTAGCTTTGCTGACTTGTCCAGTCTGACGGTGATCGTTGAGAAGGGCTCCCAATGGGAAGAGGACAACATCCCCGGCTATCTGGAGCGTGTGCCGGGCCGGGATATGAAGTCGATGATGCATCTTCTTATGCTACGGGAGGCCGGGGATTTTTTCGTTCAGCCCGCTGAAGACGCCCGATTCATCGCTCGACAACTTGGCTATTCGAAGAAGCTGAAAGTTCGCAAGGTTGATTTTATTCCGAATTCCCAGATTCCTTTTCACATTGGCATTTCTCGGAAGCATCCGTCCGCTATGAACGTGATCAATCAGGTTGATGCGGTCATGCAGAGCCCCGAATTCCAGTCACAACTGAACACTTTGGTCGAACGTTATCGATAGCGCGGCGAAAACCGAGGCAAACCTATTCTCTGAGTACGCGCTTTCAGGTGCAATGATCGTGCAGCTGCCCTACATAGGCGGCGGTAAAGGCCGCTTCCTGAAAGGCCTTCAAACCCGTGTCGGCAAACGCAATGGGCAGCGGGTTGGACGCCAGGGTGGCTTTGATCCGTGCCGGGGGCAGCAGGATCACCGTCAAATCAATACCGGTGATCAATTGGATGGCCGCTTCCAGTTTAAAGCTGATGGCACCACCGGCAAATTTGCCTTTTGGCATCCGCTCTTTGATCGCGACACAGGTGACCCCGTACTCGGCCATTAACGCCGCAAAGGCCGCCTGAAACCGCTTCAGGTCTTCACGGCTATGGTTTTTCGGCAGTGACAGTTTGCGCACCTTGCACTCCGGCAGGTTGAACTGCCCCCTGTCCATATTCAGCAAACACACCACCGCATCACTGCCCGTCAGCTCAACTCCGCAAACAATCATAGCCATTGCCCTCTGTGCCCCGGCGGTCGTCAGCCGCAGCACTTCTTGAATTTGAGTCCACTGCCGCAGGTGCAGACGTCGTTGCGGGAGGGCGATTTTACCGTGGTGACTGTCCCTCCCTTATTCAGCAGAGCGGTGAGCTCGGTGATGGATTCAACGGCGCCCTCGCGGGTATCAATCGAAATAGTCGCGTGCAGCTTCGCCCTGGCCACCTGTACCTCAACCTCCTGCTTGCGCGCTTCACTGGTCACCACCAGCGTTAGCGGATACTTCCTGCTACCACTCTTCTGGCTGGCGTTGGTCTGAAAGCCGCCGTAAGCGGTATGGTGCTGGCGTGCGTCCTGCCGGCCCTTGAAGAAAAATTTATCTGACATGCTGATATCCTGATGGAGAGAATACCCAGGCTAGGGCTGGGAGGAGTCTTTTAGCATGCTTGTGGGAATGGCGATATAGGGAAAAACGGAGAACCTACCCCCCTTCAACCACTCTTGTAGTAATTCCCTCATGCCCACGCATGGCGGCGGTCTCCATTTTGCTGCATGGGCGCCTCATGGGAGTCTCAAATCCAGCTTATGGGCATCGCAGAAAGACTCGAACGTTGCTATCAGGTCTTCCGGTACCAACACCAGGGCACGAACGGAAGCTCCATACTCCACTGACTCTACCAAGGCACCGTGGACATCGCACCAGTGACGCAGGGGCTGCTCTTCCTTGAAGGGCAGGCTGACATGCGCGTCGATCATTGGCTGCTGGATCACACGCTCAACCGCAGATAGCACCTTCTCTGTGGCCCCGGCATAAGCCCTCACCAATCCACCGGCGCCGAGCTTGATACCGCCAAAGTAGCGGATAACCATCACCAGTACATCGCCCATGTCCTTGTGTTGGATTACGTTCAGAATAGGCTTGCCGGCGGTTCCGGAAGGCTCGCCATCGTCATTCATGGCGGCCTCAGTGGCGGACCCGGGGCGGCCAATCTGGAAGGCCCAGCAAATATGGCCGGCGTCTGGGTGGTCTCTGCGAGCCTGTTTTAGCCAGTCTTTTACTTCGTCCCGGGAGTTTACTGGTGCAACCCTGGCGATAAACCGGCTTTTCCGCACTTCTGTTTCGCGCTCAAGGTATCCGGCAGGAATGGGGTAATCTTTTTTCATGAAACTCGTTCGTTTTAACCGCTTTCAGTTTCACCCGAAAACCGCAGGCTGCGGCATATTTGCTGAGTGTTCCCCAGCTCGGATTGCTTCGGCCACACTCAAGCCTGGATATGTTGCTTTTGTTGGTTCCGAGTTTCTTCGCAACGTCTTCCTGGGTAAGGCCTGCTTTCGTCCTCATTGTGATCAACTGATCGATCAGGCTTGGGTTCTCTGGTGTTCTTTGTACCAGAAACTTTTAATGTCTCACAGGCAACAGCAACGGTATTTGCTAGTATGGCCGCCTCTTCATCCTGAGAACGATCAAGCCCTGCAAAATGAATGCCCCCTTCAAACTCCGGCCTTACCAGCAGGAAGCGGTCGATGCCACGCTAAGCCACTTCCGCAAATCCGATGAGTCTGCCGTCGTCGTTCTGCCAACCGGCGCTGGTAAAAGCCTGGTCATTGCCGAGCTGGCCCGTCTTGCCCGACGCAAGATCCTGGTGCTGACCCACGTAAAGGAGCTGGTGGAACAGAATCACGCAAAATACCAGAGCTATGGGTTAACGGGCGGCATTTTCTCCGCCGGGCTGAAGCGTAAGGAAAACCGGCATCAGGTGACCTTCGCCAGTGTCCAATCCGTATCGGCGAATCTCGATCAGTTCAGGGATGAATACTCGTTGGTCATCATCGATGAGTGCCATCGGGTCAGCGGTGAGGATACCAGCCAGTATCAACGGATCATCGAGCTGCTACGGCAACAGAATGACGCCCTCAAGGTGCTCGGGCTGACTGCCACACCCTATCGTTTGGCCATGGGCTGGATCTATCGCTATCACTACCGGGGCTTTGTTCGTAGTGAAGAGGACAAGCCGTTTCAGCACTGCATTTATGAACTGCCGTTGAGCTATATGATCAACCGGGGGTATCTCACAAGGCCCGAGTTGGTGAACGCGGCGGTGGCGCAATACGATTTCTCTACGCTCACTCAGGACCGCTTCGGCGAATACGCCGAGAAAGACGTCAACCAGTTGCTGAGCAAACACAAGCGGGTGACTCGGGCCATCATTGAGCAGGTGATGGAGCTGGCCGATGAGCGCCGGGGCGTGATGATCTTTGCGGCCACGGTGGATCATGCGCGGGAGATCACCGGCTATCTGCCGGAACAGGAAACCGCCCTGGTGACCGGCGCAACCGATCTGAAGGATCGGGACTTGCTGATTCAGCGTTTCAAGCAGCGGCAGTTGAAGTATCTGGTGAACGTGTCCGTGCTCACCACGGGCTTTGATGCGCCCCATGTGGACTTTATCGCCATTCTTCGTCCTACCCAGTCGGTGAGCCTGTATCAGCAGATCGTGGGCCGTGGGCTTCGTTTGGACGAAGGCAAACAGGATTGCCTGGTGATTGATTACGCGGGCAACCATGTGAACCTGCACCACCCGGAGGTTGGGGAGCCGAAACCGAACCCTGACAGTGAGCCGGTGCAGGTGTTCTGCCCGGGCTGTGGGTTTGCCAATATCTTCTGGGGCAAAACCGACAGTGACGGGCGTGTAATCGAGCACTACGGTCGCCGTTGTCAGGGGTTGCTGGAGCCTGCGGAAGGGGGTGAGCCTGCCGGGCAGAACGGGCGCACTCAACAGTGCGATTACCGTTTTCGTTTCAAGGAGTGCCCGCACTGCGGGGGCGAGAATGATATCGCGGCCCGATACTGCTGGCAGTGCCACAAAGCCATCATCGACCCGGATGATCAGCTAAGAGATGCCCTGAAACTCAAGGATGCCATGGTGATCCGCTGTGCCGGGATCACGTTAAGCGCTCATACCTCCAGAACCGGCAGCAAACTGAGGATCACCTATCACGGTGAAGATGGGGAAGAGCTGGGCGAGTCGTTTGATTTCAGCAAGCCGGCCCAGCGCACCGTCTTCAACAAGCTGTTCGGGCGTCGTTTCGCGAATGGTCAGGCCCCGAGAATGTTCAGCAAGACGGATGAGGTGCTTGAGAGCCAGGCCTTGCTGTCGGCACCGGATTTTGTGATTGCCCGCAAGCAGAAGCATTATTGGCAGGTGCAGGAGCGGATTTTTGATTATCGGGGGCAGTATCGGAAGGCGAATGAGGCGTAAGGCCTTTGTAGGGGTAAGCCTGGGCACCGCTTCGAACGGGCGTGTGGCTGGCGGGATACGCTCAGCCACACACACTCAGCTTGTCGAGTGAGCCATTATCCGAACGCAGGCTGGTGCGGCTTACTGCCAGCAACCCGCTTCATCCACGCCATATCCAGCGGAACCAGCACGTTCAGGGCGAACAGCACCCAGCCCAAGGGCTGCAGGCTTTCCGCAAACCACACCATCAGGCCAAGGGCCAGCAGGCCCCAGGTCGCATCGGCAACAACCATCAGGTTGAGGAACTTCTCCTGCCACTTTTCATTGATGGCCATCGCGGCCATATCCACGCACCAGAGCAGCATCACAATGCCGACGACCATGTAGAACGTTGCACCGGGGCCTCCCGCCCAGTGGGCAATTGGCTCAGCGGCCAGAATGAGAGCCAGCGCCAGAGGCGTGGAGAGGAAGACATCGCTCAGGAGGATTTGCTTTACGCTGAATCGACGGACAAAGTTTTTCATAGGATCACCTCAATCGGGTTTCGCAATGGGTTGGACTACGCTTAAAGCTTCTACCCGGGCGGTGATGGACTCAATTACCTGTGAGGTAATGGTGCCGCCTACCTTCGGCCAGGATAATGGCCGAACACACGGAATTTACAGGAAACCCAATGAGCGCCTTCGGTACGCTGTTCAGAGAAATGCGGCAGGGTAAGCGCCTGAGCCAGATGGATTTCGCCCTTGCGTGCGAGGTATCGTCAAAACACATCAGCTTTCTGGAAACCGGCCGCAGCCAGCCCAGCAAAGGCATGGTTCTGCATTTAGCGCAGATGCTGCAAATGGATCTGGCAGGAACCAACCGCCTGTTGTCGGCGGCGGGTTACAGCCAGGTCTACTCCAACCAGGATTTGAGCGCGCCCGGCATGGCCATGATCAAGGAGGCGCTTGAACACCTGTTGCAGGGGCACTTGCCGTACCCGGCGGTGGTGTTCGATCACGAGTATTATCTGGTGATGGCGAACCAGGCCATGCAGGAGATGATGGGGAGAATGGTGGCGTTGGGCGCTCAGTTTCCGGCCCGGCCGAATTTCTTGCTGTCGCTGCTGAATGACCACGGCATGAAACCCTTCGTGGGCGATTGGGAGAATATCGCCTGCCACATGCTGCAACGGGTCTACCATGAGCATCTTGCTGGCCCTTTTCGGGACCAGCCCAATCGATTGCTGGAACAGGCACTGACGGTGCCCGGCGTCCCGCAAAACTGGAAAAGCCACGTGGTGGAGCACCTGGACTACCCGGCGATTCCGTTTACCCTGAATCTGGGGGACCAGCAGCTCAGAATCTTTTCCACCATCGCAACCATCGGTACGCCCCTGGATGTGACCGCCCAGAATTTGCGGATCGAGCATTTCTTTCCGATGGATGAGCGCAGTAAGGCTTATTGGTGCGGTTGAGGTGTGTAATGAGAGTCAACGTCGAAGCTGGTTATAATGGCCTACCTTTGACCGTCAACCGTTGCAGAGAACCCTATGCCAATCGAAAAGAATCAGGTGGTCTTGTTTCACTACAGTGTGCGTGATGAGCAAGGCAACGTTGTTGAAGACTCCCGTGGCGGTGAGCCGAACGCCTACCTCCATGGCCACGGAGGCATTATCCGAGGCCTGGAAGAAGCTCTGGAAGGTCGCGACGCCGGCGATACGTTCAGCGCCACCGTCACTCCGGATAAAGCCTACGGACCGCGCAAGGCCGATGCCGTGCAGCGTGTGCCGATCAAGCATTTGATGGGTGCCAGACGCTGGAAGGCGGGCATGATCGCCCAGGTGCAAACCGAGCAGGGCCCGCGCCATGTGGTCGTCGCCAAGGTTGGTCACAAGTTTGCCGATGTCGACACCAACCATCCGATGGCCGGTAAAACCCTGACCTTCGATATCGAAATCATTGACGTGCGCGCCGCCGATCCGGAAGAGTTGGCGCACGGCCACGTGCATGGGCCGGGTGGGCATCACTGAAGGATTCGCTTCAGCATATCCCTGATAGCCCTACCCGAACTGGACGGCAGTCGGCGTGACATGGCTGGCGGGCTTTGATTTCGAAATCAAAGTCATTGCAAAACTACCCGAGTAATCAGGAGCGATCGGGGAAATGGCTGCGAAAGTCTGAGTTGCGACTGGTTTTTCAGTGTCGATTTCGGGAAGGCTCATCCGACTAATTGTACAGGAGCATGTATGTTCCGGAATTGCCCGGCGGGAGCCGGGTTCATTCGCAATTGTCTGCTGACTGACTAACGGGATATCGAGGAGATTAACATGTCCAATGAAACAGGCACGGTTCACTTACACCGGGTACTGAGAGCTCCGGCCGAGCGGGTTTATAAGGCGTTTACGGATCAAAGCGCTCTGGAGCGCTGGCTTCCTCCCTACGGGTTCACCGGGAAGATCCACGATACGGTGGATGCCCGCGTTGGCGGTGGCTACCGGATGTCATTCACGAACTTCGGTACCGGCAACCATCACTCCTTCACGGTGGAATACGTTGAGCTGGTGCCGAACCAGCGCATTCGGCACAAAGACCGTTTCGATGACGATAATCTGGCCGGCGAGATGATGGTTTCCATTGAGCTTGGATCGGTGTCCTGTGGAACGGATATTCGTATTGTTCAGGAAGGGATTCCTGCTCTCATTCCAGTGGAAATGTGCTACCTGGGGTGGCAGGAGTCACTTGAACAGCTTGCCAGGCTCGTTGAACCGGAGATTCCCGACAATGGCTGAGGAGCGACCACACTTCCCCGAGCGAAAAACCGGGACAGCTCTATTTCTCCGGGCTCTTGATATAGACGACGCTATTGATGTCACCCTTTGCTACGATGTTTATCAGGGAGTCGTTTTGGGAGAACGATAGTTGCACAACCACAAACGGGGGAACGATCATGACTCAGTATCAGGGGAGTTGTTTCTGCGGAACCGTTAAATTTCAAGTGTCTGGGGTGCCAGCGGCCATGGGGTATTGCCACTGCGACTCCTGCCGTCGTTGGTCTGCAGGGCCGGTGAACGCCTTTTCTCTCTGGCCTGACAAGAGTTTCCAGATCCTGTCGGGTGCCGACCAGGTTGGTGAATTTCACCTTACAGAACAGAGCCACCGCAAGTGGTGTAAGCAGTGCGGCGGGCATGTTTTCACCGATCACCCGACGTGGGGTCTGGTGGACGTATACGTTGCCAACCTTCCGGATCTGAAATTCGAGCCTGCGCTACACGTGCATTACCAGGAGTCGGTGCTGCCGATCCGGGACGGGCTGCCAAAAATGAAGGATGTGCCTGCCGAAATGGGCGGGTCTGGTGACACGCTACCGGAGTAAATGCCCCGAATGTGCGCACGAGTGGACCGAAGCTGAGGCGGCCGCCGCAGAAGCGGCGACCATGACATCGATTGCAGGATCGACGGCATCGGCGCCATGAAGCTGAAGTCGGAGTCTGTGAAGAAGGTGTGATGGACAACCGGGCCGGCTTTGTTTTTTTCGGCAGGCCCGATCCCCGGATCGTAAAAAATGTAGCAACCGCTAACCCTTCTGCCTTGAAGCCCAGATCGCCAGCTTGTGCTGAATCGACTTCTGGGAGACCTGGTCTTCCGGTAATGCCTCAATCACCTTGTCGTGGACCAGGAGCCGGTAGATGTATTCACACTTTGCGGTTGCCGAATCCGTGGGTTCAAATTCCACAACTCCACGTTTCTCGCCATAGGCGACGCCCAGTGCGATTGCCTTCTTGACCAGTTCTTTTTCATTTTTGAGTTTCTTCATGGCGGTTCCCCCCGTGCCCCTGGCTGACCGTGCTATACATCATAGTCTACAGTGCAGGGAGGCAGATCGGCTTTCCGTTCTGCCATCCCAACAAATTTTTCCTCTTTCGGATATCATGGACGTTTGAAGTTGGTGAATAAGCCAACCGTTCACTTGGAGAACATAATGAGCAAGAAACCCGAAAAAGCTGCATTAACCTCTGCCACGATTGAGGAGCAGACCGCCGCGTTTTTGAAGTCAGGCGGGGCTGTTGAGTATGTGGGCAAGGGTAAAAGTGGGCAAGTTGCCTCTTCCGGCTCAAAGCAGATTAACCTGAAAGAGTAACAGGGGGAGATCCAGCCCTTGGCATCGGAGGGCGTTAGCGATCGGTGACACAACCAGGAGCACCACACACATTTCTCATCCGGGAGCCGTTTTATGAGTCTGGCTGTTGCGCTGCATGTTCTCTCCGCCGTGATCTGGGTTGGCGGCATGTTTTTCGCCTACATGGCCATGCGGCCGGCGGTGGTTGAGGTGATCGATGCATCGCAGCGGGGCGCGCTCTGGTGTCACACCCTGTCCCGGTTTTTCCGGTGGGTATGGGTGGCCGTGATTCTGCTGCCCGTGACCGGTTACTGGATGATCTTCAGCGTGTTTGGTGGCATGGCGGGCGCCGGCTGGCACATCCACGTTATGCAGGGGCTGGGGATTGTGATGATCCTGCTGTATTTTCACGTCTATTTTGCGCCCTTCCGGCGGCTGAAGCAGGCCGTTGCCAATCAGGATCCCCAGGAAGGCGGTCGCCAGGTGGGGCAGATCCGCAAGCTGGTGGGCACCAACCTGATTCTTGGGCTGATTGTGGTGACGATCGGTGCGGGCGGTCGGTATCTGTAAGCCCGTTGAAGCCTGAGGGGGGGGGGGAG
>NZ_CAMPJO010000017.1 GCF_946886895.1 uncultured Marinobacter sp. | reverse complement strand
GCAATGGCGGCGTGACTTAAACCAACGGGCCTCCGCAATATCCGGGGCGGTTCATGCAGCCTGAAGTTGCCGAATTTTCCTCAAGGCAACTCGCTCAAAATTGACGAAGCGTCTGACGCGGCGTCCGCTTGCTAGCTTCTCGGTATCCTTACACTTGAACGATATGATCATAGGGAAAGGGTGACGCAGAACGTTATTAACGTCAAGCGTTATTATATGGGGCAGCGGGCGAGTAGGAAGGCATAACGCCGAGCACAGCGGCGCCGTTGGAGTGGCACCGAAGGAGCCACGTAAAGGGCGTCCGGCGGCCATCGGCCATCGGCCGCGAACTGCTGCGATTTGTTATAACTTACGCCCAAATATGACTTCATTGTGATATGAAATGCTACGCTCAGATATTTTGTGGCCTTCGGCAGTCCGCAAGTCTGAGAGAGCTAATTCCATAGCACCATAATCACAGAGAACATGGTGATTCGGGCATAGTACTACCACATTACCCGGTACATCAGATCCGTTGTGAGGCGCGCCCAACGGTATAATGTGATGGGCTTCAGAATAGGTTTTCCCATCAGATAAACTAACCGTCATGCCACAGATCTGACAGCGATCCTGATGCAGGACCTTTATCTTCCTGGCCAGGACCGTGTCCCGCAGGACCCGATATGTCAGTGAATAAGCTCGCCCGGGTTCCTCAACACCTTCCGGCAAATCTGAAGCTTTTGGTGTTTCTTCCAGATAAGAACGCAGGCCCCAAACGCCAGCCCCCAATCCTTCCACGGAAAAGAAAAGATCTCTCCCTCCTTTAAAACCCGCAGAATCAGACGAAAGATCCTGAATGCGACGTCTTACAACCGATTTCCATGTGCTCGGTAGCCCAGTGCGAATTCGCTCAATCTCGGCGTACAGCGAATCGTAGCCCGCACTTCCACCAAGATTTTCAAATGCCTTGATAATGTCTTCGTCCCAACTCGACATCAGGGTTCCCCGTTATAACGCCTTGCTCACCGGTAAATTGCGAGCACAGCGAGTAATTTATCCGCGTGCAGCAACTGGTTATGTTTCATCTGTTCAGAGTGCGAGAGAACGCACCCATTTGTTCTGCTGTTCACGACCGGCCAAGAAATCAGTCAATCGGGATTCAACGTGCTCCGGCTGCCACACCGCCGCTCGCTCCAAATTGACGCAATCTTCCCGCGAAGCAGGTTTTTCTTCGGGATGGCGGTACAAACTGTACTTGCCGGAGATGATGTCTCGTTTAAAAAACCAAGGGGCCAGTTCTACGTGTGACGGCAATTTCATAGTGCCAACAACAGACCAGTGAGCCTTACCGATAGCTTTGCTCATCACCCAGACCGAGAAGGCAATAGCCGCACTCGAAATATCGGCCGGCATCTCCTTAGTATTGGCTCTGCGCGCGAAGAATGCGACCAATGGTTCTTCAACGACAACACCAAAGCCGAACCCGCCATCTTCGAGCGGAACCGCCACTACGTTGCCTTCAGCCCATCGTTTTGCACGCTTCAAACTCACTCTCCCGCTGAAACATAACGCCCGGCTCACGCGCCGGTTTGGAGCCGCGAAGCGGCGGAAAATCGGTCGCTGTGCAGCCGATTGTTATGTTCTCCCCGAAGTGCTAGATTGTGTATAGAATGCGATAAACATACACACAGGTGACACATGAGAACGAACATCGTGATTGATGACCAATTGATGGCCGAAGCCCTTAAAGCTTCCGGCTACGAAACCAAAAAAGAGGCCGTTGAGCAAGGCCTGAAACTTCTGGTCCAGCTTAGCAAGCAGCAGGAGATTCGAAAGCTGCGAGGCAAAATTAATTGGGAAGGCGACCTGGATGAAATGCGGAGCGCCGGATGATACTGGTGGATACCAGCGTCTGGATCGACTATTTCAACGGAGTCAAAAACCCGCACACTGACCTGCTGGATGCCTCGATAGTCCTAGGGTCAGTCGCTATTGGCGACCTCATATTTCTGGAGATCCTTCAAGGCATCCGCAACGACAAGCAATACCGTCAGACCAAACAAAGCCTACTGGCGTTGGACCAATATGAAATGTTTGGCAAAGATATGGCTGCCAAGTGTGCTGACAATTATCGCGCGCTTCGCAAAAGGGGCGTCACGATCAGAAAAACTGCTGATGTGATCATCGCGACCTTTTGCATAGAGAAGGAGCTACCTCTGCTGTTTTTGGATCGCGACTTTATCCCTTTTATTGATCACCTTGGGCTTGAGCCTGCTCTGAAAGAAACATAACGCTGATGGTAACCGGCGCCGTAGCGCAGCGGAGGGAACCAGAACCCGCTAGGGTTTTGGCGTCCGGTTGACCGCTTGGTTAAAGGCTTTTTTCTGCCACCCAATCTCAATTATGAAGGCAGGAATCGAGAGCAACAGAAAAAGGATGCCCACCCACAGCGAATGTGAATGAAGCTCAAACGCTCCGTCCATGACCTTGTTAAATTGGGTGTTTTTATACTTGGCTGCATTAAATTTTGCTTCAGCCACCGTGGTTTGAACCTCATCGCCTTTCATTTTCGCTGATTCTAACTGAGCCTCAGATACTAAGAGCTCCTCCTGCAGGGAAAACTCCATTGGCATGTACTTATCGAGCAAAACGAACGCATGGGTGTAAAACCAGGCAACCAAGGAGATCCCCACAGTTAGACAAAACAGAGATGGAGACTTAAATTTCGGAATTTCTACCACTACTACCTACCTTTAACGATTGCAGCATGCGCGCCTACGAAATGGAGCCGAAGGCGCAATGTAGTAGGCGTCGCCGTGCCTGCACTTGTTATGTATTACTGTCTTGGTTCCGACCATGACTCGACCTTCCCACGCATAAAGACAACTTTTGCGCGGTTTGGATAATACCAATGTGCCAGGTCACCCCCATCCACTCGCTCAGGCGTGCCGAGTATCCTTTCGACATCATCGTAGCCCATTGCTGTTGTCAGCTTTCTCCAGTTTGCGATTGATTTCCAACCATCCCCATTCGCGACGAATTCCTGGACTTCATCTTGATCATTGACCTGGGATTCTAGGCTCGATAGCCGAACCTTCAGTTCTTGGGCTTGCTTCTCTAGGCGATCAATCCTAGCGCTGTCATCTGCATGCACATTGAGGGCAACGCTGAACGCGAGAAATCCTAAAAAGATAATGGTTTTAAACATCGTCTCCCTCTCAGAAACATAACGCAGAGCGCACCGGTGACCTTTACAGAGCGGAGCGGCGTAAAGGGCATCCGAGTGACGCGTTTGGTTAAATGTAATTCGCAACATGTACATAACTTCCAACCCCGAGCCGCAAGCAATCTGAATAATCTTGGGGTTCAGATCCTGTATGTATGGATTGCACCAGCAGCGTGTAGTCCACAATGCCACAAAAGCTCATCTCAAAACCGTGTCCGTTCCACGCTTCACCCATTTGCCGAACACCAGCTACCTGGGCTCCCATAAATCGCTGGAACAGAGCGCAACCCACAATGCCACTGCCGTCAGAGCTTGGCCCTTCTGTGGGTGAGGACTCCAGTTCATGAAACCCCAAAATCTCTCCACCGATTTCTGGCTGAGCAGCAAACCAGCGACCACCAGCCTTCAAATAGAGCACGTTAAACTCATCGCCAACAAAGTTAACGAGTGCTTTCTCCAGCGACAAACCGAGGATCTTAGGAAGATCAACGGTCTTTTGCAGTATGAGCTCAGGATAGTTGTACGAGGTCATCTTCCCCACATTTAACGCTTGCAGTTGCGGCAGGGACGGAGTGCAGCGTAGTACCTGTCCGACAACCTGCACTTGTTAGAAATTGGTATATTCATCAGCTAGTAATTCTGAACCAGTCTCTAAGCGCCAACTCAAGTCTAAGAATTTCATCCTCTGCCAATGGGGAACAGTGTGCAATTGGATTTCTTAGCGAATTTAGAGCAGACATTACTTTTTCCATCGCTTTTAAATCATTAAATACCACTCCACCGAACAAACCCCAATTAGTTTTAATGATCTCGCCAAGCTCGCCAAATGTAGTGTAATCAATAGGGTCTGAAGATCTCGGTGTTACCGCAGCCTCTTTCTCTCTTTTGATGCTTTTTTTTGCATTTAGCTTTACAGCCTCAGGAACAAGATTTTCCCACCACTCTGGGTCTTCTGTTCCTTCAAATACATCCACAATTAACTGCCGAATCGATTTTTCTAGGCAATAGAAAACCTCGTAATGTTTTGCCATCCCATGAGCCTCTGCCCTTAATGAGGCATCGAATTGCGGATAATAGGCATCTTCGATCTGGCTGGCTTTATCAGTTCCCCGGCCTAAATCTATCTGATATTTTTTCTCAATTAGGTCAAGATCAGCTTCTAAAAGCATATTGGTCATACCGAAGCTCTTAATGGCTGCTGCTCGGTTCACAAATTACTCCTGAATTAGATGCTGTTTGAGACTTTTAAAAATAGCGTTAAAGACTTCAATATCTGTAGTGGCGGGTAAGTTTAGGTTTATCGTATACGACAAATTAATACCTTCGCCCCCATTATTACTTGACTGATGGCTATGTATTCGGGGCAAGGTATATGCTGGTGAAGAATCTGCGGTTTCTTCCGAAACGATAGATTCCTCTTCTGAATCAGAATCAAAATCTGCAATTTTTCTTAACGCTTGAAATGTCGAAAGAGTCTTGCTTACAACATTAGAGTTTTGTTCAGCGCCGGTTGCCTCTACGATCAGTCCTTTAAGGGTAGCTGGGTTTGTGTCATGCACATACTCATTCATCTCAAACAGTTGCTCGTATAATTCGCGCATGGCCGCTGCGATCGCGGCTCCAGATTTAGCTGGATTACGAAATTCTTTGTACCTTTCTGTTGGAGTGCCGTCGGTAGCTACAAGCCCCATTTTTTTGATAAACGGGATGATCGATCTAGGAGTTCCGCCCTTCATAAGGAGTTTTTCAGCCACAAAATCTTGTGAAAACTTTTCTGGAACAGACGCTGTCTTGATTTTTTCGAGCATCGTCATCAACGTTGCGGTACGTTGTGCGTATGGAAGATTTGCCACTAATTTTCTCCTTATTTTGGCAGAGTGCTAATGATTTCTAACGCCAATATTAAGCGGCGCCCGACTAGGGCGTCCGGTGGACGGCCGCCAGGCCGGGAACGAACTTGAATGACTGGTTAGCTGTAATTCGCAAGGACCCACTATTTTTTGCCAAGCACTAGGGCAACCCAATAGTCCTTACAAAACAAGCCCACTACGGTTCCAATAATTGAGAAGAAGCCAAATAAACCAATTACCAGCCAGACCCCGTCATTTGTCCACTGATACTGAAACTGGGCGTAGCCAGCCGCCCCGCATAGAATTCCGATAACGAGGCTGAGGATCAACAAGACAGGGCGCTTCCATTTCGCCTCTCTCGGTTGATAAACCCTCTTTGTCCATGCCTCAAACTTATCAATCATGGTCGTACCAAAACAGCTAACGCCAGCCAGCATGCGCGGCTACGGAATGGAGGCGAAGCCGCAATGTAGTGGGCGTCGCGTGCCTGGCCTTGTTACGTTTTGAGTCTGGCACGGAGTTCCTCAGCTGTGTAGGTGAGAGATTCTTGACCATATCGGGGTGAGGCCAAGACATCAACGATTCGCATGCTCGACGACCCCAACCACGCAGCACCCAAGAAGTTACTCATCGGAACAAACACAGGTGAAAACCCACTTTTCTTCAGCTTCTCGGCGAACACTTCTGCTTTTTCTGCGGACGACCAAACAGGCAGAGCATTGCTACCGTGCGCTGGTAGAACATAAAGTGATTGGCCTGCCATTAGCACCCAAACACCATCGTGCTCCTGAACAGCGGCGATAAATTCGCGATCACCGATGATTTCTACACTCATTCAATTACTCGATGTCTTGTCGACGATGAAACGTAACGCTGAAATAAGCGGCGGCCCGTCAGGGGCGTCCGGTGGACGGCCGTTAGGCCGGGAACGAACTTAATTGACTTGTTAATTGCCAATGGTCACCCCCGGATCCAGAACCCAACAGCGGTCGTTGTGCGCGTAACCAATCTGACCATAGTACGAATTGGCTGCCGGTGCTGCGATGAGTATCAGTTTGCAGAGCGGCCCAAGTTGCTCCTGGGTCAATGCCTGTAACCGTTTACCTATTCCTGATCTCTGATAGCTCTTGTGAACAGCCAAATCTGACAGATAGCAGGCATAGTGGAAATCCGTGACACTGCGGGCAATACCGACGAGCAAAGCGTCATCCCAAGCGGTTACGGTGAGGTTGGAATTGGATACCATCCTTTCCATACAATCTCGGTCGTGAATGGGCCGACGCTCCCCGAGGGTAGAACGCTCCAGCAAACCGATGAACTGGTCAGTGGTAATGGGGTGATTCACCTTGAAGCTGGTAGCCATACCTCTCCTTGGCAATTAACGCCGCAAGCAAGCGCGGCTTTGTAGTGGAGGCGCTAGCCGGAACGAAAAAGCCGTCGCCTTGACTTGCATTGTTATGTCAGGTGGACACCCTGCAACCGAAATTGCCCATTGCAATTTCCAGCGAGTCGCACAACGAATCTAGCTCCTCCTGTAATGCCGAACTTCGGACTTCTTTTATTGACCTGCATAGATCGCCAACTATTGTCTCTAACCAGAACTTTCCGATTGTTACCTGATGATAGCCTTTCTTACCCGCTACTCTTTCAAAATAAGCCGCCTGGTCTGGAAAAGGATAGCCATACTTCAATATCAGGCTTGCCTCTCTGCCAGTGATTTCAATCTCAACGCTGTCAGACATTTCGACACTCTCTGGGTCTGAGGACATAACGCTGCGCACAACGGCGCCCTTGTAATGGAGGCGCAGCCGCAATGGAAAGGGCGTCCGGCGGCCGCAGGCCGCGTATTGATGCGCCTGGTTAGATGCCGGTTACCCCGGCAATTTATTGTGGCACCCAATGCTGAATGCCCACTCCCGATACTTTGCACCAGCCAAACCCATGGCGCCAGGAACCAGAACACCAAATGAGCGGGCGCTGAACGATGTTTACGCCGGATTGCCCCGTGACCTGGACACCGAGTTTAACTACAACACCGTTGCCAAACTGGCGGCTGTGTTCCGCCCGAAGATAACCACCAAAACTGCGCCTAAGCACCGAACCCAAAAACGCCGGAGCAAGGCATTTAACGCTGAGCTTAGCGGCGCCCTTGTAATGGAGGCGAAGCCGCAATGAAAAGGGCGTCCGGCGGCCATCGGCCGCGAACTACAGCGACTTGTTAGCGACGCTCCCGTGATGTCTAACCTTGTTGCTTGGCCGCAGCCTTCAGGACAAAGATACCCTCAGCTACAACTCTGTTCATTTCGTTGATCATGTCATCAGGCACCGGCGCTGCCACACTATCGGCAATAATTTTCTCTTTGGCAGCCTCTGCAGATTCGGCGCATTTGGCGGCAACTTCTGGGGGAAGCTCCCTGGCGATGGTGTACAGAAGCGAGTGGAGACCGTTTACTCTACCCAACGTGATGTTCAAGTTCTTTTCCAGTGCTTCAAGACGATCCATGCTAAAAATCTCCAATGTTTAGAAAGACGCTAACGCCTGCAGCATGCGCGCCCATGGAGTGGAGCCGAAGGCGCAATGTAATGGGTGTCGCCGTGCCTGCAATTGTTAACCAATCCAAAAACCAAATCTAAATTTTCCTTTGCTCGAAGAGTTCGTCGAGCTCGGTTCGTTTTTCTTTGAGGAAGTTCTGAAACTCTGCCTCACTTAGCTGATCGCAATTATATTTCAGGTAGCTCATGCCGAAGTTCGGTGTCATTACAGTGAGTACCATACTCTGTCTATCTAATCTAAAGTCGAAATAATCCTCACGGCTATTTTTAAGGCCAAAGGAGATTTCGGTGCTGTTTTTTTGAACTTTTTGAACATCATAAATATACCCGACTCCAGCGGCATCTTGATCTTGAGAATCGACGAGATGACCGGCGGTAATATATTGATTGTTTTCATTATATTTGAATACAAAATACGAGTATCCAGTCACGGGATTTTTGAATTCCTCGGTGGACTTGCACGCAATAACCATGTGGTCCGCCAGTTTCTGCTTCAACTCCGCCTTCTTATCGTCAGCGCAACCGCTTAGAGCTACGATGGCACCGGCCAAGAAATACCCGAAAACAGTGAGCTTTTTTCCTTTGAGCACGAGCACCCAATCTCCTTTTCTCTGGTTAACAGCGATTGGATAGAGCGCTTCGCGATTGCGAAAATTTGACCGCTTTATGATTACGGCCTGTGAGAGCGCTTTCGCCCTATCCAAAAATTTATAAAACAACAGCTTAGCCCAGCAGGCACACCGGTGCCATGTAATCATTTGACATCTGTGATCTGCGCCACTAATAATACTGTATAAATATACAGTATTGGCAAGGAGCCACTTCAGATGCAAGGAAAGCAGCCCCGACTTCGGGATCAAGTTCGCGCCGTTATTCGGGTGAACCACTACAGCATCCGTACAGAAAAAACCTATTGGTACTGGATTCGCTATTTCATCCGGTTTCATAAGATGAAACATCCCCGGAACATGGGACCCAAAGAGGTGAATGAGTTTTTGACATGGCTGGCAGTGCATCGCAATGTGGCGGCAGCTACTCAGGCGCAGGCTTTGAATTCGCTGGTGTTTCTGTACAACAAGGTACTGAATCAGGAGCTGGGCGAAGTTGGGGAAATTGTGCGCTCCAAAAAACCTCGAAAGCTACCAGTGGTTCTGACTCATGAAGAGGCCATGCGCATCATCGACGAACTCAGCGAACCAAATAAGCTGATCGCTTCGTTGCTCTACGGTGCAGGGCTGCGGGTTACCGAAGCCTGCCGGCTGCGTATCAAAGACCTGGATTTCAATCAGCAGGTAATTACCGTGCGGGACGGCAAGGGGGCCAAAGACAGGACTACGCTGATGCCGGCGCCCTTGATCGGCGCCCTTCAGGACCACGTGGACACTCTCGCCAGGGCCTGGAAGCAGCAAAGTGAGGAGTTCCTGCACCCGGTCAGTCTTCCCTTCGCGCTCGCCAGGAAATACCCGAGGGCGGGTCGCTCGCTGGAGTGGCAGTGGCTCTTTTCCTCACCCACTCTCAGTACAGATAATCTGGGTAATGTGTCACGCCATCACCGCCATATCTCGTCTGTCCAACGAGCAGTCCGCAAAGCGGTTGACGATGCAGGTATTGGCAAGCGGGCCGGCTGCCATACGTTCAGGCATACGTTCGCTACCGAACTGCTCAAACGCGGCAACGACATCCGCACAGTTCAGGACCTGCTGGGCCATGCGGACTTGCGGACCACCCAAATCTATACCCATGTTCTTGGGCAGGGTTTTGCCGGCGTCCGAAGTCCGCTGGGTTAAACGTCAGTAAGCACTCACCACTCCAACTGTGCCCCGGTCTGATACTCAATCACCCGCGTCTCAAAGAAGTTCTTCTCCTTGCGCATGGTGGCCTGCTCATCCAGCCACGGCGATACGTTCTTCGCTCCGGGGAACGGCTCTTCCAGCCCCACCGTTCTGGCTCTTCGGTTGGCCACAAAGCGGAACTGTTCGCTGTGGTACTGGGCGGAGTATCCCAGGATCGGGTCCCGCAGGATGTAGTTGGCGTAGGCGGTTTCGGCAGCTTCGGATTCGTCCCACATGTCGCGGACGGCTTTGGGGTCGAGGGTGATGTTTTCCTCTTCGAGGATCTGGTTCACCACTTTCAGGCCAAAGGAGAAGTGCATGGCCTCGTCCCGCAGGATGTACTGCAGCTGTTCGCCGGTGCCACGCATCAGGCCGCGGCGCTGCAGGGCGAAGATGGGGCTGAAGCCGTTGTAGAACCAGGCGCCCTCGAACACCGCCGCGAAGAACAGGTAAGACATGATGAATTCCTGCAGGTCGTCCTTGTTGCGCAGGTTCAGGTCCGAGCGCATGGCGGCGTCCAGACGGCGGTTGGCCATCTGGATCTTGCCGTTGATGGCGGGCACCACGCGGTAGCGGTTGTAGATTTCGCTCTGGTCCAGGTTGAGGGTTTCGATGCAGTGCTGGTAGGCCCAGGTGTGCATGGCTTCTTCATACACCTGGCGGGCCTGGTAGATCTGCAGTTCCGGGGCGCTCATTTTTTCCATCACCGCCAGGCCGATGTTACGCATGGCCAGGATGTCGGAGGTGGTCAGGTACGCCAGCACGTTTTCGTACACGTGCTTTTCCGGGGCGGTCAGGCGATGGTGGTAGTCGTGGACGTCCTGGGCCATGTTCACGTCCAGCGGGGTCCAGTGGTTTTTGTTGGCGTTCATGAAGTACTCCCAGGCCCAGGGGTACTTGAACGGCGCCAGTTGGTTGATGTCGGTTTCGCCGTTGATCACGCGTTTGTCGTCAACATTGACCGGGGCCGGGCCTTCGGGTGTCGCCGGTTTGGTTGCAGTGTTTGGTTCGTCGTCCCAGTTGAGCATGGAGGTATCCTCTTAAAATTTGTTGGCCACGGAGTCCGCGGATTCCGTGGCTAAAAAAGTTTTACTACTGACAGGCCTCGCAATCCGGGTCATCTATGCTGCACACCTGCGGCTGCGGCGCGGCGACCGGGGCGCTTTTCTCGGCACCGGTGGCGCCCAGCGAGCGCAGGTAGTAGGTGGTTTTCAGGCCACGTTCCCAGGCCAGTTGGTACAGAGCGTCCAGTTTCTTGCCACTGGGTTCGGCCATGTACAGGTTCAGGCTCTGGGCCTGGTCGAGCCATTTCTGGCGTCGGGAGGCGGCTTCCACCAGCCATCGGGGGTCAATCTCAAACGCCGTGGCGTAGCGGGCTTTCAGTTTGGCCGGAATGCGGTCGATCTTCTGCACGCTGCCATCGAAGTATTTGAGGTCGTTAACCATCACGTTGTCCCACAACCCTTCCGCTTTGAGATCCCGTACCAGCGAGGGGTTCACCACGGTGAATTCACCGGAGAGGTTCGATTTCACGAACAGGTTCTGGTACGCCGGTTCGATGGACTGGGACACGCCCACAATGTTGGAGATGGTCGCGGTAGGTGCAATGGCCATCACATTGCTGTTGCGCATGCCGTTCTTCGCGATCAATTCGCGCACCGGTGTCCAGTCCAGCCGGGCACTGGTGTTGACGGACAGGTCCCCGTCCCGGCGGGCTTCCTTCAGCAGGTTGATGGAGTCGATGGGCAGGGTGCCTTGCTGCCAGAGCGACCCCTCGTAGCTTTCATAGGCGCCGCGCTCGCCGGCCAGGGTGGTCGACGCACGAATGGCGAAGTAGCTGAGCTGCTCCATGGCAACATCCGCAAACTCAACCGCTTCCGGGCTGGAATACGGCAGGCCCAGCTGGTAGAGCGCATCCTGAAAGCCCATCAGGCCCAGGCCCACGGGGCGGTGCTTCAGGTTGGAGTTCCGGGCCTGGGGCACGGCGTAGTAATTGATGTCGATCACGTTATCGAGCATGCGCACGGCGATGGTCACGGTGCGCTCCAGGCGCTGTACGTCCAGTTCACCATCGCGGATATGGGCGGCCAGGTTCACCGAGCCCAGGTTACACACGGCGATTTCGTCGGCGCTGGTGTTCAGGGTAATTTCGGTACACAGATTGGAGCTGTGCACCACGCCCCGGTGCTGCTGCGGTGAGCGCAGGTTGCAGGGATCCTTGAAGGTGATCCAGGGGTGGCCGGTTTCAAACAGCACAGTGAGCATCTTGCGCCAGAGTTGTTTGGCGGGAATTTTCTTGAACAGCTTGATCTTGCCCTGCTCCGCCAGTGCTTCGTAGTGCTCGTAACGCTCGCGGAATTCGTTTCCGTAGAGGTCGTGCAGGTCGGGCGCGTCGCTGGGGGAAAACAGGGTCCAGTCCCGGTCTTCGCGCATGCGCTCGATGAGCAAGTCCGGCACCCAGTTGGCGGTGTTCATGTCGTGGGTGCGGCGGCGTTCGTCGCCGGTGTTCTTGCGCAGCTCCAGGAATTCCTCGATGTCCAGGTGCCAGCTTTCCAGGTAGGCGCACACCGCGCCCTTGCGCTTGCCACCCTGGTTGACCGCCACGGCGGTATCGTTGACCACTTTCAGGAACGGCACCACGCCCTGGCTCTGGCCGTTGGTGCCCTTGATGTGGGAGCCCAGTGCCCGCACCGGGGTCCAGTCGTTGCCCAGGCCGCCGGCCCATTTGGAGAGCATGGCGTTATCGCGGATGGCGCCGTAGATGCCTTCGAGGTCGTCGCCGACGGTGGTCAGGTAACAGGACGAGAGCTGGGAATGGCGGGTGCCGCTGTTGAACAGCGTCGGGGTGCTGGCCATGTAATCAAAGCTGGACAGCAGGTTGTAGAATTCGATAGCCCGCTCGTTCGGCTCATCTTCCCGCAACGCCAGGCCCATGGCCACGCGCATGAAGAACACCTGGGGCAGCTCCAGGCGGGCGCCGTTCCAGTGCAGGAAATAACGGTCGTACAGCGTCTGCAGGCCAAGGAAGCCGAACTGCTGATCCTGTTCCGGCTTGATGGCCGCGCCCAGGCGTTCCAGATCGAAGGCGGCCAGGGCCTCGTCCAGCAGCTCATACCGGATACCAGCCTTGATAAAGGCACTCAGGGCCTGGGGGTACACCTCTGCCAGCGGCAGGTGCAACGGCAGGTCCAGGACGGTGGCGTTTTCCAGGCGCAACTGTTCGAGCAACAGGCGCGCGGTCACGGCGCTGTAGTCGGGCTCCCGTTCAATGCGGCCCCGGGCGGTCATCACCAGTGCCGACAGCACGTCTTCCTCGGCGATGCCGTCGTAGAGGTTGGTCAGGGCATCGTCCACCAGCGAGTCGCCGTCAATGCCCTCCAGCCCGGCGGCGGCCTGCTCCACCTGCAGCCTCATCAGGCCCAGGTCCAGGGGGGCGGTTTCGCCGCTGGCTTTTTTCACGGTCAGGTGCGGGTGGGCTTCTACGGGCTCATCGATGGCCCGCTGGCGGGCGTGTTCTTCCCGGTACAGCACATAGGCCCGGGCGACTTTCTGTTCCTCGGCCCGCATCAGGGCCAATTCCACCTGGTCCTGGATGTCTTCGATATGCACCTTGCCGCCGGCTTTCAGGCGCCGGCTGATGGCCTGCGTCACCTGTTCGGTAACCCGGTGCACGGCATCGTTGATGCGGGCGGAACCGGCGGCGCTGTCGCCTTCCACGGCCAGGAACGCCTTGGTAACGGCGACACTGATCTTGGATGGATCAAAGCCAACCAGGGTGCCATTGCGTTTGATGACCTGGAGGGATTCGGTTTGGGGCTGTGAGGGAGGCTGGGCTTCAGCCAGGGCAGAGGCAGAGGCAGACATGGGGCTTCTCCTGTAAACGCGCTGGTGGTGCACGCTTCGCGTTTACAGGAGATGTTCCGGCCACGGAATCCATGGAAGGACACAGAATAAAGACCTTTGTTATCTTTTCTTTCCGTGTCCTTCCATGGATTCCGTGGCAAAAAGAATCCTCACCTGCTCACCTTATAAACGCGAAGGTGCAGTTATTCCCTGGCAGGTCTTCGGACTCAGGGGCGTGGATCCTTCGATCCGGCCTTGCGTGGCGACTTCCCGGCTTACGCCAGTGTCCTGATGCCACGCTCGTTCCCCAATACCGCTGCGCGTCAGTTCCGGAGTCTCACCGGATTCCCTATATTGCCCGTATTGAGCAAAATAAACACAACATATAGTGTATAACCAAGGATGTTGACACTATAAGCCTAATTGTCCGATGGAACAACCCGGGCGTTAATTACCACCGGCCACCTTGACACGCCAGGCGGATTCGGGCGAAGTACAAGCTCCTGATTTGCCGCAGCCTCCGGACCGGGGCGCGCATCCGGGCACGGGTTCCGCGATGGGTCGCCGTGCTCTTTGTCGATACGGGGATTCCATTCCAGATGCCGGTTATCCAAAAACTGCGCAAGCTGATCACCAGCTACCTGACCGAACTTTCCGGCTACAGCCTGGTGGCGATGCTCCTGGGTTATGTCATCCTGTCCTGGATCGGGCTCAGAATGGCCGGTGAAAGCAGTCTGATCGAGCCGGGCCAGTTCTTTTACTGGCTGGCCGTCACCGCCTCCACCGTCGGTTACGGTGATTTCTCGCCATCCACCACGGCGGGGCGCGTCTGGACCGCTGGCTTTATCATTCCCGCAGGCCTGAGCCTGTTCGCAATCACCATCGGCCGCATCGGCGCATTCGCGGTGCACCACTGGCAGAAAGGAGTCAAAGGCTTGAAGGATTTCCAGACACTGACCGGCCACATCGTGGTTATCGGATGGAACGGGTCCCGCACCCTGCACCTGCTTGAGCTCCTGCTGAAAGAACAATCCCTGAGCAGGTCCCGCCGGAGGATTGTCCTGGCCGGGAACAACCCCGAAGAAAACCCCATGCCAGAACAGATCGATTTTGTCCGGCTGAAGCAGTACACCGACGAACTGGAACTGAACCGCACCGGGCTGAAGCAGGCCAGCTGTATCATCATCGACACCCCGGAAGACGATGTGACGCTGACCTGTGCCCTGCTGTGTTACCAGCTCAATTCGACGGCGCACATGATCGCCTACTTCAACAATGAGCGCCTGAGTCAGTTGCTCACCCACCATTGCCCGACAGTTGAGTGCACCCCGTCCGTGGCCGTGGAAATGCTGGCCAAAGCGGCGGCCGACCCGGGCTCCAGCGCCCTGCACCATGATCTTCTGAGCGTGGCCGGCGGCATGACCCAGTTTTCCCTGACGGTTCCTGAAAACACCGCCGACTACACCGTCGGCGATCTGCTGCGTCCCTTCAAGGCGCACTTTGATGCGTTGATCATTGGCGTTCAGCCCCGGGCCGCCAGGGTGATCGAGATCAATCCCGCCGTCGATTATCCGGTTCAGGCCGGCGCGAGAATTTACTACATTGCCGATCGGCGCATCCATGTGTCGGAATGGGCAACCCTGACTGACGTGAGAGAATGATGATGCGACTCATACCACTGGCGTTTCTGGTTCTGGCCTCACTTCCATCCTTTGCCGAGTCTGTGGCAACCATCCAGCCGTTTTCGACCATGTCGACCCTGAAGGACGGCTGGGAGCCCCTGGAATTTCCCAATATCGACCAGCACACCCGGTATGAACTGGTCACGGAGCACGGCACCCAGGTGGTGAAAGCGACAACGGAGGGCGGCGCCTCCGGTCTGATTGCCCGGTTGACGCTGGATCCGGGCGAGAAGTTGATGCTTCGGTGGCGCTGGAAGGTCTCGAACGTGTTCGAACGCGGCGATGCCCGAAAAAAGTCCGGCGATGACTACCCGGCCCGAATATACGTGGCGTTCAAGTTTCAGCCGGAAGAGGCGGGGTTCTTCGAGCGGGCCAAACGCAAAACGGTGGAACTGCTGTTCGGGGAATCGCTACCCGGCAATGCCCTGAACTACATCTGGGCCAACACTCTGCCCAAGGGGGAGTTTGTGGCCAATCCTTACACCGACAAAACCGTGATGGTCGCGGTGAATTCCGGCCAGCAACAGGTGGGCGAATGGGTAACGGTGGAGCGGGATATTGTCGCGGATTACCGCAAGGCCTTTGGCGAAGCACCGCCGCCACTGGCGGGCATTGCCATCATGTCGGATTCCGACAACACCGGCGAGCAGGCCACAGCCTGGTACGGCGATATCACCCTGTCACCATGAGTCGGCCGGTTAGCGGTACGGCTCCGGTAAGCCGGGCACCACATAGCCGGTGTCCAGAGCCCGTACCGGCCGCACCGTACCCGCCTCGACCAGCCGCAGGTAAGCGTCATCAAACTCGTCGCGCAACAGCGCCGCCCGGGGATTAGCCAGGGAAAACAGCCAGGCCGCATCACGACGACGGATATCGGAAACCCGCACGTGCTGATCTGACGGCTCGGTCAGGATGGCCTCCACCGGCTCCCGATAATCCAGCAGGTAATCACCCCGTTTGCGCTTGAGCATGTTGATGGCAGACCGGTGATTGGGCGCTTCGGTCACCGTCATCCCACGCTGCGCTTCCAGCCAGTAGATCAGCCCGCCATAGGTGTAGCCGGCAATAACTATGACGGTTCTGTTGGCCAATTGATCAAAGTGCGCCAGGGGCGGGGTGCCTTCCAGATACCACGCACTGAGTTGAACGGCATATGGGCTCACCCAGCTCTCCAGCACCTCACCGTCCAGCATAGGGATGCCTGAGATGCCCGGCCAGACATCCACAGTGCCGTTTGACAGGTACAGGTAAAGCCGGCTGACCGGGAGCTGAATGAACTCGGGCCGGTAACCCGCTTCTTCCACCACCAGCCGGGTCAGCTCAATGAACCGCCCCGCCGCTTCACCATTGGCATCGCGGTATTCCATCGGCGGGAATTCAGCGTAGGCAACCCGGAGAACCTCAGGGGCATCACGGGCCTGGCTTAATGATGAGAACACCGCTGCAATTCCGGCAAGACAGACAGCGGCAAAATAACGACCTTTCTGAATACAACGCATGAACCGGGTTCTTGTTGCTCTGTTTCTCTCAGAGATTACCAGACCTGAGCAAATCTGCACGGATCCTGCGCGCAAAAAAAGGATCACGGCGTCAGATATAGTTGACCACCATGTACAGACCCACGCCTCCCATCACCAGCGTGTACGGGAGCGCCATAATCACCATACGCCCATAGGACAGCCGTACCAGCGGGGCAATGGCGGATGTCAGCAGGAACAGGAACGCGGCCTGGCCATTCGGAGTAGCCACGCTGGGCAGATTGGTGCCGGTATTGATGGCCACCGCCAGATCCTGGAAATGCTCATAACTGATGCTGCCCGCATCCAGGGCCTGCTTGACTTCACTGATGTACACCGTTGCCACGAACACATTGTCGCTGATCATAGAGAGAATGCCGTTGGCAATGAAAAACATGCCGGGTTGCTGGCTCACCGGCAGCGAGAGCACGTAATCAATGATGGGTTTGAACAGGTGCTGTTCGTGGATAACCGCCACCACGGCAAAGAACACCACCAGCAGGGAGGTAAACGGCAGGGATTCCTGGAACGCCTTGCCGATCTGGTGCTCATCGGTGATGCCGGTGAACGAGGTAATCAGGATAATCACCAGCAGGCCGATCAGCCCCACCTCGGCCAGGTGGAAGGCGAGCCCCACCACCAAGATCACGGCGGCGATGGCCTGAACCCACAAGGCCGCCTGGTCTGCCTTGGTCCGCTTGGCGCGCTCGTTGTCGGCAAACTCTTCCAGCACCCGACGCACCGGCCTGGGCAGCCGCCCGCCGTAACCAAACCAGCGCAGCTTCTCCAGGGCCCAGCAGGTCACCAGCCCGGCCCCCAGCACGGGCAGGCTCACCGGCGCCATGTGCAGGAAGAAGCTCGCAAAATCCCAGCCCACCACTTTCGCGATCAACAGATTCTGGGGTTCACCCACCATGGTGGCCACGCCTCCCAGGGCGGTGCCAATGGCACCGTGCATCAGCAGGCTGCGCAGAAAGGCCTGAAAATTGACCAGATCTTCCCGGTGCAGCTCGATCACCTCGTCATCACTGCCGGCGTTGTGATCAGCGTGCTGATACCCCTTGCCGGAGGCCACCTTGTGGTACACCGAATAGAAACCCACGGCGACGGAGATAATGACGGCGGTGACGGTGAGGGCATCCAGAAACGCGGAGAGCAGGGCCGCTGCGGCGCAGAACAACAGCGACAGCGCCGATTTCGAGCGCACCCCTACCAGAATCTGGGTGAAGGTCACCAGCAACAGCTCCTTCATGAAATAAATACCGGCCACCATGAACATCAACAGCAGGATCACCGGGAAGTTGGTCAGCACCTCCAGATACACCGCATCCGGTGACGTCAGGCCAATCAATAACGCCTCCACCGCCAGCAGGCCGCCAGGCAGAAGCGGATAGCATTTAAGGGCCATAGCCAGGGTAAAGATGAATTCCGCAATCAGCAGCCAGCCAGCTGCGCCAGCCCCCAGCACATACATGACGATCGGGTTGGCAATCAGAAACAGCAAGATCACCTGCTTGTACCAGACGGGTGCCTTGCCGAGGAAATTGTGGGTAAAGCCTGAAATGACGGTCGTTGGCATTGCGGACATCTTCTGAAAACGGGTTATTGGTATTGTGTGGCAGACGGCCCGCATCTTCCTTGATATTTATGTACCGGGGTATGGGTCGAAGGTACGTTTTCGGTCCATATTTGGTATTAATAACAACAAAATGTCGGAAAATCTAAGTATAGACAGAATTTTTACGTAATACTACTTAATTTTTATAAAAAGGGCGACCGCATTGTAACCGATTCCTCACGCCGCGTACCGCCTACTCCTTGCAAGCCAGTTTTTCCCATCCCGCCACCTCCTCATTTATAGCAACATATTGACATATTATTTTGAAAAGGCGTATCTTGAATCTGATCAATCAACGACCTGTATCTGCAGTCAGGCCCCGAACAACAAACCGGACACAACAGGTGAATCAGATGGAAACAGGCATCACTCTCAACCCGGAACGCCGTGCCGCCATGGTGGAAAGCGGCGCCTGGAACGACAAGCTCCTTACCGACTACCTCGATCAGGCCGTGGCCACTACTCCGGACCGGGAGGCCATCGTCGGTTATCAGGTCACCGGCGATACCCGCACCGCGCTGACCTATCGGGAACTCAATAACACCGTTACCCGCATGGCGGCCGGGTTGGCGGGCCTGGGCATCGGCAAAGGCGATGTGGTGGCGTGCCAGTTGCCGAACTGGTGGCAGACCACCGCCTTGCACCTGGCCTGCCTGCGCATCGGCGCCATTCTGAACCCGCTGATGCCCATCTTCCGGGAGCGGGAGCTACGCTTCATGCTCAAGCATGGGGAGGCCAGACTGCTGGTGATTCCCAAGGTGTTCCGCGGCTTTGACTACGAGGCCATGATAGACAGCATCAAGGCCGACCTGCCCGATCTGGACACGCTTCTCGTGATCGGCGGCAGCGGTGAGCGCAGCTTCGAAGAGCGCCTGCTGGCCAGGGCCTGGGAACAGGAGCAGGATACCGACACCCTGTTCCGGGAACGGCAACTAACCGGCGATGATGTCATCCAGATTCTCTACACCTCCGGCACCACCGGCGAACCCAAGGGCGTGATGCATACCTCCAACACCCTGTTTTCCAACGTTCGCCCCTATGCCGACCGGCTGCACCTGACCTCGGAAGACAACGTGCTGATGGCCTCGCCCCTGGCCCACCAGACCGGTTTTCTGTACGGCATCATGATGCCCGTTTACCTCGGCACCACGGCCATCCTCCAGGACATCTGGGATGCCGGCTTCGTGTGCAAGGTCATTGCCGCCGAGAAGCCCGCGTTCACAATGGCAGCCACACCCTTCCTGGCGGACCTGGTCAAGACGGCACCCAGTCACGAAGGGGAACTGGATTCGCTACGCACCTTTGTCTCCGCCGGCGCCCCGATTCCGACAGCCGTTGTGGAGCAAGCCAGCAAGGTGCTGAACGCGAAGATCGTCTCGGCCTGGGGCATGACTGAAAACGGCGCCGTCACCATGACCTGCCCCGAAGATCCATCGGAGCGGGCCAGCCAGTCTGATGGCAAGGTGCTGCCCTACATGGACATCCGGATCACCGATTTTCAGGGCCATACACTTCCTGCGGGTGAGGAAGGAAACCTGCTGGTGCGCGGTGCCAGCCAGTTCATAGGCTACCTGAAACGGCCCGAACTCCATGGCACCGATAAAGAGGGCTGGTTCAGCACCGGCGACCTCGCCCGCATGGACAAGGACGGCTACATCCGCATTACCGGTCGCACCAAGGACGTGGTGATCCGCGGCGGCGAAAACATTCCCGTGGTGGAGGTGGAGAACCTGCTCTACAAGTTCCCCGGCATTGTCGACGTCGCACTGGTGGGCTGCCCGGATGACCGCCTCGGTGAGCGGCTGTGCGCCTACGTCACCCTCGACGACAACGCCATCGAGCTGACCCTGGACGCGGTCAAGGCCTATCTTACCGAACAGCAGCTGTCCCGGAACTACCTGCCGGAATACCTGGAAGTGATCGAGGCCATGCCCCGCACCGCCTCCGGCAAGATCCAGAAATTCAAACTGCGTGAGCAGGCGAAGAACCTGCGCCTGGACCCCGCCAAACGCAGCTAATCCATTGACTGAAAGTAACAGGAGGAACGCATCATGAGAGGCCTTAACGGAAAAACCGTCATTGTTACCGGCGGCGGCGGCGGCATCGGCCGTGCCGTCTGCCTGCGCTTTGCCGAAGAAGGCAGCCTGGTGGCCGTGTTGGATCGTGACGAAGCCGCCGCCCGGGGCACGGCGGACCGGATCACCGACGCCGGTGGCACGGCCCGCGCTTATGCGGCGGACATCACCGATTACGCCGCGATTACTGACACCGTGGCGGCCATCGAAAGCGATCTGGGCGTGCCCACGGTGCTGGTGAACAACGCCGGCTTCGACCGCTTTATGCCATTCCTGAAAACCGAGCCCAAACTCTGGGACCAGCTGATCGCCGTCAATCTCACCGGCGCCCTCAACATGCACCACGTGGTGTTGCCGAAAATGATCGCCGCCGGCGGCGGCAAGGTCATCAACGTCGCTTCCGACGCCGCCCGGGTCGGCTCCTCCGGTGAATCCGTCTATGCCGCCTGCAAGGCCGGCCTGGTGGGTTTCAGCAAAACCGTGGCGCGGGAGCTGGCCACCAAACACATTTGCCTGAACGTGGTCTGCCCCGGGCCCACCGACACTGCTCTGCTCAAGGGCGTGGCGGAAACCGCGCCGAACCCGGAAAAACTGCTGGAAGCCTTCCGCAATGCCGTACCCATGAAGCGCCTGGCCCAGCCGGACGACTACCCCGGCATCATCACCCTGCTCGCCAGTGACGACGCCAACTTCATTACGGGCCAGGTGATCAGCGTATCCGGCGGCCTGACCATGGCCGGCTAAACCACGAATCAGTCACACGGAGAACACACCATGAACTACGAAGATATCCTGTACGACGAAACCAACGGTGTTGCCACCATCACCATCAACCGCCCGGATCGCTACAACGCCTTCCGTGGCCAGACCTGCATGGAACTGCTGGACGCCTTCCACCGCGCCGGCTGGAACAAGGACATCGGCGTGATCGTGTTCACCGGCGCCGGCGAAAAAGCCTTCTGCACCGGCGGTGACCAGGGCGCCCACGATGGCCAGTACGACGGCCGCGGTCTGATCGGCCTGCCGGTGGAAGAGCTACAACGGGTGATTCGCGAAGTGCCCAAGCCGGTCATCGCCCGGGTCAACGGCTTTGCCATCGGCGGCGGCCATGTGCTGCACGTGATCTGTGATCTGAGCATTGCCTCGGAAACCGCCGTTTTCGGGCAGGTAGGCCCGAAAGTGGGCTCCGTGGACCCCGGCTTCGGCACCGCCTACCTGGCACGGGTGGTGGGAGAAAAACGGGCCCGGGAAATCTGGTACCTGTGCCGGAAATATTCCGCCCGGCAGGCGCTGGACTGGGGCCTGGTCAACGCCGTGGTGCCCCCGGAGCAGCTGGACGAGGAAGTGCGCAAGTGGTGCGATGAAATCCTCGAGAAGAGCCCCACCGCGCTGACCATTGCCAAGCGCTCCTTCAACGCCGACAGCGACAACATCGCCGGCATCGGTGCCCTCGGCATGCAGGCCCTGAGCCTCTACTACGACACCGACGAATCCAAAGAGGGCGTGAAGGCCTTCAAGGAAAAGCGCAAGCCGGAGTTTCGGAAATTCTACAAGTAAGCAGACCGACCCGGTGGCCTCGGGCCACCGGGTCACAGACAGCGCCCGGAGAACACCATGAATTTCGGATTTAATGACGAACAGAACGCCATCCGCGACGTCGTGGCCCGGTTCAGCGCCGAGGTACTGGCTCCGGGCTACCGCCAGCGGGATAAGGAAGGCGTCATCGAAAAAGAGGTCATCCGTCAGCTTGGCGAGATGGGCCTGCTCGGGGGTGAACTGCCGGAGGCGTTCGGCGGCAGCGGCATGGACTGTGTCACCAGCGGCCTGATCATTGAGGAAATCTCAAAAGGGGATTTCAACGTGGGCTACATTCCGCTGCTAGCCTCCCTGAACGGCCAGATCATCGCCAGCCATGCCGCGCCGGATCTGGCAAAGGAATGGCTGCACGGCATGACCTCCGGCCAGAAAGTGGCCTGCATTGCCCTGACCGAGCCCCATGGTGGTTCCGACGCCGCCAACCTGCGCCTGAAGGCGGAGCACCAGGGCGATGTCTACGTGCTCAACGGCGAGAAGACCTCCATCTCCATGGCGGACCAGGCCGATGTCGCCGTGGTGTTCGCCCGAACCGGCACGGTGGAACAACGGGCCTCGGGCATCAGCGCCTTCCTGGTGCCCATGGACAGCCCGGGCATCACCACCACCCGCTTCGAAGACAACGGCCAGCGCGCCATCGGCCGCGGCTCCATCTTCTTTGATAACGTGGCCGTGCCCGCCCGCAACAGGATGGGCGACGAGGGCAAAGGCTTCAAACAGGTGATGCAGGGCTTTGACTACAGCCGCGCCCTGATCGGCCTGCAATGCCTGGCGGTGGCCCAGCAATCCCTGGATGAAACCTGGCAGTGGCTGACCGAGCGTACCGCCTTCGGTCAGCACCTGTCGGCCTTCCAGGGCCTGACTCACCCCCTGGCGGAATACCAGACCTACGTTCATGCCGCCCGCCTGCAGTGCTACCATGCGCTCTGGCTGAAGGACAACAACCTGCCCCACAACGCGGAAGCGGCAATGAACAAATGGTGGGGGCCAAAACTGGCGTTCGATGTGGTCAAGCAGTGTCTGCTGGCCCACGGCCACACCGGTTACGGCGAGGACCTGCCCTTTGCCCAGCGCCTGCGGGATGTGATGGGTCTGCAAATCGGTGACGGCACCGCGCAGATCATGAAGAACATCGTCGCCCGTGAGTACCTACCGACGTGATGCGCACCCCGTCCTCCGCGATTCGGGGTGCTGAAACAGGAGCACAGATGATCGTCAACGAATCCGGAGGCATTCCCAACCGCCTGTTCTTCCGCCTGTTCCAGACTGGCAACATCCTGCAGCGCCAGGTCCAGAACGAAATGGGCATCAGCGCTGTGCAATGGGCGGTGCTGGGGGCGCTGTCGCGGGAAGGCTTCGAGGACGGCACCTCGTTCAACCAGCTCAAGGAATACCTGCACGTCAGCCGGCAGAACCTGGACGGTGTGCTCAAGCGCATGGAGCGGGACGGCCACGTGGTTCGCGTACCCGACCCCAGCGACGGCCGGGCCCGGCTGGTAAAACTGACCGACAGCGGTCGGGTGTTCTGGAACAACCTGCAGGGCACGATTGCGGAATTCTATCAGCAGGCCCTGCAGAGCATGAGTTTTGACGACGGGGTCAGCCTGCTGCACCTACTGAAAAAACTGCAGCAGGACATGGCCGCCATATCCCTGACCTCCGCGCCAGCGGATCAGAACCGGTAGGACACCGACGCCGTCACGTTGCGCTCGGCTCCGAAGTAACAGAACTCCAGGCTGTTGTAGCAGGACGCCACGTATTCCTTGTCCAGCAGGTTGTTTACGTTCAGTTGTGTACTCACGCCCGGCAGGCCCAGTTTGCCCAGATCGTACCCCAGCGCAAGATCCACCAGGGTGTAATCCGGCACCTGGCGGGTATTGGCGTCGTCAGCGTAGATATCCGCCACGTAACGCACACCCAGGCCAGCGTTGGCGCCATCCAGCAGGCCGTTGCGGAAACGGTAGCCGGTCCACAACGTCAGTTGGTGCTTCGGTACCTGGCTGGCGGTGTTGCCCTGCCGGTAGGCTTTCGATTGTTCAAAAGTGACGTCGGTATAGGCGTAACCCAGTTGCACGTTCAGGCTCTCCGTCAGCTGTGAGTTGGCCTCCAGTTCCACTCCCTGGGACTGAATCTCACCAATGGCCCGATAAAAGCTCTCCTGAGGCAGTTTGGTGGCCAGGTTTTCCTGGTTGATACGGAACAGCGACAGGGTGTACTGATCCCGGGTGCCCGCCGGCTGGTACTTCAGGCCGGTCTCGATCTGCTCGCCCTCACTGGGTTCCAGCAGGTCGCCGTTGGCGTCGGTGTAGGCACTCGGAGAAAACGACGTGGAGTAGGACAGGTAGGGCGCCACACCGTTATCGAACAGGTACAGCAAGCCCGCGCGGCCGCTGAACTGGGTTTCGTCCAGTTCCGCCACGGCCGAGGACTGCCGGTCCGTGTTGCGGATGTCCACCCAGTCCTGCCGGCCGCCCAGGGTCAACCGCCAGCCCCTCAGCGCCAGCTGATCCTGCAGGTACAACCCAAGCTGTTTCTGTTCGCGCAGGTTACGAACCGGCGGATACAACGCCGTCGGCTCCGCCCCGTATTGGGGGTTGAAGGCGTCGATGGGCGGAAACGCCCCCGAGGGCCAGACCACGTCGTTTTCCCGTTGCTGGTAGTCCAGGCCCAGCAGCACGGTATGATCCACCGCGCCGGTGGCCAGCTCCGCCTGCACCTGGTTGTCGATGGTGATCGCCTCCAGATCCTCGTCGCCGGCGGAATAGTAACGATTCAATTCGGTGGCGGAGGCCCAGCCGTAGGCATAGACCTGTTTCAGCTGGACATCGGATTCCAGATAACGGACCTTTTGGCGGGCGCGCCAGGCGCTGTTGATCCGGTGCTCCAGATCGTAGCCGACCAGGGTCAGGTCACGCCGGAACAGGTCGTAATCCGGCTCTCCCTCGAAGAAGGTGTTGTCGATGGTCTGGCCGTTACGGGGCACCACCGTACCCTCGTAGGGTAAGCCGCTGTGGTAGCCGCCCTCCGGGTCCCGCTGCAGGTAAGCCAGCAGGGTCAGGCTGGTGTCGTCGGTGATGTCCCAGGTCAGGGACGGGGCGATGGCCCGGCGCTCTTCCTCAACGAAATCCTGCTGGGCATCCGCGGCGGACGCGATACCGGTCAGCCGGTAGGCCACCCGGCGCCCGTCATCCAGCGGCCCGGTGACGTCGAAGGCCAGACTGCGCTGGGCGTTGTTACCCAGGGTTACCCGCACCTCGCCCTGTTTCTCGAATTCCGGCCGCTTGCTGGTCAGGGCCACAATGCCACCGGGGGAGCCCTGGCCGTACAGCACCGAGGTCGGTCCCTTGACGATTTCAATACGCTCCAGAAACCAGGGGTCGATAGCAAACGAGCTGTAGGAGCCGCCATCACTCATCACCCGGAGGCCATCCAGGTAGGTGTTATTGATGCTGCCATCGGAGAACCCGCGCAGGATCAGGTAGTCATAACGGTTGGAGGCACCCACCTGATTGGTGCTCACCCCAGGCGTGTAGTTCGCGGCCCGCTGTACCGTGCGGGCGCCTTTCTCCTGCCAGTCCTCGTTATCGATTACCGACACCGATTGCGGAGTCTCCATAATCGGGGTTTCGGTTTTGGTGGCGCCCCGGGTGGCCGTAACGGACAGGGCCTCCAGCACCGGAGTCTCGCTCTGGGCTGACGCCAGGGAACTGTGGGTAATACCGGCCATTGATAGCACGACTGCCAGGGACAATCGGGAAGGTTGGAACATCACACGCGCCTCTCAGGGAATACCAAGTCGTTCAGGGAACACTAATTCGTTAATGCGAATTATTCGCTTTTAGATCCATGAATTGGTATGCGCAGTGACAGAAAACGTTTGCGCACCGACAAGCCTGACGCTACTCAGGTCAGGTTTCCAGGCGACACTCCGAAATGGCGACGAAAGGCGGTGGCGAAGTTGGTGGCGTGCCGGTAGCCCGACCGGTGGGCGGCCTGCTGGACGGAGTGCCCCTGCTCCAGGTAACGCCGGGCCAGCGCCATCCGGCAGGCACGCTGATAGCCAAACACCGAGACACCATAGATCGCCCGGAATTTGGCCCGCAGACTGCTGGGGCTCATGGCGGCCCGCCGGGCCAGTTGTGCCAGGGTGTAGTCCTCGGCGGGGTTGAACTCCAGCAGTTGCCGTACCGATTCCAGCCGTTGTTGCTGGCCGGATGGCAGGGATCTGCGGCGGGTTTTCGGCACCGTGCCCTGGGGCACCCCATAGCCTGCCAGTTGCAGGGCCAACCCTTCCAGTACCAGGGTTTTCTGGCCCTCGGGCACGGTGGCCGCCAACCCCTGCTGCAGGGCCGCAACCAGCTCGCCCGGCGGTTGCCACAACCAGACCGGCTGCTCAATGGCCGCCAGCAGCGCTGTCAGTATCGGGTGTTCGGCCCGATTCAGGGCCGGGCCGGCCGGGTCGAAGGCCAGGGTCACGGTTTTCAGGTGCTGGCCGGCGGGCTGGACAACATTCAGCGCGTATTCCGGACGCAACTGGAGACTGACGGCGGTGCCGGCGCCGAGTTCACGATGAACTGCCCCAACCGACAGCCGGATACTGCCTGCCAGAACGATCACGATCAGCAGGGGCGAGTGCCCCAGAGAAATGGATTCGTAACTCTGGAAAACCTCGAGGTCAGAACGGGTAAACCGGAACCCCGATGGCAGGGCCGTTTCGGCAATCCGGCCCCGGGCCACCGGGGCGTCGGTCACCCCCGGCCGGGGCAGGTCGGGGAAGTGGTAACGGATACCGTAATCCTGCCCAAACGCCAGGAAATCCGAGATACCGAAGGCGCGTATTGCGCTCTCCTCGCCTGCTGTGTTCATGCTTACCGTCTCCGCCACCCGTGATCGGTTGGAGGCAGCCTATCAGCTTGGCGCCAGGCCATCTATGCAGGCGAGATGTTTTAGCGTTTACTCAACCGTCACACTCTTGGCCAGATTCCTCGGCTGATCCACGTCGGTGCCCTTGAGCACAGCCACGTGATACGACAGCAATTGCAACGGCACGGTGTACACAATCGGTGCGGTGATCGCGTGCACAGACGGGATCTGCATCACGTGAATACCAGCTTCCGGTTTCACGTCCGCGGCTTTGTCGGCAAAGACGAACAGCTCACCGCCCCGGGCGCGAACCTCTTCCAGGTTGGATTTGAGCTTTTCCACCAGGTCGTTGTTCGGCGCCACGGTCACCACCGGCATTTCGCTGTCCACCAGGGCCAGGGGGCCATGCTTCAGCTCGCCGGCCGGGTAGGCTTCGGCGTGGATGTAGGAGATTTCCTTGAGCTTCAGGGCACCCTCGAGTGCCACCGGAAACTGCGAGCCACGGCCCAGGAACAGGCTGTGGTTCTTGTCCATGAAGGCCTTGGACATCTCGGCAATCTCGCCGTCCAGGGCCAGCACGTCGCTCACTTGCCCCGGCAGCTGATGCAGGGCGCCGACAATCTCCGCTTCCTTGTCTTCCGGCAGGCCGTTATGACGGGCCAGTGCCAGGGTGAAGATGAGCAACGCGGTCAGTTGGGTGGTGAACGCCTTGGTGGACGCCACGCCGATCTCCGGGCCGGCCTGGGTCATGATCACCAGGTCGGATTCCCGTACCAGGGAGCTGCCGGGTACGTTACAGATGGCCAACGCGGCCCGGAAACCCGCTTTCTTGGCCTGGCGCAGGGCGGCCAGGGTGTCGGCGGTTTCACCGGACTGGGAAATGCACAGGAACAGAGTGTCTGGCTGAATCACGTGTTTGCGGTAGCGGAATTCGGAGGCCACCTCCACTGAGCAGGGCACGCCGGCCAGTTCTTCGATCCAGTATCGGGCCACCATGCCGGCGTGATAGCTGGTGCCACAGGCGATAATCTGCACGTGGCGCACATTGTCCAGCAGATTGGCGGCATCGGTACCCAGGGCCTGTTCCAGCACGTGGGTTTTGGTCAGCCGGCCTTCCATGGTGGCCTTGATCACCCGGGGCTGCTCGTAGATTTCCTTGAGCATGAAGTGCCGGTATTCGCCTTTGTCGGCAGAATCGGTACCGTGCTCAAAACGGGCAATCTCGCGCTCCACGATCTGGCCATCACGGTTCTCGATCACCACCCGATCACGGCGGATGTCGGCGATATCGCCCTCTTCGAGAAACATGAAGCGGTCGGTCACCGGCAGCAGTGCCAGCTGATCGGACGCAATGAAGTTCTCGCCGATACCCACTCCGATCACCAGCGGACTGCCTTCCCGGCAGACAATCAGGTGATCCGGCTCATCGGCATGAATCACGGCCAGGGCAAAGGCGCCGCGCAGGCGGGCGATCGAGGCCTTGATCGCGGCATGCAGCTCACCCAGTTGGCGGACGTTCTTCTCGATCAGGTGGGCGACCACTTCCGTGTCCGTCTGGGAGCTGAACACGAAACCGTCCGCCTTGAGCTCGTCCCGCAGTTCCTGGTAGTTCTCGATAATGCCGTTGTGGACGATGGCGAGCCGGTTCCCGGACATATGCGGATGGGCATTCACCTGTGACGGCTCGCCATGGGTGGCCCAACGGGTGTGGGCGATGCCCAGACTACCGGACAACGGGGTCGTGCCGATCGCCTCTGCCAGCGACGCCACCTTACCCAGTTCCCGGGCTCGCTGTACCGAGTTATCACCATCGATGACCGCCATGCCGGCAGAGTCATACCCCCGGTACTCCAGACGACGCAGGCCTTCAAGAAGAATGCCCTGGACGTCCCGTTCCGAAACCGCGCCTACAATGCCACACATGTTGCTTTCACCTGTCCGTTGCTGTGTTCATCAGTGTTTCTTCGGCCGTTCCCAGCCGGAGATATTGCGCTGGCGCCCCCGGGCAACGGCCAGCTCATTATCGGCAACATCCCGGGTAATGGTGGAACCTGCGGCCACCGTCACGCCGCTTGCCAACGTGACCGGCGCCACCAGGGATGCGTTCGATCCCACGAATGCGCCGTCACCAATCACGGTCGGGTACTTGTTGGCACCATCGTAGTTGCAGGTGATGGTACCGGCCCCGACATTCACGTTGGTTCCGAGCGTGGCGTCCCCCACGTAACTCAGGTGGTTGATCTTGCTGCCCTCGCCGACCACGGATTTTTTGAGCTCCACGAAATTGCCGACCTTGGTGTTGGCGGCAAGGGTGTTTCCGGGGCGGAAGCGGGCATAGGGACCGATCTGGGCGTTGGCGCCAATGCTCGAACTCTCAATCACACTGTAGGCCTTGATCTCGGTTCCGTCACCAATATCCGCATCCTTGATAACGCAGCCTGGCCCGATACGCACGTTGTTGCCCAACCGGACATCGCCTTCAAACACCGCATTCACATCGATGAATATATCATTGCCAATGCGCAGATTGCCCCGCACATCAACGCGCTCGGGATCGGCCAGGGTCGCGCCGTCGAGCATAAGCTGCCGGGCCTGATGGCGCTGGAACCAGCGTTCAAGTTCGGCCAGCTGCACCCGGTTGTTCACGCCCTGTACTTCCAGTGCGTCGTCCGGCTGGTTGACCTCGACGGTCACCTGGTCCGACGCCGCCATGGCGATGATATCGGTCAGGTAGTACTCGCCCTGGGCGTTGCTATTGGACAGCCTTGGCAGCCAGGCCTTCAGTTGTGCCGCGGTCACGCCCAGAATACCGGTGTTCACTTCCCGGATGGCGCGCTGCTCGGGGGTTGCGTCTTTCTGTTCAACGATGGCGGTGACCTGGCCGTCGGCGTCGCGGACGATGCGGCCGTAGCCCTTGGGGTCGTCCATGGTCACCGTCAGCAGCCCCAGGGAGGTGTCACTGATATGGCGGACCAGGGTTTCCAGGGTAGCACTTCGGGTCAGTGGCACGTCCCCGTACAGTACCAGGACCCGGGCGTCGTCCGGCAAATGCTCCAGAACCTGGGCAACCGCATGGCCGGTGCCCAGTTGTTCCCGCTGCTCTACCCAGTGGATGCTGCCCTCAGGCACCGAGGCCCGAACCTGGTCCGCGCCGTGGCCGATCACCGTGTGGATGGTCTCGGCCCCCAGGCTTCTGGCGGTGGCGATGACATGATGAAGCATCGGTCGACCGGCCAGCGCGTGCAGCACTTTCGGCAAAGCGGATTTCATTCTGGAACCCTGGCCGGCTGCCAGAATCACTACGTGTAATGGGCTCATGGAAACATCCGTCTCCCGGGTTGTTGGCATTTCAGTCCGTCATAAAAAAACCGCACCCCAACGGCCGGATTGCCAACGCCAGGCGTTGGTCTCCAGCCGCTCAGGATGCGGCTCTGGTGTTCGGTAACCCCGGAACGAAAATGCCTAGCGCATCTTGTTCCGCAACTGCTGAATGGTTCGAAGCTGGGCAGCAGCCTCGGCCAGTTCCGCAGCAGCACGGGAATACTCGAATTCACCGGTCTTATTGGCAAGTGCTTTCTCGGCTTCTTTCTGAGCCTCGAGTGCGGCAGCTTCGTCCACATCCTTTGCACGAACCGCGGTGTCGGCCAACAAAGTCACCAGATTGGGCTGAACCTCCAGATATCCGCCAGACACGTAAAGAATCTCTTCTTCACCGCCCTGCTTGATGATCCGAACGGGACCCGGCTTCAGCTCGGTCAGCAGCGGCGTGTGGCCCGGGGTGATACCCAGGTCACCTTCGGAGCCCGCTGCGATCAGCATTTCCACCAATCCGGAATAGATCTTTGTTTCGGCACTCACCACATCACAATGCACGGTCATACCCATGTCAGTTGCCTCTTTGATCGATCCGGAAACAAACGCTCAGGCCCAGATTACTTCTTGGCCTTGCTCTTCATTTCCTTCGCTTTCTCAACCGCTTCCTCAATGGTACCCACCATGTAGAATGCCTGCTCGGGCATATCATCATAGTCGCCGTTAAGGATGCCCTTAAAGCTGCTGATGGTTTCCTTCAGGGAAACGTACTTACCGGGCGAACCGGTAAAGACTTCAGCAACGTGGAACGGCTGGGACAGAAAACGCTCGATCTTACGGGCGCGGGATACAACCAGCTTATCATCTTCTGAGAGCTCATCCATGCCCAGGATCGCGATGATGTCTTTCAGTTCCTTGTAACGCTGCAGGTTGGTCTGCACGCCACGAGCCACTTCGTAATGCTCGTGACCGATAACCAGCGGATCCAGCTGACGGGAAGTGGAGTCCAGTGGGTCGATCGCCGGGTAAATACCCTTGGAGGCGATGTCACGGCTCAGTACCACGGTCGCGTCCAGGTGCGAGAAGGTGGTTGCAGGCGACGGGTCGGTCAAGTCATCCGCCGGTACGTAGACCGCCTGGATGGACGTGATGGAACCGTTCTTGGTGGAGGTAATACGCTCCTGCAGCTGACCCATCTCTTCGGCCAGTGTTGGCTGGTAACCTACCGCTGAGGGCATACGACCCAGCAGTGCGGAGACTTCGGTACCGGCCAGGGTGTAACGGTAGATGTTGTCCACAAACAACAGTACGTCACGGCCTTCGTCCCGGAACTTCTCGGCCATGGTGAGACCGGTCAGGGCCACACGCAGACGGTTTCCGGGAGGCTCGTTCATCTGGCCGTAGACCATGGCTACCTTATCAAGGACGTTAGAGTCCTTCATTTCGTAGTAGAAGTCGTTACCTTCACGAGTCCGCTCACCAACACCCGCGAACACGGAGAGACCGGAGTGCTCTTTCGCGATGTTGTTGATCAGCTCCATCATGTTAACGGTCTTGCCGACGCCGGCACCACCGAACAGGCCGACCTTACCACCCTTGGCGAACGGGCAGATCAGGTCGATAACCTTGATGCCGGTTTCCAGCAGGTCCGCGGAGGCTGCCTGATCGGCATAACCCGGGGCCTTGCGGTGAATGGCCCAGCGCTCTTCCTCGCCGATCTCGCCCTGCTCGTCGATGGGACGACCCAGAACGTCCATGATACGGCCGAGGGTCTTGGTACCAACCGGTACCGAGATTGCCTTGCCAGTGTTTTCTGCTTTCAGGCCACGCTTCAGGCCTTCGGTGCTGCCCATGGCGATGGTACGAACAATGCCGTCACCCAGCTGCTGCTGGACTTCCAGAGTTGTTTCGCCACCTTCAAGCAGCAGTGCGTCATATACGTTGGGTACGGAGTCACGTGGGAATTCCACGTCGATAACCGCGCCAATGATCTGAACGATTTGTCCGCTACTCATGCTCGGTTCCTCGTTATCTTAGTAGTCAATAAAACCAGTTGGATCGTGGGCAGGATCAGACCGAAGCCGCGCCGCTCACAATCTCCGAAATCTCTTGGGTGATGGCTGCCTGACGCGCCTTGTTATAGGCCAACTGAAGTTCGTCCATAATGTCACCGGCGTTATCAGTTGCGCTCTTCATGGCGATCATCCGGGCTGCCTGTTCACATGCCAGATTTTCTACCACACCCTGGTACACCTGGGATTCAATAAACCGTGGCAGAAGGCCATCGAGGATCTGCCTGGCATCGGGCTCGTAGAGATAATCCCACTGGTTCTTGATCTCTTCGTCTTCGCTTTCCGGCAGGGGCAGAAGCTGCTCCACCTTCGGGCTTTGGGTCATGGTATTGACGAACTGGTTGCTCACCACGTACAGGCGATCGATCTTGCCCTCGGAGAACGAATCCAGCATGACCTTGACGTTGCCGATGAGTTTTTCAGAGCTCGGGCTGTCACCCAGATGGGTCAGCGCCGCGACGACATTGCCGCCATAGCTCCGGAAAAAGGAGGCCCCTTTCTGTCCGATGGCGCACAGATCGGATTCCACCCCTTTTTCGTTCCACGCTTTCATTTCACGGACAAGCGCTTTGAACAGGTTGCTGTTCAGACCACCGCACAGGCCACGGTCAGTGGACACCACAATATAGCCAACACGCTTAACCTCACGGTCGACCATAAACGGATGCTTGTACTGAGCGTTCGCCTTGGCAATGTGCCCGATCACCTGCCGCATCTTGTCGGCATACGGGCGAGTCGCCTGCATGCGTTCCTGAGCCTTACGCATCTTACTCGCAGCCACCATTTCCATGGCGCTGGTGATTTTCTGCGTGCTCTTGATGCTCGAAATCTGGTTACGTATTTCTTTGCCGACGGCCATAACTCACTGCCTTCTCAAGTTAGACACTCGTTGCGTCGAAAACCGGCCCGCGACACACGCCGCAGGCCCCTTTTCTTACCAGCTCTGAGTGGTCTTGAATTTCTCAAGTGCAGCTTTGAGGCCGGCAGCGATTTCGTCGTTGTAATCGCCTTTCTCGTTGATCTTGTCGAGCAGGTCTTTCTGTTCAGAGCGCATCCAGTCAAGCATCTGCGCTTCGAACTTAACAACCTTGTCGACATCAACGTCGTCCAGGAAGCCTTCGTTGGCTGCAAACAGAACCGTACCCATTTCAGCCACGGACATCGGGCTGTATTGGTTCTGCTTCATGAGTTCCGTAACACGCTGACCGTGTTCAAGCTGCTTACGGGTTGCTTCGTCAAGATCCGAAGCAAACTGGGCGAAAGCGGCCAGTTCACGGTACTGGGCCAGGGCCAGACGGATATTACCGCCGAGCTTCTTCATGATCTTGGTCTGGGCGGAACCGCCCACCCGTGAGACCGAGACACCGGCGTTCATCGCCGGACGGATGCCGGAGTTGAACAGGTTGGTCTCCAGGAAGATCTGGCCGTCGGTGATGGAGATCACGTTGGTCGGTACGAACGCAGACACGTCGCCGGCCTGGGTTTCGATGATCGGCAGCGCGGTCAGGGAACCGGTCTTGCCTTTCACTTCACCGTTGGTGAGCTTCTCGACGTAGTCGGCGTTAACGCGGGATGCCCGCTCCAGCAGCCGAGAGTGCAGGTAGAAAACGTCACCCGGATAGGCTTCACGGCCCGGCGGACGACGCAGCAGCAGGGAAATCTGACGATAAGCCACCGCCTGCTTGGACAGATCATCAAAGATGATCAGGGCGTCTTCACCGCGATCACGGAAGTACTCGCCCATAGAGGTGCCGGAGTACGGCGCCAGGAACTGCGTAGCGGCTGGGTCAGCTGCGCCCGCGGCTACCACGATGGTGTGGTCCATGGCTCCGTGCTCTTCCAGCTTGCGCACAACGGCGGCAATGGAAGACTGCTTCTGACCTACGGCTACGTAGATACATTTAATGCCACTGTCTTTCTGGTTAATGATCGCGTCGATAGCGACAGCGGTCTTACCGATCTGACGGTCACCAATGATCAGCTCACGCTGGCCACGACCGATCGGCACCATGGTGTCGATCGCTTTCAGGCCGGTCTGAACCGGCTCATCGACCGATTGACGTGCGATAACGCCCGGCGCCACCTTCTCGATGGGTGAGGTAAGGTCGGTGCCCAGCTCGCCCTTGCCGTCGATCGGGTTACCCAGAGAGTCCACGACGCGGCCCAGCAATTCCGGACCCACCGGAACTTCCAGAATACGACCGGTACAGCGTACCTTCTGGCCTTCTGCCAGACCTTCGTAGTCGCCCAGAACAACCGCACCCACGGAATCACGCTCCAGGTTCAGAGCCATGCCGAAGATGCCATTGGCGAATTCAATCATCTCACCGTACATAACGTCGGCAAGACCGTGGATCAGCACGATACCGTCCGAAACGGACAGAATCGTACCTTCGTTTTTTGCTTCGGAAGAGATATCGAGTTTCTCGATTCTCTTCTTGATGATGTCACTGATCTCGGATGGATTCAGTTGCTGCATGCCAATATCCTCAAACCTTGTGCTGAAATCAGGAGCCCAGAGCGTCGGCCAGCTTGGTCAGCTTTCCGCGTACGGAGGCGTCAATGACCAGATCGCCGGTGCGAACGATTGCGCCGCCGATCAGAGACTTGTCCAGTGACGCCGCAAGTGACACTTTACGCTCGAGTTTTTCCGAGAGTGCCTGGGCGAGCTTCTGTTGCTGTTCGTCCGTCAGCTCGAAAGCTGCGGTAACTTCGATATCAACAGTACGCTCCAGATCAGCCCGGTACGTGTTGAAGAGCGCTGAAATCTCGGGAAGAAGCATCAGCCGGCGATTTTCAGCCAGTACCGCGAAAAAGTTCCGAACCTGCTCGGTGACGCCCTCTTCGGCGACCTCCAGAATCAGTTCGGCCTTTTTCTGCTCTTCCAGACCCGGATTCGCGAGAAGCTGTCGAATGCTTTTATTCGCGGTGACCTGTCCGGCAATCGTCAGCACCTGGGACCACTCGGCCAGTTGCTCGTGCTCCTGAGCGGCCTTGAATGCTGCTTTTGCGTATGGACGGGCCAGCGTTCTCAGTTCTGCCATGATGAACCTCGTCGTTTAAAGTTCTGCCGCCAGTTTTTCCAACATTTCGTTGTGCTTGGAGGCATCGACAGAGGCTTCCAGGATTTTCTCAGCACCGGCGACAGCGATAGCGGCAACTTCTGCACGCAGCGCGTCACGAGCCTGATTCCGCTCCTGTTCAATTTCGGCCTTGGCCTGCTCAATCAGCTTCTGGCCTTCCTTGCGGGCGTCATCCTTGGATGCTTCCACAATCTGGGCCGCACGCTTGTTGGCCTGTTCAATCAGGCCAGCGGCTTGCTGCTTGGCTTCACGCAGTTCCTGAGCTGACTTTTCCTGAGCCAGTTCCAGATCGCGCGCTGCGCGGTCTGAGGCAGCCAGTCCGTCAGCGATCTTCTTTTGACGCTCCTGCAGTGCCGCCATGATAGGCGGCCACACGTACTTCATGCAGAAGACGACAAAGATAAAGAACGCGATGGCTTGACCAATCATCGTCAAATTAATGTTCACGTCTTCACCTCTCGCCTGTGTTGTTAAGAATCATCTGACCGGGGTGAAACCCCGGTTGGCGACTCGATTAACCGGCGATCTGGCCGACGAACGGGTTGGCGAAGGTGAAGAACAGAGCGATACCAACACCAATCATGGTGACGGCGTCCAGCAGGCCGGCCACGATGAACATCTTGACCTGAAGCATCGGGGTCATTTCCGGCTGGCGCGCAGCGCCTTCCAGGAACTTGCCACCGAGGATACCAAAGCCAATCGCAGTACCCAGGGCGCCCAGGCCGATCAGCAGTGCAACGGCAATCGCGGTCATTCCAACTACAGTTTCCATGATAACTCCCAGTTTTCAGTCAGGTTTTTCAGTTTAAGGGTTTAGGGTTCAGAACTACGGCTTAATGGTGTCCGATCAGTGACTGTCTTCGTGAGCCATGCTCAGGTACACGATCGTCAACATCATAAAGATGAATGCCTGCAGGGTGATGATCAGAATGTGGAAAATCGCCCAGGGTACAGACAGCGTCCATTGTGCCCACAGGGGCAGCAACGCAATCAGGATGAAAATCAGTTCGCCAGCGTACAGGTTACCGAACAGACGCAGCGCCAGTGAAATCGGCTTGGCCAGGAGGCTAACGCCCTCCAGCAACAGGTTGACCGGAATCAGGAGGATTTTCAGAATCAGGTTGTCGGAAGAGAAGGGGTGCAGGGTAAGCTCACCCAGGAAACCACCCACGCCCTTTACCTTCACGCTGTAGAAAATGACCAGGAAGAACACCGACAGGGACATGCCCAGGGTGATATTCACGTCCGTGGTCGGCACCACCTTCATGTATTCCAGGCCCATCAGGTGGAACAGCTGGGGCAGGAAGTCCACCGGCACCAGGTCCATCAGGTTCATCAGGAAAACCCAGCAGAAAATGGTCAGCGAAAGCGGCGCAATGACCTTGTTCTTGCCGTGGAAGGTTTCCTTCACGCTGTTATCGACAAACTCGACCATCACTTCCACGAAGTTCTGCAGGCCGCCCGGTTGCCCGGACGTGGCGCGCTTGGCCGCCAGCCGGAAAACAAACAGAAAAATCACACCCAGGGCGACAGACCAGCCCAGGGAATCGACGTGAAGGGCCATGAACCCCATGTCGGAGGCTTCCGCGGCGCTATGGGCCATGGTCCACTGCGCTTCCTGCAGGACCGTGCCATCGGCACGCTCGTAACCCGCCGGTAACTTGCCATAGGTCAAGTTCTGGAGGTGATGCTGGATATATTCGGATGCACTTCCTGCCATAATGGTTTCCCAAGTCCCGTTAGCTTTGTTGCGTGCTGCTGCCCGCCAGTAGCGGTGTCAGCCAGTTGCTGACCAGCATGATCGCAAATGTTAAAAAAAGTGCCGCAACATCAAGCGGCTGAATCCATTTGAACACCATCGTGAAGAGGATGGCGCACAGGATGAGCTTGCCGGCCTCACCCTGATAAAAAGACGTCATAATTTTTTTGGCAGACCGCGCACCGGCGAAGCGGAATGCCTTGAGCGCAAAATAACCATGGGGCAGTAAAAAAATGAGACCGCCCAGAAGCGCTGAATAACCCGAAACCTGGCCGCGAATCAGAAACGCCAGGCTTACGAAGACAAGTACCACACTTTCAATGACAAACCATCGTGCGATCGGCGGGCGTCCGATTCCGCCCTTGGCTGTCTTCGTCATATTCGTCCCGTGCATACAGATAGTTTTCGGTGCCGTTTAAAAAGTAAGCAAATACACCGACACGAGCGCCGCAGATTATATGTGTTCAATGTGCACGAATCAACAAAGCTGGCTCAGGCCGAGTCGGTCAGAACCGGCTTAACCACGGGTGTTTTGACGATTTGCACACAAATAGGCGTGTGCTCACTTTTTCACCACTATATGTTGTGTAGGGACGGAATACGAACTTTCGCAGCTGGCCCAAAGGTGTAGCCGACTGCGACGATTTACCGGATATGGCCGAGAATACCATCAAGTTCGTCGAGGGAGCTGTATTCGATCACCAGCTTGCCCTTGCCACGCTGGCCGTGATCGATCGATACCCGGGCACCCAGGCGCTCGGCCAGGTCGTCCTGCAGGGCACGGATATTGGGATCGACTTCGCCCTTGCGTTTGGTTTTCCCGTCCGGCTGTTCCTGCTGTACCCGACGGACCAGGGCTTCGGTCTGGCGTACGGAGAGGGATTTGCCGACCACCTGTTTGGCCACCTGAACCTGCTGCTCCGGCGGCAGGGTCAGCATGGCCCGGCCATGGCCCATCTCCAGGTCACCGTGCTCGAGCATGATGCGGACATCTTCGGTCAGGCCGATCAGCCGCAGCAGGTTGGTGATGGTGGTGCGGGACTTGCCCACGGCTTCCGCCACCTGGGCCTGGGTCAGGCCGAATTCGTCCTGCAGGCGCTGCAGGGCAAAGGCTTCTTCGATCGGATTGAGGTTTTCCCGCTGGATGTTCTCGATCAGCGCCATGGCAATGGCGGCTTCGTCGGGGACATCCCGAATGATGGCGGGGATGCTATCCAGTTCCGCCATTTGAGTGGCGCGCCAGCGACGTTCGCCGGCAATCAGCTCATAGCGACCTTCGGCAATGGGGCGAACCACCACCGGCTGCATCACGCCCTGCTGACGGATGGAGTCCGCCAGCTCCTGCAATGCCGCCGGATCCATGTCGCGGCGGGGCTGGAAACGGCCACGCTGGATGAGATCGATGGGAATGTCGCGCAGTTCGCCGTCGTGGTCCTTCAGTTCCTGGTCCAGGTTGACCTTGGAGCCCGCCAGCAGCGCTCCCAGCCCACGCTCTCCCAGTCCTCGTTTCTTCGCCGCCATGGTGTCAGTCATTCTTCCCGTTGAAAGTCGTTGTGCATGGGCGTGGTATGTTACACCGCAACCGGCTCGGATGTCTTTTTCGCACCGTGCCGGCGAACCATTTCGCCGGCCAGGGCCAAATAGGCCACCGCGCCCTTGGAGGCCCGGTCGTACTTCAGCGCCGGCATACCGTAGCTGGGCGCCTCGGCCAGACGGACGTTGCGGGGAATCACCGCCCGATAGACCTTGTCGCCGAAATACTCACTCAGCTGACCGGACACGTCCAGGGTCAGGCTGTTACGCGGGTCGTACATGGTGCGGAGGATGCCTTCCACCTGCAGATTGGGATTCACCGTTTCCTGGATTTGCTCAACGGTGTTCATCAGCGCTGCCAGCCCTTCCAGGGCATAGTATTCACACTGCATGGGAATCAGCACCGTATCCGCGGCCGACAGGGCATTCACCGTCAGCAGGCTGAGCGAAGGCGGGCAGTCAATCAGGATGTAATCGTAGTGGTCGCGGATGGTGTTCAGGGCCAGGCGCAACCGGTGCTCCCGGCCAATCTCATTCATCAGCGCCACTTCGGCGGCGGTCAGGTCGCCGTTGGCGGGCAGGATGTCAAAACCGGAAGCTTCCGCGAGGGTAACCACCTCGGCGGCGCTGGTACGCTTGGTCAGCACATCGTAGCCGGATAATTCCAGGGCGTTCTTGTCGACACCACTGCCCATGGTCGCATTGCCCTGGGGGTCCATATCCACCAGCAGGACACGACGTTTGGTGGCGGCCAGGGAGGCGGCCAGGTTGACGCAGGTGGTGGTTTTACCCACACCGCCTTTCTGATTGGTCACTGCAATCACGCGCGCCATGTCTCGCCTCCTGTTGCGGATTACTGGGAATTCTCTGCCCGGCCAAGCACCAGCAGGTGTCGCTCAGCCCCGGCACCGGGAACCGCCAGGGCATGGCTGGATGTTATCCGCCAGCCTGTCGGAAGGGCAGCCACCTCATCATCCGGAAACTGGCCTTTCATGGCAAGGAACTCACCCTCAAATGCCAGCAGATCGCCGCACCATCGCACCAGATTGTCCAGGGCGGTAAACGCCCGGCTGCTGATCTGGGTGAATGGCTGTGCGGGCCGGCAGTCTTCCGCTCGGCCGTGAACAACCTCAACGTTGTCCAGGCCCAGTTCCAGAACACACTGGTTCAGGAACCGGGTTTTCTTGCCGTTGCTGTCCAACAGGGTAAACCGCTTGCCAGGCAGGGCAATGGCCAGGGGGATACCGGGCAGGCCGCCGCCGGCACCAACATCCAGCAGATGCTCCGTGGTTACCCAGGGCAGGATGCTCAGGCTGTCCAGCAACTGCCGGGACACCATCTCCCGCTCATCACGAACCGCAGTGAGGTTGTAGGCCCGGTTCCATTTGTTGAGCAACCCAAGAAACGCCAGCAGCTTGTGCTGCTGGTCGTCGTTCAGGGAAAGGTTCATTGTCGTCAGCCCGTCCCGGAGCTGACCCTGCCAGAGCGCGTTGGTCATGGGCGTGGATCAGGCGGTCTGTTTGCGCAGCAGGTCGCGCTTTTTCAGGTGCACCAGGATCTGACTGACCGCCGCCGGGGTCACGCCCTGAATCCGGGACGCCTGGGCCACGGTTTCCGGGCGCACGGCCTTGAGCTTCTGCCGGATCTCGTTGGACAGCCCCCCGATCACGTCATAATCCAGATCCACCGGCAGGGCGGTGTTCTCATTCTTGCGCAAACGTTCGATTTCGTCCGTCTGACGGGAAATATAACCTTCGTATTTGATTTCGATTTCCACCTGATCCGCCACGACCGGGTCCTCAGCCTGCTCGGTACCGATGTCGGCGATGTGGCGATAACCGATTTCCGGGCGCCGGAGCAATTCCGCCAGGGACTGATCCCGGGCCATCGGCTGCTTGAGGAAACCGTTCGCGCGCTCGCCAGCGTCGGTGCCCGGATGAATCCGGGTGGATTCAAGCCGGCTGCGTTCGGTAGCGATGGCCTCGCGCTTGTGGTTGAACGCCCGCCAGCGCTCGTCGTTGACCAGTCCCAAGGTGCGGCCGGTCTCCGTCAGGCGCAGATCGGCGTTGTCTTCCCGAAGGATCAGCCGGTACTCGGCACGGCTGGTGAACATGCGATAGGGCTCGGACGTGCCCATGGTAATCAGATCATCCACCAGCACGCCCAGGTAGGCTTCATCTCGGCGCGGATACCATGGCTCTTTTTCCTGGGCCTTGAGTGCAGCGTTGATCCCCGCCAGCAGGCCCTGGGCACCGGCTTCTTCGTATCCGGTGGTGCCGTTGATCTGGCCAGCAAAATACAGGCCCTGGATAAACTTGGTTTCCAGGGTATGGCGCAGGTCCTGGGGATTCAGGAAATCGTATTCGATGGCATAGCCCGGCCGGGTGATGTGGGCATTCTCAAACCCCGGAATGGTGCGCACCGCCGCCAACTGGACATCAAACGGCAGACTGGTGGAGATACCATTGGGGTAGAGCTCGTTGGTCGTCAGGCCTTCGGGTTCCACGAAAATCTGGTGCGAATCCTTGTCGGCAAACCGGTTTACCTTGTCCTCGATGGACGGGCAGTAACGCGGGCCGACGCCTTCAATATGGCCCGCAAACATGGGTGAACGGTCGAAGCCGCTACGGATAATGTCGTGGGTCTGTTCGGTGGTGCGGGTGACATAGCAGCATACCTGCTCGGGGTGCTGGTCCCGGTTGCCCACGAACGACATCACCGGTGTCGGGTCGTCGCCCCACTGTTCCTGCATCACCGAAAAGTCGACGGAGCGGGCATCGATCCGTGGCGGGGTACCGGTTTTCAGGCGGCCAACATTGAATGGCAATTCCCGTAATCGCCGGGCCAGGGCATTGGCCGGTGCATCGCCGGCGCGACCGCCGGAATGCTGCTGCATGCCAATGTGGATAACCCCGCCCAGGAACGTGCCCGTGGTCAGCACCACCGTTCTGGCATTGAAGCGGATGCCGGTCTGGGTTACCACGCCGGTGACCTGGTCGTTTTCCACAATCAGGTCGTCCGCCGCCTGCTGGAACAGCATCAGATTGGGCTGGTTTTCCAGGGTGTGGCGGATCGCCGCCTTGTACAGTACCCGGTCAGCCTGGGCACGGGTCGCGCGTACCGCCGGCCCCTTACGGCTGTTCAGCACCCGGAACTGGATACCGGCCCGGTCCGTGGCCTCGGCCATGGCGCCTCCCAGGGCATCGATTTCCTTCACCAGGTGGCTCTTGCCAATACCGCCGATGGCCGGATTGCAGGACATCTGGCCCAGGGTCTCAATGTTGTGGGTCAACAGCAGGGTTTGCGAACCCATGCGTGCAGCCGCCAGCGCGGCCTCGGTACCGGCATGGCCACCACCAATGACAATGACATCGAAACGGGTCGGAAAATCCACAGCTCACCTCGGAAATCGGGCTAAAAAATAAGGTATAAAAACAGGGCGGCGAGTATAACGCCTCACCCGGAAAATTGCAGTCGGAATGTGCAAATTTTAACCAGCGACCACCGCCAGCGAAAGCCAGCCAGTGGTCAGGAGGGGCAGACGGCCGCCATGGCCGCCTTGCAGAGGATAGTGGAAAACCGAAATTTATAGCATTTCATGGGCTTGGATCACTCTTCTCAGAAAAGTTTTCAAGAAAGTTATCCACATGCAAGGCTACTTGTTAACCACCTCAAATAATGCATTAACCTGTTGTTTTAAATGATTTATCTGTAAGTAATCCAGAACCTTTCCGAAGGTTGTCCCACTAATTATCCACAGAATGCGCCCCGGTTTCGGCGGCCAGGTGCTCAAGCTCTCGCTCCACCGCATTGGCGGACTTGGCGAACCGTGCCAACAGGTTGTAAAGCACGGGAATAATAAACAGGGTCAGGGTGGTGGCGAAGATCAGGCCACCCAGAATCACCATACCGATGGCCGCCCGGCTCTCGGCACCGGCACCGGTGGCGATCACCAGGGGAACCGCGCCGAACACCGTGGAAATGGTGGTCATCAACACCGGCCGGAATCGCAGACTGGCACCTTCCAGAATGGCCTCCTTCACCTCATAGCCCTTGTCCCGGAGCTGGTTGGCGAACTCCACGATCAATATGCCGTTCTTGGCCATCAGCCCCAGCAACATGATGATCCCGATCTGGCTGTAGATGTTGAGGCTGATGCCCGACCACCAGAGCGCCAGCAGGGCACCGGTCACCGCCAGTGGCACCGACAGCATGATGATCAGCGGATGAATCCAGCTTTCGAACTGGGCCGCCAGCACCAGGAACACAATCACGAAGGCCAAGCCAAAGGTGATGTAGATGGCGGCTGAGGATTCCTGAAATTCCCGGGACAGGCCCTTGTAGCTCACCCGTGCCTCCGGCGGCAGATTATCCACCGCCAGGTTGTTCAGGTACGTGAGCGCAGACCCCAGATCATAGCCATCGGCCAGGGAGGCACTGATCACCACCGCCGGCAGACGGTCAATGCGGCGCAGATCGGGGTTGGCCCCGATTTCCTCCACCGACACCAGGGACTGCAACGGAATCAGGGTGCCACCCTCCCGGGGTCGCAGAAAGATCTGGCCCAGATCCGATGGCGTTGCCCGGTCGATGTCCGCCGCCTGGACGATGACATCGTATTCCCGGCCCCGGTCAAGATACGTGGTGACCTGGCGGGACGCCAGCATGGTCTGCAGCGTCAGGCCGACATCCTCAATGGTGATGTCCAGGTCGGCGGCCCGCTCCCGATCAATGGACACCCGCAACTCCGGCCGGGTCAGTTCAAAATCGGTCTCCAGGTTGAGCAGGTTGGGGTTTGCCTTCGCCCGTTCGACAATTTCCTGGCTCCAGGCCTGAACCGATTCATAGTCCGGCCCGGCCACCACGAACTCCACCGGCTGGCTGAAGCCACGCTGGCCCAGACCAGGCGGGTTCACCGCGACGGTCCGGATGCCTGAGATCTGGCTCAGTTTGCCCCGCAGCTCACTGGTAATCGCCTGCTGCTTCACCGAGCGCTCTTCCCAGGGCACCAGGCCCATGATCATGAAAGCGTTGTCCTCTTCCCCCCGGAACCCGACGATGGAGAGCAGCCGGTCGGCCACGCCATCTTCCAGGTAGGGCAGCAATGTCTGCTCGGCCTTGCGCACGTAATGATCCGTATACTCAACGGTGGACCCCCGGGGCGCGCTGGCGGGCATAATGATCACGCCCCGGTCTTCAGTCGGGGCCAGTTCCTGGGGCAGGCGCGGAAAAATCACCACGGCGACAATCAGACCCACGATGCCCAGGCCCAGCAGCAGGCCGGGCTGATTGAGGGAAAAGCGCAGCAGGCGCTTGTAGCCATGGGTCAGACCATTGAGGACCTTTTCACTGGCGGCCCACAGGCGATGACCTTCGGCGGATTCTGGGCTGTGCCTCAGCCACTTGGAACACAACATCGGCGTCAGGGTCAGGGCCACCAGGCTGGACACCACCACCGCCGCTGCCAGGGTAAAACCGAACTCGGCAAACAGTCGGCCGATGTTGCCACCCATGAACGAGATCGGCACAAACACCGCCACCAGGGTGAGGGTGGTGGCAATAACCGCAAACGCCACCTGTTTGGCCCCCCGGTAGGAGGCCAGCAGGGGCGGCTCGCCTTCGTCGATCCGGCGCTGGATGTTCTCCAGCATGACAATGGCATCGTCCACCACCAGACCGATCGCCAGAATCACCGCCAGCAGGGTCAGTACGTTAATTGAAAAGCCGAGGAAGCCCAGACCAATAAAGGCGCCAATGACCGCCACCGGAATGGTGACCGCCGGAATCAGCGTGGCCCGCCAGGAACGCAGGAACAGAAAGATCACCAGAATGACCAGGGATACCGCGATGGCCAGGGTGATGATGACCTCCTTGATGGAGGCGCGGATGAAGATGGATTCGTCGTAGCTCTCGGCAATGGTGACTTCCGGCGGCAGGGTTTGCCGGATCTTCACCAACTCCGCGCGAACCGCGTCAGACACCGCCACGGTGTTGGCCTTGGACTGGCGAATCACGCCCATGCCGATAGCGGTCTGACCGTTGGCCCGTAGCCGGCTGACGTCGGACTCCACGCCCATCTGAACATTGGCCACCTCGCCCAGCCGCAGCAGGTCGTTACCGTCCCGGCGGATCACCAGGTCGCGGAACTGCTCCACGTTGGTGAGCCGGCCATCCATCTGAACGGTAAAATTACGGGTGGAGGAATCCACAGAACCCGCCGGCAGTTCCACGTTGTTGGCCCGCAGCGACCGTTCCACCTCGGCCACGGTGATATCCCGGGCTGCCAGCCGCTCGCGATCCAGCCAGACCCGGATGGCATAACGGCGCTCACCGCCAATGCGGACATCCGCGACACCGTCCAGTACCGACAGCCGGTCGGCCAGCACCCGTTCGGCAAAATCACTGAGTTCGGCGCTGTCCCAGACATCGCTGCGCAGGGTGATCCACATCATCGGACGGGCGTCGGAGTTGGCCTTCTGCACGACCGGAGCCTCTGCTTCTTCCGGCAGTTCATCGGCAATCCGGGACACCGCGTCACGGACATCGTTGGCGGCAATGTCGACATCCCGGGAGATGGAAAATTCGATGCTGGTGCGGGATTCGCCCTGCTCGGTGGACGACTCGATGGAACGGATGCCTTCAATGCCACTGATCGCACCCTCGACCACCTGGGTGATCTGGGTATCCACCACCTCAGCGGCGGCGCCGGTGTAATCGGTGGAGATGGACACCACCGGCGGATCGATATCGGGGTATTCCCGCACTGGCAGGCCCAACAGGGCCGCAAGGCCGAACACTACAATCAGCAGGCTGAGGACCGTGGCAAAGACCGGACGCTTGATGGAGACATCGGACAGGATCACGGATCAGGACTCCATGGACTTGGCAAAGCGGTTGTCGGGTATGACGTTTTCCCCGTCCTTTACGCTAATCCGGTCACCACTGCTGAGCCGGTCCTGCCCGGTGACAATCACCCGGTCCTCCATGGTCAGGCCATCAACCACCTCGACTCGCCCCGGCATCCGCGAGCCCAGGGTGACCGATGCCCGGCGGGCGATACCGTCCTCGGCCACGAACACATACTGTTCATCACCCCGGATCATCACTGCCTGTTCGGGGATTACCAGAGCCTCCCGCTCCCGCAGGGTCAGCGTCGCGGACATGAATTGACCCGGCCGCAGCTTGCCTTCGGGATTGTCGATCAATGCGCGCACCGGCAGAGTACGGCTCAGCTCATTGATGCGGGTACCCAGCTCCGCCAGTTTGCCGCCGAAGGTCTGGTCGGGGTAGGCGGGAGACTGACCATTGACCGGCTGCGCCAGCGCAACCTCGCCCAGGAAGCGCTCGGGAACGGCAAAATTCAGTTCCATCTGGTCGGTGCTGTCGAGGGTGGTGACACTGGTGCCCGAAGTCAGATAGGCGCCGACACTGATGTCACTGAGCCCCACCACGCCGGCAAAGGGCGCTTTGATACGATGGTTTTCCAGCCGTACTCGTGCAGACTCGCGTTGGGCCTCGGCCACGTCCACGGCGGTGCGAAGTTCGTCGACCTGGGACTGCGAGATGCTGTTGTTGGAGCGCAGCTGCCGGGCGCGCTCGTATTGCCGGCGGGCATCGGCCAACTGGGCCTCGATGATCGCCAGATCGGCCCGTGCCTGGCGGTCATCCAGGCGCAGCAACAACTGGCCCTTCTCGACCCGCTCGCCGGTTTCCAGGTTGAGTTCGATCACCCGTCCGCTTACCTCGGTGGTCAGCTCCACCGCATTGAGCGCCCTGAGGCTGCCCACCGCCTTGACCACGTCACGAACGGTGTCCCGTTCGGGCAGAACCGTGTTGACCACGCTGGCCGGTCGTTCTCCGGTGTTCTGCGCCACCGTGTCCGTGCCCAATGTCCGGAACGCCACGGCACCGGCTACGCCCGAAACCACCAGGATCAACGCCACCAACCACTGCTTCCACATAAGAATACCCGGCTCTGCTGAATCGTTTGTTTTAATTATCGAAAGATCATTTCTTCTGTATGACCAACACGATTTCGCCCACATCGATGCCCCACTTGCTCATCGTGGTCTCGTTGATCAGGGTGTCTGGTGTGACCAGATACATCCAGTCGTCCATCCGGACATCCAGTGTGCCGTCGCCATAGGGCACCCGCAAAACATAGTTCATATGAATGGCATTGCCCTGCCACTGCATCAGGCCAGGCTCCACCACATCACCCGCTTCGGCACGGTAACCCTCGGCCACCGGGGTCAGGGTCCAGGTGCGGGTCTGGACCTCGCCATCGTCGAAACGGAATACCTCGTCCAGGGTGCCCACGCCTTCATCGGTCCAGGACGCGGAAATGTCCGCATCAAACGTACGAATCACTTCGCCGGAGAAATCCTTGACCACACCACGGGCCGAAAGTTCGCCGGTAAAGAACTGATCCGGAACCAGAACCGGCTGCCGGTTGCGGTAGTCTTCCAGGGAGGGGCTGGCACAGCCTGCCAGCATCAGCAGGCTGGCCAATACCCAGAGTATAAGGGTCGGGTGGGCTTGCGGTTTCATTAAAACGGGGCTTTGCATGATTTTTACACTCGTGCCGGGTGAGTTTACAGACAGCTCAATCACACAGATACGCCGGTGCAGGCGGGTTCGATCAGCGCTTGTACCCCCGGAGCCGATTTCGTCATTTCGGCCAATTGTCCAATCTGACAGTGGGACCGGTGCTTTTCGTCAATGGAACCCCCGAAACAATGCCGTAAAACATCAGGCAATGGAGCACACATCGGCTCCGGGCAAGACTGACCATGACCGGCGAGGTATTCCCATGCCCAGTTACAAAGCGCCCCTGCGCGATATGAAATTCCTGCTCAACGAAGTATTCGATTACCCGGGGCACTACGAAACCCTGGCCAGTGGCGAAAACGCCACACCCGACGTCGTGGACGCCATTCTCACCGAATGCGGCAGATTCTGCGAACAGGTACTGGGCCCGCTCTATCAGTCCGGCGATGAGGAAGGCTGTACCCTGAAGGACGGCGTGGTGTCCACGCCCAGTGGGTACAAAGAGGCCTACCAGCAATACGCTCAAGGCGGCTGGCAGGGCCTCTCCGCTCCGGAAGAATTTGGCGGCCAGGGTCTGCCCGCCTCCATGGGCCTGCTGAAACAGGAAATGATGGGCACCGCCAACTGGCCGTTTTCGATGTATCCGGGCCTGTCCATGGGCGCCATGAATACCATTTTCCTGCACGGCACCGAGTCCCAGAAGCAGACCTACCTCACGCCGCTCACGGAAGGCCGGTGGGGGGGCACCATGTGCCTGACCGAGCCCCAGTGCGGCACCGATCTGGGGCAGGTAAAGACCAGGGCCGAACCCCGGGGCGACGGCGGCTACGCCCTCACGGGCACCAAGATCTTCATCTCTTCCGGCGACCACGACCTGACCGAAAACATCGTGCATATCGTTCTTGCGCGTTTGCCGGAAGCGCCCCCGGGCACCCGGGGCATCAGCCTGTTCATTGTGCCGAAATTCCTGCCCGATGGCGCTGGCAACCTCGGCGAACGCAACGCCGTGGTCTGCGGCAGCCTGGAAAAGAAAATGGGGATCAAGGCATCGGCCACCTGCGTGATGAATTTCGACGGCGCCACCGGGTATCTGATCGGGCCGGCGAACGAGGGTCTGGAGTGCATGTTCACCTTCATGAACACCGCCCGTATCGGAACCGCCATCCAGGGCGTTGGCCCGGCGGAGCTGTCGTACCAGTGGGCCCTGGCCTATGCCCGGGAGCGGCGTTCCATGCGCGCGCTGTCCGGAAAAAAGGAGCCCGATCAGGTGGCGGACAGCCTGATTCATCACGCCGATGTGCGCCGGATGCTGCTGACCCAGAAAGCCATTGCCGAAGGTGGCCGGGCGATGCTGTATTACGCCGCACGCCTGGCCGATCACATGGTGGAGGGCTATGCCACGGGGGATGAAGCGAAGGCCGCAAAATACGACGACAAGCTGGGATTCCTGACCCCCATTCTCAAGGGATTCCTGACCGAACTCGGCAACGAAGCGGCCAATCTGGGGGTTCAGGTATTTGGTGGCCATGGTTACATTCGTGAGCATGGCATGGAGCAGATTGTCCGGGACACCCGTATTGCAACGCTTTACGAGGGCACCACCGGCATCCAGGCGCTGGACCTGCTTGGCCGCAAGGTTCTGCTGATGACCCAGGGCGGGGCGGTGCGCGATTTCACCCTGAGAATCGCCAATTTTGCCCGCAAGCAACTGGCCGACAAGCGTACTCGCCCCTTCGCCGTGGAGTTACTGAAACTGACGGCCCAGTGGAACCTGCTGACCGTGCGGGTGATGCTGGCGGCCCGCAAGGACCGGGATGTGGTCAGCTCGGCCGCCTACGACTTCCTGATGTACAGCGGCTACGTGACCATGGCCTACCTGTGGGCCCGCCAGGCCACCGTGGCCTCGGAGAAACTGGCCGCCGGGGACGGCACCGAATCGGACCGTTTCTACCACGCCAAACTGGCCACCGCCGAATTCTACTACGAGCGCCTGCTGCCCCGGGCCCAGGCCCATGCCACCAGCATGCTCAGCCCCAGTAAAAACCTGATGCGGCTGGCCGCCGACGATCTGGCCTTCACCGGTTAGTCCTTCCGGTGACTTTCCATCCCGGGGTTCGCCCCGGGATTTTTTTGCCTGGAATTCCGGTGACCGGACCGCTCAATCCGGGTCTGCCATTGCCAGGCTGAAGTATTCACCCTGGGAAAAATCAATGCCCAGCTCACAGACGCACCGCTGCACCGCCTCGTTGTGAACAAATTCCGCGACGGTCTGGATCTCCAGGCTTCGGGCAAACTGGACAATGCCACTGGTCACCAGATAGGCCGTTCGGTCGGTATCCAGATGGCGGATCAGGCTGCCATCAATCTTGATAAAGTCCACATCCAGGCTGAGCAGGTGGGCAAAATTGGAGTAGCCGGTACCAAAATCATCAATGGCGATGCGGCAACCGTACACCTTGACCCGGTCGATGAAGGAGCGGATCTCCGCGTAATTCTCGATACCGTCAGATTCCAGAATCTCGAAAATAACCCGGTCACCGATGCCAGTCTGTTCCAGTGCCTCCAGAATACACGCCAGTGTCTCGGGCTCAGCAATGTCGCCATAAGACAGATTGATCGAAAACGCCTCGTCCCGGTCCTGGAAGCTGGCAAAACATTTTTCGATCATCAACCGGGCAATCCTGCCGTTCAGGCGCAGCCGACTGGCGATCTCGACGAATTCGCCGGCATTGGCGACGCGACCGTCGGGCTCCACCATTTTGACCAGGCACTCATATTTGCTGATCCGGTTGTGGTGGTTGTCATGGATGGGCTGAAACCAGGGCACCAGCCAGTCGTGATCGATGGCCGCCTTCAGGCGATTGGCCCAGTGCAGGTTGTTTTCGTAGTTTTCCTCCACCCCTACCGCCGGATCGTACAGCCGGTGATGGCGCAGTTGTTGCCGGGCCCGTAACACTGCAATCTTGGCCTGACTGATCAGTTGGTCCGGGGCCTCTTCCGGCGTCCGGCCGGCCCGGATGGCCATACCGATACTGACATCCACCGTGAGCGGTTGCTGTTGCCAGTAGATCTGCTCCCGGGTTACCGCCAGGCGGACCCGCCGGGCAAGTTCCTCGATCACCTCCGGCGCCAGCTGTGGCACCACAATGGCAAATTCATCACCCGGCAGGCGATACACCTCCAGCCTTTCCTCGCCAATCTCCCGGGGCAGGTTCCGGAGCCGCGCCGTCACCGCCAGCAATACCTGGTCACCGCAGACACTGCCAAACAGGCTGTTGATCTCCTTGAACCGGTCGAGGTTGACGATCAGCAAAGACGCCCGGTCCCTGGCCTGCAAGTCCCTCAGCAGACGAGCCCGGTTCGGCAGGCCGGTCATCTGGTCGGTGTAGGAAGCCTGCAGTTCCCGGATCAACTGGGCAATCCGGAACAGCAGATACAGACTGAGCACCAGCATGGCCGCGACGGTGCCCGCCAGTATGTTGCGATTGGTCCGTTCCATGGGCAGCAAAACCGCATTGATTTCACTGATCGGCACGCCCGCGCCATACACCATGCCGGCCGTCGTGGCCGCGAAGTAGAGCTCGTAGGCGTCGCCGTCAATCGTCAGGCGGCGGGTGGTCAGTCCCTCCGGTGGGGCGTCGGTACCGGTCGGCGCGGTCGCCAGGGTAGCGCCCAGATTCAGGGCCAGGATGGCATCGATAATCGCCTGTTCACGGCGCGTGTCCTCACCCTGGCTAAGGCTGGACAGGTTCCGGTTATTGCGATCATTCAGGAAGGCAAAACTGTGTTCGGTGACGTTGATCCGGCTCACCAGTTCGATCACCTGATCGGCGCCCCAGGCAGTCGTGGCCACGCCCAGCAGCCGGCCGCCGGGATCAAACATGGGGCTGGCCAGGGTCAGGATGGCCCGGTTGGTGTTGAGGTCGAAATACACCGGTGACCAGTACACAGACCCGGCTGTGTCCGGTTCCGGGCGCCAGTCGGGGCTCAGGGTGCGCGTATACCAGGGCGCGTCCCGGTATCGGGCAAACCGGCTTTCGCTGTCCAGTCGCTGGGTCTGGCCATTATTCAGGACAAAATACGGCAGGTAGCTGGAACCCGGGGTGGCCAGGACCCCGGGTTCGAACCAGAGGCCGGCGCCGGCGGCGCCTTCGAAATCCCGCAGGTGGGCTTGCAGGGATTGCTCAAGCTGAGCCCGCAAGGGCTCCAGCCCGGCACCCGAGCGTTCGCCGTTGGCCAACGCCTGGAAACTCTCACCGACATTGGCCAACGTTGCCGTGTAGCTGGCCAGCGCGGACTGGCGGGCATTGATACGGGCCAGCCCGGCACCAACAACCTCTTCAATCTGCTGCCTGCGCAGTTCCGACAGGGCCTCCCGGGAATAATTGAGGTTGAGGCCGGAGAGCAGCAACATGCCGGCGACAAACACCAGCAACAACAAACCCAGCATCCACATGATGGATTGCCGGGAGGACGAACGTTTCCGGAATAACGGATGGCTGCTAGGCATCCCCAACATACATGGTGGCCCTGGGTGTTGAAATCAGCTATCGCTGCCGGACACCCTGTGGCCATATCGCTTCAGGATGCCGATGGCCTGCTCGTGGCCCTGCTCGGCTGCTTTGGTGTACCAGTATACGGCCTGTTGCTTACTGGGCGCGACGCCTTCACCCGCAGCGTACATCTGGCCCAGCAGATACGCCGCCTCACCGGAGTCCCCGGCCGCTTTTCTGGCCCATTGGAACGCCTCGGGATAATCTTCGAAGGCATGGGCAATGAGGGCCAGGTTGGCCTGGGCCTGGGAATCTCCGGCCTGCGCTGGCGCCAGACAGGCGTCCCGGGCGGCACTGAAATTACGGATTGAGGTCAGCAGGTAACAATCGCTGACCGCCTGCTGACCCAGGGCCGAATCAACCGTCTCGGGTTCCGGGGCAGGGGGCGAAGGCATGGGCGGGCTGGCACGGGACCCAGCGACCCGATCAGCAAAGGCCACGACCTCGGCCGGGCAGGAGTACTGATAACCGGCCCGAAACTGTTCCAGCACCGGCTCCGTCGCCGGCTGTTCGGCGTATTCCTCGGCCACGGCACGGCATCGCCGGTTCCGTTCAGCCCGCACACGATCAACGATCGTGGCCCGGCGTTCGTCATCGCCGTACTGTTCCAGATAATCCGTCAGCGGGTCGATATAAGGCTGCCTGAACAGGGCTTGTTGCTCCTGTTCGTAGGGGTCGGGGCGGCTGACGATGCCCTGCAGCACCTTGCCCGTCCGGTCCAGAACATCCGCCGAGTTATCCAGCAACCGGTCCTCGTCGATACTGGCGCATCCGGAGGTGATCGCAAGAATCAGCGCTAAGACATAACGACAGTACATCGAATTTACCTGCCTGTTACCGGTGACATGATGGTCGGGGTCCCGTATGGATTGTTCCAGTACAGTATCATTTGCCGATACAGAAGCTGCTAAAAATCTTGCCCAACAGGGCATCCGGTGTCAGATGACCGGTAATTTCCCCCAGGGCATCCTGGGCCGCCCGCAGGTCTTCCGCCAACAGCTCACCGGCGCCATAACCTTCAAGTTGATCCTGGCCCTGACACAGGTGTCCGAGAGCACGTTCCAGGGCATCCAGATGCCGCCGGCGGGCCAGGAAACCACCTTCGGTGGTGCTGGCAAAGCCCATGCACTGTTTGAGGTGATCACGCAGCACCTCAAGCCCCCCGGCCGAGCGGGCAACCAGCCGGATGACCGGCGCCTCGCCAACGCGGCCTTCCAGAATCCCGACCGGTTCATTACTCAGATCCACCTTGTTGCGGATGACCGTTACTGGCGCCGATTCGGGCAACTGGTCGATAAAATCCGGCCAGATATCATGGGGTGCCGTCTTGTCGGTGGTGGTGGCGTCCACCATCAGCAGAATCCGGTCCGCCTGACGGATTTCATCCCAGGCCCGGGCGATGCCGATCTGTTCGACTTCGTCCCCACTTTCCCGCAGGCCGGCAGTGTCAATCACATGCAGGGGCATACCATCAATATGGATATGTTCCCGAAGCACATCGCGGGTCGTGCCTTCAATCGCCGTCACGATGGCCGCTTCGCGCCCCGCCAGGGCATTCAGCAGGCTGGACTTGCCGGCGTTGGGCCGACCGGCAATGACGACTTTCATGCCGTCCCGCAAAATAGTCCCCTGCTGGGCTTCTGCCAATATACGCTGCAATTGCGCGATCAGGTCTCCCAGATCGCCGGCCACCTTACCGTCGGCCAGAAAATCAATTTCCTCCTCCGGAAAATCGATGGCGGCCTCCACATAAATTCGCAACCGGGTGACCGACGCCACCAACTCGTCAATGCGCCGGGAGAATACTCCTTGCATGGATCGCACGGCACACCGGGCCGCCTGCTCGGAACTGCTTTCAATCAGATCGGCGATGGCCTCGGCCTGGGCCAGGTCCAGTTTGTCGTTGAGAAATGCCCGTTCGGAAAACTCCCCGGGACGGGCCAGCCGGGCGCCGAGCCCACAGACTTCCCGAAGCAACAGGTCCAGGACCACCGTACCGCCATGGCCCTGGAGCTCGAACACGTCCTCACCGGTGAACGACTGCGGATTGGGAAAGAACAGACCAATGCCTTCGTCAATCAGGTCCCCACGACGATCCAGAAAGGGCCCGTAGTGCGCATAGCGGGGTTTCGGATCGTAGCCCAGCATACAGCGGGCGATGGTTCCGGCGTCCGGACCGGATACCCGGACGATGCCGACACCGGCCTGGCCGGGTGCGGTGGCAATGGCTGCGATAGTTTCGGTGGTCTGAGTCATGGGTTTTCCAAAGGCTGAAAACAGTAAAGGCCCCGTGAAGGAGCCTTTACTGGGTCAGGTCAAACACCGGATCAGTGTTTCTTCCCGGCCATTTCCGATTCGATCTTACGGGTAATATACCACTGCTGGGAAATCGACAGAATGTTGTTCACCAGCCAGTACAGAACCAGACCGGCCGGGAACCAGAGGAAGAACACCGTGAAGATCAGAGGCATCAGCTTCATGATCTTGGCCTGCATCGGATCCGGCGGAGTCGGGTTCAGGTGCATCTGCAGGAACATGCTGGCGCCCATCAGGATCGGCAGGATGAAATACGGATCCATCTGCGACAGGTCGTTTATCCACAGCATAAACGGAGCATGCCGGAGCTGAACACTCTCGAACAATACCCAGTAGAGGGATATAAAGACCGGCATCTGCACCAGGATCGGCAGACAGCCACCCAGCGGGTTGATTTTCTCCCGCTTATACAGCGCCATCATTTCCTGGGACATGCGCTGTCGGTCATCGCCGTAGAGTTCCTTGAGCCGGGTCAGCTGTGGCGCCACCGCACGCATACGCGCCATGGAACGGTAACTGGTCGCGGACAGGTGGAAGAACAATGCCTTCACCAGAACCGTCAGCAGGATGATCGATACGCCCCAGTTGCCAACAATGCCGTAGAACCATTTGAGTACAATGAATAGCGGCAGGGATATAAAGAACAGGAATCCGAAATCCACCGTGCGGTCGAGGTTCGGGGCCACGTCTTCCAGCCGGTCAATGATTTTCGGACCCACATAGGCACGGGCTCCCACTTCGGCGGTGTCACCCGGAGCCACATTGGTGGCCGGGTACACAAAGCCCATCACATGGAGTGGCCCTCGCCGCGTGGTCTGGAACTGGGCCGGAACGCCCCGCTCCGGCACTAAGGCAGTGAGGAAGTAATGCTGCAGGAACGCCATCCAGCCATTGGTAACGGTCCGGTTGATCTGGGTTTCCTGCAGATCACTGAAGTCGAATTTCTGGTACGGATCTTCCTGAGTGCTGATTACCAGGCCCAGAAACGCCTGAATACCCATACTGGCCTGGGACGTGGGGTCCGGAGCCTGATCCCGCACAATCTTGCCGGTGAAGTTCGCTTTCCAGGGCTCACCGGACTTGTTATTGATCAGATAACGCACGCCTATTTCGTAGCTGTTACGCTCGAACAGATAACGTTTGGTGATGACAACACCCTGGGCGGTGGTATGGGTGAGGTCCACGACCAACTGGTTTTCACCTTCTGACAAGGTGTAAGAAGTGGCTCGGGTATCGTAGACCGGGGCGGAACCGCTTTTACGGCTGTCAGGTCCGTCCTGACCGATAAGCCCGCTTTCCAGGATGTAAGTCTGATGCGTGGTGTTCTTTAATAACTTGAGTGGGGCCTTGCTGTTCAGGGATTTGTCGTAGTTCAACAGGGCGCTGCTGACCAGGTTGCCACCAACCCGATCAATGGTGATATCAAATACATCGGTCCGGACGTGAATGAACTGATCCGTCACCTGGGTATCGGAACCGGTTGTTACCGTTGTTGTCTGGCCGGAGTCCGGTGTGGTGAACTCTTCCGAGGACGTTGTTTTGGTGGTTTCTCCCGGGAGCACCATGTCGTCCGCACCGGAACCGGTTGCTTCCATCACCTGCTCGGTCTGGGCGGTTTGTGGTTGCTGGTGATAATCCTCGTTCCAGGCCAGCACCATCAGATAGCTGACAATCGCCAGGCCGGCAAATAATACGATGCGTTGAATATCCATAGAGTTACTGTCTGGTCTGGGTGGTGGTAAGAGGGTGATCAGCGTGCCCACAGGTGCTGGTACCGCCTGAGTCTGTCATACCCGGTACCGGATCATAACCGCCTTCCGCCCAGGGATGACACCTCAACAGACGTCTAATAGCGAGAAAAAGTCCTTTCAGGGCGCCATGATGGCTAATGGCGTCCAGGGCGTACTGGGAACAGGTGGGGTAATGGCGACAATGGCTGACCATCAGGGGACTGATGGCGTACTGATAGAAACGAATCGGCAGTAACAGGAACTTGCGCATTAACCCGTCCTTCTACCGGCAGGCTGTGCGGATGCTGCCTGGGGTGACTGTTGTTGCTGATGCTTTTTCTTCAGCCGACGCCAGAGATCGGACAGGGCCGCTCGTACTGCCGGATCATCCAGGCTGCCAAGGCCTTGCCGACCGAGTATGACAATATCCAGGCCCGGCAAATCGGTCTGGTGCCTGAAGGTTTCCCTGACGTGCCGTTTGATCCGGTTACGCTGAACCGCCAGTTTGAGGTTCTTTTTGGAGAACACCAAACCGATCCTGGCGTGACCGAAGGTGTTCGGTGTAGCCAGGATCAGAAAATTCCGGTGCGGAACTTTCAACTGAACGTCATCGAAGACTTTGCCGTAATCAGCAGGCCGCAGCAGGCGGTGCGATTTTGGAAAATTCAAAGCCTTCATCAGGCGAACAGAGTGTTACGCAGACAGACGGGCACGGCCCTTGGCGCGACGACGGGAAATAACTTTGCGACCGTTGGCTGTGGCCATACGGGCACGGAAACCGTGAACGCGCTTACGCTTCAGGACGCTAGGTTGAAACGTTCTTTTCATGGTGACGATCTCACAATTCGTGTGTTGGAAATTCAGTAACTGGCTGGAAAATGAACAGCCAAAACAGGAGCGGCATTCTATGCAAATTCCCCGGCAGATTCAATGTTTATTGGTACGGGCTTGTGCCGATGTCATCGGGACCCGGGACGGTGGGGGATGAACAAATCGTGCAGTAATTAAATCAATAGGTCTTTTTAGAATTCTTTTAAAGACTAATTATTACTGTTATTAGGCACGGTGTTTTCTGTGTATAAGCGATTAATTTCATTATTTTTCAAAAGCTTGGAAGGTTGATAAGGGGGCTGATAAATGCCCGTAAGGCCTGTGGACGAGAGCGAGAGGAATTGTGGGTAAGTAACGATGGCGACGAAAACCCGAGTTATCCCCGTGCTCGTCCCGGGTCTGCACACAGGGTTCACGGGCAGGTATGCACACAGGGCTGTGGGTAACTTTTTCACCAGAAAATTTCTGTACACAAGCCTGTAGGTAAGTCTGTAAATAAATGAAATAGTTAACATTAAATTTCCACAGGCTGTTTATGAGATTGCCGGGGCGCTTTCACTGAACGGGCCGTCGGGTTAGAATCCGGGGTCATCTCTCTGGATTGGATCGTGAGGGTTCCGGTTCGAGACATTTCTGGGTTATCGGGAGCGGACTGTCGTGCCGAACAGCATATGGCATCAATGTCTTGAAGTACTCCGGGACGAGTTTCCCGCACAACAGTTCAATACCTGGCTCAGGCCCCTGCAATCTGACCACCGGGAGGGCCAGCTCATGCTGTTTGCCCCGAACCGGTTTGTGATGGATTGGGTGAATGAAAAGTATCTGCGTCGTATCGAAGAGGTGCTGAAGGACCTGAATGGCGGTCAGGCACCCCGGGTAGACATGAAAGTCGGGTCGGCGCCCCGGGAGAGCGCACCCGTGTTGCGTTCCGAGGTACCGGCAACGGTGAACGGGGCGGTACAGGATGAGTTTGGCAGTCGGGTGACCGAGGAAGAGAAAGGTGTCGCTGCCAGTGCCGGTGGTTCAGCCGCAGCGCGGCGGGCCGGGGCTGGCCAGGGTCGGCGATCCGTGCAGGTGGAAGGCGATATCAAACACCAGAGCTTTCTGAACGAGGGGTTTACCTTTGATACCTTCGTGGAAGGCAAGTCCAACCAGCTTGCCCGGGCGGCGTCGATGCAGGTCGCGGAAAATCCGGGAGGGGCCTATAACCCGCTGTTCCTCTATGGCGGTGTGGGTCTGGGTAAAACCCACCTGATGCATGCCATCGGCAACGAAATCGTACGCCGCAACCCGAAGGCCAAGGTGGCGTATCTGCGGTCGGAGCGGTTCGTGGCGGATATGGTCAAGGCGCTGCAGTTGAACGCCATTAACGAATTCAAGCGGTATTATCGGTCGGTGGATGCGTTGCTGATTGATGATATCCAGTTTTTTGCCCGCAAGGAGCGCTCCCAGGAGGAATTTTTCCATACCTTCAATGCGTTGCTTGAGGGAGGACAGCAGGTCATTGTGACCTGCGACCGGTTTCCCAAGGAAATCGTCGACATGGAAGAACGCCTCAAGTCCCGTTTTGGTTGGGGTCTGACGGTGATGGTGGAGCCACCGGAGCTGGAAACCCGAGTCGCGATTCTGATGAAGAAAGCCGACCAGGTGAATGTAAAACTGAGCAGTGAAGCCGCCTTCTTCATTGCCCAGAAGATTCGTTCGAATGTCCGGGAGCTAGAAGGGGCGCTTCGTCTGGTGATAGCGAATGCTCACTTCACAGGCTCTGAGATCACACCGCCGTTTATCCGGGAGAGCCTGAAGGACCTGTTGGCACTGCATGAAAAACAGGTCAGCATCGACAACATCCAGCGGACGGTTGCAGAGTATTACAAGATCAAGGTGGCGGATCTGCTGTCGAAGCGTCGGACCCGGACCGTGACCCGACCCAGGCAGGTGGCCATGTCGCTGTCCAAGGAGCTGACCAACCACAGCCTGCCGGAAATCGGAGACGCCTTTGGTGGTCGAGATCACACCACGGTGTTGCACGCGTGCAAAAAGATTGTGGAGTTGCAGGAGACCGATCCTGGCATCCGCGAGGATTATCAGAATTTTATGAGACTGCTCACCACCTGATCCGAGGCGGTGGCGACAAACATTCACCCTTCCAACAAAAGAAAGCTGAGTGACATGAAACTGACGATCAGCCGTGAATCCCTGCTGACACCGCTGCAAAGCATTGCCGGTGTGGTAGAGAAAAAACAGACCATGCCCGTTCTTTCCAACGTTCTGCTGGTGGCGGAAGACAACAGCCTGACGTTGACCGGGACCAACATGGAAGTGGAACTGGTAGGCCGGGTAGCGCCGGTGCATGTGGATCAGCCTGGCCGGATTACCGTGCCGGCCCGGAAACTGTCTGATATCTGCCGGGCACTGGGTGACGAAGCGCCGATTGAACTGGCGCTCGAAGGCGACCGGTTGCACGTCCGGTGCGGTGCCAGCCATTTCACCCTGTCGACGTTGCCGGCAGAGCATTTTCCGAACGTCGAGGATGAGGCGGAAAGTTTCCGGCTGGAGCTGCCCCAGAAAGAGCTGGAGCGGATGCTGGACGCCACTGCCTTTGCCATGGCGCAACAGGACGTCCGGTATTATCTCAACGGGTTGCTGCTGGAAGTGGACAGTAGCCATGTGCGGACGGTGGCCACCGATGGCCACCGGCTGGCCATGGCCCATCAGGAACTCGATACCGGCTGCCCGGAACTGCGACAGGTGATCGTACCCCGCAAAGGGGTGCTGGAGCTGGCGCGGTTGCTGGACGAAGTAGAGACACCCGTTACCCTGGTAATCGGTGACAACCATCTGCGGGCGACGGTCGGTTCCTATACCTTTACCTCCAAGCTGATCGAAGGCAAGTTCCCGGATTACAACCGGGTGATTCCCCGTGGTGGTGACAAGGTGGTGATGGCGGATCGCGCCACCCTGAAAAACACCCTGCAGCGAGCGGGTATCCTGTCCCACGAGAATATTCGGGGCGTTCGTCTGAATCTGGCTCCCAACGAACTTCAGGTCTTTGCCAACAACCCTGACCAGGAACAGGCTGAAGACGCGCTGCCGGTTGAGTATCAGGGCGAATCCCTGCAGATCGGGTTTAATGTAGGGTATCTGGTGGACGTGATGAATGCGCTGGATGAGGAACAGGTGAAGATTACCCTGTCGAACCCGAACAGCAGCGCTCTGATTGAAGCGCAGAACGATAACCGCTGCCTGTATGTGGTTATGCCGATGAGGTTATAGGAGACAAACGATGGGCACCGTGACGAACGGAATCAAAGGCGCACTCAGGATAGGGCAGACACTTTCTGTGCTGGGCCGGACCGGTGTTGGTTGGGTCAGGGGGGATCGCCCCCCGACACCACGGTTGCTGCGCCAGACCTTTGAGTCACTGGGCGCGACCTACATCAAGCTCGGGCAGTTCATTGCCAGCTCCCCCACGTTTTTCCCAAAGGAGTACGTCGAAGAATTCCAGTACTGTCTGGACAGGACACCGAACCTGCCTTTTGGTGTGATCAAACGCATCATCCAGGAGGAGCTCGGGCGGCCTGTTGAGCAGGTGTATTCGGACATTGATCCGGTGGCGCTGGCATCCGCGTCCATTGCCCAGGTTCATGCAGCCCGGCTGGTGACCGGGGAGGATGTGGTGATCAAGGTACAGAAGCCCGGCGTGGAAAATATTCTGCTGACAGACCTGAATTTTCTGTACCTGTCGGCGCGCATTCTGGAGACCCTGGCACCGAAGCTTTCGTGGACGTCCATGTCTGGTATCGTGGAAGAAATTCAGCGGACCATGATGGAAGAGTGTGACTTCATAAAGGAAGCGAATAACCTGCGGGTGTTCCGGAATTTTTTGCACGACACCCATAATGAAGATGCCGCGGTGCCGAAAGTCTATGAACATTGCAGCACCCGGCGAGTGTTGACCATGGAGCGGTTCTACGGCGTACCTCTCACCGACCTGGAGAGTATTCGGGGCTACGCCCGGGATCCGGAGCGGACCCTGATTACCGCCATGAACACCTGGTTTGCCAGCCTCACCCAATGTGAATTTTTTCATGCCGATGTCCACGCCGGCAACCTGATGGTGCTGCGGGACGGTCGTGTCGGATTTATTGATTTCGGCATCGTCGGGCGGATCCGGTCGGATACCTGGCAGGCGGTCAGCGATTTTATTTCATCGGTGATGGTCGGTAATTTCGACGGTATGGCAGACGCCATGATCCGGATTGGCGTCACCCGGCAGACAGTGCAGGCCGGCGAGCTGGCGGCGGATCTGCGACGTCTGTACCAGCAGATGGACAAGATGGTTCCGGATCACATTCCCTATGAAGCCGAACAGGCGGAGGACGATGTCAACAATATCCTGTTGGACATGGTCAAAATCGGCGAAAGCCACGGCCTGCACTTTCCCCGGGAGTTCGCGTTGCTGCTGAAACAATTCCTGTATTTTGACCGGTACGTTCACATCCTCGCGCCGGAGATGGATGTGTTCATGGATGAACGCCTGAACATGCTGCACTGACGGTCTCCTTCCCCCCATTCCTGGCCCCGGCGGGTTCGTCCTTTTATGGCGCTTGTAAAACTCCAGACTGAGCACTTCAGAAATCTGTCGTCAGCGCCCTGCTCTTTTTCGCCGTCATTCAATCTTCTGCATGGTGAGAACGGCAGCGGCAAGACCAGCGTCCTGGAAGCCATCGGTTATCTGGGCCTGGGCCGATCTTTTCGGGTTAGTCGTCATCAGGCTGTGGTCAGCCACGGTCAGCATCGTCTGACGGTATTCGGCGGTCTGGACAAAGGCATGGCCAGTGGTGGCTCGAACCACGGGGAGCAGAATACTTTGCGCCATCGGCTCGGTATCTCCCGGGACATCGCCCAAAAGGAGACGATATTGCGGGTGGACGGAGAGGGAGTCCGGAGTTTGTCGTCCCTGGCCATGCACCTGCCTGTGTCGGTCATTGACCCCGGCGTTTTCGATATTGTTGCCGGTGGTCCGGGCAAGCGTCGCCAATTTCTCGACTGGGCAGTGTTCCACGTGGAACCTACTTTTGCGACCGCGTGGCAACAATGTCAGAGAGTCACATCACAGCGGAATCAAACGCTCAGAAATGGTAGACTGGACGAATCGCTGCTAAGGGTCTGGGACAGTCAGTACGGGGCTCTCAGTGAGCAGATCAGCCAGGCTCGAAAGACGACGTTTGAACAGTTCAGGGCAGCCTTTGACGCCCTGGTTCAGGAAGTGGATGTCGGCTGGACGGAAGGCTTGAAGTTGGAGTTTTACCCGGGCTGGGACACCGGGCAGTCGCTGGTCGACGTGTTGCGTCATCACCGCGAGCAGGAACGCAAAATGGGGCATACCCTGTACGGTCCCAACCGGGCGGACATCCGGTTGAAATTCCAGGGTCGACCAGTGGCGGAAACCTTCTCCCGTGGTCAGCAAAAGACGTTGGTAATCCTGATGAAGATTGCCCAGGGCATGGTATTGAGTGGCCTCGGCAAGCAGGTAACGTTTTTGCTGGATGATATTAACGCGGAGCTGGATGCAGGGCACCGTTCCATGTTGGCGCAGAAACTTCAGGCTTTGCGTTGTCAGGTGTTTATCACCTCTATTGAGCCGCCCGAGCCGGAGCGGCTCTGGCCCCGGAAGCAGGCACCGGACTACAGAATGTTCCACGTGGAACACGGTAAATTGACGGAAGAATAAAACCGGTTCTATCAGGCGAATCCTGTGCGAAAGGCAGGCGTGCCGAATCGGTCATCACCTTCAGGAGTTCCCTAATGAGTGAATCGAACTACAATTCCTCCAGTATCAAAGTCCTGAAAGGACTGGATGCAGTACGTAAACGGCCAGGGATGTACATTGGCGACACCGATGACGGCACCGGCCTGCACCACATGGTCTTTGAGTTGGTGGACAACTCCATCGATGAAGCTCTGGCAGGGCACTGCTCTGAAATCGGGGTCATCATCCACCCCGATGAATCCGTATCCGTAAAGGATAATGGCCGGGGCATTCCGGTGGATCTTCACGAAGAAGAAGGTGTGTCCGCGGCGGAAGTCATCATGACGGTACTGCACGCCGGCGGTAAGTTTGATGACAACTCCTACAAGGTGTCTGGTGGCTTGCACGGGGTTGGTGTTTCCGTTGTAAACGCGCTCTCCTCTACCCTCACGCTCACTATTCGTCGGGATGGCAAGGTTTACGAACAGAGTTACACCCATGGCGTTCCCAATGCACCACTGGCCCCGGTAGGCGATACCGACGCCAGCGGTACCAAGGTGCATTTTATTCCGTCACCGGAAACCTTTACTCACATCGAGTTTCACTACGACATCCTGGCCAAGCGCCTGCGGGAGCTGGCGTTCCTGAACAGTGGCGTGCGGATACGTCTGACGGACGAGCGAAGCGGCAAAGAAGAAGTCTTTGAGTACGAGGGCGGACTGCGCGCCTTCGTTGAACATCTCAACACCAATAAGACACCCATCAACCGGGTTTTCCACTTTAACCGTGAGCGGGAAGACGGGATTTCGGTCGAAGTGGCGATGCAGTGGAACGACGCCTTCCAGGAAAACCTTTACTGCTTTACCAACAACATCCCCCAGCGGGATGGCGGTACTCACCTGGCCGGCTTCCGGGCGGCGCTGACACGCTCCCTGAACAATTACATTGAGCACGAGGGGCTGGGCAAGAAAGCCAAGGTGGCGACCTCCGGTGATGACGCCCGGGAAGGCCTGACCGCGATTGTCAGCGTCAAGGTGCCAGATCCGAAGTTTTCGTCCCAGACCAAGGATAAGCTGGTCTCCTCGGAAGTGAAGACGGCCGTGGAGCAGGAGCTGTACCAGAGCTTTGCGGACTATCTGCAAGAGCAGCCGAACGAGGCCAAACTCATCGTCAACAAGATGATCGAAGCCGCCCGTGCCCGTGAAGCCGCCCGCAAAGCCCGCGACATGACTCGTCGGAAAGGTGCTCTGGACATCGCAGGTCTGCCAGGCAAACTGGCGGACTGCCAGGAAAAGGACCCGGCCCTTTCCGAACTGTTCATTGTGGAGGGTGACTCGGCCGGTGGCAGCGCCAAGCAGGGCCGGGACCGGAAGACCCAGGCCATTCTGCCCCTCAAGGGTAAAATTCTGAACGTCGAGAAAGCACGGTTCGACAAGATGCTGTCTTCCGTGGAAGTGGGCACCCTGATCACCGCCCTCGGTTGCGGCATCGGCCGGGAAGAATTCAACCCGGAAAAACTCCGTTATCACTCCATCATCATCATGACCGATGCCGATGTAGACGGGTCACATATCCGTACCCTGCTGCTGACCTTCCTGTTCCGCCAGATGCGGGAAATTATCGAGCGAGGTCATGTGTTTATCGCTATGCCTCCGCTTTATAAGGTCAAGCGTGGCAAGCAGGAACAGTACATCAAAGACGAGAAGGCCAAGGAAGCCTACCTCACCCAGACCGCTCTGGAGGGCGCACAGCTCTATGTGAACCCTGAAGCGCCGGCAATCAAGGACTCCGCTCTGGAAACCATGGTGAAGGATTACCAGGCCGTGATGGCCATGATTGGCCGCCTGTCCCGGGCCTACCCTGCCAAGGTGCTGGAGCAGATGCTCCAGAACATCACCCTCAAGTCCGAGCATCTGAAGGATGAGGAAACGGTAGCCCGATGGGTTGCCCGTCTCGGCGATGGCCTGGATCTGGACACCCGTACCGGTACCAAGTACACCTTCTCGGTAACCAAAGACCTCGAGCGGGATCTGTATCTACCGAAAGTCACCATTTATGTGCACGGGATTCCGCACGAGCATGTGTTCACCCATGAGTTCTTTGAATCATCGTCCTATGGCGCCATTGCCCGCATGGGCGAAACCCTGGATGGTTTGATGGAGGAAGGAGCTTACGTTCAGCGCGGTGAGCGGAAGCAGCCAGTGCTGTCCTTCGAAGGTGCTCTGAGCTGGTTGATGAAGGAGGCCCAGCGTGGTCTCAGTATTCAGCGCTACAAGGGTCTCGGCGAGATGAACCCCGATCAGCTGTGGGAAACCACCATGGATCCGGAAACCCGTCGGATGATGAAAGTGACCATTGAAGATGCCTTCGCGGCCGACCAGATCTTTACCACCCTGATGGGTGACGATGTGGAACCACGCCGTAACTTTATCCAGACCAACGCTCTGGAAGTGACCAATCTGGACATCTGATTCGTCACTGTTCCGATGAGTCATAAAAAAGCGGCGAAGGTCCTCCCTGGCACCTTCGCCGCTTTTTTGTCCCGGATTTTTCAAAACAGGTTTGGTGCTACTTCACTTCCCAGATGTTGATTCGGAAGACTTTTTCTTTTCTTTTTCAGCAAGATGAGCTGCAATTACATCTTCCAGGGTGTAGCCAGTCAGCCGCCGGATGGTGCGCCAGAGATAGTAAAAAATGAGCATCATCATCACCATGGAGGGAATGGCAATCATGGGATAGCTGATCAGCGTCATTTGCCCAAGCTCTTCGTTGAATGCTTCGGTTCCCGAGGGGCTGACGACAATCCATCTCGCGAGCACATAATTCATAATCGACGAAAACAGAAAGGTGCCCGCAAAAAAATAGCTGGACTTCTGTAACCGCTCTTCAAATTCCTGCACGTGATTGCGTTCTTCCAGTACGCGATGGATCTTGTCGATATCCAGCACGTTGGGGTTATAGAGCAAGGTGCGCACCAAAGGGTACCGGGTGCGGGTGGAGACCAACACTGCCAGGCCGATGAGAGCAGGTATGGCTGCCTCCTTGATTGCCAGCCAGCCGGCATCCAGCTCCAGCAGGCCAATACCACCCGTCAGCCCCACGCTGATCAGGCCCAGCACGGCAATGAAATTTCGTTTGCCATAGCGAATCAGCTCAAATAACCCCCAGCTCAGTGGGAAGGCCAGCCCGATGATGAGTGCATTGACACTGCCCAGATGCTCATCGCCGCTGAGTTTCATCAGAATGAGCGATGGAATGATAATACTGACCAACAGATCAACCCAGGGACGGGGCTTGTGATCGGGTTTGGCGGATGGATTCGGAGCGGTCATGGTTCGGCCCGGTTGGTGAAACAGCGGCAGGCCAGAGAGAGCACTGCCGGAAGACTCCCGGCAGTATACGATGAATCGAAGGGGTTTCGAAGGCGGGTTAACCGATCACCCGGTTGCCCACCCCGTCGCCGGACCAGCCGTCAACAACGCGCTCCTGCGTGCAATGCTGCTGCCTGCATGGCGGGAACCGTCAGAAAGACCTGCCCTCCCTGCACCGGGACACAGGCATTATTACCGGCTACGTTCCGATATTGACCATCCGGCAGGCCGGTAGAGAACGTCCGGGACAGGCTGCCGCCTTCGCGGTTGATCACAACGAAGCCCTTATTGCCCCTACTGAACGCAATCTGATCGTTGCCGTTGTCCCACCAGAGCGAAACCCCGGTACCATCGGTGGTATTGCGGAAGGCCACCATATTGGCAATGGAACTCCACCGGTGCTCACAGACCCAGGCCCCACCGCACTGGGCACTGCCGTTCTGGTAAACCGTCTGCGACGGCGGACCCTGATCGCCGTTGGAAAAGCTGTAGCTGGACATCACCTTCGGATAGCCATAGGGCCAGGCCAGCATAAAGACATTGGCGATGTTGTACAGACTGCCGTCCTTATAGGTCACGACATTGCTGCCACCGGCGCCATGCCCACGCTGGTTGTCGTGGTTATCGGTGAACACCACCGCATTGCCCCCGGCCAGGAATCCCCAGCTCTCACCAAAGCTATTCAGATAGGCAAGTTTTTGATTTTTAAAGACATCACCAATGGAGGCGCTGTAGCGGAACTCCGTGACATCGGAGGTGCCGGTGTACTCCGTCGCGCTCACGGCCTCGCCACCGAGGTCAATCACCTCCTGGAACACATACAGCGGATTATTCACTTTCGACAGAATCCCGCTAATGTCCCCGGGTGACATGTGCTTGGCGGCATCAATCCGTATCCCTTTCACACCCAGCGAGGCAAGCTCGTTCAGATAGCCGGCGACGGTGTTCTGCACGTACCCGTCGGCCGTATCCAGGTCGGGCAGCCCCACCAACTGGCAGTTCCTCACCCGCCAGGCATTGGTGCCATAGTCCTCGGGATTGATTCCGCACGGTGAGTGGAAATCCCAACTGCTGTACACGGGATAGCTCAACGATCCGGAATCGTAGCCAGAACCCGCTGTGCCCGTCCCGGACCCATTGGCCATGTGATTGATCACCGCATCGGCATAGACATCCACTCCGGCGGCGTTGCACCGCTGAACCATATCGGCAAAGGCGCTGGCATCACCGCTGCGGCTGTTTAGCCGATAACTCACCGGCTGATACCGGGTCCACCAGGCGCCACCCTGAATGTGCTCCTGAGGCGGCGACACCTGCACTGCGCTAAACCCCTTCGGCCCCAGGAAATTCTCACACTCCTGGGCGACATCGCTCCATTGCCATTCAAACAGATGCACAAACGCACCGGCCTGGGCCGGCTGCATGGGCAACGTCAAAGCCGCGCCAAGGGCGGCGCCGGTGATAAACCGAGTTAATGAGATCATTGCATGCTCCTGTGTTGTCTTTGTTGTGGTGCATTCAACAGGCACGAGCGCAACGTCGGCGTCTTTGTCCCTGTCTGAAGACAACATGAAGCGATCAACAAGTAGTCAAAACATCCTCTTGATGACAAAAAGGGGCGTAGTCGTAGGAAGGGTATAGTTTTAGGTCAGACTCATAGCTTGGGGCGTCAGCGGTGTACGGCTTTCCGAAACTGTGCGGAGCCATGGATGGCGGAGCCCAAGCGCCACAGGGATGTGCCGCAAGGAGCGTGTTTCGGAAAGCCGTACACCGCTGACGCGGACTCCCAAAGATCCAGGCACAAAAAAACCGGACCCAATAAGAGTCCGGCTTTGATTATCACTGAAAATCTGAGGCGTATTAAGCCCCAACTTCCTTCAGGGTTTCTTCAACAATCGCCAGCCCCTCTTCCAGCACCTCATCTTCGATGGTCACCGGCATCAGGAACCGCAAGGTATTGCCGTACATACCGCAGCTCAGCAGAATCAGCCCTTTCTCTTTGGCCTTCTTGGTCACCGCCGCCGCCAGTTCCGGCTTGGGCGTACGGCTGGATTTGCTTTCGACCAGCTCAAAGGCCGCCATGGGGCCGAGGTTGCGGACGTTATCCACATGTTCAAACTGCTCCTGCCACTGGCTGAAGCGCTTGTTCAGCTTCTCGCCCAGCGCCTGGGCCTTGCCCAGGATGTTTTCTTCCCGGAACACATCGAACACCGCCAGTGCCGCTGCACAGGCCGTCGGACTGCCGGTGTAGGTACCACCGAGAGAGTTTGGGCCAGAGGCGTCCATATGCTTGTCGGTCCCGACAATGGCGGAAATCGGCATACCATCCGCCATACTCTTGGCCATGGTCATGATGTCGGGCTCAATACCGCTATGCTCGACCGCAAACATCTTGCCGGTCCGGCCAAAGCCACTCTGGACCTCATCCGCAATCATCAGGATGTCGTTTTCGTCGCAGATCTTGCGGATTTCTTTCAGGAAACTGGCCGGAGCCGCGTAAAAACCGCCTTCGCCCAGTACCGGCTCAATCACGATGGCCGCCGTGTTGTTGGCCGGGGAGTCCGCTTTCATGGTCATCTTCAGACCGCGCAGGGCCTCATCTTCACTCACGCCGTGATACGGCACCGGATAGGGTGCGCGGAACACGGTTCCCGGCATAGGACCGAAATCCGTCTGGTAGGGTGCTGCCTTGCCATTCATCGCCATGGTGTAGAACGTCCGGCCATGGTAACCGCCGTCAAAGCAGATGACATTGGTTTTGCCGGTGGCGGCCCGGGCGATCTTCATGGCATTTTCCAGTGCTTCCGCACCGGAATTGGCCAGCATTACCTTGGCGTGGCCCCTGACCGGAACCACTTCGCTGAGCTTCTGCGCCAGCTTGACGTAGCCCTCGTAGGGCATCACCGTCTGGCAGGTGTGCATCAGCTTGTCGAGCTGAGCCTTGACTGCTTCCACCACCTTGGGGTGGCGATGACCGATGTTAAGGACACCGATACCGCCGGCAAAATCGATCATGCGTTTGCCGTCGGCATCCCACAGTTCCGCGTTGGTTGCGTGGTCGGCAAACTGCTCATTGGGACTTGCCGCGCCCGCCGCAACGTAGCGTTCTTTGAGTGCCTGCAATTCTTTATTGCTCACTTTGCCATTCTCCCTGGGTTCAGGTTCGAAAGTTACACCTACCAGTGTAAGTAGTACGGTGACAGGACACAAACCGACGTTTGTCGCCGTCAGGCCGGTGCGTCCCGGAACTGCAGTTTCGCCAGCCGCTGGTAAAGGCCACTATCACGCATGAGCTCATCATGGGTACCCACCGCCAAAAGCCGGCCCTGATCCAGAACCGCAATACGATCAGCATCCCGAACCGTCGCCAGGCGATGGGCAATGACCAGCGTGGTGCGCCCCGACGTGAGGGCTGGCATGGCCTGCTGGATGAGGTTTTCACTTTCGGCATCCAGGGCGCTGGTGGCTTCGTCCAGAAGCAGAACCGGTGCGTCGGCCAGCAAGGCCCGGGCGATGGCCAGGCGCTGTTTCTGTCCACCGGACAACCCGAGGCCGGCATCGCCCAGAGGTGTCTCATAACCGTTTGGCAGGCCCTGGATGAACTCATGGGCATGGGCAATCCTGGCGGCCCGCTCCACAACGGCCTGGCTTGCATCCGGCCGGGCATAGCGAATGTTGTCCGCCACCGTGCCATGGAATAGGGCCGGATTCTGGGGAACCAATGCAAAGCAACGGCGCAATGATTCGAGAGGGACATCCGCCGTGTTTATGCCGTCAATCAGAATCCGGCCCTGACCGAGTTGGTAAAAATGCAGCAGCAGATCGAACAGGGTGGACTTGCCGGCGCCGGACGGGCCCACCAACGCCAGGGTCTCCCCGGCCTTCACCTCGAGCGTGAAGTCAGAGAGGGCTGGCGGTTCCGGGCGACCGGGGTAACTGAACCCCAGGTTCTCCATGCGAATCTCGCCACGGATGGAGTCCGGCAGGGCTTTGCCGCCATTCTCCCGAACAAATTCCGGTTCGGTTTGCAGCAGCTCAAACAGACGTGCCGCCGAGCCCGCCGCTCTCTGTAATTCTCCAATCACCTCACTGAGGGCGCCCGCGGCTACCCCCACCAGCAGGCTGTAGAACACAAAAGCGGCCAGTTCGCCAGGGCTGATACGGCCATGGATCACATCCAGCCCGCCAATCCATATCACAATTCCCACCGCCCCCATCACCAGTGAGATGGCCAGTGTGGTCAGCCAGGCCCGCTGACGGATACGTTGCCGCGCGATATCGAAGGCCTTCTCTGAGACCTCCGAAAAAAACTGCCGGTCATAAGGCTGGTGATTGAAGGCCTGTACCGTCTTAATCTGAGTCAGATTCTCGCCCACGTAACTGCCCACATCGGCGACCCGGTCCTGACTCAGACGCGACAGCTGCCGCACCCGCCGGCCGAAGAACAGAATCGGCGCGATCACCAGGGGAAAGCCCAGCAGGATAATACTGGCCAGCTTGGCGTTGGTGATAAACAGCAGAAGCAAGCCCCCGACCAGCATTAACGTATTACGCAGGGCTATGGACACGGTGGAGCCAATGACCGACTGCAGAACGGTGGTATCTGCGGTAAACCGGGACTGGATTTCCAGCGCCCGGTTTTGCTCAAAAAAGCCTGGATGAAGATCAATCAGGTGGTTGAATACTTTCTTGCGAATATCCGCCACCACTCGCTCCCCGATCCAGGACACCAGGTAGAACCGCGCGAACGAACCGAACGCGAGGCCGAGCACAAGAATAAAGAACAGACCAATCGCTTTGGCCAGATTTTCCGGGGATTCGGTGGCCAATCCCTGATCAACCAGAATGCGTAGGCCCTGGCCAAGCCCCAGCGTTATGCCGGCAGTGAAGACCAGCGCGACCAGGGCGCCGGCGACGGCCTGGCGGTAAGGGCTGATAAATTCAACAACCAGTTTCAGGGCCTTGCGGTGACGGGTGTTAATGATATGCCTCCAGGATACGGGGTGCTGTAGACTGCAACCTCAATACGGTTTGTACTCGTAACAAGACCTATCATACATCCGGGTAGAGTGCGCG
>NZ_CAMPJO010000016.1 GCF_946886895.1 uncultured Marinobacter sp. | reverse complement strand
CATGGCTCCATTCTCTCAGATGCTGGAGCCTCCTCAAAACCCGGGGCGGTTCAGAGTGCTGTCGCCCTCGGTATAACGAATTTCGTGATGCTTGGATTCGTGCCAACAATCAGGACGGAGATTCTGTTATTCGTGCTCCTCAAATGGATAGCGTTCTTCATGCTGAGCGGATAGACGGTGGTCAAAAAGTCACTTGGCCTCATTCCTTAGCGGGTTTACCTCACGGAAGTATGTTTCAAGCTGGCAACGAAACGTATGCCATATTCGATGGCGAGGTTCGAAGATGGAATTTCGAAGGCTATTCAGCAGCAATAAAGGAAGATCTTCCGGAAACCGTTGGAGTTTTAGCGCCTCGTTCGGTGGTAAATATCTTCATGAGCGGATTCATGCCAGAGTTTCATCCGAGTGCGCTTTCCTTGATAAGCTACTCCACAATTCATGAGCGCTTTGAGTTGATGCCTTTATCCCGTGGTGGAATAGATACTCGTGACCGACGTATACAGCCAGAAGGCTAAAGCTTTCTATGACCAGTACCAGTCGCTTACCTTCGAGCAGGTTCATCAAGACTGGCTTTCCTTCCTTGGCGATAAATCAGGCCTTGCTCTGGATGTCGGCGCAGGCAGCGGTCGGGATTGCAGCGCAGGGCTGGGATGTTGTCGCGGTAGAGCCTGCAGCGGGCTTACGACAGTTGGGGCAGGGCGCTACTCGCAATCAAAGCATTCACTGGATAGACGATCAATTGCCCGATCTAGGTAAGATCCGGAAGCTGAGCTATCGCTTCGATCTGATTCTTGTTTCCGCTGTCTGGATGCATATTCCACCCTCCGATCGTGAACGTGCTTTTCGAATCTTGACTGAGCTTTTGGCGCCCGATGGAATGCTGGTGATTACGCTTCGGCATGGGCCTGGTGATGGCGAACGACTTTTTTACGATGTCAGTAGGGAAGAGCTGGAGGGTTTTGCCAAACGCCGGGCACTGATCCCGCTCCCGGTGCCGGTCGGGCGCAAGAAGGATGAGCTCCAGAGGAGCGAAGTTTCCTGGGAGACTCTGGCTTTTCGGTTGGCGGACGATGGCACAGGAGCGCTGCCGACAGTCCGCCACATCATCGTTAATGATAATAAGTCCTCGACTTACAAGCTTGGTTTGCTGCGAACCCTTGTCCGGATTGCTGACGGTGCGCCCGGCCTGGCGCTTAAGCGTACCGATGACTGGGTGGATATTCCGCTTGGTGCAGTCGGGCTGTTCTGGATTATGCTTTATCACCCTCTGGTTCTCCGGCATCAACTGAGGCAAGCGCCAGGTAGTCGTGGCTATGGCTTTGCCACGGAGGATTTCTTCAAGCTGCAGAGTTTCACGCCTCAGGATTTCAGAGTGGGTATGTCGCTGTCGGCGGATGTTGCTCCGGTAGTCCTGCGCGCTGTCCGGGATGCTTGCTCGACCATTCTCAAGAACCCCGCACATTTCACGACCTGGCCTGGCAGTAACCGTCCGATCTTCGAGGGCGGTTCGGCCAGGATGACCATCAAGAAGGCATCGGTGCGTTTGGACAAAGCAACGCTTTCGAGGTTTGGTACCTTCCGCGTTCCTTCGTTTCTCTGGGATACGTTCAGTCGCTATGCCTGCTGGATTGAACCTGCGATTGTTAATGAATGGATTGATTTGATGGGTAGCTGGGATCTTCGCTATTCCATGGATGTCTATCATCGTGGTTTACAGTGGGTTGAAGGTCGGCGCGATACGTCGGCTGTCCGTCAACTGGTTCAACAGCAGCTGCAGACCGGCAAAGTCGAGTGTGTATGGACAGCACAGAGTCTCAAAACAAAGCGGTTTGACGTCGACCACTGTTTTCCCTGGTCGCGTTGGAACAACAACGATCTCTGGAATCTGATGCCAGCAACTCATACGGCAAATGCTTCCAAGTCCGAAAAGCTGCCCGGGGACTTGTTGCTCAAAGAGGCGCACCCTCGAGTAGTGAACTGGTGGGAACAAGCCATAGTAGGCACGTCTCGTGAGGAGCAGTTCTTCTCAGAGGCCGAGGCCTCGCTGCCATTGCTGGGGCAAGAACGGTGCGTGGAAGACGTTTTTGAAGGGATGCTCCAGCAGCGATTGAGATTGAAAACGAATCTTCAGCTTGCTGAATGGTTGGGCCTGTAAATTAGATGGGCTTGTCCTGTTTACCTTAGGCGAGACCACTTGAGCCTAGCCCAATATTTTCCGTTGGATTGAATGGGGCATAAACCGAGTGATAAAGGCGGCAATGTAAGTCTGCGGTGTGACCAGATATCGAGGCTTGGGACGTGCCGTTTCTGCAGCCCGGTAAATCTTTTTGGCAACGTCCGACGCACTGGCTGTAAACGGCTTGATTCTGGCGCCTGGCGCGAGTGCTGCTTCCATTGCTTTGTACTTTTCCCGATGCACCGCGCTCGCCCGGCTAATCACGGGCCGCAAAGCGGCAAGGGCATGCTCTCTAAAACGGGTCGTCACGGGCCCGGGAAGCACCAGCGAGACACTTTCCAGGATTTTGCTGCTTTGTTCATCAAACCAGAAGCTTTCATGGGCCGTGTTCATCGCGGACTTGGCGGCACAGTAGGCGCCCTTCATTTGCTGGGGCACGATGGAGAGAACGGAACTGACCGCGATGACTCGCAAGGGTACCCCGTGTTGTTCGCAGAGCCTCAGGCAGACGGCGGCAAGCTTGATGGGGCCGAATACGTGGGTACTGAATTGCTTTTGCCACATGGATTCGGACAGGTCGCGAAGCGCGCCGAATTGCCCGTAACCGGAGTTGTTGACCAGAATCACCCGCTCGGCTGCCGCAATTTCCGTCTCCAGCGTGCCGGCAAGGCCTTCGATCTGCTCAAAGGACTCAAGATCCAGCGCCAGCTCCAGAGCGGCGGACTCAACGCCACTTGGTTGTCGTGAGAGGGCGATCACCCTATAGCCTTTCCGGGCGAAGAGGGCGCAGGCTTCACGGCCAATGCCGGCGCTGGCGCCGGTTACCAGGGCGAGTTTGGTCATTGCATCATTCCCCAATCCAGTTTTCTTCATCGACAATGCGTTTCAGCTTATAGCCGAGAAACCGATACTCGCCCCAGTGTTGAAATGCGTTTTGAGCCTCCTTCGGGTCGAACCCTTGCTGCCGGAGATAGGCGCTGACTTCGGAGTCGACCGGCAGCGTCTCAAAATCTCTCATAAGCATCATGGTGTGTGCTGCGGCATAGGGCCCGATGCCCTTCAGCGAAATCAGGTAGTCGTAGTCAATGATGTCACTAAGGGCTGAACCATCGGTTTGGATGGCTTGATCCTGCAGTAATTGATCGGTCACCGTGTCGACGGTTCTGGCTCTGAACCCCAGCTTGCACTCTTCGGCCAATCGCCTGGGCCCGATCGTCTGGAGTTCTCCGGGCTCAGGGAACAGGCCGTCGCCCAGAGCAACCAGAGAGGCGACCATGGATTTGGTCTGTTTCCAGGTCGTGTTGATGGTGCAAACCGTTTTAATGAGATCCTCAAAGAAGGTGTCACCGCGCAGGAATCGCCCGCCACCGGACCGGATGAAGTGGGCAATGTCCGGATCGTTCCTTTCGCAAAGGGCAAGAAACTCGGAGGGATCCCAGTCCAGCTGTAGCCAGCGGGCGACGCGTTCTGAAACTGCGTCGGTGCTTGATGACGAGGTTTCGATAAGAAGCTGATCTTCAGAGGGCTGGTGAACGCGGGCCCATTCCGCGTTGGTGCCTATTCTTACGGTTCGCTCAAGACGCTCACCGTCCCAGTGCCAGGGCGCAAGCTGGCACCAACCGTGGCTTTCCACCGTCAGGCGCAGATTGAAGGGTCGTTGTAGGTTCAGGGAGAACGTATTTGTGGTCATCACCGGTTTGTGGTTCATCAGAACAGAACCCAATCCTGCATCCTCAGGCGAAAGCCGCTGCCGTTATCTAGTCGTTTTGTTTGCATCATTGCGAATCTGCGATAGAGCTTTAAAGTAGAGCTTAACAAAATTTCCAGGAAAGGAATTGACGGGCGGTTTTATAGTCGAGGCCACTAGTCGTATAGCAGGGCCTGATAGTGAGTTTTCAAGGATGGAGAAATAGCATGAGTGCAGAAAGCGGCACCCCCATTGTCATCTATGAAAGTGCCGATCAGGCGGTCGAGGTTCGGCTGGATGCCGATCAGGAAACTGTCTGGCTGAGCCTGCAACAGCTTGCCGATGTTTTCGACCGGGATAAATCGGTAATCTCGCGTCACCTGAAGAATATTTTTCGCGACTCGGAGCTGGCTCGGGAGGCAGTTGTTGCAAAAAATGCAACAACTGCCGCAGACGGCAAAACCTATCAGGTTGAGTATTTCAACCTGGATGCGATTATATCCGTGGGCTATCGTGTCAACTCCAGCCAGGCTACGCGCTTTCGCCAGTGGGCCACCCGTATTCTACGGGAGCACCTGACCCAGGGCTGGACCATCAATCGCCAGCGCTTCGAAGAAAACGCCCAGGAACTGGAAGCGGCTTTGGCACTGGTTCGCATAGTGTTTGCTCCAAGAATAGTAAAGGGCAATGTATGGCAAGCTCCCGGTACATGAACCCCTGTTATGTGGTGCCAACCTTGCTAAACTCAGGGACTTTGAACGATGTTTGATCACGGGTAGCCAGGAAGCTGCCTGCCACAGAAAGGAACTCTGACCATGAGCAATCTCATTGCCGCCTGCGTAGGCGATACGCACGTTTGCCCGATCAAAGGGCACGGCTCTTCCCCCATCATGCCAAACGGCTCCAGCATTCTTGTTGAAGGTAAGCCCATTGCCCGGGTAGGTGATGTCACCGGCTGCGGTGCTGTTATTACCCAAGGCTATCCGTTGGCGCTGGCCGATGGTATGCCCGTCGCCTACCTGGGCAGCCCCACCAGTCACGGCGGTTCCATAGTCAGTGGCAATCCACGAGTGATCTTGGGTGTTGCCACTAATACTGCGCCGGTTGTGGATTTTGCCATGGCCGGTGCGCTGGATGACAAAGGCCAGCTTACTCCAGGCGCCAAAGAGTTGCTGGACAAAGACCCACACGAATTTGTGCGCCGTGCCGCCCAGAAAGGTGCGCTAATCGATGAGGGTCTACCCAGGAAGTCAGAGGACGATTCACCTGCTGAAGAAGACCGCCCTAAAGTGCGGGTCGAAGCCGGACTCTTTTTTGACGGTACTGGTAATAATCGCGGCAACACCCGCGCTTACCAGCAGGAGCTTGATAAATGCCTGACAGCCAATGCCGCCGGAGCCATATCGGAAGATGAATGCAGCAGAGAACTATCGCAAGTTATGGAAGGCAGTTATCTCGATGCTGAAACCAATGTGTCGAAGCTGGAAACGCTGTACTTCAAGGACACCGTGGAGCAAGACGGTTCTCCCACTCACCGGCTCTCCGTTTATATTTCAGGAGTGGGGACCAAGTTCGGTGAGCCGGATGATGGCCTGAGTATGGGATTGGGACTTGGGGAGCAAGGCATCCTCAGAAAAATTGAGGAAGGGGCCGCTGACCTTGTATTGCAACTTACCCGGTCTGTTTACGAGCCAATAAATGAGCTGGTTCTGGATGTATTTGGTTTTAGCAGGGGCGCGGCAACAGCACGGCATTTTGTCAGCCGAGAGGTTTATGACACCACGGGCTCTTTGCACGGAGAATACAAAGGGGCGTTGGTCAGAGCGTTCGAGCGGGAAGGCATCCCATGGCCTAAAAAAGTGACGGTTCGGTTTCTGGGGCTGTTCGATACCGTTGCCGGTGTTGCCGATGTGGGAAATCTGGATTTTTCCGCTCACGATGCTGAAACCGGGCGGATTAACGTCAACGTAAAACCGGAGCATGTTCAGCGGGCCGTTCAGTTTGTTGCCCGGGATGAGCGTCGGCACAATTTCTCGTTGAACAGCCTGCGAAGTGAATCGGGCAATTTGCCCGGGAATTTTAGCGAATGGGTTTTGCCTGGCGCTCACTCGGACATTGGCGGAGGGTATCCAGACCGGTTTCATGAGCGAATTGAAGTTTGTCCTCCGAAAGTGATTACGGGTAAAGACCGACGGAATCCCGAGGCCAGCTTTGAGTTTTCACGCATGTTGCAGGAGCGAGCCCTGATCAAGTCTGAAGGTTGGATTGGCCCCCTCAATCCGCTGGCAAGCCTGGAGATCGAACAAAAGCGTCTGCCAATGCTGCCTACTCAACCGAGCCTGAGTGGGAACAACGTGGCTTTGCACCTGTGGCTTGACCGGGAGGTTCGGGGCGAATACTCCAGAATTCCCCTGTACCTGATACACAAGCTTGCGGCTGATGTAGGCGTGCCATTTGAACCAATCCCTACAGACAACCCTCAGTTTGTGCTACCCGACGAACTAACGACTGTTGCCCGAAATCTTGCTGCTCACGTCTTGCATGGCCAAGACCTGATATTGTCACCTGAATTCAAAGCCATGCTCAAGCAACGGTACATCCATCATTCTGACAATTATCTGGAAATTGGGCCGTTATACCCTTTCAGGCCCGCAAAGGGTGGTCGTCGGGCTGTTTACCCCAACAAAAGTCAGTGAATAATGGAGACTACTATGAGTATTAAGCGTTGGATGATCAGTCTCTGTATTCTGGTACTGGTCGGGTGTTCGGATTCAACGGAATCGGAGGGGCAAAAATATGGCCCCAATGGGACCCACCGAAGTATCGGTGTGGTGGCACCGAAACACTACGATGTCTGGGTGGATAAATTTTTCGTTGAATCCCTTTCCGAAGACATTGGGTGGCGGGCACCTATTGGTATCGTGTCCTGTTGCTGGAACAAGCCGTTTGGGGCGATGGCGGACTGGCAAACCATGCCAGAGGTATTTTTAATTCGCTGGTTCTCCTTCGCAGAGCAACAATCCTATGAAGCTCTTATCCGACTGGAAAATCCAGGTGAGATTGAGGAAAGAATGAAAGAGATTGCTCCTTTTGAAGCCTATGGAAAGATCAAAAGACGCCCGCGTGATGTTTTGGTTCTGGGTTTGGCACCAGGCGGAACCGTTGTGGTGTGGATTATGAACCGGGGCGAGAATGCTATTGAAGTTGGGCGGTATCAAGGGAAAAAAATAGAAACCCATCCAGAGCACTACCGTGAGATAACAGAGCGCTACAATCGCGATCATGGGGAATTCTTGGAAGAACACGGCATCGAGTTTGAAGGCTGGTAAGAGGGAGCGGAGTTCGCCACCACATCAATGCCATGCACCGGATGCCAAACCCTCCGCTTCGCTCCGGCTTTGTCACCGGTGATGGCGGGCGACCATGAACATGTTAACTGGGGAGGGCAAGTAAGTCTTGCCGACCCAAATCACTCAAACATATCAGAAAAAACCCGCGCAAATTCCTTGAAGTCGTTCAAATGGAACTTGCAGATGGAGAAAACGATTTCCCAATTCACCTCATCATAGTTATGGACCATCACGTTCCGGAAGCCGACGGATTTTCTCATACGCTCCGCGAGACCATGATCGATGATGCCGGATGTTGCCAATGCTTCGAACGTTTGCCCCATGGTTTTCGGTGAAGTTGCCTCGGCATGTTCGGCGAGCCAATGAGAGGCGATATCGACGCACATCTGCACGGCCCGTGTCAGGTTCAGTGAGATGATATCCTGCGCATCCACATCTTCCAGAAGCGCTGAAAGATTCTTTGGTAACCTGGACTCCACTCGCTGGATACAGCGCCTGAGAGATTCCAGTTTCTGTGCTACGAGTTGTTCATCCATGCCCGGCGTCGCCCTTCAAGTATGCGTTTCTGGTAGGGTACAAAATCTTCGTTTTCCATGATGTTACGAAATATCAGTTCACCCCAGTAACGTCTGGGGCCCAGCACTTGAATGCCGTTGGAGACAATCTGGTCCAGGAGCGGTTGGCCGGCAGTGCGCAGGTCGATCAGGTCGACGGGCCGGTTGAAGGCCAGTGCAAGCGCCTCGGTTATGGAAATGCGTTCATCAGCGGTTAGCCGCTTATCGGCCTGCACGGCCACGTCGATGTCGCTGTCCGGGCGTTCGGCAGCGTGCGCCATGGAGCCGAACAGAACGGCGAAGCGGATATCAGGAAATCGCCCCAACTGGTCGCGAAGCTCTGCAATTTCAGTGCGCTCTGGTGTTTTTGTTTGCATGTCTACGGTTCTGCTTTACGGCTATAAAAAAGAGCTTACCAGAGTTTAGCGCTTATTTTTCCTTTCCACTTTCAAAGGCCCGACTGATTTGGGTCTGGTCAGAGAGTGAGTTGGTGGGGGGGCAACTTGTAAAGATTTCTTACAAGTTCAGTGGGAGGGCGGTCGAGAGGTCAAATGTAAGTGGAAGCATTACAGTCTGGATGTGGTGATGGCACACTATCGAAAAACCAATCCCAGAGAAGCCATGGTGCACCCTTGAACGACTACCTCCGGAAAATCCTCCAAGGCCAGCCCATTAACTACGAAGCTTTCCTGAAGAAACTTCCGGAGCCGTTTCGGCGTCGCCATCGGGAGTTCTTCGCGACGGAAAAGGTGCAAACCAACCGTTGGGTGGTCACGATCCTGGATGAAAGCGCTTTTGCGGAGCTGCAGAATATAGCGCAGGTTCCGGTAAGCCGGGTAGACGCCGCGAAAAAGGGTAACTCCCACCGCCACGGCACCGAGGTCAGTTTTCTCCTGGTGTACCATCAGGGGCTGGCATCCAGCCGGCCGGATGTAGCCGTTATCGGGACGGAATCCGTTGATATGGGCTTTCACCAGGCCCGGTCGGTGTTGGTGGTGGAGAACGAGCGGAATTTCTACCAATATGCACAGATGCTGGATTTCGCCAGCGAGGCCCTGGGCAAACGCCTGGGGCTGACGAATTGCGATGTGGTATTGGGCGGTGGCAACCGGGTTACCCGGGGAGCGGTTCTCGACTGGTTGACCGGCTACGAAGACGTATTCTGCGCATTCGATTATGATGCGGGTGGTCTGCAAATGTTCTCGACGATAGCAGCCTCGCTCGGTGATAAAGCCACCTTTGTTCAGCCGCGCGACTGGCAACCGTGGCTGGGCCGGTTCTGCAAGATACCGGACAGCACCGAGCGGTTTACAAGGGCGGTATCGCTGGCGGAGGGGCTTGGTTTTGTGGCCCTGGCCGAGGCGTTTCGATCGACCGGCAAATTCATGGAACAGGAGATGATTCTGGATGAGTGACTCCCAGGGGAGCCCAGGCAATTTCAACTTTGGTATTCGCCGCCTGGTGCTGGTGGATTCCGCCGGCTTTTGTTACGTGGAAATTCCGGTGGATAACCACGGCCTGATTCTCGGCCCGGGGAACCTGGGCAAATCCAGCCTGTTGAATTCGCTGCGCCTGTTCCTGTTGCCAGAGAACAACTTCAAGAACAGCCGAAAGAAGTTCGCTTTCCGCAATGCCAGCGCCGGCAGCTTTTACACCAACGAGGAAAGCTACCAGCATTACTTTCCCAGCCAGTTCAGTTTCCTGATCATGGAGGCCGAGAACCCGGCCGGGGCGCATTGCCAGATTCTGTACCGGGACAGCGCCAGCCAGCTCAGCTACGGCCGCGCCTTTGTGCCCGTTGGTTATGACCAGCTGCGGCCGCTGTTCTGGAACGGTGATGATGAAGACGGCATTGGCCAGGCGGTGCCGGAGCTGTCGTTCAGCCGGTTGTCGGAGGCCTTGAAAAAACTCTCCAAAGAAACCCGGCTGGTGAATGATCCGGCCAAGCTCAAACAGATGCTGTACAGCAGCGAGCTGATGAACGCGGATGCCGTGCGTTATTCCGTGCTGCCCCTGGGTGAGTCGGACGAGCGCCGGGTTCAGTCGCTGCGCACGCTGATTCTGCTGTTGTTTGAAATGAAGGCGGACGATCAGGCCATGGCCAATGCGGTGGCCAGCATCATCGAGGCGGACAAGAAGTTTGCGGACGATGCCTTTGATTTCAACATTGACGATTTCCTGAATCGGCATGAACAGCTAAAGCAGCAACAGACCCAGCTGAACCAGATCGAAAAAGAACGCGCCCGGTTTGAAAAGCTGCAAAGGGATTACCAGGCGTACCAGACCCTGCTTCGCAGCCAGCAAGACTTTGCCGCGTTTCGGGATGGTGTGACCAATGCCTTGCAGGACATTGGCGCCAGGCGCAAAGCCGCCGTTGAGGCGTTCAATGAACAGAACGATACCCTGCGCCACGTGCTCCAGGCCCTGAAAAAACTGGAGCAGGATGCCAGCGGCCTGAAAGGCGAGATCCGTTCTGCCGACCGTCGCATCAAGCAGGCCGAGCAGAACCAGAAAGACGGCGAACTGCTGGTGTCCCAGTACGGTGACAATACCCTTCAGGAAATCGAGGAGATCCAGAAAGAGGAACTCGAGGGCAAGAAAGGGCACCTGGCCGCACTGAAAAGTGCCGCCCAGGCGGAGATCCGGCTGGAGCAGATCCAGCGCAACAAGCAGGATCTGGAGCGAAAGCTCGACTCTCTGAAGGAAAAAGAAAGTAGGCAACAATGGCAGTTGCAGAACCAACTGGACGAGGCCACCGCTGCGCCGCTGCGGGCCGTGGACGCCCGTTTGGTGATGGCCAGCCCGGGGCAGGATCTGGATGCCGACAGTAAGGCCACCATCGAAGCCTTTGCCCGGCTGTTTGTGTCCAATAACAAAGGCTTTGACTGGTTCGACGCCGAATACCCGGCCCAGCCGGCCCGGCAGACCAACTTCGCCGAACAGCGCCGGCATCTGGAAGGCGAGCTTCATGGGCTGGAGAAGGAACGCTCGGAATTGGCGGACACCGCCAATCAGGAACACGACCGACCCCGGCTGATCGAGCGTACGGAAAAAGAAATCCGCGCCATCGAGAAAGACCTGGAAACGCTCCAGCGTTACCCGGCGGCCGCGACCACCCTGCGGGATGCCACCGAGGAAAAGCAGGCGGCAGAAGAACAGCTCGCCAAGCTGGAAGAGCAGGCCCGGCTGGAGCATGAAAAGCAGGATGCGGTGCAGCAGAAGGCCGCTAAAGCCAAAGCCGAGAAAGACCGTATTGAAGAGCGGGAGCGGGAGCTAGCAGGCCTGAGCCGCAGCGTAGGAACCGTGGAGCACCGCTTCCCGCATCTGAAAACGGCGGAAGCGGAGCAGCCGTTGGACATTGAACAGGTGTCCGTCGCCGCGTTCGACGATCTGCAAACCCAGTTGGACGACCTGGAAGAGCGCCGTCGTAGTATCCTCGACCACCTGCGTCAGTTCGTCTATCTGGGTATCCATGACGATGCCGAAGGTGAGTTACAGAAAGACGGCCCGGCGGCTTCGGTCATCCGGGAAACGTTCAAAAGCCTGTCGGACCTGTTTGCCGGTATGGCGGAGCGATGGAACGTGCTGGAGCAGCAGGTGGGTATCCACAACGAAACCGTGGCCAGCTACCGGCAGGCTTTGAAATCCAATCACGAGCACATTGCCCGCTTTGAAGCGCAGTTGAACCGCGAATTGGACGGGGTGCGCATCAATGATCTGGTGGAAATCCGGGTGGATATCCACACCGATCCGAAATTCCGCAATCTGGTGGAAGAAGCCAATAACATCGACCCGTATGGCAACCAGCTGCAATCCGATGCTTTTTACGACCGGTTGCGGGTGTTTGTGGCGGACTTTTTCGGGGAGCAGGGCGGCAGCAAGCGCCTGACCATGGACAGGGTGATCACCGGTATTTCCTACCGCACCCGCAAGGAAAACGCCGCGAACCTGGACAAGAAGGGCCAGTCCACCTCCACCACGGCGCTGATCAATCTGGAACTGGTGTACCGGCTGCTGAAACGGGTGCTATACCCCGGCGTGCAGCTGTCGTTCCCCATGGTGCTGGACGAGCTGGCCAGCGTGGACATCAGTCAGATGCCCTCGCTGCTGGAGCGCTTGCGCCAGCAGGGTTTCAACCTGTTCTCTGCGGCCACTCACAGTGCCAGCGCGGAAGTGATTTACCTGATCGGGAGGCATCTGGAAGTCGGGCAGATGCGCACGGCACGACCCTACAGCCCGCAGCGCACCCTGGTGTTCTGGGGTGGCGCCGAGGGTTTCACCAACGGCGAATCGCTGAGCCACTGGGCCGATCAGACCCAGAACAGTCTGCTGGAGTCGGCGGATGAGTAAACGCTTCAGCACCCTGGACACCACCCGGCTGCTGTTCGAGCACCCAAAAATTTTGTTCCGGATGATCGAGCGGATGGACCGGAACGAGGCCCGCTACATTCGCGAAAGTGATTTGGTGGCCGAGGTGATGGACTACACCCGCACCCTCGGCAAGGCCGACCGGGACCGGGTGCGGCTGGCGTTGAATACCGACAATCTGTTCCGCAGCGGGCTGGTAATCGACATCATCAAGGCCGAGGGTGAGCGGCGGCTGGTGTTCCAGGATGCCCTGATCAACCTGATGCGGGCCTGCAACGCGTCGCTCTACCAGGAGCTGACCGATGCCAAGCTGAGAGGCCATCTGGTGACCTTGCGCGATGTGCGTAATCGCCTGGAAACCAGCAGCTTCAGCGATGCGGACCCGGACTACACCGAACTGCGGGACGACCTGAACGAGCGGGTCAGCCAGCTCATCGGCTTGCTGCGCCAGAACGTGTTGCGCATGCAGACCATCAGTGCGCAGCTTGCGGATCTGTCCGGCGACGCCAGCCGGGCGCCGGAGAAATACCTGGAGTTCCGCCAGAACCTGTTCGAGCAGATCGTCACCCTGTACGAGCGCCACATCAAACCGACCCTGGTGTTTCTGAACCCGGACACCAGGCTGCCCGATGGCAGCAACCTGTTCGAGACCCTGGAAGCCATCGTCCGGCTGCTGGAAAACCACGACGACCAAAGCCTGGCGGACCAGCTGTTCCGCTCTTCCATTAGCCTCAACGCTCTTTATAAACCGATTCAGGCGGTGGCCCAGGAGGTGGAGCACTTCCTGCGCAAGACGCGCCAGGGCATGGTCCAGTACAACGCCATGGAGCATTTCTACGGCAAACTGCAGGCACTCAAGGGCGAAACCGAGACCCTCAGCCTGAAACGAAAGTGGCTGGAAGGCGGGGACTTTGCCCGCAGCACCGGTTTCCTGATCGGCCTGCGGGCCCAGCAGCGTCCCAAGCACTACGCTTTCGGGGAATCGTCCAGCTACTACCAGTTGTTGTTCAGCGAACTGGACCTGCGCCTGAACGATCTTCGCCGCAAAGCGGAGGTGCCGGTTCTGCAGGCGGTGGACGGAAGTGGGCGCCACACCCGTATTGACGTTCAGCGCATCAACCAGCTGTATCAATGGCTGGAAACCCTGGAGCTGCGGCCGACCACGGACCTGGTGCGGGAGCTGCACGGTCGCCTGGATGGCTTTATCCCGGGCTACCGTTTTCCGGACTTATTGGCAGCCCTGAACCGGCTGGTCAACGCGCCACCGGAGGGGTTGCAGGTGGTGACCACCAACCGCTTCCGAATTCTGGATCAGTCCTCCGACAGTGAGCAGTTTGTTTACCGCAGGCGACGCCTGGAAATCAACGACTCGGCTAATCAAGAAGAGCAGTACCATGCCTGAATTATCTGATGCCACGGAAACCACTGACGACTCAAAAAGTTCCAGTAGCTTCGAGCAGATCCTGCCGGCCCACAGCGCCGCGATCTATCGGGAATTTCAGGCCGGTAGGGTGGTTGTGCGGGATGTGTGGGACGGCAACCGTTCCGAGTTGCGGGCCAACCCGCTCTACAATTTGCTCTATAACCATCTGTCTCACTTCCGGACCTTCTATGAACACCTGGGCAGCGAGCTGGTGTTCAACGAAACCGGCGCGTTTTTCTTTCTCAAGGAAAGCAGTGACGACGAGAGCGAAGAGCACGATGAGAACGCCTTCCGGGTGCAGGTGATCCTGCTGCTGATCGGGCGTTATTTCGCGCGCAGCGGGCGGGACCTTGACTACCTTGGCCGGCCCGATGCCGGATTGAATGAGCAGGATCTTGCGGCGTTGGCAGGCGATGAGGAGTATCAGGAGATTCTCAGGGCGGCACGCTTTGAAAAAGGGGTACCGGAAGCCCTGGATTACCTGGATAAACGCAATCTGCTGTTTCGCGCCGGTGCTGGCCGTTGCTTTCTGAGTTCCGCTGGTTTGTATTTTCTGCAGGAACTGGTTCGGGAGTATGAGCAGGGCTAGGGACCAGGGTCATTCGGAGCTCTCATGCTGTTGCATCTGGCGCTGGAGTTGTCTGCGAATTCTGAAGTCATGTTCCACGCCTCCCGGTTATTTGCTATGTTTACCCCTGTTGAAAGGCATCCATTGCCGATCAGACATGTCAGCGGGAGAGACTGAATCACAGGCCAATGTGATCAGCGCCGAAGGAGCAACTGCCCCGGAAACTCTCAGGCAAAAGGACCGCTGCCATGAATACTTTCCGAAGAGCTGCCGACATCCGCGTCAGTCGGCACACCGAAGGAGCAAGCGGCCGGTTTCGCTGAAACGGGCCGTGAATCTCTCAGGTCCCGTGACGGAAGGGGTGCTTTCTGCTGTTCTTTGCAGGAAGGAAGCCCTGGACGCCTCTCGGAGACTGTTATGAAGCGAATCGCTGTTATTGGCGGTGGTATCACGGGTATTACCACGGCTTACACCCTCGCCAAGCGCGGGCTGGATGTTACTGTTTACGAGAAACACCGTTACGCGGCGATGGAAACCTCCTTCGCCAACGGTGGCCAGCTGTCGGCCTCCAATGCCGAAGTCTGGAACAACTGGCAAACGGTGATGAAGGGCATCAAGTGGATGTCCCGCCGGGATGCGCCGTTGCTGGTCAACCCCAAGCCCTCCTGGCACAAGTTGAGCTGGTTCGCCGAGTTTATGGCGGCCATTCCCCAGTACGAGAAAAACACCACGGAAACCGCCCGCCTGGCCATCGCCGCTCGGGAGTACCTGTTTGCCTGGGCGCAGGAAGAAGGCATTGATTTTGATCTGAAGAAGCAGGGCATTCTGCATATCTATCGCGACAAGGACGGCTTTGATCACGCCGCCCGAGTGTCAAAATTGCTGGCCGCTGGTGGCCTTGAGCGCCGGGCCGTGACGCCGGACGAGATGAGGGCCATCGAGCCCACATTGGCGGGCTCCTATTACGGTGGTTTTTTCACAGAGAGCGATTCCACCGGTGATATCCACAAGTTCACGAACGGCCTGGCGGACGCCATTCAGCGCCTCGGCGTGAAAACCTGTTATGGCGAGACGGTGACCGAACTGAGCGCGGACGAAAAAAGTGCCTGGGTCACGGCGTACGATGGCGAAGAGCAGTCCCGGGATACCTTTGACGGGGTCGTGATCTGTGCGGGGGTTGGCAGCCGGGCACTGGCTGCGAAGCTGGGCGACCGGGTCAATATCTATCCGGTGAAGGGCTATTCCATCACCGTTGAGCTTGATGATGAGGCCTCCCGGAAAGCAGCACCGACGGTCAGTCTGCTGGACGACGCCACCAAGATTGTTACCAGCCGCCTTGGCGATGGCCGCTTCCGGGTCGCCGGCACCGCCGAATTCAGCGGCTACAACCGCGACATCAAGGACGACCGGATCCGACCGCTCACCCGCTGGGTTGAGCAATGTTTCCCGGGGGTGTGTACCCGGCGTGTGGTGCCCTGGGCTGGGTTGCGCCCCATGCTCCCGAACATGATGCCTCGGGTCGGGCCGGGCCGTTTGCCTACGGTGTTCTATAACACCGGCCACGGTCACCTGGGCTGGACGCTCTCGGCCATTACCGCTGAGATGCTGGCGGACGCCGTGGAAAAGGCGCCTTAGCGGCGCTCGTGTGCGGCAGGGTCCGGGCTGCGTTTTGCGGCCTTGACGACCCTGGCAATCGTTGACCGGGAAGCCCCCGTGGCTTCCACCACTTCCGACCAGGTGTGGCCTTTGGCCAGCATGGCCTGGATTACCCTGTGTTTGTTCTGATCGACGGGCCGCCCGGTGTATTTCCCCCGGGCCTTTGCCCAGGCGATGCCCTGTTTTTGTCGGTTGCGTTGGCTGTTCTGGGCAGGGCGGGTGAGGGAGGTGAGCATCTCCAGAATGAGGCGGTTCAGGGTGTCTGTGCCGGTGGCTGTCACGTTGCGGGTTTTGCCCAGCATGGCATGGGAGGCGGGTAGGTCCAGGGCCACGATGCGCAGGGCCTTTCCGTCAACCCGGGATTGCAGGGTTTGCTGGTCGGTGTGATTGAGCCCGGCGAGTTGTGCGATGCTGGTTAGTAGTATCACATCGCCACGGTCTGATTCCCGCAGCAGTTGTTGCAAGGCAGGCCTGGGCCGGTATGGGCCATCGTCGGTGGCTATGGCCAGTCCTTTTTCGCTGAGCAGTCTGGCCAGGTCGGGGCGGCGTTGCCGGAGCCCGGCTTCGTTTTCCTCGTACCAGTACGCGATGGTGGTACCGCTGGCTGCCGCGAGTGCCTGCAGCGCCTGCCGGTGGTTATCGGTGATGGTTTCCCGGGCAGCGGAACCCGGGTATGCCCTGATCGCCATGATGGATGATCCATTGGTATGCTTTGTGGTTCGATTTGGTTTCAGAATAGCAGTTCGATAACGAGCTGCAAGGTGAATTACCGAACCGGCACGTCGGGCTGGCCTGACGCTTGCCGGGCAATCTGCGCCGTTTACCGGGGATAGCCGGTAATGTCGCGGATTTTACGATACAGGGGCTGCAGACGCGGGTACATCCGGATGTAGACCTCCGAGTACAGCCGTTGATAAAGAGCCTGGGTGTCTGGCTGGGGGTGGAAGACGTCACCCACGCGGGTCATGGCGGCCACGGCCGTCTCGAAATCCGGGTGCAGGCCCAGGCCGACGGCGGCATCGATGGCGGCGCCCAGCCCGGAGGTTTCATAGGTGTGTGGTCGCTCGGCGGGCAGGCCAAAGACATCCGCCGTCAGTTGCATGGCAGCGTCGCTCTGGGAGCCGCCGCCGGCCACGCGCAACCGGCGGATGACGACGCCGCTGCGTTTTTCGATTTTCTCCTTGCCCTCACGCAGGGCGTAGGCGAGGCCCTCAAGAATGGCCCGGTAGATGTGGGCCCGGGTGTGAACGTCGCCAAACCCGATGATGGCGCCCTTGGCTTCCGGGCCTGGCTGGCGGACGCCTGGCGACCAGTAGGGTTGCAGCATCAGGCCCATGGAGCCCGGGGGTACGGCCCGTACCAGTTCGTCGAACAGGGCTTCCGGTTCGACACCCTGTCGTTCCGCCAGTGCCTGCTCGCGCAGGCCGAATTCCCGTTTGAACCAGCTCACCATCCAGAACCCCCGGTAAATCATGACTTCCGTGGAAAAGAACCCGGGCAGGGCCGCCGGATAGGGCGGCATCAGCCGCACCGGCTCGATGTAGCGGTGGCTGGTGGTGTTGATGGTCGCGGTGGTGCCGTAGCTCATGCAGCCGATGTCTGGCGTCAGGCCGCCTGAACCCAGTATCTCGCAGGCTTTGTCTGAGGCGGCGGCAATCACCGGGAGCCCGGCGGGCAGGCCCAGATGCACGGCGGCGTCCTGAGTGAGGTGGCCAATAACAGAGCCGGGGCTGACCAGCTCAGGCAGCATGTGGCGCTTTACCGGGATGGCCTGCCATTTGAAATCCCTGGCCCCGGCCCACTGATGGCGTTTGTAATCGAAAGGAAGGTAGCCCACCTGGCTGCCGGTGGAGTCCCGGAACTGGCCAGTGAGTCGATAGTTAAGGTACCCGGACAGCAGCAGGAAATGGCGGGTTTTTTCCCAGATGTCGGGCTGATTCTGGGCGATCCAGTTGGCCTGGGCTTTTTCCCGGAATCGGTCGACGGTGTCTTCCAGCCGCGCCAGCCGGAACAGCCAGCCCCAGGGGCCTTTCAGGCGGCCGTCAACCCGGGCGTGGCGCTGATCCAGCCAGATGATGGCGGGGCGCAGGGGCTCGCCGTGCTCATCCAGGTTGATCACCGTGCCCCGTTGGGTGGTCAGGGTAACGCCGGCGATCTGCTCCGGTCGGGCCGTGGTGTTCTGCCAGAGTATATCGCAGGCCTTGCCGAGGTTATCCCAGAAATACTCCGGGTGCTGTTCGGCCCAGCCCGGTTGGTCCGAGAAGTAGGGTTCAATCTCCTGTTTCCCTTTGCCCACCAGGTTGCCACGGGTATCGAAGAGCAGGGCCCGGATACTCTGGGTGCCGTTGTCAATGGCCAGGATCAGCGGCTCAGTCATCACGGGCTGCTCCTGTAGTGGACGGCCCAGTGGCTGGAACAGTGGCTGGAACCGAGTACGCGTTCTGCCAGATGGCACGGTATCGCCCGGCTTCTTCCTGCCAGCGGTCGTCACTCCAGCCCAGAACCGGCTGGCACCGTCGTTTCAGTTCCGGCAACAGCCCGCTTGCGCCGTCCGGCACGGTCAGCCCGAGCCGGGTGCGCCGGAGCAGCAGGTCGTCCAGGTGCCGAACATCTTCATGGGTGCAGGCCCAGCACAGTTCCGCCCAGAGCAGGTTGCTTCCAGCAGCATCCAGCACCGGCTCGGTCGGGCCGGCATCCAGCACCGAGGGCAGGTCAGGGCCGTAAAAACCAAGCAGCCGGTGCCAGTTCAAGTGGCTGATGGTGGCTGGCCTGGGCAGCACGGGCAGGGGCCGGAACACCGGATGATGAGCGGCCCGAAGACGCACTCCATTTTTCGGCCCAAGGCCAAGAGCCAGGGCTTCCCGGGCAATCCGCCGGAAGGTGGTGAGTTTGCCGCCGGCGACGCTGATCAGGCCGTGGTCCACACGGATGTCGTGCTCTCGGTTTTCCTTCGATGGCGCCTTGCCTGAACCGTCACTCACCACGGGTCGAACCCCGGCCCAGGTTGACAGAATGTGGCTTTCGTCCAGGTGAGTGCCCGGGAATAACCGGCCAGCAATGGCCAGCAGATAGGTAACCTCTTCGCGGGTGATTGCCGGTTCCCGGTCCAAATCCGGCGCATGGTCCAGATCGGTGGTGCCGAGTACCGTAGTGCCCGCCCACGGGAAGGCGAAGACCGGGCGCTGATCCGCCGGATGAAACAGGGACACCGAGCAGGTGACTGGCAGTGTCGACCAGGGGATAACCAGATGGCTGCCGCGCAGGGGCCGGAGGGTCATGGGCGACGGCTGACTGAGCCGATCGGCCCAGGCGCCGGTGGCGTTGATGACCAGGGAGGTATTGACGGTGAAGGCGTCGGTCGACTCCGCTGGCTGCAGGCGTACGCCCTGAACCTGGCCCTCGTGTCGGAGCACCTCCACGGCTTTGACGTAATTCAGGCAGCAGGCGCCATCGTGCCTGGCTTCCGCAAGCACCCGCAGCACCAGGCGGGCGTCGTCGGTGACCGCGTCGGTGAAGCCGCTGGCGCCGAGCAGGTCCCGGGTGGTCAGCCCGGGGACCCAGCTCAGCAGGTCACCGGGTGTCAGCGTTTGGCGGGATCGCGTGCCGGCGAGGCCGTCGTAGAGCCGGAGCAGGGCACCAAACAGCCCCGGGCCGGGAAACTGGTGGCGGAAATGCGGCATGATAAATCGCAGGGGGTCGATCAGGCCGGGCGCTTCGGCCATCAGCCGCTGGCGTTCGGTTACGGCGTCCCGGGCCAGGCGCAGGTGGCCGCTGCCCAGGTAACGCAGGCCCCCGTGGACCATTTTCGAGGAGCGGCTCGAGGTTCCCCAGGCAAAATCCCGCTGCTCCACCAATAGAGTCCGCAGGCCGCTTCCGGCGGCTTCCCGGGCGACGCCGGCGCCGGTGATGCCACCGCCGATAACCACCACGTCAAACTCCCGGTTGCCGGCGCGCAGTTCCTCCAGGGCCCAGGCGCGATTCATGACGGCTCCGCGTCCAGCGAATTGCCCGGGTTGGGCAGAGTGCCTGAGTCCAGAAGCGTACCCGGGTTGAGCAGGGTGTCCGGATCAAAGGTGTCGCACAGGGCGCGGATGGCCAGGATGCCAAGGTCGCCCTTTTCCGTGGGCAGCCAGGGTGCGTGGTCCTTGCCGACACCGTGCTGATGGCTGATGGTGCCACGATTGTTGACGATCAACTCGGAGGTGGTGGTTTTCAGGTGTCGCCAGCGAGCCAGGGTTTCCGGGTAATCGTCGGCGACCCGGAAGACATAGGTGGTGTAGATGCTGCACCCCTGGCCATACACGTGGGACAGATGGGTAAACACATGGGCCCGCTCGTTCCGGCTGTTTTCCCGCTGGCTGAGCCCGGTGCGCAGGTTGCCCTCGATGCGCTGCAGCAGGTTGTCCACATTGTCCCAGTCTGTCGCGGTTTCCAGGGTGTCCACGGCATAGCCCAGTTGCCAGAGGGCTTCCCGCAGATAGGGCATGGTGAAGCGCTTTTCCGCCCATTTCTTGCCCAGCCGGGTACCGGTGTAGACGCCGCCAAGCCGGCCACAGATTTGCTTCGCCTGTTTCAGGGCGCTGGCGCATTGCGTGCGGCTGCCGGTCACCCCGAAGGTCATCATGCATTTGCCATCCCGGGCGCCCCGAACGGACAACACCTGCTCCAGCAGCCCGATAAGCCGTGGGTGGCCGGCCAGCGCCAGTTGGGTTTCGGTTTCCACCGCGTTGCTCAGCCGCAGCATGGACAGCTGCACCCGGTTCTGCACCAGCGTGCGGCAGGCATTCCTGGCCGCGTTCCAGTCCGGGAAGAAAACCACATGGAAGCTTTCCCGCTCCGCCAGTGCACTGACCCGCACCCGCACTTCGGTAATCACGCCGAGGCGGCCTTCCGAGCCCAGGATCATTTCCCGGATATCCGGGCCGGCGCTGGATGCGGGTATGGTGGGGAGTTGCAGGGTGCCTTTCAGGGTTTCCACCCGGCCACCGGCGAACAGTTGCTCAATGCGCCCGTAGCGGAGCGATTGCTGGCCGCTGGAGCGGGACGCCACCCAGCCCCCCAGGGTCGACAGCTCAAAGGATTGCGGGAAATGGCCGAGCGTGTAGCCACGGGCCCGGAGTTGTGCCTCCACCAGGGGGCCGGGGGTGCCCGCGCCGAAGGTGGCAATCCGGCTCTCCTCGTCAAGATCGATCAGCCGGTTCATGGCACTCATATCCACCGTCAGTACCGGGCGTTCGCTGGCCACCGGATTGATGTGGCCGGCCACGCTGGTGCCGCCGCCATAGGGGATCAGCACCACCTGGTGACGATGGGCGTACTGCAACAGGGCCTGGACGTCCTGGTTGCTTTCCGGGAAGGCCACGCCGTCGGGAAAGGTGCCGAATTCCCCGCTGCGCATGGCCAACCAGTCCGGCAGGCTCTGGCCGCGGGCATGGCGAACCCGTGTTTCCGGGCGGGTATCCATCAAGGCATCCACATCATCCCCGGCGGGCAGTCGGCTGTCCGGGACCTGCTGACACACATGCTCGAGGGAACTGTCTGCCAGCGGAGAGCCCGGGCCCAGGCGCTCGGCAAGAAAGCTCAGCCCCTGTTCCGGCAGTTCCAGGTTGAATTGGTCGTCGCCCCAGCCATTCCAGCGTCGCATTGGACGTTTACTCCCTTTGGTTCGTTGATCAAGAACGCATTCTAGCGAGTTGCCATCGGGTTGCACTGTCGCTTGGCGCCACCGGTGCTGTCATTTGCCGCCAGCAGGGCCAGGGCTATGGTTGAGAGCTACGGATTCAGGGTGCGGTTCAGGCGATCGTTCAGGTCCTGCCAGCGGGCCAGGTTCTCTGCCTGGCCAATGCGTGTGCGCTCACCGCCGGAGCGGTTGAGCCACAGGCCGTCTCCGTTGAAACTGTAAACCGGTTCAAGATCAGTTCGTTGGGAGGCAGGTTTAATGTCGTTTATAAGATTGTCGAGTATCAACGGGTCGGCATCGGGTTCCGGGTACCAGGCCAGCACCATGTGCGCCTGGTTCAGTTCCAGGGCTTTGACGTAGACGATGCGGAGCTGGTCATCGGGCACGCCCATGGACTTCAGAGTAAGATACTTGGCAATCGAAAAGTCTTCGCAGTCCCCGCCGTTGGTGGTGAGCAGTTCCACCGGTGTGGCCCAATAGTCTTCCTCGCCCCAGTGGCGGATGTCGCTCAAAAAACGGACCCGGTTAAAAAAGGAATTGACCAGCCGGAGCTGTCGGTCCGTCGGGGCGTTGGCGGCCAGTGTGTGCAGGCGCTGCCAGTTGTCCAGGCGCTGTTCCGCCTCCGCGCCGAATTCCTTGCGCACGTACTCAAGCAGTTGGTTGCTCAGCTCAAAAGCACCGGCCAGGGTGACGGCCAGCAGGATGGGCATCAAGGCGGAACGACGGCTGGGCAACAGGGCGACCGCGTCCATGGCCCGGCTCAGTTACGGTTGTTTCGCAGGCGTTCCCTGAGTTGCTCAAGGCGCTGTCGGATTTCCTCACGGCGTTGATCCTCGCTGACGGTCGTTTGCGGTGAGGGCGAAGGGGATGCCTCGGCCGGGGATTCCGGCACCGGGGCGGACTCGTTGACGGAAACGTCGAGTCCGGCACGATCCTCGTCTTCGGGGAAGTAGAGATTTTCCAGTTTGCCGCCGCGCTCAAGAATGACCCGGTTGGGGAACACCGAGCGCAGGGTCGCGTTTCCCGGTAATTCGTCGCCGACAAGGTAGGCTTCGGTCTGGCTTTTGTCATCTTCGATCAGGGCGCTGCCGGGGAGTTCTCCGGTGGCGGCCAGGACCCCGCGAAGGTAGAGCCGCAGGTTGGTTTCTGGCAGGTTTTCGGTGTTCTCCAACGGGGCATTGGCCCCGGTGTTGGCGGTGCCGAACAAGTCCAGAGAGGCCAGATTGACGTCGGGCACCCGGGGTTCCGGCCGGGTGCTGCTGGCGGCGTCCCGGCTGGTTTGCGGGCTGGGTTCCCGGTTTTCCATTTGCCAGAAACTATAGCCCTGCCAGGCTGTCACACCCAGCATGGCTGCCCCTGCGACCAGGGTAAGAAGCAGGGGGAGCCGTTGGTGATTAACGTGCATGGATCATCCTGAATGCCGGTTGGTGGGCCGCAAAAAAGCCCACAGGTTATCAGACTGTAAGGTTTTATTGGCAGTATAGTGTATAGAGTTATTCAGCGGGTCCATTTCCTATGGTAGCCTTTCTGAATTGATTGAATCGAAAAGGGTTTCACAAGCGGGGACGACCTTGACCACAGACACTGAACTTCAGCCGCAGGATGCTCCGCTGGGCCGTCTTCCCTTTACCTTTGCCAAGCGCAATGGCGTTATTCTGACCCGGTCCGAAAACGGCGAGCCGGTCATTCTGGTCCGCCCCGGAGCCTCCCATACCGCACTGGCGGAAGCCAACCGCATCAGTGGCGGCCGGGCCCGCTTCTCCACCATCGATCCCGGGCGTTTCGACCAGGCCCTCAACTCCGCGTACCAGAACGATTCGGCGGAAGCCATGCAGATGGTGGAGGGGATCGGCGACGACATGGATCTGGCCTCCCTCGCAGACTCCGTCCCGGAAACCGAGGACCTGCTGGAGCAGGAAGACGATGCGCCGATTATCCGGCTGATCAACGCCATTCTGACCGAGGCGGTTAAAACCAGTGCGTCGGACGTACACATCGAAACCTATGAAAAACGCCTGGTGGTCAGGTTCCGCGTGGATGGCGTCCTGCGGGAAGTGGTGCAGCCCAAGCGGGCGCTGGCGCCGTTGCTGGTGTCCCGGATCAAGGTTATGGCGAAACTGGATATCGCGGAAAAGCGGGTGCCCCAGGACGGCCGGATTGCCTTGCGGGTGGCGGGGCGCGAGGTGGATATCCGGGTTTCGACCATGCCGTCCTCCAGTGGCGAGCGGGTGGTGCTTCGTCTGCTGGACAAACAGGCCGGAGCCATCCGGCTGGAATCCCTCGGCATGGCCGGGACTGATCTCAAGATCCTGCGCAAGCTGATTCACCGCCCCTACGGCATCCTGCTGGTCACGGGGCCGACGGGCTCCGGTAAATCCACCACGCTCTACGCCTCGCTTCAGGAAATCAACGACCGGAGCCGCAACATCCTCACTGTGGAGGATCCGATTGAATACGACCTGCCCGGCATTGGCCAGACCCAGGTCAATACCAAGGTGGATATGACCTTCGCCCGGGGTCTGCGGGCCATTCTGCGCCAGGACCCCGATGTGGTGATGATCGGTGAGATCCGTGATCTGGAAACCGCCGAGATCGCCGTTCAGGCGAGTCTGACCGGGCACCTGGTGCTGTCGACCTTGCACACCAACACCGCCGTAGGCGCTATTACCCGCCTGATGGATATGGGCATTGAACCGTTCCTGATTTCCTCCAGTCTGGTGGGCATTGTCGCCCAGCGACTGGTGCGGGTGCTGTGCAAGGAATGCCGGGAGCCATACACGCCCACCGAAGAGCACTGCGACTTCCTGCAGCAGGACCCCGCCAACCCGCCAACCATTTACCAGGCCAGCGGTTGTGATCACTGCAACCAGTTGGGGTACCGCGGGCGTATCGGTATCTATGAGGTGGTGGAAGTGACCGATGACATCAGTGCCCTGATTCACAAACGGGCGGGAGAGCTGGACCTTGAGCGGGAAGCCCGCCTGAAGGGGCCGAGCATTCATGCCGATGGCGTGCAGAAGATTCTGGACGGCGTCACGACCGTGGAAGAGGTGCTCCGCGTAACGCACCGGGGGCAGTAACCCATGCCCGCCTACGAATACAAGGCACTGGACGCCCGGGGTAAACAGAAGCAAGGCGTGGTTGAGGCGGATGCGCCCCGGGCCGTGCGGCAGCAGCTCCGGGAAAAGGGGCTGACCCCCCTGGCGGTGGAGCCGGCCGTTGAAAAGCCGTCCAGGCGCAATCCCCTGAGCAGTCGTGGCTCCCTGGGCGCGGCGGATCTGGCCCTGGTCACCCGGCAACTGGCCACCCTGATCCAGTCCGGTATTCCCATTGAGCAGGCCCTGTCGGCAGCGGCCCAGCAGTCTGCGAGCCCCCGCATACGCAGTATGCTGATTGCCATTCGCGCCAAGGTCATGGAGGGCTATACCCTGGCCAACAGCCTGGCCGAGTTCCCGAAGGCGTTTCCCAGGCTTTACCGCTCCACGGTGGCGGCGGGGGAGCACGCGGGGCACCTGGATCTGGTACTGAACCGGCTGGCGGACTATACCGAAAGCCGGCAGGAAGCCCGGCAGAAAATCCAGCTTGCGGCGATCTACCCGATCATACTGAGCGTGGTCGCCATTGCCATTGTGGTCTTCCTGCTGACTTACGTGGTGCCCGACATCATTGAGGTCTTCCTCAGGCAGGGGCAGGAGTTGCCAGCGCTGACCCGGGCATTGCTGGCGGCATCGGAATTCCTCGCCAGTTACGGTATCTATCTGCTGGTGTTACTGATCATCGGCCTGATGGCCTTCCGGTATTCGCTCAGCAAGCCCGGCTTCCGGATGCGGGTTCACCGGCAGTTGCTGCACCTGCCCCTGTTCGCGGGCATGGTGCGGGGCGTCAATACGGCACGCTATGCCAGCACGCTCAGCATTCTGACCACCAGTGGTGTCCCTCTGGTGGAAGCCATGCGCATCGCCGGCGAGGTGCTTTCCAATGATTTCCTGCGGCAGGAACTCCGGGACGCCGCCCGCAAGGTCAGCGAGGGCGGCTCGCTGCACCGTTCCCTGGATCAGACCGGGTACTTTCCGCCGATGATGCTGCACATGATTGCCAGTGGCGAGACCAGTGGCGAGCTGGACAGCATGCTGGAACGCACCGCCCGCATGCAGGAAAACACCCTGCAATCCAAAATCGCGGCCATTGTCGGGTTGTTTGAGCCGATGATGCTGCTGGTGATGGGGGTGGTGGTGCTGATCATCGTAATGGCCATCATGTTGCCGATCCTGAATATGAGTAACCTGGTGGGCTGACGGCCGGCCCGTTACCCACACTACAAAGGAAGGACCCAAAACCAATGACGAGTGAAATGATGACGATGAACAACCCGAGTACACCGCGCGCAAGCCGCGGCTTTACCCTGATCGAGATCATGGTGGTGATGGTCATTCTGGGCCTGCTGGTCGCCATCGTGGCGCCCAACATCATAGGGCGGAGTGACCAGGCCAAGGTCACCGTGGCGGAAACGCAACTGAGCAACATTGCCAATGCCCTGGACCTCTACCGCCTGGACAACAGCCATTACCCCTCAACCCAGCAGGGGCTGGAAGCGCTGGTGTCCCGTCCCAGCGGCAGCCCGGAGCCGAAGAACTGGAACGCGGCCGGCTATCTGAAGAGTGTGCCGCAGGATCCCTGGGGCGCTCAGTACCAATACATCAGTCCGGGCACCGAAGGCCCCTATGATCTGTATTCCTATGGCTCCGATGGCCAGGAAGGGGGTGATGGCGATGCCGCCGACATCAGTGTCTGGAACACCGAAGGCTAGGCTATCGTGCGTATCAGGGCTGCAAACACCGGCTTCACGCTGATCGAAATACTGGTTGTCCTGATTGTGGTCGGGCTGCTCGCCTCTCTGGCGGTATTCAGTATGGGGGGCAGTTCCCAGCAGCGTGAGCTGGAAAACGAGATCCGGGAGCTGTATCTGTTGATGCAGACGGCCTCGGAGCAGTCGGTGCTGAACAATCTGGAGTACGGCCTGCTGCTTGAGGAGGGGGGCTATCGGTTTGTTGCCTACGACGACCGTAGCGGCGACTGGAAGCTGACCACGGAGCGCGCCTTCCGCGCCCGAACATTGCCGGACTGGGTGATAGCGACCAAGTTTATCGAGAACGATGCCCCGCGACTGGCGTCGGCCGAGGACGAACTGCGCCCCGATGTGGTGTTTTTCTCCAGTGGCCAGACCACGCCCTTTGAAATCGAGTTCACCATCGGCAAAGGCAGTGGCTATCGGCATGTGGTTGCCTCGGATGGTGTTTCGCCCATTGAATGGCGGCATCCCGGGGACGAATCCGGCGATACCGCCGGGGAGAGCGGGGCGTGACAAGACGGCAGGGCGGATTCACGCTGATCGAAGTGCTTGTTGCCCTGTTGGTGTTCGGGCTGATTGCCACCGCGGCGGCGCAGGTCAGTAGCCAGTACATTTCCAGTTACGAACGGATTCGTGACAAGACCCTGGCGGCCTGGCTGGCGGAAAACCGGATCAACGAACTGCGACTTGAAGAAACCCTTCCGGGCATTTCCGAGAACAGCCGGGACACCGACTACGGTCAGTCTCGCTGGCAGGTGACCACCCGGATCCTGGCCACGGAGGAGCCCAGTATGCGCCGTGTGGAAGTCACGGTTGCCCGTTATCGGGACCAGAACCCGAACGACGAGCCGGCTCCCGTCCATACGCTTTCGGCCTTTGTGGGGGCGCCATGACGCGACAACGGGGCTTCACCTTGCTGGAAGTGCTGATCGCCGTGACCATCACCGCAGTCATTGGCCTGGGTGTGTGGCAGGTGCTGAGCGGGGTTGTGGCGGCCCGGGACCGGGTGAACGAACTCGCGGAAGACTTCGATGGCCTCCAGCGGGCCATGCTGTTGCTTGAGCGAGACCTGATCCAGATCGTCAATCGGCCGGCCCGGGATATCTACGGGGATTTCCAGCCCGCACTCACCAGCCGGGATGAGGCCTTTGCGCTCATGCTCACCCGCCAGGGCTGGCGCAATCCCCTGGGCATTCGCCGCAGTGGTCTGCAGCGGGTGGCCTGGGAATACACCGGTACCGAATTGCGTCGCCGTTACTGGCCCACGGTGGATCAGGGTCAGGAAGACACCAGCGTGGACGTGTTGCTGCTTGATGGTGTCATCGCGTTCGAGGTTCGCTTTCTCAATGACGAGCGCGCCTGGCAACCCGAATGGCCAACCGACAGTGCCCTGGCCAGCCTCAATCCTGGCAGCCGACCCGACATACCACTGCCACTGGGCATCGAGGTGACCCTGGAGCATGAGCGTTTTGGCGAGCTGGTACGAACCTTCACACTGCCGGATTTCGATGCCGCCCAGGCCCAGGGCACGGTGAATCAGTTCAATGCCGCGAACACCAGCGATGACACCTCGGAAGCGCAGGAGGAGACCACGTCCCCCGGGCAGACTGTGCCAGGGCAGGGAGGCTAGGTTATGGGCCGATCCGTTGTGCCCGGCAGGCCCGCCTCGCCCCAGCGCGGTGTCGCCCTGATCATGGTGCTGCTGGCCATGGCCCTGGTGGTATTGCTGGCCTCGGGAATGACCCAGCAGCAGAGCCTGCGGGTGTTCAAGGCCGGGCACTACCTGGCCCAGCAGCAGGGCAAGAACGTTGCCCTGGGCGCCGAAGCCTTTGCCAGCCAGATCCTGGTGAAGGATTTTGAGCAGGACAAGGAAGACAATCAGATGGTGGACAGCCTGGATGAATTCTGGGCGGCCAATGCGGCTGTTCTCCCGCTGGATGACAACGGTGTCGCGGAGGTACAGATCGATGGCCTGGGTGGCCGGATCAACCTGAACGATCTGGTGTCCGCCAACGGCGAGGTCGACCCGATGACCCGGGAGAGGATTAACCGGCTATTGATTGCGCTGGGCATAACGGGCCTGTCTGTCGATGCCCTGGTCGACTGGATTGACCCGAACGACCAGACGGTCACCGCCTATGGCGCCGAAGACGGCCAGTACCTGATGGCAGACCCCGGTTACCGGGCGGGGAACCAGCCCTTTGTCAGCGTGACGGAGTTGCGGCTGATCGAGGGCATGACCGAGGAAATCTACGCGGCGCTCAGTCCACATCTGGCGGCGTTGCCGGTGAATGGGCTGGGCATCAATGTGAACACGGCGACGGCGCCGGTGCTGATGTCGCTGCACCCGGAACTGACGGAAGCCCAGGCGGCGTCTATTCTTGAAAAGCGGGAAGAAGAACCGTTTGTGAACCTTCAGGATTTTCTGGCGCTCCCCGAGTTCGCCGGTCTCGGGCTGAAATCGGCCGGTCTGACCCTACAGACCCGTTTTTTTGAAGTTGCTTCGCGGATTACCTACGATAACCGGGTTGTTAATCTGGTCAGTACAGTCTTCCGCAATCCGGAAGGTGAGGTCAGTACCGTGCGCAGGGATACCGGGCAGAAGAATCGCATCACCAAAGAGCCCTATACCATTTCGGAAGGATGATCATGTCTTATCGCCTCTATGTGCGGCCCATTGCGCCGTTCGCTGCCCCTGGAGAGAGCCCGGGAGAGGGTCTTGGAGAGGGTCTTGGAGAGCACCCCGGAGAAGGCTCCGGGGCCCAGTTGTATAACTGGGTCCTGCACGACGCCAGCGGTGATGCCCAGGCCCGGGGGTCGGCGGATCCCCGGGACACCATTGAGCAGACCCTGAGCCAGAATGCCCTGGACAATGTGCTGCTGATCGGGTTGATTCCCGGAGACGAGGCCCTGTTCTGCGTGGCGGACATTCCGGCGAAACAGAGCCGGTTTATCCACCAGGCCCTGCCATACGCGGTGGAGGAGCAGATCGCCCAGGATATCGACAGGGTGCATCTGGCCCTGGGCTCCCACACCGACGTCGGCTATTGTGTTGCGGCGGTGGACCGGGCACGCATGGCCCACTGGCTGACCCTGTTCAGTGGCTGGCAACAGGTGCGTCTGGAGGCGATCTACCCGGATGCGGCTTTGCTGCCCGTCACGGAAGGGGGCTGGTCGGTCTGTCTGGATGGCGAGTTCGCCCTGATGGCCAGTGACCGCGGCGAGTGGCTGAGCATGCGCGCCGACAATCTTGGCATGTTTGCACACACCCTGGCGGCGCCTCCGTCGGAGGATGTGGCGGTGGAAGTGCCGGTCACCGTTTACGGCACCGACCATGAGTTCGAGGTTCAGCAGTCATTGCTCAGTGAATTGACGGTACCTGGCCGGTTGTCGGTCCGGCGCGAGGCGATTGAGCTGATGCCGCTGGAATTGCTGGCTCACGCTCACCATCATCATCTTTGTCGACCCATCAACCTGTGCCAGGGCGGGTTTTCATTGCGCTCCGGAAAAGACAGTCCCTGGCGGCCCTGGAAGCCGTTGATCGCCGTGGCGGCGGTCTGGTTTGTGGCGCAGGTGGCACTGGAGATTGGCATGGGCGTGTATTACCAGAACCAGGCCGCCGACCTGCGGCGGCAGGCAATGTCGATCTACCGGGAGGTGTTTCCCAACGATGCCCGTACCAGCGCCGGCAATGTCCGCCGGGTTATTGAAGGGCAACTGCGTGTCGCCGGATCGAATGGCCAGGACATCGACTTCATCACGCTGATGAAGTACACCGGCTCCCAGTATGCCAGCCTGCCGGGCAGCGAATCCGTCACCTTCAATTCCGTCAATTACAGCCAGTCCCGGGGGGAACTGGTGGTGGATCTCAGGGCCGACAGCTACGATCGTCTGAGCGCCCTGAGGAACGGTCTGTCGAGCCAGGGCCTGAACGCCGAGATCGGTTCAGTGGTGAATGAAGACAACGGTGCCCGCGGGCGCCTCACGGTATCCGGGGGGTAAGGCCATGCTGGCAAAACTGAAAGAACAACCGGCGGTGGAAAAGCTGATCGCCCAATACGACCAGTTACCGAAGCGTGATCAGCAGGCGTTGTCGGTGCTCTCGATCGCGGTATTGCTGGGTGTCCTGTACCTGGCGGTCTGGCAACCCGCCAGCCAGTTCCATGAACAGACGGTGGCCAGCCGCGAGAATGCCCGGGAACTGGTCCAGTGGATGCAGGCCAACGAGAGCGCCATTCGCAGCCTCGGCACCGGTGGTGCGGCCGGCAACAACCCGAGCGCGCAGGCACCGGAGGATGGCCGGGCGTTGATGGCGCTGGTCACCGGCTCCGCCCGGGAGGCCGGTCTGGCGCTGCAGCGGTTCGAACCCACCGGTGAGGATGCCATTCGGGTCTGGCTCGAAAATGTGGCGTATGCCGAGGTTGCTGCCTGGCTTGAGAACCTCAGCACCAACCATGGCGTGATTGTTGATCAGGCGGCCATGGACCGGGCCAGTGAACCGGGCCGCGTGTCCGTTCGTTTAACCCTGGCCATCTGAATCTGAGTGACAGGTTCCGGAGATGTCTCTCCGGACACAAGCGGAGTAGAGAGTGATGAACCACGGCCAAGACAACAACAACCCGGAGCCGGTCATTGTTCGCCTTGATCACAGTGCGAGAAACGAGGCCCGGTCGATCCTGTACCATGCCTACCGCAATGAACCGACTTTCCAGTTCCTGTTTGATCACCGCAAACCCGGATACGATCAACGGGTGCGGGCCACGGTGCGCGAGCTCATCGACTTGTATATCGAGTTGAATCAGGATGCCATCGGGGTGATGGTGGGCGATACGCTGGTTGCGGTCGCCTTTATCGGGGAACCGGAGTTGCGCCTGAATCTGGCGGACCAGCTGAGCTGGCGGATCCGGATGGTGCTGACGACCGGCTTCGCGTCTACCCGACGGTATCTGGATTACCACCGGAAGATCCAGGAAATGCTGCCCCAGCCCCTGGCTCACCAGTTGCCGCTGATGGGCGTTAACCCGGGCTACCAGAATCGCGGCTACGGTCGCCTGTTACTGAAATCGGTTGAGGCCCTGTGCGCGGAAAATCCGCGCGCAAGCGGATTGGTACTGGATACCGGGAACAGTCGATATCTGCCATTCTATGAATCAGAAGGCTTTCGGAGCCTGGGCAAGGTTCGCCTTGGTGATTTTGAGGACCATGTGTTGTTCCGGGAGGTTCACCCGGACAACAAGGTTGCGGCGAGCCCTAACTAACACGGTTGGTTTATCAGGAGAGACAGTGTCTGAGAATCTGGATTACGATCTGATCGTTATTGGTGCCGGTTCAGGCGGCGTACGCCTGGCCCGGATGTCGGCGCAGCGGGGTGCACGGGTGGCGGTGATTGAAGCCCGTTATCTTGGCGGAACTTGTGTCAACGTCGGGTGTGTGCCGAAAAAGCTGTTCGTCTATGGCGCCCATGTCCGTGAGGAACTGGAAGATGCGGCGGGCTATGGCTGGCAGGTGCCCCGGGACGATATCCGGGTCGACTGGCCGACGCTGGTGGCCAATAAAAACGCCGAAATCGAGCGCCTGAACGGTATTTACCGGCGCCTGTTGGAGAATGCGGGCGTTACCATCATCGAGGGGACGGCGACGCTTCAGGGGCCTCATACCGTGGCGGTGGGGGGCACCGTTTACACCACCGACCGTATCACCATTGCCACTGGCAGCTGGCCGGTGGTTCCGGATATCCCGGGCAAGGAATCGATTCTCACCTCCAATGAAATGTTCTATCTGCCGCAGTTGCCCAAGCAGGCGGTTATCTGGGGCGGCGGCTACATTGCCGTGGAGTTTGCCGGGATTCTGGCGGGCCTGGGGGTCGATACCACGCTGATATACCGGGGCGAGCTGTTCCTGCGCGGTTTTGATGGCGATATCCGGCGCTTTACCGAACAGGAGATGCGCAAGAAGGGCGTTCATCTGCGATTTGGCGTGAACATCGAAGCCGTGGAGGCGCAGGGAAGCCAGTATCGGGTCAGCCTGAATAACGGAGAAACCCTGGACACCGGCCTGGTGATGGCGGCCACCGGTCGCCGGGCCCTGGTCGATGGCCTGGGCCTGGAAGCGCTTGGAGTGCAACTGACTGAATCCGGCCATGTGGCGGTTGACTCGCACTTCCAGACGGCGGTTCCGTCTGTGACCGCACTCGGAGATGTAATCGGCACCCCGCAGCTCACACCGGTCGCCCTGGCCCAGGGGATGGTTCTGTCCAGGCGCCTGTTCGGCGATGGCCAGGGCGACATGGATTATGCGGCCATTCCCACGGCGGTCTTCTGCCAGCCCAGTATCGGGACAGTGGGGTTGACCGAGGAGCAGGCCCGGGCCGCCGGGCACCGTGTTCGACTGTTTCGCTCCGAGTTTCGCCCCATGAAGTACACGCTGAGTGGCCGTGATGAGCGCAGCCTGATGAAACTGGTGGTGGACGCGGAGTCCGACCGGGTGCTCGGAGCCCATATGGTGGGGCCGGAAGCGGGTGAGATTGTCCAGGGCCTGGCGGTGGCCATCAAGGCCGGCGCCACCAAGGCGCAGTTCGACGCAACCCTGGGTATCCACCCGACCTCGGCGGAAGAGTTTGTCACCATGCGGGAGCCGGTCGCCTAGATCTGAATCCAGCGGCTGAGCACCTCACGCAGTTTTTCCTTGCGGACCGGCTTGGCCAGGTAGTCGCTCATGCCACAGTCGAGGCAGGTGCGCTCGGTGCCCGGCAGGACGTCCGCCGTCAGCGCGATGATGGGAGTGCCGCCCTGGCCATTGCCGTGTTCCCACTCCCGGATATACCGGGTGGTTTCGTAGCCATCCATCATCGGCATCTGGCAGTCCATGAGAATGACGTCATAGCCGGTGTGATTGGTGGTGACCATCTGGAGCGCTTCTTTGCCATTGGTGGCGGAATCGGTATGAAAGCCCAGGCGGGTCAGCATGGCGACGGCGACCCGTTGGTTGACCAGATTATCCTCCACCACCAGTGCATGGGCGGAGCCTCCGATCGGTAGCCGGGGTGAGGGGGTGCCCGGGTCCTTCGGGGCGTCCTCCGGGGCCAGTTCGAAGGGGACTTCGAAACGGAAAGACGACCCTTTTCCCGGGTCCGTTTCAACCTGGATATGACCACCCATCAGTTCCACAAGCCGCTGGGCAAGCGACAGGCCCAGGCCCATGCCGCCATGGCTACGGCTGTTGCCGGTATCCAGCTGTTCGAACGAGTTGAAAATGTCCTCCAGGCGGTCAAGCGGAATTCCGGAACCGGAATCACTGACCGAACAGTTGAGAATCACGCAGCCGTCTTCGACCGCAAGGTAGCCCGCCTGAATATTGATGAAGCCATCACCCGTAAACTTGATGGCATTGTCGATCAGGCCCGCCAGAATCTGTCGAAGCCGCGCGGCATCCCCGGTGACCGTGGAGGTTTCCGGCCAGTCCCCGTAAAAATTGAGATTCAGGGCCAGGCCCTGTTTTTCGGCTACGTGGCGGTACGAGGCCGTGCAGTTGGTGATCAGGTTGCGCAGATCGAATGTCTGTGTCTCCAGCTCAAGGGCGCCGCTGTCCATCTGTGAATAGTCCAGAATGTCACTGATGACAGACAACAGGTCTTCCGTGGACTGCCTGGCGGTCCTCAGGTAATCCTTCTGTCGGTTCGTCAGGGGTTCTTCCTGAATCAGGTCCACCATACCCAGCACGCCATTGAGTGGCGTTCGCAATTCGTGGCTCATGGTGGCCAGGAACTCCGATTTGGCATGGCTGGCGGCTTCGGCCTTTCCCCGTGCCTTTTCTGAGGCGGCAAGGGTCAGTGCCCGTGAGGCTTTCAGTCCGTCCAGGTGTTGTGCCAACTGATTGAGCTGCTCTTCAATGGCCACCACCTCACGGGAGTTGCCATGGTTATTGACCGGCTCCGTCCGGTAGTCGCGCTGGATCAGCTTGCCGATGCGCCCGGACACCTGCCGGATGGGCGACAGAATCGAGTTGAGGGAATGGTTGATCAGGATAATGCTGAACAGCAACAGGGCAAACCCGACCGACAGGGAGCTCCAGAGGATGTCCTGCCGACGGCTTACCAGCACGTCCGGGCTGACGCCGACCTGAACGGTGCCCACCCGCAGTGCCCCGGAGCCAAAGCCGTAGTCCGGCTCAAACCATTGAGATTCACGACCAGAGCCCAGTTCCAGAGGTTGCTGGAGAATTTCCGCTTCGTATATCTGGAACTGGTCGCTGTTTTCGTTGCGGTAAGGCGCCCCGTTGGTGACAAAGCCGATCTGGTCACCGGTGACATCCTCCACCCGGATCCACTCCGCCTTGCTGAGCTTCAGGGACTGGGCCAGGATCTGGTTGAGCGCGAGTTCGTTGCCGGAGACCACGGCGTATTCCAGTGCCGGCGCCAGGCTGTCCGCCAGCATCTGGCTGCTGTCAGACAGATCACGACGGGCGTCTTCCAGGCGGGCCGAGGTAAAGAATACCATCAGCACAATGAACATCACGATGGAGGGCAAGGCTCCCAACACCAGGAGCTTGCGGGACATCGGTGCCTGCTGTGCGCCGGCCAGGTTACTCATCGTCGGCCCTCCCCGGATTGTTGATCTGAGTGTCGACGTATTCCGTGATGTCATCCCGATCCGGAAGGGGGATATTCAGGGAGCGTGCAACCTGTTCATTGATTTCCACCCGGAAGGTGGGCGGGTAAGCCGGTGCCGGGAAGCGGCCCGTGGTCTGGTAGGTCTTGAGATAGTCCGCCGCGATGTCGGCCATGACCGGAAAGGGCGCGTAACTGGACGCCAGAGAGCCCGCTTTGACATAGGCCTGGCTGGGCCCGATGACAATTTTGTTGCGCCGGTAGGCGGTCAGGAGTATGTGTTTGATGGTTCGCGGGTTGTATATCTTGCTATCGGGTGCCGCCAGCAGAAAGTCGCCGTAGCTCAGGGCGCGGATCAGTGTGGGTATCAACTGGTCATCGCCCTCCACCACAAACAGTCTGGCGCTGAGATCGTACCGGGACAACTGGTCAATCAGGGGCTCGTACAGGTCCGCCGTTTCCACGGTGGCCAGCAGTGCGATTTGCGTGGCATGGGGAAGTATGGCCTTGCCGGTCAGGGCCTGGCGAAGCAGGGGGACATCGTAATAGATGCCGGAAATCTGCCCCGACGACCGGCTGGAGAAACCATCGAGAAAGTCCTTTTCCACCAGTAACGCCAGAATCGGCGCCGACCGGTTGGCCTGCCGAACGCGGGAAAACGCCGACGGACCAATGGTGACCACGGGCTCGTTTTCCAGCAGGGAGGCCTGATCACCCGATATCGGGCGTAATGTCTGGGTCGGGCCGAGGTGCTGCTCCAGCAGTTTGGCAACATACTGGTCCAGCGCGGCGTTCCCGGAGCCCGCCAGATACACCACCGAGCGTTCGGTGTCCCGGGCCAGCACCGGTGTCTGCCAGGCCAGCAACAACATCGACAGAACGAACAGCAGGAGCCGGGCGGCAAGGTAGCAGGACCTCACTGCGCTTCTCGGCTCTACGGTTACACGGCTTCTGAGTGTCATACCATCCTGGGTCTGGTTACGGTCCATGTCGAATAATCAGAATCGAATTCCTGCTTCCAGGAAAAACTGATTCTGGTGCTTGATATTGTTATCGGCGCTCAGGTCCGGCTCTTCATTCAGATAATGCTGCATGGTAAAGGCAATTTCCGCCGTATACCGGGGCTGGAAAATGCGCTTTGCGAGGCGGAAGTCCAGACGTTCGAACCGCGATCCGCCAAATTCGTCGGCCCAGTAAAACGCCGACGCGCCTTTCAGGCCAAAGGGCAGTTCCTGAATCAGTGCCAGGCTGCCGGAGTGGCGAACCGACAACCGACCGAGCAGCTCCACGTTGTATTCCTTTTCATCGGTATTGATGTTGCCATTGTCGTCCAGAATCTGTGGGCCGTCATACCAGTCATCCTGATCCAGGTAGCCATAGGTGGCCCGGAAGGTGGTTCCCGGGTATTCCACGGCGGCTTCCACCTCAAAGCCTTTCTGATCAATAGCCACGTTGTTGTCGATTGTCCAGTCGTCGAACTGGATAACACCGCTGATCATGTCCCGGAGTTCATCCCGGAACACCCGGACCTCCAGGGACAGCAGTGCCTGGTCCATCGGAAACTGCCCGAAGTAACTGACCTCATGGGACGTGATGGTTTCTTCCTCCAAGTCCCGGCCCAGGGTGACCAGAAACGGGTTGTCCCAGACATCGGTGTTGTTGATGCGATAGCCCTCGAATGCAGCGTACTGGGCCGGTTCCACGTCGCTCAGGGTAAAGCCGTAGTCCGGGCTCTGCTCGAAGCCATCCGGGGTGCGCACGGCTTTGGAATACACAAAGCGCAGTGCGTGCTGATCGTTCAGGGTGAAGTTGGCCGCCAGCCGGGGCGAAAAATAGCTTTCGTCGGTGGTGGTGGTCTGCTCCCAGTTGCCGCCGGCATTCAGGGTCAGCCAGGTGATGGGAGTGTATTCCAGGTTGCCGAAGACCCGGGTCTGGTAGTTGTTGCCCCGGCCGTTGAAGTAGGTCTCGGAGCGGAAGGTGTCCTTGCGGTAGCCAAAACCGGACACCAGCTTCAGATCGTTGCTGAATAACAAGGTATCCTGGAATTCGAATTCCAGCCGGGAATCCTCGGAATCCGCATTAATGGTCGCTTTGAGAGGCGTTCCGCCCGGCTGGAAACAGAGGCTCCGGTTGGGTCGGTAAAAAAGCAAGACATCGTTCTGGAGACAGTTCAGCGCGGATTCCGGAATAACGATGGGCCAGCGCTGGCGGCGATCGTAATTCTCGAAACTGAGTTGAACGTGGAAAAAATGGTCTTCGGCGGGGATGAAGTTCAGCCGGGACTGAACGTAATAATCCCGCACGTCGATGTTCGGATTCGCCGTGGCGCCCAGTTCGCCATTCTTGAGCACATCTTCTTCATTGGTGCCGTCCACGACTCCGGCCCGGATCTCGGCGTTAAAATCCGGGCTGACCTTGAGGCGGGAATCGTAGTTGAAGACGTTGATATCGTGGCCATCGTTGAACGGCGTTTCTTCGTAGTCGCCGGTCACCGGGCTGCGCTCGTACTGGAAATCGAACCCTTCGAACTTCCGCTTCTCGTAAGCCAGACGCCAGTCGTAACGGTCGCTGGTGTCGCCGACCGAGGCGAAGGTACGGATATACTGCCTGGAGCCCCGTACGGCGCGCAGCTCGGCACCGGCGGTATCCGCGGGATCCCGGGTAATGATGTTGATGGTGCCCAGGAAGGCATTGATGCCGTAGGCAGCGGCATTGGGCCCCCGGCTGACCTCGATGCGCTCAATGATTTCCAGGGGAACCGGCATGGTTTGCCAGTCCATGTCCGACAGTGTGGTGCGGTGGGCCGTTCGCCCATCCACCAGCACTTGCATCCGGCGCTGTTCGTAATGCACGGTGCCGTGGTAGGTGGTGACGGGCGTGCTGCTGCCAACCTCGGCAACGACCATGCCCGGTACCAGCCGGAAGACTTCTACCAGGCTCATTATGCCCAGGTCCCGGATCATGTCGCCTTCGATCACGGTGGTGGTGCCCGGCACTCGGGTCTTGGGTTGCCGGAGCCGGGTGGTGGTCAACACTTCGGGTATGTCGTCACTGAAACCATAGAACCCCGGGTCCGCTGCCTGCTCGGCCTGGGCAGGCGCTGAATACCCTGATAGGGGTGAAAGCAGGGTGGTTGCGAGGATAGTTCTGACTACCGGCGACGTGAGGCGTGTTTGGCCAAAAACTTTGTAATTCGTATCGGACATAGTGACGTTCTATAATCAGCCGAGAAAAGGTGGAACCATCGTTTTTGTCTTTTCCCTATCGTATGAGACTACCGATGGTTTGTCTCTCAAAAATGTAATGAATCTAAAGGCCGGGAGTGACTGCTTTATGACGTGTTGGGAAATTCTGGGCATTGAACCAACCCGAGACCACGACCGGATACGGGCAGCCTATGAACAGCAGCTCAAGTTTGCGTCCACGGAAGAGGCCAGCCGGCTTGAGCAGGCCTTTCGGGAAGCCGCCGGCGAGCTCCCCGTGCCGGAGGGGCGTGACGAACCGGAGACTGAGGCACCGGTGGCTGCCGTTGCCGAACAGACTTCGCACGAGGATACCGGTGCCGAGCGGCCACTGGACGCCAACGAGGGCCAGGTGGTCCGCGAAGTCGTGATTCAGGTTAAGGCGCTGCTGAATGACTCCGGCCGCAGCCAGGACCTGGGTATCTGGAAGGCGATCCTGTGTGAACCCCCGGCGGACCAGGGGCCGATCCGGCGCGAGATTGCCCGGACCCTGGAGCCGCAGCTCCGGCCCATGGCCGAAAACGGCAGCTTCCCGGCTCCCGTGGCCCGTTTTATGGGGGAGTGGTTTGACTGGCACAGCCTGGCAGACCTGTCTGAACCAGACGAGGTGGCGCCCCATCATGAGCCCGGAGCCACGCAGGCGAATGGCGCGGAACAACCGCAGATGGTGAATTTCTGGCCAGCCGTGATCGGATGGATTGTGGGGCTGGCCATACTCGCCACCCTGTTTGGTGGCATGGGCGGCAATTAGGGCTGCCGTTTCTCGGCAGCCTCCCCGGCGTTGGCGGCATCAATCATAGCCCGGTACTTCTGGGCCAGAATGGCGCCTACAATAACCTGTACCTGGTTGTAGCACATGATGGGCAACACGATCATGCCGAAGCCGGGGTGACCGGAAAACAGCACTTTTGCCATTGGCAGACCGGACGCCAGGCTCTTCTTGGAGCCGCAGAAAACCGCTGCGGCTTCGTCCTCAAGGCTGAAGCCGAAGCGCCTCACCAGTACCCGTGCAATCACCATGAACAGCGCGAGCAGTCCAAAACAGAGCGCAATTGCGAAGACAATGGCCTGCACTGGCAGTTTCTGCCAGAGCCCGCTTTCCACGGAATGTGAAAAGGCGGAGTAGACAATCAGCAGGATCACACCCTTGTCGTAACGCGCCATCAGGCTCTCATGACGGGCGATAAAACCACCGAGCACTGGCCGCAGCCCATGGCCGACGGCAAACGGCAGCAACAACTGCAACACGATGTCCTTGAGGGCTTCGGCCACCGGAAACTCCCCCGCACCGGATGTGCTCACCAGCAGCAACAGCAAAAACGGCGTCAGCATCATGCCGAAGACGTTGGAGGCTGCGGCACTGCAGATGGCGGCCGGTACATTGCCCCGGGCCATGGCGGTGTACGCGATCGACGACGACACCGCCGACGGCAATACCCCGAGATAGAGAAAGCCGAGCCCCAGGTCCTTTGGCATCCACGTGGGGACCCATTCGGTCAGTGCGTTGATGGGCAGCACTGCCAGTGGGAAAAACACAAAGGTGAGCGAGGTGATCAGGATGTGCAGCCGCCAATGGGTGGCGCCGGCCACAATCTGCTCCCGGGAAAGCGCGGCGCCATGAAAGAAGAAGAGCAGGGCGACGGCCACGGTGCCGGCGGTCGCCAGCAGGTCTCCGGCGGTACCGGTTGCCGGCAGAAACGTGGCCAGAACGATGGCGCCGAGCATGAACAGGGTGAAGGTATCAACGCGGAACGTCATGCCCCGGCCCCCTGACGCTTGAGTGCCTGAAGGCTGGGCTTCAGCAGTGCCCTGGCCAGACTCTCTGCCTTACTCTCATCCTGCCGGCGGACCGCCGCCAGCAACAGCTCATGATCCTCCTGGGAGGGTTCTGGCAGATCAGCGTTGGTTTCGGTCTGTTCAATGGTCTCGCTGACGGCCTGGGAGAAGTAATCGTAAAGCTCCACCAGCGCCGGGTTATGGGAAGCCACCACCAGGGCGTGGTGAAACTCCTCGTCATGGCGGATGCGGTCTTGCAGGTCGTCGCCGGCCCTGGCCCGGGCATCCAGGGCGCTGGTCATGTTCCGCAAGTCCTGTTCCGTGCGCCGGGAGGCGGCCAGCTTGGCCGCTTCGGTTTCCAGCATGATGCGCACTTCCAGCTGATCCGCCAACTGCGTGCGGGCAATCCGGCGGAGTGTTTCACCGGCATCCCGGGTGGCGCGCACGTAGGTGCCATCGCCCTGGCGGGTCTCCAGCATGCCTGCATGTACCAGCACCCGGACCGCCTCACGCACGGTATTCCGGCTGACGCCAAGGGCGTCCGACAACTCGGACTCTACGGGCAGCCGGTCGCCGATCGACCAACCTCCTGTTTCTATCGCCTTTCTGAGACTTTCGATGGCCGTCTCAACCAGTGAGCCCTTACGGATACGTTCTAACATGCTGTTTATCATCCCTCGATCAGATTAACCAATCATCCTATGAATATTGGGTGTGATTCAAGCCCCGTTAAAGATGTGGCTCGGCAGGTGGCCGGGCAAGGACATGATCGGACGGTTGGGAGAGCAGCTCCCGGAGCGCCGGGGTCTCGAACTGCCGCCGGATGCTGATGGCATAGAATTCTTCGAAGACCCCCGGCAGGGCCCCGTAATCCGACAGGACTTCGTTTTTCAGCTCGTCCCGTACGACCACCGGCGGCATGATGGCAAAGTGCCCGGTATCCCGTGTCAGCAGCCGCATCATGGCCATGTCGTCCACCTCCGCGGCGATGCGTGGCCGGAGCCCGTGATACTCACAGAGCTGATCAAACGCCTGGCGTATGTTGTTGTCCTGCCCTGGAACGATCAGGCTTCGACCCCGTAGCACCTCAGGAAACGTTTCCTGCACCGCCATGCCTGCGGGGCCGATGATGCTGACGGACTGTTTGGCAATCAGCCGGGAGCGCCAGGGGTTTTGCTCATCGCCCTGAACCGACTGGTTGGACAGTATCAGGTCCAGGCGGTGGGCGGAGAGGCGCCGCAGCAACTCATCGATGTGGCTGCTTTGCAGGCTCAGCTCCAGATCCTCCCGGTTCAGCAGGGGCTGCAGGAATCCCTCCTGGAAATTCCGGGAGAGGGTGGCAACGGCACCAATCCTGAGAATCTCCCGGTTCGGTTGCGCGCCGGAGGCAAACAGTGCCGACAGCTCCTCGCCCTGCCGGAAGATCTCTTCGGCATAGGAAAACGCCATACGACCCGCTTCTGACAGCTTGAGCCGGCGGCCTTCCCGGATGAACAGGTCATGGCCGAGGCTTTCCTCGAGTTTCCGGATCTGGCCGGAGAGGGCGGACTGGGAAATATGCAATGCATCCGCCGCCCGGGTGAGATGGCCGGTACTGGCAACCTTCCAGAAGTAAAACAGATGATGATAATTCAGCTTCATTGCCAAATGTTCTCAAAAACAGAATGAAGTGATCATTATAAACCATTTTTTATATTAGTTGATCATCGGCAGACTACGCTCGAAACATCCCGCCACACAGGAGGTTTGCCCCTTGAGTCCCTTTGCTGACTATTTTTCACTGCTGGTACTGGCCATCTGGCTGATGCTGCCGGTCGCTCTGCTCGGCCTTGCCGGATTGAGTACCTGGCTGAAAAGTCCCCTGAAACTGAATCACTGCTGGCGAATCGCCGGCTGGCTGATGGTGCTTTCGATGGGTGCCTCCCTGGTGGTGGCGCTGTTGCTGGTTATCCAGCCCCGGCTGGGAGGAGACAGCGCCACGCTGGCGACCCTGGGGCGCTCTCTTGGCCTGTACCCGACCGGTATCGCTGTGTGGATGGCTCTGATGGTGGCATTCGTGGGATGGGTAATCCTGCGTTTTGCCGACAACTACCTGAACCAGGATCCCGGCCGCGACCGGTTCCTTCCCTGGTTCCTGGCCACCATTGCGTCGGTCCTGGTTCTGGTATTCACCAACCATCTGCTGATCCTGGCGGGTGCCTGGATCGGTGTGAGTCTGGCGCTTCACCACCTTCTGACCCTGTACCAGGACCGGTCCCAGGCCCGGATGGCGGCGGTTCAGAAGTTTATTGTCAGCCGTGCCGGGGATGCTCTGGTGATTTCCGGTGTGGTGTTGCTGTATCTGCACTATGACACCTTCTACCTGCCAGACATGATCGCGAACGAGGCGGCCCTTACCGGCGGCTCGCTGGCACTGGATGTCGCCTCGGTGGCCCTGGCACTGGCGGCGATTCTCAAGTGCGCGCAGATTCCCTTCCATGGCTGGCTTATCCGGGTCATGGAAGCGCCGACACCGGTTTCCGCACTGCTTCATGCCGGGGTAATCAACCTTGGCGGGTTCTTGTGGCTGCGACTGTTCCCGGTGTTCGATGGATTCACCGCCGGGCACCTGGTGCTGCTGGTTATGGGCGGCATGACGGCGGTGGTCGCCGTGCTTACCATGATGACCCAACACTCGGTGAAGCACGCCCTGGCCTGGTCTACCTGCGCCCAGATGGGATTCATGCTGTTTGAGATCGGGATGGGCGCCTACACCCTGGCACTGCTGCACCTGCTGGCCCACTCGCTGTATAAGGCTCATTCCTTCCTGGCGTCCGGACGCACCGTGACGGTCTCGGCGGCGGGTGGTTTTCCCGAGGCGCCGGTTGCCAGCCGGCTGTTCTGGGCCGGTTCAACGAGCCTGGTTGCGGCGCTCATTCTGTTCCAGGCGCCCTGGATTGTGGAGCATAACGTCGTTTTTGGAGCGCTGCTGGTGCTGGCGGTGGCCGCTGCTGCCATGGGTATACCGGCAGGCGCGACCGCGGCCGTGAAACTCCGGCTGGCGGCCATGGCGGTGTCTCTGGTGCCGGTGTATGCGCTGCTTCACGGGCTGGTTGGGCCAGCAGTGCCGGTGCATGAGGGGTTTGTTGCGCCAACGGTCGCCTACGCATCGGGCCTGATGGTGGTTGGCATGCTGGCCCTGTTCTCGCTGCTGATCCTTCTGGGTTCCCGCTACCGGACAACACGGGTGCTCTGCGCCCATTTTCGTCAGGGGCTCTACCTGGAGCTTCCGTTTGACCGGCTGACCCGACGCCTGGCGGCTGAGGCGCTGAGCGTTCCGTCCATGTTTCGTCGGATTCCCCATCATCCTTTCAAGCTGGAGGAAAGATCATGACCCCAGTCTCGGTATCGGCTCCGGAGGTGCCGGCAGTGAATGAAGCCTGGCGCGAGCCTTTCGCTCGGGCCTGCCATCTGATTGCCCCGGTCTGGCCGCTCGACCAGTGGATCGCGGTTAACCCGTTCTGGGGGCTCAGGCACCTGAAGGCACCGCAGGCAGCGCGTCGTCTCATCGAGCGTGGCGGCATCGATATGCTGATGCCGGCGGCGTACTACCGGGAGGCCTGGGAGGGCGGCCGTGTCCGGCAGGCGGATCTTATGGCCGGTATTCAGGAAGCTGGCGGGGACCGGGACCTGGCCTGGTACGTCGACTGGCTTGACCGGAAATCGACCAACAGCGTGCCGTTGCAGAACTCGATTCTTGACACTTACACCGTTAATGCCGCCGGTAAAGGCGAGGGGAACCTGGCTGAGACTGCCTGTGATCAGGTGTCCGGAACCTGCGGCGCCTTTTTTGACCGGCGCCAGGGCCGGTGGTCGGCAACCAGGGACAGATCAGACGCAGATTTGTTCGGTTTCTGGCTCGAGTCGGTTCGTGAAGACCGGTCGCTGGACTTCAGAACCGGTCTGGCCGGTGCCCGGGCATTCTTCAAATCCGTGCCGGAGTCCCTGGAGGATGCGGTTACGGAGTCGATCAGGGCCCTCGGCGTTTCCGGGCCGGCGCTGGAGGCGCTGTGCCACAGCCTGCTACTTCGGGTGAACGGTTGGGCCTCCTGGTGCCGGGGCGAGGACTGGCGGGCGGGGCTGGAGGCCCAGTCGTCTGATCGCTGCGGAGAGTTGCTGGCCATTATGCTGGTGTGGGAGTCCCTGGGTATGGGCTTTGCCACCCCGGCCCAGAAGGCTGATTGGCAGAAGCACAAAGCCCGGGTTCAGCGCGCGAGCGAGCTGGATGACCGGAACGGGCTTTGGGTCTGGCAGCGGGCGTTTGAGCTTGGTTATCAGCGTACCCTGTGGCAGGCACTTGGATTCGGGCAGGGCGTGGACGCCGTATCGCCGCCAGTGAACGACACGCCGGACGCGCAGGCGGTGTTCTGTATCGATGTCCGGTCCGAGCCCCTGCGCCGGCACCTGGAAGCGGTGTACCCCGGCGTTCAGACGCTGGGTTTCGCGGGCTTTTTCGGAATGCCCATTGAACATCAGCAGCACGGGCCTTTTGCCCCGGCGCGTCGCCTGCCGGGGCTGCTGCCGGCATCGTTCCGTTTAATTGACAGCAAGGGCAGTCTCCGGGAAGACCTCGCTGCAAACCGGGCCCGCGATCAGAAAGAAATCACCCGGGAATCCGTGAGAAAGGCGAAATACAGCAGCCTCTCCACCTTTACGCTGGTGGAAACCACCGGTCTTGCGTGGGCCTGGAAGTTGCTGAAGGATACGTTGAAGCATGGCCACCAAAGCAGCAACATCCCGTGCCTTGACGGCCGCCTGGTGCATAACCACGGCGGCGACCCACTTTCGGATTCGGACAAGGTCTCTCTTGTCGCGAACATGCTCCGGGGCATGTCCTTGACCAGCGGGTTTGCGCCCTTGCTGGTGTTTGTCGGCCATGGCAGCCATACCGATAACAATCCGAACCAGGCTGGCCTGGAATGCGGCGCCTGCGGCGGCAAGAGTGGTGGTGTCAACGCACGCCTTGCCGCACGGCTGGTCAACGATCCTCAGGTGCGGGCGGGGCTGGCGGAGCAGGGAATCAAGATCCCGGATTACACCTGGGCCGTGGCGGCGGAGCACTGCACGGCCACGGATACGGTGACATTCCCGGATCGCAATTCGGTTCCGGACTCTCACGCTCACAAACTGGCGGGCCTGGAGGCCGGCTTCCAGGAAGCGGGTATTCGGGTTCGTAAGGAGCGGGCAACGCCGCTGAAACTGAACGGCCTTGGCGATGAAGATCTCAGGCTCGCCATGGAAAACCGCACCAGAGACTGGTCGGAAGTGCGGCCGGAATGGGGACTGGCGAACAATGCCGCGATTATCTTTGCCAAACGGTCCCGGACTCGTGGCCGGAACTTGTCCGGGCGGGTATTCCTGCATGACTATGATCCGGCCCTCGACGACGACGGCGACCTTCTGGAGGGCCTGCTTGCGGCGCCGATGATCGTCGCAAACTGGATCAACCTGCAGTATTTCGCGTCGGTGACGGTTCCGGAGGTGTATGGCTCGGGAAATAAGCTGTTGCATTCGGTGGTTGGTGGCAACGTGGGCGTTGTTGAAGGCAACAGCAGCCATCTGAGGATCGGCCTGCCGCTGCAATCCGTGCACGACGGTACCTGCTGGCGCCATGAACCGGTGCGGCTGACGGTGCTGATTGATGCCCCGGCGGCGCGGATAGAATCGGTTATCCGCCGGCAACCCGATGTGGCCGCGCTGGTGGAAAATCAGTGGGCCTGCCTGTGCCGGATGTCTGGCGGCGGGGTGGAGCGATACGATGACGGGGCCTGGAAACCTGTGGTCTGACGAACGGCGGCCCTGCGGGGCCGCCGTTGATTCTCTTCCTGCCTCGGTTCCTACTCCGGGTTCTGCTCCGAATTGAGTAGCTCTGGCTTCTTCAGGGCCTTCTGGAACAGGTCTTTTTCTTCGGCAATGGCCATGGCACAGCGTTCGGCCAGGTCATCGCCAAGGCCGTCCACCTTGCGGCCGAGAAACGCCTGGATTTCTTCGGCCAGCTCCAGAACCTTGTCGCGGGCGTCGGCATCGGCTTTTGAGGTGAACAGCATCGTCTCAGGATGTTTCAGTGCCATATCCAGGCCGTCCCTATCGGAAAAGTAGACTGCTTGTACTGCCATGGTCATTCCTCGCAGTGAGCGTGATGTATACTGTACAAAAAAACAGTATAGCCGACGGGGCTGGGTTAACTCAATGGCAACGGGTATCAACGGCTGCTGATACCCGTAAAAACGGGGAAGAGCGATGGGAAAGTGACAGAGAGTATCAGTATCTCAGAAGTGCCGACCCCCAGGTGAAGCCGCCGCCAAAGGCCTCCAGAAGCACCACCTCATTACGCTTGATTCGCCCGTCACGAACCGCGACGTCCAGGGCAAGCGGGATTGAGGCGGCGGAGGTATTACCGTGCTCGTTGACCGTGACAACCACCTGGTCCATGGGCATGTTCAGTTTTCTGGCGGTAGCGGAAATGATCCGCAGGTTCGCCTGATGAGGGACCAGCCAGTCAATATCGGACTTTTGCATCTGGTTGGCTTCGAGGGTTTCGTCGACGATCTTGCCGAGGGTGTTCACGGCCACTTTGAACACTTCATTGCCTTTCATTTCCACAAACGCGCGCCCGGCCTTCACCTGGTCGTATTCGTGGGCAATGCCACAGGGTACGTGGAGCAGATCTTCGTACTGGCCATCCGCGTGGATATGCGTTGACAGGATGCCGGTTTCCTCGCTGGCCTCCAGGATAACGGCACCGGCACCGTCGCCGAAGAGCACACAGGTGCCACGGTCTTCCCAGTTAATGATGCGGGAGAACACCTCGGCTCCGATGACAAGCGCCTTTTTGCTGCTGCCGGTTTTGATGAATTTTTCCGCGGTTGCCAGTGCGTAGACAAAACCGCTGCAGACCGCCTGGATATCAAACGCCGGGCAGCCATGAATACCCAGCCGGGCCTGGAGAATACAGGCAGAGCTGGGGAAGATTTTGTCGGGGGTGGACGTGGCGAATACAATCAGGTCGATATCATCAGCCTGGATACCCGCCGCGTCGATGGCGTTTTTCGCGGCCTGCTCCGCAAGGTCCACGGTGGTCTGGCCCTCAACCGCGATGTGCCTTCGCTCTATGCCCGTGCGCTCGCGAATCCACTGATCCGTGGTGTCGACCATTTTCTCAAGGTCTTTGTTGGTCACAACATTGTCTGGCAGGTAAGAGCCGGTGCCGGTAATTCGTGCAAAGGTCATTCGCGAGTGTCCCAAGGCGTATCTGATGAGCGTTTCACCATGCTATACCCCTGAACGATTGTGTGTAATTAGCGATTTGTCAAAGACGCCCTTAAATTGGCATGCTCGTCTATGCTGAATGAAGAACGTATCAGCAATACACTGTCAGAAGGAGTGCAGCAGCATGGGTATTTCCAATCACGAGCTTCACAACGAGTTTCCGCAGTACAGCAACCTGATTGACGAACTGAAAACCAACGACCTCCATTTTCAGGATCGCATGAAGCAGTACTCGGATCTGGACCAGGAAATCGAGGGGCTGGAGCTCAGGGATTCCCCGATTGGAGACGACAAACTTCACCGCATGAAGCAACAACGGGCCCATCTCAAGGATGAGCTGTATCAGGAACTTCTCCGCAAATCGAACGGGGCCGGATAGTACCCACCAGGGGAGGGATAGGTATAAATCGTTAGGCCCTGGACGGCGCGAATGGCGCCGGATAGTGGTTTCCAAGTATTTGGGGTTATGCGGGATGTCCATAAAATAGGTAACTAATTAAAACCAACGACGGTTTATCCGTTTAACTGTTACCAAAGAGTGGACATCGACATGAAAACAGCAGCAACCTGGTATAAAGGATGGAGAATGAAGCGCCATTTCGTTCATCTGGTTACAACTATGGACCCTCGTCTGCTCAAAGACGTTGGCTATCCGCCTGAGCTCGTTGAGCAGAAGCTGAGCACGCCGTTCTGGAAGTTCTGAAAACCGGAAGCTTTTAAAACCCGGAAGTGCGCATCAGGATGTCTGGGGAAGCTGTTCACCAGACATCCGCTGCTGACGCAGCCCGAAAAAGAAGATGACCAGGCCGGCCACGGCCGTGGCAGCGCCCACATACCCCGTTGATTGCCATCCCATTCCGCCACTGATCGCCAGACCACCAAGCCAGGGCCCCAGCGCATTGGCAACATTGAACGCGGCATGATGCGACGCAGCCGCAAGTGTCTGTGCGCCTTCCGCGACATCCATCAGGTGCGTTTGCAGGGCCGGGCCCAGCGCCACCATTAACGCGACCAGAAAGCAGACGGGCAACAGCGACCAGACCGATGTGGTTGCCAGCGGAAACAGCAACAACATGGCAATACTCCACACCAGCATCCAGCCAACGCTCTGAAATCCCAGTTTATCGAACAACCACCCGCCGAGCATGTTGCCCACGAAACCACCCAGGCCAAATACGGCCAGTGCGATTGGAATCCAGAAGGGGTCCGCACCAGTCACTTCCAGCAGTGTGGGCGCAAGGTAACTGAACACACAGAACATGCCGGCAAATCCGATTGCGCCGATCGCCAGTGGATACCAGATTTCACGGCGGTTGAACGCGCTCAACTCGTGGAAGGGGCTATTCCGCTGTTCGTCGGGATTTGCGGGCAGGGTGACGAAAATAAGGGCACTGGTGAGCGCGGCAATCACACCCACGAAGGCAAAGGCGTATTGCCAGTCCAGGTGTTGCCCAAGCACGGTTGCTAGCGGGTTGCCGATCAGCAACGCAGTGGCGAGCCCCATCATCACCAGGCTGACGGCCTTGGCCCGCTGGCCTGCCGGCACCAGAGAGGCCGCAACCAGGGCCGCCACACCGAAATAGGCACCGTGAGGAAGCCCGGCAATAAAGCGGAACACCAGCAGCCATTCGTATTGGGCGATGAGGGCGCTGGCCAGATTGCCGACGGCGTAGAACAGCATAAGCGCAATAAGCAGGTGGCGGCGAAACAGCTTTGCGCCGAAGATGGCGAGCAAGGGCGCACCCACTACGACCCCCAGGGCATAGGCACTGATCAGGTGGCCGATCTGGGGCTCACTGACCCCCAGATCAACCGCCATATTGGGCATCAGGCCCATGATGGCAAATTCGCCGGTGCCGATGCCAAACCCGCCCAGTGCCAGGGAGAACAGGATGAACAGGGTCCTTGCCCTGGAGAACGGGGGAGAAAGGGGGGTCGACATCAGTAGAGTCAGTGCCTGACCCGGTAGTGCTCAATGACGCCTGCCATATCATCAGCCAGTTGGGCCAGTGCCTCCTGGCCAAGCTCACGTTCCGCGACCGCTCGAAGCCCCACCAGTTGTGCCTGGAATAACCGGGCTAACCGGGGGCAATCGGTACTTTCCGCCAACTCGCCGCGGGTTTTGGCCTGCTCCAATAATGCGGTAAATGAGGACTCAATGGCGGCCATGATGGCCAGTGATTGGGATTTGATGGCCGGCTGGGTATGGCTGGACTCAAGCAGGGATTTCACGATCATGCAGGCCCTGGCCGGCGTCGTGTCGCCGGACCCACAGTCCGCGGCTACCATTCGGAGGTAATCCTGGATGCCATCGAGCACAGACTCATAGCCGGACATATGCGCGGCCATTTCCCGGCCACCCTGCTCGGCGTAGGTGGCCAGTGCCTCGGAAAACAGACCATCCTTGTTGCCAAACGTGGCGTAAATACTGCCTGGCCGCATATCCAGCGCCTGCTCGATCTGCTTCATGGAACTGCCCTGATAGCCTTTTTCCCAGAACAGGACTATTGCCTTTTCAAGGGCGGTCTTGCGATCGTAGCGGGCGTGTCTGGCCATCGGAGTTCACCTGGTTGAACCAACTGGATTAGGTGGCCAAGTATAACGCCAGTGGCCGGTCACGAAAACTCCATCACAACAGCCAGCCGTCGCTGCCGTGCTCGGGGAGTTGTGAGCCGGTGAGGAGTTGACTGTCTTCGGCACCTTTGACGCCGCTAACACCTTGTGTGCCGATTCCCATAGAATGTCGTTTTCACTACCACACGTAACCGGACGAAAAACGGGAATGGAAAAGACCGCAGCGGCGCCAGGGCAATACGCCACCCTGATCAACCCCGTGCTGATCGCCGGGTGTATCATCATTCTTGTCAGTTTTGCGGTCCGCGCCTCGTTTGGTCTGTTTCAGTTGCCCATCGCCATGGAATTCGACTGGCCAAGGGCGGATTTCTCGCTCGCCATCGCCATTCAGAACCTGTTCTGGGGCATTGGGCAGCCCCTGTTCAGTGCCTTTGCCGAGAAGTACGGTGATCGGAAAGCCATCATGGCCGGCGCGGCTTGCTACATTGTCGGCCTGGTGCTCTCGTCTTACGCCATTACGCCGGGCCAGCATCAACTGCTGGAGATACTGGTCGGTTTCGGGATCGCCGGAACCGGGTTTGGCGTTATCCTGGCGGTGGTTGGCCGCGCCGCCTCCGATAAGCACCGGTCGCTGGCACTGGGGATTGCCACGGCAGCCGGTTCAGCCGGGCAGATCGTGGGGCCGCCGGTGGCCCAGCTACTGTTGAGCCAGATGCCCTGGCAGTCCGTGTTCCTGGCGTTTGCGGGGTTCATTCTGGTGTCGTTGCTGGCACTCACGCTGATGCGTGCACCGGTGCCGGAAAAAACCTCGGATACCGACGAGCAGATGGGCACCGTGCTGAAGCGAGCCATCAAGGACCCGACCTTCCTGTTTATCTTTATCGGATTCTTCTCCTGCGGTTATCAACTGGCGTTTATTACCGCGCATTTTCCGGCTTTCATTACCGAGATGTGTGGCGCCGTGAGCCCGGGGAGTCTCATTCACTCTCTTGGCATCACCACGCTCACGTCCCTGGGGGCTATCTCCATTGCCCTGATCGGTCTGTTCAACATCGGGGGCACGTTGCTGGCGGGGTGGCTCGGGAACAAGTATTCGAGAAAGTACCTGCTGGCCACGGTTTATCTCCTCCGCACTGTGGTTGCGGCGGTGTTTATCATGACGCCCATCACGCCGGAAACCGTGGTCATGTTCTCCATTGCCATGGGCTCCCTGTGGCTGGCCACCGTACCGCTGACCTCTGGCCTGGTGGCGCAGATATATGGCCTGCGTTACATGGGCACCCTGTACGGACTGGTGTTCTTTTCCCACCAGTTGGGCGGCTTCCTCGGGGTCTGGCTTGGCGGTGCGATGTATGACCTCTATCACAATTACACCCTGGTGTGGTGGATCGGGGTGGGCGTTGGTGCGGTGTCTGCGCTGATTCACCTTCCGGTACGGGAGGAGCCCTGGTCAGAGCGTGGGAAGCTCGTTGCGGCTACGTGAGCAGTCAGACGAAAATCCGTTCGTGAACCCGTGCATCTCCTTTCAGTAAGGGTTTTGGGGTTTTCGAGCGGGTTTCAGCACTCGATTATGTTCACTGCCAGGCCGCCGCGCGACGTTTCCTTATACTTGTCCAGCATGTCCCGACCGGTTTCCCGCATGGTGTGGATGACCTTGTCGAGAGAGACAAAATGCTCGCCGTTGCCACGCAACGCCATAACGGCGGCATTGATTGCCTTAACGGCACCAACCGCGTTGCGTTCAATGCAGGGGACCTGTACCAGTCCCCCGATGGGGTCGCAGGTCAGCCCCAGGTGGTGCTCCATACCGATTTCCGCCGCGTTTTCCACCTGTCCTGGTGTGCCGCCGGTCGCGGCCGCAAGACCAGCTGCCGCCATGGCACAGGCCGAGCCCACCTCGCCCTGGCAGCCAACTTCGGCGCCGGAGATGGATGCATTTTCCTTGAACAGGATGCCAATGGCGGCGGCAGTGAGCAGGAAGCGGATGACCCCGTCTTCATTGGCATTGGGGCACCAGTGCCAATAGTAGTGCAACACCGCCGGAATAATGCCCGCCGCTCCGTTGGTCGGCGCCGTGACCATGCGGCCGCCGGCTGCGTTCTCCTCGTTCACAGCCAGGGCATAGAGATTGACCCAGTCCATGGCACTTAGCGCGGGTGTGATCAGGTCCTGCCGATCCTTTGCGATCAGCGACGCGTAAAGGGCGGCAGCCCGGCGTTTGACCTTCAGCCCGCCCGGCAGGATTCCCTCGTTGCTGATGCCATTCTGTACGCAGTCCTGCATCACCTGCCAGATGTGCAGAATGCCGTCTCGAATATCGGCTTCCGACCGCCAGACCTGTTCATTGGCCTGCATGATCTCAGCGATGGACAGGCCGTGGGTATCGCATTGCCGTAACAGCTCGGCCCCCGATTTGAATGGATAGGGCAGAGAGGTCTTGTCTTCAACAATGCGATCCGCGCCAGCGGCTTTTTCATCCACGACAAAACCACCACCAACGGAATAGTAGGTGCGTTCGCGCACAACCTTGCCATCATGGTTGTATGCAGTGAATCGCATGCCGTTGGGATGATAGGGCAGGGATTCATGGCGATGATAGGTAAGATCGTCGGCTTCTGCGAAGGCTATGGGGTGTTCGCCGTTCAGGCGTAGTTCGCCCTGGGCACGAATTTCCTCCATTCGCGGCGCCAGGATGACCGGGTCAATCGTGTCTGGCCTGTGACCTTCCAGCCCAAGGAGCACGGCGGGTCCGGTACCATGCCCTTTGCCAGTGGCGCCAAGGGAGCCAAAAAGCTGGATGTACACCCGGGCAACGTCGCGCAACCGATTGGCCTTTTCCAGACCACGCGCAAAACGGCGGGCAGCGGACATTGGTCCCATGGTATGGGAGCTGGACGGGCCGATGCCTATTTTCAACATGTCGAACAGGCTGATAGCCATGGCAGATCCCCCTTTGTGAAAGGGCTAAAAGGTCATGGTAGACCTATGCTGAATGCCTGATTTGCTCTGGCACGACATAGACAGAATAAATTGCGACAGATTTACAGGGTACGCCGAAAGCATGGTACTTTCGTGCCCGAAGACTTTGTTGATGACTACCTGAACAACTGACACTGACGAGCAGATTTTATGAACGTAATCATTATCGGCGCAGGCATTATGGGAACTACCTTTGCCACCCTGGCCAAGGAGCTGGCACCCGAGCTGGATATCACCATCCTGGAACGCCTGGACGGCCCCGGGGCGGGTAACTCCTGGGCATTCAACAACGCCGGTACGGGGCATGAAGCCAACTGTGAGCTTAACTATACCCCGGTGGATGAAGAAGTCATTTCGGTTGAAAAGGCCCTGAAGATTCATGCCCAGTTCAACGTTGCCAAGCAGTTCTGGGCGTATTTGATAGGGAAGGGCGCGATCAAGGACCCTAAAACATTCATTAACCAAACCAAGCACTGCACTATTGTTTCCGAATCCGCCATCGAAGAGCTGCGATTGCGGTTCAAGGAAATGTCGGCTCATCATTTTTTTGAGCACATGCGCTACTCGGAAGACTTCGACGAAATAAAAAGCTGGATCCCCTATACCATGGAGGGGCGCCCCCGCCATGAAAAAATGGCAGCCACCGTCATTGAAACCGGTACCGATGTTAACTTCGGGGCCTTAACGGAACGCATGGCGGAGTATGCCGTGCAAGAGCTGGGTGTCAAAATTGAATATGGCACTCATGTGCAGCGCGTGCACAAGAGCCCCAGTGGGCGCTGGGTGATTGAAGCCGAGCGCAACGGAACCCATGTTCAGCAACGAGCCGATGTGCTTTTCGTGGGTGCCGGTGGGGGCGCGTTCCCACTCCTGAAAAATAGCCACTTGCCGTTTCGGAACCGGTTTACCGGCTTTCCCGTGGGCGGGCGGTTTTTGCAGGCTCCGATCAGCGAAGAGCAGGCCAGCCAGTACACGGCCAAAACCTACGGCAAAGCAAAAGTGGGTGCGCCGCCCATGTCCGTGCCGCATCTGGATTTACGGGTGGTGGATGGCAAGCACTACCTGCTGTTTGGTCCTTTTGCGTCATTCAAGCCGGTTCTCGAGAAAGGCCGTGGATTCCTGGATTACCTCACCTCCATCCGCCTGCATGATATCCCGAGCCTGCTGAACGTTACCCTGGAGCATTTCCCCCTGGTCAAATATCTGGTGTCAGAGACCTTCAAAGGTGAAAGGAGCATGCTCGAGGAGCTCGAAAGCTTTGCTCCGGGCCTGAGTACCCGGTTTGACTGGAAGCCGGTTGACGCCGGCCAGCGCGTTCAGATTATCAAGGACGGGGACTTGCAGATGGGCACGGAAATACTCGTGTCCAAAGACAAAACCTACGGGACTTTACTGGGCGCATCGCCCGGAGCGTCGGTTTCGCCGGAGGTGATGTTGCGTTGCCTGGAGCAACTGTTGCCGTCTGTCTTTTCCAGGGAAACCGCAAAGAAGAAGCTGAAAACGATTTTTCCCGAGGATGACCTGGACACACTGGCCAGCAATCCCGAGCGTTACCGGGAGATTCGTAATGCGGTTAACAAGCAGTTGGAAATAACTCGGGTCACTGCGCCCTAGAGTGGGGTTGAACGCGTGGGGCCAGGATCTTCTGACCGGCGTAACTGAGCAGGAAGTTCATGAATACCTTGGCTGCGACGGGGTGCGGGGCGTTCCTGTGTATGAATGCCATCCGCATCATGACCAGAGCGTAGTCCTGGGGAATCTGCACAATAAGGTCTGGGTGGTTTCGCTCCCCGGCGGAGTGTGCGCAACGCATTATCGATCAGGTTGCCAATCATTTCCCGCAACAACCAGGCCTAGCCCAACACGTGAACAGGCGCGTCAGGCGTGGGTGCAAGACCCAGGCCGTGATGTCTGGGTCTTGAGCTGGCGGCTGGCGTCGGCAGTGAAGCGACCCTGACTCTAATGCCTCAACCAAATGGTCTATCAATTGCCCAGCACATCGGTTTCGTTTTTCTTTGATTTTTTCTCCTTTTTCTTTTCCTTTGCGGTTAAAAGCGGTTTCTTTTTAATGTCCTTTTTTCTGTCCTGGCTTTTACTCATACTATCTATTGACCTCTGATTACAGGTGCATCGGTATTAATGCGCTTTCTGATACCAATGCTTTCAATCTCCAGTATGGACCCAATCAGGAATAACCGATAGAGGCTGGGGAGATTACCCTAGGAAAAGCAGTCAGCGCAGATGTCGAGATGCTCGCAAGGATTGCTATATCCACAAAAGGCTAAACCAAAGGTGGGTTCACGCGGGCAAATCCCTCCTGAGTCCGATAAGGGTAATAAGGATAAGGTGGTGTCACGGCACTAGCTTGGTCAAGTCGGGTCATCTGCTCCGGGGTTAATGTCCACCCAACGGCACTGGATGAGGCGGAACGGGAAGCAAGTGGGTCGGGAAAGCCTACGGGGCACTTGAGAGTAACCGCCAGCTTCCCCGTTGCTCACTGCTACCTACTGCCGATTATTTCCAGGTTTCTGGCACTGTACCCCGGCATTACACTTGATCTGTCGTTGACTGATCAGGTAGTCGATCTGTTGGCCGAGCATACCGACGTGGCTATCCGCAACGGTCCCCTTAGGAGTTCCACTCTGGTGGCCCGCAAGCTGGGTGAAACCCGCATGGTTATAGTGGGTGCTCCGAAATACCTCGAACGGCACGGTATTCCGAAAACAATAGAAGAGTTAACAGTTTGTAACCGTCTGGATTTCAGTTTTTCCAGGCATACAACCGCCTGGCCCCTGAGGATTCATGGAGAACAGACCGAACTCATGCCCCAGGGAAATATGCTGGTCAGTGACGGTGAAACCATGCGCAAATTGGCAATCGAGGGTGTCGGGTTAGCGCGTTTAACCCACTTCCTGGTTCATGACGATATTCAGCAGGGGCGGCTTGTACCGGTAATGGAGGACCATAACCCCGGAGACTGGGAAGAAGTCCACGCAGTATTTCTGGGGCAGGGTCGTCTGATGCCAGGCCGGGTTCGGGCTTTCCTGGATTTTCTTTACGACAACATCCGGATAAAGCCGGTATGACCGGGACTCGTCAGCTCCGCTCATTCTCTCGATAAAAAGCTCGGCTTTTTTCGTAGACTGGTGCCATATCTATCAGGACAAAACCCAGCCCCATTAGACGTCTGTTATGATAAATCGGAAGAATAGAGCGGTCTAATTTACGGCAAGTCTTTAGGAGCCCCTATGCTAAAGCGACGTCACCGGGAAACACCCACAGTGGTCGCGACACTCGACGATCTCGCAACGTTGGCAGACTATTCGTTCCTGGACACTCTCGACTGCGACCCTGAGGGGCAGGCAGACGGAGCCGACCACGCGCCGCGACAGGTCTTCTCGGGCCACTATGTTCCGGTCAGCCCCACGCCCATCGAAAACCCCGAATATGTCGCGCACGGCAAACACCTGTTTCGCGAACTGGGCTTTGCCGACAGCCTGGCGCAGTCGGGCGACTTCGTCCGCATGTTCTCCGGCGACTTATCGAGTGTTCCGGAGCCGATGCGCAACGTTGGGTGGGCCTGCGGCTACGCACTTTCTATCTACGGCACCGAGTTCTACCAGCAGTGCCCATTTCAAACCGGCAATGGATACGGCGACGGTCGCGCAATGTCGGTGCTTGAGGCCGTCATCAACGGCCAGCGCTGGGAAATGCAGTTGAAAGGGGGAGGGCGCACACCCTATTGCCGGGGTGCGGATGGCCGGGCCGTTCTGCGGTCCAGTGTGCGGGAATTCCTGGCCCAAGAGCACATGCATGCGCTCGGTGTGCCCACGTCTCGGTCCCTGAGTCTGTACGTGTCGAAAACCGAAAAAGTCAGGCGGCCTTGGTATTCGGAGGGTTCGCGCTCAATAGATCCGGATGTGCTTGTATCCGAGCCCGTTGCCATCTCTACCCGCGTTGCGCCGTCGTTTATACGGGTAGGGCAGCTCGAGCTTTTCAGTCGTCGTGCCCGCAAGCAGGAACACCCGCAGGCGATGGCGGAGCTCGAGAAGATCGTCCTGCACCTGATCGATCGTGAGTATGGAGATGTGATCGACCAGGCACTGGCCACCCCCGAAAAAGTGGTGTTGCTTGCACGTGCGTTCCGCAGCCGACTGACGTCGCTTGTGGCGGACTGGATCCGTGTTGGCTATTGCCAGGGTAACTTCAACAGCGACAACTGTGCGGCCGGCGGCTTCACGCTCGACTATGGGCCCTTTGGATTCTGCGATGTGTTTGATCCGCAGTACCAACCATGGACCGGTGGCGGACGTCACTTCTCGTTCCTCAACCAACCAGCGGCGGCAGAACGCAACTTCCACTCGTTTTGTTCGGCGGTGCGGCCGTTGTTGGCTGGGCATCCGGACTGTTTGCAGCAGCTAGAGGAGATTCAAAGCGAGTTTCCGAAGGTGATGCAAGCGCAAATGGAGACGATGTGGGCTGCCAAGCTCGGACTTGACGCTTTTGACGCGGACATATTCCGTGAGCTGGCAACGCTGATGATGCAAACGCCCGTTGATTACACCCTGTTCTTCCGGGAACTTTCGTTGTTGCCCGACGACATCGGCCCGCTCAAGAAGAGCTTCTACAACGGCCCGACCTATGCTGCAGACCCCGAAGGGATCGACAAGCGCTGGTCAGCGTGGCTCACAAAATGGCAATCGCTCACTCAATCTCGCGCTCGTGAGGCGCTTTCCAGCCAGATGAAGCTCGCCAACCCGAAATACAGTTTGAGGGAGTGGTTCGTTGTGCCTGCTTATCAGCAAGCGGCAGCGGGAAACTACGGGTTACTACGAGAACTGCAGGACGTCATGACGCAGCCATACGCTGAGCAATCGGAGGAAGTAGAGAAGAAATACTACAGGCTGAAGCCGCCGGAGCTGTTTGAGTTGGGTGGATCGTCTCACTATAGCTGCTCGTCGTGACGGGCAGCCGATAGAACCTCCTTCCCAGCCCGTATCCCCGATTGAAGGGCAACCTCGAAGCAGGGCGGTGCGTTTGCTCGGCAAGGGCACTCCGCCATACGCTCGGGGATCTGCCAGGCGCGTTTATCCCGATCCAGGAAGTCTCTGAATAATTCCGGAGCATCGTTGCTCCGCGTTATCTATGCTTTAGAAACTGGCAAACCGGCCGCTAGGCAGATATGAGACCTGCGAAACATCAATCGGCCTCACTTAGTGGACGTGACTGATATGGGGAAGTGATTCATGAAATTAGGATATAAGCTGGGGCTGGCGTTCGTTATCACCTCGCTGATGACAGCAGCGACCGCGTGGATTGGTTATTCCGGCATGTCGAATCTGGAATCTGATTTTTCGCTGGTCAACGAGCTGTCTGCTGTTGTTTCTGGTGTTCAGCATCTACGCGAGGCTGAAAAGGATTATGTGATTACCGGAGACGATCGCTTTATCACCCGGGCTGACGAACTCAACAAGCAGATTCAGCAACGCATTGACCGTCTTGTCAACGAGTCGGACGGTGCCGAAGTGAATGCCCGGATGGCGCGTATACGTGAGCAGCTTGTAGGCTATGTCGGGCAGTTCCGGGCCTATGCCCAACAGCGTCGTTCGTTGGCCTCACTGGGGCGTGAAATGGAGGAAACGGCAACTGCTCTGGAGGCGCTCTTGGTCGATGTGCGCGCTGAACAGCAGAAACAATATGACGAGCTCAACAACAAACTGTTTACCAGCAAAGCCGAATTCAAAGCGCGGCTGGACAAAGTCGATACCGCCAACCTGATGATCAAACGTATGCTGGAAGCTCGCATAGAAGAGAAAAACTTCATCATCCACGAAAAGCTCGAAGCACTGATGAAAGCAAGGAAACTGGCGAGTGAGATTCTAGCATCGGCAGATGCGCTGGAGGCGACGGCGACAACTTCTGATGCTGAGGACAGCAGCGGAAACAGCGCTGGATCACAGACGGCAGACGCCAGCGCCTCCGCAGAAAAAGTTCGTGTACTGGCAAAGGATTACATTGCCGCGCTGGACCGCTATCTGGAGACCTGGCAAGTGGCGGGCAAAGCGCTGGGTTCGATGACCGAGAGCGCGACAGCGATGCGGGAACTGGCCGATCAGGAATCACAACTGGTGCTGGCTGCAATCGATACTGATTTGGATCAGAAGACCAGCCTGCTCTTGATTGTGGCTCTGATCGCCATTGTGATTGCGGTGCTGGCGGGCTACACAGTATCCCGTTATATCACCCGTGCCATTGATGCCCTGCTGACAAGCATGAAGCGGGTCGCCGAAGGTGATCTGCAGGTATCGCTCGAGGCAAAATCAAAAGACGAGCTGGGCCAGTTGTCCCTGGCTGCGAACCAGATGGTCGAGCGTTTGAAGGCTCTGCTGGGCACGATTCGTGAAACCGGCACCGAGTTGAACGGTGCCGCAGAGACTATTAACCGGTTGGGCGCTGAAAACGCCAGCGCCATCAATCAACAGCGTTCTGAAATCAGCCACATTGCCACCTCAATCAACGAGATGGCCAGCTCAATACAGGAAGTTGCCAGCAACGTTTCGGATACGGATGCATCAACACGTCAGGCGGACGAGCTCGCCGTTCAGGGGCAACAGGCGAACCAATCGGTTTCGCAGGCGGTCGAAGCCCTAAATAACAATATGCAGGCCATTATCGAATCTATTGAGTCGCTGAAGGGGGATAGTGAACACATTGGTCAGGTGCTGGATGTTATCCGCACTATCGCCGAGCAGACCAATTTGCTGGCACTCAACGCCGCAATCGAGGCGGCGCGCGCGGGTGAGCACGGGCGCGGGTTTGCCGTGGTCGCCGATGAGGTGCGCACTTTGGCCAGCCGCACCCAGGGGTCAACAGATGAAATCGAGCAGATGATTGCGGCGTTACGCAGCAGTATTGCCAGCTCGGTCGGGGTGATTAACGAAAGTGAGTCCGGCCTTAAATCCGTAGTGGCGGCCAAAGACATAGCCGAGACAACGATAAATGATATCAAACAGGCGCTAACGGCCATCGCCGAAAAAATGACCCAGGTTGCCAGTGCAACCGAGCAGCAGGGTAACGTCTCTGAGGAAATAAGCTCAAACATCACATCCATTGACGATGCCGCCGAACAGATCAGCCAGCGCGCCGGTCGCGTCAACGAGTCCAGTGAATCACTGCTACGGGTTGCCCGGCGTCTTGACGAGCAGTTGAGCGGGTTCAAGCTTTGAGGTTAGAGGCCCGCGAACGTCCATGATGTGACTCATCATGGCGTGGTTACCATACCATATTGCGCATAATGTATATTATGTTAAAGCACATGCAGTGTACCGAAAGGTTCATGAGATTTTACCCAGTATCGCTCTAACTCAATATCTGTGCGGTTATTTGCAAATTCCACCAAAATTCCTCTCCTTTTGTTATGCGCAGTCTTATAGTCGGTTCATAGACACGTAAGGACAGCGTGAAAATGAGTGCCAGGGACCGGTTCAATCTCAAGAAATTTTCCTATCACGGTCAGCTTTCGATCGTCGTAAGTGATACCGGCACGGGCCTGCCCGCATTGTTGCCGCTTTTGTATCTTCAGACCTGGGGCTTGTCGAAGGCCATCAATACCGTTCAGCAACACATGGTCTCAGTTTGTCAGTGGTACAACTATTGGCAGCAAAAGCACAACAGATCGTTTGATGAGGAGTTGTTCGAGAGCTTTCAGCCTGGTTTCCCACTATTAACTCCACTCCAAGCTCTGGACGCAGCTCTTGCCGATTATCCAGGTTTCGTCATCTTCATCGATTCCGGGAAAAAGTTAACCGACGACCCTTGGCGAGAAGATTACAGGCCGGAGATCGCTGATAGAACACGGGATGTCCGTCTAAGTTGTCTGACGCAGTTTTTGCTGTTCTTGGCGAGACGCTACGTTTCATCGCGTTATACCCAGCTCACATCGAGAGAACAAAAAATGACACTCGACAGTTATCGAGTGCGCTTTCATGGGGCTCGACGTGAAGCATGTGGACGACTCAATACTCGACAAGGACAGCCTTTCTCCAAAGGGTCTGAAGGGCAATTAGTCGTCAGAGAGCGAAGTCTGAACGCAGCAGAAGTAAAAGCAATCGCGCTGTGCTCTAGGCCGTCGACCTCCAAACAGGATAATCCGCTGAATCCTTGGCAGAAGCACGTCGACAATAAGCAAAAGTCGGTTTTACAGGTGCGAAATCACCTCATTATTAGGCTACTGCTTCATTATGGACTTCGGATCGGAGAACTGTTGCTACTTCGAACAAAGAGCCTAGTTCCTTATGCCTCCGGATCTGGACAAGCGCTGGCAATAACAACATACGACGGTGCGGGGGACCCTCGAAAAGTTGCGCCCAGGCTCAAAAATGCGTGGTCAGAGAGGTTACTAGAGCTTGCCTCCGAGGACATCAAACTCTGGGAGTTGTACGTCGATCATCTGCGAGGTATGCCCAGCCCCCCTCACCCCTTTTTACTCGTCAATACACGAAAAAATCACGGTCCTCTGTCGATGCGTGCAGCCCAGAACGTGTTTGATGATCTCTACCGAACGCTGCAGCAACATTTTCCGGGGCTATGCAGTGTTGAGTTAGGCGGCACGTTGACTGCGCTCCATGCTCACATGTTCCGATTCACCTGGGCAACGGATACTTTCGAGGCTTTGGTGGAACAGGATGGCTGCGATTTCGAGACAGCAAAAGACCGGCTGCGCCAGCTCGGAGGATGGAGTCAGACAAGTCCGATGCCGCAGAAATACGCCGCCAGATACATTTCCAAGAGCGCAAATGCCGCGAATCTTCGTCGCTTAAAGGCTCAGCGTCGAATGAGCGCCCAGTCGCAAGAAAAACAAATGGAGCCAGAGTACCGATGAGGGTTTCAGTAAAACCGGGACGAAATAGCGAGCCGACTTCGGCCCAGAGTGCATCGGAGGGCTGGACGGTTCTAGGAGAGCTGCTCTCCGAAGACTTGGTTAAGGCTATTTCCGAGCGACCAATGAGAAGATTCATCCCGTTATTCGCGCCTGATCCAAATGATACTCAGTATCTCGACACTTCCGAACAATCATGGGCTTTGCGGTCATCTGGGAATAATTTTGTTTTTGACTTTGAGCGTTATGCTGAAAAAGCAGCCAAGACCGCAGGTGATGAGCGTTTCCTCGCAGATCGCACGGTTGCCATCACTCATTTGCTCCGTTGGGCGGCGGGTCGATTTCTGGGATCCTACTCACCTGCATACGCGTTCAGGCTTCTTGAGTATTGCTCGGTCATGTTCACGGGTTTAAGTGTGTTTGACTCGAAAAACTGCATCGAGCGTCTCAAGAAGCTGAAGGAGCGAGACGCCTATTTCCCCTGGAAACGATTGATTGCTCTGTGTTGCGAAAATGAGCTCCCGGGATTCTCATCCGATGATTTGTTTGACCTTGAGGCGCTTCAACCATTAACACCAAGGGACGAATGGCAAGCTTATTATGATCTTGAACTGAAACTAAAACCGGCAGTCATTCGCTTCATAGAGATGGGTGTAGGTCGTGATCTTGCGATTCTCCATGATAGAACGACCAGTGAGCTCAGAGGGCTAGCCACGCTTGTCTTGTGTTTAGAGGGTGGCATGCGCCCTGCCCAGCTATTCAAATTGAAAGAAGAAGACTTCAAGAACCTGCACAATCGCTATTTCTCCCTCAGCATACCGCCTGCCAAACAGGCCAAGCGGGTCGACAAGGCTCCATTTGAACTGGATTTGAGCCCGGAAGCCGGCACCGTCATCCAGGCTTTGATAGATCGATGTCGGGCGGATCTGGCAAACGGCCAGCTGCTGCGGTTCCCCGATGGATCCCTTGCGATGGCCAAAAGCTTTGACAAGGCTCTGAATTCTCGATTAAAAGCCTGGGCCGCCCGCAATTTCGTCGGCCCAATGCCAGAAACCGCCGAGCTCAAGGATTTCCTATGCCACCTCCCTCACCTGACTGCCTATGATTTCCGGCACCATGTTGGCCATAGCCTGGCGTTGTCTGGCGCATCGGCCGATCAGATTGCCCGAGTACTTGGCCACAGCAGCACCGTGGCGGCCCGCCACTACATAGCCGCAACGCCGGAATTGGCGGTGATCAAACAAAAAACTCTTGGTGAAAACGCGGCCTACCAGGAAATGATGGGGATGATCCTTACCGGTGAAATCGGCGAGGAATCGGATTGGCGCGGCCGGAAAGTCGCGGGCATGGTCGATAACCGTTTATTTACAGGCATTGGTGGATGCAGTTCCAGCTCCTGCGATTTTGAACCAGTCCGGAGTTGTTATGGCTGCAGCGACTTCAATCCCTTCCTGGATGGAGACCACGCCGGCGTCAGGGACGCGTTAAAGGCCGAGGCTGCGAGTCAGCTTGCGATTTCAGAAGCCGCCGGCCAAACGCACCGAAATCCTGCCGTTCTGCAACTCGAGGGCGTGATCGCCGAAGTCCAGGTGGTGATCAACCATTGCAAGCATCGGAAGGGCTGCCAGTGAAGCAGGTTATCGAGAACCTTCAGCGCTTCACCCAGGCCCGCCGGGACTATTATGAGGCCGAGATCGAGCCTGTAACTCAGCAACCCTGGAGTGCGACGACCTGGGGTAATCAAAGCACCGGTTGGCTATCCATTCGAGCGGGAAAAAGCTCAATGGCTCACACCGAAATTTCCCGCATGAAGGGATTTGAGAGCCAGGTGATCGCCGACAGGGATTATGTCGATTTCATCAAGGCAGTTGTGGTGCACCAGTATGAGAAAGCCCCGGCCAATAGAAAGCCTTCACCCCAGAGCCTACTGCTCACCCACCTGACTCTGAAACGCATCTATGCTGGCCTCAGAGCGACTTGCCAGCAGACCAATCCAATCTACATTGACACATCGGTCTTCCAGTACATCGACGAAACGCTCGTCTCTGTGGGCTACAAGAACGTCTTCGATGCCATGACGAACGCGAATACCGTTCAGCGGCTATTGATCCAGGAAGGCCTGACGTTGACCGCGCCACAGTACGAGCACAAACATACAGCGGATAACAAAAAGAACCGCGGTAAAGTTGCACGGAAAGCGGTAGAGGAAGGTGTGGTTGATGACCGGTCCAGAGATGATGACGAACAAAGGCTGATCACGTTCGCCGCTCTGAAAGGCTTTGCCGCGATCACGACCAGCCCTCGCCACTATTGGGAAGAGCTGGGTTGCCGGGTGGTGGACCTCTTGTTCTGCACCGGTCTGCGAGGTGATGAAGTGCTTTTCCTCCCCCGAGATTGCTGGGTTACCCGCCCTTTGCAGAGCAAAGAGACGGGGATGCCACTAATTGCAGTAGACGGCTCACCAATGGAGCAGCACGGAATCCGCTATTACGCCGAGAAGCATGCTGAAAACCGCATTCACTGGTTCGAAAGCAATGCCGCGCCAATTGCCAGGCGGGCTTATCTTCGAATTCTCGAACTGACGAACCCGTTTCATCAGCACGCTCGGTGGCTCGTTGAATCTGGCGGAAAGCACATCCTGAACTGGAAGGAATCCACCGTTACCGAGTCGGACCTGATCAACCAAATCATCGAAAGTAACGTTCGATACACCGAGACGAAAGATGAGCGCCCTCTCTACCAGCGCCTCCAAAATGGCGTTCGCAGTTGGGTTAAAGCCAGAAAGCTCTCGCCTATTGGATTTCAGACTAGACTCGGAGTTGCGCGGGGTACAGTTCAAGAGCCCATATACAGTTTTGCCGATGTCGAGGAAGTGGTGCGATCGTATCTGCCGGATCCGGCAAACCCGATTAATTACGAATTCCTGGTCGGCCAGCGCCGTGTCACCATGCGAATCGACGAACTGCTTATAGTCGGCCCCAGCAGCCCTCTGGGTTTGGCGCGCGGCGCCCGAGTGTTATCGGCGGTACAGCCGATGAAGCTCGGTGATCTAAATGCGTTTATTGGTGGTAACGCTGCTAATAAAAGTGTTTTCGATGTTCGGGAGTACACAGAGGAAAACGGTGGCCGTATCGAGTGGAAGTCCCACCATCCACGCCACAACCTGAACACGTTTTTAGCGTTAGCCGGTGTGTCAGAGCATCTGCAGGCCATGATCATGGGCAGGATGGACATCACTCAGAACCGCTATTACCAACACCTCACGGAAAACGAGCGCCAGTCTGCCCAAAAGCGGTTGATCGAATACCGAAAAACTCCCCTGCCAAGCACCAACCAACATGGCGATGCCGCGCCTGAGGGTACCGCAAGTTCTGCCTCTGCCCTGGCTGAACTCGGCGACACCCTGCTCACCGAACTGGTACAGGACCTCGGCATTGCTAAGGCCGCCCCGCAGGATCTCGAGCGCCCCCTACGCCAAGCGTTTCACGCCTTCGACACCGAAGAGCAAACACTGAACTTTGTTTCCACGGCCCTGGATGCCGACGTTTTGGTCGGCGAGTTACAAAACGACTACAACCATACTAAAACCCAGGAAGGTCCCGAGCATGCACAAACCTTCATTGAAACCCACGGCCGGGATTTTCACCTGGTGGTGAACGGCGCCTGCACCCGCAACCTGGCACTCCATGGATGTCCCAAGAAGCTCAAATGCCTACAGGGCGGCGGTTGTGGCAATCTCCTGGCAACCGGCCGCCCGGGCGAACTGGAGGGGCTGGAGCGCAACTACACGAACATGGCAGCGCATCTGGAGCAGCTTGAACGGCACCAAGCAAACGACCCCTCTTACGAACAGGCAGTTCAGGAAAGTCGTGAAATGACGAACCAAATGAAAATTACCGTCGAGCGTGCCCGAGAAGCCCGCGACAAGAATCTGATATTGCAGGTATTCCCCTCGGGATTACTCCATAACGTATCTCGCCCGGAAACCCTGGCAGACCGCTTTGCGGCTGCCCTGCCCGACTCGAATCAGCCTCAGGAGGAAAGCCATGGCGCTGCAAGGTGAAAAGCTGACCCAGGCCATCGAGCATGAACTCATGCTGATGCTGGCGTTCGGCTATGAAGAGGCGCCAATCACGCCAGCGTCCCTCCACAAAAGGCTGGTCGCGAAGGCCATCATCAAAGGCAAACTCAGCTCATTGAGCAGCCGCCGGCCCCTAATTGATCGTTACGCCAACCTGCAGATGGAGCGTGCCGGCATAAAAAGCGCACGTGACAAAAACAGCGCAAAGCACGGACGAACTCGGGCCGGCTATAAACAACGTTACGAGGAAAGTCAGCTTGAAATCAGGGCTTTAAAGAGCAAGCTGGATGGGAATATCTCGACGATCATTGACCTGGTACGGCATATTGAGTCGACCTCCCCTGTTCCCGTAGAGAAGCTTTTGGCGCCGCATCTGCTTGAAGCCTATGTCGGGCGCAATGGAGCCAGTTTAAAAGAAGAATAACCTCTGAACTGCGGGCAAGATCGGATAGCGATATGCATCTTGCCAAATGATGCAGCAGCAACTACGCTGCTCACACTAAATGCATCATTGAGCATACTGCATGGAACGCGCGCGAAAAAAAGGGGCGCTCCTGTTACAAGATTTAGCCTCCATCCGGCCCGGGTACCCGTTTCGCGGCAAACTGCCCTTGCAGGAGCGCGGAAACACCTTCGTCGTGCAGTATCGGCACCTTGTTTTGGGCCAGCCGCTGACAGACAAGCTGGGTGTAACCTTGGATCGGGTTACCCTGCCCGGACGAAAGCGACCGGATTACCTCTGGCCGGGCGACATCATTTTTATGGCAAAAGGCACCCGGAACGACGCTGCCCTGGTCGCCGAGCTCCCCCATAACACCGTCTGCACCCCAAATTTCTATCATATCCGGCTCAAGCCTGATGCCTACAACTTGATGCCGGAATTTCTAGCGTGGCAGCTAAACCACGTGGATGCCCAGAGGTACTTTGCCGCTTGCTCCCAGGGCTCCGTGGCGCCTAGCATCACCAAATCTCAGTTGGGCAGCCTACCCATCGTGGTGCCACCTATCGAGCGGCAGAAACGGATGGTGAAGCTGGCCGATGCCGCCACCCGTGAAGTGCAGCTCTACCAACAGTTAATCGAAAACCGGCAACGCATGGTTGATGCTGTCGGCCAACAATTACTTCGTCCTGATACGACCACAGAGAACTGATATGAGTAACGATGCCATCAAGCAGGATCAAATCAACAAAGCGGTATGGAACGCCTGTGATACCTTCCGGGGCACCGTAGATCCCAGTATCTACAAGGACTACGTGCTCACAATGCTGTTCGTGAAATACCTGTCGGACGTCTGGCAGGACCATTACGACACCTACAAAAAACAGTATGGCGACACCCCGGAACTGATCCAGGAATTGATGAAGAACGAGCGTTTCGTCCTCCCTCAGAGTGCTGGCTTCTATTCCCTGTATGAGCATCGACATGAACCGGGCAACGGTGAGCGGATCGACAAGGCCCTGCACGCCATTGAAGAGGCCAACATTGTCAAACTCGCCGATGTGTTCCAGGACATCAGCTTTAACTCCAACAAGCTGGGCGATGAGAAGCATAAGCAAGATATTCTTCGCCACCTATTGGAGGATTTTGCCCGACCTGAGCTGAACCTGCGTCCGAGTCGAATCGGGAAGCTGGATGTGATCGGTAACGCCTACGAATACCTGATCAAAAACTTTGCGGCTACCTCCGGCAAGAAGGCCGGTGAGTTTTATACCCCGCCGGAAGTCTCCGAGCTGATGGCTGAGATCGTCGAGCCGAAGGAAGGCGATGAGATCTGCGATCCGGCCTGCGGTTCCGCGTCCCTGTTGCTCAAGTGCGCCAACCAGATCCGCAAGAGCCACGACGGCTCCAAGAACTTCGCCCTGTTCGGTCAGGAAGCCATCGGCAGCACCTGGGCGCTGGCGAAGATGAACATGTTTCTGCACGGGATCGATAACCACAAGCTGGAATGGGGCGACACCATCCGTAACCCCAAGCTGCTCGATGAGAACGGCGGCCTGAAACACTTCGACATCGTGGTGGCCAATCCTCCGTTCTCACTGGAGAAGTGGGGCTTTGAAGGTGCCGACAGCGACCCCTACGCCCGGTTCCGGCGCGGCGTCCCGCCCAAGTCCAAGGGCGACTATGCGTTCATCTTGCACATGATCGAGACCCTGAAGCCGAAGACCGGCCGCATGGCGGTGGTCGTGCCCCACGGTGTCCTGTTCCGGGGCTCCAGTGAGGGCAAGATTCGGCAGAAGCTGATCGAGGAGAACCTGCTGGATGCCGTGATCGGCCTGCCTGAGAAGCTATTCTACGGCACCGGCATCCCGGCGGCGGTACTGGTGTTCCGTAAGGATAAGGCCGACAACAACGTGCTGTTCATCGACGCCAGCCGCGAGTTCAAGGCCGGCAAAAACCAGAACCAGTTGTCCGATGAGAATATCGCCAAGGTGGTCGAGACCTACAAGCAGCGCGAGAACCTCGACAAGTACGCCTATCTGGCCAGCCTGGAGGAGATCCAGGAAAACGACTTCAACCTCAACATCCCCCGCTACGTGGACACCTTCGAGGAAGAGGAAGAGATCGACCTAATGGCCGTGCAAGCCGAGCGGAAGGAGATCGAGGCCGAGATTGCGAAGCTGAACGAGCAGATGGACGGGTATCTGAAGGAGTTGGGTTATGGTGCGTAAAACCGTAGCCGGCATACTTCCAGACCAGTGGGAAGGAAGGCTGATTAAAGACGTTTCCAAAGTCGTTCGTGGAAGCTCGCCGAGACCGGCGGGTGATCCTCGCTATTTCAACGGTGATTATTTGCCTTGGGTAACCGTTGCAGATGTGACAGGAGATCAGTCGATGTATCTCGACTCAACCAAAACCTGTTTAACATCAGAAGGGGCTGAGAAAACAAGAGTCACGGAACCAGGCACCCTAATGCTCACGAATAGTGGCGCAACTCTCGGAGTACCGAAAATCTCTCGAATCAAAAGTGGCGCGAATGACGGCATCGCCATGCTTCTGAATCTTAGAGGTATTATTTCTGAGTTTGCCTATTACTATTTAGCATCTAAAACTGACTTTTTTAGAGATGTGTTAGCTCCTGGTGTTGGGCAGCCAAACTTAAATACTGAGCTGATTGGAGATTTTCCAATACCGGTCCCCCCCCTCCCCGAACAAAAAAAGATCGCCCAGATCCTCTCCACCTGGGATCAGGCCATCACCGCCACCGAGCGCCTGCTTGAGAACAGCCAGCAGCGGAAGAAAGGGTTGATGCAGCAGTTGCTGACCGGGAAGAAGCGGCTAGTTGAGAATGAAACACAACTCACACTGAAGAAGACAAGAACCGGTGATATACCTGGTGACTGGGAGTATCCCAAAATCGCTGAGGTGTGCTCGCAAATCACAGACAAGAACTCTGATGATCACCGGTACCCCGTACTTGCTTGCTCAAAGCACTATGGCTTCGTGGATTCATTGAGCTATTTCAAAAAGAGGGTCTATAGCGAAGATCTAACCGGGTATCGAATCATTCCACGAGGATGCATTGGTTTCCCAGCAAACCATGTTGAAGAAGGATCGATTGGACTCCAGAACTTGTATGATTTTGGCTTGGTAAGCCCAATCTACGTGGTTGCAAGGCCTAATTCGAAAAAGGTCAACGCTGATTATCTGTATGCCGTACTGAAAACAGACCACTACCGGCAAATCTTCAGCGCCGCCACAAATGCATCCGTGGATCGACGAGGAAGCCTGCGGTGGAAAGAGTTCAGTCAGATCCGCATTCCTCTCCCGCCCTTGGCTGAGCAGAACAAGATAGCGGAGTTTCTGAAGCTAGCAACCAGTGGCATTGATGTCCTCGAAACCGATCTGGAGCTTCTGAGACAAGAAAAAAGAGCGCTAATGCAACAACTCCTCACCGGCAAGCGTCGGGTGCGAGTAGACACGGAGGCCGCATGAACACCACCCCTCAAGGGAATGAGCAGCATTCCAGCCACATCCCGGCCCTGGCCACTCTGATGAACCTTGGCTGGACGTTTATGCCGGCTACGGAGTGTCAGGACCTTCGGGGCAGCCAGCGGGAAGTGGTGATGAAGCCAGTGCTGGAGCGGGTGTTGCGCCGGCGTAAGTTTGAGTTCAAGGGACAGTGGTACCCGTTGTCCGAGCAGGCCGTGGATCAGGTGATCCGGGAGGTCACCACACCCTCGATGGCCCAGGGCCTGATGGACGCCAACCAGTCCGTGTACGACATGCTGACCCTCGGCATCACCGTGACCGAGTTCATCGGTGGCAAGAAGGCCCAGCCCACGATCCATCTGATCGACTGGGAGAACCCGGACAACAACGAGTTCCATGTCACCGAAGAGATGGAAGTGCTGTCCACCCAGGGTACCCACACCCGACGGCCGGATGTGGTGGCGTTCATCAACGGCATTCCCCTGGCGGTGATCGAGGCCAAGAAAGCGGCCTCCGGCAACCCCAACAAGAACATGGTGGAGGAAGGCATCAGCCAGCACCTCCGCAACCAGAAGAACGACGAAGTGCCGTACCTCTACGCCTTCGCCCAGCTGCTGTTTGCGATCAGTCGTAACGACGGGCGCTACGGCACCACGCACACCCCGTTGAAGTTCTGGTCGAAGTGGACGGACGAGGAGTTCGACGACCGGTACGTGCAGGACATCAAGAACCGCTCGTTGTCCGTGTCCGACAAGGACGCCCTGTTCAAGTACAAGCCCGCGAAGATCCGGGCCTACTTCGAGCAACTCTGGTCACAGTCGGTCATGCCCACAGAACAGGATCGGCTCCTGATCGGCTTGCTCGACCGGTACCGGTTTCTGGAGTTTCTGCGCCTGTTCGTCCTGTTCGACCGGAAGATCGGCAAAATTGCCGCCCGGTACCCACAGGCTTTCGGCATCAAAGCCCTGCTGGAGCGCATCTCGGAGTTTAAGCCCAGTGGTGAGCGCAAGGGCGGCGTGCTCTGGCACACCACCGGCTCCGGCAAGTCCTTCACCATGGTGTATCTGTGCCGGGCCCTGCTACTCAGTGATGCCCTGAAGAACTGCCGGATTATCGTGGTCACCGACCGGGTAGACCTGGAGAAGCAGCTGTCCAAGACCTTCCTGACCGGCGGAGCCTTTGGTTCCGACATCGCCGGCAAGAAAAGCGGTGATTCACTGGCGAAAACCCGCTCCGGAAAGGATCTGGCCAAGCGCATCGGCCAGGGTAACGAACGGATCATTTTTACCATCATCAACAAGTTCGCATCGGCCGCAAAGCAGCCAGAGTGCTACAACCCGTCTGAAAACATCATAGTGATCGTCGACGAGGGCCACCGTAGCCAGGGCGGCGAGAACCATCAACGGATGCGCCAGGCCCTGCCCAAAGCCTCGTTCATCGCGTTCACAGGTACGCCACTGCTCAAAGAAGAGAAAAGCGAAACAGCGGAGCGATTCGGCGCCATTATTCACGCCTACACTATGAAGCGCGCGGTCGATGACGGCACCATCACTCCCCTGCTCTATGAGGAGCGAAAGCCCCTACTGGACGTGAACCAGAAGGCGGTTGATACCTGGTTCGAGAAAGTTACTGCAGCGCTTTCAGACAACCAGAAATCTGACCTGAAGCGCAAATACACCCAGCAGGGCCAGATCTACACCGCCCAGGATCGCATCAAGCTAAACGCCTTCGATATCAGCGTGCACTTCAGCGAAAACTTCAAGAAAGCGCATCTGGAGCTGAAGGGCCAGCTCGCTACGGACAGTAAACTCAGCGCCATCCGGTACAAGCAGCATCTCGACAGCCTGGGCCTGGTCACCAGCGCTATCGTGATCTCACCGCCAGATACCCGGGAAGGCCACACCGATGTGGACGAGACCAATCTGCCGCTGGTGCAGGATTGGTGGAAGAAGAACGTGCCTGGAGACCCTCAGGACTACGAGAAGGCCATTATCGAGGATTTTGGTACAGATGGCCCGCCTGACATTCTGATTGTCGTAGATAAGCTCCTAACCGGCTTTGATGAGCCTCGGAATACGGTTCTCTATATCGACAAACAACTCAAAGGCCACAACCTCATCCAGGCCATCGCCAGGGTGAACCGCCTGCACCCTCAGAAGCCATTCGGTTACTTGATCGACTACCGTGGCATTCTCAAAGAGTTGGATACCGCCATCCGCGACTATCAGAACTTCGAAGACCAGACCCAGGGTGGCTTTGCCCTCGAGGATATCGAAGGCCTGTACGCCAATGTCGATACCGAGTACAAGAAACTCCCTGCGTTGCACGAAAAGCTGTGGAGCTTTTTCACCTACATCGACAATAAGCTCGATCAGGAGCAGTACCGGCAAGTCTTCATGCCGAAGTACGAAACCGACTCCGAAGGTTTGGAGGTTGATGTTCGTCAGGCGCTGCGGGAAGACTTCTACGAAGCGGTGACTGATTTCGGCATGTGTTTGAAGACTGCCCTGTCAACCCAGAGCTTTTTTGACGACCGGGCCTTCACAGAGGCGGATATCCGGCGCTACAAGCAGGATCTGAGATGGTTCTCTGAGTTGCGGAAGACGGTTCGGCTGGATGCACAGGAGACCGTAGATTATTCGGCTTATGAGGGACAAATCCGAGACCTGATCGACCGGTACGTGACCGGTATTGACGTCAAAAAAGGTGATCAGCCGGTGGTCATCGAATCCATCGGCGAAACCAATCCTGATTATTGGTCCGATGACAAAGCCCGGAACGAAACCGACAAAATCAAAACGCGCACCAAAAAGACCATTGAGGAGCGCCTAGGCGACGACCCTTACGCCCAGAAAGTCTTCGCTGCCCTGCTGAAGGAGGCCATCGAGAAAGCAGAGGCCATGTTCGACTACAAAGCCCAGTTCCGCATGTTCAGCGACCTGGAGAAGATGGTGGAAGAGCGGGATGTGCCGGATCTTCCTGTCAGCGCCTTTGATGGAAACAAGCACGCCCAAGCCTACTACGGTGCCTTCAAGCTGGTATTGGTGAAGGAGTTCGATGCTCTGGAGGCGGAAAAGGGTGACCAATTGGTCGAGGAGGCGTTCGAGATCGACAAGGTAGTGAATCGTGCTGTAGCCGAAAACTCCCTGAACCCGGCCGGTATCGAACAAGACGTACGCAAGAACCTCCTGCCTCGCCTGTTCTCCCTGGTGGGTCTCGACAAGGCCAAAGCAGTGCTCGATGAAGTGGTGCAAATTCTACGTAATGGAGTGGCCAAGTGACGACGACTGTCGAGCCAGTCCAACACGAGCAGCCAACGGAGCACCGGGCTCGCTATGGCGACCGGGAGTTTCTCTACCACCTCTGCCACGTACCAGGTCATCAGCGTCGATCCATACGGGTGCACGTTCATCCGAATGGGACAGTTCAGGTGGATGCCCCGGAGGACTCTTCCCTTTCCGAAATCAAAGCTGCGGTTCAGCGCCGGGCCCGCTGGGTTCTGAAGCACCTGGACGACATCGAGCAGCGCCATCGTGACGTGCTGCCGCGGCAATGGGTCAGTGGAGAAAGCGTGCTGTATCTAGGGCGCCGTTACGTGCTCAAAACGATCCAGGACCCTGAGCAACGCAAAGTAACCTGCAAACTCATCGGTGGACAGTTGCGAGTGCGAGGCAAGGATCTCATCCCAGAACGTGCACAGGCGGCCGTCCAGCAATGGTATCGGGATCGGGCCTCGGATGTGTTTCAGCGCAGGTTAGATCTTTTGGTAGACGCCCTACCCTGGCTTAAAACGCCGCCTGAGTGGCGCATGGTAGCAATGCAGACACAATGGGGAAGTTGTGCGGCCAGCGGCGCCGTTCTGCTGAACCCGCATCTGGTCAAAGCGCCGACCCGGGCTATTGATTACGTTTTGCTCCACGAGCTGTGCCATCTGGTTGAGCACAATCACAGCCCCCGGTTCTACAACCTGCTGGACCGGTTTATGCCGGATTGGCGTTCGGTTAAGGAGCGGCTGGATGGTCAGGCTGAAGTGATCCTTCGGGGATCAGGAGGCTAAGTCATTTTCTGCCGTTACGTCACGGTCTTGGCGGCTCACGTCGATTTAGCTTTTTCGGTTCTCCGGCGCTCAATCGCTCTCTTCAAGGCGCTGTTCGGGGGCCCCGGCTGTTCACAATCGGCAATGAACGCGTCGAAAGATTCACTGTCCAGGGTGATGGTTTCGGCAGACTCCAGAATTCGCGAGGCTCTCTCCACCGCAGCTTGCAGGACAAAATCGGACAACGAAGCAATCCCTGCCAATGTAGAGGCGCGTCGAAGGAGTTGCTCGTTATCGGGGGACAATTTTAATGACAGTTTGGTGTCTCTCGGTGGCATGAATCATCCTCCGGGCGAAATATCCTCATAGCTAAACACACCGCACGTGGCAGCGGTACCTATGTTTCGCAATCCTGTTAAAAAGCAACCAAATAGCGGTCGAGCAACATCGTCTCAACGATGAACGTAAACCTGCAGATGTCGGGCGCAATCACCCTCGCAGCGCGCGCAAAATCGCCACATTCACCAGTTGGCCCTGGAGTAAGTGAATGCCAACGGCAACCAGATGACGGTCATATCGCACGACTAATTCAGCCGAACCAACGTTTAAGCCACTGCCAGAGTTTTTGCACGACTGTTACAGGTGTATCATTGATGCCTCTGTCAAAGTAGCTTCTTCTCCTTAACTGTTCAGACTTTCGACCCTCCTCAATCTCGGCGCGAGTCCACTCTCTGGCCCAGATAATGTTGCCATTGGCTATCCAGTAATGGGACTTACAGCGTAGCTGCCAATTACCGATTGAAGGTTTCAGAGATGGCCCTTTCTCAGTATTAGTAAGCTGCCATTCAGTGGGAGTTAAAGGCGTTCTTACCTTCTCACCGCATCCGCACGCGCACAGATGCGCTGCCGTGTTGAACTCCTGCGATACGTATAACACTCCATTCTGTAGGACTTTGGGCATGTAATGCACATATTCAATCTTCATTTTCATTGAATGCATTTTCCCTCACCATCAAGAACGAACTCACATTGAAACGAGTATCAAAAGTGCGGTTTTCTCCCTCATAAAACCCTTTGATTTGCTTGTATTGCAGTACCGCCATACAAGCGTTTAAAGCGTTTAGCTCACTAATCTGGATGTTTGATTTGTAAAGATTATTGGGATCCTCAGATTCATTTGCGCACTTCTTCTCCCTTACCTTACTAGCGTCTTCGGTAGAAAAGTACGTTGCCCTGAGCATTCCACTGAGATCGCCAGCTGAGCTTCGCTTAACTCCCAACCCAGTGTCGATGAACGGTATCCTCATTCGAATCAAGATATCAAAAATTTCTTTACGCGAATCACCATTGTCGACGCATACGAAGGCAAAGGTGACATTTTCGAGCAAATGGCTTGACTCCTCATCGAGACATTGGTTTTTTAGGGATAGACCGTGGCGGAAATTTTGGTACCGGCGCTCGTAAACCTTAGCTTTTGGAAGGCCTAACTCTTCTTCATCTAGACGTCCAGGAGAGCGATACGTGTTGTGCACGTGAAAGTAATCGTTATCGAATCCTATAATTTCTTTTACCGGGGTTTTGGATAGGAAGTCCAATAGATAGGCACCTGTTCCACCCAGGCCTATTATTGCAACCACTTCGTTCGAGAGCCTCTCTGAAAGATCCCCTAGATCAGAACGACTAGTAAGCGTATCTCGAAATTTGAATACGGGATCTTCCAAAACCTCTTCTCGTAAGCGAAAAGTGTAGGGGTTGGCGTTGTGCTTATTGATTGCTGGGCCAGAGATCATTCCAACATACGTTTCCAACTTATGAAAATGGTCCTTGTATTTTCCAGCCCCTTTGGGCTTTACCGAGAAGGACCGCTGGACGACGACGTCGTTAAATGTTGGGCTGAGATTAATTGTGCAGGCTCCCCCTCCCAGCCCTCGAACCGGGTTTCCGTCCGCAGCATACGGCGTATCTCCGGCAAAATAGATTTGGTGGTCGTTTTGTTCGAAGCGAAATTTGTCAAGAAATTTCAACTTGCACACAATCGCGCCTATCCTCAACTGTCCCGTGCTGTCCAAGTAAGGAATATCATGCACGATTAGGTGGTTAGTGGTGTCGACTGATAGCGCGTAACCTTTATCGACCAACTGCTTCAAATCACTATTAAGATTGACCAGTTTCTGAAACATGGAACACCATACCTTCTTTCACTTTTACAGACGCGCCAGGATACAGCGAGCCAGCAGGCTTATTGCCCAGGCCCCGCTCATACATCACTGAATAGGTGGTTTGAGATTCAGGGCTGTGACCGGGCACTTCTAGTGCCACCACCTCGTCGTACGAAATCTCACCTTTGGGCCACTCGTGAGGAGTTGCTTCGACAACGATAGTGACCAACTTTTTGTCTGGGTTCATGATCAGAATTCCTCTATTACGATCTTGGATTTTCTATTTCATCTATGAAAATTAGTTGCTAGACTGAAACTCGCAAAACAATAATTTCACATGTCGAATAATGTTGCAACTCTAAAACTGGAAAAAATTATGCCCAAAGGTCAATTTGATGCTGACGCATTTTTTGAAGCCTTAGATAAAACCCGTAATAACAAGAAGATAACTTGGAGGAAGGTGGCGGAAGAGGCTGGTGTTAGTGCTTCCACTCTCACTCGTATGGCACAAGGAAAGCGGCCTGACGTGGACACGTTGGCGGCACTGGCAGCATGGTCTCAGTTGAAAGTGGACAATTTTATTCAGCGGGATACACATGATTCAAAGCCCGCAGAGAACTCAATAGAGGACGTTGCTGCTCTGTTCAGAGCTGACCCAACCCTATCTTCGGATGCTAAAGTTGCAATAGAGGCGATTGTTCGGACAGCTCACGAAAACTTGAGAAATCATTAACATGGAACCGTAGTTCATGGCATTAAGGCGTGGATTTAAAAGTGAAGCCAATAAGTACGCCAAAGAGATGCGAGAAGAGCTCGGGAGGCAACCCCACGAGCCACTCTGCCCGTGGGAATTGGCAAGTTTGTTGGAAATCCCAATTCTTCCATTGAGTGAATTCTCTGCTAGCGATCCGCAGGCAGTTTCCGTTTTGTCCAACGGTGCTCAAGATAACTTCTCGGCAGTCTCCGTTTTCGAGGGCAGGAAACGATTGATCGTTCATAACGATGCTCATCATCCCTACCGGCAAGCCGCCAACATTGCCCACGAGTTGAGCCACGCAATTTTGTTACACCCCCCTACTCCGCCATTTACAGGCGATGGGGAGCGCAACTTCAATGCTGAAGTAAGGTCCATGGAGGAAGAGGCAAACTGGCTCGGACCTGCTCTGCTAGTTTCGGAGGAAGCAGCCCTTCAGATTGTACGTAACAAGATGTCCATGAGCGATGCGAGTAAGCTCTACTCGGCCAGCGAACAACTGATCACGATGAGAATAAACGTCACCGGCGCCCGCAAGCGGACGAGCCGCTTCAGAAGACCAAAATAAATGGCAGTTAGACACCTCGTTTAAAAGGGCGATCTTAGCAACCCAGAGGTGACCGAATTCATCAAACTGCTGCAGTCAGCGTCCCCTAGGTCGATTTCGACTCGATATTTTCTCCCAGAGTCTTCGGCCCGTTTATTTGATCGCTAATTTCCTTGAGCTTCTGCATCATGTCAGCAAATGACCATGGGAGATCACCGGGAAACATAACACCCATTTTCTCCCAATCCGCTTCCAGCGCATCGGCGATCTCTCCTTCGGGGACAATCTTGATGGAGCCTGGCACCGCTTCATCCCATTTTGCCGCCGCTCGTTTGAAGTATTTCTGTTTGTGGTCCACGACCTTGGCTAGCAATTCCTGGTTATCAATGAAGCCGGGGTTTTGCTCGTGAATCGCGATAACGTCATAGATATGCCGCGACTGACGTTCACCCAGACCTGCCACTCCCCGGTGATTGATTTCATGAAGGGCGGTGAGTTTTTCAAAGAACGTGCGATCACATCCCAACACATCGACGATGCAACTGTCATCGTGCTGAACTCTCAGACCTTCCAGCACCATTGGAGTTACCGTGTGGGTATCGGACGGCTCCAGCCCGGCTTTCCCGCCACATTCAAGCAGCACCCTCGGCCTTATGTATCCGCCAACTGGCGCCTGGAAAAGCTGAGGGTAGAAAATCTCGATGTCCAGACCGTTTGGCGCCACTTTGACAGTGAACTCCGAGTGGATTTGCCTCAGTTCATCAACCAAGAAGGGAGCCAAAACGTTGGATACGGTATCGGCAGCCGCCGAATTGAGCTTCTCGACTCTCTTTTTTCGAGGAGTGTTCTTTTCCCCACCCTCAGGCTCGGGGTGCCCAAGGAACTTCATGTCGAGCGAAAGGTCGATGTCTTCAGACATGCGATCGATGCAGTGAAATACCTTGCTGAGCGTAGTACCACCTTTGAACATGAACGGGGTGGAACTCTTGCCGGTATGTTTTGGCTTAAGTTTCTCGAACAAAAGCTTCAAGACCAGAGTCACATAATAGTCTTTCTCCAATACATAGCTGGGCAATCCCGTTCTCGATGCACCCGCCGCGAACAGGTCCTTCTTCTCGGCCTCGGCCAGTGTAAACAGGTACGGTTTATCCATTGGCTTACTCCAGAATCGGTTGCGCCCACTTCAGCTTGCCCTCAAGCGCTGAGATCAGTTTTTTTTGACCCTTCTCTGACAGCGAGAGATAAACCTTCTTGAACACATTTCCCTCCCGCTCTGCATGCTCCTTGCCGGCATACTCAAGTGCTACCCACAAGCGTGCGGCCGTTTCCTTTTCATCCTTTGACAGTCCACTCAGATGTTTCACCGCGTGTTCAAAGGCCTGGCTGTATTTGAACTCTATCTGGGCCTTTCCCAGCTTGATCGGCTGGATACGTTTCGTCGAGATAAATACAGGCTTCATTGGCATTTGGGTCGATGCCCCGAATTCATTTAGGGTCTTGGCGCCTGAAGGCACGACAAAAGCTTTCCGTTCCTTTGCGAGAACAGAAACAATCTTCTCCGGAGTAGCAAAGGCAGGCCCGAACCGGGTTGGCTTGGGCCGTTGCCACAGGCCTCGTTCGAGGGGTGCAATAAGCTCCGCCTCCTTCAATTTCTTCAGGCTCTGAGAAATGAGGGGACCATGGCCTCCGAAGCGCTTCACTAGCTGCTTATGCGTAAAAACGCCCCCGTAAGGCTGTCTCTTTACGTACTCCGCAATTTTTTCGCTAATGGTCATCAGCTTAACTCTCTAAAAATACTCGAATAACGAGCCAATTCACTAAACAGATTGTATACCATGCTGACGAATTTTTCACCAATCATCAGCGAGTGCAGAAAGGCTACGTATTTGAGGAGCGACGAATGTTCGTTTTTTACTTGCAGACAACAGCAAACAGCGCTCAGCCGGGCAAATAAGTTCATGAAAAGCAAGAATTTCACATTTTATGAAGTAACTTGCGTACCAGATCAAGGCGCCGACCCGGTAGGCCATTGTGTAAGCTGCATTTATTGGAGGCTTGCTGGTTCTATGAACAACAACACCGCGCATAAGTTAAACCAGGTGCGGTGTTCATTTTAGTTCATGAGTTTTTGCTGGATTGGCCTGTAGCCCTGTAACTGTGAGGTTCCCTGCAAATATCACCGAGATTCGCCTTTTTCTCTTACACGCAGTGCAGTAAATGATTCATGGCCCGTCGAGCAACGCGCAGATGTGATCTCCAATGTGCAGTCTGGTCGCAAAGCGAACGTTCAGTCGGAGCGCAAAACCATAATCACTTGTTAGAGATTCGCCAACTATTGTTCACTCTCTAACCGGTCCCAAGCATTTAATCAAACTGCTGACCTGCCCAGAATCGTTGAACCATTAGACCGGTCTGGTTCTAAACAAGTTGAAAACCAGTTCAAGCAGGTGAACTATCAACAAAATCCGATGCATTTATCGTTTCATATGTCGAATCAACTTGGACTGAAGGGATGCCAGCCAATCCATGTTACTAAGACTGTGTGTTTTCACCCTGGTGATTATCGGGGCTGCTTGCAGCGTCCAATCGCAACCCGTGAACGCTCAAGAGAGCGAAGGCCTGACGGTTAATTTAACCAGCGAGGCCATTGAAGCTGCGGTTATCTCTGAGGGGGCTATTTGGCTGAAACTTACACTAAGTGGAAGTAGCCAACTGGCTGCCACAGCAAAAGACAACCTGGGCAGTCAGGTAATGATCCACGTGCTCGGCCATGAGGCTCTTTCAATGATGGTCGTGCAAGATATGCCATCGGAACGATTGGTCATTAGGAACCCATCACCAGAGCTTAAAGCCTCTCTCACTTCATTTATCCGGCACAGCAGGACAACTGTTTTACATCCTTGGTGAACGTTTGCGCACAGAGCTTGAGCCCTTCCACCATGGTCAGATAAGGGAACAAGTCATCGCCGATTTCCTGAACGGTCAAACCTG
>NZ_CAMPJO010000015.1 GCF_946886895.1 uncultured Marinobacter sp. | reverse complement strand
CAGGCGCCTAATACCAAAACCCCAGTATCAACCGATACTGGGGTTTTTTATTGCCTGAAATTTGATTTTCGTTGCGCCAGTCAGGGCAGCCAGATCTCAAAAACCCCACCACCAAAGCTGCCACCGTTGTGCAGCTTAATCGAACCGGCTCTGCTTCCCTCACGGTGAAGGCTGGCAACCGATGATGCGAAGAACAGCCCGAGGCTGGTGCTGCCACTGTTGAAATCCAGAGACTTGAAGCTCAGGGTGCCGGTGTGTTGCATGCTGTCTGGGTAACCGGTTCCATCGTCTTCAACACCAATCACGAGGTAACCGTCTCGCTCGCCGGCGGTGAGCCGGATTTTTTTCCGGGTGTAGCGGATTGCGTTGTTTAAGGTGTTGTTGAGTACGCCGGTCAAAAGATCCTGGTCGAAGAAACCGTTGATTTCCTCCGCCTCTATGGAGTATTCGATGCCGAGCCCCTCCAGGAGCGGGGTGTGTCTGGCAAGGTGCTCGGAGAGAAAGTCGGGTACAAAGTGCTCCTCAATATGAGCCGACAGGTTGTTCTCGCCCAGCCGGTAGATTCCGAGGAGTTGAACCAGATCGTTGTGCATCCGTTCAGCTTCGTACTGAAGGGTGTTGAAGCGAGAGGAGTTGCGCAGCGTCTGTTCGTTTTCGACACGTAGTTCGTCCAGAGAATTCAGGAGCATACCCAGCGAGTTTTTCATGTCGTGAACGGCAGATGCGAGTACCATGGAAAAGTCGATGTTCGGATCCGTCATGCTCCTAATCCCTTCAGTTTGCGTTGTAAGGCGAGGTAGCGCCGAAACTGCCGATGCTGTTCAGGTAGTCCGGAAAGTCGGTCCAGGCAGGCCTCACAGCGCTTGAGCAGCTCCGGATCGCGACCGTGGCTCTCGTACTCCTTCATCAGGACCTGTGTCAGATTCAGATTAAGGGCAGCGTGGCCCGGAACGATATCAAGCGCTTTCTCAAAGGTTTCAACGGCCAACTCCAGGTTCCCGGACTCAAAGGCTTTGATACCATCACGATTCAGTGTGCGGGCTTTCAGTTTGTCACGGAAGCCCACGGGCTCATCCAGAAGGTTCTCGATTTTTTGCAATATCTCGGAGTCATCACCAAAACGTTCTGCCAATATGCCCAAAAGGGATTTGGCTTCCGTTTCCTGGCCCGTTCGATACAGGGTCTTGGCATAGTCCAGCCCCATGTCAGCCGGCATGCTTGACGGATCCGGCAGCTCCGACCTGAGGCGTTTCAGGATGGCCTCTGACTGCGCATTCCGGCCCTGGCCGGCGTGCACCCGGCATTGAACAATCTGGCTACGAAGCGCTATGTGTTCGTCGTCGGAGAACCGCCTCTCCATTTTAGCGAGTACAGCCAGTGCCTCAGAGGCTTGTGCCTGGCCCTCTTCTCCCGGGTCGCCCTCACTCAGGTCTGCCAGGGCCTGGCCAAGGCCAAGGTGATGATCAGGGTTGTCATGGATCGAGTGGGCGCCCAGTGCCACTGTACGTCGCCAGGCGGCACAGGATGTGTCGAGGTCCTGATTGGCCCCGGCGAGTTCGGCAAGCTGCTTTTGGCGCAGCAAGGCATTGGGTGAATGCTCCGCCGCCGTTTCAAGTATTTGCTGTGCTTGTGTTGGACGTCCCTGGAGGCGCAGGCCTTCGGCCAGCAAGTCATAGGCTTCCATATAATCCGGATGTTTGCTGAGGAGTTGTCTGAGGCTGTCGACGGCTTCGTCATAATTGCGGGATGCGAGCAACACCTTGCTACGCCCAAGTGTGGCCCAGGACAGTTCCCGCTGGGCAATGACATCGTTATAGACCTTGAGGGCATGGGCCAGGTCGCCCAGTTGGAAGTAAAGATCGCCAAGGGTTTTCATGAGCCAGGTTTTGTAGCGGGTCTGCTTGTTCAGGGCCTGGAGGCAGAGCGAAATGGCTTCCGGAAAGTTTTCGTTATCAATTTCGCGGTTGATTGGCAGCAGGACGTTGCGCTGGTTTATCAGGCTGCTCAGGCGAGTCTCGAGCATGGCCCGGTTGATTGGCTTTGTGAGATAGCCGTCTGGCTGATATTCCCTGGCGCCCATGACCATTTCCTTGGACGTTTCCGCCGTCACCATCAGAAACAGTGACGAGCGCTTGAGCAGTTTCTTGTGTCGAAGCTCCTCGAGAATGTGCTGCCCGTTCTTGCCTTCACCGAGGTTGTAATCACACAGCACGACATCCACGTGGTTGTAGGTACAGTACTGTACGGCCGGCGTTGCGTGCGAAACCAGCTCAATTTTGTCAGCGCCGCAGCTTCTGAGCATCTGACGCATGGACAGCCTGAAATTTTCGAAGTCGTCGATGATCAGAAAAGACAGTTTGGCGAAGGCATTGCCTGCACTGGCTGTGTTTGCGTTCGTCATGCGCGTTTCTGCTTCAGTAGCTTATTGACCAGGGCCCTGAGGGCCGCGGGTTTAACCGGTTTATACAGTATATGGTAGCCGCGACCGACGGCATCCTCCCGGACTTCCGGTGCCATGTAGCCGGTAATGAGTATACCCGGTATATCATCGCCGATGGTGCGACGGATGCTGTCCATGGCATCCAGGCCATTCTTGTTGTCGTCCAACTGATAATCGGCCAGGATGATGTCAGGCTTGATCCCCGCGAGCTTTTCCATGGCATCTTCCTGGCTTTCCGCAGCGGTTACGTCACACTGCCAGTTACCCAGGAGCGCTACCATACCCTGCAGAATGGCTGGGTCGTTATCGATACACAGCACATGCAACCCACCGAGGTTGGAAACCCGTCGTGAGGCGGCTGCTGGCTTGTTAGCCAGTTGCTGGGAGGGTTCTGCCGGCGCCGTCGGCACCGTGATGCCGAAAACGCTGCCTCCGCCCTGGATGGAATGCACATTGACCGGATGGTTCAGCATGCCACTGATACGGTCGACAATAGCGAGGCCGAGACCCAGGCCCTTTTTGTCTCTACCGTGCTGAAACCGGCGAAATTCCTCAAAAATATGGGCCAACTGATCCTCGGGTATTCCAGGGCCTGTGTCCCATACCTCAATGCGGAGATAGCCTCGGAGTCGACGGCAACCCAGCAGGATTTTGCCTTCCGGTGTATAGCGGATGGCGTTTGAGAGGAAATTCTGGACCACGCGCCGCAGCAACTTGGCATCGGATCGTACCCAGACACTGCTGGGAACCACATGGAGCTCCAATCCCTGGTCCTTGGCAATGGCCGAAAAATCCGTGGCAAGGTGCCGCATGATTTCGTTTACGGGGAAAGCAGCGATGTCGGGCTCCAGAGCGCCGGCATCGAGCTTGGAAATATCAAGCAGGGTACTGATGATTTCCTCTGCGGCCCCCAGTGAGCTATCGATATGGTCGACCAGATCTTTGGCTTCTGTGTCACCTGCCTTGCCGGCGAGTGCCGATGTAAATAACCGGGCGGCATTCAATGGCTGTAACAGATCGTGGCTGGCAGAGGCCAGAAAGCGGGTCTTGCTCTGGTTTGCCTGTTCGGCCACTGATTTGGCTTTCAACATCTGTTCGTTGATGACCTGAAGTTCCTGCGTTCTTTCTTTTACCCGCTGCTCCAGATAGATGTTGGTCTCTTTCAACGCCTGCTCCGTCCGGCGCATGGCGGTGATGTCCTGGAAGGTCGTAACATAGCCACCGCCCGGAATCGGGCTGCCATCCACTCGCAAAACCGTGCCGTCGGGCCGCTGGCGTTCATAGGACATTGGCTGGCCCTCACGCATACTGGCGCACCGGTCAGCGATAATGTCGTCGATCCGGCGGGCGGAAAGGTTGGCATTGGTGAGGTTGTAACGCATCAGGTCTTCTACCGGGCGGCCAACGCGTACAAACCCCTTGGGATAGGTGAATAGTTCCAGGTATCGGTGGTTCCACACTACAAGTTGTTGTTGGTGGTTTACTACCGAGACGCCCAGGCTGATGTTTTCTATGGCCGATTGCAGCAGCTCCCGGCTGAATGTCATGGCCTGAGAGGCTTCATCGACAATACTGACTACGTCCTCAATCTGCATGTCACGGCCGGTCAGCGTCGATTCCAGCACGACCCTGGCCGTTGAGGCACCGATAACCGAAGCCAGTTGCCGCTCGATGTACTTCATCAGGTGAGCGGACGCGGGCCGGTGTGGGTGCAGGCGGATGGCGTTGCGCCGCTCATAGTTCCGGAAAATGGTTTCCGAACGCTCTTCGCCCATAAAACGATCGGTCAAAGCCTGTAAGTCCGAAGTGAGGACCTCCCCCTGCCAGCTTTGGTGCTGGGCGGTGTCCGGCTTTGGCTGGGGGTCGTGGAAAAAGGAGGCAATCTGTATTTTTTCCCGTACTCGCTGGCGCGTCAGCATGGAAAGTACGATGTATACCACGGTATTCACGCCCAAACTCCAGACAATCCCGTGGCTGGTCTGGTCAAGTTCCAGGCCAAACAGTGCCGTGGGCCGGGTCCAGTTCAGCCCCCAGATTCCGTGATTGATCAGGGTGTCGGTCACCCAGCCGGTGGTGGCCAGCGCCGGGAGCAGCAGGGTATAGCACCAGATCAGGAAACCCAGTGCGAGCCCCCATACTGCGCCCATGTAATTGCCCCGGCGCCATAGAATGCCGCCAACAAGGGCAGGGCCGAACTGCGCTGCGGCCGCAAAGGACAGTAAGCCGAAGGCGGTCAGGCTATAGTCTTCGCCGGCCATCCGGTAAAAACCGTAAGCGGTCAACAGGACAACGAAGATGGCGACCCGCCGAATGCTGAGCAGCAAATAGCTCAGATCGGCTCGCCGGTTCATCCCCGGGCGAAAAAATTTGAGCAGAGCGGGCATGACAATTTCATTGCTTACCATGGTGGCGATGGCCACGGAGCAGACAATGACCATGGCTGCTGCAGCGGACCCTCCCCCCAGGAAAGCAAGGATCGCCAGCCACTTTTCACCAGCAAGGATGGGTAACTGGAGGATGAGTATGTCGGGGTTACCAGTGGCTGTTCCCGGCAACAACATGCCGGCAGCGGCGATTGGCAGAACAAAGGCGCTGGCGACCACCAGGTAAATTGGCATGGCCCAGCGGGCGAATTCAAAATCCCGATGGTCGGTGTTTTCAACCACCATGACGTGGAACTGCCGGGGCAAGCAGATGATGGCCAGCATTGCCACCAGTGTTTGGGTGATGAAGGCGGGGGCAGCCAGACCATCGGTGGTCAGGGTGCCGATCAGGTTTGCGTCGCTTACGTGTGAAAAAAGGTCACCAAACCCGTTGTAGAGTCCATAACCGACAAAAAGCCCGACAGCGACGAAGGCAACCAGTTTAATCAGGGACTCGAAGGCCACGGCCTGAATCATGCCACGATGATGTTCCGTGGATTCCAGGTGGCGAGTGCCGAACAGGACAGTGAATACAGCGAGTGCCAGGGTGATGTACCAGGCGGAGTCGTTCCAGGCGGCGGAGCTGAGTTCCGGGTAGCCATTTCCGGTCTGGGACAGGACGTTGAAGCCCATAGCGATGGCTTTGAGCTGGAGCGCAATGTAGGGCACGCTGCCAACCAGGGCGAAGGTGGCAATCATGGCGGCGAGCAATTGCGATTTGCCATAGCGTGAGGCAATGAAGTCGGCAATCGAGGTGCTGTTATTGCGTTTGCTGATATGGATGATCCGGCGCAGCAGGGGCGCGCCAAAGACAAAGACCAGCAGCGGGCCGAGGTAGATAGGCAGAAAGCCCAGGCCTTCCTGGGTTGCCCGGCCCACGGCGCCGTAGAATGTCCAGGACGTGAAGTAAACGGCCAGTGACAGGGAGTAGATATGTGTGCGCGCAAGCCGGCGGCGATAAAGTCCCGGATGTTTGTCGCCGGCCCAGGCAATGGCAAACAGCACGGATATATACGTGATTGATATCAGAATCAGTAGCCAGGCGCTAATCATATAACCTTGAGCCTATACGGCGTTGCGTTCCAGGGCTGCTCATGCTCGGTGGCTAGCCAGTGCAGACCGTTTTCAGCAGGGCGTCGCCGATGGCCAGAGTCTTCATGTTATCCACGCGGGGACGACCGTCGGAGCCCAGTGGCACCAGTTCACGGGTGTCACAATTCAGCAGGTGAACCCGGTGCGATACGGCGTCTGCCATCTTCTGCTCAAAACGATAGAGCGTAAAGCTCGTCACAGCGGATTCGTCTGAGCCGCGATTTATGCTCTTGGTATCGACGGTTGTGAAAGCCGTGACATAAGGAAACGCAAAGGTCCACGGCCGCCATAAAATGGCGTCTCGCTCAGTATCAACCACAATGGCCTCCTCGGGAAGCAGCGACTGCTTGTGGTCATACCAGGTGTACTCGCCATAAATAAGGTAGCCAAGCATGCCCGCTCCGGCGAAGACGGGGATGATCCACTTGGGCGCGGTATTACGTGTGGCCGCGCGGATGCCGAGGGCAATGCCGGCGGCACCAAGGCCACAGAAAACAGTGGCAATAAACGTCCAGAACATAAAGTCACTTCCTTAAAAAAAACGGGCTCCCTCAGCGAGGAAGCCCGTTCGTGTTCAACCTGTCAATACAAGGTATAAATCAGGTTGGGCTCATGCTTAGTGGTCTTGAGACTGTCCGGCACCGCGCGGGTAACGAACGCTTTCAACCAGTTCCTGAATCTCAACGGGCGGCTCTTCAGTTGCATTGGATACAATGAAGGCTACCGCAAAGTTGACGACGGCACCAATTGCACCGATGGACAGCGGGGAGATACCCAGCACCCAGTTTTCCGGGGTGTCCGGCAGGTTGTTGGTGCCTGGAATGAACAGCCAACCCTTGTACACAAAGATGTACGCCAGGGTGAAGCCCAGACCGGTCAGCATACCAGCGATGGCGCCAGTGTTGTTAACACGCTTTGAGAAGATCCCCATCATCAGCGCCGGGAACAGGGAGGCTGCGGCAATACCGAACGCCAGTGCCACCACCTGTGCCGCGAAGCCTGGCGGGTTGGCACCCAGCCAGGTGGCCACCACGATCGCCACCGCCATGGAGATCCGGGCGGCCAACAGCTCGCCTTTCTCCGTGATGTTCGGGTTGATGGAGCCCTTGATCAGGTCGTGACTCACCGCCGACGATATTGCCAGCAGCAGGCCGGCAGCCGTTGACAGGGCGGCGGCCAAGCCACCGGCTGCAATCAGGCCGATAACCCAGCCCGGAAGGTTGGCGATTTCCGGATTGGCCAGAACCAGGATGTCCCGGTTGACGACCAGTTCGTTGCCTTTCCAGCCCCGGGCATCCGCTTCTTGCTCGAAGGACGGCACATCGTTGTAGAGCTGGATGCGGCCATCTTCGTTCTTGTCGGTATACTGGATCAGACCGGTGACTTCCCACTCTTTGATCCATTGCGGCCGCTCATCGTACTGGATCGGCGCCGCGGAGGTGCCATCCGGGTAGATGGTGGTCATCAGGTTGAGACGGGCCATGGAGGCAACGGCCGGTGCAGTCAGGTACAGCAGGGCGATGAAAACCAGTGCCCAGCCAGCCGACCAGCGGGCATCCGCCACTTTCGGTACGGTGAAGAAACGGATGATAACGTGTGGCAGGCCCGCAGTACCGATCATCAGGGACAGGGTAAACAGAACCATGTTCAGTTTGTTGTCCACGTCTGCGGTGTATTCGTTGAAGCCGAGGTCGGTGATGACCTGGTTCAGCTTGTCCAGGATGGGCATGCCGGAATCCACGTGAGTGGAGAACAGGCCCAGCGGAGGCAGCGGATTGCCGGTCAGTTGCAGCGAAATGAATACAGCCGGGATGGTGTAGGCGATGATCAGAACGCAGTACTGTGCAACCTGTGTGTAGGTGATGCCCTTCATGCCGCCAAGTACGGCGTAGACAAAGACAACCACGGCCGCAATCATCAGGCCGGTTGTGGCATCGACTTCCAGGAAGCGGGAGAAGGCAACACCAGCACCGGCCATCTGGCCGATAACGTAGGTGACAGACGCCACGATCAGACAGATAACCGCTACCAGTCTGGCGTTCTTGCTGTAGAACCGGTCACCGATGAACTCGGGAACGGTAAACTTGCCAAACTTGCGCAGGTAAGGCGCCAGCAGCATGGCCAACAGTACGTAACCGCCAGTCCAGCCCATCAGGAACGTGGAGTTGGCGTAGCCACCGGCGGCGATCAGGCCCGCCATGGAGATGAAAGATGCCGCTGACATCCAGTCCGCGCCGATCGCCATACCGTTGGTGACCGGGTGAACGCCGCCGCCGGCGACATAGAAATCCTTCGTGCTACCAGCCTTTGCCCAGATAGCGATGAGGATATAGAGGAGGAAGGAACCCCCTACAAAAATCAGGTTAATCGCAAATTGGCTCATTGTGTCTTACTCCTCATGCACGCCGAATTTTTCGTCGATCTTGTTCATGCGCCATGCGTAATGAAAAATCAGGGCGATAAACACAAGAATTGAACCTTGTTGAGCGAACCAGAAGCCCAGGTCGGTTCCACCGATCGGGATACCGGCGAGCATTGGGCGGAGCAGAATAGCGAAGCCATAGGAAACCAGGGCCCAGACAATCAGGCTCCCGAAGATCAGGCGAAGATTCGCCTTCCAGTATTTCTCAGCGTCGTAGCTATGACCTGACATAGGATTACTCCTGTCTTGTTGTTGTTAACGTGAGGTGGGTTATTGACAAGGTGCAGTGGTTAGAGAATTTATTATTCATATAAGTACTTCTCCGACTAATTGTCCCTCACGACTTTACTGGTGAAACAATTTATAGATATTGGCAAAAGGTCTAATTCTCAGTAATTTGGAAGCCAATTCGCGTTTTTGAAACGCCCCACGCGTTATCCATCAGAAGCGATGCATGTTTTTCAGCCTGCGATGATATTTGAGCTTTTCGTGCAGTGCCCGTAGGGTGTTAATCTCGGTTTTTCTGGCCCTGTTCAGTGCCGTCAGGGTGAGCTCGGCGGTCACCAGTGCGTCGGCGGCGGCGTGGTGTCGTTCGCTGACTTCAAGGCCAAAAAAATCGGCCCAGTGATCCAGGCCGCGGCCACCGGGATTGGCGTCCGGGAAGAAGGCAGGCAGCAGGTCGGCGACATCGATCCATAGATGGCTGAGGGTGTAGCCGAGTTGTGCCTTGAGGGTTTTCTCCAGGAATTTCTGATCGAAGGCCGAGTGATAGGCCAGCAATGGGTCGCCGTTCATCCATTCCAGGAGGTAAAGCAGGGCATCCTCGGTCTCGTGTCCCTGGGTCAGCGCCTCCGGGCCAATGCCGTGAATCAGTACCGTTTCGCGGATATCGAGTTCCGGCCGCCGAAGCACCAGGTCGAATTGGTCATTCAGGTTAATAGCGCCCCCGCTGATGGCAACGGCACCAATAGCAATGACTTCGTCTTTGGAGGGGGTGAGGCCAGTGGTTTCAAGGTCCAGCACAATCAGCCGGCAATCCGACAGGCGCTGATCCGCTGCGGTTTTCGGCGTAGGCAGGTTGGCCGGGTCGTGGTGACTGATTTGGCTACCACGACGACGTTCAATCCAGTGTTTGATCTGTTCCAGCATGGAGGGCGCCCGGTGTCAGAGTTGGTAGGTGACTTCCAGTTTCTGTTGCAGCCTCTGGGCCTGTCGAAATGACTCTCTCAGAATTCGCCTGTCCAGCGGGTTCAGATCATCGGGATCGATGTAGTTTGTCAGTTCTTCTCCCTTGTCCAGCATCTCCTGATGGGCCCGCATGCGGATGGCCTGGATCAGACTGTAGGCCTCTTTCCACGCGTTGGCGTCTTTGGCATCGAACACGCCTTTCTCCGCCAGCTCACTCATACGCTCCAGAGTATTGGCGGATTCCACGCCGTTCGCCAGCGCAAATACCCGCACAGATTCCACGAAGGGCGCCAGTCCCTGGCGCTTCAGATCCAGCGCCCTCTTGTTGCCCTCTGACACGTAGCGAAAGTTGCGGAACATGGTGAGCGGAGGTTTGCGCTGGAACGCGTTCACGGCCAGCATTTTCTGAAACAGCGCATTCTTGCGGATCCGGGTCAGGACCTTCTCCAGCAGTGCGTCCAGGGGCACCATCGGGCCAAAAACGGCTCGCATGTCCAGGAAAATGGAGGAATAAACCAGGTTCTGTGGTGTTGAAACGTCAATAAAGCGGATAAACCAGTCATCCCACTCACGGTCGCTCAGGCACAGTTTGGGATTGCTGGCCATGATGTTGCCCTTGCACAGGGTGAATCCGCACTCGGCCAGTTCGTCATTTACCTTGCGGGCGAACGGCAGCAGCTTCTCCCGAACCTGATCTTCGGTCATGCCTTCCGGGGTCTGGAACAGAATGCCGTTATCCTGGTCGGTCAGCAGCGTCTGCTCCTGGCGCCCTTCGCTGCCGAAGGTGAGCCAGGTAAAGGGAATGCCTGGATCATTTTTCTTTTTATTCAGCTCCAGTACGCGGCGGACGGTAACGTCGTTCAGGGTGGTGATGATTTTGACCACCTGTCCGGAGTCCGCACCGTGAGCCAGCATGGCGTCCACCAGTCGGGAGACATCGGAGCGAAGGCTGACCAGCGTCCGGAGATGGGTTGCCGTGCCGATGGTGCGGGCAAGGTTGACCAGATCCACCCGCTGCAGGGCGAACAGGTCCCGCTCGGAAACCACGCCAATCAGGTGGTCGTCGTCGTCCACCACGCAGAGGTGGGCAAAATGGTGTTCCGCCATCAGCAGCGCCGCCTCAAACGCATCGGCATGCGACGGCAGTCGGCAGGGAGCATGGGTCATGACCTGCCGGACCGGCGTATCCAGGGGACCTTTTTCTTCGGCAATCATGGTGCGCAGGTCGCGCAGGGTAAAAATGCCGATGGGGTGCCGGTTGTCGTCAGTAATAATGATGCTGCCGACGTTGTTGTCATGCATACGCGCGACCGCTTTCCGAACCGGCAGGTCGGGGGAGCAGACGATGGGGTTGCGCAGGGCGTAGCGTTCCAGCGGAGTGTCCAGCGAGGTATTTGATCCGATCGACGCCATGGCGCCGGACTGGATGCGCCGGTTAACCTGGTCCAGCAGGCTGCTGACGCCGCGCAGGCAAAAGTCCCGGAAGGGCTCACTTTCAGAAAACAGCGTAATGAAGGCATCCTGCTCTATGCTGAGGCAGAAGGTGTCTCCGGCGGCCCGATGCAGGGTGCGTGTCGGCCGTTCACCGATCAGGGCGGCGAGCGGGAAGCATTCTCCCAGGCTGATTTCAAAGGTGGTTTCCGGCTTGTCTTCCTTTTCGTTGTGGCGCTCACCACGGATTCGGCCCTGTTTCACCACGTAAAACCGCTTTACGACACCGTCGTCCGGTGACAGCACCACGTCGCCGTCGGCAAAGAACCGCAGAGACGCATGTTCGGCGAAGTGTGCCAGGTGCGTGTCGTCCATACTGGAAAACGGCGCGTGTTCACGCAGAAAAGTCATGATTGCGCGGGTATTCTGGGGGCGGTTGTTGTCCGGGGTCGCTGCGGCCATGGGTTATCCGTTTCTGCGTGGCTATCCGTGTGCAGTGTAGCGTATCCGGGCCGGTGGCGACCGCAGGATTTGCCATCCGCTGAATCGGGGCGCTGGATTTCTTTATGGCGACCCGGGCGAGTGATAAAGTCCTCCGATGCCACCGTTTTTTGACAGACGTTTATTGACTGACGTTTACTGACTGATAGTAAGGCCATGACAACCAAAGACGAGCGCCTCAGCTTCCTTGAAGAGATGAAGGACGTCCGACGGATCCGCAAACCCAACCGGGCCAATGTCGAGACGCCCAGGGAGCTGACACCGGGACACCTGGAACGCCAGCGGGCCGCGGTCGAGAAACCGATAAAGGACGCTAATCCGCTGACGTCTGACCATGTGGACCCGTTGACCGCCCACGATATCCTGTGCTGGCAGCGACCGGGTGTTCAGCACGGCGTATTCCGCAAGCTGCGCCTGGGCCAATACCCGATCGAAGCCAGGCTGGATTTGCACCGGATGACCATTGAACAGGCCCGCCGGGAAGTGTTTGCGTTTGTGGGTGACTGTGTCCGTTACGGGCTCCGGTCGGTCATCATTCTTCACGGCAAGGGTGAGCGAAACCCCGATGGCATCGCCCAATTGAAAAGTCATCTCGCCAAATGGTTGCCGGAGCTCGAGAGCGTACTGGCCTTTCATTCGGCCCGGAAGCACCATGGTGGCACTGGCGCAGTCTATGTCATGGTGAGAAAAGGTGGGCGCGACAAGCAGCGCAACCGAGAGATTTACGGCGGCCGCTGATAACCAGCGTCCGGGTATTATTGAGCAAAGCCGGAGTGATGGCTTAACGGAGGTGTGTGTGAAACAGATTTTATGGGTGATGTTGGCGACGATTGTATTGGCAGGCTGCAAGGATCGGGTCATCTGGAACGACAACGGCAAAGTCGAGGAAGCGACCGAAAACCGGGAAGTGTGGGATTCAAACGGAAAAATGCAGAACGGTGAACGGGAGATCTGGGTCAACAAGGACGGCGAAAAGGTCATCAAGTAAACCCGTGACACCGGTTGCCGGACACAATAATAAAGCCAGCTGTTAATGTCAGTGGCACCCAGGGGAGAGTAAAGGCATGGCATTGGGCCTGACGGTTAACGGTGAGTATCGCTCGCTGGATATAGAGGAAGATACCCCACTGCTGTGGGTACTCAGGGACGAGCTCGGGCTCAAGGGCACCAAGTTCGGATGCGGAGTCGGTTTGTGCGGAGCCTGTACCGTGCACCTCGATGGCCAGCCGGTTCGTTCCTGTTCCACGCCGGTATCTCTGGTTGCTGGCCGGAAGGTGACCACCATCGAAGGCCTGGGCGGTGGTGACGACCTGCACAACCTGCAGCAAGCCTGGATTGACCATGGTGTGCCCCAATGCGGGTATTGCCAGTCGGGCCAGATCATGAGTGCCGCGCACCTGTTGGCTACCATCCCGTCCCCGAACCGGAACGATATCGTGGCGGCCATGACCGGCAACCTTTGCCGCTGTGGTACCTACAACCGCATTATCGACGCGGTGGAATCCGTGGCACAATCCCGCCCGACTGCGGACGGGGACGCCTGACATGCCAATGAACCGACGCGAATTCATGAAAATCAGTGCCGGTGCCTCCGGTGGCCTGGTTCTGTCCCTGAGCTTACCGGGCTGCGCGGGCGTGCAGACCGGTTTCCGACCGGAGTCGGGCGCGTGGAAGCCGGATGCCTGGCTGGAAATTACCCGGCAGAACGAGATTCTGTTCACGCTGGCGCGGGTGGAAATGGGCCAGGGTACCTATACCGGCCTGACCACCCTCGTTGCCGAAGAGCTGGAGGTTCGCCCGGAAGCCATCACACTGCGGTTTGCCCCGGTTGCACCGGCATATCGTAACCCGCTTTACGGGCTTCAGTTGACCGGGGGCAGCACCAGTCTTGCCTCCAGTTGGGAACCGCTGCGTGTTGCCGGCGCCTCCGCCCGGCAGATGCTGGTGATGGCTGCGGCCCGGGTCTGGAAGGTGGGGGCGGACGAGTGTTCGGCCCGGGAAGGCCGGGTTGTGCATCCTAACGGCATTGACTCCCTGCCGTACGGCGACCTGGTTGAACTGGCGGCGAGCGAGGTGATCCGCGGCGATGTCGCTCTGAAGCCCCGTTCCCAATGGAACTACATTGGTCAGTCCCGGGGCCGGCTGGATGCCCGGGCCAAGTCTACCGGTGCGGCGGTATACGGAATTGACGTGGAATTGCCTGGCATGGTGTACGCGGTCATCAGTCGCCCACCTCGCCATGGCGGTAAAGTCCGGGCATTCAACGGCAATGAGGTGCGGGCATTGCCCGGAGTTCAGGCGGTGCTTGAGATAGACCGGGGCGTGGCGGTGGTGGCCGACAAATACTGGCGTGCCCGGAAGGCCCAGGACGCCCTGCGCATCGAATGGGACTTCTCGGAGGCCCTGGCATTGTCCGATGCCGATGTCTTCGAGAGCTATCGGCGTGCTGCCGACAATGACGACGGCGAATCCGAGCGTGATGAGGGGGATATCACGGCGGCCCTGGCCAAGGCTGGCCGGGTGGTTGAGGCCGAATATACCCAGCCCTATCTGGCCCACGCAACGCTGGAACCGATGAACGCGACCGCCTGGTATCGTGGCGATCGCATGGAGGTCTGGGCGCCAACGCAGGCGCCCGACCTGGGCCGGATCGGGGTAGCCCGGGTGACCGACCTGGCGCCTGACGACGTGACCATCAACACCACATTTCTGGGTGGTGGGTTTGGTCGTCGTTTGACCCAGGATTACATTGAGGAAGCCGCTGCTGTGGCATTCCGCGTCCGTCCCTCGGTGCCCGTAAAAGTGATCTGGACCCGTGAAGAGGACACCCGGCACGATTTTTACCGCCCTGCCATGTTGCATCGGATGAGAGCCGGTCTGACTGAGGGGAAGCTGGAGGCGTGGCATCATCAGATTGTCGGCCCGCAGATTCTGGACTGGTACGTGCGTAATGCGGCGCCTGCCCAGTATCCCTGGGCGCCCCGGTTCCTCTACGATACTCTCGGAAAAGTTGGCTTGTTGGCGGAGGGGATCGCCACACCCAAGGACATGTCCGCCATTGAAGGTGCGGTCGATTACCCTTATGGGGTGGGCAATATCGAGGTTCGTCATACCCACACAGACCCCGGTGTACCGATTACCTGGTGGCGTTCGGTAGGCTATTCCCACAATGGCTTCGCGGTTGAAACCTTCATGGATGAGCTGGCCCAAGAAGCCGGTGAGGATCCCTACCGGTTTCGCCGCAACCTGCTCACGGATCAGCCGAGGCACCAAGAAGTCCTCGACCGGGCGGCCCGGCTCGCCGGCTGGGACAAACCACCGCCCGAGGGCCGTGCCCGGGGCATCGCAGTGTTCCGCAGTTTCGGAACCTACGTTGCCCAGGTGGTGGAGGCAGGTGTCGAGAACGGCGTTATCCGCGCCTACAAAGTGGCCTGTGCGGTGGATTGTGGCCAGGTCGTCAATCCGCGCATCGTGAAGGATCAGATCGAGGGCGGTATCCTGTTCGGGTTGACCGCTGCGCTTTACGGCGAAATCACCTTTGAAAACGGGGAAGTACAGCAGAGCAATTTCCACGATTACCCGCTGATCCGCCAGTACGGGTGTCCGGAGGTGGTCGTCGATATTGTGGGCAGTTCTGCTGCCCCGACCGGTGTCGGAGAACCGGGTGTGCCACCGGTCATTCCGGCACTCGGCAATGCCCTGTTCGCGTTAACGGGTAAGCGTCAGCGCAGCCTGCCGCTGAGAGCCGATGTCTGAGGTGGAGCCAATGAAGTCAATGAGCACCGCCCATGCCGCTGTTATTCGTGATGTTCTGGCCTGGCTGGACCGCGGAGAACGGGCTTGGCTGTGTACCATTGTGGACACCTGGGGCTCGTCGCCGCGGCCGCGAGGTTCGTGGCTGGCCGTGAGTGATACGGGCAACTGGAGCGGCTCGGTCTCCGGTGGTTGCCTGGAGGAGGACCTTCTCCGCCGGGCCGCCAGTAGCGGTCCGAGCCAGCCGGTTCTGGTGGATTATGGCATTACCGACGGTGACCGGGACCAGTTCCGGTTACCCTGCGGTGGCCACCTGCGATTGCTGGTGGAGCCCCTTCATGACGCCAGGGCTCGGATGCATGTCTCAGACTTGCTGAGGCGCCTTGACGACCGGACTCCGGTCGCCCGGCGGGTGAACCTGCAGGGTGATGCCTCGCTGGAGGTGCCGGCTTCGGATACCCGCTCGTCGGTGGCGTTTGATGGCCGGCAACTGATCCACAGTTTTCAGCCGGAGTGCCGGCTGCTACTGATTGGCGCCGGTGACGTGGCGCGCCATGTGGCGGAGTTTGCCACAGCCGCTGATTTTTCGGTGAGTCTGTGTGAGCCCCGGGAAGCCTTTGCCAGGGGGTGGGGGCACCGCCATATTCCCCTGGATCGACGGCTTCCGGATGATCTCGTAAACCAGTCGTTTCACGACGCCTGGTGCGGTGTGCTGGCCCTGGCCCATGACCCCCGGGTGGATGATATGGGATTGCTGGCGGCCCTGCAGTCCCGGGCATTCTATATCGGTGCCATGGGTTCACGCCGGACGTCCGATGCCCGGCGCGAGCGGCTCGCGTCGCTCGGGCTCGATGACGCCGAACTGAGTCGCCTGAAAGCGCCCATTGGTGCCAATATCCCCAGCAAGACACCGGCTGAAATTGCCATCGCCATCGTTGCCGAGCTGATTACCGAACGACATCATTTGCGGGCCGCTCCGCCATCCCTATAATGTGGCAATTGATCGCGTTACAGGCGGTCTGAATCCGTTGGGGGAAAGCCCGTGTTTGATGTAACCCGGTACGCTGTTGCCGCACAATCGATTGTTGACGCCGGTCATTTCCTGTATCGCCAGGGTTGGTCGCCGGCCACCAGCAGCAATTATTCCACCAGGATCGACCCTGAGCACATTGCGATCACGGTGTCCGGGCGCCATAAGGGTGAACTTGGCGCCGGTGATGTCATGGTTGTTGATCTTCAGGGGCGCCCGGTCCAGAGCGATTGCCGCCCGTCTGCGGAAACCCGGCTGCATACCGTTCTGTACGAGCTGTTTCCGGACGTGGGGGCCGTACTGCATACCCATTCCGTCAAGGCGACGGTGCTGAGCCGGCTGGTTCCGGCTGGTCAGGCGCTTGAGCTCCAGGGTTACGAGTTGCAGAAGGCCTTTGCCGGCGTAACCACTCATGAATCGGTGCTGTCAGTGCCGGTGTTTGAGAATACCCAGGATATTGACGCCCTGGCCGGGACAACGGCTGCCTGGTTCCGGGATCACCCGGGGCAGCCCGGCTATCTGATTCGCGGCCATGGCCTTTATACCTGGGGCAGAACCATGGCAGAGTGTCTGCGCCATGTGGAAGCCTTTGAATTCCTGTTTGAATGTGAGCTTGAAACCATGAGGGCCCGCCCATGACCACCTTGAGTATTTTTCATCAGCATCAACCCCAGACCGCGCATACGGTGACCCATAACCCGGACGAGATCCGGGCATTATTGGCTCGTGAGGGGGTCCGGTTCGAGCAGTGGCCGACCCGGGATCTGCCGGCGGACGCATCCCAGGACGACATTCTTTCAGCCTACCAGCAGGAAGTCGCTGGCCTGAAACAGTCCTGTGGTTTCCAGACCGCGGATGTGATCAGCCTGAATCCGGACAACCCCCAGAAAGAGGCGTTTCGCCAGAAGTTCCTCGATGAGCATGTGCACAGCGAAGACGAGGTTCGTTTCTTTGTCCGGGGGCAGGGGTTGTTTTATCTGCACTTCGGTGACCAGGTTTACGCCGTACTGTGCCAGAAAAACGATCTGATCAGTGTGCCCAACGGTACCCGCCACTGGTTTGATATGGGGCCGGAACCGGCGTTTACCTGCATCCGGCTGTTTACCAACCCCGAGGGCTGGGTTGCTGACTTCACGGGGGAGGATATTGCTGGCCGGCTGCCCCGCTACGAGGCACTGGCAGGAGTGGCTGGATGATCCGGATCGTTCTCACGGATATTGAAGGCACCACCAGCTCGATCTCATTCGTGCACGACGTGCTGTTTCCCTACGCAGCCGAGCACCTGCCCGGATTCATCCGGGCGCACCATGAAGATACCCCTGCCGTTGCCGAGCAGCTGGACGCCGTGGCCCAGGCGTCCGGTATCGATCGGCAGGATATTGAGGCACTGATCGATATTCTTGCAGTGTGGATTCGGGAAGATCGTAAGGAGACGTCCCTGAAAGCGTTGCAGGGAATGGTGTGGGAGCAGGGCTATCAGCAGGGAGAACTCAAGGGGCATATCTACCCCGACGCCGCCGATTACCTGAAACGCTGGCATGATCGGGGATTGCGTTTGTTCGTATACTCTTCCGGGTCCGTCAAGGCCCAGAAACTGATTTTCGGATTCACCAGTGCCGGTGATTTTACGCCCTTTTTCTCCGGTTATTTCGACACCCGGATTGGCGGTAAAAAAGATGAGAACGCCTACCGTAACATCCTCGCGGAGCTGGGTGTTGACGCCGCAACCGTTCTGTTTTTGTCCGATGTCGAGGCGGAGCTTGAGGCGGCCGAAGCCGCCGGCCTGAAAACCGCCTGGCTGGTTCGGGAGGGGGAACTGCCGGAAACGGGCCGTTTTGTTGCCCGGGATTTCACGGAGGTCGATACCCTGCTGCAGAAACGCTAACCACTGCCAGCCCCGCCAGTGCCAGGAGACGTTCATGTCCGGATTCGCCGGTTTCAGGGTTTTGGTCCCGGGGTTGCTGGCCTTGCTCCTGACCGGTTGTCATCCTTTTTCCGACGCCCGCCCGATGATGACTGAGTACGTTGAGCGGCTGGCCCGGGTACTCGAACTTGAGCCAACACTTTCTCCCATCGCAACGGCGGAGCCGATGCCGCGCCGCCGTGACCGCGTTCTCGCCCTGCCGGATCTGGATATGGGCATGCTGGATTTTCTGTCGCTCTACGGCTGTGAGCTGCAGTATGTGGTGGGCAAGAAGAACTCGGTGATGGGGCGGGTAATGCAGCCACTGAACCGACTGCGGTACGAGCTCAGGTTCATCCAGTCGGCAAGGAAGTGCCTGCCGGAGGTTGAAGACGAGAAACTGGCGAAAGCGCTGGAAACCGCTATTACCAGCAAGATCGGGTCATTGCCCATTGCGGTCTGGAACGCGACCTGGGGCACGGCCGAAATCGAGCAACTGTTCACCCTGTCGAAAGGCGAGTACCCGGTTTCCACGGAGGGCAATCCGGTTGCGGATCTCGCCCGGGAAGTGACGAACCTGAATACGGCAGTGTCCGCGGTGCTGGAGGGAGATCTTACGGTGTCACTGGCATTTGCCGGGGCCGTCCAACAGCGCTGGCAGGCAGAGCACCGGGCCGGGCAGCTCCTCAACAGCGCTTTGGTGCTGGCGGCCCGGTTGCAGGACGCGACATCGCTGCTAAGGATGCGCATCCAGGGCAGGCCGTTGTGTCTGAATGGCAAACCCAATCAACAGTCCGACATCGTCCAGGGCCTGTTTTTCAGTGTGTATATCGACAAGGTCCAGCCCTACATGAGTGACGTGCAGCGGGCGCGTACCGCCCTGATTAAGCCCTTTGAGACCCTGGCGGCCATGCAGCGGGCGACGATGCCGGAAGCGTTTCTGCCCTGGTACCGCCGATACCTGTCCTCCGATGCGGATGCCAGTGTCTGGCGCCAACTCGATGCCGCCATGATCCAGCACACCAAAGCCTGGCAGGCCCTGTTGGAGCAGTGTGGCCTCAGGCCCGGGGCCTGACCGGCCAGGTCAGCGCTGGCTTTCCGGCGTTACTCGCAGGATTTCCTCAACGGTGGTCTGGCCGGCGGCCACCTTCTGGGCGCCACTGAGGCGCAGTGACTTCATGCCTTCCTTATAAGCGTCAATCCGAAGCTGCTCAAGCTCGCAGTGGTCGGTGATCTGGCGGATCAGTGGACCGGAAAGGGTCATGATTTCATACACGCCGGCCCGGCCCATATAGCCGGTGTTACGACATTCCAGACAGCCAACCGGCTGGTAGAACTGTTTTGGCACCGGGGCCTTCCAGGGTCGGGTCAGGGTTTGCCAGGCCTGCTCATCGGCGGGGCCGGGTGCCTTGCAGTGGGGGCACAGTGTGCGGGCCAGGCGCTGTGCCATCACGCCCAGTACCGTAGCGCGGATCAGGTAGGGCGGAATGCCCAGCTCCATCAGGCGGGTTATGGCGCTGGGGGCGTCGTTGGTGTGCAGGGTGGACAGCACCAGATGGCCGGTCAGCGCGGCCTGCACGGCCATTTCCGCGGTCTCCAGGTCGCGGATCTCGCCGATCATGATAATGTCCGGATCCTGTCGCAGCAGTGCCCGGACACCGGCGGCAAAGGTCAGGTCAATGTTGGTCTGCACCTGCATCTGGTTGAACGCCGGTTCCACCATTTCAATCGGATCTTCGATGGAACACACGTTGAGTTCCGGCGAGGCAATCTGTTTCAGGGTGGAGTACAGGGTGGTGGTTTTCCCGGACCCGGTGGGGCCGGTCACCAAAACGATCCCGTGAGGGCGTGAAATAATGTCCTGCCAGCGCTGCCGGTCCTCCTTGCCAAAGCCCAGTTGTTCAAAGGACTTCAGCAGTACGTCGGGATCAAAGATCCGCAGCACCATTTTTTCCCCGAACGCGGTAGGCATGGTTGCCAGGCGGAGTTCGACTTCGCTGTTGTCGGGTTTGCGCGTTTTTATCCGGCCGTCTTGTGGCCGGCGTTTTTCGGCCACGTTCAGGCGCCCGAGAATCTTCAGGCGGCTGGTCACGGCCACACCGACATGCTCAGGAAATTCGTAGACGTTATGTAGGACGCCATCGATCCGGAACCGGACCTGGGTTGCGGCCCGCCTGGGCTCCATATGGATATCCGAGGCCCGCTGGTCAAACGCGTACTGCAGCAACCAGTCAACAATCTTCACCACATGCTGGTCGTTGGCATCGGGGTGTTCGCTGGCGCCCAGATCCAGTAACTGCTCAAAATTCTGGTTGCCGGCACCAACGGGGGCCTGACCGCCACTGGCTTTGCTGACGGAGTTTGCCAGCTGGTAAAACTCGACGGTATAACGGCGGATGTCTTCGGGATTGGTGACCACCCTCCGGATATCCTTGCGCACCGCCTGTCGCAGATTGCTTTCCCAGTCGCTCTTGAAGGGCTCGGCGCTGGCAACCAATACTTCGTCCCGGCCGATTTCCACCGCCAGGATTCCGTGGCGCTGGGCAAAAGCGTAAGACATCACCCGGGCGATGGCGGGAGAGTCGATCTTCAGCGGATCAATATGGTAGTAGGGCTGGCCAGCCCAGTCCGCCAGCCACTGGGTCAGTCGCTCAAGATCCAGGGTTCGACCGGTGTTCAGACTGGTCAGGGCGGCGATGGCCACCAGTTCCAGAGGATGCCGCTTTGCCGCTTGGCCGGAGCCAGCCGCCGCGCCCAGGTTGGCGGAGAGCACGCGTTCCGCATCCTCCTGGCTGATTTCGTCACTGGCCACCAGGGCGGTACAGACGTCCCGTAACGTCAGGGCACTGAGTGTGGGCGCCGGGCTCTGCTTTGCCGGTCCTGTGCTGTGGGTATCTGCCATAGGGTTACGCTTCCCGGAATTCGTTCGGGTTTCAGTGTGCCACAGGGCGGTTCACTTTGAGGTGAACGAGGGCCACTGTGAACAGCAGGAAGGTCAGCACCGTCAGTATGACGGGCGCCGCGGCGCCCTGACTCAGCCAGGCCGAGACCACGGCCTCAGTGAAATAGAAAATCACCACAAAGGCCAGCCAGATGTAACCGCGATTGTGGCCCCGGAACACGGGGACCGCAAAGGCAAGCAGAGGAATAAGCTTGACCGACAATATCAGGGCCACGGATACCCCCGCCACCGGGGTCGGATAAAAGGTGGTAACCAGAAGTGTGGCCAGTACGGCCAGATACAGACCGATGGTCGCCCTGGCGGTGTTCCGGGCTTTCGGGTTGTGGAGCATAGTCAGTGTCCAGAAACGGTGAATATTGGTCCCCATGATGAGGTCAGTTGCGTCAGTTCGCCAGCTTCAGCGCCAGGGTTGCCAGCCGCTCGCCAAAGGCCTGGCACAGTGCTTTTTCATGGCTGCTCAGAGGTTGCTGTGCGCCGGTACCGGCCCAGTGGGAGGGGCCGTAAGGCGTGCCGCCGGTCTCCGTGCCGCTGAGGTTTTTGTCGGAGTAGGGCAGGCCGCAGAGCACCATGCCGTGGTGCAGCAGTGGCACCATCATGGTGAGCAGGGTGGCTTCCTGGCCACCATGAAGGCTGCCCGTGGACGTGAATGCGCCCGCAGGCTTGCCCTCCAGGGCGCCACTGAGCCACAGATCTCCGGTGCTGTCCAGAAAATGCTTGAGCGGCGCCGCCATGTTGCCAAAGCGAGTGGGGCTGCCAATGGCCAGCGCCGAGCACTGGGCCAGCTCGGCTTTACTGGCGTAGGGTGCCCCCGCCTCCGGCACTGGCGGAAGCGCCTGGGTGGTTTCAGCGGCCACCGGTGGTACCGAGCGTATCCTGGCTTCGATGCCGCTGACACGGGCCACGCCCCGGCTGATCTGGGTGGCCAGTTCGGCTGTTTGCCCGTTGCGGCTGTAATATACGATCAGTACGTAGGGCTCTTGCTCTGGCATCCGGCGTTCGTCCTTTTGGAGTTTGAGACTCACAGAATAGTCAGTATCTGTTCCGGCGGACGACCCAGGACCGCCCTGCCGTTGGCGATGACAATCGGTCGCTCAATCAGTTTCGGGTTGGCCACCATGGCGGCAATAAGTTGATTCCGACTCAAACCGGGATTATCCAGCCCGAGTTCTTTATACTCTTTCTCTTTCGTGCGCATCAGCGCCCGGGGTTCGCAGGCCAGGGCCGTCAGGATATCGTCGAGCTCCCGTTCTGTCGGTGGCGCTTCGAGGTAGCGTATAATGTCCGGTTCGATGCCTCGTTCCATAAGCAGTTCAAGGGCTTGACGCGATTTGGAACAGCGCGGGTTGTGGAAAATCCGGGTTGGTTCTGTCATCTTCTGGTCTGATTCTCTGAAGGGGTATCGCAGATAGTGTGTGGCCGTAGTCTAACAGGAGGATACCCAGTGCAGTACCCCGCAACCCGACGCGTTCGCCTGTGGTCAGGCCTTGCGCTTCTGTGCATTATGGCAACGGTGCTCACGGGCTGCCAGAAACAGGAGTTTGAGCGTGCCGAGGGGCCCAATCTGGCCTGGGACAATTTGCGCGGCCGGTGGGTGCTGGTGAATTACTGGGCGGAATGGTGTAAGCCGTGCCTTGAGGAAATCCCGGAACTGAATGAGCTGGATAAAGCCCCGAATATAACCGTCCTGGGTGTCAATTTTGATGGTGTTGAGGGCGAAGCCCTGGTGCGCCTTGGTGAGCGGATGGGCATAGAGTTCACCTTGCTGGCGGAGGACCCGGGACCGGCACTGGGTTGGGCGTTGCCCGTTGGCCTGCCGGCCACGTTTGTTGTTAATCCAGGCGGGGATTTGCTCGAGGCCCGTTTTGGTGCGCAGACTGAAACCGGTATCCGGGCACTGATCAGCCGTTGAGTGCCGACGATGCCCCAACCGTTTGAACAAGCAGGAATGACCTGACGCTATGCCGCAGACTTTTGTACATCTTCGTGTCCACTCTGAGTACTCCATGGTAGACGGCCTGGTCCGGGTCAAGCCGTTGATCAACCGGGTTGCCGAGCTGGGCATGCCGGCCGTCGGGCTCACGGAACAGTCCAACATGTGTTCGCTGGTCCGGTTTTACAAAGCCGCCATGGGAGCGGGGGTCAAGCCCATCATCGGCGCGGACCTGTGGCTGGAAAACCCGGATGAACCGGATAACCCGTTTCGGCTCACATTGCTGGCCCGCGACAACGACGGGTACCTGAATCTGACCGAAGTCATCTCCTTGGGGTATACCGAGGGGCAGCGCTTTGGCAAGCCGATTATTCAACGCCAGTGGCTGGAGGCACGGCCTGCCGGGCTGATTGCCCTGTCGGGTGGCAAGCTGGGGGATGTCGGCAAGGCGTTGCTGGCGGATAAGCCGGATCTGGCGCGGGAGCGTGCGGCTTACTGGGCCCGCCTCTACCCTGATGCCTACTATCTGGAACTGCAGAGAACCGGCCGTGCCGGCGACGAAGACTGCCTGCACCTGAGTGTGGGGCTGGCAGAGCAACTGGCGTTGCCGGTGGTGGCCACCAACGACGTTCACTTTCTGGACGCTGACGATTTCGAAGCCCATGAGGCCCGTGTCTGTATCGGTGAAAGCCGCACTCTGGATGATCCGCGACGGGATCGCCGGTTCAGCGATCAGCAGTATCTGCGCAGCGCCGACGACATGATCGAGCTGTTCAGTGATATCCCGGAAGCCATCGAAAATACCGTTGAAATTGCCCGTCGCTGCTCGGTGACCGTCCGTATGGGCGAGTACTTTCTGCCGAATTACCCGATCCCGGACGGGATGACGATGAATGATTACTTCCGGAAGGTTTCGGAAGAAGGGCTGGAAGAACGACTGGCCAAGACGTTGAGCAAGGACGACCCCGAGTACAACGCCAAGCGTGAGGCTTACTACAAGCGGCTGAACTTCGAGCTGGATATCATCATTCAGATGGGCTTCCCGGGCTACTTCCTCATCGTGATGGACTTCATCAAGTGGGCCAAGAACAATGGCGTGCCGGTAGGGCCGGGCCGGGGCTCCGGTGCCGGCTCCCTGGTGGCCTATGCCCAGTTGATCACCGACCTGGACCCCCTGGAATATGACTTGCTGTTCGAGCGGTTCCTGAACCCCGAACGGGTGTCCATGCCCGACTTTGACGTTGACTTCTGTATGGAAGGCCGGGATCGGGTGATTGCCTACGTGGCTGAGAAGTACGGTCGGGAGGCGGTATCCCAGATCATCACCTTCGGTACCATGGCGGCGAAAGCGGTAGTGCGGGACGTTGCCCGGGTTCAGGGTAAGTCCTATGGGCTGGCGGACAAGCTGTCCAAGATGATTCCGTTCGAGCCAGGCATGACCCTTGAAAAGGCCCTGATTCAGGAGCCCCAGCTCAAGGATTTTCTGGATCAGGACGAGGAAGCCCAGGAAATCTGGGAGATGGCCCTGAAGCTGGAAGGCGTTTGCCGTAACGCCGGCAAGCACGCCGGGGGTGTGGTGATCGCGCCCACCAAGATTACCGATTTTTCACCGCTGTACTGCGACGACGAGGGCGGCAGCCTGGTCACCCAGTTCGACAAGGGCGACGTGGAAGACGCCGGCCTGGTGAAGTTTGACTTTCTCGGGCTGCGCACGCTGACGATCATTGACTGGGCGCTGAAGATGATCAACCCGCGCCGGGAGAAGCGTGGCCTGGCGCCCCTGGACATCAATGAGATTCCGCTGGACGACGTGCCGTCGTTCGACATGCTCAAGAAGGCGGAAACCACCGCGGTGTTCCAGTTGGAATCCCGGGGCATGAAGGATCTGATCCGCCGCCTGCAACCGGACTCCCTGGAAGACATGATCGCCCTGGTGGCGCTGTTCCGCCCTGGGCCACTGCAATCCGGCATGGTGGACGACTTCATCGATCGGAAGCACGGGCGCCAGCCCATGTCGTTCCCGCACCCGGACTATCAGTATGACGGCCTGAAACCGGTTCTTGAGCCCACATACGGGGTTATCCTTTACCAGGAGCAGGTCATGCAGATCGCCCAGGTAATGGCCGGCTACACCCTTGGCAACGCGGACATGCTCCGCCGGGCCATGGGTAAGAAAAAGCCCGAGGAGATGGCCAAACAGAAACAGTTCTTCCTGGATGGTTGCGAGACCAACGGCATCAACAAGACCCTGGCGGAAAACATCTTTGACCTGGTGGAAAAGTTCGCCGGCTACGGTTTCAATAAATCGCATTCCGCGGCCTACGCGCTGGTGTCCTATCAGACCCTGTGGCTGAAAGCCCACTATCCGGCGGAATTCATGGCGGCGGTGCTGACGGCGGATATGCAGAACACCGACAAGGTGGTCACGCTCGTCGAAGAATGCCGCAACATGAAGCTCGACCTGCTGGTGCCGGATGTCAGCCGGTCCGAGTTCACGTTCACCGTGAACGACGACGGCCAGATCGTGTATGGCCTGGGTGCCATCAAGGGCCTGGGAGAGGGGCCGATCCAGAGTATTGTCGAGGGGCGAGGTAACGGAGAACCCTATCAGGATATTTTCGACTTCTGCCGTCGGGTGGATCTGAAAAAGGTTAACAAACGTGCCATGGAGGCTCTGATTCGCTCCGGTGCCATGGACAAACTGGGTGCCGGCCGGGCCCAGCTGATGGCCAGCATCGACAAGGCCGTACAGCAGGCCGACCAGCAGTCGCGCAACGAAACCGTGGGCATGACGGACATGTTTGGCGAGATGCTGGAAGCCGGTGAGGGCGGCAATCCCTACGCCGATGTTGCCGGTGTCCGGGAGTGGCCGGAAAAACAGCGGCTCAAAGGCGAGAAGGATACCCTGGGGCTTTACCTGACCGGTCATCCGTTTGATGAATATGAAAAGGAAGTGCGTCGTTTTGTCCGGTCGTCCATTGCCGATCTGAAGCCCAACAAAGCACCGCAGCGTGTGGCCGGGCTGGTGGTGGCCCAGCGCACCATGAAAACCCGCACCGGTTCCACCATGTGCTTTATTACCCTGGACGACCGTAGCGCCCGCATTGAGGCGACGCTGTTCTCTGAAGCGTTTTTTGAGAACCGGGAGTTGCTGCAGTCGGATCAGGTGATTGTGGTGGAGGGTCAGGTTAGCCACGATGACTATTCCGGCCAGATGAAGATGCGGGTCAGCTCGGTGATGGATGTGGCCACGGCGCGGCAGCAGTTCAGCCGGGGCCTGAAGCTTAACCTGCATGCCGATCAGCTTCGCAACGGCTTGCTTGAAAAGCTGGACACCACCCTGCGGCCCTTCCGGTGCGAAGGCAGTCCAGTCTGGATCGAATACAGCAGCCCGGAGGCCACCACCCGCATTGAACTGGGAGACGCCTGGAGGGTGCAGCCGGATGACAACCTGCTACTGGAACTCCGGTACCTGGTGGGAGACCAGTTCGTTGAACTGGTCTATGATTGAGTCACTCAGGAAAATTAAAAATTAGTCAGATTGCGGACTCATACCAATGTCCGCTTTAGCCACTGACCGGGCGCTGCTATCTTTGTCCCAAATTCTGGTTTGGCGGAGCGCTGTCCCGCCTGGCAAAAAATGACGGATCATCATGAACCCTAACTATCTGGATTTTGAACAGCCCATTGCCGACCTCGAAGCCAAGATCGAGGAGCTTCGCATGGTGGGTAACGACACAGACATCAACATCTCCGACGAAATCACCCGGCTGAAGAAGAAAAGCGTCAGTCTCACGGAGAGTATTTTCTCCGACCTCCAGCCCTGGGATGTGGCCCGGCTGGCAAGGCACCCGCGCCGGCCCTACACCCTGGACTACATCGAGTCGGTGTTTGAGGATTTCGACGAGCTGCACGGTGATCGTCGCTACGCCGACGATCACGCCATTGTGGGCGGCACCGCGCGCCTGGACGACAAGCCGGTGATGGTGATTGGTCACCAGAAAGGGCGCGAGATTCGTGACAAGGTCAAGCGTAATTTTGGTATGCCCCGGCCTGAAGGCTACCGCAAGGCGCTTCGCCTGATGGAAATGGCGGAACGTTTCAGTATGCCCATACTGACCTTTATCGATACCCCGGGCGCCTATCCCGGCATTGGTGCAGAAGAGCGTGGCCAGAGTGAGGCCATTGCCTTCAACCTGGCCGTCATGTCCCGCCTCAAGACGCCGATTATCTCTACCGTGATTGGTGAAGGGGGGTCTGGTGGCGCACTGGCGATTGGCGTCTGTGATCAACTGAACATGCTGCAGTATTCCACCTACGCGGTGATTTCGCCGGAGGGCTGTGCCTCCATTCTTTGGAAAAGTGCCGAATACGCCGCCCAGGCAGCGGAGGCCATGGGGGTGACCGCTGACCGGCTCAAGGCGCTCGGGCTGGCCGACAACGTGATTCAGGAGCCGCTCGGAGGCGCCCATCGCAACCCGCAGAAGATGGCGAAATCGCTGCATGAAATCCTGGCCAGGGGTGTGGCCGAGTTGAGCCGTTTGCCGGTGGACGAGCTGGTATCCCGTCGCTACGAGCGACTGACCCGATATGACACCGGGCGCTAGCCCGGGGGCCGGTTTTGCCTGGCCAGAGGCCGTGTGTGCCCCGGTCAGGGCGCTGCCTGATCACGAAAGACTCTGGGTCGCCCTCAGCGGCGGCCTGGATTCCACTTTGCTGCTGCATCTCTGCGTTTACTGCTATCCCCGGCCGGGTGCTGTGAATGCCATACATGTGAATCATCAGCTTCAGCCCAACGCCGGGGAGACAGAAACCTTCTGTGAGTCCCGATGCCAGGCCCTGGGTGTCCCGCTGCAGGTCCGGCGGGTGACCGTTCCGGTTGGTGACGGTGCCGGCGTCGAAGGCGCTGCTCGCGAGGCCCGCTATCGTGAATTCGAGCGTCTGCTCGCCCCCGGTGATTTGCTGTTGATGGCCCATCACGGCGACGATCAGGCCGAGACGGTGCTGTTTCGTCTGTTGCGCGGCAGTGGTGTCGCTGGGCTGGCGGGCATGCCGTCTACCCGTAAGCTGGGGGCTGGGCAGTTACACCGGCCCCTGCTGGCCTTCAACCGTCAACAACTCCAGAGCTGGGCAGAGCAGGCAGGGCTCCAGTGGGTTGAAGATCCGAGCAACAGCGACCAGGCTCATGACCGGAATTTTTTGCGTCATTCGGTTATGCCGCTGCTCAAATCCCGCTGGCCTTCCCTGATCAAGCGTCTTGGCCACAGTGCCCGGGCCTGTGGCGAACAACAGGAACTGGCGGCCGCGCTGGCGCAGATACACTACGCCTCGGTTGCCGGTGGCGAAGGCCGGTTGCGGGTGGCGCAAATGCTCGGCTTGAGCCCCGTGGAACAGAAAAACCTGCTGCACTGGTGGATTACCCGGGCCGGTTATCGGTTTCCGGCGGTGGCAGACTGGAGCCAGGTGCTCAACGATTTGCTGTTGTCGGCTCCGGACTGTGAGCCGGAATGTCGCGGCGATGGCTATTCCCTGCGTCGATTCCACGGCTGGATCTATCTGGTACCGGATTCGTGTGCGGAGGAGGTGGCGCCGCAGTCGTTACTGCCGGGGCAAACAGTGACTGTCGGCCGTTGGCGCTTGACGCTGCACGCGGTCGCTAACCCGGTCGGCAGTGCGCCACCAATACGAATATCTACGAGGCAGGGGGGCGAGCGCATTCGGCCACGCCCTGACGGACCCTCCAGGCCCTTGAAAAAATGGCTGCAGGAGCAGCGGGTACCAACCTGGGAAAGAGCCCGGATGCCGCTGGTTTTCGAGGGGCCGGAAGGCAATGGCGAACTCATTGCTGTTGGCGATTTGTGGCTTTCCGGCAAATACTGTGGGGAGGCCCCAGCCGCCGGCTGGCGCATCGTTGTGGAGCGGGATTGTGATTGAGTCAGGGGCGGCTTTCTGGTAGTCTGGCGTCCCATCTTGAGATGACAATCTCCCTCCTTCACCGAACCAGACAATCACGGAATCTGCATGACGCGTTATATTTTCGTCACCGGCGGTGTCGTGTCCTCCTTGGGGAAAGGTATCGCATCAGCCTCCCTGGCTGCGATCCTCGAGGCACGCGGCCTGAAGGTCACCATTCTCAAGCTGGACCCGTACATCAACGTGGACCCCGGCACTATGAGCCCGTTCCAGCACGGTGAGGTATTTGTCACCGAAGATGGCGCGGAAACCGATCTCGACCTGGGCCACTACGAACGCTTTATCCGTACCCCCATGAGCCGGCGCAACAACTTTACGACTGGCCGGGTGTATGAGGAGGTCATCCGTAAGGAGCGGCGTGGAGATTATCTCGGTGGTACCGTCCAGGTTATCCCGCACATCACCGATGAGATCAAGCGCCGGGTGGTTGAAGGAGCTGCCGGTGCCGATGTCGCCCTGATCGAGGTAGGTGGCACAGTGGGCGATATCGAGTCGCTGCCCTTTCTGGAAGCCTGCCGTCAGCTCAAGGTGGAGGTGGGGCCCCAGCGCGCCCTGTTCATGCACCTGACCCTGGTGCCGTACATTGCAACCGCCGGCGAGATCAAAACCAAGCCGACCCAGCACTCGGTCAAGGAAATGCGCTCCATCGGCCTGCAACCCGATATCCTGCTGTGTCGTTCGGAGCACGAGGTCGACATCAGTTCCCGTCGCAAGATCGCGTTGTTTACCAACGTCGAGGAACGGGCGGTGATTCCCCTCCAGGATGCCAAATCCATCTACGCCATTCCGCGCATGCTGCATGGCCATGGCCTGGATCAACTGGTGATTGAACGGTTTGGCCTGGATGCCCGCCCGGCGGATCTGAGTGAGTGGGACAATGTTGTGGACTCCTTGATGAACCCGCAACAGGAAGTCACCATCGCCATGGTCGGCAAGTACATGGAGCTGCTGGACGCCTACAAGTCTCTGATCGAATCCCTGCTCCATGGCGGTATCAAGACCCGAACCAAGGTCAATATCAATTACATCGATTCCGAAGACATCGAACGCAACGGCACCGAGGCGCTGGCAAGTGCGGATGCCATTCTCGTGCCCGGTGGCTTTGGTGAACGCGGCGTGGAAGGCAAAATTCGCACGGTTCAGTATGCCCGCGAGAACAAGGTCCCTTACCTGGGTATCTGTCTGGGTATGCAGGTGGCGGTCATCGAATACGCCCGCAATGTGGCGGGCCTTACCGACGCCCACAGCACCGAGTTCCGGGCCCACACGCCCGAACCCGTCGTTGGCCTGATCACCGAGTGGCTGGATGCCCGGGGCGAGCGGGAAGAGCGTACGGAGGAATCCGACCTGGGGGGCACCATGCGCCTGGGCGCTCAGGATTGCATTCTGACCGAGGGCTCCACCATCGCCAATTGCTACGGCAAGAAAACCATCCGCGAGCGCCACCGCCACCGGTATGAAGTGAATAACCATTTCCTGTCCAAGCTGCAGGATGCCGGCCTGCAGATCTCCGGCCGCTCCTCGGACAACAAATTGGTGGAAGTGGTGGAAGTGGCTGACCATCCCTGGTTCGTGGCCTGTCAGTTCCACCCGGAATTTACCTCCACGCCGCGTGATGGGCATCCGCTGTTCAAGGGCTTTATTGAAGCGGCCCTGGCGCGCAAGAAGGGGGCCTGAGAATGGCGCATAGCACGGTAAACGTCTCGGGAATTGAGGTCGCGAACCACCGGCCGTTTGTGCTGTTCGGTGGCATGAACGTACTGGAATCGCCGGAAATGGCCATGGACGTGGCACAGGCTTATGTTGAAGCGACTGGCAAACTCGGCATTCCGTACGTGTTCAAGGCGTCTTTCGACAAGGCCAACCGTTCGTCCGTGAATTCCTTCCGTGGCCCCGGCCTCGAGAAGGGGCTGCAGATTCTGGCGGACATCAAAAGCAAGTTTGGCGTACCGATCATTTCGGATGTCCACGAGCCTGCACAGGCGGCTCCTGCCGCCGAGGTCTGTGACATCATCCAGCTGCCGGCTTTCCTGAGTCGCCAGACGGATCTGGTGGTCGCCATGGCGAAAACCGGGGCGGTGATTAACATCAAGAAGGCCCAGTTCCTGGCTCCCCAGGAAATGAAGCACATCATCACCAAGTGCGCCGAAGCCGGTAATGACAAGGTCATTTTGTGCGAGCGGGGCAGCAGTTTCGGTTATAACAATCTGGTCGTCGACATGCTGGGCTTTGGCATCATGAAGGCCATGAATGTGCCGGTGATGTTTGATGTGACGCATTCGCTGCAAATGCCTGGCGGCCGGGCCGATTCCGCCGGTGGTCGCAGGGCTCAGGTAACCGATCTGGCGCTGGCCGGTATGTCCCAGGGCCTGGCTGGTCTGTTTCTGGAAGCCCACCCGGATCCGGACAAGGCCAAGTGCGATGGCCCTTGTGCCCTTCGCCTCAGCCAGTTGGAGCCTTTCCTGCAGCGGGTAAAGGCTGTAGATGATCTGGTAAAAAGTTTCAAACCTATCGACACCGCCTGATTGGCGATGTTTGTTTCTGTTTTGCTTGGGGGGAGCGAGCAGGCGAGGTATGGCTTCACGAAACACGCTCCTTGCGGCACATCCCTGTGACGCTTGGGCTCCGCCATCCATGGCTCCGCACAGTTTCGTGAAGCCATACCCCGCCTACTCTCGATTGAACTATAAGTCATAACCTTCTAGACATTGAAAATACGGAGATTCGGACGAATGACCAAGATTGCCAACATCAAAGCCCGTGAGGTTCTGGATTCCCGCGGTAACCCGACTGTCGAAGCAGACGTTATCCTCAACGATGGAACTCTGGGCAGTGCGTGCGCTCCGTCTGGTGCGTCTACCGGTTCCCGCGAGGCTTTGGAACTGCGCGATGGCGATACCTCTCGCTATCTGGGTAAAGGCGTTCTGAAGGCTGTTGAGGCGGTTAACGGCAAGATTCGTGACGCACTCATCGGCAAAGATGCCGCCGATCAGCGTGGCCTGGACAACATCATGCTGGCGCTGGACGGCACCGAGAACAAGGCCAATCTGGGCGCTAACGCCATTCTGGCGGTGTCCCTGGCGGCGGCAAAAGCCGCAGCGATGTCCCTGGGCAAGCCGTTGTATGAGCATATTGCCGACATCAACGGTACCTCCGGTAAATACAGCATGCCGGTGCCGATGATGAACATCCTGAACGGCGGTGAGCACGCGGACAACAACGTTGATATCCAGGAGTTCATGGTGCAGCCGGTGGCGGCCAAGAGCTTCTCTGAAGCCCTGCGTGTTGGTGCGGAGATCTTCCACAGCCTGAAAAAAGTGCTGAAGGCCCAGGGCCTGAACACGGCGGTGGGTGACGAAGGTGGTTTTGCCCCGAACCTGCCGTCCAACGAAGCGGCGCTGGCGGTGATTCAGGAAGCTGTCGAGAAAGCGGGGTACACACTGGGGACCGACGTGACGCTGGCACTGGACTGTGCTTCGTCCGAATTCTACCGGGATGGCCAGTACCAGCTCTCCGGTGAAGGCAAAAGCTTTGATTCCCAGGGCTTTGCGGACTATCTGGCGGGTCTGTCCGAGCGCTATCCGATTGTGTCTATTGAAGACGGCATGGACGAGAGCGACTGGGACGGCTGGAAGGTGCTGACCGACAAGCTGGGCAGCAAGGTCCAGCTGGTAGGCGACGATCTGTTCGTCACCAACACCAAAATCCTGAAGCAGGGGATCGACAAGGGCGTTGGCAATTCCATCCTGATCAAGTTCAATCAGATCGGCAGCCTCAGTGAAACCCTGGATGCCATCAAGATGGCCCAGGACGCCGGTTACACGGCTGTCATTTCCCACCGCTCCGGAGAGACTGAGGACACCACCATTGCCGATCTGGCGGTGGCGACCTGTGCTGGTCAGATCAAGACCGGTTCCCTGTGTCGTTCCGACCGCGTGGCCAAGTACAACCAGTTGCTGCGCATTGAAGAGGCACTGGACGGCAAGGCGCCCTACCGCGGCCTGAGCGAGATCAAGGGGCAGGGCTGAGTGCCGGGACCTCCCGTTAACCCCTGATTCCGATCGCCTGGGGTAACAAAATGTTAAGGCCATCGTGTTTTGAATGAAAATTCAGTCACGATGGCCTTTTTGCACAATCAGTTAGAAGAATTTGTTGTTAATCTACTCTAACGTCTATACTTAACGTCCAACGTTGAATTTTTGATCGGCTACTGTTTGAACGGAATCGGCAATGAAGTTGCTCTGGGCTCTCATGATTGTGCTTATATTGCTGCTGCAGGTACGCTTGTGGGTCGGCGAGGGCAGTTTTGCGCAGGTCTGGGCGCTGCAGCAGTCCATCACCGAGCAGCGGGATGAAAACGCTGAACTGGCGGTTCGCAACGAACGCCTGTACGCGGAAGTGCGAAATCTTCGCAACCAGAAGGGTGCGGTTGAGGAGCGTGCCCGAATGAATCTCGGGTTGATCCGGGAGGATGAAACTTTCTTTCTCGTGGTTGAAAACTGATAGTTTCCCCAATGTCTGAGCCCCGTTTCTGGCTGATCGTTCCCGCCGCCGGTATCGGCCAGCGAATGCAGGCCGAGTGTCCCAAGCAGTACCTGAAGATTGCTGGCCGGTGTGTCCTCGACATCACCCTGTCACGCCTGTTGGCGTCCGGACGGTTTGCCGGCTGTATGGTGCCATTGAGTGCTGTTGATCAGTGGTGGCCGGATACCGAGGCCAGCCGGGACCCACGTATCCGCACCTGTACGGGTGGGGTGGAGCGTGCGGATTCCGTGCTCGCTGCCCTGCAGGCTCTGGCCGGCGACGTGCGAAGCGATGACTGGGTGCTGGTTCACGATGCCGCGCGCCCCTGCCTGAGGGCCAGCGACCTGGAAAACCTGGTGGCCCGCGTGCAACACCACCCGGTAGGTGGCCTGCTCGCCACCCCCGTGGCAGACACCCTTAAAAAGGCCGGCCCCGGGCCGTTGCCTGAAGTCATCGAAACCACGGACCGCAGTCAGCTCTGGCGAGCGCTTACGCCTCAGATGTTCCGGTATTCCCTGCTGATGAATGCCCTTGAGACAGCCATCTCGGAGGGTAGGCGGGTAACGGATGAGTCCTCGGCCCTGGAATTTTCCGGTAAGATGCCGGTACTGGTTGAGGGGCGGCCAGACAATCTCAAAATCACCGTACCTGCGGACCTGGCTCTTGCCGGGTTCATTCTCGGTCAGGTCTGATTTACCCGGAGTGTGTATGCGTATTGGTCAGGGTTTCGATGTTCACGCATTTTGCGGGGGCGATTCGGTCATTCTGGGTGGCGTCCGTATTCCCCATACTCATGGGCTGAAAGCTCATTCGGATGGGGATGTGTTACTGCATGCCCTGGCCGATGCGCTTCTGGGCGCGGTTGCGCTGGGCGATATAGGCCATCTGTTTCCGGATACCCGTGAGGAATGGGCCGGTGCCGACAGCCGTGATCTGCTCAGACGGGTTGTCGCCCGGGTGCGCGAGGAGGGCTACCAGGTCGTCAACGTAGACACCACGGTGATTGCACAGGCGCCGAAAATGGCGCCCCATATAGAGCCGATCCGGTTGAATATTGCGCAAGACCTGGGCGTTCCCGCCAGTCGTGTCAGCGTTAAGGCAACCACCACCGAAAAACTCGGATTTACCGGGCGAGGCGAGGGTATTGCCTGCCAGGCCTTGTGTCTCCTGGAACCGGTGGCCTCTTGAGCCGGCCGGAGCAGGAAGCGCGCTGGCGTCTCGACTGGCCGACATCCGCGGGTGGGCGCGTGGCCCGGGCCCGGCTCAAGTGCACAGCCGACGATTTCCTGGTGGACGAGCAGCCGGAGCAGTTGGAGTGCTCAGAGCCGTCCGGGACAGCGGTCGTGCCGGGCAGTGGCGAGCACCTGTGTCTTCGGCTCGAAAAACGGGGTGACAACACCGAGTACGTCGCCCGGGAGCTTGCCCGGCTCGCCGGATGCCGACCGTTCGATGTCGGCTTCTGCGGTCTCAAGGACCGGCATGCGGTTACCCGCCAGTGGTTCAGTCTTTACCGGCCTGGAGGCATGGCTGAAGACACCGCGCTCACGGCCCAGGTCTCGGAGCAGTGGCCGGTGCTGTCGGTGTGCCGTCTGGCCCGCAAGCTGCGACGAGGTGACCACGAGGGCAACCGGTTTGTTATTGTGTTACGTGAGGTTTGTGGCGAACGGCAGGCCATAGATCAGGCGCTTGAGCGCCTGCGGGCTTTCGGTGCACCAAACTACTTTGGCCCGCAGCGGTTTGGCACAGGCGGTGCCAATCTCGACAAGGCACTCGCCATTGATCCGTCAACACTGAACCGTCGGGGCAAAAAGGGCAGGGGTCGGGCTGGCAGCGGTGCCGCTAAAGACGTATTGTACTTTTCGGCGGCACGGTCCTGGCTGTTCAACGAGGTGTTGGCGGCGCGAGTGGTGGGTGGCTCCTGGCGGAGTTGCCTCGACGGTGAGCCCGCGGAGGCCGGAGACGATGTATTGACCAGCGGCCCTCTTTGGGGCGATGGCGGCACCCTGGCGGATGGCGAGCTTGGTACACTGGAGCGCGGGGTGGTGGCAGCAACGCCCGAACTGGAGGCGCTATTCGCTACAACCCGGATGAAACCCGAGCGCCGGCCGCTGGTTGCCCGCGCCCGGAACCTGCAATGGCACTGGCTGGAGGATTCCCGGTTGCAGTTATCGTTCGCCCTGGCTCCGGGCCAGTATGCGACGACCCTGTTAAACGATATTTTTGAGCTTGAGGACATGAGCCTCAGCCAACATAACAAGCAACAAGGCTAGCGGAGAACACTGTGCGTATTCTGTTGTCGAATGATGACGGCGTCCATTCGCCGGGGCTGCTGGCCCTGTTTGATGGGTTGCAGGGTCTCGGGGAACTGGAGGTGGTCGCCCCGGATCGGGATCACAGCGGCGCCAGCAACGCCCTGACCCTCAACCGGCCCCTGACGGTGGAGCAACACCCGAACGGTTTCCGATCGGTGGATGGCACTCCGACCGACTGTGTGCACCTGGCGGTCAATGGATTGTACCGGCAACCGTTCGACCGGGTGGTGTCGGGTATTAACACCCACGCCAACCTGGGTGACGATATCATATACTCCGGCACCGTGGCGGCAGCCACCGAGGGCAGGCATCTCGGCCTGCCCGCGATTGCGGTGTCCCTGGTGAACGAGGGGCATTTCCACTACGAGACTGCCGCCCGGGTGGTTCGGATGCTGCTGGAAAGTGCGCGGCCCCTGGCGTTGGGCCCCCGCTCGATTCTCAACGTGAATGTCCCCGACGTGCCCTGGAGCGACCTGGCAGGTTTCCGGGTCACCCGCCTGGGCCATCGTGAGCGTGCCGAAGGTGCAGTGCCGATGACGTGTCCACGGGGCAAGGAGCGGTACTGGATCGGCGCCGCCGGTCGGGGTGGCGATGCCGGGCCGGGAACCGATTTCCATGCGGTCAGGGAAGGTTATGTCTCGGTCACGCCGGTGCATATCGACATGACCAGGCACGATGCCATGGTGCCGTTGCGGGAATGGGTCGAGACCCTCGGCAACGGCGGGGAGGGGCATGGATGAGCGCCCAGCTGGAAGGCATCGGTATGACCTCCCGCCGGACGCGGATGCGCCTGGTTCAGCGTCTCAGGGAGGCGGGCATCCAGTCGGATCGGGTACTGGAAATCATGGCCGAGGTGCCCCGCCACATTTTCCTGGATGAGGCGCTCTCACATCGGGCTTACGAGGATACATCGTTGCCCATTGGTTATGGCCAGACGCTGTCGCAGCCGTACATCGTTGCCCGGATGACCGAGTTGATGCTGGCCCACGGACCGGCACGGGTATTGGAGCTTGGGACGGGGTCGGGCTATCAGACGGCTATCCTGTCACGACTGTTCGGTGAAATTTACAGTGTGGAGCGTATCAAGGCACTGCAGGATCGGGCCCGGGATCGTCTGCGCCAGTTGAACGCCCGGAACGTATTGCTCAAGCACGCCGATGGCGGTATGGGCTGGCCGGAACGGGGCCCCTTCGATGGTATCATCGTCACCGCAGCCCCCATTGAAGTCCCGAAGGACCTGTTGGTTCAGTTGACGGACGGTGGTGTGTTGATAGCGCCGGTTGGCGAAGAGCGGCAGGTGCTGGTGCAGGTGACCCGCCGTGGTGACCAGTTCGAACACCGGGAACTGGAGCCGGTTCGTTTCGTACCTTTGTTGGGCGGGGTGGTCCGTTGAGTCGCCAACCCTCCGGGCACATCGCACCTCCGGCGACCGGTCGGGAACATCGACCGGTCGGGGTATTCATCCGGGGTATGGCCATGGGGGCGGCGGATGTCGTACCCGGCGTTTCCGGTGGCACCATTGCCTTCATCACCGGTATCTATTTTCGCCTTCTTGAGGCTGTCAATGCCGTGCCAACCGCGCTTTTCCGGCATCTGGTTCGTGGCGAGGTCCGGGCATTCTGGAGCGCCTGCGACGGGGTATTTCTGGTCTGTCTGCTCGCCGGCATCCTGACCAGTGTCGTTACTCTGGCCTCGGCTATCAGCTACGCCCTCAGTGCCTTTCCGATTCTGATCTGGAGTTTCTTCTTCGGACTGATCATTGCCTCGGTGTGGCACGTTGGCCGGCAGGTCCGGCGCTATCGGTGGTCGCTGTTGCTGCCATTGCTGCTGGGGACGGGGTCGGCCTGGTGGATTACAACCCTGTCGGGTGGCCAGGTGTCCCCCTCGGCGCTGGTGTTTCTTGGGTCGGGTGCGCTGGCCATCTGCGCCATGATCCTGCCGGGTATCTCCGGCAGCTTTATTCTGGTCATTATTGGCATGTACGCTCCGGTGCTCGCGGCCATCAAGTCCGCTGACATTGGTGTTTTGCTGTTGTTCATGGCCGGGTGCCTGATCGGGCTGTTGTCCATTGCGCGCGTGATTACCTGGGCGTTTCATCATTTTCATGACCCTGTACTGGCCCTGCTGACCGGCTTCATGATTGGCGCACTGAACAAGGTCTGGCCCTGGAAAGAAACACTTGGCTGGCGGGTGAACAGTGCCGGGGAGCGAGTGCCGGTCAATGAGGTGAGTATCAGCCCCGGTACTTTTTCGGAGCTGACCGGACAGGATTCCATGGTCTGGCTGGCGTTGCTGATGGCGGTCGGTGGTTTTGCCCTGGTGCTGCTGGTGGAGTGGATTGGCACGCGCCGGCAAGGTAAGGTGCACGGCGGAGTCGAGCGAACCTGAAACCTCGCCGGTTTGTTACCTTTCGGGGCAGTCGTCTGTTTCGGGCGGTAACAAAGGTGGTGGCAGGGTAACTTGGAATGGCCAACAAAATATGCAATATATTAGGAAGTTACTCTTAAAACCTTAGAAATTGCTTCGGGCATGTTCAGGGTTTATACGATTTTCTTATAACTGAGCAAGCTTTATTCCTGTGAAAAAATTGCGTGGGTTTGTCCATGCCGCCCTGTCGGCCTCCCCGCGGTTCCCCATCGGTGCCCACGTTCCCTCATGTTCTGTAAAACCTCACCGTTTCCGTCCGGGGCGGATGTCACTGCTGCTTATTGTGGCATTGCTCAGTGGTTGCAATACGCCGGCGCTATACCGGGACGATCTCTACAACCCACCGGTCTATTGGGGTCGCCATGTGGTCCAGCCGGGAGAAACCCTGTATAGCATTGCCTGGCGGTACGGGCGCGATTACCGTGAGCTGGGCAGCGCGAACGGGATAGAACCACCCTGGCAGTTGAGAGCCGGCCAGGTGTTGCGCCTTGACCTTCGCGGAACGGTCACATCGTCGCGCGATAATGGGTCAAGTGGTCGGGCAGCCGGTGCATCGGCGGGCAATCGGACGGCTCCCCCCGTGGTGAGTTCGCCGTCGCCAACACCGCGAACGGCGAAAAAACCAGCGGTTACCCGGGCTCCGGACGCCACGGCTCCGCTGGCTTCCAGAACCCAGACCGTTGCCAGCATCAACTGGCGTTGGCCATACCTTGGCACCGTAATTGCAGATTATTCTGCATCCGGAAAAGTCAACAAAGGTATTGATATTGCCGGAAAACCCGGTGATGCTGTAAGAGCTGCAGCGCAGGGTAATGTGGTGTATGCCGGTAACGGGTTGCTGGGTTACGGAAACCTGATTATTGTGAATCATAACGAGCACTATCTCAGTGCTTACGCGCACAACCGGAAAATTCTGGTGCAGGAAGGGGAGGAAGTGAAAGCCGGGCAGGTAATTGCAGAGCTCGGTAGCAGTGGCGCTGAACGACCCATGTTGCATTTCGAAATTCGAAAGAATGGCAACCCGGTCGATCCCGCCTACTATCTGCCACCGCGGTAGTGATCAAACCAGCCACCCGGCACTGACAAAAAACCGCGATTGAAACAAAAACAACAATGGTAGCGGCGCACGCCGGCCAAGCAGAAAATGTCCTGAAAATAGCGAGTTGAAGCAGAAAACGTCCGCAATAACAAAAGTACCGGGCGAACATCCAGGATTATTGAGAGGCGGGGCAGAACATGTCAGCAGAGCAAGAAGACATCATCATTGATCGGGTAACGGATATGGATGAGTCCGAGGATCAATTGCTAGCAGAAGAAAAAGTCGAAAAAGACACAACCGCTGAGCCAGCGGAGATCGAAGAAGATTTTCCCACCCAGGGGCGTTACTTCACCAGCCACAAACAGCTGGACGCCACCCAGCTTTATCTCAACGAAATTGGTTTTTCGCCGCTGCTCACACCCGAGGAAGAGGTGTATTTTGCGCGCCTTGCCCGCAAGGGCGAGGAGTCTGGTCGCAAACGGATGATCGAGAGCAACCTGCGCCTGGTGGTCAAGATTGCCCGGCGCTATGTCAATCGTGGTCTGACGCTGCTGGACCTGATTGAGGAGGGTAATCTTGGCCTTATCCGGGCGGTCGAAAAATTCGATCCCGAGCGGGGTTTCCGCTTCTCTACCTACGCCACCTGGTGGATTCGGCAGACTATCGAACGGGCCATCATGAACCAGACGCGCACCATTCGTCTGCCGATTCATGTGGTGAAGGAGCTGAACCTGTATCTGCGTGCGGCCCGGGAGCTGACCCAGAAGCTGGATCATGAGCCTTCGGCGGAAGAGATCGCACGGATGGTCGACAAGCCGGTGGACGATGTGAAGCGCATGCTTGGCCTCAATGAGCGCGTGGCGTCCATGGATACGCCAATTGGCAGCGGTGGTGAGAAGTCCCTGCTGGATACGGTCGCCGACGAGGGTGCCTCGGACCCGGCGGATCTGCTGCAGGACAATAACATGTGCTCCTGCCTCGAGAACTGGATTGATCAGTTGAGCGACAAGCAGCAGGAGGTTCTGTCCCGGCGTTTTGGTCTTCGCGGGTATCCGGTGAGTACCCTTGAGGAAGTGGGCCAGGAAATTGGTCTGACACGGGAGCGCGTTCGCCAGATCCAGGTGGAAGCGTTGCGTCGTCTCCGGGAAATTCTGGAGAAGGAAGGACTGTCCGGAAACCTGCTGTTCAAGTAAGCCTTTCTGACGTTTCGGATTGCAAAGCCGGCCCTGGTACCAGGGCCGGCTTTTGTGTTTCAGTTACACCGCAAATGAGAACCAGGTTGCGCCTTGCCATGCCCTGAGGTTGTTAGAATGCCGAAACCGGGCGGGGATAAGGGTGTCGAAACCCGGTGCACGAATGAAACACGTCAATAATAACGATCGAAAAGGAAAGGACTATGAAGAAGGCTCTATTAACCGGCTTTGCATCCCTGATGATGTCGGCCGTACTGTCTGCACCGGTGTCTGCCCTCACTGTTGAAGGGGTGGAGGTTCCGGACACCTACTCGGCCATGGATACCGAGCTGAAACTGAACGGTGCGGGTACCCGCTCCAAATGGTTCATGGACCTGTACGTAGGCGGGCTTTACGTACCGGAGACCATCAGCGACGGCGAAGCTGTGATCAATGCCGATGAGCCGCAGGCCATTACCCTGCATATCATCTCTGGCATGATCACCAGCGACCGTATGACGGAAGCCACAATGGAAGGCTTCAAAGCGTCGACCGACGGCGACATGGCCGCAGTAAAGGACGAGATCGATCAGTTTATGGCGGTGTTTGCGGAGGAGATCAAGGAAGGGGACGTCTTCGATCTCGTTTATGTACCGGATCAAGGCGTGAACGTCTTCAAGAACGGTGAGCTGAGAGATACCGTCGGCGGCCTGGCGTTCAAGAAGGCGCTGTTTGGTATCTGGCTGTCTGACAAGCCCGCCCAGGAAGACCTGAAAGAGAAGATGCTGGGTCAGCGATAAAGCCCGGTGCCGATAATGAAAAAGCCGGCATCAGCCGGCTTTTTTGGTAGGTCAGGGGCTTACAGGTAATCCCGCTTGTGCCTGAACTCGCAGAGATCCTCAATGATGCAGGCACCACACTTCGGCTTCCGGGCGGTGCAGGTATAACGCCCATGGAGAATGAGCCAGTGGTGAGCATCCATCAGGAATTCCCTGGGCACCAGCCGCATCAGGCGTTTTTCAACCTCCAGGACGTTTTTGCCGGGGGCGATGCCGGTGCGATTGGACACCCGAAAAATATGGGTGTCCACGGCCATTGCCGGCTGGCCAAAGGCCGTATTGAGAACGACATTGGCGGTTTTTCGACCCACCCCGGGTAACGCCTCCAGGTCCTCGCGCTTCTCCGGCACTTTACCGTCGTGCCTGTCGATCAGCAGTCGGCAGGTTTTGATCACATTCTCGGCCTTGCTGTTAAACAGACCGATGGTTTTGATGTATTCCTTGAGGCCATCAACCCCGAGGGCGTAAATGGCTTCCGGCGTATTGGCAACCGGGAACAGTTTGTTGGTGGCCTTGTTCACGCCGACATCGGTCGCCTGGGCAGAGAGAATCACCGCAATCAGCAACTCGAACGAGGTGGTGTAGTTGAGTTCCGTGGTCGGGGCCGGATTGGCGGCCCGCAGCCGGGTAAAAATTTCGGTGCGTTTATTCTTGTTCATGGGCGATGAAAACCGTCTGGCCAATGGATCATGAAATACTACCCGTCACACGAACGCGCTTACTGCCACCGGGGATTGCAGCTGGTTCGGAGGTCTTGCGCCGCTCTTTCAGGTGATTGTCGATTCCGTTTTTCAGTGCGATCAACAGCCCCAGTCCGACAAAGGCGCCGGGGGGCAACACCATGAACAGCATGTCCGGGTAATGCTCGAACGGTCGGATCACCCAATCTGCCGCGGCGGGGCCCAGCAGGAGATTCATGTCTACCAGCAGGGTTCCCTGGCCGACGAGCTCACGCAATCCCCCGAGCACCACCAGCACCGCCAGGAAGCCAAGGCCCATCATGACGCCATCCAGCAGAGCGGGCCCCGGTGCATTACGGGACGCGAAGGCGTCAGCGCGGCCGAGAATCGCGCAGTTGGTCACGATCAACGGGATAAAAATACCCAGAATCTGGTAAAGCTCGTAGGTAAACGCCTGCATCAGCAATTCCGCGCAGGTAACGAACGACGCGATGATCATCACGAACGCAGGCAGCCGAACAGACTCGCCGACAAAATTGCGGATCAGCGAGACCGCCAGGTTTGAGCCCATCAAGACCATCAGAGTGGCGATGCCCAGACCGATGGCATTGACCACGGTGCTGGTCACTGCCAGCAGCGGACACAGGCCCAGCACCTGCACCAGGGCCGGGTTATTGTCCCACAGGCCGTCACGGATGATCTCGGGGGAGGTCTTGCTGGCCATAATCAGGAGTGCTCCAGGGTCGTGGATTCACCGGCAACGGACTCGGGGGTCAGGGGTTTCTTCCGGAGTGTGGGAGGCTGGCCCAGGCGCTCCAGAATGACCTGCCGGTTCTGCCGGAAGTAAACCAGCGTTTTCCGGACAGCCTTGACGACAGCCCGTGGCGTGATGGTGGCGCCAGTGAACTGGTCGAAGTCACCGCCGTTCTTTTTGACGTTCCATTCGCTGTGCGGAGGCTGCCCCAGGGATCGCCCTTCGAACGCGGTGATCCAGTCCGATTTCCGGGTTTCGATCCGGTCGCCGAGCCCCGGGGTTTCCTTGTGACTGGTCACCCGCACGCCCAGAACGGTACCGTCCGTGGCGATACCGACGAGTAGCCGGATGTCTCCGGAATAGCCGTCTGGCGCGACGACGGGAAGAATCATGCCCACTGGCTCGCCATTACGACGGGCTACCCAGGCCTTCGGCGGCTGTTCGGTATCCAGCCGGTCACTCGCGGGTAACTGAACGGTATCCTCCAGCAACTGGTTATCATGGGCGCTTTCCGGAATGATTTCAAAAAGCGCCCTGGCTTCTGCCTTGGCGGCCTGTTCCCGGATTCGTTGTTCGGTGACCGCCTGGGTCAGGGCAATGGTGCCCCCGGTGATCATGGCGAACAGACCAAGGCCGATGGCACTACGAACAATGGATTGCGAAATCGTGGCCATGATTTATCCCTGATTCCGGCCCGGCACGCCCCGGCGTGCCTTATGGTGGCCGTAGGTTCTCGGTGGTGTGTAGTGGTCGATAAACGGCACCGCGAAATTCATCAGCAGCACACAGAACGCCACCGCGTCCGGGTAGTTGCCCCAGGCCCGGATCAGATAAATCAGGATACCAATACCGGCACCGTAAATGAGCTTGCCCTGGTGGCTGGTCGCTGCGGAAACCGGATCAGTGGCAATAAAGAAGGCGCCCAGCATGGTGCCTCCGGCGAGCAGGTGCAGACTCAGGGGCGCGTATTGGTCGGCGTTGCTGCCAAAGGCCAGACTCATGATCGCCAGCCCTCCGAGAAAACCGGCCGGAATGTGCCAGGTGATGATCCGCAGCGCCAGCAGCACCAGGCCGCCCGCCAGGAATGCGGCGTTGACCCACTCCCATCCCCGGGCAATGCCGTCCCCGAACGTCGGGTGGTTGAGCACTTCGCTGGCGGTATGGCTGGCAATCTTGTGCTTGTATTCATCGAGCGGGGTGGCCATGGTCCAGCCATCGACGGTGGTTTGTGTTGCCGAGGCGATGGTCGCCAGGGTTTCTCCAAAGCCGGGAGCGTTCTGCCAGAGCAGACCGGCTTCAGCCCAGTTGGTGGTCATGGCAACGGGAAAGGATATGAGCACGAGGGCGTAGCCAACCATGGCGGGGTTGAACGGGTTGGAGCCCAGGCCGCCGTATAACTGCTTGGCCACCACAATGGCGGAAATCACAGCGGTGGCGGACACCCACCACGGCGTAAACTGGGGCAAAGACAGGCCCAGCAGCAAACCGGTGACCGCAGCCGTGTTGTCCTTCAGGAAGAACGCCACCGGCTTCTGCCGTAGCCTGAGAATGGCGGCTTCGGATGCCATGGCAACGGCGATACACCAAATGACATTGATCAGGTTGCCCCAGCCGAAAAACAGGGTCTGCGCCACCAGGCCGGGCAGGGCAGCGACGATAACCCAGAGCATCACCCGAGAGGTCGGGCGGGCGCGGCGGGCATGGGGTGACGATTGTTGAACAAATGCCATAACACTAAGGCCTGAGTCGGGTTAATCGGGTTGCGAGGTGTTGGATGGCTGGCGGGCTTCCGCCAGCGCCTGCTCGGCACGCGTTACCCGGTCGTGGTTCTTGGCAACAGCCCGCTCCAGTTTGTCGACGTTGTCCGCCTGTTGGGCTCTGGCGTCTTCCAGCATGCCCTGCATGGTCTCCAGCTTGGACTGCGCCTGGGCGAGCTGCTTTTCCAGTGCCTCGATGTCGGGCTGTTCCTGACCCTGGCCCGGAGCTTGGGTGGCGGGCGCCGGCTTTTCGGCGTTGGCGCCCGCTTTCTTGCGGGCCAGGGCCTGTTCCACCAGGGCCGCCTTGGCGGCCCGCTCATCCACCGCCTCGCCGGCTTCAGCGACTTTTTCCGCTTCGGCCTGTTTCCGGGCCTGGGCTTCGGCAGCGGCTTTCGCCCGCTCTTTGCGGCGCAACTCCTTTTCTTCCTGCTCCCGCTCCAGGCGCGCCTGTCGGGCTTCGAAACGCTCCCGGGCATGATCGGCCTTGAGCTGCCCGGCCCGCTGCACACGGATCTCGCCCTTGGCATAGCGGTAGTACTGAACCAGCGGGATGGCGCTGGGGCAGACATAGGAACAGGCACCACACTCAATGCAGTCGAACAGGTTCAGGTGCTCGGCCTTTTCGAATTCGGTGGCTTTCGAATACCAGAACAGCTGTTGTGGCAGCAATTCCATGGGGCAGACTTCCGCGCATTCGCCACAGCGTATGCAGGGTTGCTCCGGCGGCGGTGCCGGTAATTCACTGGCGGTGGCCGCGATCACGCAATTGGTGGTTTTGACCACCGGAACGGCGGGAGAGGTGAGGGTGTAGCCCATCATCGGGCCACCCAGAACCAGGCGGCTAACGGCGGCCTGATCGAGCCCCGCCTGGGCCAGAAGATAGTCCAGCGGGGTTCCGAGCAGGGCCTCGACATTGCGCGGCTCCCGGACGGCTTCGCCGGTGATGGTCACAACCCTCGAGATCAGGGGGGTACCCTCGAAAACAGCCCGGGAAACGGCTACCGCGGTCCCGATGTTCTGGCACATCACGCCAATGTCTGCGGGAATGCCGCCACTGGGCACTTCCATGCCAGTGAGAACCCGGATCAGCTGTTTTTCGCCCCCGGAAGGGTATTTGGTGGGAATCACCGCCACATCAATCCGGGTGCCCTCGCACGCCGCCCGCAACGCGGCGATGGCCTCCGGTTTATTGTCTTCAATGCCGATAACGCAGCGCTCCGGCCGCAGGATCCAGGCCATTACCTTGAGGCCGGCGATCACCTCTCCGGCCTGCTCCCTCATGGTCATGTCGTCGGCCGTGATGTACGGCTCGCATTCGGCGCCGTTCAGTATCAGGGTGGCTACCTTACGGTCCTTCGGCGGCCGCAGTTTGATATTCGTGGGGAACCCCGCGCCACCGAGCCCGGCGATACCGGCCTCACGGATCACCTGCAGCACTTCGTTCCGGTCCATGCCGTGGTAGTCGGCAATTGGTGAACGCGGCCCCCACTGATCGTCGCCATCGGGCTTCAGGACGATGCAGCGATCGGTCATGCCGGATGGATGCGGCACCGGGAAATCGGCAATCGCCTCAATGGTACCCGATGTCGGCGCATGGATGGGCACACCGGTACCACGGCTGACGTCGGCCAGCTTCTGGCCCTTCAATACCCGGTCACCCACCGAAACCAGGGCTTCCGCCGGGGTGCCGATGTGCTGCTGCAGCGGCAATACCAAGCGATCAGGGATACCGGCGGGCCGGATAGGGCGCCCGGTGGACAGGTGTTTGTGTTCGGCCGGATGAATGCCACCGGAAAAATCCCATAACTGACCCATCAGGCACTGACTCCCTGCCGATCGGTGGCGATAACACTGGCGGCCGGCGGCGTCCAGGTCCAGGCGCGGATGTCCGGCTCAATGGTGATCATGTCGATGCAGTCGACCGGGCAGGGTTCGACGCACAGGTCGCACCCCGTGCATTCACTTTCGATCACCGTGTGCATATGCTTGGCGGCGCCCAGAATGGCATCCACGGGGCAGGCCTGGATGCACTTGGTGCAGCCAATGCACTCGTCCTCGCGGATGACCGCGACCCGCTTGGCCTGTTCCACGCCATGTTCGGCATCCAGGGGTTGGGGTTCCACGTCCAGCAGATCGGCCAGGGCCTTGATGGTGGACTCGCCACCCGGCGGGCATTTATTGATGGCGTCGCCACCGGCAATGGATTCGGCGTAGGGCCGGCAACCCGGAAAGCCACACTGGCCACACTGGGTCTGAGGCAAAAGCGCATCGATCTGATCGACCAGCGGGTTGCCCTCTACCCGGAACCGCTCGGCGGCGAAGCCCAGCAAACCGCCAAACACCATGGCGAGGACCAGCAGAACCAGTACCGCGATTACAATGCCTGTCCACATAAAACGCTGCCCCCTAAACGCTGACCAGCCCGGTGAATCCCAGGAACGCCAGCGACATCAGCCCCGCAGTCACCATCCCGATAGCGGCGCCCCGGAAGGCAACTGGTACATCGGCTACGGCGATGCGTTCCCGCATGGCCGCAAACAGCACCAGGACCAGCGAGAAGCCAGCAGCGGCACCGAAGCCGTAGAGTACGGATTCAACGAAGTTGTTGTTCTTGTTCAGGTTCAGTAGTGCGACACCGAGCACGGCGCAGTTGGTGGTGATCAGCGGCAGAAAAATACCCAGGACCCGATACAGCAGCGGGCTGGTTTTGCGTACCACCATCTCGGTGAACTGGACCACCACGGCGATCACCAGTATGAAAGTGATGGTTTTCAGGAACGCCAGGTCCAGTGGCGCCAGCAGATAGGTATAGGCCAGATAACTGCACACCGATGACAGCGTCAGCACAAAGGTGGTGGCCAGGGACATCCCCATGGCCGTTTCCAGCTTGCCCGATACGCCCATGAACGGGCACAGCCCGAGGAACTGCACCAGGACGAAATTGTTCACCAGAATGGTGCTGACCAGAATCAGTACATACTCTGTCATCGGAGCTACTCTGTTTTACCTGCCCGTTACATGATCCGCATGCCCGGCGTGGCGCCGGAATCCGGTGACAGCAGGAAGATGTCCTTGCCGCCCGGGCCGGCCGCCAGAACCATGCCTTCGGACAGGCCGAACTTCATTTTCCGGGGCTGCAGGTTGGCGACCATCACCGTCAGCCGGCCCTCGAGGTCTTCCGGTTTGTATGCCGACTTGATACCGGCAAACACGTTGCGCTCGCCATGCCCAACGTCAAGCGTGAGGCGAAGGAGCTTGTCCGCGCCTTCCACAGGCTCCGCCCGGGCAATTTTAACGACCCGGAGGTCCACCTTGGCAAAATCCCCGAATTCTATCTCATCGGCGATAGGCTCAAGTTTGGCCGAGGGCTCCGGTTGACCGGTCGCTGCGGGCAGCTCCTCTTTTGAGGCGTCCAGCATTTTCTCAATCTGGGCCATGTCTACGCGGTTCATCAGGGGCTTGAACTTGTTGATGCCGTGATTCTCCAGGCGCTCGCTGCGGTTGTTCCAGTCCAGTGTCGCGCTCAGGAATGCCTCGGAGGCCTTGGCGGTTTCCGGCAACACCGGTGCCAGGTAGGTCATCAACAGGTGGAACATGTTGAGGGCATTGGTGCAAATAGCTTGAAGCTCGTCTAATATCTCATCTCGATCACCAAGCTCCGGATCTTTAGCTTTCTCAACTTCATTTCCGGCCAGTGCTGCCTTCTTAGGCAGGGTCCAAGGCTGCTTCTCATCGAAATATTGATTTGCTTCGGCTGCTAGTTCCATGATTCGACGCATTGCGCGTCCAAATTCCCGGGTTTCATAGAATTTGGCTATTTCGTCTCCGGCATCGATGAATCGTTTCATTAAATCTATTTCAGTAATATTGCTCAATTGACCATCGAAGCTTCGATTGATGAAGCTAGCGCTGCGACTGGCAATGTTTACCACCTTGCCCACCAGGTCCGAATTCACCCGGGCGGCAAAATCTTCCAGATTCAGGTCCATGTCATCGACACTGCCGGTCAGCTTGGCGGCAAAGTAATAACGCAGGTATTCCGGGTTCAGGTGGTCCAGATAGGTGCGGGCCATGATAAAGGTGCCGCGGGACTTGGACATCTTCTTGCCGTTCACCGTCACAAAACCGTGGGCCCAGACCGCCGTCGGCGTGCGGAAACCGGCATCGTGCAGCATCGACGGCCAGAACAGCGCGTGGAAGTTGATGATGTCCTTGCCGATGAAGTGGTACACCTCGGCGGTGGAGTCGGCCTTCCAGAAGTGCTCGAAATCAATGCCCTCCCGGTTGCACAGGTTTTTGAAGCTGGCCAGATAGCCAATCGGTGCGTCCAGCCAGACATAGAAGTATTTGCCCGGCGCATCCGGAATCTCGAAGCCGAAGTAGGGTGCATCGCGACTGATATCCCACTCCTGCAGGCCGGCGTCCAGCCACTCGGCCAGCTTGTTGGCCACTTGTGGCTGCAGCGTACCGCTGCGGGTCCACTTGGCGAGAAAATCCGCGAAGTCCGGCAGCTTGAAGAAATAGTGCTCGGACTCCTTCTCAATGGGCGTGGCTCCGGACACCGCCGAGCGCGGATTGATCAGCTCCGCCGGGGTGTAGGTGGCGCCACAGGCCTCACAGTTGTCCCCGTACTGATCCTCGGTTTTACACTTCGGACAGGTGCCCTTGATAAACCGGTCCGCCAGGAACATGTTCTTTTCCGGGTCGTAGGACTGGGTAATCTTGCGCGTGGCAATGTGCCCGTTTTCCTGCAACTGGTGGTAGATGTACTCAGAGAACTGGCGGTTTTCCTCGGAGTGGGTGGTGTAGTAGTTGTCAAAGCGGATATGGAAACCACCAAAGTCTTCCTGGTGCTCCTCACGGATCCGGTCAATCAGCCGCTCAGAGGTGATGCCTTCCCGCTCGGCACGGAGCATAATGGCGGTGCCGTGAGCATCATCGGCGCAAACGTAGTAACAGTTCTGGCCACGCATTTTCTGATAACGCACCCAGATGTCCGTCTGAATGTATTCCAGCAAATGGCCCAGATGGATAGGGCCGTTGGCGTACGGCAGGGCACTGGTAACCAGAATATCGCGCTGTTGCTTGCTCGCTTGCGTCATGGTGATGTCCGAACCTTGTGTTGATACGGGTTGGTTAGACGACAGGGGGCTGGCGACCGTTGAAATGGATTACGCCAGGTAAAGACCCCATATGGTCAGAAACGGGCACAGATGATACCTTCCGGGCAGATATTTTTCATCCGAATCACCCGTTTCCGTACTTAAAATCGCGCATGAGCTTATTCCGGAGAACCCGATGACACAGATTTCAGAGCAGGCCCTGCAAACAGCGGTTCGCGAATACCGCGACCCGTACCTCAACAAGGACCTGTACGAACTGGGTGCCGTAAAATCCCTGAACGCCAATGACAGCGGAAAAGTAACGCTGATGGTAGAGCTGCCGTACCCGTCGAAAGGGATCGCAGGCGCCCTCAAGCAGATCGTGACCAACGCGCTTGAGTATGTCGACGGCGTGGACAGCGCGGACGTTCACGTCGGCCAGAAAATCCACTCCTACAAAGTCCAGAAAGACCTGCCATCGGTGCCGGGCGTCAAGAACATCATCGCCGTCGCCTCCGGCAAAGGCGGCGTCGGCAAATCCACCACCGCCGTCAACCTGGCTCTGGCACTGCAGGCTGAAGGCGCCAGAGTCGGCATCCTGGACGCTGACATCTACGGCCCCAGCATCGGCATGATGCTCGGGGTACCCGAAGGCAAACGCCCCGACACCCGCGAAAACAAATACTTCGTGCCCATGGATGCCCACGGCCTCCAGGCCAACTCCATGGCCTTCGTCGTCACCGAAAAAACCCCCATGGTCTGGCGCGGTCCCATGGTCAGCGGCGCTGTCATGCAACTGCTCCAGCAGACCCTCTGGAACGAACTCGACTACCTCATCATCGACATGCCCCCCGGCACCGGCGACATACAGCTTACCCTGGCCCAGAAAGTCCCGGTCACCGGTGCCGTCATCGTCACCACCCCTCAGGACATCGCCCTGCTGGACGGCAAAAAAGGCATCGAAATGTTCCGGAAAGTCGACATCCCGGTCTTGGGTGTGGTCGAAAACATGAGCGTCCACATCTGCAGCAACTGCGGCCACGAAGAACCCCTCTTCGGCCACGGCGGCGGCGCCCGCATCGCCGAAGAATACGACACCACACTCCTCGGCCAATTGCCGCTGCACATGACCATCCGCGAACAGACCGACGGCGGTACTCCCTCCGTGGTTGCCGAACCGGATTCGGAAGTTGCGCGCCGGTATCGCGATATCGCCAGAAGAGTGGGGGCTGAGTTGTCCACCCGGGAGCGGAACCTGAGCGGTTCAATCTCCAGCGTTTCGGTGACGGAGCACTGAATTTTTCAGTTAGCGTAGGATATCTCCGAAGTATGAGCGCGGTGCCAGGAAGTCCTTTCCAAAAATTTCGAAGGCCATGGATGGCCTGAGAGAAGCGCACATGGATGTGCTCGTAGCGGTTTTTGGAAAGGACTTCCTGGCACCGCAGCCCCCGCACCTCCAGGCCTGTGGGTGGAACGTTCGGAGCCTTCGACAGACCACCTACTAACGGGTAAACTACGCCCCAATTTTCCCAGTGATTACGAGACTTCGCCAATGAGCATCAAATCCGACAAGTGGATTCGCCGGATGTCCGAACAACAGGGCATGATCGAACCGTTCGAAAGCGGACAGGTTCGTGAAACCGAAAAAGGCCGCGTGATCTCCTACGGCACCTCCAGCTACGGCTACGACGTACGCTGCAGCAACGAATTCAAAATTTTCACCAACGTCCACTCCGCCACCGTGGACCCGAAGAACTTCGACGAAAACAGCTTCGTTAACTACACCGGCGACGTCTGCATTATCCCGCCGAACTCCTTTGCACTGGCCCGCACTGTGGAATACTTCCGAATCCCGCGCAGCGTCCTCACCATCTGCCTCGGTAAGTCCACCTACGCCCGCTGCGGTATCATCGTCAACGTTACCCCGCTGGAACCCGAGTGGGAGGGCCAGGTCACCCTGGAATTTTCCAACACCACCAACCTGCCGGCGAAAATCTACGCCAACGAAGGCGTGGCCCAGATGCTGTTCTTCGAGTCCGACGAAATCTGCGAGACCAGCTACAAAGACCGGGGCGGCAAATACCTCGGCCAGACCGGCGTGACCCTGCCCAGGACATGAACGCCAACCAGTTTCTCAAAGCCGTTTCACAGTTGCAGGGCTGGCGTGAATGCGCCTTCCTGCTTGCGCTGGCTGAACGCTCGTTTCCCAACTACGCCTTGTTCGCTGACGCCGTTGGCCTGAAAACCGGCGCCAAGATGCGCCAGATGCTCGACCTCGGCTGGGACCTGCTCCAGAAAAACGTCCCCGAATCCGGTATTCCCCAACTGCTGGCCAAACTGGAAGCCCTGTCTCCGGATGTGAACGCCTATGACGCCTATGGCGTGTACCCGGCCTTCGACTTCTGCCAACTGCTCGAGCAGGCTCTGCTCAACCGCCTGAACCCGGCCAAACACCGGGCCACCGATGCCTCACTCATGGCGACGTCGACAGTCATGAACTTCATTGAACTGTCAGAGGGTGAAGACCTCGATGAGGACGGGCTGGTGCGCCTGCTCGATCACCACCCCCTGATGAAGGAAGACAAGACCTTCCAACGGGAACTGTTGCTTGATTTAAAACGCCAGCGCACACCCACCGACCAGTTCGTGGCCCGCCTGCGGGAAAATGCCGCCAACGAAGGCATCAGTAATCTCGGTATCTCGCTCAACGAATAACCCCGTGACGGGCAGGCAGGCTACACTTTCGGTGTTACCTGTTATTTTCCGATTTGGTCCGATGGATTTCAGCCGATGAAACTCTCTGCTTTTGGTCGCAAATTTACCGCCGATGCCGGTATCACGTCGCTGATGGATGACCTGGGCAACGCCATGGCCGCCGGTGACGACATGATCATGATGGGCGGTGGTAACCCCGGGCATATTCCCGAGATCCAGCAGCGCGTGCAGGAGATTCTGGCGGACATGAGCCGGAGCGAGGCGGACGTGAGGCGCCTGGTTGGTGTTTATGACCCACCCCAGGGCGAGAAGCAGTTTATCGCGGCACTGGCCGAACTGCTGAACCGGGAGTATGGCTGGGGGCTGAAGCCCGGGAACATCGCACTTACCAATGGCAGTCAGGCCGCCTTCTTCATGTTGTTCAACATGTTTGGCGGCGATTATGGTGATGGCCATCGGAAGCATATTCTGTTGCCCCTGGCTCCGGAGTACATTGGCTACGCCGATGCCGGTATCGAACCGGGACTGTTTCGTGCGGTACAGCCCGATATTTCCTTCACGGGTGCCCACGAGTTCAAATACCGGGTGGATTTTGACGCGGTGGAGGTTACCGGCGAAACGGGGGCCATCTGTGTTTCCCGGCCCACCAACCCCACGGGAAATGTCATTACCGATCAGGAGCTTGCCCGGCTGGAGCAGCTCGCACGCCAGCATGATATTCCGCTGATTGTGGACGGCGCCTACGGTACGCCATTCCCGAGCCTGCTGTTTGTGGACGCGGCCCCCACCTGGAATGATCAGATCATACTGTGCCTGAGTCTCTCAAAACTGGGCCTGCCAGCGGCACGAACCGGTATCGTGATCGCGGCTGAACCCGTTATCAAGGCTCTGTCCGGCATCAACGCCATCATGAATCTCGCTACCGGGAGTTTTGGCGCCATGCTGGCCGAACCGCTGGTGCGATCCGGCGAAATCCTGAGCCTGAGCCGGGATGTGGTGTGCCCATTCTACCGGGCAAAAATGCAAAAGGCGGTGGCGGCGTTCCGCGACGCAATGGGGGAAGACAGTTGCCGCTGGTATATTCACAAGCCCGAAGGGGCGATGTTTCTGTGGCTGTGGTTTCCCGATTTGCCCATCACTAGCCTGGAGCTCTACCAACGGCTGAAGGCGCGGGGTGTGCTGGTGGTGTCCGGGCACTATTTTTTCCCGGGACTGCCGGGAGACGACTGGCGCCACCGCCATGAGTGCCTGCGAGTGACCTATTCCCAGAACGACGAGCGCGTTGCGGAAGGGCTCCGGATCATCGCGGATGAGGTCAGGCGGATCTGGGCGGAGGCCGGTGCAACCGGCTAATTACCGATCTCGGCCTGCTTCAGGGTCAGTTCGTACCGGCTGCCGTCGGGCTCCACCTGAAGCAGGCGGACCAGCAGGTAATGTCGTTGTGGGTCAAACCACATCAAAGTCTCGCGTTTGGAGTTCTCACGAACCTTTTCCGCCTTCAGGGTGTCCGCCTGGCCGGAGGCTGAGCCCTCGCCGAGCACCTCAAAGCGCTCTGTTTCGATGTCCGCGCCATCCAGCACCCGGTATTCCATGGTGCGTTTCCCGTTCTTGATATCCTGATGCAACTGCAGTTGGTACCCCAATGGATCCAACACACCGTCTTCCAGCGTCACCTCGAAGGCCTTGCCCCGGTACTGTCCGGTGGCGATGCCCGCCTCCCAGTCAAAATCGATGGTTTCCGTCCTGTCGCTGATCAGGAAGCCCGACAGCCGGTACCGGTAGCGAATGGGGATGACCTTGCCATTCCGCCATTCAAGAATCAGCGATTCGTCAATATCTGCGATGAATGAATCTACGTCGGTCCGGTACAGCCAGATACCGTTACCATGGGGGGCCAGGGAGCGAGTGGCGCTGCCATTGAGGGACACCCCCTTGTCCACGGAGGCGGAGTAGCTGGCCTCGAACGGCGTCAGCCCGGCGTCGCCGGCGGCCAGAGCGGCGACCGGGAAGCCCAGCCCCAGGACCAACAGAAACGTAAGCAGGATGTGTTGTCCCGGAGCGAGAAACCGGCTGGGAAAAGGCATCATGTTGACCTCGAAGCTGTCATTGATGGCGACAGTCTAGCTGGTCAGGCCGGATTCCGGGATGACAATCTGTTCAGACGCGATCAGTTGTCCGGCAGGCGCATGGGGGTCGTCAGAGGATTCCCGTCAAACAGGACGCAATCCGTCCCCAGTTGAATCCGACCCTCGCAGAACCAGCGCACAACAATAGGATAGAGCAGATGTTCCTTGGCCTGGACTTTCTCGGCCAGGCTCTCGGCATCGTCATTACTGGCCACTGACACCTCAGCCTGGGCGATCACCGGGCCGCCGTCCAGTTCCTCGGTCACAAAGTGAATGGACACGCCGTGGGTTTTATCACCTGCATCCAGTGCCCGCTGATGAGTATTCAGCCCGGTGTAGCGGGGCAGGAGCGATGGATGTACGTTCAGCAGTTTGCCCCGGAAGGCGCGCACAAAATCCGTGGTGAGGATGCGCATGAAGCCCGCGAGTACGATCAGGTCCGGATGATGGCGCAGAATCTCCGCCATCAGCGTGGCATCAAAGTCTTCCCGGCTGTCGTATCGGGTGTGATCAACCACGAAGGTCTGGAGATTGGCCTGGGCGGCCCGCTCCAGTGCGAACGCCCCCGGGCGGTTGCAACCCACCGCGACAATCTGCCCGGGAAAGCCGCGCTCGCGACTGGCGTCGATCAGGGCTTGCAGGTTGGTACCACTGCCGGAGGCGAGCACCAGGATTCGGGGCTGGGGAGCGGGATCTGCCTTCATGCCGACAGCAGCCCGGGCGCGTAACGCACAACAGGTTCCTGGTCGGCGTCGTCCGCCCGCTCGATCAGGCCAACCTGCCAGGCCTGTTCGCCCAGTGCGCCAAGGGTATCGAGGGCCAGCTCGCGCTGGTTGGCCGGAACGCAGACAATCATTCCAATGCCGCAGTTGAAGGTACGGTACATCTCCTCGCTGGCGACGCCTCCGGTGTCTTTCAGCCACTGGAACACCGGGGGGAGTGACCAGCTTTCAGTATCAATGGCCGCGACGGCGCCCTTTGGCAGCACCCTCGGAATATTTTCCGGCAGGCCGCCGCCGGTAATGTGGGACAGTGCACGTACATCCACTTCCCGAATCAGTTGCAGCAGATTTTTCACGTATATCCGGGTGGGCGCCATTAACGCGTTTGCGAGGGTTGTGTCGCCCACGGTCTGGTTCAGGTCGGCGTGACTCACCTCAAGGATTTTGCGGATCAGCGAGTAGCCATTGGAGTGGGGGCCCGAGGAGCCCAGTGCCAGCATCACATCGCCCGCCTGCACCCGGCTGCCATCGATAATCTCACTACGTTCGGCCACGCCCACGCAGAACCCGGCGAGGTCGTAGTCATCACCCTCATACATGCCTGGCATTTCAGCGGTCTCGCCACCCACCAGGGCACAGCCCGCCTGTTCGCAACCCTCGCCAATGCCCGCGACAACCTGGGCAGCCACGTCGACATTCAGTTTGCCGGTGGCGTAGTAATCCAGAAAGAAGAGGGGCTCGGCGCCACCCACAACCAGATCATTCACGCACATGGCCACCAGATCAATGCCGATGCTGTCATGCTTTTGCAACTGCATGGCCAGCCGGAGTTTGGTGCCGACACCATCGGTACCGGAAACCAGTACCGGCTCGTGGTAACCCGCGGGAATGGACACCATGGCGCCAAAGCCGCCGAGGCCGCCCAGCACTTCCGGACGACGCGTCCGGGCAGCGGTTGCCTTTATTCGGCTGACAAGTTCATTACCGGCATCAATATCAACGCCGGCGTCGCGGTAGGTCAGGGAGGGCTTCTGTTCGCTCATGGAGTTCTTAACCATTGGCCAGTGGGTCAGGCGGCGGATTTTAACAGGTGCGCTGTGACGGTCCAAATGTATATTGCTTTTCCGAAACCCGGGCCCGCTACTCACGCCTGGGGGCATGGTGTATCCTATGCGCCATTCATGCGAATTGCAGGGTGTTTCATGTCAGTATCAGGACAAACGTCGGCACGTCAGTCAGCAGCGACCGCGTGGGCGGCGTATTTTTTTGCGCTCATCTGGGTTTTTGCTTCGGCACCGGCGACGGCGGTCAGCGTCTCCGGCCTGTACACGGTGGAGGTGCCGGTAGCCGGCTCGGACCCGGAACAACTGGCCGAAGGCTACGCGGCCGGCCTGAGCCGGGTTCTGGTGCGGGTTTCCGGCAACCGTGATGTGCTGTCACTGGAAGGTGTCGACGCTATTCTGGCAGACGCTGAGTCCCTGCTTCTGTCCTACCAGGTGTTGCGCGGTGCGGACGGTAACAGCCGCCTTAGCATGGCCTTTGGCGCGGTCGGTGTGAATCGCGCCCTGGCCTCTATTGAAGCGCCGGTCTGGGGCGCCAACCGCCCCCTGACTCTGGCGTGGGTTGCGGTAGAGGACCGTGGTACGCGCACGCTGATTACCCAGTCTGTAGAGAGTGGTCCGCCGACAACGGCGTCCGAGGTCTGGTCGTCTGCCTTTCATCGTGCCGCCCGCGAGCGGGGGCTGCCCATTGTCCTGCCTCCGGCCAGCGTTCAGGGAGACCGGCAGTTACTGTCCGAAATCTGGGGGCAGTTCATTGACAGCGTGAGAAGGGCTTCCTCGGCCATTGATCACGATGTTCTTGCCCTGGTTCGGGTCAATCAGTCTGGCGGCCAGTGGCGTGCCGGTTGGGTTTTTGACGGTGTGCAATTGACCGACAGCGAAGAATCCCTGAGCGCCAACACTCCGGAGGCGCTGGCCGAAGCCGTGGTGAATCGCTGGGCGGAACTCTACGCCGAGCGCTATGCAGTGGCTGCGGGCGACATTGGTGAATTGCCTCAGGTCGATATTGTTCTGAAAGGGGTCACAACGCTCGCTGATTATGGCAAAGCCAGCCAGGCACTGGAGAGTTTCACGCCGGTGGTGAGTGTGGGGGCGTCCCGGGTCAAAGGCAATCAGCTTACTCTGACAGTGGCGTTTTCCGGTGAACTGGACCAGCTCAAGCAATACATTGCACTGGATCCGCGATTTGTCGCGATCGAAGGCGCGGCGGTGTCCACAGCACCGTCGGATCTGACCCGTGAAACCCCTGTTCAACCGGAGCCGGAGCCGCAATCACCTCCGCCATCAGGGCAGCCTGCGGATCCGGGCCTGACCGACGACGGGAGCCCGGAGGCCATTGACAGCAAAGGTCCGGCGGATCAGGCCATGTTCAGTTACCAGCCCGTGCCGGTGGATGAGCAGGAAGCGGAGCAGGCCTTTGAATCCTTGTATCAGGTGCTCTATTACCGCTGGCAGCCGGAACCGGTTATCAGCAATGGTGGTGGAAAGTAAAACGCCGTTGCACGACACGACGGCAACGTAACGCCGTACGTTGCAAGCTGGAGGGAGTCTTGTGAAAACGCAACGCTGGCGCTGGATTCCCAATGCCCTGACGTTTTTGCGCCTGCTTCTGATCGTTCCTTTTGCGGCGGCCCTGCTGATGGAGGATTACCGGCGTGCTCTGGTGATTTTTTTCGTGGCCGCCGCCACAGATGCCTGCGACGGCTTTCTGGCCAGGCATTTCAACTGGCGGACCCGCCTGGGTGCCATTGCCGACCCCCTGGCGGACAAGGCGCTGTTGCTTACTGCCTATCTCATGCTGACCTTGACGGGCGTCTTACCCCTGTGGCTGTTTGCCCTGGTGCTTGGCCGGGATGTGTTGATCGTGGGTGGGGCACTGGCGTTTCATTACGGTGTTGGCCGGTTCGATATGCAGCCCAGTTTGCCCGGGAAAGTGAATACGTTCGTGCAGATTCTCGTGGTGCTCGCCATTATCATTCTGCAGGCAGGCATGCCCATGCAACCCTGGGTGCTCAACGCCGGCATTATGCTGGTTGCAGTGTCAGCGGTGGTCAGCGGCGGTCACTATCTGGTGGTGTGGGGACTGAGGGCATGGAGGGCAACCCGGTCGTGAATAGGTCACAACTGATCCTGGGCGTCCGGCTCCGGGACGATGCCCGGTTTGACAATTTTCATGGTGACCGCAACCGGGCGGCCATGGAGCGCCTGTATTCGGTCTGCCGGCAGCCGGCGGGTCTGCCAGTGGTCGCGATCTGCGGCGTGCCGGATACCGGCAAGAGTCATCTGCTTCAAGCGGTCTGTCACCATGCCGAACGCGACGGGCGCGTGGCGGTGTGCATCAGTCTCGCCGAACTGGAGCCATTCGGTCCGGAGGCCCTGGCGGGTCTGGATTCCCGGGAGTTTATCTGTCTTGATGATCTGGACCGGATTGCCGGACTTCGGGAGTGGGAAGAGGCGGTTTTTCACCTGTACAATCGAGTACAGGATCAGGGCGGTCTGCTGATCGTCAGTCTGTCCGGGGTGCCCGGAGAACTGCCTTTTGAATTGGCCGACCTGGTGTCGCGCCTGAGCCATGGCCTGATCATCCAACTGGGCATCTACCGGGACGACGACCGGCTCAGAATTCTGACCGCCCGGGCAGAACAGAGGGGCCTGACCATGGCGGACGATGTGGCCGTTTATATTCTGCGCCGGGCTCCAAGGAAACTGGGGGAGTTGCTGGCCATTCTCGATACCCTGGATGAGAATTCTCTGCAGGCCCAGCGACGGCTGACGATACCCTTCGTGAAAACGGTTATGGGCTGGTGATAAAGGCGAATGCCGGATGGAATCCGTTCCGCAGGGGACACCGGTGATAAACGATAACGGCTTAAAGGGAGAGGTGACATGAGACGGGTTGTATTCAATCAGAAAGGCGGTGTGGGAAAATCCAGTATCACATGCAACCTTGCGGCCATCAGCGCGGCCCGGGGCAAGCGCACCCTGGTTGTGGATCTTGATCCGCAGGGCAATTCCACACACTATCTGCTGGGCAAGCCCGCCAGCGAGCTCCGGGACACCGCGGCCGATTTGCTGGAGCAGACCGTCGCGTTCACTGTATTCAACCGCCGTCCGGACGAATTCGTGCACGCGTCACCCTTCAACAACCTGTTTGTCATGCCGTCCAGCCCGGAACTGGATTACCTGGAGCGTAAACTCGAAGCCAAACACAAAATCTATAAGTTGCGCGAGGCCCTGAAAAAGCTGGGCGAATCCTTCGACGAGATCTACATCGATACCGCGCCGGCCCTGAACTTCTATACCCGTTCCGCGCTGATCGCTGCCCAGCGCTGTCTGATTCCGTTTGACTGTGATGATTTCTCACGTCAGGCGCTGTACAGCATCCTCAATGAGATTCGTGATCTTCAGGAAGATCACAACGATGAGTTGGTGGTGGAGGGTATTATTGCCAACCAGTTCCAGCCCCGTGCCACGCTGCCGCGTCAGTTGGTAAAAGAACTGATCGAGGAAGGCCTGCCGGTGCTGCCGGTGCGCCTGTCGAGCTCGGTGAAGATGAAGGAATCCCACCAGAGCCGGCAGCCATTAATTCACATGGCCCCCAGCCACCCACTGACCCGTCAGTATGAAGACCTGTTTCGTGTTCTGCACGGCGAGGCTGTGGAGCTGGAGCCACTTGCGGATTAGGGCGTTAGGGTCATGACAGAGTCCAGTCGAACGCTTGGGCAGGTCGCCGACAGCCTGCTCAGGGTGGAAATTGAATTGCGCCAGTTGGGCGTTTGGGAAATGGAGCCGCCGTCCGACCGGGCGCTGCAAAGTACCCAGCCCTTCTGTATTGATACCCTTGAGTTTACCCAGTGGTTGCAGTTTGTATTCGTGGCCCGCATGAAGGGGCTGATCGAGAACGATCAGCCGCTGCCATCGGTGTCCGGCATCGCTCCGATGGCGGAAGAGCATTTCCGTAACCGCCCCGAGTCCGGCGCGGCTCTGGTGCGTGAGCTGGAAGCCATTGACCGGCTGCTCTCTGGCGGTTAGCCCGCTTCCGGGTCAGTCGAGCCTCATGGAGAGGTCGGTGGCCCGCAGGTCTTTGGTGAGCGCGCCGATGGAAATGTAATCCACGCCGGTTTCGGCAACCGGCACCAGGGTTTCGGAATGGATGCCTCCGGAGGCTTCCAGCTTCGCCCGTCCGGCGTTCAGGGATACTGCGGCGCGCATATCGGACAGGGAAAACTCGTCAAGCATGATGATGTCGGCGCCGGCGTCCAGCGCCTGGCTCAGTTCGTCCAGGTTTTCGGTTTCCACCTCCACGGGCTTGCCGGGGGCAATGCGTCGGGCTTCGTGAATGGCCTGGGCGATGGAACCGCAGGCGGCAATGTGGTTTTCCTTGATCAGGAAGGCATCCCACAGGCCCAGCCGATGATTGTAGCAACCGCCGCAGGTCACGGCGTATTTCTGGGCGAGACGCAACCCCGGCAGGGTTTTCCGGGTATCGAGCAGTTTCACGCCGGTGTGCGCCACTCGGGCGGCATAGTCCGCACAGGTGGTGGCCACCCCGGACAGGGTTTGCAGCCAGTTCAGTGCTGCGCGTTCCCCGGTCAGCAGGCTTCGGGCCGGCCCTTCGAGGCGAAACAGGACTTGGTCCGGTACCACCTGATCACCATCCCGCACCACCCAATGGACCGCCACGCTCTTGTCTACCTGCCGGAAAACTTCATTGACCCAGGCCTGGCCGGCAATGACGGCATTGTCCCGGGTGATAACCCGGGCCGTGGCCAGGGTGCCGTCGGGAATCAGTCTGGCCGTGATGTCACCGTCGCCCACATCCTCCCGGAGGCTCTGGGCAACGGTTTCGATCCGGGATTGGTGAAGCTGTTCGGCGGAAATCATGGCGTGGCGTCCGGTGGTGTCGGGAGTTTTGGTTCGGGCAGCTGATTCTAAAGCCCGCGGCGGGTTTCGCCAAACATTCGTCGTGTCAGTGCTAAACTGTGACCCAGGTTCGATCTACACAAAAGGTGACAAAATCTGACACAAGGTGACGTTCGCAGCTCGTATGATGTGCAATCAGGTGTATTTCACATCTCCGCAATGTCCGATCCGGAGCAGCCCAATGGCGCAGGATAACAAGGTTGTCAGCTTTTCAGGCCAGAAGCAGAGCCGGAGGCTTGCCCTGCCGCCGGCGCTTGTGCGTTTGCGTGACGCATCGGGTCAGTCGCTGAAGGCCGTACTTGGGAGCTTTTTCGACCGGGCGGATGACGCCCTGTTTGAACTGGCTGACAGGGCCGGCTCCAATCTGGACCAGACGGCCTATTTCGACGCCATGCGCGAGTTGCGCCTGCGCCGCAAGGCGATGATCGTATCCGTACTGCAGTATGTCAGCCAGGCATTCAATGATATTGGCCGCTTCCAGCCTCGTACATCGGGCAGCTCCCTGGACGACGTGGATCAGGATTCCCTGAGCCTGCTGGATCATTCGGAGCTGGAACAGCAGGTGGCCATCGACAACCTGATTAACAAACTTCGCAATCGTTACCCCGATGCCATTCGTCTGCTGTGCCTGCGGGTCAACCATCTGGTGCCAGGCACTGAACTGTCCGATGGTCAGATGCCACTGAGCCCGGAGGTTATTTGCGGTGGGGTTGCGGAGGCCTGCGCGGATCTTGATATTGATATTCGTGCCAAGCTGGTGGTCCTGAAGTTGTTTGACCGATTGCTGGCCGACACCCTCGGGGAGTTCTATCAGGAAGCAAACCGCACGCTGATTCGTGAGGGCGTTCTGCCGGATATGAAGCGACCACCGGTTGGTCGGTCGCAACCGGCCGGGCACCGAGGCAAAGCGTCGGCGCCGGTGTCGCCCCCGCAAGCGCCGGTGGGCGAGGCGGGCGGAACGAGCTACGGCGGGGGTTCCCAGGCAACGTTTTCCGAGCTGAGTGCCCTGCTACACCGTGGTGAGGAGGCGTTGGGAGGCGCAACGCCCGGATCGGTCGCCGGTGAGGGTTATCTGGATACGGAGCGACTGATGGCGAGGCTGAGCGACGCCCAGTCCTCCTGCGGACAGTGGGAGACCGGTAAGGTGGTGCCGCTGAACCAGCAACTACAGCCGGTTTTGCTGACCGAGAGCGGCCAGAAACTGAGTGTCGGGCAAGTCGACGGCGATGTGATCAAGCTGGTATCCATGTTGTTCGATTTTATTCTGGAAGACCGACAGCTCAACCCGGTCATGAAGGCTCTGATCGGGCGACTGCAGATTCCGGTGCTGAAAGTGGCACTGAGCGACAAGAATTTCTTCAATCGCGGGGGGCATCCGGTCCGCAAGCTGCTCAATGAGCTGGCACTGTCTGCCATGGGCTGGAGCGAAAAGCGTGAGGGCCAGCGTGATCCGTTGCGCGACAAGATTGAATCGGTGGTGGACCGGATTCTCAATGAGTTTATCGACAACGTGTCGCTGTTTGAGGAATTGCTCAAGGATTTCAGCCACTTTATGGATCTCGACCGTCGGCGTCGGGAACTGGTGGAGCAGCGGCTCCGGGACGCGGAAGAGGGCAGGGCGCGGCAAGAACGGGCGACCGAAGCCGCCCAGGACCTGATCGGTCATCTGGTAAAGGAACGCGAGGTTCCGCAACCGGTGAGCCAGTTGCTGAATGAGGCCTGGGTCAAGTATTTGCAGTGGGTGGTGTTGCGCGAAGGCGAAGACAGTCGGCGCTGGGCTGAGGCCCGGGATCTGACCGAGCGCCTGGTCTGGAGTGTTGATCCGCGGCCAGTGGCGGAGGGGACTCGCAGCGAGCTGCTCAGGGCCATCCCGTCCATCGTTGACGAGCTTCGGAAAGCCTTGCTGGAGATCGCCTGGGACCCGTTTGCCACCGATGCCGCCATCCGCGACCTGGAACTGGCCCACGTGGATGTGTTCCAGCGGCTGGTTACGGCGCCTTCCCGCTCTGAACCGGTTATAGCGACGCCCGTCGACGACCCACAGGAAGTGGTGGCCCGGGCCGACCGGCCGGAGCCTGAGCTCCGATCCGCGGAGCCGGCAGAGCCGGATGCGTCCGGGTTGGCCACCCCTGAGCCGTTGATCGTGCCCGCCTCCGGGTCGATGACGGAGCCTGCCACAGACACCGTCATATCCGGGGAGGATGCCGGAGATGCGGCCGATGCGCCTTCGATTGACCAGCGCTGGCTGGATCAGGCGGATGGCCTGCGGGTAGGCTCCTGGATTGAACTGACCCGGGATTCGACCAAGGTGCGGTGCAAGCTGGCAGCCTTCATAAAGGCCACGGGTAAATACATTTTTGTGAATCGAAGCGGTGCCAAGGTCGCGGAATTCCATCGCCAGAATCTGGCCGAGGCCATGGCCGCTGGCGACATCGGTATGCTGGATGACGGCCTGATTTTTGATCGGGCGCTGGAATCGATCATTGATAACCTGCGTAACAGTCGCAAGGACTGAATCTTGGTAACCCGGGCGACTTTGTGATTCAATCAGGGCTTGTGTAACACTCTGATCACCACGGATTTCCCTTGCCCGAGCCTGACGTTTTCCCTGACCACGACATGCCCCCAGCCGATCCGGCCTCCCTCCGGGAAACCGGCCTGCTGCCCTCGTCCCGGTGGTGCCCGTCGCCCAACTTCGGGGTCCGGCCGGAGGGTACAGCCATCTCCCTACTGGTGGTTCACAACATCAGTTTGCCACCTGGGCAGTTTGGTGGGCCGGAAATCGAAGCGTTTTTCTGCAATTGTCTCGACCACTCCGCCCATCCCTACTTTGAAACCATCGCCGGGATGCAGGTCTCCGCACATGCACTGATTCGCCGGGATGGCTCGCTGGTGCAGTTTGTCAGCCTGCTGGACCGGGCGTGGCACGCCGGGCGATCCCGTTTTGCCGGTCAGGACGAGTGCAACGACTTTTCCATCGGTATTGAACTCGAAGGAACCGACGAGCTGCCCTATACCGGGGAGCAGTACCGCTGCCTGGCCCGGGTTGCGGACTTGATCATGGCGGCCTGGCCCGCCATCACAACGGAACGTATCGCCGGCCACTGTGATATCGCTCCCGGTCGCAAGACCGATCCTGGCCCGGCTTTCGACTGGCGGCATTTCCGGACCCTGCTCGGGAAGGATCACAACCGCGATGAGGGCCGGTTCGAATGATACTGTTGGTGTTTCTGGCCGCCTATCTGGTGCGCCGCCGCCTGGACAGCCATGACCGGCTGAATCCGGAGACGCTCTGGCGATGGCTGTTTCATCAGGGGCGCCGGGTCCGGGCAGGCCATGAAGCCGGCGTGGCCGTCGGGCTGACACTTGTCTTCCTGCCCGCCTTGGTGGCTGCGTTGGTGGTGCATCTGTTTGACCTCTCTGGCCTTTCGGTGATGGCCTATCCGTTGGAGTTCGTATTGCTGGTGTTTCTGATGGGCATTCCGGGCTGGGGGGCAACCCTGCGGGCGTACCGTGAGGCCTGGCAGCGCGGTGATATGCAGGCGGCGTGGCATCACATCAAAGATCGTCTGCCCGCTGAGCACAGGAGCACGGCCATCGCGCCGGAAGCCATGCACCTGAGCCTGTCCAGGGCCTTGATGGTGGCCGTTTTTCAGCGCTTTTTCCTGATTGCATTCTGGTATGTGGTGGGTGGCATCGGGTTGGCGATCCTGGCTCGGGGACTGGTGGCTTTAACCGAGCACTGGCCTCAGTCCTCGGCGCGCCCCCGCTTTGCCAGGCTATTGTCCTGGGTGGAGTGGCTGCCCTCCCGGCTGCTGTCGTTGACGTTTGGTATTGCCGGTGATCTGGCCGGCTGGCTCCGGGTCGCCGGTCAGGCGCTCAGCCGCCTCGGAAGTGGTGCAGGCGAGGTGCTGATGCTCTCTGCCAACGGGGCTCTGACCGGCTATGCCCTAGACCCGGCCCGGTTTTCCCGGATTCATCCCGAGGAGTGGACAGCGTTTGGCGGGCGCAGCCTCAGTGCCATTCGCGGATTGCTGAACCGGAGCATGCTGGTGTGGGTCTGCGCCCTGGCATTGCTGGTGATTGCGGGCATGGTTTAACGGGCCCGTTTGCCGTTATTTTTAAAGATTTTGCAGTTCGACAACAAATAATGCTCAAGTTTCTAATACTTTAGGCGACAATAATAGATAACAATGAATGTTTAGTTGTTGAAGCACTGCAAGAGGGCAACCGTGAAGCAACTCATTAATCCTGCCATAGCGCTGATGAACCGGCTGCCCATGGTCTACAAGTTCGGGCTTATCAGCATCCTTTTTCTGTTACCGATCGGTGGACTATCGTGGCTGGTCATGTCTGACTTGAACCGCTCGGTTCAGGTTACCACCCGTGGGCTTGAGGGGTTGGCACAGTTGCAGCAGGTTGACCAATTGGTCGATCTGGCGATGGAGTACCGGGATTATCGGGCGCCGGCTATCATGAAGAATGACGAGGCTATCCTTGCCCGCTCAGAGGAGACGGCTGTTGGAATTGATGAACTTCTGGAGGATCTGCTGACGGGGGAGCGTTCATTTGACGGGTCGGGGACCTGGGCTAACCAAGTGATGGCACTCCAGCAGGCCTGGCAGAGTTTGCGCACGGACGACAGCTATCTGGGAAACTTTGACGCCCAGTTCAAGTATTATCATCAGTTCGTACAGAGGGCGATGGCATTGTTGCCTTCGACTATTGAAATTTCAGGCCTGACTCGCGATGGGACGCGGGCAAATCTGCTCATTCTCGGACTGATCCAGGAAACGCTGCCGGAGGCGCGCAATGTGATTGGCCAGGCGCGGTCCTATGGAATCTATGCGCTGATAGAGGGGCAGGTCGGCTATGCGCTGAGTGAATCCCTCAACGAAATTTATGACCGGCTGACCAATCACGGTTCGTTGTTGTCGCCGGCTCTGTCGGTGGCCACCGAAGCGTCCCCGACACTGGCCATCGAGGCAACTGATGCCATCGTCCGGGTGGATGAAAGTATGCTGGCAGTGCGGGACGCGCTCGATGTCAACGTCATTACGCCCATGCGTCTGGAAATGCCCTGGAAGGATTACGACGCCCTGATATCGGCCCAGTTACAACACTACGACGCCCTCAAAGCCGAGGCGTTCAGTGTTGTCGGCAGAAACCTCGACTCACGGCTGGCACATGAACTGAACCAGCGCCGCCTGATTGTGCTTGCGCTGTTCGCCATTCTGCTGGTGGTGGTGTATCTCTATATCGGCTTTTTCATGTCGGTACGCACGGCAATCAACCGGTTCAGCGAAGCGGCTCGCAATGTGGCAAACGGTGACATGACCACCCACATTCATTTGCGCAACCGCGATGAGCTCGGCGAGCTGACCACTGAATTCAACAATATGACTGACCGTATGGCGGAGTTGATTCGCTCGGTCGGGCGGACCACGGGGGATGTGGACCAGCAGGCCGCTCGGGTGAAAGACACTGCGGCGGCCAATTCCGAAGCCGTAGCCCGTCAGATGCAGGAGAGTGGGCAGATTAATGAGGCCATGAACCAGATGGTTGAAGCGGTGCATGAGGTGACCGAGAGTGCGCACCGGGTTGCCGACAGTGCCGGTACGGCGGAACGGGATACCGAATCCGGGCGGGGCGTGGTGGCGGACACGGTCGCAACCATCAATCGTCTGGCCACCGAAATTTCCGGCGCCGTGGACGTGATCAATCGGGTCAGCAAGGACAGCGACAACATCAGCCAGGTATTGGTTGAGATCAAGGCCATCGCCGAGCAAACGAACCTTCTGGCCCTGAACGCGGCCATCGAGGCCGCCCGGGCCGGTGAGCAGGGGCGCGGTTTTGCGGTTGTGGCTGATGAAGTCCGCTCATTGTCGCAGCGTACCCACAAATCCACGGAAGAGATTGAGGGTATGATCTCAAGGCTCCAGTCCGGTGTGAGAGACGCCGTTTCCGCCATGACCAACAGCCGGGACGTGACGGAAGCGACCGTACAGAAATCCGGGGAGGTCACCGAGGCTCTGGACCGCATTGCCCAGGGCATTTCCGTGATTGTGGATATGAGTCACCAGATCGCGCAGGCGGCGGAAGAACAGTCGGCGGTGGCGAAAGATGTGAACGCCAGTGTCGAGCGGATTGGTGAGCTCGGCAAAACGACGGCGGACAATGCCCAGGAAACCCTGGGGTCGTCCCGGGAAATGTCGGAGTTGACGGCTTCGCTCCAGCGCCTGGTGGAGGCCTTCAAGGTCTGACGATGACCCACAGTGTGAAAAATCCGGCTGTCAGAGGCCGGATTTTTTTTGTTCCCAGAGAATTTCCTCACCACCGTTACGGCGTGCGAGCACCCGGGCAATCACGAACAGCAGGTCAGAGAGACGGTTCAGGTAGTGCCGGGAGGCAGTGTTGATGGAGTCCTCATGGCCCAGGGCAACCACCACACGCTCGGCACGGCGGCAAACGGCTCGGGCCAGATGGCATTGGGCAGCGCCCGGGGTGCCGCCGGGCAATATGAAGTTTTTCAGGGGCGGCAAACCTTCGTTGTGTTTGTCCAGGGTGCTTTCCAGCCATTCAATGTGATCGTCACCGATCACTCGGCTGCCTGGAATGGCAAATTCGCCGCCCAGGTCAAACAGGTGGTGCTGGATGCGGCGCAGGCTTTCAGCGAACTCGTCGTCGCTGTCCAGGGTTTCGATCAACAGGCCGATGTGGCAATTCAGCTCGTCGGCCGTGCCCATGGCCTCAACCCGCTGTGCGTTCTTGGCAATACGATTGCCGTCGGCAAGGCCCGTGGAACCGTCATCTCCGGTGCGGGTGTATATCTTGGAAAGGCGATTGCCCATCAGTCTGCTCCTGTGGCTGTGGCGACAGTTGTTGTACCCGTTCGGTCAGCATTTGGTTCACTGGTGTCCGGACACCCAGGTTAATGCCCAGTTGCACCAGGTAACCGTTGATGAAGTCTATCTCCGTGGTGCGGCCCTTGAGCACATCGGCCCGCATGGATGAGGTATTACGGGCGGTGTTGCGTGCCACGGTTTCGATCCGGTGACGAAGTGCCTCCGGTGTTTGCTCACCCTGGCCGCTGGCCCGCATCAGCTCTGACAGCTCGCGGCAGAGGTCGTCTATGGTCTGCTGATAGAGTGCAGAGCCAGAAATCTCGCCGTTGGGGCAGTTCAGGAGCGCGGTGTAGGGGTTGATGCCGGCGTTGATGACAAGCTTTTGCCACAGCCTCGAAAGAATGTTCCGTTCGGGGTGAATGGCCAGGCCGCTGGCTTTTAACCGGGTTACGGCTTCGTCAATACAGGCTCTGGCCGGCTCGGTCATCGGCCCGACCCAGGTGTCGCCAGTGCCCGCGTGGACCAGCAGATCCGGCTCTGGCCGGTTGGCCCCCTCGGTCGTGCTGGCGGCCAGGATGGGGCGGCCAGGCCAACGGTCAGCCACCGCTTGCTGGCTGCCGAGACCGTTCTGAAAGAGCATGATCGGGCTCTTCGTCGGCAGCCGGTCAACCACGCCGGCGATGGCCTGGCAGGTGTCGCCGGCCTTGGTGGTGACCAGAACCAGCTCAGGGTTGTCACCGGCTTCGAGCCAGGGAACCTGAATGACCGCTTCCGGCCCATCGAAGGACCGGAAGCGGTAACGGAGATCCGTTTTGGGCGACCCGGACGGTCGCGGAACAAAGGCAACACGGCCCGCCGGCAACGAGGCGGCCCACAGCCGCCCCAGAGAGCCTGCGCCCAGAATGGCGATCATGCCGGTTACATGACCTCGATGCCGGCCCGTTGCTGGCTCAGGCGGGCCTGGCTGCTCTGGGCGTCTCGGAGTTTTTCCTGTTCCTTCTCGACCACCTCCGCCGGGGCCTTGGCGGTGAACTTTTCGTTACCAAGCTTGCCTTCAAGGCGACCGATTTCTTTTTGCAGGCGTTCCAGTTCCTTGTCCAGGCGTTTGAGCTCGGCGTCCTTGTCGATCAGGCCGGCCATGGGTACCAGCACTTCCATTTCGCCGACCAGCTGGGTGGCGGACATGGGGGCCTGGTCGCCTTCAAACCAGTCGAGGCTTTCCAGTTTTGCCAGTGAACTCAGGAACTGGCGGTTGTCATCCATGCGGCGCTGGTCTTCCGTGCCTTTGCCTCGCAGCAATACCGGGATCTTTTTGGCCGGGGAGATGTTCATCTCACCACGGATGTTGCGCACGGCAACGATGACGCCCTTGAGCCACTCGATATCGTCAGTAACGGCGGCGTCCTGTTTGCTGGCATCAGGCTGCGGGAACGGTTGCAGCATGATGCTGTCTCCGGTTTTGCCAGCCAGGGGCGCAATGCGCTGCCAGATTTCCTCGGTGATGAACGGCATCATCGGGTGCGCGAGGCGCAGGACGGCCTCCAGAACCCGCACCAGCGTACGGCGGGTGCCGCGCTTGGCTTCGGCACTGGCACTGTCGTCGTTCAGCGCTGGCTTGGACAGTTCCAGGTACCAGTCGCAGTATTCGTTCCAGATGAATTCGTACAGCGCGTAGGCAGCCAGGTCGAAACGGTACTGGTCCAGGTGCCGGATAACATCCTGTTCGCAGCTTTGCAGCTCGCTGATAATCCAGCGGTCGGCCAGGGACAGTTCCACCGGCTCGTTGTTGACGCCGCAGTCTTCGTCCTCGGTGTTCATCAGCACGTAGCGGGCGGCATTCCAGAGCTTGTTGCAGAAGTTGCGATAGCCTTCCAGGCGCTTCATATCCCAGTTGATGTCACGACCGGTGGTGGCCATGGCCGCCAGGGTGAAGCGCAGGGCGTCGGTGCCGTGAGCGGTGATGCCCTCCGGAAATTCCTTCTGGGTGCGTTTGCCAATCTTCTCGGCCAGCTTGGGCTGCATCAGGTTGCCGGTACGCTTCTCCAGCAGGTCATCCAGGCTGATGCCGTCGATCATGTCCAGCGGGTCAATCACGTTGCCCTTGGACTTGGACATCTTGTCCCCGTGCTCGTCCCGGATCAGACCAGTCACATACACCGTGTGGAAGGGCACCTGGGGTGTGCCATCTTCATTTTTCATGAAGTGCATGGTCATCATGATCATCCGGGCAACCCAGAAGAAAATGATGTCGAAGCCGGTGACCAGCACATCCGTCGGGTGGAAGGTTTTCAGGCGCTCGGTGATTTCCGGCCAGCCCAGGGTGCCGAAGGTCCAGAGGGCGGAGCTGAACCAGGTGTCCAGCACGTCGTCGTCCTGCTTCAATTCCAGATCGGTGGCGAGGCTGTGCTTCTGGCGTACTTCGTCTTCGTTGCGACCGACATAAATGTTGCCTTCAGCATCGTACCAGGCTGGAATCCGGTGGCCCCACCACAGTTGACGGGAGATGCACCAGTCCTGAATATCCCGCATCCAGGAGAAATACATGTTCTCGTATTGCTTGGGTACGAACTGGATGCGGCCGTCTTCCAAGGCTTCAATGGCTGGCTTGGCCAGGGTCTTGGCATCCGCGAACCACTGGTCGGTGAGCATGGGCTCGATGATCAGGCCGGAACGGTCGCCACGGGGCACGCTCAGGACGTGGTCTTCTTCCCGCTCCAGCAGGCCGGCGCCTTTCAGGTCTGCAACAATGGCCTTGCGTGCGTCCTCACGAGTCAGCCCGGCGTAGGCGGCGGGCATCTGGCCGTCGATGTCCGTGTTTTCGGTGCCGTCGGAGTTGAACACTTCGGCGACGTCCCGGATGTTGGCATCCTGGGTCATGACGTTGATCATGGGCAGTTCGTTGCGCTTGCCCACGGCGTAGTCGTTGAAGTCGTGGGCCGGGGTGATCTTCACGCAGCCGGAGCCTTTTTCCGGGTCTGCGTGGTGGTCGGCCACGATCGGGATCTTGCGGTTTACCAGCGGCAGCATGACGTGCTTGCCCAACAGGTGCTGGTAGCGCTCGTCGTCCGGGTGTACGGCCACGGCGGTGTCGCCGAGCATGGTTTCCGGGCGGGTGGTGGCGACGACCACGTAGTCCTTGCCTTCCCGGGTTTTTGCGCCATCCGCCAATGGGTAGCGCAGGTGCCAGAAGAAGCCCTTTTCTTCCTTGTTCTCAACTTCGAGATCCGAGATGGCGGTGTGCAGTTTCGGGTCCCAGTTGACCAGTCGTTTTCCGCGGTAGACCAGGCCTTCGTCATACAGGCGGATAAACACTTCCTGAACGGCTTTGTAGAAGCCGTCGTCCATGGTGAAACGTTCGTTGTCCCAGTCTACAGAGTTGCCGAGACGGCGAATCTGGCGGGTGATGGTGCCGCCGGAATGTTCTTTCCAGTCCCAGATGCGTTTGATGAATTCTTCCCGGCCGAGGTCGTGGCGGGTTTTGTCTTCTTCAGCGGCCAGTTTGCGCTCAACGACCATTTGGGTAGCAATGCCGGCGTGGTCGGTGCCGACGGTCCACAGTGCGTTACGGCCCTGCATGCGCTTGAAGCGGGTGAGGGTGTCCATGATGGTGTGCTGGAACGCATGGCCCATGTGCAGGCTGCCAGTGACATTGGGCGGCGGGATGGCGATGCTGAATGACTCACCTTCGCCCCCCTCCGCCTTTTCTGAACGGGGGCGGAAGTACCCTTTGGCTTCCCAGTTCTGGTACCACTGGCGCTCGATGTTTTCTGGCTGGTAGGTTTTTTCCATGGGTTTCTGCAGTGACCGTTGGTTGATTCACAAGGGAAAATTGAGACGCCCGATTATACATGGTCGCCGGTGATGCGGCGAACCTCTGCTGGAGATAAGACTTTGGGTTGGGTGCCTTGCGGAGTTGGGACAGGCTTTCCAAAAACCGCTACGAGCACATCCATGTGCGCTTCTCTCAGGCCGTCCCTGGCCTTCGAGATTTTTGGAAAGCCTGTCCCAACTCCGCAGGTCTGACTCTGGCGCGACTCGCCGGGATTTGGGGCTCCACTAATCGTAGGTCGGGTTAGCAAAGCGTAACCCGACAAAAACCTACCCCCGCTTCCTCTGATCATGCACCCTCGGCTCAATCCCCAACGCCCGCAACTGCTTGAAATGCGACCGGGCCTGACTGAGAACATTCGGGTCATTATGGGCAACCAGAGCCAGCCGTTTAAACCGGTCGGCATCTGCTGGCAGCATTGCCGAGAGGATGATCACGGTATCCCAATCCTCCGGGCCGGGCGGGCAGAGCAGGATGCCCACGGGGTCGGTACAGGTGGTTGCGGAGTCGGGAACCACGCTGTGGGGGATGAATGCATCCGGGCTGAAGTTCCAGAGCAGTTCGTCCAGTTCTTCGGCGTGCCGTGCCGTATCGCAGACGATGCACACGCGGTCTCCCTGCTGCCAGGCTTTGTCCACGAGTCTGGCGGCGTGGAGGTTGCGGGCGGCGGGGGTGTTCTGGGCGAGGATGTGGAACCAGTAGCGCTGGTTCCGGTCTTCCTGGTCGGAGGAGCCGGCAGCGGGGCTGCCGGTTTCCGGGTTGCCTTGCCCGTCGATAGCGGTCGGATTATTTTCCGGCATGGGACATCAGGTAGTCGACCAGCAAGGGGACCGGGCGCCCTGACGAGCCTTTGGCTTTACCGGAGTGCCAGGCGGTGCCGGCGATGTCCAGGTGGGCCCAGCGGTAGTCCTTGGCGAACCGGGACAGGAAGCAGGCGGCGGTGATGGTGCCGGCCGGGCGGCCGCCGATGTTGGCCATGTCGGCGAAGTTGCTGTCCAACTGGCTCTGGTATTCGTCCCACAGCGGCAGGCGCCAGGCACGGTCGCCGGCACGTTCACCGGCGGCCAGCAGTTCGTTGGCCAGTTCGTCGTTGTTGGCCAGCAGGCCGGTGGCGTGGTTGCCCAGGGCGATGATGCAGGCACCGGTGAGGGTGGCCAGGTCGATCACGGCGGCCGGGTCGAATTTTTTCACGTAGGTGAGGGCATCGCACAGCACCAGGCGGCCTTCGGCGTCGGTGTTGAGGATTTCCACGGTCATGCCGGAGAGGGTGGTGACGATGTCGCCCGGGCGTGAGGCGCCGCCGTCCGGCATGTTCTCGGCGGCGGCGATCACGGCTACCACGTTGATTTTGGGCTGGGTTTCGGCCAGCACTTTCATGGCGCCGAAGACGCTGGCGGAACCGCCCATGTCGTACTTCATTTCGTCCATGCCTTCGCCGGGCTTGAGGCTGATGCCGCCGGTGTCGAAGGTGATACCTTTACCCACCAGAACATGGGGTTTGTCCTTGGCCTTGCCGCCCCGGTATTCCATCACGATCAGCCTGGGGGGCTGGGTGCTGCCCTTGCCGACGGCGAGGATGGTATTCATGCCCATCTTTTCCATCTGCTTTTCGTCAAGGACGTCGGTCTTGATGCAGTCGTAGTCCTTGGCCATCTTCTTGGCTTGCTGCGCCAGCCATTCCGGATGGCAGATGTTGGGCGGGGTGTTGCCCAGGTCGCGGGTGAGGTTCATGCCGCGACCGGTGGCGAGGCCGAGATTAAACGCATCCTTCAGGTCCCTGGCGGCACTGGAGGCCACCACAACGACTTTATTCAGTTTGCGGGCAGCCGGCTTTTCACTCTTGAAGTCGCTGAAGGTATAGAGCTGATCTTCCAGGGTGCGGCCGATCAGGCTGAGACGGGCGGCCTCGGAGCTGATGGCATCTTCGCCGGTTACCGGGGTATCTGCCAGTGCCACGGCGACGCTTTTGGAGGGGCCATCCTTGAAGGCGGTCATCATGGCGATCAGGGCCTTGCGGTAATTCGCCGGCGTTCGATCGGTATCGGTGCCGGTGCCAACCACCAGCAGGCGGTTCCAGGGCTGGTCCGTCAACGGAATGGCAGCCGTGGTGGCGTTCTTGCCGGTGAGATCGCCGGCTTTCTGGAGTTTCCTGATCAGCCCGCCGAGTGCCTCATCTGCCTGGTTGGTGGATTGCGGCCAGGTGCCTTTTTCAGGCAGGCCGACAACGAGGCAGTCTGCTTTGATGCTGGCGATGGCTTTATTGCTCAGGCTGAAATTCATGGCAACTCCTGTTGTTTATCCGGGCGACGTCCGCCGACGGCGGGAATCGTTCTTGATTGTGATGTACTGCATCCTGTCTAGCATTGGGGCTGACGTGAAAATTATCAAGCACCTGGCGGCGTTCACATGAATGTTCGGCCCTTCATGTTGGTGTAATACCGCTACTCTGTCATTCAGCATCAAGGTTACATAGAATACGCGCAGTTCCCAGCATCCTCCACGTTTCACCGGATACGGCCAGAGAGACCGATTTGAGCATTATTTTCCGCTACCTTATCCGCCAGGTCATGATCAGCATGGTTGCCGTGTCGGGCATTCTGTTGCTGGTGTTCATGAGTGGCCGTTTCCTCAAGTACCTGGGGAGTGCCGCGGAGGGTGAGATTGCAGCGGGCGTGCTGTTTGAGATTATGGCCTACCGGTTCCCGGGTTTTCTCGAGCTCATTCTTCCCCTGGGGCTGTTTATCGGCATTCTGCTGGCCTACGGGCGCATGTACCTGGAAAGCGAGATGACGGTTCTGCTCGCTTGCGGGGTGAGTGATAAAGCCCTGTTGTGGAAGACGTTGCTCGGCAGTCTGCCGGTGATGCTGATGGTTGGCGCCATGAGCCTGTATGTGTCGCCCTGGGGCATGAAGCAGGTTGAGAACATTTTCAATGAGCAGCGCAAGGCCACGGAATTTGAAATGCTGGCGCCGGGCCGGTTCCAGGATTTCACCTCCGGGGAGCGGGTGACTTACACCGAGGGGCTCAGTGACGACAAGCGGCAACTGCAGGGTGTATTTATCGCTGAATTTACCCCCGGCGGCAAGGGTCTGACCATCATTACGGCAGACGCAGGCTCCCAACTGATTGATCAGGAAACCGGGAGCCGGTTCCTGGTTCTGGAGGAAGGCGGGCGGTTTGCCGGGGTTCCCGGGCAATTGGATTACAGCATCACCCGGTTCGATGCCTACGGCCTGAAGATTGAAGGGGGCGAGGCCGGGAGTCGGGAGCTGGAGGAGGGTGTCAGTACCCTGGCGCTGATGCGGTCGGACAACCCCGAGGATCGGGCCCTGTTGCACTGGCGCTTCTCGCTTCCGCTGATCGTGCCCATTGTCACTCTGCTGGCGGTGAGCCTGAGTCGCGTCAACCCACGGCAGGGGCGGTTTTTCCATTTGCTGCCGGCGATGCTGGTGTACATCACCTATCTCGGCCTGTTGATTGTTGCCCGCGACGCCCTGGCGGACCGGAAGGTGCCGGAATGGATCGGCATGCTGTGGGTGCACGGGCTGTTCCTGGTGTTGGGCCTGTGGCTGCAGTTTGGCCCGGCCTGGCTGCATCGGCGCCGGTTGACGCGAGCCCTGGCAGGCAGGGCAGGCATGGAGAGCACCAATGCGTCGTATTGATGGCTATGTGATGCGCACCGTGGGTGGCGCCATGTTGCTGGTTATGGTGGTGGTGCTGTCCCTGGATATCATCTTTGCCTTCATCGCGGAGCTGGATGACACCCGCAATGATTACCAGACCCTGCAGGCACTCTGGTACGTGTTCCTGACGCTACCGCGCCGTATTTATGATTATTTGCCCCTTGGCGCCTTCATGGGGTGTCTGGTGGGGCTTGGATCCATGGCCAGCTCGTCGGAACTGACGGTGATCCGGGCCGCCGGGGTGTCGCTGAAGCGGATTGTCTGGTCTGCCATGAAGCCGGCGCTGGTGGTCGTGGTGCTGGGCGTTGCGATTGGTGAGTATGTCGCCCCCCCGGCAGAGCGTGTTGCCCAGAGCACCAAAGCGGTGGCCCTCGGGGCCGGCACCAATGTGGCTTCGGCCTCCGGCGTCTGGCACCGGGAAGGGGATGTGTTCATGCACCTGAATGCTGTTCAGCCGAACGGAGTTCTGCATGGTGTCTCGCTGTTCCGGTTCGATGATCAGCGTCAGTTAACCTCGGCCAGCTTTGCCGAGCGTGCGATCTACCAGGGGGATTACTGGTTGCTGGAAAACGTTCGCACAACCCACATCGAAGAACGGGAAACCCGCCTGGAAACCCACCGGACCCGGCGCTGGGAGACCGGGCTTTCGCCGGGTGTGCTGAGCGTACTGATTGTGAAGCCGGAAAACCTGTCCATGACCGGTCTGTACACCTATGCCAACTATCTGGGCAAGCAGGATCTGAACGCCTCGCCCTACTGGCTGGCGTTCTGGAAGAAGGCACTGATGCCACTGGGAACCGCCGTGATGGTGCTGGTGGCGATCTCCTTTATTTTCGGACCGCTGCGTTCCGTCACTATGGGCTTCCGGGTGTTTACCGGGTTGCTCGTGGGTTTGCTGTTCAAGTACATGCAAGACCTGTTGGGTCCAATGAGCCTGGTGTACGGCTTCAATCCGCTGCTGGCCATTCTCATTCCGATTGCGATCAATGCCGTGGTGGGTGCTGTACTGATGAAGCGGGCCGGTTAACCTTAATCCGTCAGGGCGTGTTGAGCGCTTTTGGTACCGCGACCACGACGCTGTCGGACAGCCGGTCGGTGACCGACAGGCCATTGATCGGGAAAAACAGGGCAATGAGCGCCGGAACGGTCACGAACAGCGTGGCCTCACCGAGATAATGGCTGGCCAGCAGGGTCAGGAAGATGACGGCGGCGGCGGTAACGTAGCGGCGTAATGCCTGGCTCCAGCTAACCGGGGTGCCATCCAGGTTTTCAATGCGGATCCGCCACACCTGCATGCCCAGCGTTTGGCCAATTCGGGTCCAGAAATACCCGAAGAACAGGTAGAGCACGAGAAACAGGGTAAAGGTGAGCCCGGGATCGCCGGAAAGCTGACCGGCTTCGGCCATTTGTTCGTATTGGTCCCAGCCGGTGATCCAGCCGGCAATTATTGTATAGATCCAGGTGGCCACGAGCAGTACCGCGATGCTGATCAGGCCGTCATAGATAATCGCCAGGGCGCGCTTGAATGCGGTGGCTGGTGGCAGCAGTTCCTCGGCGTCGTGAAAGCGTCGGGGCATGGGTTCTCCTGTGATGTTTCACGTTTTTCCTGTTCTCGGCGTGTGCTAGAGTAGCGGATTTGCACACGCATGTAAGTATTCGTATTCAACCGCGGACCGGCCGTTTCCTACGGCGGGTTTCTGGAAAGGTATCAAAGGGCTATGAAAACCGCAGAATTGCGACAGGCATTCCTCGACTATTTCAGGCAGCAAGGCCATACCATCGTTTCAAGCAGTTCCCTGGTTCCTGCGGATGACCCGACGCTGCTGTTTACCAATGCCGGGATGAATCAGTTCAAAGATGTCTTTCTCGGTCGGGAAGCGCGGGATTACAACCGGGCCACGACATCCCAGAAATGCGTGCGCGCCGGCGGCAAACATAACGATCTGGAAAACGTGGGTTACACCGCGCGCCACCACACGTTCTTTGAGATGCTCGGTAACTTCAGTTTTGGCGACTATTTCAAGCGCGAAGCCATTAACTACGCCTGGACGTTCCTGACCGGTGAGCAGTGGCTGAATCTGCCCGCGGAAAAGCTCTGGGTGACGGTGTACGCCGACGACGACGAGGCCTACGAGATCTGGAACCGGGAAATCGGTGTGCCGGCAGACCGGATCGTACGCATTGGCGACAACAAGGGTGGCCGGTACGCATCGGACAATTTCTGGCAAATGGGCGATACCGGCCCCTGCGGCCCGTGTACGGAAATTTTCTATGACCACGGCCCGGATGTCGCCGGCGGCCCTCCCGGAAGTCCGGAAGAGGATGGCGACCGGTACATCGAGATCTGGAACGTGGTCTTCATGCAGTATAACCGCACCGCTGATGGCGAGATGCTGAATCTGCCCAAGCCCTCGGTCGACACCGGCATGGGGCTGGAGCGTATCACCGCCGTGTTGCAGGGAGTACACAGCAACTATGAAATCGATCTGTTCCAGGATCTGCTGAAAGCCGCGTCCGATATTCTTGGTGGCGTGGCGACCACGGAAGCTTCGCTCCGGGTCGTGGCGGACCATATCCGGTCCTGCGCCTTCCTGATCAGCGATGGTGTGATGCCGTCCAATGAAGGGCGTGGTTTTGTGCTTCGCCGCATCATTCGGCGGGCGGCACGCCATGGCAACAAGCTGGGGGCCAGCCAGCCGTTCTTCCATAAGCTTACCGGAGCCCTGGTTGAGCTGATGGGAGATGCTTACCCGCAACTGGTGAGCAGCCGGAAGCAGATTGAAAAGGTGCTTCTGCAGGAAGAGGAGCAGTTTGCCAAGACTCTGGATAAGGGTCTGCGGTTGCTGGAGCAGGATATTGCCGAGCTGAAAGGCTCCGAAATTCCCGGACATACCATCTTCACCCTGTATGACACCTACGGGTTCCCGGTGGATCTGACCAACGATATCGCCCGCGAGCGGGGGCTGACCCTGGATTACGAGGGTTACGAGCAGGCCATGGAAGCCCAGCGTGACCGGGCCCGGGCCGCCAGCAAGTTCGGTATCGATTACAACGCCGCGGGCCTGCAGATCGAAGGGCGGACGGAGTTTACCGGTTATGAACACATCGATGGCCATGAAACGATCCGTGCGGTGATCGTCGGGGGTGAGGAAAAGGCCGCGGAAGCCGGTGACGAAGCCGTTGTCGTGCTCAAGCGCACACCGTTTTACGCGGAATCTGGTGGCCAGGTGGGTGATACCGGCCTGCTGACCTGGAGCGGTGGCCGTTTTCAGGTAACCGATACCCGGAAGGAAGGCGAAAACCACCTGCACCTGGGCACCCTGATTGAGGGCGAGCTGTTCCCGGGGCTGGAGGTGGATGCCCGGATCGATCACGCCCGGCGGGAGCGCACCAAGCGCAATCATTCCGCGACCCACCTGCTCCACGCGGCTCTGCGTAACGTGCTGGGTGAGCACGTGAGTCAGAAGGGGTCGCTGGTGGATCCGGACAAGTTGCGCTTTGATTTCTCCCATTTCGAAGCGGTGACGCCGGCGCAACTCAAGGACATCGAGCACCAGGTCAACGAGCAGATTCTTGACAACACCCTCGTGCGGACCGAAATCACCGACATGGAGAAAGCCCAGGAGAAGGGTGCTGTGGCGCTGTTCGGCGAGAAATACGGTGATGTAGTGCGGGTGCTGAGTATGGGGTCCGATAACTACTCCGTTGAGCTCTGCGGGGGTACGCATGTCAGTCGCACCGGTGATATCGGGCTGTTCCGGATTACCTCCGAGAGCGGCATTTCATCCGGTGTTCGCCGCATCGAGGCCGTAACCGGCTTTGGCGCCCTGGCGTGGGTGGACGGCACAGAGCATACCCTGCGGGAGACCGCCCGACTGGTGAAGGCCACCCGCGACACAGTCGTTGAAAAGGTTCAGCAAACCATTGACCGGAATCGCCAGCTCGAGAAAGAGGTGGATGCCCTGAAAGCCAGGCTGGCGAGTTCTGCCGGTACCGATCTGGCCGCCTCCGCCGTGGAGGTTGCGGGCCTGAAGGTGGTGGCCTCGGAACTCGACGGCGCCGACCGGAAGGCGTTGATGGAAACCGCCGACCAGTTGAAAAACAAGCTTGGGGACGGCGTGGTTGTCCTGGCCAGTGTCGAAGACGGCAAGGTGACCCTGGTGGCGGGCGTGTCCAAGTCGGCTACCGGAAAAATCAAGGCCGGTGACCTGATGAAACACCTGGCGGCACAAGTCGATGGCAAGGGCGGTGGCCGGCCGGATATGGCCCAGGGCGGCGGCAGCGATCCGTCAAAGCTGGCCGAAGCTCTGGCCGGTGTTCCGGCCTGGGTTGCAGAAAAACTCGCATAGGCAACTGTTTTCAGGTGCGGGCAGAGGGTTATAATCTCGCCCGCTTTGTTGGATTGGCGGTGCGTGATCCCGCTGTGAGTCCCATTCTGGAATTTGGAAAGAAGATGGCTCTGTTGGTTCAGAAGTTCGGTGGTACGTCGGTCGGCACAACCGAGCGTATCGAAGCGGTGGCAGAGAAAGTGTGCAGGTTCCGCAGGGAAGGTCATGACGTGGTGGTGGTCGTCTCGGCCATGAGCGGCGAAACCAACCGGCTGATTGCTCTGGCCAATAATATAATGGACGAGCCCACGCCCCGAGAGATGGACGTGCTGGTGTCGACCGGCGAGCAGGTGACCATCGCACTGCTTGCCATGGCATTACAGAAGCTGGGTTGCGAAGCTCGCTCCTACACCGGCGCTCAGGTGCGCATCCTGACTGACAGCAGCCACACCAAGGCCCGGATCAAACAGATCGACGAGCAGCGCATGCGGGAAGACCTGGATGCCGGCCGTGTGGTTGTCGTGGCGGGGTTCCAGGGTATTGACGAGTGCGGCAACATCACCACCCTGGGGCGGGGCGGTTCGGATACCACCGCCGTTGCCCTGGCCGCTGCGCTGAAGGCCGATGAGTGTCAGATTTATACCGACGTGGACGGTGTTTATACCACCGACCCCAGAGTGGTCGATACGGCGCGCCGGTTGGCGCGGATCACGTTCGAGGAAATGCTCGAGATGGCGAGCCTGGGGTCAAAAGTACTCCAGATTCGTGCGGTCGAATTTGCAGGTAAATACAACGTGCCGTTACGGGTGCTTTCCAGCTTCCAGGAAGGTGAGGGTACCCTGATTACATTTGAGGATGAGAACGCCATGGAACAACCGGTTGTCTCCGGCATTGCCTTTAACCGCGATGAAGCCAAACTGACCATCTCTGGTGTGCCTGACACCCCGGGCAGTGCACTTCGCATTCTTAAGCCGGTCAGTGACGCCAACATTGAGGTGGACATGATCGTTCAGAACGTGGGTGAGGACAACAAGACGGCCTTCACCTTTACCGTGCACCGCAATGATTTCAAGCGCGCCAAGGATGTACTGCAGAGTGTCGCCAATGAGCTGAGCACCGGTGAAGTCACCGGCGACAGCAAGATCGCCAAGGTCAGCATTGTGGGGGTTGGCATGCGCTCCCACGCGGGCGTAGCGACGAAAATGTTTGCAGCGCTGTCCAACGAGGGTATTAATATACAGATGATCTCCACGTCTGAAATCAAAATCTCCGTGGTGATCGATGAGAAATATCTTGAGCTTGCCGTTCGTGCGCTGCATAGCGCATTTGAACTGGATAAGCCCGGGGTAGAAGAAGCCTGATAACGCAGATACAAGGTCGGTCTGCGGGGCGATGCCAATAAGGGAATCATTAATTGAGCCTATGAGAACACGGAACCGTATAAGGGAATGTGCGTCTTTAGCTCAGGTCGTGATCTCACTATAAAAGCAGGAAGTACATAACAAACCAATTGTCGGAACAGGCAGCTCTGTATAAGGGAGTAAGGGATATGTTGATTTTGACTCGCCGCGTGGGCGAAACGCTGATGGTCGGAGACGATATTACCGTCACCGTCCTGGGGGTAAAGGGCAATCAGGTACGCATTGGCGTGAACGCCCCGAAGGAAGTTGCGGTACACCGCGAGGAAATTTACCAGCGGATTCAGTCGGAAAAAGACTCGGAAGAGCCGGAAGCCGGCAACCGCTGAGAGAAAAAAAGCCGTCCGAGGGAAACCCGGGCGGCTTTTTTCTGGTGGGTTTGGCCGGGTGGCAAAAAACTCGTGTCAACCCTATGAAAACAGAAAAATTATGGTAGTATACGCCCCGTTCTCAAGGAGAGGTGGGTGAGTGGCTGAAACCAGTTCCCTGCTAAGGAACCGTACGAGCAATCGTACCGAGGGTTCGAATCCCTCCCTCTCCGCCATTTCCTTTACCGGGAAAGTGAGACAGGTTGATGTAGCAGTCAACCACAGCAAGTGATCATTGCGCGGCTGTAGCTCAGCTGGATAGAGTACCTGGCTACGAACCAGGCGGTCGGAGGT
>NZ_CAMPJO010000014.1 GCF_946886895.1 uncultured Marinobacter sp. | reverse complement strand
GCTCTGGCTCTGGCTCTGGCTCTGGCTCTGGCTCTGGCTCTGGCTCTGGCTCTGGAGACATTGTGTCGATCGGCGGAGCCGGTGCCTCATCCGCTGGTGGTGTTGGCGGCGACAATGAAGGTTCCGCGGTTACTGGTGACGGTGCCGGGTCAGGCTCATCCCGTGGTTCCGGGGTTTTGGAAGGACTTCCGGAGCCTATCTCCGGCGGCTCCCGCCTGTCTGCCCCGGGGCGGAACGCCAGCATTCTCAGCAGGGTCATTTCGAACCCCATCCGGGCGTCCGGGGTAATGGTAAGATCTTTCCGGCCCATCAGCGCAGCCTGATAGAACAGTTGGGCATCCTCGGCGCTGAGTTTCCGCGCCAGCGCCTGCACCTGGGCCGCATCGCCCAGGGCATTGTCAGCGCTGCCCGGCACCACCTGTTCCATGGTCACCCGATGGAACAGCGACAGCAGGTCGGCAAGGATGACGCCGTAGTCCGGCGCGAAATCGGATATACGACTGACCTCGGCCAGCAATCCCGGCCCGTCACGCTCCACCAGCGTATCCACAAGTCGCTCGATATCCCGCTGGTCGATGGTTCCCAGCATCGTGCTGACATCGCTGGCGGCGAGTTTCTGGTTGCCAAAGGCGATGGCCTGGTCGGTCAGGCTCAGGGCGTCACGCATACTGCCGTCGGCCGCCCGAGCCAGCAGCCACAACGCTGGCTCCTCAAAGGGAATCTGCTCGGCCGTCAGCACATGTTTCAGGTGACCGGCGATGTGTTCCGGGGTCATCCGCTTCAGGTTGAACTGAAGGCATCGGGACAGCACCGTCACCGGCAGTTTCTGGGGGTCCGTGGTCGCCAACAGGAATTTGACGTGCTCCGGCGGCTCTTCCAGGGTTTTCAGAAAGGCGTTGAACGACTGGTTGGTGAGCATGTGCACCTCATCGATAAGGTACACCTTGTAGCGCCCGCGGCTCGGTGCGTACTGGACGTTGTCCGTCAGCTCCCGCATGTCATCAACGCCGGTGCGGGACGCCGCGTCAATCTCGATCAGGTCAACAAATCGGCCTTCCTGAATTTCCTGGCAACTGGCGCACTGGCCACAGGGGGTGGCTGTGACGCCGGTCTCGCAGTTCAGGCAACGGGCCAGCAACCGGCCAATGGTGGTCTTGCCGACGCCACGGGTGCCGGTAAAAAGGTAGGCATGGTGCAGGCGCTGGTTCTCCAGGGCATGAATCAATGCCTGAAGCACATGTTCCTGGCCCACCATATCCTCGAAGGTGCGGGGGCGCCATTTGCGGGCAAGTACCTGGTAGCTCATGTTCCGTCAACTGCAGTGAAAAACGGGTTTAACCTTAGCACGGACCTGCGTCTATAAGAAGCAGAGTTCGCCAGCCGAAAGTCGCCGGAATGTGGCAGTAACCCTGGAAAATCAGAGGATTGAACGGGAAGCGTGGAGGGAAATCTGGGGGTGACTCCATCAGCGACACCCCGGCACACAATTCCACCGCTGCGGCTGCTCCCTTCCGGGCCTGACCGGGTTCACGGTTTCATGTTGCGGAGGCACCAATGGAGCCACCATAACGGCGTTCCAGGACAATTCCCTGAAAGCGGCGCGCATAGTAACAAAAGGCCTGACGCACTACAACGGGAATTCCCGCCCCGGGATTCCATGACGGCGCTACAACGGCAGCGGTATGACATCCTGGCGAAACCAGCAGGCAATACTGTAGCGCGTACGGTAGGCCGGCATCACCTCGTGGGGCACTTCCTCACTCATGAAGATTGCCAGCCGGCCAGCCTCCGGCATCACCACGCCACACACCTCGTGGCTGCTGTCACGGTTATACACCTGCAGGGCGCCACCGTCTTCCGGCTGCCAGCCGTCATTCAGGTAAAGAACCAGGCTGACCACCCGCGACGCCCGGCCCTGGAAGCTGTCCAGGTGGCGCTTGTAGAAATCGCCGGCGTGGTAGGTGGCGTAGTGGGCCTCGAATCGCTTCAGGCCCAGGAACAGGCGCTCGTTAAGCCCGGTCCGGATCGACTCCAGAAAGCGGAACAGCGCTGCCTGGGGTGGCGTTACCCCCTGCAGCCAGGAAATCTTGTCCCGGCGCACCGAACGGTCCCGGGTAAGGTCGGCGCCGCGACCAATGCCCGCTTTTTTGAGGGCGTCGGTCCGGTCGAGTATCTGAATCTCATGGCGGAGCGCCTGGAGCAGATCCGCTCCCAGGTGAGGAACAGCATCCACGGTCACCCACCCGCTTTCACTCAACCCGATGGCCACCGAATCCAGCCATCGGTCCGGCGCACCGACGATTCCGGCAACGGAGTCCGTGTGAATGAGCGGATCACTGATGGCCATGGGGTTTTCCATGCGCAGTCTCCCGGAAAAATCGATGGTATTTTAGGCGCAATTCTCGCCCGGACGGCAGTTTTAATTTACTCTCATGGTAAGCAGATACACTTAAACCTGACAGACCAGAACGCCATCATGTCGGAAAGCAGTAACAAGCCACCGCTATCACTCTCCCCGGGACAATGGTCCTTCACTCGCTGGCAAACCATTGGCCAACTGGAAGCCCTTGAAGTCCACCACCCGCTGTTCGAGGCAACGCTCTTTCTTCAGGGGGCGCATTTGACGCGATTCGCCCCCAAGGATGAACCGGACTGGCTGTGGCTCAGCCCCACCGCCCGTTATCAGCCTGGCAAGGCCATTCGCGGTGGTATTCCGGTGTGCTGGCCCTGGTTCGGTGACCCTGACAAAAATCCACCCGAGGTCCGCAAGCGCATCCGGAGCGCCAGCGCCCACGGCTTCGCCCGAACCGCCCTGTGGAAGCTGGAGGATGTCCGCGAAAGTGCCCATGAGGTGGAAATCTGTCTGTCACTGGATGCCAACGAGGACTTTACCGACGACTGGAACGGCCACGCCCTGGCACTGATGACGTTCAACTTTTCCATTCGCGGCTGCCAGCTGGCACTGACCACCACCAACCTGAGTACCGAGCCACTGGCGTTCAGCCAGGCGCTTCACACCTACCTCCCTACCCCGGACGTATCGCGCAGCCGGGTACTCGGGCTGGGTACCAGTGATTACATCGACACCCTGAAAGACTGGGAATACTGCGTTCAGGAAGGGCCTGTGTACTTTGCCGGAGAAACCGACCGGATTTACCAGTGTGGCGAGCCGCTGACGGTGGTGACGCCCGCGGGCAGTCGCAAACTGACGGCAGTCGGCAGCGATTCAACCGTGGTCTGGAACCCCGGGCCGGGCAAGGCCGCACGCCTCTCTGACTTCCCGGACGCCGCCTGGCAGACGATGCTGTGTGTCGAAACCGCCAATGCCGCCGGCGACTATCGCGTGCTTAATGAGGGCCAGAGCCACACGTTAGGCGTTCTGATCGGGCGCAAATAACCGGGAATCCGAGAATTCATGACTAGGGAGCGGCCATGGGCCTGGCATCGTATCTGAAATCGAAACTGGTTCCGGCGGAGCTGGACGAGCACATTAACCGGATTCGCAAACCCATCGGCACCCTCGGCTACGATCCATGGGGTTATAACAACGAGGTGATCAAAGTCGGTTTTTCGCTGACCCGACAGCTTTACGAGAAGTATTTCCGGGTCCATGCCCAGGGGGTCGAGAACGTGCCCGCTGAAGGCCCGGTGCTGATCGTGGCCAATCACAGCGGCCAGCTTCCCATCGACGGCCTGTTGATCGGCTATGCCCTGGCCTCGCGCCAACACCAGCCGCGTATTCCACGGGCCATGATCGAGCGGTTTTTCCCAACCGTGCCCTGGCTCGGCAACCTGCTCAATGAAATGGGTGCGGTGCTGGGCGATCCGGTCAATTGCGCCAAGATGCTGGCCAACGACGAAGCAGTCATCGTCTTCCCGGAAGGTATACGGGGCTCCGGCAAGCTGTACCACGACCGTTATCAGCTCAAGCGCTTCGGTAACGGGTTCATGCATCTGGCGATGAAATACAAGGCGTCCATCGTGCCGGTCGGCGTCGTCGGCTGCGAGGAAACCCTTCCCGCCATCGCCAATATCAAGCCCCTGGCCAGGGCACTCGGCATTCCTTATGCCCCCGTCACCCTGCCCGTTGTGCTGCCGGCCAAGGTCCATCTGAACTTTGGTGCACCCATGGTTTTTGACGATCTGGAAATTCCCGAAGAACAGATCACCGCGCGCGTGGAACAGGTCAAGGCGGAAATCAGCCGGCTGATTGATAAGGGACTGAGCGAACGGAAAAGGCTTTTCTGATGACCGAACAACGCAGACCGCATATCCTGATAACCGGTGCCGCCGGCGCCCTCGCCCAGAAGGTGATCAGTCAGCTGAGAGACACCTGCGACCTCGTGGCCGTGGATTTCCGGGAGCAGGTGTACCTGGGCGATGACATACCGAGCTACTGCATCGATTTCAACAAGCGGGTGTTTGAAGACCTGTTCCGCCGTTACCGCTTCGATGGCGTGATTCATCTCGGTCGTATCATGTCCAGCCAACTGACCCGCATGCGCCGTTACAACGCCAACGTTCTCGGCACCCAGAAGATGCTGGATCTGAGCCAGAAATACGGCATCAAACGGGTGGTTGTGTTGTCCACCTTTCACGTATACGGCGCCGTGGCCTACAACCCGGCACTGATCGACGAGGCCGCCCCCCTGAAAAGTGCCGGGCTGAGCGCAGACCTGATCGATTCGGTGGAGCTGGAGAATCTCGCCAACATCTACCTGTGGCGCTATCCGGAACTGAACATCGCTATCCTGCGCCCCTGCAACATCGTTGGCCCCGGCGTACGGAATACCATAAGCACGTTACTGGAAAGTAGACGGGCACCGGTACTGGCCGGCTTTTCGCCGATGATGCAATTCATCCACATAGACGATATGGCGGAGGCGCTGGTGATGGCCTACCGCAAACCGGTACGGGGTGTTTTTAACGTTGCACCCCAGGACTGGGTTGCCTACCAGCACGCCCTGGCACTCTGCGGCTGCAAACGCCTCCCCGTGCCCTCAGTGCCGCCGGTTGTGCCGAAACTGATCCTGCGAACCCTGAACCTGAGAAGTTTTCCGTCGTATCTGATGGCCTTTTTCAAGTATCCTGTCGTCATCGACGGCAGAGCGTTCGCCCGGGAGTTCGGGTTTTCACCAAGGCGGCCGCTGAAAGAAATATTCCGGTTCTACCGGGACAATAAACGTCCGGTGTAGCCCCAGCCTTAGCCGTCAGGGAAACGGGGGCAGAGAAGCGCAGGAAGCGAACGATGTTAAATGACTTCAGTGTCATCAGCCATTCGGCGGCGGCCATCACCTTCGGCCTGCTGTCCATTCTCGTGGCCACCCGCTACCTGCGTCGGGATGTCGACCGCGCGCTGTTTCTCGCCGCCCTGATCACCACCCTTTGGGCCAGCGCCCTGCTTACCCAGAGTGTCTGGGGGCACCCCGGCTTTTTTATTCGCTACCTGCTGGAACTGCTCCGGGATGCCGGCTGGATCACACTGCTGTTTGCCATGCTCCGGGATGCGTTCCGGCAAGGCAGCCTGACCGGTCAGTTGAAACAGGTGCTGGGCGTTTCCACGATTGCGCTCCTGGTGATGTTACTGGGGTTTGGCGCTCTGGAGTTTGCCCTTGGCTGGGACATTCTCAACGGCAAAACCAAACTGCTCGGCCAGATTGCCCTGTCACTGCTCGGGTTGTCCCTGGTGGAACAGATCTGGCGCAACTCCCCGGGCTTCGGCCGGTCCAGTCTCAAGTACCTGTGCATCGGCGTAGCAACGCTGTTTGTCTTCGACTTCTTCATGTACGCCGATGCCCTCCTTTTCGGCCAGGTGGCTGACTCGTTCTGGAACGCCCGGGGCTTGGTGAACGCCCTGCTGGTGCCCCTGTTTGCCGTTAACGTGATTAACACCCGCAAACAACCGGTCGATTTTCAACTCTCCCGCTCCGCGGTATTCCATGCAGGCACCTTTGTCTTCGCCGGCGTTTACCTGCTCTTCCTGGCCCTCGGGGGCTACTACGTCCGGGTTCTGGGCGGCGACTGGGGCGATGCGTTACAGGTTCTTTTCCTGACCATCTCCCTGACGTTTCTTGTCACTCTGGTTCTGTCACGCCGCATCCGCTCCAAATTGATGGTGCTGATCAGCCAGAATTTTTTCGACTACAAATACGACTACCGGGAAGAATGGCTGAAGATGACCCGGGAGCTTGCCAACCTCAGCGACGAACCGCCCTTGCCTGAACGGGTTATCCGGATACTGGCGGCCCTGGTCGAAAGCAACGCCGGTGCCATCTGGCTCAAGGGTGAGCAGGGTGGTTATGTTCTGGCGGCTTCGGTCAATCTCGCCACTCCGAAATACACCATGATCGACAGCGACGCCGAGCTGGTGCGGTTTCTGACCGACCGTGAATGGGTCGTGGACCTGCACGAATACCGGAATGACCCGATCAGTTACAACCTGCTGGAAATCCCTGATGCCATCGCCAAAACCCCGGGCGGCTGGCTCATCATTCCGCTGTACCTCGGCAACGAGTTGTATGGCATTGCCATGCTGGGCAATCCCTATGCCCGGGTGGAGCTCAACTGGGAGAACTTTGACCTGATCAAAGTGGTCGCCCGCCAGACCTGCAACCTCCTGGCCCAGGCCGATGCCCAGAACCGCCTGTCACGGGCAATGCAGTTTGAAGCCGTCAGCAAGGCATCCGCGTTTATGGTGCACGACCTCAAGACCGTTATTGCACAGCTGTCGCTGCTGGTCAAAAACGCACCCAAGCATCGTGAAAACCCGGCTTTTATCGACGATATGATTAACACCACCGATCATGCCGTGCGCAAAATGTCGAATCTGGTGGACCATATACGCAAACCCTCGGCACCCACGGAAGCTGTCGGCAAATCCCTGGATCTGACCCGGATGGTTCGTCAGCTGGTGGAGAACTACCAGCGGCAAACACCACCGCCACGCCTGGAGGGCAACCCGCCGGTCGCATTGATCAAGGCCGACGACGAACAGCTGCGCAGCGTGCTGGGGCACCTGATCCAGAATGCCCAGGATGCCACGCCTCCGGATGGCGAAATCACACTCACCCTCAAGATCGCCAAGGGCAATGTGGTTCTGTTTATCCAGGACACCGGCAGCGGCATGACCGAGGAGTTCATCCGGGGGCAGCTCTTCAAGCCGTTCGAGAGCACCAAGGGCCTCACGGGCATGGGCATAGGCGCCTATCAGGCGCGGGAATACATCCAGCAAGTCGGGGGCAGTATTGATGTGACCAGCGAGCCCGGCGTCGGCTCCTGTTTCTCCGTGCGCATTCCGTTGGCGGAGCCCTCCATCCAACTGCTACCGGACCAAGGGTCACGAATGGATTCTGAGGCACCTGACCCGAGGCAAAGCGTCAATTGAATGGCGGTTTTCAGATTTAAGGCAATCGATCATTGCAAAGTGTCAATGTTCAGTTAAGAATCAGGAATGACAGACTACATAACAAAGGACTTGTTGCTGTTGTGAATAGACGACTGTTAATCATTGAGGATGATCCCGGCCTGCAGAGCCAGATGCGTTGGTGCTTCAGTCAGGACCTGGACGTGGCGGTGGCGTCTGACCGGGATTCGGCGCTCACGGCCCTGCGGCGCATTGAGCCGGAAGTGGTCACCCTGGATCTTGGTTTGCCGCCGGACCCTGGCGGAGCCTCCGAGGGGTTCGGTGTGCTTGAGGAGATACTGCGGCTGTCTCCGATGACCAAAGTGATTGTCGTCACCGGCCGTGAAGACAAGGAAAACGCCGTCAGGGCCATTGGCATGGGGGCCTGCGACTTCTACCAGAAACCCCTGGACGCCGACATTCTGGCCTTTGTCGTTAACCGTGCCTTTCGCATCGCCGAACTGGAACGGGAAAACCGGGAACTTGCCCGCCATCGCAACAGCGCCAATATCAAAGGCATTGTTGCGGCCAGCCCTCAGATGCTGGCCATCTGCCGGACACTGGAAAAAGTGGCGCCGTCCGACGTCACCACACTCATCACCGGGGAAACCGGCACCGGCAAGGAACTTCTCGCCCAGGCGCTTCACGATTTGAGCAGCCGGGCCTGCAAACCTTTCGCTGCCATCAACTGCGCCGCCATTCCGGAAAATCTTCTGGAGAGTGAACTGTTCGGCTTCGAAAAGGGCTCATTCACCGGTGCAACCCAGAGTAAAAAGGGGAAAATCGAGAGCGCCAACGGTGGCACCCTGTTCCTGGATGAGATCGGTGATATGCCAATGTCGCTGCAGGCCAAGCTATTACGCTTTCTGCAGGAACGGGTGGTCGACAGGGTGGGCTCCGTTAAACCGGTACCGGTGGATGTCCGGGTGGTGTGCGCAACCCACCGGGATGTTCGGCAACTCATTGACAGCGGCACCTTCCGGGAAGACCTGTACTATCGAATCAGTGAGATCACGCTTGAGGTTCCCGCCGTTCGGAACCGGGATGGCGATGCGCTGGTGATCGCCCAGTCATTGCTCAAGTCCCTGGGAAAACAGATGGACCGGCCAAACCTTACGTTCACGGAAGACGCCATTAACGCCATCACTCACTACGCCTGGCCTGGTAACGTTCGGGAAATCATCAACAAACTGAAGCGCGCCATCATCATGGCGGAAGGAAAACGTGTGAGCGCCGCCGATCTCTCCCTGGACCCCGGCATTGCGCCATTGCAAAACAGCCTGAACCTTCGGCAAATACGCGAATCCGCTGAACGACATGCCATCAATCAGGCGCTTCAGGCCAGCGGGTTCAACATGGCAAAAGCGGCCCGACTGCTTGGCATAACGCGCCCCACGATTTACAGCCTGACCGACAAATACAACATCGAGACATCCGAAGACCCCATGCCTGCCAGTCTGCGACATCTAGAAGGAACAAGGAATGATTGACAGCTCCCGGTATTCGTTGCGTTGGGTTGGGTTAACCCTGCTGCTGGTGTTATCCGGGTGCGGCGGCACCTCCAGCGAAGACGATTCAGTCACTCACATTACCCGCAGCGAAACCTACGCCAGCCAGGGCCAGTACCGCTCCGCTATTCTGGAAGTGAAAAACGCCATCCAGCAGGACCCCACAAACGTCGAGTACGTCACTCGCCTCGGGGAGCTCTTTCTCGACATCGGAGCCTATCGTGATGCAGCCCAGTTGCTCTCGCCCTGGATGGCGGAACATAGCAACGCCGTTTCGCTCCCTCTAGCGGAGGCCTACACTGGCCAGCAAAAGCATTTATCCGCGCTCGAGACCCTGGCAAAGGCAGCGCCGACATCCGCCGAGGAAAAAACGCGGGCCGCTCTGCTTAAGGGCGAAGCACTGAGGCTGTCGGGTGATTACACCGGCGCACTCTCGGTTTTTTCTGACATCGCCGAGGAAAATCCGGGCAATGCGGAGGCGGTCGCAGGCAGCATCAAAACCTACCTGAACCTGAACAATACCACCCAGGCCATCGCCCTCGCCGACCAGGCCATCGTCAGGGAAACGATTAACGCCGAGGTCCTGCTGCTCAAAGGCCTGGCCCAATATCAGGCCAACCGGATTGAACCTGCGATTGAAACGCTGACAGAAGCGGTGTCGGCTTTGCCGCCGTCAGACATTTTCCTGCCCCAGCGCCGCCAGACACTCACGTTCCTCTCCAAGGCACTGACCGAACAGGGACGAATCACCGAAGCCCAGATCTACAATAAAGTGCTGGAGGAAAACACGGACTCGGACATGGAGCAACAGGCCCAGGCGGCCGTTCGCGCCATCCAGGAAGGCCGGTTCGAGGAGGCCTCGGCCACCCTGAACGACCTGTTGGCGCTAAACCCCGACAACGAGCGTGTGGCGTTGACGCTGGGCGCGTTAAACCTCCAGCAGGGCAAGCTGGATGAAGGCCTGAACCTGCTTGAGGAGAACATTGATCCGGAAACCTCGCCCACCCGCTACATCCGCCTGACCACCATGGCGAGAATTGACAAAGGCGAGCGGCAACAGGCGCTGGACACCCTGAGCCGTGCGGTCGAGGCCCGGCCTGATGACCCCGAACTTCTGGCCATGCATGGCCTGGTGGCGCTCAGCCTGGAAGGATCAAAAACCGAGGGGGTTACCAGCCTCAGTCGCGCCATCGCCCTCAAACCCGATAATGTCAGACTGCGGCTGGCACTGGCCAGATACTACGTTTCGGAAAACCTGCCCGAGCAGGCCCTGGGGCAGATGAGAGTGGCGTTCGCCACCAACCCGGCAGACTGGCCCACCACATCGGCTTATGTGTCGCTCCTGATTGCGCAGAATCAGGACAGCGAATTGGCGGAGCTCCGTGAATCGCTGGACAATGGCTATCCGGAACAAACGCCAGCCCGGCTTCTGAGCGCCATTGCGCGCGCTGCCCTCGGTGAACGAGAGCAGGCCATTGCAAGCCTGGAAAGTCTCAACAAGGACGCCCCGGAAAACCTGCAGGTAAACCGTGTCCTCTCGTCCCTTTACCTGCAGACCGGCCAGCCGGCGAAAGCGATCAGTACGCTACTGGCGGCGGCCAGCCAACAGCAAGAGCGCCTCCCCACGATGATGCTGGCTGCAAGGATTTATAACCGGGTCAATGAGGCACAGGGAGCCTTCCTGGACTGGACAAAGAAGATCCCCTCCGACTACCCGGCACTCGGCAACGAGGCCCACGCCCTCCGTATTCTCTGGTATATCGATAATGGCCAGCTGGTGGAGGCCAGACGCTCCCTGAAGACCGCCAGTGAGCCAACGTCCCCGTCCATCCAGCGTGCGGAAGCCCTGCTTCTGGTTGCCGAAGCACGGGAACTGGCCAATTCCGGACAATGGGAGAAAGCGCTTAACAGTGCCCGGCAGGCGGTGGCCCTGGCGCCGGACGACCTGACAATTCGCCTGGTTCCGGTTCAGGTCAGGATACTCGAAGGCAACACCGATCAGGCATCCGCCTTACTGGACACTATTGAAGAGCAGCACGGCGCCCGCTTGCCCGTCATTGAAAGCCGGGCGGCGATTATGGAGGCCCGAGGCGACAAAGCCGGGGCCCTCCGTTACCTGGAGCAACAGTGGGCCGCCAGCGGCCAGACCGGGCTGATGCCAAATCTGCTGAGACTGGCCAGCGAACTGGAACCGGGAAAGATGGCTGATTTCACCCGACAATGGGTGGAGGCCTCACCGACCAGTGCCGCCGCCAATCTCGCACGCGCGAACGCCCTGCTCGCCCAACAGGACGAGGTCGGCGCCGTCGCCCACTACGAGCGTGTTCTCGAGCAGGACCAAAACCACCTGACCGCACTGAACAATCTCGCCTGGGCACTACGCGACGCCAATACAGCACGGGCCCTGGAGCTGGCCTCACGGGCCGTTGAACTTGCCCCGGAAAACCCTAACGTGCGCGATACCTACGGGTGGCTGCTTCACCTGAATGGTGAGCATACGTTGGCCCTGAACCACATCGAAAAGGCGCTGTCGCAAGCACCGGACAACGAAGAAATCCGGCAACACCGGGACGCCGTCAGGAGCGCCCAATAAAGCCCGGCAACGCCAGGACGCTCCGCTTCCCCCGGGTTCCGCACTTCACCAGGACCAGGCAACATTCGTTGTCTGGTCTTTTTACTTGATATGTCGAATTATCTTACACCCCCGCCACAGGACTATTTCTTATTTATTGATTTATATCGGATTTAAGTTCTGGCATGAATCTGGCTTTGTTTACATCGGCATCCATTCGGTTTGCCAAGCCAAACTGTTCGCGAGGGCAGGACGGAAAGCCACGGGTCTCTCGGAGATGGCCGGGTTGCAGGGAACGCCCAAGTAAACCCAAGGAGTAACATGACAATGAAATTGGCCAGAACGACTTTAGCATTAGCGTGTCTGAGCGCAATGTCTGCACAGGCAGCCTTCATTAACGACGGGTCGGAAGCAAACCTCAGCGAAGTCATCAATGACAACCTGATTGTTTCCGGCAGCAGCGTTAATGTGCTCGGCGATACAGAAACAAACGATGCAAGCACCAGCCCCTACTTCACGTCGTCTCCGGACGGCACCAACAGCACTGCCACGTTCCTCATTGAAATTACTTCAATGCTGACGAACCAGTCTTTTGGCATCTACAACGGTACAGACTACGTGCAACTTTTCTCGGGATCTGACGAGGGGAGCTACACAACGTCAGGCGGCTTTACTGGCCCCGTTGTCGATAACGAAAACCGGGCCCAGGTAAGCTTTGATATCTCGGGTGGCAGCTACAAGGTCTACGTTAATAACCAGCTCGAAGGCACCTTTGCCAGCAATGAGTTCGGTTTCTATCTCGGCTACGGTGGCGCGCCCGTCATCTATTCAGACGCTGAGATGAACGGAGGCACCGAACGGTTTGTCGCGGTTCAGGGTAAGGGACAACGTATCAACCTGGGCAGCGAAATCACCTACGGTTGTGGTGAGCAATCCCTGAGTGATTGTGTTCTCTGGGAAAACGACGACTATGTTCTCGGGTTCGAGGACGGCGGAGACATGGACTACAACGATCTGATGGTTTATGTCGAAGATATCGTCCCGGTTCCGGAACCTGGCACGATTGCCCTTCTGGGTCTCGGTCTTATCGGACTGGGTGCGGCCAGACGACGCAAGGTGTGACACGCCCCTGAACGGGCTTGGCAAAACCGACAGCTCTGTCTGTCGGTTTTTTATTGGCTTTCCGGATCAGCGATGATGACCGCGGGCCACGCACGCGTTATGCTCATACCTCTTACACGCAGACTCTTTGATTCAGGTTACGGATGACTGTTTCCCACGCATTGTTGCGGGCATGGCCTTACCTGTTCGCCACCGCTGTGTCGATCTTGCTGTTCTTTCCGACGTGGGCGCGCCTGTTCGATGCCTGGTTAAGGTGGGAGCAGACCCTAGCCCATGGCTTACCCACGTTCCTGGCGTTCCTGGCCCTGCTGATTGTTCACCCACCGCTGCCGCCACAGAGCGCTGGTCCTCACACAAGGATGTCCGGCCGAATCCCGGGCGGCATTCTGCTGCTCATTACGGTACTGCTCTGGGCAACCCTCGAACTTGTTCGCATCGATACCCTGGCTTACCTCCTGTTACCAGCGAGCCTGTTTGTCGTGTGCTGGACCGCCTTCGGACTCCGGGAAGCGCTGACCGGTATCCCATATATCGCGCTACTGGGTCTTTCACTTCCTCTCTGGGGAGACCTGATTCCGGCGCTCGTTGCCCTGGCTACCTTTGTCGTCAGCCACGCGGTGTCCACGCTGGGAATAACCGCTTTGATTGAGGGCAATCACATCACCCTGCCCTATGGGCGACTGGTTATTGCCGACGGCTGTTCAGGCATGGGTTACCTGGCTATTTCGCTGTTGCTGGGTGCAATCACGGCGGTCCTGAACGATTTCCGGTGGCGGGGGTGGCTCTGGATTTTATTGGGTTCCGCGGCGCTGGCGTTGATCATTAACTGGGTCCGTATCATTGCTCTGGTGGTGATCGCGTATATGACCGATATGAACAACGGGCTGGTCCGTGAGCATGAACTGTTTGGCTGGATCGTGTTTGTGGCTTTTATTGGCCCGGCCATGTTCCTGGTTCCGGTGCACCGCCGAAAAACTTTACAGGTTTTTAATAAACCGGTTATTTCCCTCAGGGGGAGTGCGTTTATTGTGGCCAGCCTGCTTCTCGGCCATGCCGGGCTCTCTCTCGTCCACGCCCGTGAGGTGCCGATGGGTGAGGTCAGAATAGCACCGGGCAGCTTGAAGGCGGCCTCATACCGGGACCTTCCGGTCCCACTGGCGCTGCCGACGTTCCTGAACCACCAGGTCTGGCGTGTGACTGGCAGCAACGCGGTGGTCTCTGTTGCCCAATTCCAGCGGGATTCCAAGACCACCAAAATAGTGCCGTACCTACCTCCGCTGATCGACCGGAACAGCTGGTTTCTTGAATCCTCACTGGATACGCAGGATCTTGAAATATGGCGGGAACTGAGTGGCCAGAAGCGCGTCATCCTCAGCCGGACGTATAGGGTCGGCCCCTTCGTCACCAACCATTATCGATTGGCAAAACTGCTCCAGATACCGGCCATTTACCTGGGCAAGACCCGGTTTGCGCTGGTAACGGTGCAAGCGCTCTGTCACACACCGGATTGTGGAGACGCGGTATCCACCGTTCTCGTAGCCCGGAAGCGCCTGGACCTCTAACGCGCGTCCAACGTGTCGACGGTATTTACACCACGCTCTATTGCCGCACCGTCTTTATATTGTACCCATCTGAATTCCCCCGCTTTTTCCGAGCTGGCTTGAGCTTTGCTTCCAATCAGCCTGCAACCCAACATCAAGCACAGGTAGGTGGGAATTATGATTAGATTAATTGGTGGAGCACTGGTTGGGGCGTTGCTGACGCTGACAACCGCCAATGCAGGCATGATCGTCGATACGGTCAATCAAAGTCAGTTCGTCGAGTGGTTTGGGAGCCACTCCTACACTCACGACATCAACGATGACGGGTTTACGCTGGGTAGCGCCCTGAGTGGAACCCTGGCCATCGACATAAGCGATGACCAGGATGGCTTCCTCGAGGGATTGGTTCCCGAGACCATTCTCTTTGTTATCGAAAGCTTCGATTTCGACACAGGTTATGCTCAGTTGGGAACCGCCAACTTCGGCAATGGTCTTGAGGCCCAGGCACTTGGCGCCCTGAATTCTGACGGTCTTCTGAGCGTTACCGTTCAATCGGTCCTGGGTGATTTCTATGTCGGCAAGTCAGTCCTGACAGTCGTCACGGAAGCCGTTCCCGAGCCAGGCACTCTTGCCCTGCTTGGCCTGGGCCTGGTTGGCCTGGGGGCAGTCCGGCGTCGTCAAGCCTGAACTGAACCCGGTATGAGTATTAATGCCAGCTTCGGCTGGCATTTTTTGTTGTAATAGGCCTTCACCCCAGCCCCCGGAGTTGCGAGAGGCGTATGTCCGCCAGCCTGAAGGTCGCCAAGAGTTCCGCCCTGCTATTTGCCATCCAGATCGTCCAGCGCGGGCTCGGGATCATCAGTACGCTGATTCTTGCCCGCCTTTTGACACCGGAAGATTTTGGCGTGGTGGCATTGGTGACCATCATCCTGCAGTTTTTCGAACTACTCGTAGAAACCGGAAACCAACAGTACATCGTCCAGAAGGACACCGTCAGCAACGCGGACCTCAATACCGCCTGGTCCATGGATATTCTTATCAAGTCATCGATTACGGTGGCCATCATGGCCTGCGCACCGTTACTTGCCAACTTCTTCGACACGCCCGAGCTCGTCCTGGCACTGCCCGTTGCGGCCCTGGCTATTGTCATCCGGGCCTTCCGGACTCCCGGGATGATGGTACTGGCCCGGGAAATCAATTACCGTCCGATGTTCCGGCTGACCCTCTGGCAAAAGGGGTTGTCGTTCCTGACGGTGATTGCCCTGGCGCTGCTGCATGCCAGCTACTGGGCCATTATTGCAGGAAGCCTCGTGTCAGCCGTCGTGCTGGCGATCGGCTCGTACCGCGTACACGAGTTTCGCCCCAGTTGGACCCTGGGAAACTTCAGAGAGCAGTGGCAGTTCTCCCGGTGGCTGCTGCTCCGTGGCGTTGTCGGTTTTACCCGCTCCCAGATCGATAACCTCATGGTCTCCCGTTTTTTTGGAACCACGTCATTGGGCGGCTACAACCTGGTTCGCGAGGTGAGCCTTCTACCCGCACTGTCCGCCATTATTCCCATGAGTGAACCACTGCTGGCATCCATTGCCCAGGTCAGGCACACCCCGGAGGCCCTCGCCTATCGAATACGGCTGGCGCTGGCCGTAATGGTCACGCTGTTAACCCCCATCACGACGTTCCTTCTGCTCTACCCGGAGCTGACCATCAACGTTCTCCTGGGGCCCCAGTGGTCCGCCTACAGCCACCTACTTCAGCCCTTTGCCCTGTTTTTCTTTACCTTCTGCCTGTTTGCACTGGTCAGCGACGCTGTCATCGCCCTTGGTAAGGTACGGGCACTGTTCACGTTTGATGTGCTGTCAACGGTGGTTATCGTCACCATTCTGCTACTGTTCGCCACCGACACTCTGGGCGATATGGCATGGATCAGGGGCTGGCTGGCGGTGGCGACAACATTCTGTCTTCTCGGCATTCTGAACCAATGGACCGCATTCGGCCTGTGGCGATTACTCTGGCTGTCGGTGCCATCGATCCTTGGAAGCCTGGGAGCAGCCTGGCTGGTTTCGCTCCCCACCTGGCCAGCACTGTCCGGGCTCTGGGAGTTTATCTTTCTGGGGACCTTGTTTGTCAGCGCCGCCGCCCTGCTGATTGTCGGCTCGGGCCGGATTCTGCTTTCGGGAACGGAGGAATGGGCGCAGCTGCATTCCCTGGTGCGCCAGGCGACCCGACGAACCAGTTAGTGCGACTGGCCGCCGCCGGCGAGATTTTCATAGAGCAGCACCTTGCCATGGGACCAACCGATAGAAACAACATCCCGGTCGCCGTCGCCATCGATATCAACGGTCACGGCACCATCGTGATGCTCATCGCCGGTGTATATCAGGCGACCCAGCCACTGGCTTCCCTGCCCCCTGTTTTCGAACCACATCATTCGTGCCTGTTCCGGGTGCCTGAGGTCATGCTCCCCCACCACGATATCGCTATCGCCGTCGTTGTCCATGTCTGTCACATCCAGGCTCATCGGGCCGGTGACGCGGGCAACAAGGTGCCGACGCCAGTCTGAACCTGCCAGTTCGGGCTGTTCATACCATACCAGATCGCCCTTCTCGCTGACCGCTTCGAAACCGACCACAATATCGAGTCTGCCATCCTGGTTGATATCGGCGACCCGATGGCGGTCCGGCTTGTCCGCCGAATCATCAACAACCAGCTCACTCCAGCCACCGTCCCTGGCCTGCAATAGAATCCGCGTGCCCAGGACAACCTCATCCACACCGTCCGCGTCTATATCAACCACGGTGATTGCCTCATCCTGTGATAGTTCGCTGACCAGCTCCCAGGTCCATTCCGTTTCGCGTGGCGTCCCGGGGATCACAATCGCCTGTAATCCACTCTCAGGCTGGTGCCATGACAACAGAATCCTGGGCAAACCGCTCTGATCACCCGGCAGAAAGGCCGTGCCCTGAAGAAAATCCCCCCGGGCTTGTTCAATGTTGGTTCGAATAGTGAACTCTCCAGACCCACTATTTTCTGCCCAGACCAGTCGCTCGCCAACATTGCCTGGAGGCGGCCCCCCAAGCTTGGCCCTGAGTCGTTCAAGCAGTGTCGGTTCATAGCCGTAACCGCGCCAGCCAGTGGCCAGAATGTCGACATCGCCGTCTCCGTCAAAGTCTCCCGGAAACGCCGCATCGTGTGCGGGGGCGCCAAGAGCCCTCCTTGTCCAGTCACGATCAGGAGAACCCGGATTCTCATACCAGTACCCACCGGTAATCAGGTCAGGCCTCCCATCGCCGTTCACATCCCGGGCAAACACAAAGGTCGCCTGGCCCGGTCGCGCTTCGTCAACAACATGCCGTCGCCAGTCAGGCGCAGCCTCGCTTCGGTTACGCCACAGCCAGACCGGGTAATCGCCGTGGTAATCGGCGATTTGCCAGTTGGTGCCGACCAGATCCGTGTCGAAATCGTTATCGATATCAACCGCCCTGAGGCTGTGTCCGCCACCGGTGGACAAGACCTGCTGGCGCCAACCGGATGGCTCATTCAGATACACCGATACCGGGTTGTCACCCTCGCCCTGATTCATCTCGGCAGTCAGGATGTCGACATCCCCGTCTACATCGACATCCGCTGCCGCGATAAAGTGATGAACAGCCTCAACCTCCCCGTCCACCAAATGTTTTGGCCAGTTTTCCTGACGGTCGACGGGGTTCTCGAACCAGGCAATCTGATAGGTTTCTCCGGCTTCTTCAGCGGGCGAGAGGACAATATCCGGCCGGCCATCGTGATTGAAATCCGCAGTATCGATATATACGTCCGGCCACTGCCACCCGGTATCTGCCGCCCCCCCGGCAGCCACATACCGGTGCGACAGCCAGTCTTGAGCCTCCCCCTGCCCGGGGTTTTTCAGCCAGACATCGTTCACCACGATATCCTTAAAGCCATCACCGTCCAGGTCCGTGACCTTGAGGCCTTCTCCGTGGGGCACCGAAATATCGAGCTTGTTCCAGGTATCCGCGCCCAGTCGACGATAGATTCTGACAAAGTCTCCATTATCGTAGCCAAACAGGCTCTGGTTGCGGACTACGATCTCCGGGTTGCCGTCAAGATCCAGGTCGTGCACTTCCAGATCGTGGAATTTTGCGTTATCCACGGCGTGGGCAATCCAGGATCCGTTTTCCAGCCAGACCGTGCCGCTGTCCGCCACGAAGGCGATATCGTTGGCGCCATCACCATTCATATCCGCCACTTCAATATCGGTCCTGACGGCAAAACGCTCGGAGATAACCTCACGCTTCCAGTCGGGGTTGCGGTACCAGACCAGTTCACCAACACGGGTACTGTCGGGTTTGATGCCGAGCTTGCGCAAAATCCGCTCAAGGATCGAGAGGGGCGGGCGCTGGTGACCGCCAACGACAATATCCAGCCGGCCATCACCATCAATATCGCCCACGGATTTGCCCCAGGGGGCATTGGGTCCGGTGGGATCTATCGTCTCCCGGACAAACGCTCCGGAGCTGTTGAGAGGTGTGCCCGATGCCGGATCGGCACAGGCGGATAAAATCATCAGTGCCAACGAGTACACAACGACACGCACCGTACGGGGGCATCGCGTGATCATCGTGAGTATCAGGGTCAGATCAGGCGCACCCGAACGTAGCCCAAACATGCCTATTCCCATATAAAACAAGGCTCCCCGACATCCCTGCCAAGGCCCTGAAACAAGACCCCGGATTCGATAGACCAACCGATACATTACGCTACACTTAGTTACAATTATGTACTAATATTCACAGAGAAGTCATTGGTTCGGCGAAGGATAGCGTTATGAATCAGCAGTACGACGAGACCACGCCGGTCGCCATCGGCATGCCCGTCTACAATGGCGAATGGTACCTGGAGGATACTCTCGTCTCCGTGCTGAACCAGACTCACACCGCTTTTTCCCTGTTTATCGCCGACAACGCCTCGACCGACCGTACTGAGGAAATCTGCCGCGACTACGCGAGCCGGGATGCACGGATTCACTACATTCGCAACCCCGTCAACCTGGGTGCCTCAAAAAACTACACCGTGTGTTTCCAGCCGGCGACATCGCCCTACTTCCGGTGGCAAAACGCCGACGACCCCATTGAACCAACCCTGATCGAAAAGTGCCTGCAAGTGCTGGAGGCGCAACCGGATGCCGTTCTCGCGTACGGCAAAACCCGCCTGATCGACGAACACGGCCACAAGATTGAGGACTACGACGACGGGCTTCAGCTGAGCGCCTCCAGCCCGTCAACCCGCTTTATCGATTGCATTCGTGCCATCGGTCTGCAAAACGTGATGTATGGCCTGATACGCCGGGATGCCCTGGCACACACCGCGTTACTGGGTAACTACGTGGCGGCGGACATCAACCTCGTTGTTGAGCTGAGCCTTTACGGCAAATTCGTGGAAGTACCCGAGCGCCTGTTTAACCGGCGCATGCACCCCCAGGCAAGCAGTTGGGTCCGCAGCGACGCCGAACGCCAGAGAAATTTCTGGGACCCGTCCAAGCGCAAGATGGTGCTGCAGACCTGGCGTAGCCTCAGCGAATATTACAAAGCAGTTTACCGCGCGCCCATACCCCTGAACGAGAAGCGAATTCTTGCCTATTTCCTGCTGAAACGCGCCTATTGGCGGAAAGGGCCTATGAAGGACGAGTTAGTTGATGTCATTAAGTATGGCCTGCTGAAGCGGCCCTGAGACAAGGAGAGTGTATGAAGGTTTTAGTGACGGGCCACCGTGGGTTTATCGGCACAGTGATGGTGCCGATGCTGCTGGAGGAAGGTTTCGAGGTAACGGGCCTGGATACCGATCTATACCGGTACTGTACCTATGGGGATGAGCCGAAAGAGATTCCGTCCATCAACAAGGACGTTCGGAACGTTGATAAGCAGGACCTGGAGGGGTTTGATGCCATCGTGCACCTGGCGGCCCTGTCAAACGATCCGCTCGGTAATATCAACCCCGACCTGACCTACGACATCAACTACCGCGCCACCGTCCGCATCGCGGAAATGGCCCGGGAGGTCGGTGTTCAGCGGTTTCTGTTTGCCTCCTCCTGCAGTATGTACGGCAAGGCCGGGCAGGATGTCCTGGACGAAAGCGCCCAGTTCAATCCGGTAACGCCTTATGCCAAGTCCAAGGTGCTGGTCGAAGAAGATGTATCAAAGCTGGCCAGCGACACCTTCAGCCCGGTATTCCTGCGAAACGCGACGGCCTATGGCGTGTCGCCCCGGATCCGGTTTGACCTGGTGATCAACAACCTGGTGGCCTGGGCCCACACCACTGGCAAAATCCTGCTGAAAAGCGACGGCACGCCCTGGCGGCCCCTGGTGCATATCGAAGACATCACCCAGGCCGTTATCTGTGCACTCAAGGCGGACCGGGACACCATCCACAACCTGGCTGTCAATGTCGGCAGCAACGACGAAAACTACCAGATGCGCGAACTGGCGCAGTTTGTCAAAGAAACGGTTCCGAACTGCGAGGTCGAGTATGCCGAGGACGCGGGGCCGGACCCACGCTCCTATCGGGTGAATTTCGACAAGATTCACCGGGTTTTCCCGACCTTCAAAACCCGATGGACGGCAAGAAAGGGCGTAGAGCAGTGCTATGAGTCTTATCTTCGTTTCGGATTAAGCAAGGACGACTACGAGGGCATACGTTACAAACGGATAGCCCACATCCTGAATCTGATTGAATCAGGCAAGCTGGACCGCAATCTGGTCTGGCAGATCTGAGCCTCGGCGGGTCAGTTTATGATATTTACAGAAACGTCTGTGGCCGGCGCCTACGTTATTGATGTCAAACGTATTGGCGATGATCGCGGGTTCTTCGGCCGGTTATGGTGTGAGAAAGAAATGGCCGATATGGGGCTGGTGTCTGTCATCCGCCAGTCCAACATTGGGGTCAGCCCACAAGCAGGCACCCTGAGAGGTCTGCACTACCAGACACCCCCTCACCAGGAAGTGAAGATTATTCGCTGCCCCAGGGGGGCCATCTACGATGTCGTGGTTGACCTGCGGCCGGAGTCCAGAACATTCCGGCAGTGGTTTGCCGTTGAGCTAACCGCCGGGAACAGCCGCATGCTGTATGTTCCGGAGGGTTGTGCAACCGGCTACCAGACCCTCGTTGATGACACCGAAATCTACTACCACACCAGCGAACTCTACCATCCGGAATGCGCAACGGGTGTCCGTTACAACGACCCGGCATTCGGCATTGAGTGGCCGCTGCAGGTAACGGCCATATCCGACAACGATACCGGTTGGCAGGATTTTCGGGCACCGGAAGCCCACCAGGGGGAACGGACATGATTATTGTTGATACCGAAATACAAAAAAGGATTGCCGATAACCGCCCGATCCAGGTCGCCATGATTGGCGCCGGATACAGCGCCAGACACATTGCTTCGCAGATCACGAGCTCTTTTCCCGGCATGCACCTGGCGGTGATTGTTAACCGAACGCCGGAACATGCCCTGTCGGTGTTTCAAAAGGCCGGCATTGATGACGCCCGGTATGTCTCAAGTGCGGACGAACTGGCCGCCGCCATGCAGAAGCGCCAGCACTGCATTACAGACGACGCCAACGTCGCATTCTCGACACCCGGAATCGAAGCGGTTATCGAGACGACCGGTGAAGTCGAATACGGTGCCTGGGCGGCCTTGCAGTCGATCCAGGCAGGTAAGCACACATTCGTGCTCAACTGCGAAATGGACGCCACCGTCGGGCCACTGCTCAAGCACTACGCGTCAAAACAGGGCGTCATCTACTCCAACTCCGACGGCGATGAGCCCGGCGTTGCCTCCAATCTGGCCCGACACGTGAAAACCATGGGGCTGGAAGTGGTGGGGGCCGGTAACCTGAAAGGGTTTTACGATGTGCACCGGACTCCGGAAACCCAGAAGGCCTTTGCCGAGGCGAACAACCAGAAACCCCATATGATGACCTCGTTCGTGGATGGCACCAAACTGTCCATGGAGCTCACTGTAACGGCCAACGCACTAGGCTTTGGAGTCGGCAGGCGTGGCATGTATGGCCCGGCCTGTGACGACGTAAGAACCTGCCTTGAGCACTTTCCGGCGGGCGCGTTTCAGCCAGGCCATGGCATCGTGGATTTTCTGCTGGGCGCATCACCGTACACCGGCGCCTTCGTGGTCAGCCACACAGAACACCCGATGAAGCGGGAATACCTCAAATACCTCAAGATGGGGGACGGTCCCTTTTACGTGTTCTATACACCGTTCCACCTGCCCCAACTGGAAATCCCGATCACCGTCTGCCGGGGTGTGCTGTGCCATGACGCGGCGGTCGCTCCGAAAGACAAGCCGTATTGCGAAGCCGTGGCCATCGCCAAGAGACCGTTGCGGGAAGGCGATGTGCTCGACGGCATCGGAGGGTTCACCAACTACGCCCTGATCGACAATTTCGACACCAGTCTCAGGGAGAATCTGTTGCCCATGGGTGTGGCGGAACGTTGCCTGGTCAAGCGAGATGTACCCATTGATACCGCCCTCACCTACGACGATGTGGAATTACCGGATGGCCGACTGATCGATCAACTCCGAAAAGAGATGATCAACACGTTTTACTCATAACTCTACGCACAGGGAGGCGGCGTTATGAAAGTAGTCCTTTTTTGTGGCGGACTGGGAATGCGCCTGAGGGAGTTCTCGGAAAGCATCCCCAAACCCATGGTCCCGATCGGGCACCGGCCCATCGTCTGGAATCTCATGAAGTTCTATTCCCACCATGGCCACAAGGACTTCATTCTCTGTCTTGGCCATAACGCCCATGTGATCAAACAGTATTTTCTGAAGTACGACGAGTGCCTGACCAACGATTTCGTGTTGGAAGCCGGGCAACCACATCTGACCAAAACCGACATCCACGACTGGAAAATCACCTTTGCCGACACCGGCCTGAAGGCCAATATCGGTATGCGCCTGAAAGCTGTGGAGAAGTATCTGTCTGACCTCGGCCCGGATGACATGTTCATGGCGAACTATGCCGACGGGCTGTCTGACGTGCCGCTCGACGACATGCTGTCGTTTTTCAAGGCCTCCGGCAAAACCGCCTGCTTCCTGTGTGTTCAACCCCAGCAGTCGTTCCACTACGTCAGGTTGAACGACAACGGCACGGTACACAGCATTCAGGACACCACCAATACCGGCTTAACGGTCAACGGCGGGTTCTTTATCTTTAAAAAGAAGATCTACGACTACATCCAGGAGGGCGAAGAGCTTGTTCATGAGCCGTTCGAACGCCTGATTGCGGAAAATGAGCTGGTAGCCTTCCGTTATGATGGCTTCTGGAAGTGCATGGACACCTTCAAGGACAAGCAATCGTTTGACGAATTGCATGCCTCCGGAGAGTGCCCCTGGCAGGTCTGGCGGGAGAAAATCTAGATCATGCTCTCTGCCCTGCTGGAACAAACCGAACGCCCCCTGAACGTACTGTGTCTCGGTGCCCACTCCGACGACATCGAAATCGGTTGTGGTGGTACCTTGTTATGGCTGCTGGCCAGTGGCCGGACAATCAACCTGACGTGGGTAGTCTTTGCGTCCAACGACGTCCGGCGACAGGAGGCGGAAACCGGCGCTGCCCTGTTCACCGGCAATGCCGCACAGGTTGACCTTCGCATCCATGATTTTCGCGACGGGTTTCTCCCGACAGAGGCCATACGCCTGAAAGAAACGTTTGAAACGCTCAAAACCGAAATCGACAACCCCGACCTGATATTCACACACTATCGCGAAGACCTGCATCAGGATCACCGCAAGGTCGCCGAACTCACCTGGAACACCTTCAGAAACCACCTGATCCTGGAGTACGAGATCCCCAAATGGGACGGGGATTTTGGTTCACCGAACGGCTTCGTGCCGCTGACCAGGGACCTGGGCCTGATGAAAATCCGGTACCTCCAGCAAGCCTACAACTCGCAGCAGACCAAACGGTGGTTTACCGATGACCTGTTCTGGTCGGTGATGCGGATACGGGGCATGGAGTGCAACGCACGTGAGACCATCGCGGAAGCTTTTTACTGTCGCAAACTGGTGGTCGGGCTCTGATATGGCTGATGATGGCACCCAGACAGGCCGGCGCCCCCGCATTGCGGTGTTCGGACACTACGGCAACCAGAATCTCGGTGACGAGGCGATCATTGAAGCCGTGATGGCCAACCTCCGGAAGCACATTCCCGGGGTTGACCTGCACTGCTTTTCAATCAATCCGTTCGACAGCGCCCAGCGCCATAACGTGCCGGCGTTTCCCATTCGTTATCGATCGGATTATCCCGCCGGCCTCCATTATCCTTCAGGACACGACAGCACGGCGCCGGTGGCCGCTACCAGCGAGCGGCCTTCGGCAAGCACCGAAGTGCCTGGCACCAGCCTCCAGGGCGCCGCCAAGAAGCCGTCCTGGAAAGCCAGAGTGAAATCGTTCCCGGTACTTGGCAGCGCGGTGGCACTCCTTCAGAAGGCAGCCCGGCTAAGGCACACCCTTCCGCAGGAAGCCGGTTTTTTGCGATTCGCCAAGGCACAGCTCGAAGACATCGATCTATTACTGGTGACCGGCTCCAACCAGTTTCTCGACAACTTCGGGGGGCCCTGGGGCTTTCCCTACACGCTCCTCAAGTGGACCTTGCTGGCCAAACAGACCAACACCAGGGTTGCCTTTATCAGCATCGGCGCCGGTCCGCTCAGCCACCCGCTGAGCTTCTGGATGTTGCGCCGTGCGCTCAGGCGCGCCGATTACCTGTCCTTCCGTGACCAGGGGTCGTTTGACCTGATTTCCGATAAAGTCGGCATTGGTGGCCCGGTGGTTCCCGACCTCGCCCACAGCCTGAGCTATCAGCCCCCGGAGCCCGGGCAGACCGCCAGTGAGGACAGCCTTCACATCGCCGTCAATCCCATGCCGGTTTTTGACAGTCGTTACTGGCATGTCGGCGACGATACGCGGTATCGGGAATACGTTGGCAAACTGGCCGACCTGTGTACCACTATCCTGAGCGACGGCGCCCGGCTTACGCTGTTCAGCACACAATTGAGAGACGAAGACGTGATCACCGATGTGATGACGCTGATAGCACAAGGCAATACAGCGACGACAGCCCAGCAACGCATTACCGTTGCCAAAAGCCGCTCCGTGCGGCAATTGATGGACACCCTTTCATCGGCCGACCTGGTGGTGGCAACCCGCTTCCATGCCACGGTCCTGCCCTTGCAACTGGGCATTCCGGTACTCGGGATCTGCTATTACCGGAAGGCCGCCGAGTTGCTGGATGATGTTGGGCTTGGCGCCTACCACGTCGACATCAATGGCTTTGCCTCAGACCAGTTGATCGCCAAGTATCAGAACCTGGTGAGCCGGATCTCACAGGGTGATGTCCTGCTACATGAGAATCTAACGCAGTACCAGCGAGCCCTGGACATTCAGTATCAGCAGATCGCAGCGCTGATTCTCCCGGAAAAAACGAGTTAAAAATGGAACTTTCAACCCTCCTGCTAAAGGAAGAGACCGGGCGCCCAAGACGGTCAGAGCCGGTTCGGGCAGGTGTCCCCCTGCCCAAAGGCGCGCTGTTCCCCGGCGGTGCGCTTTGCCTCAGAGAGCCATCGGGCACCCCGATCCAGCCGCTTCAGTCCCGCCCCCTGGGATACTGGGACGATGGCAGTGTCCACTGGCTCCTGGTGGATTTCCCAATCAATCTGGAACCTGGAGAGTCAAAAACACTCACGCTGACGCACTCACCAGACTCCGAACCCTGCGGCAGCCTGGATGTCGTACGGGACCCGGAAAAACAATGCCTGATTGTCACCACCCCTGATTTGTGCCTGGAGGCCCTGCCAGACCAGGGCCGCTGGCGTGTAAAAAGGAACGATGGCGACTGGCAGCTCCACACCCTGGAGCTGACCAGTGCGTCCGGATCGCCATGCGAGGCCCGCATCACATCCAACTGGGAACTGGTCGACCGGGGGCCGTTATTTGCCGAGCTGCGCGTTCAGGGGCAGTGGACAGACATTGATAGCACCGCCCTCGGCCACTTTACCGCCCGGCTGACAATCTTCAGCGTGAACCAGTTGGTGAAGCTCGACTTAACCATTCACAATCCCCGCAGAGCCCTCCACCCCGGAGGACTCTGGGATCTCGGCGATGCGGGCTCCTTGTATTTCCGGTCACTCAGCCTCAACGTGGACCAACCCAACGGGCACACGGCCTGGATTCGCGCCGAGGATGGCGCCGAACCGGATACTGCCTCCGGGACCCAACACCTGCGGCTTTATCAGGATTCCAGCGGCGGCGAGCACTGGAACAGCCGGAGCCATCAGGATGCCCAAGGCAGAGTAATACCGGCCTTCCGTGGTTATCGGGTATTCCGCGACGATGACGTAATTCGCCATGCCAATCGTGCAACCCCTGTGGCAGGCATCAGCGGACACCAGGCCTCAACCTGCGTCTCGCTGCGTCGCTTCTGGCAAAATTTTCCGTCGGCACTGCAATGCTCTGGCTCCCGGCTGAGCGTCGACTTTTTCCCCCCGGATGCGCAATCGCCTTACGAATTACAGGGCGGCGAGCGAAAAGCCCAGACTGCCTGGATACACTATGGAGATCAGTGGGAACTTCTGACCAATCTCGAACACTCCGTACTGCCTCGGGTACCCGCCGAGCGCTACCAAGCCTGCCAGGCATTCCCCTGCTTCGCCGCCGACGCTGAACCCGATGCCCTGGACCGGTTGATTGAAAAAAGCCTGGCCCCGGATACCGGCTTTTTCAGCAAGCGCGAGACCATCGACGAGTTCGGCTGGCGAAACTTCGGTGACATCGTCGCCGACCACGAAAGCCTGTACCTGGCCCCCGGACAGGCGCCGTATATCTCCCACTACAACAATCAATACGATGCCATTTTCGGCTTTGCCCGCCAGTTCGCGAAAACCGGTGACCGGCGCTGGTTTGAGTTAATGGACGACCTGGCCTGTCACGTCGCAGACATCGATATTTACCACACCGACGAAGACCGGGCTGAATACAACCACGGCCTGTTCTGGCACACGGATCACTATCTGGATGCCTACACCGCCACGCACAGGACCTATTCCAGATTCAATTCGACCAGCTCCATACCCGGCCAGACCGGCGGCGGGCCGGCGGCGGAACACTGCTACACTACCGGCTTGCTCTACCATCACTGGCTGACGGGCTCTCCGCATTCCCGCTCAGCCGTGCTTGAACTGGCGACCTGGATACAGAATGCCCACGAAGGCTCTGCAGGCTTTCTGGCGCAAATTCTTGCCATCAAGAAACAGGAAATTCCACGGCTCCGGAAAGTACTCAGACACAATCAGACTGGCATCTATCGGTATCCGTTCACCCGTGGTACCGGCAATTACGTGAATACCCTTCTGGATGCCAGCCTGTTACAACCAGAGAGCCACTGGCTGGAAACCGCCGAACGGGTTATCCGGTCAACCATCGGCCCACAGGACGACATCGGGCAACGCCATCTGCTGGATGCCGAAACCGGTTGGTCCTATCTTGTCTTACTAGCCGCCCTGACCCGTTACCTCTGGGTTAAGCTGGATCGCGGCGAAACCGACCATCACTACCACTATGCCCTGGCCAGCCTTCGCCACTACTGGCGGTGGATGGCAGAAAACGAACGGCCGTTCATGGACAACCCGGACCAGCTCGAATTCCCGAACCACACCTGGGTTGCCCAGGATTTCCGCAAAGCCGTGCTTTTGTACCAGGCGGCGGCATTCGACCCTGCCTGGCGGGACCGGTACCAGACCAGGGCCCGGGACTGGCTGCAGTATGTGGTGACCACTCTCGAACACAGCGAGGAATGTGGATTCTCCAGAATCCAGATCATACTTCTGCAGAACTATGGGGCCCATCAATGGGTGCCGGAGTTACCCGCTGCGGCCACGGCCGACATGCCTGTCAGTTCAGACGAAATGACTGGCCAACTCAGCGCACTCACGAAGATAATGGGGCACATCCTCCATCGCGTATGGAAAGGCGTCGTTGCTTTTCGCCCCTCCCGGGAACGCGCATGGCTAAAAAGTCGTCTGGAGGCCTGACATGAAACAGAGGCTGAAGCGCATTGTTCGTTTGTTATGCCTGGCGATTGTCGCCCCGCTATTCGCCCTGCACCGTTTACTGTCTCTGGTTGCGGACCGTGATTCCTCATTCCAGTCATTTTCCCAGCTGTTCAGCCTGATCCCGGGTAAGCCCGGCATCTACCTGCGAGCTGCCTTCTACCGACTGGCCTGCCCGGACACATCTGACGACATATCAATCGGCTTCCTGACGGTATTTTCCCACTGGGACACCACCATAGGAAAAGGCGTGTACATTGGGCCGCAATGCAATATTGGTAAGTGCATCATCGGCGAAAGCACCCTGCTGGGCAGCGGTGTGCACATACTCAGCGGCAGCAAACAGCATAACTTTGACGACCCGACGCGACCAATTCAGGAACAGGGCGGGATCTTCACAAAAACCCGAATCGGGCATGACTGCTGGCTCGGCAACGCCTGTGTGGTCATGACCGATGTCGGCAATCACAGTATCGTAGCGGCGGGGAGCGTGGTTACCCAAACCGTTGAACCAGGCTTTATCGTGGCAGGCAACCCTGCGAAGGTGATCCGCTCGCGGTTCCCGGCGCCCTCCCCATCGGCCAGCTCGCAACACGAGACCGTTCATGAGCAGTAAATTCGAATCCCTCTACTACCGCTGCCCTGTGTGGATGCAGAATACCCTGGTCAGCCTGATGGGTTACCGACTGTACCAAAAGCGTTATACCGGAATGTACCGGGAAGTACGCCGGCTTATCGAGCATGCGAGATCCTGGAGTGCAGCCGAAAAAGCCAGCTATCAGGATGAACACCTCCACCGGATGGTGCGCCATTGCCGGCAACATGTGCCCTATTACCAACAGCTTTTTGCTGAGCTTGGTCTCCACGAAAACGACATTACCAGCGTTCAGGACTTACCCAAGATCCCCATACTCAACAAAGACACCCTGCGTGCCCGTGCCGGAGACTTTACCGCTATCGGCGAGAAATCCTTCATTCAGCAAAACACCAGCGGCAGCACCGGCACCCCCCTGACACTCGCTGTCGACGAGCGAACCTACAAAATGGCCATGGCCCTCGTTGTTGATCATGAGGAATATCACGGCATTCCCTTTGGCGCGAGGCGAGCCACCTTTGCTGGCCGAATGGTGCAGCGAGCCGAAAACATGTCGCCGCCGTTCTCTCGCTATAACCGGGCTGAAAACCAGCGGCTCTATTCCAGTTACCATCTTAACGATGAAACTTTCCCGGCCTACCGCCAGGACCTTGATCGATTCGCCCCTGAAGAACTGATCGGCTATCCGTCCGCCTTGTCAGAAATTGCGACCTATTACCAGAACACCAACAGCACCCCCGGATTCAGGCCAAAAGCCATTGTCACCAACTCAGAAACGCTGCTGGCGTGGCAACGGGAACGCCTTGAGCAGGTGTTTGGCTGCCCCGTACGGGATTACTATGGCACCGCAGAATACGTTGTTTTCGCGGGCCAGGACCGGGACGGCATCTACCGTACAAACCCGGTTCTGGGTATCACCGAAGTGCTGCCCGGAACAGAACAGGCATACACCGGCGACATAGTCGCCACAACACTCACCAATACCTGCATGCCTTTGCTCCGATACCGGGTCGGTGACAGTGCCACAGTATTGGATGAAGGTGCCGGTAACGAGGTTCAGCGCAACGCGCTGTCCTCTATTAACGGCCGAATTGACGATTACATTGAGACGCCGGATGGGCGACGTCTAGGGAGACTGGACCACGTATTAAAAGGGGTCTCTGAGTTATTAGAAGCACAAATCGTACAGGAAGCTGGAGGAAACTGCGTTATATACTTAGTAACAAATGGAGCTCTATCAGAAGAAACTGCCTCAATAGTTGAGCACAACTTCCGCGCTAGAGTAGGCAGCGAAATCCCGCTGAAGATTCAACAAGTTAAAGAAATTCCTCGTGGCCCGAATGGAAAATTTAAAAATGTCATTAGAATTAATTAATAATTCGTTCGATACTTCATGGCCTTTCATCAGCATTATCATCCCGGCACTTAATGAACAAGATCATATCGAGTCCACATTGAAATGCCTTAACCAGAGCGACTATCCCAGATCGAGGTTTGAAACCATAGTAGTTGACAACGGGTCAACCGACAACACTAGAGAAATATCTGAAAAATATGCTAGTAAATGCCTTATTCTCGAAAAAGGTAATGTTGGCGCCGTCAGGAATTATGGAGCAAAACAAGCTCGCGGCAGTGTTCTCGCATTTTTAGACGCAGACTGCCAAGTTAGCAGCGATTGGCTCAATAATATAAAAAATCTGCTGCAAGAAAACTCTGATAGCGTTTTTGGTGGCACCTGTATTTTGGCTGATAACTCAAACTGGATTGAGCGCTGCTGGATACTTGGGGATGCTCAAAGAAAACAAAGTGATTTAGTCGGGGCTAGTATCGCAACAAAAACATCAATTTTTTGGTCCGCGGGTGGTTTTAGCGAGGATATCACTTCTGGAGAGGATACAGAACTTTCAAGCCGGCTAAGACTAAAAAAAATACCTGTAATCATAACTCCTTTACTTTCCGTAAAACATTCCGGGAATGCAAAAACAATTATCGCCTTCATTAGAAGGCAGATCTGGCACTCCGAAAATTATCTCGTAAATATTAAATCGTCATTGAAAGACCCTACGTTTATTCTTTGCCTTACTGCACTATTTTTCATGGCATTAACACCAATGCTAGCATTATATTCTTATTCATCTTCTTTTTTGTCTATTTTGATATTTTTTGGAATATCAGCATTATTCTCCGCAAAAAGACTAATTTACGCCAAAACCAAACCTTCAAACATTGAGGCATTTATGAAAATTTATTTACTAGACATAATTTATGTTACAGCAAGATCTATAGGTATAATGAAATCACTTTTTCGAATTATAAAAAACTCAAAAAAATAGTTATTTTTTTCTATACACCGCAAGTATATTATTTTCGAAATAACTAAACCCAAGACTATTCATCAACTTCCAAGCGAACATTTCCAGTCTGTTAAGAAAATCATGCTCTATGGTCACTGAAACATCGTCCAAATATTTAAAAATAACTGACTGGTACTCACCAGTTCCTAAAAACAAAGCATCAAGATCCTTTCTTGAGTTCATTTTATAAGCAACTGGAAATGTATCCCTCTCTTCTCCCCCCCAAAATATCTTTTTGATTTTATGGTGCCAAGAAAACGGTGTTAAACGAGTAATTATCGGAACAGGACAAAACTTATTAATTGTGTATATTACAACGAGGCCATTAGGTTCAACACACTCCCTGAGCTTATTTACGATTGCATCTGGGTTCTCAATATGTTCCGCGACCATCCGAAAAGTTGCTAAATTGAAGGTTCGATCAGTTTTGAGATCTTCAAAAAAGGAACAGATTTTCTCATGAGAATAAGGGTTATCAAAAACATTATCACTGGGATCAACAGAGGTTAATAAACTACATCTTTCTGCAAGTTCCTGAGAAAGTTTTGCATTATGTGGTAATATTGATCGGCCGCCACCAACGTCGACCCATCGAGTGTCGCTGGTCACCAGTTTATCCAAAAAACACTCATACACGTCACCAGCTAAAGTATAACCAAAATCTAATCGACGCCTTGGCGACCAGCCCATCGATGATTTTTCCCCATACTTTGCAAGGGAATGAGCCAATAGAGATTTCCGATCAACAAAATCTACGTCCATGAATTATGATCCTTCAAAATTAGGCGTCAGTTAGATATAACAATTCATTGCTCAATGGTAACTGATTGAGGAGGGCTAGGCGGAGAGCTATTTCCACCATCACCAGAATCTGATGCCAAAATTTCTGTGGATATCACTACGTCATCAATTGCGTACCACTCCTCTCTTTGGTCACTGTTCGAATAGCCCCCATTCACCCAATAGTCATTTCCACCAATACCAACAGCATTCCATTTGACCATTTTATTTTCAGGATTCTGACCAACCCACTCAACCTTATTTGTCTCTATAATAAGATTATCATCAATCCATTGCTTGAATACACCATCACGGACCCCTGGAGCCGAATTCATCTTCACAAAAAAGGCGACTTTTGTCCAAGTACCACCGCGACCAAAAATCTGTTCATGTGAGATGGTGCCAGATGACTGAAGCGTAGAGCCTGTTAGTTTGTCCAGTAATGACGCATCGCCTTCGTATGTAGCTCCTTGCAAGTCGGAGGTGAAGTTCGCAGACATATCCCCCAAACCAATCAACTCTCTCGGCAAGTCACCAACATCCTCAGAAGTCATCTGATAATTCTCCCCATGGGGACCACCTCGAAAACTAAGCTTATTTCTGACGCCATAACTCTCACTAAACGAATAATCCCAAAGGAAAAGAGGCCCCTGTGCACCGCCACTAAAAGCTTGCCAGAAGTCACCTGTCTCATCCCAACTAAATACCCTGAATATTTTTGATGATGCGGTGCTGTGGGTCCAGTTCGGATCGAAGGCAACCCAAAACTCGACATATATTTGATTATAGCCACCGCCAAATTTATCGAGATGTATCCCCAACGCAGAGTTAGACTTCCACTCGTTGGTGAAATTCGGATTTATATGATGTTCACGCCAATTAACCGAAGATTTCCCGCTCCCTCCTCTAGCCCTGTCTGAATTTCCTTCTAGTATTTCCAACGAAGCATGGCCAGAAGGAGGGTCATAGTAACCGCCCTGGTAGATGGTATCCCACCTACCTGGAAGAACATCACCAAGCCAAACGGCCTGATATGCCTCACTAGAATACATTGTGCTGGTCCAATCAGCCAAATCATCGAATTTTTCCTGAAAAACTATCTCAGCATTTGCTACTGGAACAAAAAATGCTAAAACGATACCAAACCGAATAAGTATACCGCGATGTAGGTTCATAACCTTTCCTTTGATAAGGCAGTTCATGTCAGCACTACGCATTGCCAATCTAATCTAACCACTCTTTCAAGAGAAAATTGCAGGTGTAATTCCCAGAGTTATCTTGCATCTTCATCAATCAGTGCTTGGATTGTGGCGGCCTTCAAACACTATATACCTCAATTTATCGGCTTTATCCGAGCGATAGTTCAAATAAATTCTCTTTTCGAACGTAGCCCCGGCAAGGCCTTCAGGTAAGAGCCATCGATCACTCTCCAACTTGACCTGTCTCCTTATCCCTCCAAGTGCTTATTAACAAATTATCAATGACAGCCTCAAGGCTATATTCAAAGTCATCAATTAGTTATCCTGTAAAGTTTGGCATAAATTTAGACCGCCGCCAGTCAGGCTTTAGATAGGTTTGCTCTTACACGACAGCGCTCAAAGCAAGTCGTTCTTAAGCATAAGGTCACTTCATCAATACATAGGAACCGAATTGTTAGCAATGAAGCAACGCCCTAAAAATGCCGCGCTGATTTACATCTATCAAGTGGTGTCTGGTAATATTCATAAATAACCAAACTTATCCAACAGAATTGGAGTTCATATCCAAAAATTTGAACTGTAACAGTTAGGTCGTTGCGTTACCTTCTGCCTCAGACCGCACTTCGAGCTAGGTAGCAGACTCTAATTGACTTCGGTTCTATACTCCCATGTTCTTGGGAGCAAAAACATGACAATACCGCAAGGCATGACTACTCAACTCCGCTTGAGGAAATAGAATTCCTCTGCATATTCAACCAATTGTGGCGTAGGAAGATGTCCAAAAAACAGGCAGATCTTAACGGTTACAGCGCGCTTTTCATTGCGTATTTTTACCCGCCGACTGAAAGTACCGGCGTTCCGGGTTGCATGCGAACTCTTAAGTTCGTGAGGAATCTGGCCAACGGCAGTTGCCACGTTCTTACAACAAAGCCCTCAGTCGCTGAAGAACAGGATTCCCTGAGGCATGTTTCGCTTCCGGCGAATGGAGAAATAATTCACCGGGCGGGTAGCCTGGATGTATTCCGTTTACTTTTGCTGCTACGAAGGCGGCTTCGGAATGCGGTGTCATCGAGAACGGGAGACGGGGATCTGTCTAAGGTGCAGTCTGTTCTCAGAACCAGTCCGGAGCCGGAACACGCAAAGTCACGAACCGGCCTGCAAAGAGTAAAGGACTTTATCTACGACCTCTGCTACTTCCCCGACCAGGCCGGACCCTGGATTTTACCGGCGATCATCCGAGGCGTTCGCACGGTACGTAAACACAACATAAATGTGATATTCGCTACCGGTTCCCCGTGGTCCGGGCTGGTTTCCGGCTATGTGATCAGCCGATTGACGGGAAAGCCACTGATCGTCGATTTTCGGGATCCGTGGATGAACAACCCGTTCCATCAGTCCAAAGGCAAGTTGCTTGATGACTGGAGCGCTCGCCTCGAACGTCGCATCGTCCGGCATGCCAGTGCAGTTTCCCTGAATACTTATCCGTTACAGTCCGAATTCCTCCAGCGCTACCCGGATATTCCAGCCACAAAGTTTTTCGTGATGCCCAATGGGTTTGATCCGGCGGATTTCAAGGATATTGAGCCGGAACCTCGAACAACCGAAGGCGGCACTCTGCGTCTGTGTCATGCGGGCTTTCTTTACGGCGTCCGCGACCCGGCAGTGTTGCTGGAAGCCATCCGCAAAGCCAATACCGCACTGACCAGCCTTGGAAAGCGCATTACGTTCCGGCAAATCGGTGACGTGAACCTGGGCTACGATATTACCGAGAGGTTTTCCGATCTCATTAGCAACGGATCGCTCATCCTGGATCGTGCCCGCCCCTATAAGGAGTGTCTGTCAGCCTTGGCTTCGGCCGATATCGTGGTGAACGTGCAGCCTGGGACCCGAACCCAGGTGCCGTCAAAACTTTATGATTACCTGGCCATCAATAAGCCTATTCTGAATATTACCTCTCCCGATGGCGCCCTCGGTGAACTTGTTCTGAGCAAGCAGCTTGGCGATCTGGTGAGCTTTGATCAGGAGGCTGAGCTCACGGAGCTGCTGATTGCCTATGGCAAAGCGGATTATCCGAAATCATTTCCTGGCTATGAAAACCGGGATGAGTTCTCGGTTTCACACATATCCAGTGCATTAGCCAAACGCATTGTTCAGTGCGCCGAAACGCGCCCGATCAGCAGTTGATGCGCGAGGCGCCCTGCCCGGCAAGCGAGCGCCTCAGAAAAGCTTATTTCACGAGGAATTGAACGGTATTTGATAACGGGCTCAACAAGCCATTCTGGTCAACCGTCTGGATATTAAAGTACCAGGTACCTGAACCAAGGCCCTCAAATGTGTAGCTTGTACGATCACTCGGTACAGATACTGACCGGTCAAGGTTACCAGAGTCCTGGCCATAGTTGATTTTGTAAGAACTGATTTCGCTCAAAGCTATGGAGGTACCGTCTACCCGGGTTCCCGGAGCTGTCCAGGTTAAGGTTGCAACGGTCAGTGGCTCAGGTTCAGGGGCCGGCTCAGGCGCAGAGGGTTCAGCAGTGGATGATCCTCCATCACTATCGACAATAGTACCCTCCCAAATTGCCGGCTCTGAAAGGTTCCAGGGGTTCACGCCGTCGTTGTATGCGCTCAGGGTGGTGACACCCTGACTGTTCAACACAGAAGCAGCATCATCTGACCAGGCATTGGTTCCGTTACGCATTTCCCATACATCGGGCATTGCATCGCCGTCCGAATCCGCTGACACCCCGGCGTCCAGTGGCGTCACACGAAATACATCCGCCGGGTTCACTGTCTGACCGTTACTGGTGTCCACAATCTGCAATACCAGACTTGCCCCACCATACCCCTCGTTGTATTCGACGCTAACAGGATAACTCTGCCCAGCCGCCACGGCTTTCTGGCCGCGATAGGTTGTACTGTTTACCCCTGTCCAGGCATCGACGACAAGATCGCCGCCAATGTACATACGAGCGCCGTCGTCTCGGGTAACTCGGAATTCATAGACCCGCTCCCCGGAATCGAAGGCAGGAATCAGTATGCTGTACCAGCGAACCGTGAACCGGTCATTGGGTATGTCACCGCCGGGCGAGCCACCGCCCCAGTTGCGGGTGACCTCCTGATCAAGTTGAGAGAACACAAAGGTTTCAAAATTTCTGCCTGAGAAATACTGGCCCACCAAACCTTGCGTATATGGGATTTCCACCAGCTCGACGGGTTTATCCTCTGCGTTCGTCAAATCGGTGCCCTCATTGTATTCCCTTAGATTGGAATAGCCGTCACCGTCGGAATCCCTCTCGGCATCCAGAGGATCAGACGGGTTCAGGCCATACGCAAACTCAGCACCGTCAGGAATAGTGTCACCATCCGTGTCCGCCGCGGATGGGTTGGTCCAAAGCTGATACTCGTCTGTTGAGGTCAGCAGATCATCGTCAGCGTCGGCCTTCGCATCAGCCGCGGACGAGGGGTCGAGTCCTGCCTGCACTTCCCAGTTGTCGTAGAGTCCGTCCTGATCCTCGTCAAGCGGCGGGTACGCGTCGTTAAACGGCAGGCTGTTCCGGCCATCGAAAAAACCGACGCGGTAACCCTGGGAGAACCCCAGTATCGCATCTTCATTATCCGGATAGAGCTGGCTGGAACGTGCGGGTGAATGAAGGTAGGCCGAATTGACGACCGACCGGGCCATACCCGGGCCTTCCCAGGCAACACTGAAGTTGTCACCCCCGGTGCCTTCCTTGTGTAGCAGCTCAAAGTAGTACCGCTTACCTGCAACAAGCTCAATATAGGCGGAGGCCTGAGAGCTGTACTTTGTATACTCCCCGGGGCCTGTCCAGCCCGGAACCGAAGCAATGACTTTCGCCTCCGAAGCCGCCTGCCCGGAGCTCAGCAAAAACCGGGTTTCGTCGTCCCCCGCGACGTAGAATCGGTAGAGTCCATTCGCGGGGGGCTCAATATAGCCGCGAACAAGGCTGCCATAGCTGTCGGCTCGGTTTGGTGCAACCTCCAGGCGGCTCAATTCGATGATTTCGTCGGGGTTGTCAGGAAATCCCGACAAACTGGTCAGTTGATCAACCCCGCTTCCGGACACATTATTAAAATACCGGAGTTCCGCCCAGCCCGGCTGGCTGGTTTCTGGCAGTGCCGCTGTTGGAGGCAAGGAATCGACATCCCTGACAGTCCAGGACTGACACCCTGAGAGAGCAAGCACACACAAGGTCATCGGAACAATCTTTCCATGTAACATGGCAGACTCCAGAACCTGAGTAAGGGAGGGGTAAGTGACTACTCAGAGTTCAGTATCGTCCGACGATCCGATTCCCGCCACGCTCGGCATGTATCGATTGGCAATTAAAATAACGGCGACAGAGACTCATGATATAACCAGATCATGATCGCACTTTTTGCCGGCACCACCTCAGGATATGAGTAACTTCATGGCGCAATGGATGCTTCAGCAGGAAGACACAACCCAGCCAGATTAGCGGCAATAGGCCGGCGACACCTGAAAACGCAATGAGATTACCCTCGAATGCCTGTTTGCCAGCATCGTAAATCAGCCAGGAGGCTCCCCAGCAGAGCACGGTGATTACTGCATTCGTTATCCAGGCCTGGAAGAAGGCCAACACCTCCAGGTTCAGGAAAAGCGCCAACAAGGTTGTCGTTGTCAGAAAATCGATAAATCCGACCACCGCAAAACTGCCGGCCACATAGATCAGGCCAAAGGGATATGCCGCTGCAATGCCGATGCAGTACAGGGCGAACATTGCACCTTCTTTTATCACCATCAGCCGCTCTTTGCCTCGTGTGACAAGAAGATCGCTCGAGAACCAGTGAACCGTGCGGAACATGGCCCAATAGGCCAGCAGGGTTGCAAAAGGGGCAGCCTCGTCCCACTGATTGCCAAAAAACAGCCGTATTACCGGGAGACTGACAACACTGGCAACGGCCAAAATGGGCCACACCAGCCCACCTAGTAAAACCGTTGCGCCGATATACGCCTGATTCACATCTCGTCCCGAACGCTGAACATCGGATAAAAAGGGCAAAACAACGGGTTTTACGCCCATCAGCAGTATCTGCGACATGAATTCGATAAAGCCAAGTCCGCGAGAGAACAGGCCAACCTGTGCGGTTGTTCCCATTTTTCCAATAATCATATCGGGGGCGGTCACCATACCTCGCCGGAAAAAGCCGGCAAGGGAGCTGTAGATGCCAAAACTCGCAATCGGGCCGAGATTACGAAACGCCGGCCTCCAGCATATGCCTTTGGGCCTGTACACCAGAATGATAAGGAACTCTACCAGGACAGAGATCGTGTAGCCCCAGGCTAATGCGTAGTAGGTATACCCCAAGTGGATCAACACAAGGGTTGCCACAAGACTGGATAGCGACGTGCCAATACGTATCAGGAACAGTTCCCGGAACCGGAAGTCCCGGGTGAACAGGGCTGCCGGAATGCTGATGAGAGGCGCCAGGAAAAAACTGACTGACAGGATCTGGAAAATCGTTGCCACTGGTGGAAGATTGTAAAGGTCGGCAACGGGGCCGGCGGAGAACCAGATTCCGATGCCCATTCCCCACGAAATCAGCATTGTCAGGCCTGTGGCCGCACGTATTTTCTCGTCTGTCAGTTCGCTTTCGCGAACAAGATACATGCCAGCCCCCAGCAACCGAAACTCGCTGATCACCATCACAATGGCACTGGCGATCGCGAAGGTTCCGATCTGGTCAGGCGTCAGTAGCCTGGCGATGATCATGGCGGATACCAGCCCGATCAGCATCCCGCCGTACCGAGTCAGAAAAGAGAATAAGAGCGCGCGCCTGACCTTTGACATGGGTTCGCTATCCATCCGTGCAATGCCGATATACCGCCAGGTATTGTTCCGTCATTTTCGTGATCGAGAAATGGGAATGGAATCGCTCCTCTGATGCAAGGGAGCACCTTTCCCGGATTGATCTATTGTTGGCCATCTTGACCATCGCTGCCGAGAACGCCCCGTCATTATCGCTTTCGACGACATAGCCCGTTTCATTATCGATGACGATTTCCGGGTTGCCACCCACACGAGTCACCACCGAGGGAATGCCCAGGCTCATGGCTTCCAACAGAGTCATTGAGGTTCCTTCCGTATGGGAAGAAAGCAAAAAAATGTCCATTAACGCCAGATATTGCGCAGGCCTGGCAATGAATCCGGTGAAACAGACGGACATTTCAATGCCCTGCTCCCTTGCCTGACGCTCCAGCTCAGAACGCTCCGGGCCATCGCCAACAATCAACAAAAAGGCATCAGGAACGTGTGAAAGAAACTGGCCAAACGCCCTTAGCATCATCGCCTGATTTTTGACTTTGTCCAGGCGTGAGACGGTTCCCACAACAAACGCCTTATCGGGAATGCCCAACTCCTCCCTGATTTTCTTGATTTCCGGTTCATCTCGTCGCAGTGGCGCGATGCCGTTGTAGATAACCCGGATTTTTGACCGGGGAATAAACTCATAACGCACCAGTGATGACCGTGTCGCGTCGGAGATGGCAATAATCGAGGAGGTAAGCAGCGCCATTACCGGGTTGACCAGCACAGCTTTATACCGGTATCGGTCAGGGTGGAATCGCCCGTGTTCAGTGAAAACGATCTTCGCGTTCAGACCCAGTGCGCTCAGCCAGCCATAAAGGTACGGGGTATACTGGTGGCAATGCACAATATCGGCACCGCTTACCCGGATTTTCTCCCTGAGGTTTCTGATCAGCTCGCGGTCAAATCCGGGTTGGCGCTTTATGCACGACACTGGAATACCCCGGGCCTGAAGCTGCTGCCCAATCTCACCCACAAAGCCGTCGATACAGGTTATTTCATGGGTCACCTGCCCCGACTGGGTATTCGTGACCAGTTGGTTGATAACCTGCTCGGTCCCGCCGATGCCCATATTAAACGTAACGTGAAGAATGTGAATCGGACGTTCGGTCATTTTATATGGTCTTTGTAGTGTTCGTGCCAGAGCGCGAATACCGCCATACTCCACAGCTCCTGGGTGTAACGGTCATCACCGGCCAAATGGGCTCGCCACAGCTTCTCCACTTCGTCCATTCTGAAACAGAGAGACAGTCCGCTGCTCGGTGAAACGAACAGGGGCTCGACAAGCTCACGGATTTCCGAGCGCAGCCACTGCGCCAGTGGCACTGAGAACCCCATCTTTTTCCGGTAAAGAATCTCGTCATCAAGTAGTTGTGAGAAGGTATCTTTCAAAACAAATTTCTTCTCCGCGCCCTTGAGTTTCAGGGCTGCGGGAATCGCCGCCGCGTATTCAACGACCCGGTAGTCAAGCAGTGGGGCTCGGGTCTCCAGCGAGTTCGCCATACTCATCCGGTCAACCTTGACGAGAATGTCACCCGGCAAATAGGTGTTAATGTCTGTATAAAGCAGTCGTGACAGATGGTCCTCAGCCGGTGCGCTCTGATAATAATGACGTGTGATTTCAGCGGGTTCGTAATCACTCGTCTCACGGGAAAATTCCGGCGTTATCACACGGTTCCAGACAGACCTCCGGAAAAAGCAATTGCTGGTAAAGAACGCCATATCAGGATCAAGCGCCACGGTACCAAGAAGCGTCTGGGCCTTTCGCCCGAGAGTACCCGGGATATGGCCAGCCAGACTGGCCAATGCCGGGAGCAACGAATGCCTCAGCGGAGCAGGAATCATCGCGCGGATTCGGTTCTCAATCGAATCCGTCCGGTACTTTGTGTAACCGGCGAAATTCTCATCTCCGCCATCACCGGCCAGAGCAACCGTCACCTGCTTTCTGGCAAGCTGGGACACGAAAAACGTAGGCACAAACGAGGGATCGGCAAACGGCTCATCAAAAAACCGGCTGATGGTTGCCAGATTGTCTGAAACAGTCTCGCGAACGGTGAACACGTGATGGTCGGTTTTAAACTGCCGGGCGACCTTTTCCGCGTAATCGACCTCATCAAACCTGGCATCGTCAAATCCAATGGTGCACGTTGTTACCGGCTTTGGCGAATGCCCGGCCATCAACCCCACAACGGCACTGGAGTCTACGCCTCCGCTGAGAAATGCGCCTAACGGAACATCACTCACCATACGAATCCGAACCGCATCATCGATGAGCTCGTAGAGCCCCGCTTCGATATCTTCCAGCGAACGGTTGTGCAAGGGATGGAATGAAAGGTTCCAGTACCTTTGTATTTCAGTGCCCTGCTCGCTGGTTTCCATCCAATGCCCGGGCGGTAATTTATAGATATTGGCGTAAATGGTTTTCGGGTCCGGGATGTACTGATACGCGAAAAAATCCTTGATCGCATCCGGCCTTAAGGCAGGTCTGATCACTGGAACGGCAAAGAGCGCCTTGATCTCCGAGCCGAAAATAAACTGCCCGGCCACCTGGTAGTAGTACAACGGCTTCTTACCCAACCGGTCCCGGGCAATGAACAGAGAGCGTTTTTCTTTATCCCAGATGGCAAACGCAAACATGCCGTTCAGCCGTGAAAGACACGCCTTGCCATGCCGCTCGTAGAGCTCCAGCAGAACCTCCGTATCAGTCTGGGTTCTGAAGCGAACACCCTGACCCTCCAGTTCTGCTTTCAGCGCCTGAAAATTATAGATTTCACCATTAAATACGATGACGAACCGACCAGAACCCGACACCATCGGCTGGCTACCGGCATCGGAGAGATCGAGAATACTTAAACGCTGATGCACGAGCGCAATGTCATCGTCGAGAAAGATACCACTGGCGTCGGGCCCCCGGTGCACAATGGCATCGCCCATTCGCGACACCCAATCACGATGATTGTCACGATCCGGTATGTCCGGCCCTCGAAAAAAACCTGCCAAACCGCACATAGATTAGTCCATCACCTTGGTATCGGTAGTTTCTTTCGTGCTCAGGAGCTCGGTGAAAAGAGACTGATATTCCGTCGCCATACGACGGGCGGAATACACGGAATCGACCCTCTCTCTGGCGTTATCAACGAGCCGCCCCCTCAACTCTGAATCGTTCAATACCCGGCGACAGCAAGCCACCAGCGAGTCAACATCGCCGTAGGGTGCCAGCATACCGGTAACTTCATGTTCAACGAGCTGGTCGACACCCGGTATATCGTAGGCAACAACCGGTATACCAGCAGCCATGGCCTCCATGAGGCACCTGGGAATACCTTCCAGCGAAGAGGTCATGACAAACAGATCAAAGGCAGAAAGCAGTGCCAGCCTGTCGTCTCTGAAGCCGAGGAACTCAACGGCACTTCCAGACGCCATACCCCGGCACTTGCTCTCAAGTTCTGGCCGTTGGCGGCCATCGCCCACGATACGCAGACGGAGTGAATCGCTCTCCGAGTGAAGCCGGTCGAACGCATCAAGAAGATCCGGTAAACCCTTCCTGGGAATCAGTTGGCCGATGAAGCCAATGCATTGGGTGGCCCCAGGGGGCTTATGGTCGTTGGGGTTCAGTGAAGAGAGTGTTCCATCAATATCCTTCAGATCGACGCCATTCCGGATAAAGCGGATCCGATCAGCCGGAACTTTGAACCGTTTCATGTCATCTGCGAGTTCTTCCGACAGTGGCGCAACCGCATCGAAATAGCGAAGTACCGACGTCCCCAGGTGAATAAAGGCACGTAATTTGAGACCAACATTACCGGAATAACCATGCGGCGTGCTGACACAGCGAATCCTCGCCCATTTTGCGGCCACCAGACCGATGATGTCGGACTTATAACCGTGTGAGAGCAGAACGTCGATCTTCCGGTCGCGAATGATTTGCACCAGGCGCCTGATGGCCATGAGGTCAAACCGGCCATTCATGTCAAGATAATGAACGTCTCCAGCACTCGCCGGGTAGCCCTCAGCCACACGCAGGTCCTGGTTCGGGCTTTCACGCGTGACCACCAGGTCGCATACCATCGCGTCCTCGTCGATATTGTTGGCCAGCGCCAACACCCACCGCTCTGCCCCATAGAAACCGGAAGGTGCAATGAACTGGAGAACCCTGATCTGCTTCACGTATAGACATCCCTGTTTTTTCTGAGCCGTTTTGAGCCACCCTGGCTCCTCGCCTCAGTAGTAACATTCTGGTGTTGTAAATAATAAACCTTGATGGCGACGGCCAGAAACAGAATCATCCAGTACAGGATTTCCGCCCGGAATCGGTTGATAAAGGTTCCTGCAGCAAGATACCCAAGCAGTGCGCATTCAATCGCCAGTATCTGGAAGTAGGCACGAGTGTCTTCTTTGGACATGACAAACTTCTTCGCTTTTCGCGATAGCCGGAACAGCGAAAGCAGCAGGCAGCAGAAGAACCCGAACCCCAGCCACCCTAGCTCAGACAACCCCTGAAACCACATGGAATGAACCGACCGGTGTTCCACACCGCCACGGGTTTCATCATCCATGTACTGGGGCGCTAACAGGTTGTAGCCGTTGATGCCAAGCCCCAGTGGATAGTCTTCCAGCATGTCGAATGTCGTCCACCAGAACACCATACGACTGGAACCGCTGGTATCCTCGTTTTCTATCTCCTGCAATGTGCCCATTCTTTCCCAGAACAAATCGTCGGTAACGTAGAGCGCTCCGGAAAGCCCTATTACCACCATCAAAACGGCAGTAAACCGCTGTCCCTGCCGCTGTTGGCTGGAGAAAATCATAAAAATAATGAAAATGGCCAGACTGACAACACCGGCAAGAAAAGCACCCCGGCTGTTGATCAATACCAGCCCGTTTGCGATCAGTGCGCCGCAAAATACCGACAGCAATTTGATTTTTTTGCTACCAACCCAGGCAAAGTACAGCAATAGCGCGGCGGCCGGCACCAGTGCAGCGGCGGTATCGTTGGCGTCCAGAGCGTCCACCATGCCAATCCCCTCCACCCGGCCTTGCGAATTCCGCCCGGTTACGTGTGCCAGGTAGCCGATGTAGGAGCAACCAAGAATATAGGTCCACAGGCTGACTTTGAGGGCTATTTCCGAATAAAGAAGCTTGTAGGCAACAAAGATGATAATAACCAGCTTTGCGAACTCGAACGTGAAACGTTTGTGGAAGGCAAGATCAAGGGCAAAGAAGTACGCCACGTAGTACATGGCCAAAACAGCCAGCAGCCACTTCAATGGAGGCATCTGGCTCCAGGGGCTCAGGGTTGAGTAATGTCTGTATTTTACTGCGAGGGCAAACAGCATCAATAAAGACGCCATTGCCGAATACCGCAACCCCGGAATATTACTCGCCCACCAGCGATTATCCGGGTTAAAAAAATACACCATCTGATAGACCACAAATGCAGCGACCCCACTATACGCCAGTGCTGCAACCACACCCCCGAAAAAAAGCAGGAGAAACAACAACGCAAACTTGGACATTCAGCGCAGCTCCTTTTCTGGCCGCGCGCTGCTCCAGGTTACCTGCGTCTTACCCCGAACAGCCCGTAGAATGCCTCTGACGGCATATAAATTCACCATCACGAAGTAGTAGGGCGTGGATATCCAGAACGGCAAGCTGTGCTTGTCGGCGGCTATGTGTCCTGTCAGTGCAAGCAGAAGAATCAGACCGGCTGCGAAGCAGACAAGCAAGAATTCAGTGCCACCCAGAAACGAGATCAGCACGCTTCCCACCACACCAATGAGCAGGAAAACCGGGATCAGCCACCGCAACAACTTGTGCGAAACAACCTGAAAACTGAACACGCCATGCTCAAGAGGGTTCAATACCTCCTGCACCCGCATCAACCCCCGAATACTCCGGTTAACAATCCGCTCCTTCCGGGCAATCTCCCGCTCAAAATCCCCGGCCGTTTCCTCATAACACCGGGCCTGCGCATCAAACACCCCCCGGTACCCTTGCGCCACGATCTGCAACGGATTTACAAAGTCATTGATGTCTGCCTGCTGCAATGGCTGCCAAAGCCGGGATCGAATGCCGTAAATGGCGCCGTCGCCGCCCACCACCGATGAAAGCCGGGATTCCATGGATTTGATCGCCAGTTCGTAACGCCAGTACAGGTTCTCATTTCGGGCACTTGCGCCTGCATCACCGTCGGTATAGAGCGCGGCGCCCACGGCATAACCTACCCTGGGGTCGGCAAAATTAGAGACCAGTTGCTTGATGGCATCAGGCGCGTACATCGCGTTGGCGTCGCTGAAAATCACAATCTCGGTGTCAACGTCCTCCATCGCCAGGTTCAGACCCATGGTTTTCCCCAGCCGGCCTTCCTGTCGAATCAGTCGAACACCCTGTGCGCAAAATTCCCTGACAACGTCATCGGTTTCATCGTCGGAGCCATCCGAAACCACCACTATGCCTAGCTGACCTTCGGGGTAATCGAGGGCCAGACTGTTGTTCAGTTTCTCACGGATAACATCGGCTTCGTTGTAGCAGGAAATGATCAGGGTAACCCTGGGCGTCACCGGTTCCCGCCTGTGAGTGATCTCAGGCCGTCGCCTGGTCAGCAGCCAGAGCATGAGCGGATACCCCGCATACACATACACGGGCATGAGCAGGCAAATGAGCGTGAATACCACCAGTAGCGTCATCATAGCGTTACATACTTTCTTATCAGCGGGCCCAGCCTGTTAGCCAGCCATAATGGCAGTCGCCTCCAGAGTGCTTCTGCCCACTGGCGGGCCCGGCCATCTGAAACCGGGCCGGGTTGGCGGGGTGATCCGCCGGGCATGGAGTCTGGCGCAGTCACGGTATCCAGTTTTACCCAGTTCAGCGGCCAGGGCATTGCGCCCCACTGGCGTTTGAAGCGGTAGGTGCCCTCGCCCGCCGTTGAGCGCCCGAAATCGAACACGGTATACCCCCGGTTCGATACGTATTCCAGAATTGACCAATAAAGTAGCATGTTGGGCGCGAGGTGGTTGTAGGCCTGGATGGTCGACGCCCAGGGTATACTGGCCCGGCGACCGTTCAGAAGGACGATGCCGGCACCCACCACCGCGCCTTCATGACGTACCAGCGCCATCAGCATATTCTCGCCATAGGCAGACCGCAGTTCCCGGAACCACCGGGCACTGTGGACCGGAGACCCCAGACGGCGCATATTGTCCGCGAATACCTGGTAAAACGGCTGTATATCCTGGGGATTCACAGACAGTTCGGCGGTCAGTCCGTTCTTCTCGGCTTTCCGGATCTGGCTGCGCAACTTGGGTTTATAACTTTTAAACAGCGCCTCTGCCGATTCCGGGAGCGAGAGCAACAGGCTGACTTTACCCTGCACCGCCGCATCATCCGCCCGTTCGCCGGTAAGGCGGAATTCAATCGCCGGAACCCGGTGCTCCCGTGCCAGCGTGACCGCCGCCTCGCTGAGCAAGGCCGCAATGTTATCGTTTTCCGCCAATGGCCCGCCAAGGTCACAATATGGCAGTGAGGTTAGCTCAGCTCCGCCCAGCGGTGTCTTTACCAGGCACAGTGGCAACACCCCGACCAGCGTGGCGTCATCCGCCAGAACCCGCAAGCCAAAGCACCGGTGGCCGTACGCCCGACTGATGGCCTGGAGCCACCCGAGGCGATGATAAGGCGTAGCCTCCGGATGTCCGCCGACGTAGGCATCCCAATGTTCGCGGCCGATCTCATCGGGGTTGGCGATATCGACCCTAAAGCCCATGAAACGCCCCCACCGGTGCCATGAACCGGTTTTTTATGTCCCGCAGCAGCCGTTCAATCCGGAATTGCACGCGCGGCCGCTGAAGTGCTACCTGGACCAGATGTTGATGCTCCCGGCCCAGACTGGCCTTGTATCGCTCGGCACCACCCATGAAATCGTAGAACGCAAACCCCCGTTCCAGGTACTGTTGGATGGCAAGACTGTGGGCCACCAGGCCTGGCTTCAGGCGATTGTCAGGCTCTGGCTTCACGGCACCAAGATAGAAGTACACAGTTCCCTCGAAGCACAGGTTATACAATGTCGCGATGGTCTCTGTACCCGCTCTAAGCGTCAGCAGTTCCACGCCACCGTCTGGCCAGCAGGCGCGGATCAACGACCGATGGAAGCGGACAAATTCAGGATTCTGGAAACCACTGCCTTGCTTGTGATCACCCCAGCGCTCGATGTGCTGGGGACCAATCGCATCGAACAGCGCCACCGCTTCCTCAACACCTGCAGGCCGGTGTAGAGACAGGCCGCCATTATCCTGGTAAAGCCTCAGCGACCGCGCTATCTGATGCCGAGTGTTTCGGGACAAACTGTCCAGATAAGCTGTTCCATCCATCCGGATACGCTCGAGATCAACGCCGTAACAAGGCGCCTCCCAACGCAGGTGTGTCATCAGCCCGGTCGCACTGGCGTACTGCCTCACCTGCGCCGGATTCACGCCACTGAGCACCAGCTCATCCCACCCGTTGTTGCTGCCGAGGTGAGCCGCTATCGCACTTATCACATCATCCTCCAGGCCGGCACGTACCAGAAACCCGTTGTACTCGATCCATACCTGATCCTCCCCTGGCCTGCCAGTCTGGTGCAGCCTCAGACTCCTTGAGCGGACGAATCCATGACGCCGCTCACAGCGCAGCACCACGAGCCCGAGGCCAACAAGTTCGGTATCCCGGAATACACGGATAACGTCGGCATCGGGCCGATAGGTGGCCAGCCAGTGCCCGATCCACATCCAGCTCAGGAACACCGACGGATGGGCGTGCTGCTCCAGCCCCTGCCATTGCCGGGCCAGATCCCCGACATTTCCGACCGGGCCCTGGGTAACCTTGAACTCATGCCCACAGGGTGTCACTCCATTGCCTCCAACTGCTTACGCAATAGCGACGGCGTAGACGCCTGGCCACCAAGTTCATTAAAGAAGAAATCAAAAAACCGGCGGAAACGGTCAAGAAAAACCTGCAGTTGGGCCTCGGTTTCAACATAGGTGGTATTGCCAGGCACAACGCTGGGGCTGTGAAAACTCCAGGTAAAGGTTCTGATCCCGCGGTCGAACAGCGCTCTGGTCAGCCGAATATGTTCCTCGGAAGAATAACCTTCCGGTGATAGCATCAGCCGGTCCACCGCCCGCAGTCGGGCAAGTATCCCCAGTACCCGGAACCGTCTGAGCGCCCAGGCGCTGTTGAAAAGGGGCCGTGAAAGCCTGCCAGCCCAGCCGACAAATCCACCCGTGCAGGGGATTTCAAGGATTCTGTGGGCACCGTCGCCAAACCAGAATGGGCAGGCCTCGAAGTGACTGTAGTCTGGCCCACCTTCGTCACTGGCGTCCATTGGCGGGCAGACCGACAGGTCGATGGTAAAGCCGAGCTCTGACAGAATCCGCGCGGTATTGTCTCCGAAACCATAGCGGCCGGCCTTATAGGCAATAGGGCGAGATCCGAACTGCTTTGAAATGGCATCCCGGAGGCAGATCAGCTTTTGGCGCTCAAGAGATTCAGGCAAATTACCCGGGTACATGTTCGAACGGGTGAGAACCTCGTCCTGCGGCGGGTTGACCCAGGGATGCAACTGGGCGCCTATCTCGCACCGGCCCTGCCGGAAAATTTCCAGCAACGGCTCATAACCCTCGGGCTGGCTGGCGACCGGGTAATCGATAACATAGCACGGTCGGATTCCGTACTCGTCAAAAATACCCTGAACGCGACCGATGTGTGCCATGGACGTCACCAGGTTAGCCGTTGCATCTGGCTCCGCCTGCCAGTCGAATTCTTCTTCCGCGTCGACAACCACAATCAGTTGGGGCGTCGAATCCTTTGGAAGCCGGATATCCCTTCGATTGTCGAACATGAATCCATTCCTGAAGATGCGGCTGTGGTAAAGGCTAGCGCCCACTCATCATCGAAAAGCCGTGGGTCAGAACCAGCCTCAGGACGAATTCTTCTTCGTCGGCCCGATCGAGCCGGCTGCGAAGATACACCTGGTCAAACTCAACCCCGAACGTGGTTTCCTCGGCGAGTTGACGGCTCCAGCGCGTATCAAACCGGTGGACCTGTTCGAGAATAACCCCGGCGTCTTCATTGGTTTCACCCTGCCACAAATAGGAGAACTCCAGGCGTTGCAACGAGGTCAACTGGAAACCCAGATCCAGACCACCCCGGAGTTCGTGGGTGGTCTGCCCGGAAAACTCCGATTTTCTGGCCTCGCCGCCCAGCAACAGGCCAAAATTGCACACATCACACAGTTGGCGCGAGGTGTACCGAAGATCAACGGCATCGGTCACCGACAGGTCATTAAGCCGCACATTCAATTCCGCGGGTCCCCCGAAACGGGGCACGTCGACAACCTGGTCAATCGCGCTGTCTGACAGGCTTCGGTCGTAGCTGACGGACATCGTCCACTGGTCGGCGATCCACGTTCGGTTGAGATAGCCAATCACGGCATCACTGTTGGTAACGGCACCGTTTGGGAATTCCGATTCCGCTTCGCTGACACCGGCCCCGATGCTGAAGGTACCGGAGTCCAGGTTGATCAGGTAACCCAGCTGCGCGCTGTCAATGATCAGGTCCAGGTTCTCTTCATCCGCCCAGCTACGGCTGCCGGTCAGGATGGCAAACGAGCGGTTACTCAAACGCCGCTCAAGCTCTGCTTTGGCAAGGTAGGAAGTCGTGTCGCCCAGATCCCCCTCCCCGAACCCTTTCGAGGCATCGGCGGAGATCCTCAGTGTGCTCAGGTCGCCCGGAAAGAACCGGACGCCCGCGCCGGCGTTGATCACGTTCTGGGTATCGTAGCTCGACAGGTTGGTCACAAACCCCGTGTCGTTCCGCACCGATCTGACCGTATGCCCGAGACCGAAATCATAACGGTTACCCGGCCCGACATGATTGAAGCGGGACGCTCCGCTAAACCAGCTGCTGTCCGTCGTCTGGTTTGCGCTTTCCTCCCGACGGGTTTCCACGGTGCCGGAGTAATCCAGTAACAACGAGTTCGGGCCGCTGTTGAAGTCGCCCGCCAGCGTGCCCGCCAGGCCCACGGAGGGCTCTGTTGTAGACTCGGTCCGGTCACCCAGATCCACCCGGTTGTGGTTCAGTGCGGTAAACACCGACGCGCTGCCGGTTGCCAGATCAAGTGCCTCCTCAACACCCTGGCCGCGAGCCGTCTGCCCGACCATGAGCAGTGCCACAGAGACAACCGGAGCCACCGAAGCAACACTGGCGCAGCGACGAAGCGGTTTCATGGCATCACTCCTGAAAGACCAGGCCGGCAAACTTGTCTGAGCCCAGCGACTCCACCGAATCCACGATTTCCTCTTCAGTCACCCGACCAAAAGGCACACCGAACACCACCTGGTCTGCGAATCGCTCCAGAATCCGTGCCTCCGTGCTGTCCCTGAATGGCGGTGCGTTCAGGATGATGCACCGATCGGGGTATCGGTTCTGCAGTTCCAGTATCAGGTTTTTCATCCGAACCGAAGAAAAAAGTTCAACCGCAGATGACGCCTGGGTGCCGGCAGGGATCACACTTAGCCGGTCAACCCCGCTCGGGTACAGAATCTTGCCGAGCGGCAGGCTGGTGTCGGCCACGTAGTCCGTCACACCATACGCCATGGGTGTGGACACCAGGGATGCCAGGCCTCTGGCATAAGGATCACAGTCAACCAATAGCGCCGAGGTACCGGCATCCAGTGCAAATGCAGCCGCCAGATTGAATGCCGTCGTCACTGTCGAGTCCCTGAGCGCGAGGCTGGAGTACAGGACCGTGAAACTGGCGTTAAGCGCCCGGTCCCGCAACTGGATGCGGAGCTCCCGGTAAGCATCCATCACGGACTTGTCGGCCATCCCGGGGTAGATGATTTTGCGTTCCCGAAGCTGTTCCTTGCTCCAGGGCTTCGGGTTACCGATAAACGCCAGCGACACCGATGGGTCGTAAACCGTTGGTGGGTAGCCCTCGTCTTCCACTCCCACAGGAATCCAGTTTGGCTCGGCGCGCTTGGCACCGGCAAACGGCCGCTCCCTGGTAAAATTATCTTCGGCGCGCGCTTCCCCTGGCGTCGGCCCCTGGCGATGCTCCCGCTGGCTTTTCAGCAGCGCATTGTAGAGCTTGTTATCGTCCATCACTCGCCCCTGCACCCACCAGTTCAAAGAGCTTTTCAATAACCCGCTCCGGAGTAATGCCCATAACACTGAACACCAGAACCCCCAGGTAGACCATCATAAACAGGCCTAAAACGAACAGGAGCCCGAGCACGTCTTTCCGGAGCAGACGCTCCTTCCAGGTGCTCCGGTAATGCGGTACCGAAGTCAGTAGCGGAATGGTTTCCGGAAGCGCCAGGTTCAGTGTTCGGGGAGAGCGGACCCGCTGGTCAAACATGACCAGCAGCGTCAGCAAGCCAAGCACCATGCCGCTCCCGAGGAACGGCCCCGCCAGGCCAACCTGATACAGTTGCAGCCCGTCCCAATGGGTCGGGTAGGATGCAGGCTCCTGAATCTTGTAGCTGACGCCTTCCCCCTGAACATCCAGTGTCATCGATAAGCGGGCCCGCTCACGACGCTGAAGCATGTCCTCGTATACGTTTCGGGTTACGTCGTAATCCCGGGTCAACTCCGATAGCCTCGCCTGGTTCTCCGCCACTCGCTCGGAGCGCAGGAACGCTTCTTCCAATAACTTTTCCAGAGAGGCCAGCCGGTTTCTCTGTACAGCGAGGCTGGTGGTGCGCTCCGCCAGTTGAAGTTTGAGGCTTTCGTAGACCGGGTTTTCCAGCACCTGGGTCACCGTGCCTTCCCGGGCCTCGTCGCCTTCGTTGGCGATCTGGTCCTGAAGGTCGGCAATCTGGGCTTTCAGGGTGACAATATCCGGGTGGCGCTCGTGGTAGCTGAGCAGGAGCTCATCCATCTGCTGACGCAACGCGGCAAGCCGTCGCTCGGCTGCCGAACGTCCCGGATCGATCGTTACTCGCCGCACCGGATCTTCCCGAGACAGCTGATCGCGGGTCAGGCGAACTTCCGACTCGGACTGCTGGATCTCAAGCTTCAGGTTCTCGATATCAGCCCGCAGGGTTTCAATCCGGGCACGAACGTTATTCTCCGTACCATCCTGATTCTCGGACTTGAACTCTTTCAGCTTCTGCTCGGCGTCTTCCAGCTGTCGCTGGTAGGTTTTGACCTGTGAATCGATAAACTCGAAGGCCGCCCGGCTCTCCGATTGCTTTTTCTGGACTGTGCGCTCAATGAAATGATCCAGCACGGCACTCAACACCCTGAAGGACCGGTTAGGGTCATCGCTGGTATAGGCCAGTTCCAGAAAATTGCGATTGGAAACCCGGAGCCTGAGCCGCTCTTTGAACCGACCGATGACCACCGTTTTAGCCTTTTCGGGCTGACTCGCCGTTATCAGCCCCGAGTTCAGCGCCACGCTCTCCAGGAAGGACCGGCTCTCAACAAGCTCTCTTGCCTCATTGACCCGGTCTATCTCGGTTACTTCCGCCTGCCCCCTCAAGAGGGGACCAAGGATATTGGACTGGTCTGCGTACAACACGGCCCTCGACGTATAACTCTTCGGTGTTACATAACCCCACGTCAGCACCCCCGCAGTCACCGCCATGAAGACGACAGCCGCTGCCACGCGATACCGGTAAAGCTCTAGCTTTATCGCACGCAACGTTTCGAGGATGAACTGGAGGTCCATTACAATTCGCCCCTGAAGATCTGCTTGCGGGGAACACTGATCACATCACCCGGCTGCAGCATGTGGTTGGCTTGCATGTTTCCATCGGTCAGAATCGCTTCGAGGTCCAGGGAGTAACTCTGGTACTGGCCGTCGATCTCACGGCGCAGCACCGCCCGGTCGTCCGCGGCGAAGTCCGTTGTCCCGCCAGCCAAAAGCACCAGGTCCAGAACCGTCATTCCGGGCTGGAATGCGATCGATTGCGGCGCGGCGACCTGTCCGGTTATGCGCACCCGGTTCCGATATTCCTTACTGGTGGGATCCACCACCAGAACAGTCACTTCCGGGTTCCGGATAAATTTCTCAAGGCCGTTACGAACCTCTGAGGCAAGGCTCTCTGGCTCCTTGCCTTCGGCCAGCACGTCACCGATCAGGGGCATGGAAACGTAGCCATCCGGCCGAACCACTATCGTTTGCGTCAGCTCCGGATTGCGCCAAACATGAATGGACACGGTGTCGCCAATGCCGATTTCATAGGGCTCTGGCTTCAGCTCGGAAACCTGCGGCATTTCACTGGACGACGGCAGACCGGAGCACCCCGAGAGCAGCAGCAGAACAACACCCAGACCGCCACCCAGTTTTCTGAACATTCCCATTGGCAACCTCCACCTCTTGTGACCATGCGCTGACACGCGGACTAGCGCACACCTTTTCCGAGAAGTATGACTTCCACAGTTTGAATCATGATCAGCAGATCCATGACCAGGCTGTGATTCTTGGAATAATAAAGATCGTATTCAAGCTTTCCCCTGGCATCCTCAACCGAGGCGCCATAAGGATATTTAAGTTGTGCCCAGCCCATTAATCCAGGCTTCACGTAATGGCGGGTGTCATAGAAAGGGATTTTTTCCTTCAGTTCCGAGACAAACTCCGGGCGCTCAGGGCGCGGACCGACGATACTCATCTCACCCCTGATGACGTTGTAGATCTGTGGCAATTCGTCCAGCCGGGTATTGCGGATGAAGGCGCCCACCCGGGTTATTCGATTGTCGTTTGCCGATGCCCAGCGTGCCTTGCCATCCTTCTCGGCATCCTGCCTCATGCTCCGGAACTTGAAGATACGGAACTCCCTGCCCAGCATCCCTACCCGTTTCTGGCTGTATAGCACCGGGCGCCCCGTTTCCAGGAAAACCGCCAGTGCGGTCAGGAGAATAAACGGCAGCATGAGAACCAGCAGCGAAAGACTGATCAGCAGATCCAGGGAGCGCTTCGCAAAATCACGGCTTTTCGACGCCTTGAATCCATCCGAAAACACAATCCAGGAGGGATGCACCATGTCGAGCTTGGCCTTTTTCAGCTCACGCTCATAAAAATCAATACCGTTGGTTACGGCAATGCCGCGCAGTTTGCACTCCATCAATTCCGGCACCGGCAACCAGCTTCCCTCGGACCGGCGCCGTTCCTGCTGGGCCACGACAATTTCCGACACCTTGTTCTGGCGACAGAACTTATAGAGGTCATAAGGTGTCGGCAGCAAATGATCGTCCGTTACCGAACAACGGGTATTGTCCGAAATGCAGCCAATAACACGAATGCCCAGGGCCCGCATGTTTCGCTGGTATTCATCGAGCAGTGACGCCGCAAAGTCACCGGCCCCCAGGATCACCACCCGCCGGACCAACTGTTCGGAATCTACAATTCTCAGGAAAACCAGTCTAAGCAGAATCACCGCGAGCGATGCCAGCATGACCGCCCAGAACAGATTGGTACTGCCAGGGTCGGCCGAAGGCATCACCACGTACAGAACGCTGAGCCCGATCCCACCCACAAAGCAGTAAGCCACCAGTACCCGGAAGAACAGCGATGAAAGGGACTCGTGAACAACGGCCAGGTAACCACCCATCGCCAGCGTGCCGCAGTTGAGGACCAGGGCAAACAGCAATGCGGACAACACATCGGTCTGGACGGGCGCATGGTCCAGGCCAATAAAGGCGAACAGAAACGTCAGGAGGGAAAAAATAGTAAACAGCAACCCGAATTCCAGTACCGCGAGCACCAGATACGGAATATGAAGGTAGTGTTTTCGGAAACGTATATACGACACGCCGAACTTCCTTGTCGTCTGCTGGACAACCAGCGACAGACCAACTTCAAATATTTCCGGCACACCGTTCCTGCCCGCCGGATCCTTTTTATCTATGCCCATTCTGCGCTGAGCACTTGTCAATCTCAATCGAATTGTATCTTTGTGTAACATAGTTTTACATTGTTTTATGTTTCAGTGTCACTTTATGTTTTCAGGTAATTGTATTTATTCATTGGCTGCGCGAAAATCATCCAACAGGCATTTCCCGGGAAGGAGTACCCATGGTCAGCCCAGAGCAGTCCGGATCTGAAGGAGTCAGCACCCTGCCTGCCAGATTTTCGGCAGAGACAAACGCCCCGCTTCACGCCATGAGCATTGACGTGGAAGACTATTTCCACGTAGCAGCACTCGCCAACGTCATTCGGCCCGATCAATGGGACACGCTGCCTTCCCGTGTGGAGCAGAACACAGACAGACTGCTTGAACTGTTTAAGAAGCACGATGTCAAGGCGACGTTTTTTGTACTCGGGTGGGTCGCCGAGCGGTTTCCCGCGCTGATCCGCAAACTCTCGGAGCAGGGCCACGAGATTGCTTCCCATGGTTACAGTCATCAGTTGATCTACAACCAGACTCCTGAGGTTTTTCGGGAAGAAACCACCAAATCCCGGAAAATCCTCGAAGACATTATCGGCCAGGCCGTTGTGGGCTACCGGGCAGCCAGCTACTCCATCACACGGGAATCGCTTTGGGCACTGGATATCCTCAGTGAGGCCGGATTTACCTGGGATTCGAGCATCTTCCCCGTGCGGCACGACCGTTACGGCATCCCGGATTCACCCACGGCGCCCTATTCCATCGAAACCGACAAAGGCAATATCATCCGGGAGTTTCCGCTCACCACGGCCCGGGTCATGGGCCTGGCCATTCCGGCGGCCGGCGGTGGTTATTTCCGCCAATTCCCCTATCCCCTGTTCCGTTACCTTTTCCGGAACGCCTCCGGATTCGGGGAAAAACCCCAGATGTTTTACCTGCACCCATGGGAAATCGATCCGGACCAGCCACGCTATAACAACGCAAGCTGGTTTTCCCGCTTCCGTCACTACACCAACCTGGACCAGTGCTACGGCCGCCTGGAGCAACTTCTCCAGGACTTCCGCTTTGGCACCGTCAGCGACAGCTATAACGCCTATGAGCCCGACAAAACGCTCTTGCGTAGCAGCCAGATGATTCGCATGGCCTGATACAGAGACAGGAAAGACTTATGTACCTTGAATTCTTCGGTCTCCACAGACACCCCTTCCGCATTACACCGGAAGACGACTTTATTTATATGAGTCAGCAGCACTCCCGGGCCTATGTGTATATGTCATCGGCAATCTGGAGTTCCGAGGGATTCGTGGTCATCAGCGGGGAAATCGGCTCCGGGAAAACCACGCTGCTCAAGAAAACCATTCGTAACCTGGAAGGCAATCTCAAGCTACTCAATATCTCCTACACCAACCTGGAATCGAAAGATCTGTTCGGATTGATTTTGCGCAAATCCGGGCTCAAGGTTGAGGACGAAAGCAAGGTCGCCATGCTGTTCCAGATTACCGACTACCTGGAAAGAATGGCTGCGGAAGGGACGCCCGTGGTGCTCGCCATTGATGAGGCGCAAAATCTGACGCGGGAAAACCTTGAAGACATCCGGATGTTAACCGGCATGGAAAGCATGGGGGGGCCATCCATGCGGGTTATCCTGCTGGGCCAGCCCGAACTGAAAAAGGCCGTTACCGCCATCCCCCAGTTATCTCAACGCGTTAAGCTGTTTTTCCACCTGGAAGGCCTGACCAACGCCGAGACTGCGGAGTATATCGACTACCGCCTGCTGGTCTCCGGGCATGGGGGAAACAAACTCTTCGACGAAGACACCGTTCGGGAAATTCACAAACTGAGCAAGGGCATTCCACGGCTGATCAACAAGCTGTGTGACGGCATGATGATGTGCGCCTACTCAGAGGATCGTCCCTTTATCGATCCCCACGACCTTCAGAGTATACGCAAGGACCTTCTAGGCGAAGATGCTCCGGTTACGGCCACAAAACCCGCTCCCAGGAAAAAAGCCGAGCGCCCACCTGCCACGCCGGCCGCGACGGGAATACCTGAATGGCAAGGAGCCGCCAGTTCGCTGTCGAGGATCGCCGAGGCGCTTGAGCGCATTGACGCCCGCCTTGCCCATGTTTTTCCGGAAGATCGCAGGCAATCCAGTGAGCCAATGCCACCCCCGAGCAATGTGAAGCCTCTGACGCCGGGCCGGAAGTGATCATCCGGTTCCGGTAGCAAAGAGCGCTGAGAACTCATGGACCGGGGTGTTTTCAAGGATCGCCTGGTCCGAACACAGGCTCATTATCCCGTCGCAGCGCGATCCCGGAAACCGTGTCGCCAGATTCGCCCGGAACTTGTCTTCCAATTGCGGCATGCCCTCGCTGCGGCGCCTTCGATGACCAATGGGGTACTCCACGGCCACCTGATCGGTGCTTGATCCATCCGTAAAGAATATCTGCACCGCATTGGCAATAGAGCGCTTGTCAGGCTCGAGATACTCCCGGGTATACCGTTCATCCTCCACCACTTCCATTTTTTCCCGCAGTTCGTCGATCACTGGGTTGGCCTGGTGAAAGCTATCCTCATAGTGATCTGCCGTGAGGTTGCCGAACGCCAGTGGCACGGCGGTCATGTATTGCAGACAGTGATCCCGGTCTGCGGCGTTGGCCAGTTTGCCGACTTTGGAAATGATGCGTATTGCGGATTCGTGGGTAGTGATCACAATTTTCTTTATATCGTTCAGCCGGTCTTTCACTTCTGGATGCAAGGTGACCGCCGCTTCAGCCGCCGTCTGGGCGTGGAATTCAGCCGGGAAGGAAATCTTGAACAGGATATTTTCCATCACGTAAGAGCCAAACTCCTGCGAGATGGAGAACTGCCGTTTATCCTCGGGTTTGAGCTTCTGGTCCTTATTGGTTTTGCTGAACAGAACGTCATAGAAACCCCACTGCGGTGCGGTCAGCACCCCGGGGATGCCCATCTCACCACGCATCGCGATGTCTGCCAGCCTCACCGCCCGGGAGGTGGCATCGCCCGCCGCCCAGGATTTTCGGGAGCCGGCATTGGGTGCGTGGCGGTAGGTTCTGAGGGATTGCCCGTCTACCCAGGCATGGGACAGCGCTGAGAGCAGTTGCTCGCGACTGGCGCCCATCAGCCTGGCTGTCACCGCCGTCGACGCCACTTTCACCAACACCACGTGATCCAGCCCGACCCGATTGAACGAATTCTCCAGCGCCAGCACACCCTGGATTTCATGGGCCATGATCATCGCTTCCAGAACGTCCCGCATGGTGAGCGCTGGTTTGCCCTCGGCGACGCGTTTCTGGGAGAGATGATCGGCAACGGCCAGTATCGCACCGAGATTATCGGAGGGGTGCCCCCACTCGGCCGCCAGCCAGGTGTCGTTGTAATCCAGCCAACGGATGATGCAACCGATATCCCAGGCGGCTTTAACCGGATCGAGCCGGTATGGCGTTCCCGGCACCCGTGCGCCATGAGGAACAACCGTGCCCTCAACGATCGGGCCAAGGTGCTTGGTGCATTCCGGGAAGCGCAGGGCCAGCAAGCCGCAGCCAAGGGTGTCCATCAGGCAATAGCGGGCTGTGTTCCAGGCTTCGTCATTGGTGATTTCATAGGTGAGGACGTAGTCCGCGATTTTCTGCAGGACATCGTCGTAATCCGGGCGTTCGTTGAGATCAAATGTGGCTGACATAATGGGGCCTCCTTGCCCCCACTATAGATTCCGTCAGGCGCTGTCGCCAGGCACCCTCACCCAACCTTCCATCAGAATCCGCGCGCTGCGGCTCATAATGGCTTTGGTGGCGGTCTATGGAAAAGCATGATCTGGTTTCTCAGCTCTGCTGGGCCAAATACTGCTATTTCAGTAAATCGTCTATTTCCACCTGTAACGCTTTCGCAAGTGCTCCGAGAACTTTCGTTGAGCCTATTTTAGCCCCGGCCTCAATTTGTGAGACATAAGATTTGCCGATACCGGCTTCCTTGCCGAGAGACTCCTGTGTGTAGCCGCGATATTCTCTCCAGATCTTCAGCGGATGTTCATCTCCAGACACCAGACGCTTAGCGATAGCAGAAGGAATGCTTTCGTCTTCTCCTACTAAAAGTTCCATCATCGCGGCATCGGCGTCCTGAATATCACCTGCTTCCCGAGCCATTTCCACCAAGGCCCGATACTCAGCATAAGGAATGACCGCGTATTCCGGTTTTCCTGATTTTTCAATAATCTGCACGCTCATTTGTAGACATCTCCTCTGGCACCAACCTTCAATACCAGTAAAACCAACTCACCCTTGTCAAAACCGCAAATCGCTCTGTACCCACCCTGACGCAGTCGCCAATAGGGCTTTCCTTTCATTGGCTTCCAGTCACCATGATAGTTGTCTGGATCCAAAGCAATCGTCTCGAGTTCCGACATTAGCCGCTCTGCTATTGGCTTGGGAATTTTCTTCAGCGCTTTCAATGCGGATTTTTTGTATTTCAGTGAGTACATATCAAAAGTTTACCAGTATGTTTTCTTACAGTAAACAATTGATGGGGTATTTGGCTTGGTGAAGCGAGGTCAGGAAAGTGAATTTCCTTCGGCAAGGCAAAGCCGGGGCGCCCCGGCTTGTTAACGCAGGTCCGCTACGCGACTGTCAGAATACGTCGCCAGGCACCCTCACCCAACCTTCCATCAGAATCCGCGCGCTGCGGCTCATAATGGCTTTGGTGGCGGTCCACCGGCCGTTGACCTCTCTGGCTTCCGCACCCACACGCAGGGTACCGGATGGATGGCCGAAGGTGACATGCGTACGGTCACCGCCGCCGGCAGCCAGATTCACGAGGGTTCCCGGAACAGCCGATGCCGTGGCAATAGCTACCGCGGCAGTGCCCATCATGGCGTGGTGCAGTTTGCCCATGGACAGGGCCCGGACCAGAACGTCCACATCCCCGGCTCCGATGTGTTTGCCGCTCGAGGACACGTAGTCAGAGGGGTTAGCCACGAAGGCCACTTTCGGGGTGTGCTGGCGGTTGGCGGCTTCTTCGATGGTCTGGATCAGGCCCATTTTTACCGCACCATGGGCCCGGATGGTTTCGAACGTGGCCAGGGCTTTCGGATCGCTGTTGATGTCATCCTGCAGCTCGGTGCCCTTGTATCCGATATCCTCGGCGTTCACGAAGATGGTAGGAATGCCGGCGTTGATCAGGGTGACTTTCAGGGTGCCGACGCCGGGCACATCCAGATCGTCCACCAGGTTGCCGGTGGGGAACATGGAACCTTCGCCGTCGGCCGGGTCCATGAATTCCACCTGCACTTCGGCCGCCGGAAACGTGACGCCGTCCAACTCGAAATCACCGGTCTCCTGTACTTCACCGTGGGTGATGGGCACATGGGCGACGATGGTTTTGCGGATGTTGGCCTGCCAGATACGGACGGTGCAGGTTCCATTTTCCGGAATCCGGTCTTTGGCCACGAAGCCACTGTGGATGGCGAAAGCACCGACCGCTGCCGTCAGGTTGCCGCAGTTACCGCTCCAGTCCACAAACGGCTTGTCGATGGAAACCTGACCAAACAGGTAGTCGACGTCGTGATCCGGCTGGGTGGGCTCGGCCAGGATCACGGTTTTGCTGGTGCTGGAGGTGGCGCCGCCCATGCCGTCGATCTGCTTCTGGTAGGGGTCCGGGCTACCGATGACGCGCAGCAGGAGGTTATCCCGGGCTTCGCCCGGGACCTGGCAGGCTTCCGGCAGATCCTTCAGGCGGAAAAAAACGCCTTTTGATGTGCCGCCACGCATATAGGTGGCGGGGATTTTGATTTGCGGGGCGTTGGGCATGGTTTTGGTCTTTTTTGACAGTGGAAATGGGGGCTTGAAGGTGGGGTCTGACCCCGAGGGGTCAGACCCTGACCCCGAGGGGTCAGACCCCACCTTCAAGCAGCACTCTCAGACTGCAGGAAATCCTCCGCAAACCGTTGCAACACACCGCCAGCACTGTAAATAGACACTTCTTCGGCGGTATCCAGTCTGCAGATCACGGGCACGCGTTCGGTGTTGCCGTTCTTGCGGTGGATGACCAGCGTCAGCTCGGCGCGAGGCGCTGCGGCGCCCTCCACGTCGTAGGTTTCGGTGCCGTCGATACCCAGGGTTTGGCGGGTGGTGCCTTCCTCGAATTGCAACGGCATCACGCCCATGCCCACCAGGTTGGTACGGTGAATGCGTTCAAAGCCTTCCGCCACAATCGCCTCCACGCCTGCCAGCGCCACGCCTTTGGCGGCCCAGTCACGGGAGGAACCCTGGCCGTAGTCCGCGCCGGCGATGATGATCAGCGGCTGTTTGCGTTCCATATAGGTTTCAATGGCTTCCCACATGCGAGTGACCTTGCCTTCCGGCTCGATCCGCGCCAGCGAACCCTGTTTCACCTTGCCGTTTTCGTCCCGGACCATTTCGTTGAACAGTTTCGGGTTGGCGAAGGTGGCCCGTTGCGCGGTCAGGTGATCACCCCGATGGGTGGCGTAGGAGTTAAAGTCCTCCTCCGGCACGCCCATCTTGTGCAGGTATTCACCCGCAGCGCTGTCCATCAGAATGGCGTTGGACGGCGACAGATGGTCGGTGGTGATGTTATCCGGCAGCACCGCCAGCGGGCGCATGCCCTTGAGGGTTTTCTCCCCCACCATGCCACCTTCCCAGTAGGGCGGGCGACGAATGTAGGTGCTCTGGGGCCGCCAGTCATAGTTCGGGTTGGTGTTGGCCTGCGCATCCCGGGTGATGTCGAACATCGGAATATAGGTACTGCGGAACTGTTCCGGCTTGACGCTGGATTTCACGATGGCATCGATCTCCGCATCGTCCGGCCAGATGTCCTTCAGAGTGATGGGGTTGCCGTTCTGGTCATGGCCCAGGGTGTCCTTCTCGATGTCGAAGCGGATGGTGCCGGCAATGGCATAGGCGACGACCAGCGGCGGAGACGCCAGGAACGCCTGCTTGGCGTAGGGGTGAATCCGGCCGTCAAAGTTACGGTTGCCGGACAGCACCGCCGTTGAGTACAGGTCCCGGTCGATGATTTCCTGCTGGATTTTCGGGTCCAGAGCGCCGCTCATGCCGTTACAGGTAGTGCAGGCAAAAGCCACCACGCCAAATCCCAGGGTTTCCAGCTCGGGTAGCAGTTTGGCTTCTTCCAGATACATCTTGACCGTTTTGGAGCCCGGCGCCAGGGAGGTTTTCACCCAGGGCTTGCGGGTCAGGCCCAGTTTGTTGGCGTTGCGGGCGATCAGGCCGGCGGCCACCATGTTACGAGGGTTACTGGTGTTGGTGCAGCTGGTGATGGCGGCGATAATGCAGGCGCCATCGGGCATCCTGCCCTCTTCCTTCTCCCATTTGCCAGCGATACCACGCTCGGCAAGCTCGGAGGTGGGCAGATGGGCGTGAGGATTGGAGGGGCCAGCCAGGGTACGGGTGACCTTCGACAGGTCAAACGTCAGCACACGCTCGTATTCGGCGTTCTTCATGCTGTCCGCCCACAAGCCGGTCTCTTTGGCAAACGTCTCGACCAGGGCAACCTGCTCGTCTTCACGACCGGTCAGCTTCAGGTAATCGATGGTCTGGCCGTCAATGTAGAACATCGCCGCGGTGGCCCCGTATTCCGGAGTCATGTTGGAGATAGTGGCCCGGTCACCGACGGTGAGGCTGTCAGCGCCTTCGCCATAAAATTCCAGGTAGGCACCCACCACGCGCTCTTTACGCAGGAATTCGGTGATCGCCAGTACCATGTCTGTACTGGTGATGCCGGGCTGAATTTTTCCGGTCAGCTCCACACCAACGATATCCGGCAACCGCATCATGGAGGCACGGCCAAGCATCACGCTCTCGGCTTCCAGGCCGCCAACGCCGACCGAAATGACGCCCAGGGCATCCACCATCGGGGTGTGGCTGTCGGTGCCAACACAGGTATCCGGGTAAGCTACGCCATCGCGAGCCTGAACCACCGGCGACATCTTCTCCAGGTTGATCTGATGCATGATGCCGTTGCCGGGCGGAATCACATCCACGTTCTCGAACGCAGTCTTGGTCCAGTTGATGAAGTGAAAACGGTCGTCGTTGCGGCGATCTTCGATCTGCCGGTTCTTTTCGAAAGCGTCCTGTTCGAAGCCCGCGTGTTCCACCGCCAGGGAGTGATCCACGATCAGCTGCGTGGGCACCACCGGGTTAACCTTGGCCGGGTCACCGCCCTTCTCCTTGATGGCATCGCGCAGGCCGGCCAGATCCACCAGAGCGGTCTGGCCAAGGATGTCGTGGCAAACCACTCGCGCGGGATACCAGGGGAAATCCAGATCCCGCTTGCGCTCGACCAGCTGTTTCAGGGAATCCGTCAACGCCGCCGGATCGCAACGGCGCACCAGTTGTTCCGCCAGGATTTTGGAGGTATACGGAAGTTTGTCATAGGCGCCGGCCTGGATGTCTTCCACGGCCTGGCGCGTATCGAAATAGTCCAGGTCGGTGCCGGGGAGGGGTTTGCGGTAGTTGGTGTTCATGGCCGCTCCTCAATCGGCACCCACTTGGCATCCGCCGGGCCGGTGTAATCGGCGCTCGGGCGAATGATGCGGTTTTTCTCGCGCTGCTCTTTCACGTGAGCGGTCCAGCCGGATACCCGGGACATCACGAAGATCGGGGTGAACAGCTCGGTCGGGATGCCCATGAAGTGATAAGCCGAGGCGTGGAAGAAGTCGGCGTTACAGAACAGCTTTTTCTCGCGCCACATCACGGCCTCGCAGCGCTCGGATACCGGGTACAGCACGGTATCGCCCACTTCCTCTGCCAGCTTCTTGGACCACTGCTTGATGATCGCGTTGCGCGGGTCTGAATCCTTGTAGATCGCGTGGCCAAAGCCCATGATCTTTTCCTTGCGCTCCAGCATGCCCAACAGGCCTTTTTCTGCCTCGTCCGGAGTCTTGAACTTCTGGATCAGTGCCATGGCGGCTTCGTTGGCGCCCCCGTGCAACGGTCCACGCAGTGTGCCGATGGCACCGGTAACGCAGCTGTGGATGTCGGACAAGGTCGACGCACACACCCGGGCGGTAAACGTCGAGGCGTTAAATTCATGCTCGGCATAAAGAATCAGAGACACGTTCATGACTTTTTCATGGAGTTCGCTGGGCTTCTTGCCGTGGAGCAGTTCCAGGAAATGGCCGCCAATGGAATCCACGTCGCTGTCGGTTTCAATGCGTACGCCTTCGTGGGCGAAGCGGTACCAGTAGGTAATAATGGACGGGAAAATCGCCAGCATGCGGTCGATCTTGTCATCCTGCTCGCTGAAGTCCTGCTCGGTTTCCAGGTTACCCAGCATGGAGCAGCCGGTGCGCATCACATCCATCGGGTGGGCGTCTTTGGGAATCTGTTCCAGCACCGACTTCAGGGCAGCGGGCAAGCCCCGCAGGCTCTGGAGCTTTTTCTTGTAGCCATCCAGTTCCTGGCGGTTCGGCAGTTTGCCACGCAGCAGCAGGTAGGCGATTTCCTCAAACTGCGCCTTCTCCGCCAGGTCCGCGATTTCATAGCCACGATAGGTCAGTCCAGCGCCACTCTGACCAACGGTACACAGGGCGGTTTCACCCGCGACCTGGCCCCGAAGGCCCGCGCCGCCTAGTTGTTTTGCTTCAGCCATTGTTGTTTCCCCCTCATTCTCTGGTCTGGGTTGTCGGATTACGCCGTTGGCTAATCCGACCTACGTGTTCGTTGCCAGGGTTCCGGTCTGGTTCTTGTTGGATTAGGCGAAGCCGTAATCCAACAAGCCTCGTTAACCTTTGCTCTGCTGGAACAACTGGTCCAGCTTGCGCTCGAATTCGTGGTAATTCAGAAAATCGTAGAGTTCCATCCGGGTTTGCATCAGGTCAATCACGTCCTTCTGATCGCCTTTGTCCAGGATGTTCTGGTACACCGTCAGTGCAGCCTTGTTCATGGCACGGAAGGCGCTGAGCGGGTACAGCACCATGTCGGCACCAGCGTCCGCCAACTCCTGCCGGTTATACAGCGGTGTGGCGCCAAACTCGGTGATGTTGGCCAGGATGGGCACGTCCAGCGCGTCGGAAAAGGCCTTGTAGTGCTCCAGCTCGGTAACGGCTTCGGCAAAGATGCCGTCCGCACCCGCTTCGATACAGGCTTTGGCCCGCTCAATGGCCGCTTCCAGGCCTTCTTTCTGGAAGGCATCGGTACGGGCCATAATGAAGAAGTCCTTGTCCTCTCGGGCATCGACCGCTGCCTTGATCCGGTCAACCATTTCGTCCTGGGACACAATTTCCTTGTTCGGGCGATGGCCACAACGCTTCTGGGCCACCTGATCTTCAATGTGGACAGCAGCGGCACCGGCACGTTCCATCTCGCGGATCGTGCGGCCGATGTTGAACGCGCCGCCCCAGCCGGTGTCGATGTCCACCAGCAGTGGCACATCGGTAGCGGCGGTGATGCGGCGAACGTCTTCGACCACGTCGTTCATCGACGTCATGCCCAGATCCGGCAGGCCGTATGAGGCGTTCGCCACGCCGCCACCGGACAGGTAGATCGCCTGGTGCCCGACTTTTTCGGCCATCATGGCGGCGTAGGCGTTGATGGTGCCCACGATCTGCAGCGGCTGGTTGTCTTTCAGCGCCTTGCGGAAGCGGGCGCCGGCGGAGAGTTTGTTGGACATGGTGGTGGCCTCTGTTGGTTATGAAGATGGGGTGCTGATTGATAAGGTGGGGTCTGACCCCGAGGGGTCAGACCCCTTTCAGACCCCGTTTCAGATTGTTAGCTCGCCATCCCGGATCTTCTTTTCGATGTTCAGTCGGGCGGCGTTGATGTGTCTTTTCATCAGAAATTCCGCGAGCTCTCCGTCGCGCTGGGCAATGGCCTCGACAATGCGCCGGTGCTCTCCGAGCGCACGCTGGGGGCGCCCGGTGGAGGTGCTTAACCGGTATCGGTACATCCGCACCATGTAGTAAAGATCACCCAACAGCATCTGGGCCAGTTTGGTGTTTCGGCTGCCGGTCGCGATCCGGTGATGAAAGTCGTAATCACCCTCGGCCTGATAATAGGCCTGGCCCTGAGCCTCATCAATCATCCGCTCATGGGCATCCAGCGTCGCCTGCAGATCCGCAATTTCCTGGTCGGTCATGCGCTCGGCAGCCTGACGGGCGGCCAGCCCTTCCATGACTTCCCGGATGCGGTAGAGCTCGATCAATTCCGAGGCGCTGACGGCCACGACCTTCACCCCGGCGTGGGGACGACGTACCAGCAAGCCCCGGGACTCAAGCCGCCCAAGCGCTTCCCGGAGCGGGCCGCGTGTGAGGTGAAAGCGCGAGCACAATTCCAGCTCGCCGATCTTGTCGCCGGGCGCAAGCTCCCCTTTTACGATTGCAGTTTGCAGACAATCGAAGGCTTCATCCGCGCGGGTGTAAGTGGAGGACAGGAGCTCAGGCATAATTTGTCGACAAAATTACCAAGATTTTGTAGAAATTTACGCCTTGAAGGACATATTGTCAACAATCCACCCTGTATCAGCCGGTGGATTGTTAACAGTTGGCCGCCGATCAATAGAGCCTGCGATCGGCGACAGGGGGTGGTGTGTATTGGTACACCCAGGTTTCAGTGAGCGCCTCATCGCCCAGCCGGAGGTACAGCCGGATATTGATAGGTTCGACGGAATCACCTGGCACCAGGTCGAACATGGCCCGGTAACCGTTAATGGCAGACAACGGCCGGGCCGAGGTGATCTCAACCTCGCCCCGGCTGACGCTGATCACCGGTTCTACCTCGGCGTCGTCGCCGAGCATTTCAAGGCCACCGCCGGCGAAGTCAACGGCGAAGCGCCAGGAAAAATACGTTCGCTCCTGGCCAACAACACCGCCAAGGCCGGTACGGGTTGCCCGCACGGTGGCCAGCTCATAGGGTCTCACGGGCGGCTGCTCGCCCCAGTGCAAACGGTAACTGAACAGGTACTCACGGCCCGGAAGCAGGGGGTTTTCCGGGTGCCAGAACGCCACAATATTGTCGAAGGTCTCATCAACGGTCGGGATCTCCACCAGATCAATACTGCCCTGCCCCCAGTCACCGCGTGGCTCCACCCAGACACTCGGGCGGCGGTTGTAGAACACCCCATCATCCTGGTAGTGATCGAAATTACGATCCCTCTGCAGCAGGCCAAAGCCTTTCGGGTTGTTATCCTGAAAGCTGTTGAACCGGAGGTTCCGCGGATTCACCAAGGGCCGCCAAAGCCATTCCCCGCTGCCGGAATGCATCGCCAGCCCATCGGAATCATGGATTTCCGGGCGCCAGTCGTAATCCATGCGCTGGCTGTTCTCCCCCACCTGATACATGCTGGTCAGCGGTGCAATGCCCGCTCTCGGCAGGTCGGTTCTCGGATACAGGGCCACGTCCACGTCCATCACCATGTTCCGTCCCGGGTCGAGAACAAAGGCATAAGCGCCGGTGGTACTGGGTGAGTCCAGAAGCGCCCACACCCGCAGGAGGTGGCTGTCCGGATCGGGCTTCTCCAGCCAGAACTCGGAGAACCGGGGAAACTCCTCGTCACGATTCATACCGGTATCAATCGCAAGCCCCCGCGCCGACATGCCGTACTGCATCTCCGATCCCACCGCGCGGAAATAACTGGCCCCCAGAAACGCGGCCAGGTCCAGGGCAAAGTTGCTGTGATAGTGCACTCGGAAGCCCGCGTAACCCAGGTCTTCCGGAAGGTCGCCCAGAGGCTGCTCGCCCCGGTAACGGAACAGATCCTGGCGATAGGCAAGCTCGCTGGCCTGGCCATCAATCACCTCGTGGATCTTCACGGGGGACTGAAAGTACAGGCCAAGATGAAACAGCTGAACCTGAAAGGCGCTGTCGGACTCTCGCCACAGGGCCTTGTCCGCCCGGAACCCGATGGCCTGGTAGTCGTCCCATGAAAGTGCTTTCAGGGCATCGGGCAACTCACCCTCATGGGAAACATAGGCTTCGCCAGCCAACGCCCGGGCCCGGCCTTTCAGCCAGGCGTAGCTGAATGGCTGTGGATCGGTACCCGGCACCGGCTGGATACTGGCGCCGAAACCGGGACGAGCCAGCGGCAAGGCGCCGGCCCCCATCAATGCAACCAATGCCTTTATCAGTGATCGCCTGTCCATCATCGTCGTCTCCTCTGAACCATTCACGGATGCTGTTTGCTGGCGCTGTTTACCGTTAATCAACAGATACCTGTGCCCCATCCTTTCGCCCGATGCAGTGACCCCAGTAACTGTCGGTGGGTGCGCGCCAGGCCCCGATGTGTAGCTCTTCCAGAGAGGTGCGGTCGCGCGCCAGGAAACTCAGCTCGCCGCGGGTCAGACTGCCAGGCCCACGGCTCAGACATCGGGCGACAGAGGCCTGAAGCTCTTTTCTCCTCGGCCCTCGGCGGTGATCCCGGGCCAGGGCCCGGTGCAGCCGATTCAGCCGGGGCACCAGCACGGCCTGTTCAAACGGACTGAGCAGCGGGTCACCGTTTTCGATCGCCCTATAGCGCCGGGCATCGTCCAGCAGCGGCATGGGCGGTTCCCGCTCTTCGGGTATGCTCAACAGGCCCCGGGCTTTCAGGAATTGGCCCGGTCCTGTACGGCTCAGATAAACCGCGGTCGGCGCCGCCACCAGCAAGGGTATGGCCACGGGTAGCGACCACAGGAAAAACAGGGTATCCAGGCTCCACGCAAAGGCTGACCACAAGCCACCCAGGAGCATCCCGGGCAATTGGGTGACCAGCGCTTCCCGCCAGGTGGTTTCCTCGGTGCGGTTCTGGCCGGCCCAGGTCAGTGACAGGTTCAACAAGGCGGCGACCACGTAACGGCTGTGGGCCCACATTCTGACCGGCGCCAGCAGCACCGAGATGACGATTTCCAGCATCACACTGGCAAACAGTTTCAGGAAGCCCCCGAAATCCCTGGCGTAGCGATGCACCACGGCATCCACGATGGCCAGGAACTTGGGTAGAAACAGCAGGGCAAGCGTGCTGAGTGCCAGACCCAGGGCCCACTCCGGCCGCCATTCAGGCCAGAGCGGAAACAGGCCCCGATGCCCCTCCGGAAAATATTCGATGGGTGAGAGCCTCATCCGGGCGGCTTCCACCGTGGTCAGAATGAGAAAGCCGAGCCAGAGCGGCGAGGCCACATACGCCATGATCCCGTTCAGGAAGGCCATGCGGTGGGCAAATCGCAGGCCGGGCTCCCGGAGCATCACCCAGAGATGCTGGAGGTTGCCCTTGGCCCAGCGGTTATCGCGGGACAACTCGTCCGCCAGTGTCGGCGGCGACTCTTCAAAACTGCTGCCAAGGCCCGTCTCCAGCCAGACTTCATAGCCGGCCCGCCCCATGTAGGCGGCCTCAACGAAGTCGTGGCTCATGATCGGCCCGCCAAAAATCCCGAACCCCGGCAGTTTGGGCAGTCCGCAATGTTTCATGAACGGTTCGATGCGGAGGATCGCGTTGTGGCCCCAGAACGCGGCATCGCCCATCTGGATAGCGGCCAGCCCGGTGGCAAACAGGGTGGAATAGAACCGGTTGGCGAACTGCTGGAGGCGGGCGAACAGGGATTGCCCGTTAATAATGGTCGGGTTGGTCTGCAGGATTCCGACCCCCGGCTCACGCTCCATCAGGCGGACCATGCGCACCACCGTCTCGCCGCTCAGCAGGCTGTCGGCGTCAAGCACCACCATGTATTTGCACCGGCGCCCCCAACGGCGGAGAAAGTCGGCTACGTTGCCGCTCTTGTAGTTGAGGTTTACCGGGCGACGCCGATAAAACAGGCGACCGTCGGCCCCCAGCTCCTTGGCCAGGGCCTGCCAGGCAGCCTGCTCCTCCAGCCAGACATTCGGGTCACGACTGTCAGACAGGATGTAGAACTCGAACTGGTCAATGTTGCCGGTGCGCTCGATGTCCTGGTACACGGCCTTGAGGCCACTCAGTGTCCAGTGCACCGGCTCATGGTAGATCGGCAACAGGATCGCGGTTTTCGCCAGTGGCGTGGCGGCCAGCGCCTCATCATTGTGGCGCCGTAACAGCGCATGTCGGTCCCCACCCAGAAGGCGCAACACAAAGCCGAATACCGCCGTCCAGAAGCCAACCGCAATCCAGGCGTAGAGGACGGCGAACAGCGCCACCATGCCAAGCTCGAGCCAGGTCCCGCCATGGTAGGGCAACACCCAGAGCAGGTAATAGCAGGCAACCGTCGTTTGCCCCAGCACAAACAGGATCAGCAGGCTGCGGCGAACAATTGCAACCCGTCGCCAGCGATAACGGTGCGCCGCCTGGGCGCCGGCAACCTCAGTCACGGACCGGGTACCCGATGCTGCCACGAGACAGGGGTGGACAGGGCGTCGGAGGCACTTCCTCCGCCACCGGAAAGTAGGCCGGGAGCCGGTCCATTGTCTGGGCGAGCAAGCGCGCCTCGCTGAGCTCGTCGCCCGTTGTCTCGTCCGCCTCAGCCAGTGTGTCGTCAATAAGTTGCAGCAGTGTGCGGCTGCGGGCGCGGGTCATCTCCAAACCGGATTCCGTCAGATAACGGAATACCCGAACAAATACACGCTGCAGGGTCTGATCTGCCATGGGGTGCCTCCTTTCGTTGCCCTCTTATTCGGGGTTGGCGCGCAGCCCCGTCGAGGGTGCCAGTGAATACGTCCATGTTTCCGTCAGTGGCTGGTTATCCAGGCTGAGATACCCTCTCAGGTTCAGTGGTTTACCTGCCGCCGGCCGTGCCAGGATGGAAAGCCGCCAGGCGTCCCTGGCCTCGATGTATTCAACAAAATGCTCAATCACCTCAACCCCGTCTCCCCCGGTTACCTGACTGACCACGGCGGCATCGGAGCGCAGGGAGTCCAGCGTCTTGCCCTGGAAATCAACGATGAAGCGATAAGCCCCGGCTTCGTCCCCGCCCCCGGTTCGGTTGCCATCTCCGACGAACGTCTGAATCGCGCGGCCCGACGGATGGCCGGTGATCTGTGGGCCGCCAAAATCCAGGGCATACTCGAAGCGCCGGCGCTCTCCGCCTTTCACCGACTGATCCGGCTTCCAGAACGCGGCTATGTTGTCGTTGGTTTCCGCACCGGATGGAATCTCAACCAGCACCACCGAACCCGGCCCCCACCCTTCCCGGGGCTGGACCCAGGCGCTCGGGCGCAGATCGTAGCGCGCTTCGCTGTCTTCGAACTGGTGAAACTTCTGATCCCGCTGAATCAAGCCAAACCCTTCCAACTGTGTCACCTGATGGAAGCTGAGTTGCAGTTGCGACGGGTTGAGAAGCGGCCGCCAGAGCCACTCCCCGGAATCGCCATCGTGTACCAGCAGACCATCGGAATCATGCACCTGGGGCCGCCACTCTCCCCGGGGGCGCTCGGTATTGTCACCGTAGTAAAACATTGACGTCAGCGGCGCAAGCCCGAGCTGTCGGATATCCTCACGGAAGAAGAGCTCCGCGGTCACCTGCATCCGGGTGCTTTCGCCAGGACGGATCTCGAAGCGGTAAGCGCCGGTCAGGCTTGGGCCATTCAGCAGCCCGAAGACCACCATGGTGTCGCTGCCGGCGGCCGGGCGCTCCAGCCAGAATTCGGTAAACGAGGGAAACTCCTCGCCGGATGGAAGGCCGGTGTCAATCGCAATACCTCGCCCGGATAATCCGAAATGCTGACCAGCCCCGACGCCCCGGAAATAGCTGGCACCGCCAAAAACGAGAAACTGGTTCTGGACGCCCTGGCCCGCCAGCGGATACGTCAGTTTGAACCCGGCGTAGCCGAGGTCCGCCGGAATACGCTTGGCCAGCTCCGGATTCGGGTAGTCAAAATCCGTCTTGTCGAAGGCGAGCGGGTGCACACCTTCGCTATCGACCACATTCAGCTTGACGGCATGGGCATAAAAACTACCCGGCGGGATCATCATTACCTGAAACCGGGAACGGCCCGAGCGCCAGAGACTGGCCTCCGGTTTGAAGCGGATCGATTGATAGTCCGGGTAACTCAGTGTCCGGAGAAACTCCGGTGCCGGGGTTGGCGCCTGATAGTCCTTGCCAGCCAGGGCCTCCGCCTTCGCCACCACATCGGCGAAGCCGAATGCGTTAGCCTGGGCCGGAAATCCGAGCAGAAGAAATACGATCAAGCCGGTTATCGGTAGTCCTGAACCTTTCATGCAGAAAATTCCTTGTTTTCCATTACTTGAATGTAGCACCTGAGGCCGCCCTGGTCTCAAGTGACATCTTCGTAACGGCTTTGAAAGGAATTTACATACGAAGGGAAAACGGGTTCTGGTGCAACAATCCAGCCGCGGACATTCAGATTCCGAGTGACATCGACAGAGATACGTCCGGGCTGGCGGGTCGCCGCATTGCCTGGCCGGACAAATCCAGAATCCGGCCAACGCTCATACTGGCGTGAAACCCCTGCCCCTGCAAGCGCAGGGAAATCTCTCCGGTACTGGCGCGAAACCGGTTCTGCCGGCTGCCAGACGTCGACGCCCAGCCCTTCAGTACCGATAACATGAGGTACGAGTTGACGGCGTTGGTGAACGGCATTGAATAGCCCGGGCTACGGGCGTTCAGGCGCACCCACCCGCCCTGGGAAACAAACAGCGACTGACCATTAAACCCCTGCATCATGGACGGCCCGGCAATCTGCAGGTATTCCGATGAGGCGAGGTCATCCGGCGCGAACTGATAACGGCCGTTCACTCCGACATCCCAGGTGTAGAGGCTCCGGCTCAGAGACGCCGACACCGCCAGTTTGTGGAACTCGGCGCCGTCCGAAGTCAGCGCGGTGCGGCTGATTGTCTCCCTGGACTCCCAGCCGCCCAGTGCCGTCAACGTAGAATCCGCCACGAAACCGCCCGGCAGGTCCTGTTGCCCGGAACACCGAAAACCGACACTGGACAGTTGGTGGGTCGAATCCGAGACCCACACGGACTCTTCGAAGGCCCGGCCGGTCCCCGTGGAGTGGCTGAAAACACTGTCCAGCTCAACGCCCTGCCAGGACCACAGGGGCCGGTTGCCTGAGAGGGTCACAGCCTGGTATTCGCCATGGGTATCGTAGCGTTGTCCGGCGTTATTGACGACACCGGCATACTCGGAGTTTTCAACCGCCAGCTGAAAATCACTGCCTGCAACCGGAAGCGAGTACCGAAAAACCAGTGTCTGGGATTCACCGCCGTCCCGACGGGAAACCGAGTCCCTGAAATCCAGCCCAATATCGTGGCTTGACCAGATCACGTTGCTACCCACCAGGTTCAGCCGGCCATCGGCCGCCTCGCTGGTATGATTCGAATCGCCCGAAAACTCCAGGTGCGACGCCAGGTAGCTGGACACGGAAGCGAGCAGGTTCTCGGGGTACAGATCCCACGCCGTCGGATTCACCGGCACCCGTTCCGCCAGGGACACGGCAGCGGCGGGCGCGCACCATAACAGTGCAAGAAGGCAGGGTATTCGCAAAATCGAGGCCTCGGCTGATCACTCAAACTATTACCGACACTTTAAGAAACACAGGCGGGGTAAGCCATAGCTTATTTCCAAACTTTACAATTTTAATGTTTAATGAAAACAGTATTTTATGGTTACATGTGAAAGTTGTATCTTAATGTTTCAGGCGGCGGACTGCCGGCAACACAGACACACCCACGGTTACAAATCCCCGCTACCCCCCTCCATTTCATTCAACAACTTGGTTAAACTCGGCACTCTTCGTGACTGAACCGTCGTATACCCACAGGCCGTGAACCCGAACATCAAAGGATGAAAGACATGATCAGAAAATGCCTGTTTCCCGTAGCCGGCTACGGCACCCGCTTTCTCCCGGCAACCAAGGCAATGCCCAAGGAGATCCTCCCGGTGGTCAACAAGCCGCTGGTGCAATACGGCGTCGAGGAGGCAGCGGAAGCCGGCATCCACGAGTTCGGTTTTGTGACGGGCCGGGGCAAACGCGCCATCGAGGACCACTTTGATATCAGTTACGAGCTGGAGCACCAGATTGCCGGTTCAGGCAAAGAGGATTTACTGACCTCCATACGGGAACTGATCGATAACAACACGTTTGCCTTTACCCGCCAGAATGAAATGAAAGGGCTCGGCCACGCCATTCTCACCGGCCGCAACCTCGTGGGCGACAACCCGTTTGCCGTGGTTCTGGCGGATGATTTCTGCATCGGTCCTGACGGGGAAGACGGCGTCCTGACGCAGATGGTGAAGCTGTACAACCAGTTCCGTTGCTCCATCGTCGCCATTGAAGAGGTGCCGGAAGATGAGACTCACAAATACGGGGTTATTGCCGGGGAATCCATGAAGGACGGCCTGTACCGGATTACCGACATGGTGGAGAAGCCGGCACCGGAAGATGCCCCGAGCAATCTCGCGATCATCGGCCGCTATATTCTGACGCCGGATATTTTTGACATCATCGAGCGTACGCCAGCGGGTAAAAATGGCGAAGTGCAGATCACCGATGCTTTGCTGGAGCAGGCGAAAAATGGCTGTGTGCTGGCGTACCAGTTCAAGGGACGTCGGTTTGACTGTGGCAGCATCGATGGCTTTGTGGAAGCCACCAACTATGTGTACGAGAATATTTACAAAAAGGGCAAGTAAATCAGTGAGCCAGTAGCTGAAGAATCATGCGCCGGCTCTCCGTGTTCGCCTTTCGGAACCGGCGCAGTAGCTCGCACTCTTCTTCGGAGAGCTGAACCCTGTCCAGCTCTCGCTCCAGTTCCTTCAATGCCACCGACAGATCATCACTGTTGCTGAACGCCAGGCCCGGCAACTCCAACTGGCTGCCATCGCCGGATTCTTCGAGATCCAGCAAACTCTCCAGCGGCGTCTCGGTGCGGATACAAAGGTCAAGAAGCTCGGTGACCCCGGGGTAACTCCGGTGGCGAGCGTCCCCCGTTTCCCAGCTCCTCACCCGGGCCTCGTCCACCCCGCACATCTCAGCCACATCCCAGCAAGACAACCGCCCCGCCTCCCGAAGTTGCCGCAACCGGCGGTTGAATGTTTGCAGGTACCGCATCGCTTTTGCCTCTGCAGGAATGGCCCGGAAAGTGAATCAATCCGGAAATGTAACGTACATATAGCTTTGCGCACAATCTGCCTATACTCAATTTATCGGTAACAGAACAGGACCCGTATGACAAACCCATCACTGGACACCGACTCTGCCTGGGCACTGGTACTCAGCGCCGTTGATCGCAGCAATGGGGCCCTGGCCCCGACGGAGGCCCGGCAACCGGCCACCGATCAGGCAAAAGATCTGCTGTCGTTGTTCCTGCCCCTGTGCCGGCCACTGTCTCCGGGCGCCTCATCACGGGTCATTGGCCAACTGGGGCAAAGCCTGGATGGCCGTATCGCTACGGTCACAGGGTGTTCGAGGTTCATCAACGGGGACGATGGCATTACTCATCTGCATCGAATCCGGGCGGTGTCCGATGCGGTTGTGGTGGGGGCTGGCACGGCGACCACAGACAACCCGCGCCTTACCGTGCGCCGCGCGCCCGGGCGCAACCCGGTCCGGGTGGTGATCGATCGCCAGCGGAGAGTTCCAGAAAGCCACCACCTGTTTACCGATGGCGAGGCACCGACCCTGCGCCTGGTGGCCGGCGACTACCAACCCGGCGCGCACACCATCAGGCAGAACGCCGTCACCGAGATCCCTTGCCTCGGAGGCTCGGACGATCCGCAGCCAACCAACCCGGAGTTCATCCTGAAGGTGTTGGCGGATCTTGGGCTGCGTAAGATTTTCATCGAGGGTGGAGGCATTACAGTGTCGTCGTTTCTCAGGGCCGGGCTGCTCGATCGACTGCACGTGATGGTCGCCCCGATGATCATCGGCAGCGGGCGCCCCGCCCTGTCGCTGCCCGAAATCGATGGATTGGAGGATGCCCTGAGACCCCGGGCCCAGTTGGTCAACCTGGGCAGTGACATGCTGTTCGATCTGGATTTCAGCCGGGACGAAAGCGCTCACTGAACAGAACCAGGGCGCCTGGCCAACTGGACACAAACACCACCAGCCCGTAGCCCACGCTGAGTGCGACCCCCTGCTCCGCCGGCAGCCCCGCCAATGGCCAGAGTAACGCTGCCACCCCCTCCCGGACACCCCAGCCGGCAACGGTAAACGGCACCACCATGCTGACCAGCAGAACGGCACAGAGCACAGCGGTTACCGCCACGGATTCGGGCCCGGTGAGGGTTTGTGCGCCCCAGGCGAGGATCAGGAACACCAGCAGGTAACTGGCAATAACCCCCAGGGAACTGGCCAACTGCACCGGGAACGCCGGCCAGGCCAGCAGACTACGGTACAGATCCCGACGCAGTTGCCGGATATAATTCGCAAAGCGGTGGCTGAAACGCCCGACGCCCCAGAGCAGGGCCGGCAATCCGATCAGTAGAGCGACGAACCAGCCAGCACTCCCGTGTCCCGGGTTGGCTTCGTTACCATCGAAGAATCCTGAGCCGTTGGTCGTCAACACCCCTGAAAACGCCAGCCAGACCGTGCCCGCCAACACGATAACCGCCAGCACGGCCTGCCCGGACAGCCGCTCGATGATGACAGCGTGAACGGCATCGACCCGCGCATTCGCGCCGCCGGCGTGGCGCCATGCCCGGTTGACATCGCCCAGCACGCCGCCGGGCAACACCTGATTGAGAAAGGTCGCCAGATAGTATTCCGCCACGGCGGTGCGATAACCCAGGGCCAACCCCAGTCTTCCGGCGGTATAACGCCAGCGCCAGGCAGACAGCAGCACCTGCAGAACCGTCAGCGATAACGCCAGTGCCAGGACGGGAACCGACAGCCCGGCCAACTGCCGGCTCAACAGGCCCATATCCACCGATGTCATCACCAGGGCAAGCAACAGGCCCGCCACCAGCCAACGCCCGGCCAGCCGAACGCCGGGCTCATGCCACAACGCTCTCACACCGGCCCGGGTGGCAATGCCAGCAGGTCCCGGTGATCCACGGAGACCGACAGCTGGCCTTGATCCAATTGCCGCCGGCGGGTCTCCAGCCAACGTGCCAGCCGGGCGTCATCGCCATTCTGACAGTCTCTGGCTGCCTGAATCCATCCTGACAGCAAGTGGCTGATCACCTCTGGGTGTTGAGGGGTCAGGTGCCAGGGGCTGTCCGCCAGATGCAGCCGATAGCCCCGTGCTTGCAACGCCGCCGCCAGTTCGGCCGTGGCTTCCGGCCCCAGCGCTGTTCCAACGCCCTTGTCTCCATGCTGGTGCTCGTTCACCAGCCGCTCAACCAGGTGATCGTCCGGGTCCGCCGGGGCCAGCCGGAATCGCCCGGCGTAGGTCAGCACCACCAGTACGGCTGCCTGGCGGGCCACACTCGCCTTCACCAGTTCCCGCAACCACTCGCCAGAGACCAGATCAATCAACGCCGAGGCCGTCACCAGTGCGGTATCCGCTGGTAACACCCGCTCAATTCCGGACGCCGTCAACCGCGTCAGCGCCGTCGTATAGGGCACATCCAGTTGCTCCATCCGTGAGGCTGCGGAGGCAAGCAGATCCGAGTCCTGATCCACCAGCAGCCACCGCTGGGGAACTTCAAGCCTCGGTACCAGATAGACCCCGTTGTTCCCCCGGCCAGCGCCCAGATCGACGACCTGTACGGGCGACCTCTGGCTGGTTTCGCCCGATCGGTCATAACGCACGGCCAGCCAGTCGTTCAGGAGCCGGTTCAGTGCCGGTGCTCTTGCCTGGTGGTCCACCGGCTCCCGGGCAGCCAGCCAATCCCCGCAAAAGGTGCTGCCACTGGCCCTATCCGTTCGAGCGGAACCCGGCACCTGCCGGAAGTCGGTGATCGCCGCGATAAACCGGCTCGCGGTATCGGCCCAGGTTCGCACTCGCCTGGATTCCCGGCCGGCCAGTTTCCGCGCCTGGGCCATCGCCCCGGGGTCTGCCAGCCAGGCGTGCAGGCGAGCCTCCAGAGCACGGACATCGCCAGCCGCGTACAACGCCACCCCCGGGCGGTTGGCCGTATGCGCCAGGGCGCCGCCATCCGATGAGATGACCGGCAAGCCTGCGGCCAGGGCCTCATCGATCACCATACCGTAGCCTTCGTAGAGCGAGGGCAGCACAAAGGCATCGGCACTCCGGTAGAGATCGGCCAGAGCTGTCTCCTCCACTTCACCGGCCAGGGTGATACGACCCTCAAGCCCGGCGGCCCGGATCTGTGCCTGTACCCGGCGACCATACGCCGGATCCCGCTCACCGGAACCCGCGAGGGTACAGTGCCAGGGCAACGCCTGCAGGCCGCTCAATGCCTCCACCAGCTGATGCTGGGCCTTGCGGGGGGACAGATGGGCAACACAGAGCAGCGACGATGGTGTAGAACCCGGCCCGCGACGGGCCCCAACGGCGGGATTACCTCCGGTGGGCGGATCCACACCTGGCTCGGCGGTGCGGATACGCTCAGGCGAAACGCCATAGTCCGTCAGGCGTTCAGCCGTGAAGGGGCTGGTGGTGATCACGTGGGGCGTTATCGCCAGGGCCTTCTTCTCGGCGTTAAAGAACCAGTCCCGGTCCGCCTCGGACAGGCCGGTTTCGTCCGCCAGCGGGTGGTGTACAAGCGCCACCAGATGAAGCCTGCCTGCGTGCCGCTCAAGCACCTCCGGCATGCCTCCCATGGCCAACCCGTCCAGGATCACGCAGGCACCGACCGGCAAGCCACCCAGCAATGTGTCCATGGCGATCCGTGCCTCGTCGTCGGGTCTGGGGAAGCGCCCCGCAACGCCGACAACCGAGGCCGACGTGCCGATCGCCCGCAATGTTGCGACCAGCTTGCCAACATAGCGGTAACCGCCGGTGTTCTGGTCCGGGTCGCCGGGGACCACAAAGATGAGATCGGCGACCTGGCTGCCCGTCGTGTCAGATGGCACCACGGTAGCTCGCCCAGGCAATATGGGATTCCGCGAGTGTGACGTTCAGGCTGGTTATACCCCGGGCCGACTCGCCCAGGCGGCCTGAACGCACCCCGTCCGCTATCCGGTCATGGACCACTTTCGCCATGAACTCGGTGGTGGTATTCCTGCCCCGGAACCCGGCAAGTTCATCCAGATTCTTCATGTTAAATTCCCCGAGCACGTCTTTGAGAACCGTCGAGGCCAGGCCGATGTCGACCACCAGGTCGTCGCCGTCCAACTCAGGGCGCTCAAAGGTGACATCCACCACGTAGGTGGCACCGTGAACCTTCTGGGCCGGGCCGAACAGCTGACCGGTAAAACTGTGGGCAATCATCATGTGGTCACGAACAGTCAGGCTGAACATGGTGTCTCCTTGCAGGGCCCGGCATGGCCGGGCGGTCAGTAATGAATCCGGTGACACAGGGTGTCCCGGCCATCGGTAAGCACAGAGCCCAGGGCTTCCGGCATGTCATCAAACGCTGACTCACCGGTGATAAGGGCGTCGAGGCGGTCATCCCGCAACAGTGACAGAGCCAGCGAAAGCCGGTCCCGGTGGGTCCAGCGGGGCTGGCGGGACGGACGGATCTGACCCACCTGGCTGGATCTGAGGGTCAGCCTGCGGGAATGAAAGGCACCACCCAGCGGCACGGTGACCGCCTGATCCCCGTACCAGCTCATCTCCACCACCCGGGCCTCTTGCCCGGCCAGCGCCAGAGCCGTCGCGAGGCCGGCACCCTGGCCGCTGGCATGTATAACGAGGTCATGGTCATCCCGGTCGCAGGCGGTGGCGAACCGGAGCCCGAGTGCGTCGGCTACCGCCCGCCGGCCCGGGTTAACGTCGAGGGCCGTGACCCGGGTACCGGGGATCCGGCTGGCCAGCCACGCCGTCAGCAAGCCGACAACACCCAGCCCGACCACCGCGATCCGGTCACCGACCGCCGGCGCGGCATCCCACAGGCCGTTGATGGCGGTCTCCATATTGGCCGCCAGTACCGCCCGGCCTGCCGGCAAATCGTCTGGTAACGCAACAACCGCCTGTTCCGGAACGGCATACAGCGCCTGATGGGGAAACAGGCAGAACACCCTCCGCCCCAGCAGTGCGTCGCACCCCTGAACCACCTCGCCGACACTGGCGTAGCCGTATTTTACCGGGAATGGGAACCTGCCTTCCTGAAACGGCGCCCGCATGCGCTCATATTCGCCCTCGGGCACCTGACCATGGAATACCAGCGATTCCGTGCCCCGGCTCACCCCGGAGTACAGGGCACGGACAAGTACCGACGATTCGGAGCCGGCACCAACCGGGGTGTCCATTACGGCGCCCTGTCCGGGCCCTGTCACCCAGAATGCCCGGGACATGAGCTGGCCATTATCGGAGGTTTGATCTGCTGTCACCTTATGCTCCCTTTCCCGGCCGATGTCATGTGTGATGTGATGCGGTGCCCTGGCCAACCCGGAAACCGACGAGTCTGTTTGCGGTCTACAGTCGTAAGCAGGAACAGGCTTTAGACACTATAGTCAGGAAGGCGCCGTTAAACCGCAAACCGGGACCGTAAGCTATACGCTGGAGTTCAGTTATGGATTCTCAAGGGCAGCCGCAACCCGCAATCTCCCCGACAGCCATCGATCTGCTGTGGGGCGGCGCCCTGACGGCTGTCCTGGCCGCAGGGCTGGCGCCTCTGGTATCAGCAGACTGGCGGTTTTTCACCCTGGCCGCTGTGTTGTTCGGCGGGATTGCGCTGGCGGTGATCACCCGCTGGCCGGTGAACCGGGACTTTGGCTGGGCGAACCGGGCCACACTGCTGCGGAGCAGTCTGGTCGTGGTGCTGGTGGCGGCAGCTCCGTTTGCCGACCAGCTCGGGGGCTGGCTCTGGGGTTATCTCACCCTGGCACTGGTGGCGCTGATTCTCGACGGCGTGGACGGCAAGCTGGCGCGCCTCACCAACAGCCACAGTGATTTCGGTGCCCGCTTTGACATGGAGCTGGATGCGCTGTTCATCCTCGGCCTGTGCGTCGCCACCCTGGCTGCTGGCAAGGCCGGAGCCTGGGTGGTCGCGCTGGGGCTGATGCGATATCTGTTTATGGCGACCGCCTGGGGCTTGCCCTGGCTTGGCCGCCCCCTGCCCGACAGCTTCCGGCGGAAAACCATTTGCGTCTGGCAGATTGTCACCCTGATGGTTACCCTGCTACCCCCGATTCCCGACTCATTCGCCAGCGGTGCTCTGGCAACAGCCCTGGTGCTGCTTGCCTGGTCATTCTCTCTGGATATTCGCTGGCTCTACCAAAGGAGACACACTCATGAACCGTCGCACCTCCATCCGTAACCGGCTGTTTGCCACCACCCTGCCGCTGGCAGCTGCCTTTCCACCCGCCGTGAGTGCCGAGCCAGCCACCTTCGTGGTGGATGACGAGCACTTTTCGATGATGTTCGAGATCATGCACATCGGCTATGCGCCGGTAATGGGCCTGTTTCGGGACGTTGAAGGGCAGTTCGTCTATGACGAACAGGCGCGCACCCTGAACTCCGGCACACTGGTGTTTCAGAGTGACAGCATTTACACCAACCATGAGGAACGCGACGAGCACCTCCGGTCAGACGATTTTCTCGACAGCGACGATCACCCGGAAATCCGCTTCAGTGTCACCGGGTTTGAGACCACGGGTCAGAACACCGGCAAGGTCACCGGCGACCTGACCCTGCTCGGCAAAATCCGGCCGGTGACTCTGGACGTCACCCTCAACAAATCGGCGGAATACCCCATCGGCCATGAAGAGTACACCCTGGGCATCACCGCAGAGACCACCCTCAAACGCAGTGAATGGGGTATGACCTATGGATTGGACCCGGCCCTGGTCGGGGACGAGGTGACCCTGCGATTCGGCTTCGAGGCCAACCGGGATTCCTGACCATCTGCCGGGCCCCGCCCGCCGGTTTTGTGACGAACCTCTCAGGAAAGACACATAATGTTACATTTTCCGACCAAAGTTTTGCCGGTGCGGACAAAAGGCCAGTATGTTTACTGAACACCATGACAATAAAAAGGACATGACGAATGCCAACCAAGGCACTCATAACGCTCTTGATGGTGACTGCCTGCGTCCTGGGTACCGGTTTCCTGCTGTCCGCCGAGAACCGGTTTCAATTTGACTGGCTGGCGGGCTCGGTGGACCCCTTACTGGCGCCCCCTTCCGAATCCTCTCCACCGGGCAGTGCCCCGACGTCTCAAGGTGCCGGAACGGGAGGACCCACGCCGCCGGGTGAGGACCCGGTGGCGTTCATGCTGGCCAGCGTTGCGGACCAGTATGCGCAATCCATCCGCTATCCGACCTGGTCCGTCCCCCTCACCGAGGCCCAGGCCCGGGCCTACCGGGGTAACCACTATGAACCGGTCGCCCTGCCCCTGGGCGATGGCGGTCAGTTCGCGGTCACCCTTGAAAAATACCGTTTTACCCGGGGTGAACCTCTGCTGGTGATGGCGTCTGTGCAGGGGCCACAGATTGTCGGGCAATCGCTGAAGGCGACTCTGGAATCCACTCAGACCGGCAACAGCGTGGCCAGTACCACGCTCCCGCAATCCGACTCCAACGGCTACTACCAGGGTCAGCTCAGCACGGATGAGGCCCCAGGGGAATATCGCCTCATTGTCGAGGCCACCGTAGACGGCACGCCGGTTCGTCACGCCTCTTCCCTCACCATCGAGCCGGACCTGGGCGATTTCGAGGGCCTTGGTGATCCGTACCTCAGCGACAACAATCTTGTCATCCCGGTGAAGTTTGCCCCAGAAGACGCCGGCTTCTACGCGTTATCGGCCCAGCTCTATGCCGGCCAGCGCCCTCTGGCGCAACTGCAGTCCGAGCAACGCCTGGACAGCACCTCCGACACACTGAACCTCCGGGCCCACGGAACGGTGCTGGCGAACCGGGATATCCAGGGCGAGCTCCGCCTGCTGCACCTGCAGATCCGCCAGTTACCGGCCCGCCCCGGGGACCGCACACACTATGGGTTCGGGCCGGAAGACGGCTATTCATTCACACCGCCGGATCTTGAGGCACTTCGGGATACGCCGGCGGTGGATGCGGAATCGGAACAGCGGGCGGCCCTGCTCAGGCAACTGGCCGACAAGTTCTGATCGCGGGGCAGCCTCTGCCCTGCACCGGCTAGCGCCGGGCAGTACCGTCCGAAGGGGCGGGTAAACGTCTTGAAACAACAATAACTCAGGAAAGACGGAGCAATCATGTCAACAACGAAAAATAAACGCGCCTGTAAGGCGGCTTTGGCCGTCGCCCTCCTCAGCGGCCTGCTCGCCGCCAACGCCCAGGCCCGGCTTGCCGGGCACAATGTCATTCTCGTGCACGGATTCCAGCAGGAAGACCTCGCCGACCCGCCCGCCAACCTCCAGGCCGTGAAGGACGCCGGGGCCGATTACTGGCGAAGCTTCTGGCTGTCCCGCTCCGATGCCCGCATCGACTGGGGCAGTGATGGCCGGGTGGAAGGTACTATCGCTCAACAGGCCTACCAGCAACTTCGCCAGATCAGCCAACAGGGGCTGTGCAATAATTTCTGCATTGTGGTGTCACACTCCACCGGTGACCTGGTGACCCGGTACCTCCTGGAAAACCAGGCCCGCTGGCTCCAGGCGGAGGGTCTGGCACCGCTGAGGATCCTGGCCAGCATTGACTATTCCGGGGCGGGTGGCGGTACCGAACTCGCCGACCTGGCCATGAGCCTGGCCTACAACGACAGCTGGTACAACTGGCCGCTGCGCGCCGCCGTGGAAGCCTTTACCGGCATTGAGCCGGAACCGGGCAAACTCGGTGTGGTCAACGACCTGCAAACCAATGCGGCCAGGAACCTGGCCGTCAGCCCCAAGGCAATCCCGAGGTTGCGCTTTGTCGCCGGCGGCTCCTCCTATGGTGGCATCACCAAACCGTTTATCTCGGGTACCGACGATGGCGTGGTACCCACCCATTCGGCGTGCGGCGCCACCACGGCGGAGGGCATTGATTCCTGCTCCAACACCATCAGCCTCGCAGGCAAAGTCACCGGCCAGAACGGGCCCGATGGGCTCTACTACAACCACTACCCCATCCTGATGAACGAAGGCGTCACCCACAGCGGCGTGCTGGGCACCGAAACCGGCAATCTCTCGGTGCCGGTGGTGAACAACACCACACTCAATGGCCTGAGAGTGGATTTCGCCAGCAGAAGCTATACCCAGCGGCCCTGGTGGCAGTTCTGGGGATCGGGCGACCGCTACATCGAAGTGCCGGGCTCGGACCAGACCGACATGTCGACTTTGGTCTACTCCACGCTCAACAACTGATCACACTAACTGACTGATTAAATGGAATAATTTCTGGCTCACGGACGAGCCTGCCCACCTGCCAGCTATTGATGCGCCTTTCCTTTTTAGTTCGCAAACTATACATTATCTGACTCACTGGCAAGTCCACTCCCCAGCAAATCCGGTTATCCCATGTCCGACGCCCACAAATCCGATCTGTTCCTGGTGGTGGTTACCCTGATGGCCGCCATCAGTTGGATGTTTTCCAAGGAAGCGGTTCTGCTGATGCCGCCCCTGTTGTTCATGGCCGTCCGTTTCCTGATTTCCGGGCTGGTCCTGGCACTGATCGCTTACCGTCCCCTTCGGCGCCTGAGCTTTGACCAGGTGCGACGTGCCGTGGCGGTCGGGATGGTGTTCGGTGTTGCCATGAGCTTGTGGGTGATGGGACTGTTTTATATCTCCAGCATGGGCGAAGGCGCGTTTCTGACCAGCCTCGGGGTGGTCATCGTTCCGATCATCGCCCGGCTGATGTTCAAGGAAGCCCAGCCGGCGAGCACCTGGCTTGCGATCCCCATTGCGGTGGCCGGCCTCGCCCTGCTATCCCTGCGTAACGGCTTCCAGCCCGAACCGGGGCAACTGTTTTTCGTGGCCGCAGCCAGCATTTTCGCGCTGTACTTCAACCTCAACACGCGCGCGGCCAATCAGCGAACGTTCGTCAACCGTCGCGGTGAATCCGTTGAGAAACAGCGCATTCCGGCGCTGCCGCTGACGGCCCTGACCCTGCTAACCGTCGGCCTGGTAACCCTCCTGGAATCCCTGGTGCTGGAGCCGTGGCAACCGACCTTTTTCGATCCGCCAGCGCTGTTGGTGTGGTGGGTACTGGCCAGCGCTATTGTCGGCACCGCTGGCCGCTTTCTGCTACAAACCTACGCCCAGAGCCTGTCCGTTCACAGCCACGGGGTGGTGATTCTGGTGCTGGAGCCGGTATGGGTCGCCCTGTTCGCGGCCGGCTGGTTTGGGGAAAGCATGACCGGCCTGCAACTGGCCGGCTGCGGGCTGATCTTTGCCGCCCTGCTGGTGAACCGTTGGGGTGCGCTCAGCCGGGCACTGAAGACCTGGCTGCGAAACCGGAAAAGCGCATAAAAATGGTTGACCATAAACGGCGGAATCAGTATATTTCGTCCCCGTTGCAGGACAGGACCATAGCTCAGTTGGTTAGAGCGCTGCCTTGACATGGCAGAGGTCGGCAGTTCAAATCTGCCTGGTCCTACCATTCCTGCCAGAGAACACAAAAAAGCCGCTCAGGGATCCCCTCAGCGGCTTTTTTAATGCGTCAGTAACCGGCCATTACACCTGATAGAAGTCCCGATACCAGTCGACAAACCGGGCAATCCCCTCTTCCACCGTGGTCTCAGGCTTGTAGCCCACATCAGCAATCAGGTCATCAACATTGGCAAAGGTCGCAGGCACGTCCCCGGGCTGCATCGGCAACAGGTTCTTCCGGGCTTTCCGTCCCACCCGTTCTTCGATGATCTCGATAAACCGGGACAGCTCCATCGGGTTGTTGCTGCCGATATTGTAGATCCGGTAGGGTCCTTTCCCGGTCCCGGGATCAGGGTGCGCACCGCTCCAGTCAGGATTCGGTGTCGCAACCCGGTCCAGTGTGCGTACCACGCCCTCAACAATATCGTCGATGTAGGTGAAATCGCGCTTGTGGTGGCCGTGATTGAACACATCGATGGGCTCACCGGCCAGGATCTTGCGGGTAAAGATAAACAGCGCCATATCCGGCCGGCCCCAGGGGCCGTACACGGTGAAGAAGCGCAGTCCGGTGGTGGGCAGGTTGTACAGATGGCTGTAGGTGTGAGCCATCAGCTCGTTGGCTTTCTTGGAGGCGGCGTACAGACTCAGGGGGTGGTCCACGTTGTCGTGTACCGAAAACGGCATGGTTTCGTTGGCGCCATAGACCGAGCTGCTTGAGGCATAAACGAGGTGCCTGACCTGATGATGGCGACACCCTTCAAGGATGTTCATGAAGCCGACCAGGTTGGCGTCAACATAGGCGTTCGGGTTCTCAAGTGAATACCGGACGCCCGCCTGGGCCGCCAGATGCACGACGCGCTCGGGTTTGTGTTCCTCGAACAGCGCCGCCATGGCGTCTCGATCCGCCACGTTCCGGCGGATTTCCGTAAATCCGGCACTGCCCGTCAGCCGGGCCAGCCGGGCTTCCTTGAGGCTCACATCGTAGTAGTCGTTGACGTTGTCAACGCCTACTACCTCATCGCCTCGTGCCAACAGGCGGTGGGCAAGCGCTGCACCAATGAAGCCGGCGGTACCCGTGACCAGAATCTTCAACGAACACGCTCCCTAGAATGCCACGCCGGCACTGACAAAGGGCCCGTCAATCTCGACGTCGAGGCGATCGTTGCTGTCTTCGTAATCAATGGACATCTGACGGTAGCCAGCGCGGAACTGCACCATGGCCATTTCAAACTGGCCGTAGGCGTTGAAATCGTGCACGGAGTCACCACTGTAGCTGACGAAATTGCCTTCCGCGCCCAACGAGGCGCCGGTCAGCGGCAGGTCAAAGCGGGCAGCGACGTAGCCCATGGGGATTACCGCATCCACGGTGGTTTTATTGACTGCGGAGCTACCAACTTGACGAACCAGCAGTTCGCCGGACAAATCACGGGCCGTCAGACCCAGATCCAGGTTGACCCAGTTATCCAGAACTTCGTAATAGAGCGTCAGATCCAGCTGTTCGAGATCCAGATCGGACTGGACATCGGCACCGCTGTTAAAATCGATACCCCCGAAATCCGCGCCCAGCTCACCACGTCCGCTCTGCTGGATCAGTGTATAGCTCAACCGCACATTCGGCAGCACCGGCACCGGGTGCTCGAAATACAGCGATGCGTTGGCGTTGGACTCGTTCTCAAGGTTCAGATCGTTTTCGACATCCACCTGCTGTCCATTATCGGCGGCTTGGCCAGTCAGTTCAGAATCCCAGTAACTGACGCTGGCACCGAGCCCGAGAACGTCGGCCTGCGCCAGCGGCGTGGCCAGTACCAGACTGCCGCCGACGGCGACCATCAATTTACGCATATATCACCTTTTCCGTTCTTGTCGTTCATTGTCAGTCGAACTGGATACCCAGGCGGCGTCCGACTTCCTCGTAGGTCTCGATGACATCCCCAAGACCCTGGCGGAAACGGTCCTTGTCCATCTTTTTCCGGGTGTCCTTGTCCCAGATCCGGCAGCCGTCCGGGCTGAACTCATCGCCCAGAACAATCTGGCCACCGCTGCGACCAAACTCCAGTTTGTAATCCACCAGCAACATGCCGGCGTCATCAAACAGGGCTTTCAATACGTCGTTCACCTGGTAGGTGAGCTCTTTCATTCGTGTCAGCTCGGTGGCGCTGGCCCAGCCAAAACTGACCGCGAGCGATTCGTTGATCATGGGGTCGTGCAACGCATCGTTCTTCAGGAACAACTCGAAGGTCGGTGGCGTCAGCGTCTTGCCCTCCTCCACACCGAGCCGGCGACACAGGCTGCCGGCCGAGACATTACGAACCACACACTCCACCGGAATCATATCCAGCTTCTTGACCAGGGATTCGGTGTCCGACAGCAGGCCTTCGAAGTGCGTGGGCACACCGGCGGCTTCCAGTTGCTCCATGATGAACGCGTTGAACTTGTTGTTCACCATTCCCTTGCGGTTCAGTTGCTCTTTCTTTTCGCCATCAAAGGCTGAAGTATCATCACGAAATACCAGCACAAATCGTTCCGGATCGTCGGTACGATAAACGGATTTGGCCTTACCCGCGTAGAGTTCTTCTCGTTTTTCCATGGAAAGTCTCCGGCGTGAAGCACCGCTCGCGCGGTGCCTCCTCTGAGTCAGTATAGATAATCGAACAGTTGTGACAGCATGTCGGCGCTGGTGTGCTCGCCCTGATAGCGCTCCTGGCGCTCGGCGGTGACCACAATCACATCGTCTCGTTCAGTCAGGGTGAGTGTGTGGGTGTGAACCGGCTTTTCAGCGTCGCTGAACCAGTCAAACCAGCCGGTATCACGCTCGTCGGCAGTGCGGAAGTCGACATAGAACCAGCCTTCACTCCGGTTGAGATCAACCACCCCCATTCCGGATTCTGACAGCGCACGGCTCACTTCGGCCCAGGAGCGGCCAAAATCGAGGTCCATACGGATAGCGATGGCCTGGTCATTCTCGGATATCAGCTTAACCAGTGGTTTCGTGGTCATCACAGAAGCCGCGCGGGAGATGCTCTTGCTCTCTTCCCGGGCTTTGAGATACTCACCCATATCGGCCAACAGGCGCTTCCGCAGGGCCAGTTCCTGCTCGGACGGATCGGTGACGGCCTGCCAGGGCACCAGCTCTTCTGGACTCTCCGCAGAACTCAGTTTGCGCACCTGGATCTCGGTGGTCTTCCGGCGCACGCCGGGGGCCATCCGCACCTGGAGAACCACATTCGGCACCGCCCCGGAAGGATTATCAGGTAATTCCAGCACCTGTCGTGCCCGCTTGCTGAAATTGGCCAGTTCACTCTGCAACAGGCCCAACTGCGGGCTGTCGTAGGCGACACCCAGGCCCCGGTCGTTCATGTAGGCGGTCACGGATGGCCAGATTCGACCGGGTACATCATTGACCAGCAGCCAGGCCCGGCCATCCAACTCTTCAATTACGTAGTTTTCCTCGAGAATTTCCGAGGTCATATCAGGCGGGCGTGGAATGTCGGACGGATACAGCTTGCTGGCATCGGCGGAGACAATGTCACGAATGGGCATGGCCTGGTCAAACCGCTCCGGGTTGGCGCTCTCAGGCAATTCCAGTGGCTCTCCTTCGGTGGCGTTGACGTAGCGCTCGGAGCGGTCGTCAATGAAACTGCAGCCCGAAACCGCCACCGCCAGCAACAGCGAGGCAAGGAACGGCACGGGTCTGGACAACAGGGTACTACCGGTTCTTGCAGGAACCTGCATCGGGTTACTCCGGGTCGGGGACAATGTCAGTAAACTCAGAGTACACCTGAGGCTTTCAATGCATCTTCCACCTCAGCGTGGAATTTCTCGCTGAGCGGCGTGAGTGGCAGGCGGATGCCCTCGCCAATCATCCCCATGCGATTCAGCGCCCACTTGACCGGAATCGGATTGGCTTCCAGGAAAAGCTTGCGATTGAGCGGCATCAGCAACTCGTTCAGGCGTGCGGTCTCCTCGCGTTGCCCGGCAACGGCGGCTTCACACAACTGGGCCATGGCTTTCGGCGCCACATTGGCGGTCACCGACACATTACCCTTGGCCCCGGCCAGCATCAGGTCAGCCGCCGTGGCGTCATCACCGGAATACACCGCCAGGCGCCCCGCCAGTGCCTCAATCAACTCGGCACCCCGGGGGATGTTGCCGGTGGCATCCTTGATGCCGACAATGTTGGGAATGTCCGCCAGCCGCAGTACCGTCTCATTCAACATGTCACAGGCCGTGCGCCCGGGAACGTTGTACAGCATCTGGCTCATGCCGGGCACGGCTTCGGCAATGGCTTTGAAGTGGCGGTAAAGGCCTTCCTGGGTCGGCTTGTTGTAGTACGGCACCACCAGCAGGCAGGCATCCGCGCCCAGCTTGTGCGCTTCAGAGGTCAGCTCAATAGCTTCACGCGTACTGTTGCCCCCGGTACCGGCGATCACCGGAATACGGCCATTAACCCGCTTGATAATATGACCGATCACCCGGCAGTGCTCTTTCGGGTCCAGTGTTGCCGATTCGCCGGTGGTCCCCACAGCCACAATACCGTGTGTGCCGTTGTCCAGATGAAAGTCCACCAGCTTATCCAGATCCTCCCAGTGAACGTCACCGTTTGGATGCATGGGTGTGACCAGTGCGACAAGGCTACCCGTTATCATAAAAGCTCCGTCCGAATAAAACCGATATGGTAATGTTGGGCACGAACTGACACAAGGGAATTAAAGGAGATGTCATGCCATCCGTGGAACTGAACCACACCGTACCCGCTTTTGAAGCCCCCGCCACCGGCGACCAGACCGTGCAACTGAGCGCTCTGCGTGGAAAACATGTGGTGCTCTATTTCTACCCGAAAGACAACACCCCCGGCTGCACCACCGAGGGCCAGAATTTTCGTGACCGCATGGATCAGTTCGAGGCCCTGGACACCGTCATATTCGGCATCTCCCGGGACGGACTCCGGGCCCATGAGAACTTCCGCGCGAAACACGAATTCCCGTTTCACCTGATTTCAGACAAAGACGAGACGCTGTGCAAGCTGTTCGACGTCATTCGGCTGAAAAAGCTTTACGGCAAGGAGTACATGGGCATCGATCGCAGCACGTTCCTGATCGATCGCCATGGCATTCTCCGGAAGGAATGGCGTGGCGTTAAAGTGAACGGCCACGCCGACGAGGTGCTTGACGCGGTGCGGGGGCTCTAGCCCCGCCACACGCCCGCAGCCCGGTTACGCCCGCCCGGCATCCGGTGGAGGCATCGCGTCCTTCACCGGCCAGGCCGCAAACACCGCCTTGAGCATGGTTGCCAGAGGGATAGCAAAAAACACGCCCCAAAGCCCCCAGATGCCACCAAAAAACAGCACCGCAACGATAATGGCCACCGGGTGCAGGTTGTTGACTTCCGAGAACAATAAAGGCACCAGGACGTTGCCATCCAGGGCCTGAATAATGCCGTATACCACCATCACCCAGATGAAGTGACTGCCCCAGCCAAAGGCGAACAGGGCAATCACGGCCACCGGAACGGTCACAACCGCTGCACCGATGTATGGAATAACGACACTGAGACCAACCAGCAGCGACAACAAGGCCGCGTAGGGCATACCCAGGAACTTGAAGGCGATGTATGTCGTCCCGCCGACAATGAGGATCTCAAGGGCCTTGCCACGCACATAATTCGCGCACTGCAGATTTACCTCATGCCAGATGCGCAACATCATCGGGCGCTGAGGCGGCAACAGCCGGGAAATGGAGCCGAGCAGCACTTCCCGGTCCTTGAGAAAAAAGAACACCAGGATCGGCACCAGCACCATATAGATCAGCAAGGCCACCAGATCCGGAATACTGGATAGAGAGAAAGACACCAGCCACTGGGTCATATGACCGACCTCGGTATTCACCTGCTCATAGATTGCTGCTACGGACTCCGCGGAAATCAGTTGCGGGTATTGCTCCGGCAGCACCTCCAGATAGGTCTGAAGCTCGCCAATGATCCGGGGGGCTTCTCCGGCCAGGGTGCTGACCTGAGTCCAGATCAGCGGCAACAGACCGAAGATAAAGGCAACCAGTACCCCGAGAAAGACCAGAAACACACCGAGGATGGAGACGAATTCCGGCACCCCAAGGCGGTTCAGCTTGGTAACCAGGCCCTGAAGGATAAAAGCAACGATCAGCGACGCGATGGCCGGTGCAAGCATGGCACCGAACCAGATCACTACGAACGTGCCAGTTACCAGAATCAGAAAAAGAATGACCGCTTCTTCATCTGAAAAGTATTTGTGCGCAAGACCGCGTAAAATTCGTACCATCAACGACTCCGAGAGTTTAACCGCCGCACTTTATCACAAAGCGAAACTGACCACTGACCTCCGAGGAGCGGATCAGATGGTGCCGGGACAACGAGAGAAATGCTGGTATGTCTCTGGCGGAGCCGGCATCGGTGGCGATCACCTCCAGCTCTTCGCCGGGCAACATATTGTTGAGCTCCAGCTTGGTTTTCAGCAACGGCATCGGGCATTGAAGCCCGGATGCGTCCAGTGTTCGGTCAGCCATGGTGATGGTGCATGCTCCCGGTGGTGATCAGTGGATGTCATTGGCAGGCATTATGCCGACAGTCATAATGCATTGCATCACAAGACTTGTGAATCGGGTGCTCGGAACTTTCTTAAGGCGTTCAGGACCTTCTATTGTAACCCGCTGTCCAACCGACGGTTCAAACAAAAGGCACACAGCAACCAATGACGATGTTACCGACCCGGTTACCCGCCCTGCCAAACTTGCTGATGGCAGGCTTTCTGTTCTGGGCAACCATGACCAGCGCTGCGCAGGCCCAGGAAGCCTCGCTGCCCAGCATTGGTGGCAGTGGCGGCGGCCTGATCTCGGGCCAGCAGGAGTCCGAAATCGGGCAACAGGTGATGATTTCCATTCGCCGGTCCTCGCCCAGGATTACCGATCCGCTGGTGTACGATTACCTGAATGCAGTCCTCTATCGGCTGGTGCCTTACGCCCCGCTCCAGGACCGTGATCTTACCCTGGTCCTGATCGACAGCCCGGCCATTAACGCCTTTGCCGTGCCGGGAGGCATTGTGGGTGTCAACGGCGGGCTATTTCTGAACGCGGCAACCGAGCAGCAATTTGCGTCGGTGCTGGCGCACGAACTGGCACACCTCAGCCAACGCCATTTTGCCCGGCGCCTCGATCAGCAGGAAGCCAGTACACCCCTGACCATCGCCGGCATGATTGCCGGCATCGTGCTATCGGCCGTCACCCAGTCTGACATCGGCATTGCCGCCATTGCCGGCACCCAGGCGTTGGCGGTTCAGAACATGCTGGCGTACAGCCGGGCCCACGAACAGGAAGCGGACCGGGTGGGCCTGGAGATCCTGGCCACCGCTGGCATGGACCCCCGTGGCATGCCCCAGATGTTTGAAATCATGATGCGGCAGAACCGGCTGCAGGGTAATCAGGTGCCCGAATATCTGTCTACGCACCCCCTCACGCAGAGCCGGGTTGCCGATACCCGCAACCGGGCCGAACAGTACCCGGATCAAACCATTCGGGATAGCCAGGAATACCACCTGATCCGCAGCCGTCTCCAGGTGCACTACGCCGCGTCCCCCGAGCTGGCCGTGAAAACCTTTGAAGCCTACCTGAACCGCCCGGATGCGGAACATCACGACGCCATCCGCTACGGGCTGGCCGTGGCCTATCTGAGGAACGGACAGCTGAGCAAGGCAGAAACGCTGATCCGGGAGTTGCTCGCCACCAATCCACAGCGCATCACCTTCCAGGTCACCCTGGCGGAAATCCTGATTGAACAGAAGCAACTGGACGCCGCCCGCACCCTGATGCTGGATGCCCTGGCGCGCAACCCGGGCAACTACCCCATCACATCAACCCTGGTGGATGTGGAGATCGCTGCTGGCAACGGCGCGGTGGCCGCCGGGCGTTTACGGGAACTGACCCGGCAAATGCCGGCCCAGGAACATCTCTGGCTCCGTCTGGCCGAGGCGGAAGGCATGGCGAGAAACATTGTTGGCGTACACCGGGCCAGGGCCGAATACGACGCCCTGATGGGTGACCTTGAAGCCGCCCAGCGGCAGCTCAGACAGGCCCAGGAAAAGCTGCCGGCGGGATCGGCGGAACGCCAGGTGGTGTCGGAGCGACTGGCCGAAATCACCAACCGCCTCCGGGCCCAGCGCAACGGCTGACGCTAGGTGCGTCAGGCGTTGCCAGCGGCCTTGAGGTTCATGCCGGCGGTGAAATCCAGCATCCGCTGCAGCGGCTTCAGGGCGCGTTCGCGGAGCGCGTCGTCCACGAAAACCTCCTGATCGCCCTGCTCCAGTACATGGAGCAGGTTCTCCAACCCGTTCATGGCCATCCACGGGCAGTGGGCGCAGCTGCGGCAGGTGGCGCCGTTACCCGCGGTGGGCGCCTCAATCAGGGTTTTGTTCGGGGCCAGTTGCTGCATCTTGTAGAAAATGCCGTTATCGGTGGCCACAATAAACACCTGATTGGGCAGGGTCTGCACCGCGTGAATCAACTGTGACGTTGAACCCACCACATCGGCCATTTCCACGACCGCATCCGGAGATTCCGGGTGCACCAGAACAGCGGCGTCCGGGTACAGCGCCTTGAGATCTTCCAGGCCGCGGAACTTGAACTCTTCGTGAACGATGCAGGAACCATCCCACAGCACCATGTCGGCACCTGTGGTCTTCTGCACGTAGTGCCCAAGGTGCTTGTCAGGTGCCCAGAGAATCTTCTCTCCGCGGGCATCCAGATCCTCCACAATGGCCTGGGCACAACTGGAAGTGACCACCCAATCCGCCCTGGCCTTGACCGCCGCCGAGGTATTGGCATATACCACCACCGTACGGTCGCTGTGCTGATCACAGAACGCCGCGAACTCATCCGGCGGGCAGCCGACATCCAGTGAGCAGGTTGCCTCCAGCGTCGGCATCAGCACCCGCTTCTCGGGGTTGAGGATTTTTGCAGTCTCCCCCATGAAGCGAACGCCAGCCACCACCACCGTCGACGCCGGATGCTGGTTGCCAAAACGGGCCATCTCCAGGGAATCCGCAACGCAGCCGCCGGTCTCCTCCGCCAGACGCTGGATATCCGGATCGGTATAGTAATGCGCCACCAGTACGGCATCCTTTTCCTTCAGGACGGTTTTGATCCGGGCCTCGAGATCCGCTTTTTCTGCGGCGCTCAGCGGCTTCGGCTCCGCCTGATGAGCGAGATGCTCCTGAACCAGGATTCGATTTTCAGCGTGGGTCATTACATGCTCTCTGTGTCACTGCGGAACCCCCGAAGTATATCACCTCGGGGCCTGATTTCATGATGCCTGTCATCCTAGGTAATATCGTATACGCAAAAAAAAAGAGCCCGGAGGCTCTTTTTTTCAAAACCCACGCGGGGCTCTGTTATATGGTGGGTCGTGAAGGATTCGAACCTTCGACCAATTGGTTAAAAGCCAACTGCTC
>NZ_CAMPJO010000013.1 GCF_946886895.1 uncultured Marinobacter sp. | reverse complement strand
CCTTTTGAAGAGATTACTCAGTCGTGGGCAGTTACACAATTTGGTTTACAGCCTCTAAAAAAATATAACCATTGCGCCTTCAACGCCATTTAAGTGTGCGCATGCAGCAGGCGTTAATCGCCCATCCTGAGTGTTAGCTCTGCGACCGTCCCGCATCCCAGGCGAGACCTAAACAAAAGCGGACATTCGAGTCAGGGCTTTCCTCCAGAGCATCGAAGCTAATCGCAGGCGCTGAATGATCACATGGTAGAGATGGCCATGTTTGGCTAAGCTATTGTTTTATCAATTTATCTGCAGCGCGATTGATGGTTCAAAGTTAGTAACCATGATGCAGTCGAATTTCCGCGACAATAAATTACGCTGCCTAACTGATGTTATGTGCATTTATACAGGCTGTATGCTTGAACAGCTAAAGGTCAAGGTGTAGGCTTGTTTTGTGTACAAAATTCGTACACCAATCGGTCAGAGCAAGCCTAGAATGTTCACACCCTTGAGGAGGGTTAAAGATGGCGGTCAAGCATACACCAACAGATGAAGTTCACAGTGGTAACAAAGGCGGTAAAACTGGTTGCGGTTTCGATACCCGTGAGAACCCCAGCCATTGGGTTTCATCGCATGAAAGGATCACGTGCGGCAAAAACGGCTGCAAAAACTGATTCGCACATGGTTTGCTTCTGTTGTAGTTGGCCTGAGATCAAGTCAAACGTGGGCAAACCAAATACAGTCAATTAAGTACGTTCCGGCCTACGACCTCCACCGGATGCCCTAGTCGGACGTCGCCTATCATTGCCGTTATGCTTAAACCAAAAGGAAGCCTAGAATGGCCAATAAGAAAACAATTTTCATTGCCTTTGCGATAGAAGATGAAAAAATTCGCAACATGATCAAGGGCCAATCGTTGAATACAAACTCGTCGTTCGAGTATATAGATATGTCGGTTAAAGAAGCCTACGAAAGTGAATGGAAGAAGAAAGTTCGGACTCGAATTCTTCGGTCGGACGGGGTTCTTGTAATCGCTAGCCAAAACTCACCCAAATCGAGTGGTCAAAAATGGGAGATTCAATGCGCCCAGGAAGAAAAAAAGAAAGTTCGCGGGATTTGGGCCTACAAAGGTGATCGCACAGATATAGCCGGTGTAAATACAATGGTGTGGACTTGGGATAACATTGCCAAATGGATTGATAGCCTCTAATGCGTAAAGCTCTTGTTGTTGGAATCAATCATTACGAAAATGTATCACCACTCTTTGGTTGCGTTAACGACTCGTTTGCAGTCAAGGCGATGCTAGAACGACACGCTGATGGTTCGGTCAATTTTGGTGTTAAACATCTCACTGCGACAGGGCCCGGTGATTTGTGCGATCGAGACCAGCTTAGAGAGGCAATCCAAAATCTTTTTTCGGGAGATGGTGAGGTCTCCATTCTATATTTCGCTGGCCATGGTCACATCGAAGCTACTGGCGGTTATCTTTGTTCTTCAGAAGTTAAATCTGGTAATGATGGCGTACCGTTGGCTGAAATTATGACAATGGCAAACCAATCGAGGATTCAGAATCGGGTGATTATCCTCGACAGTTGTCACAGTGGTGTTGCAGGAGGAAGTGCACTGCAGCAAAAAGTAGCTGAAATCAGCGATGGCGTAACAATACTAACTGCCTCGACAGCAGAGCAATATGCAACCGAAGAAAATGGCGCAGGCGTTTTCACCAACCTGTTGGTTGACGCGCTTGGCGGGGCAGCAGGAAACCTGGTTGGTGATGTAACGCCAGGAGGGGTATATGCCCATGTGGACCAGTCACTTGGCCCGTGGGCGCAACGGCCTGTTTTTAAGACCAATGTGAACCGTTTTGTATCCCTTAGAAAAGTCCAGCCGCCTCTTGAACTTACTGATCTCCGCCGAATCTCAGAGTTTTTTCCAGCCCCAGGTCATCACTTCCAGCTTGATCCCACCTACGAACCCGAACGTCACGAATCTTGGGCCCAAGATCCTCAAGGCGTGCCGGCGCCGATTTTGGAGCACAACGAGATCTTCAGCGTGTTGCAGAAATACAACCGCGTGGGATTGGTAGTACCTGAGGATGCGCCTCATATGTGGCATGCGGCTATGGAGAGCAAAACAGTTCGCCTTACAGTGCTTGGAGAGCACTACCGGCAACTGGCGGAGAGAGGGCTTATATAAACAGTCCTATTTTCTAACTCCAGAATAGAGGGCTGACGTAACGAGTCGCTGTTGGCGGGTAATTTTGCATCATTATTCGGATACAAAATTGCCCTAAAGGCTTGCATTAAATATATGAAAATCGAAATGGAGATATGCATGGCAAACGATAAAGACAAGAAGGGTTCTGGGGGGCAGAAAGGAGGCAATGACGGTAAGAGAGGCGGGAACGATAGAATAATCAAACGCCCAGGAGACAATATCCATGGGAACAATAACAACACCAACAGCACTGGTCCAAGATCTCCTAGCAATGGAAAACAATAGTCATGAATCTTTCTGGCTACAGAGAAACCTACTATGGGTTTAGTGGCTCAGCGAGCGCAGTTACGAGACAGGCTGCGTTTGCAGGCATTGCGCTTGTTTGGATATTCAACAGTAGGGCCGACGAGGCCATAACGCTGCCACAGGAGCTATTGTGGCCTACGCTATTTTTGGTTGCCGGTCTGGCATGCGATCTTCTTCAATACATCTACTCGGCTGCAATATGGGGCTTTTATCACAGGCATCTGGAGAAGAGTGGTTTGAAGGAAGATGAAGAAATAACTGCGCCAAAATATTTTAATTGGCCAGGAATAGGGCTTTTTTGGGGTAAGCATGTCTTTGTCTTGTTTGGATATTATGGGCTACTGAGTTATCTGCTCGTCGCCATCAAATTCGCCAGTACATAACAGCGTGACCAACGGGGCGCTACTGCATAGTGCTCAATAGTCGCGCATTCCCACTGGCGTTGATCATTCAATCGGAATGTCCGCTTTGCGACCGTAGCTTAACTTTTGTACCCCGCCAATCAGTCTTTGGAGCGCCGCATTCGGTTTCGTGTGCCGTGCTACGCTGAGGAATGACCCTGACCCCACATTAGGTCCTACAGACGGGATCGGGTCATCCCTTGATATATCTGTGAGTAGAGGGCGTCAACCATTCGCCGGATGAGCCTGCAATACCCGGTGGCTCCTCTGGCGCGAACGCAACCCAATTAGAATTAACGGCACCACGATCATGGCGCTGCCCACGGCGAACCAGAGGTCGGGCATCTCATTGAAACCTACCCATCCGATCAACACCGCCCAGATCAGGCCGGTGTATTCAGCGCTGGTGACCTGATTTGCATCCACCTGCTGGTACGCGAGCAGGACCGTCATGTTGTAGCCCAAGATGAACAGTGCCGAGCCTGAGGCACTGATGAGCATAGAGCCATCCCAACTGGCGCCTTCCCAGAGAGCCAACGCCGCTGCGGCTGGCACTATTAGCAGGTAGTTCAGAAACAGCTTGTGAATCGTGGACTGCTGCTGGGGCAGCTTGCGCACCATCACGGCATTGATGGCCAGAGTGAAGGCGGAGCCCAATGCGGCAATGGCTGCCCAATCAAATTCGACAGGCCTCAGGATCAACACGATGCCCAGAAACCCGCTGAATACGGCGGTCACGCTCATGGGCGTTAGGCGCTCCCCAAACACCAGCGCAGCGAGGACCATCACCAGTATCGGAGCGGCGTAGAACACGGCGTTGGCAGTAGCCAGGGGCAGATTGCCCAGGGCTATGACCATGCACAGCATGCCTGCAAGATGGATGTGCGCGCGAAGGGCATGGATTTTCAGTCCTGCGAAAAGGTACTTCCGGTCCAGTTTGCCGGCCAGTGGCAACAGGAAGGCCAGGGTCAGGACGCAGCGCAGGAAGGCAAACTGGAACACCGGGGCACCGGGTTCGAGCAGTTTGATGAATACGTCGGAAATTAATGCCATGGCGTTGCCGATCACCAGCAGAAGAATGGCACTGTTTACGGTTTTTCCTGACATATCTTTTCCCTCCGTTCTCAAGCTCCGTGGAAGAGCACGGAGGGAGATCCGCTTCCGAAAACCGCTGCGAGTACGTCCATGTACGCTTGCTCTCCGCCATCCCTGGCTCCGAGCATTTTCGGAAGCGGATCCCCCTCCGCGCTCCCATGATTCGCACTGGAAGTCTAATTAGGTTTTAATATCCGATAAAATGATCTTTATTTAGCTGACATTAGAAAAATAGATAATGAAACTGCCTCCCCTGAAAGCCCTGCCCGTGTTCGAAGCCGTCGCCCGGCTCAACAGCTTTTCGCTTGCTGCCGAGGAGCTGGCGGTGAGCCAGAGTGCAGTCAGTCATCAGATCAAACAGCTGGAAACCTATCTCGGTGAGCAGTTGTTCTGGCGCAGTGGTCGAACGCTGTCACTGACCGACGAGGGCCGGCAGTATCTGGATGCCATCAGCTCGGCGCTGCTGCAGGTCGAGCGGGCCAGTGAGCAGTTGCTGGGCCATGAGGAGTCGCGGTTGCGGCTGTCGGTGTTCAGTTCGTTTGCGGTGCGTTGGCTGGTGCCCCGGTTGCCGGATTTGCAGCGGTTGCATCCGCAGTTGGATTTGTCGCTTGAGATGAGCAGTGAGAATCCGGTGTTGTCAGACCGGGTGGCGGACTGTTTTATCACGATCCACAGGGATTCGCCCGCCTACAGTTATGAGCTGCTTTACGTGGAGCGGCTGTTTCCGGTGTGCAGTCAGGATTACTGGCAGCGTATCCGGCGGGAGCTGGGGTGGGATGGTGACGTGGATACGCTGGCCAGGGCGATGAGTCCGGACGATGTGGCGCGGTTTCCGTTGTTGTCGACTCACAGTATTTTCGACAGGGCGGCGGGGGACTGGCAGGCCTGGTTTCGGGCGGTGGATGAGCCGGTGCCGGCTGGCGCCCGTATCCAGCATTTCAGCCATATGCTGCTGGCTCTGGAGGCGGCCCGGTTTCATCAGGGGATCGCCCTGACCAACGATTACATGCTCAGTACCCGTAAGGATTCCGGGGATTTTGTTCGGCTGCCCTGCCCCCCGGTGATGACCGGTGACCGTTTCTATTTTGCCTGGAAGACCAGCCGGCGGCGGGAGCGGGGGCTTCAGGTGTTGCGGCGGTGGTTGCTCGCGCAGGCCATTGAGGGTGGGCTGCGCGAGTCTGGTTGAGTGGCTGGCGTCAGTGCTTTTTGCGCGCCAGGTAGTGCTGGATTTCACCCACGACGCCGCGCCGGAACACCATCACGCAGATCACGAAGATGGTTCCGAGGATGACCTGGACCCAGGAGCCGAAGGCAGACAGTTCGTGGCTGAGGGCGCCGACGGTAATCGCGCCCAGCACGGGGCCGAAGATGGTGCCCAGGCCGCCGACCAGGGTCATCAGGATAACCTCCCCGGAGGTTTGCCAGTGGGCGTTGGTGAGTGCGGCGAACTGGAAAATGATGGCCTTGGTGGCGCCGGCCAGGCCGGCCAGGGTGGCGGATATCACGAAAGCCAGCAGTTTGAAGCGGTCGACGTCGTAACCCAGGGACAGGGCCCGGGATTCGTTTTCGCGGATGGCTTGCAGCACCTCGCCGAAGGGGGAGTTGATGGTGCGGTAAATGAGGCCGAATCCGATGAGGAAGATGGCAAAGACGAAGTAGTACATGGCCAGGGAGTCAGTCAGGTCAATCACCCCGAACAGGTGCCCCCGGGGAATGCCCTGCAGGCCATTTTCACCCCCGGTAAAGGGCATCTGCAGGGCCAGGAAGTAGATGATCTGGGCCAGTGCCAGGGTCACCATGGCGAAGTAGATGCCCTGGCGGCGGATAGCCAGGAACCCGAAGGCGGCGCCGATTACCGTGGCAAACCCTGCGCCGGCGAGTATGCCAAGCAGCGGGGTGAAACCCCACTCCTTGGTGACGTAGCCGGTAATATAGGCGGCGCCGCCGAAGAAGGCGGCGTGGCCAAAGGACAGCAGGCCGGCGTAGCCCAGCAGCAGGTTGAAGGCACAGGCGAACAGCGCGAAGCACAGCAGATCCATCACGAACACCGGGTAGGCGTACAGGGGGGCGGTCAGGCCGGCCACCATCATGAGGATAAAGAGAATGCGGTTGGTCATGGCGCTTACTTCTCCTTACCAAACAGGCCGGCGGGGCGGAACAGCAGTACCAGCACCATCAGGAAGAAAATGACGGTGCTGGCTGCGGGCGGGTAGATCACTTTGGTAAGGCCTTCCACCAGGCCAAGGGCCAGTCCGGAGAGGATGGCGCCCATGATCGAGCCCATGCCGCCGATCACCACCACGGCAAACACCACGATGATCAGGTCGGCGCCCATCAGCGGGCTGACGGAATAGATGGGGGCCGCCAGCACCCCGGCCAGGCCGGCCAGGCCGGCACCGAAAGCAAAGGTCAGAGTGACCATGAGCGGGACATTCAGGCCGAAGGCCTGGGTCAGGTCCGGGTTTTCCACGCCGGCCCGCAAGCGGGAGCCGAGTTTGGTGTGCTCGATGGCCCACCAGGTGGCGAAACAGACCACCAGGGAGAATACGATGGCAAACAGGCGGTAGGTGGGGAAGTACATGAACCCGAGATTGACCACACCGCTGAGCGCTTCCGGCTGGCCCGGGTAGGGCGTGCCGGAGACGTTGAAATAGTTGGCGAACAGGCCCTGGAGAATGAGCGTGATGCCGAAGGTGAGTAGCAGGCCGTAGATGTGATCGAGATCATACAGCCGTTTGAGCATGAAGCGTTCAATCAACACCCCGAGGATGCCGACGATAACGGGCGCCACCAGCAGTGACGCCCAGAATCCGATCTGGACACTGAGTCCGAACCATTGCTCCAGGAAAGAGTAGCCGATAAGGGCAATGAAGGCCCCCAGCATGTACATGGCACCGTGGGCGAAGTTGATGATATTCAGCAAGCCGAATATCACCGCCAGACCCAGGCTCAACATGGCGTAAAACACACCCACGTTCAGCCCAAGCAGCGCCTGGGCCAGTATGACCTGCATTGACACGTTCGCTATCTCCCCGGAGGCAGTGGTCTGTTCAGACGTTAGTTAACCAGTGGGCACTTGGATTCGGACAGCGGAATAAACGCCTGCTCCGCCGGAATCTTCGATACCACCCTCAGCAGGTCCCATTCGCTCTCGGATTCGGACGGCTTCTTCACTTCCACCAGGTACATGTCGTGCAGCATGGTGCCGTTCGGCAGGATGGAACCATTCTTCACGAACATGTCGTTCAGGGTCATTTCGCCCAGCTTGGCGCGCACGGTGTCGCTGTCGTCGGTTCCGGTTTCCTTGACCGCTTTCAGGTAGTTGGTGACAGCTGAGTAAACCCCGGCTTGCACCATGGTGGGCATGGCACCATGGCGCTCGTAAAAGCGCTCGGACCAGGCCCGGGTTTCGTCATTCTGGTTCCATACGAAGGCGGTGGTGAACTGCAGGCCCTGGGCGATGTCCAGTCCCATGCTGTGCACATCGGTGATGAACACCAGCATGCCCGCCAGTTTCTGCCCGCTCTGGACGATCCGGAACTGGTTGGCCTGTTTGATGGCATTCACTGTGTCCTGCCCTGCGTTGGCCAGGCCAATGACGTCGGCACCGGAAGACTGGGCCTGTAACAGATAAGAGGAAAAATCATTGGTGGAAAGCGGTGCGTTGACATTGCCAACCACTTCGCCACCCAGGCGATTTACCACCTCACTGGTATTGTCACGCAGGGAATGGCCAAAGGCGTAATCGGCGGTGATGAAAAACCAGCTCTCGCCGCCATTCTTGACCATGGCGGTCGCGGTGCCCACCGGCAGGGCGTGAGTGTCGTACACATAGTGGATGCCATAGGGCGTGCACTGCTCCTCGGTGAGGGCAGTGGTGCCGGCGCCGGTGTTCATGGTGATGATTTTCTTGTCGTTGGCCAGGCCTTGCACCGACAGCGCCACCGAAGAGTTGTCCAGGGCAGTGATCATGTCCACGCCCTCGGTATCAATCCACTCCCGGGCGGTGCTGGCACCGATATCCGGCTTGTTCTGGTGATCGGCGGAGATGATTTCCACTGGCTGGCCAAGAACGGACCCGCCAAAGTCCTCGATCGCCATTTTGGCGGCGACTACGGCGCCCGGGCCTTCCAGGGCCTTGTAAACCCCGGACATGTCGCTGAGTACGCCGATTTTCAATTTACCGTCGGTCAGTTCTGCGGTTGCGGTGAGTGGCATCGCCAATGTGGCCATTGTGACGGCGCCTGCCAGACCTTGTTTCCAGTGCTTGAACATAGTGGGATTCCTTTTTTTGTTAGATTACGGTCTTATCAGATTCCGGGTCGGAGCGCTTGTGGCGTCCCAGGCCCACGGACTCAGACACTCAGGTGTCTGTTCAACTGCTCTTTTTTGGCCTCAAGATCGGCGGCCTCAATCTGCTCCACCACCTGGCCGTGCTCAATCACGTAGTGGCGATCCGCCAGCGGCGCGGCAAAACGGAAGTTCTGCTCCACCAGGATGATGGTGAAGCCCTTCTCCCGCAGCTTGCGAATCACCTGGTCCAGGGATTTCAGGATCACCGGGGCCAGCCCTTCGGTAATTTCATCCAGCAACAGCAGGGTGGCGCCGGTGCGCAGGATACGGGCAATGGCCAGCATCTGCTGCTCGCCCCCGGAGAGTTTGGAACCCTGGCTTTTTCGCCGTTCCCTGAGGTTCGGGAACATGGTGTAGATCTCCTCCACCGACAGGCCGCCCTCAGCGACCACCGGGGGCAACTCCAGGTTTTCGTCGACATTGAGAGAGGCAAAGATGCCACGCTCTTCCGGGCAGTAGCCGAGCTTGCCGACATGGGCAATCCGATGGGTCGGCATGTTGATGATTTCAGTGCCGTGGATCCTGATCGAGCCAGTGCGTCGGCCCACCAGGCCAAGGATGGCTTTCAGGGTGGTGGTGCGCCCGGACCCGTTTCGGCCCAGAAGCGTGATCACCTCGCCTTCCCTCAATGTCAGATTCATGCCATGAAGAATGTGGGACTCGCCATACCAGGCATGCAGATTCTCGATTCGCAGTAACTCGGGGCGCTGGTCAGGCTGCATCGGTGGTTCCCATGTAGGCTTCCATCACGGCGGGGTTGGTAGAGACGGTGTTGTAATCGCCTTCCGCCAGCACCTCGCCCCGGCTAAGGACGGTGATGGTGTCGGCGAGGGTGGCGACGACGTTCAGATTGTGTTCCACCATCACGATGGTCCGGCCTTCGACCACTCGTCTGATCAGATCGGTGACTGTGCCCACATCCTCGGAACTCATGCCCTGGGTGGGTTCGTCCAAAAGCATCAGCCGGGGTTTCAGGGCGATGGTGGTGGCGATTTCCAGGGCCCGCTTCTGGCCATAAGGCAGTTCCACGGCCTTGGTGTCGGCAAAAGGGCCAAGCTCCACCAGTTCCAGGGTCGCCTGGGCCTCCTCATTCAGCTGATCCAGCACCCGTGTGGAACGCCAGAACTGATACGACACGCCCAGGGTACGCTGCAGGGCAATACGCACGTTCTCCCGGGCGGACAGGTGTGGAAATACCGCCGAGATCTGGAACGAGCGAATCAGGCCCTGCTGGGCAATACCCGCTGGCCGGGCGTGGGTAATGTCTTTGCCGTCATAGAGAATCTGGCCGGCACTGGCTTTGAGAAACCGGGTCAGCAGGTTGAAAAAGGTGGTTTTGCCGGCCCCGTTGGGCCCGATCAGGGCATGGATGCTGCCGGTCTTCACTTTCACATTGACGTTGTTGATGGCGCTAAAACCCTTGAAATCCTTTTGCAGGTTCCGGGTTTCGAGGATGATCGGGGAAGGCGTTGTTCGCTCGCCCGCGGCCTGGTCGTTCACGGAAATACACCCCTTTCGGTTCAAGTCGGCGGCCAAGGTGCCGTCGGTTCGTTATTCTTTGTTATTCAGACTTTTTTTCTGAAAAGGTTGCAGATACAGCCAATTGAACTGACATTCAGTAATAGTCGGAAAGTGTGGAGTCTGTCAAGAAATGACGGGAGACTGACGCCTCCCGGAAGGGTTAAAAGGCGTTACAGATACTGGTATCGCAGCAGACGGTGCTTGATGCGTTCGAGAATGACCTGGTCGATCACCGCAGCCAGAACCGCGATCACCAGAATGTTGGTCATTACGCCGGTCATGTCGGCGATTTCGCCGGAATAGGCCAGGGATCTGCCCAGACCGGCACTGAAACCCACGATCATCTCGGCGGAAATCAGCGCCCGCCAGGCGTTGCCGAAAGCCAGTTGGGCGCCGGTAATCAGTTCCGGTGTCACCGCCGGGAAGTACACCCGCTTGAGCATCTGCAGTTTCGAGGCGCCCATCACCCGGGCGGCTGAGATATGAACCTTCTCCACGCTCTCGGTGGCGTTCATCACACTCAGAGCGGTGGGGAAGAAGGCGCCAATGGCCACTACCACGATGATCGGCAGGTTGCCGAAGCCCATCAGGATAAGAAACAGTGGCACCCAGGCGATGGACGGGATCGACTGCAAAATGATGATGGCGGCCTTGAGCGAGCTACGGACCGCGTTCAGGGTGCCACCCACCAGCCCGATCAGGATGCCCAGCACAATCGCGGAGCCGTAGCCGGCGCTCAGCCGGATCATGCTGTTGCCCAGCCCCTCCCAGAACGTGGGACTGTTGAGCTCCTCCCACAGGCGTACAAAGGCTGCGGGCACGTCCGGCATCAGGAAGTCCGGCAGGAACCAGGCCGCCACCTGCCAGAAGAAAAGGATGACAGCGATAGCGACCGCATAGGCCCGTTTGCTGGCGACGCCGGTGGTTTGATTAGTGCTCATGCCTAAAGCTCACGGGCCTTCTGCCAGGACAGGTCAAGCAGTGCGTCGACGTTGAAGTCACCGTCTGCCGGCAGAATGCCCTGGGCCTTCATGATGCCGGCCAGTTCCTTCATGCGGCGGATGTCGGCCTCGGTCAGCCTGGCGCTGAAGTCGTTGGTCTGAATGGCTTGGGTAATCACTGTCTCGGCGGGAATCCTGCCTTGATTACGTGACTCCACGAACTCATCCTTGATGAAATAGTCGGTGATCAGCGGAGCGGCCTTGGCGGGCTCGTTTTCCAGCATATCGATGGCCTCACGCTGGGCATCCAGCGCTGCCCAGAGAGCCTCTTTCCGGTTCTTCAGGGTTTCGGCGGAGGTGATCACCACCATGCACGGGAAAGGCCAGACTTCGCCGATTTCATAGATCTGTTTGACCGGCGCCACCAGCTGGGCAATACGGTCGTACGGCTCGAACAGGAAGGCGGCATCGACACGACCACCCACCAGGGACTGAACGGCCACGGCCGGTGCCACGCCCATGATGTTCAGGTCATCGGGCTGCAGGCCGGCGTTGTCCAGCATCACGCCTTTCAGCACGATGTCGGCGGTGCTGCCCTGCTTCTGGGACGCGAGGTTTTTACCCTTCAGGTCCGCCACCGACTCGATGCCGGAATCTTCACGCACCAGCAGGGAGTGGTAGCCGCGCTGGGCGCCGCCAACGATTTTCAGGTCGGCGCCACGGGATACCCAGGTGAAGGCGTTGGAAAAGCCAAGTACACCGATATCGAGCTGGCCGCCCACAATGCCCTTGATCAAGTCGGTGCCGGAGCTGAACTCGACCAGCCTGGCATCGAGTCCGTACTTTTCATACAGGCCTGCCTCATAGGCCAGCATGGCCTGGGCGTCGTCCATAACCCGGACGTAACCGACCCGGAATTCTTCTGCCGCAGCGGCCGGACTGGCGATCACCAGGGCCAGAACAGCCATCAGTAATGAGCGAATCATATAGCTTCTCCTTTCTCAACGCCGGTTGAGGGTGTGTCGGTGTCGATACCGAGCAGGTTAAGAACGTTACGACGGATGTCAGCGAAGGCCGACAGATCGTGGGTTTTGGGGATGTGCTCGAGGGTGATTTCCTTGAGCACAACGGCCGGGCGATTGCTGAACACCAGCACCCGGTCCGCCAGGTACAGGGCCTCGTCGACATCGTGGGTGACGAGAACCACCGTCGGGCGCTCGTCGTCGATCAGATCCTTCAAAACGCTTTGCAGGGTCATGCGGGTCAGCGCATCGAGCGCACCGAACGGTTCATCCAGCAACAGCACCTGGGGCCGGGCAATGAAGGCCCGGGCCAGGGCGCAACGCTGGCGCATGCCACCCGATATCTGGTGCGGGTAATACGCCTCGAAACCGGTGAGCTTGACCCGGCCCAGCCATTTATTGGCCTCTTCACGGGCGGTCTGCTTTGGCTGGCCCTGGAACTCCAGGGCCAGAGCGACGTTTTCGATCAGCGTCATCCAGGGGTAGAGTGCATGCTCCTGAAACACCAGGGTCCGCTCCGGGGCCGGCTTTTCGATGGATTTCCCATTGGCGGTCAGTGTACCGGTGGAAGCGCTTTGCAAGCCCGCGACCATGTGCAGCAGGGTCGATTTGCCACAACCGGAGGGGCCGACCAACGCGACGATTTCTCCGGTTTTGATGGTCGTGTCGAACTGTTTGATGACACTCAGGTCGCCGAAACGTTTGGTGACCCGGTCGAATTGGAGTTCCATATAGCCTGCCGGAATATGTTTATATTCTGAAAAAGAATAGATGACGGTTATTTTATAACTAATTTCACGACAGAATAAAGTGGCTTAAGCATTTCTACCTACACGATGGCGGGGAACCCCGATGGCAGAAACCGCGTCAGCTTGCTGGTACGAATGTTGGAAGCGAACCCCCACGGATACGATAATGAGGTATGTCTATGAAATGGTCTCTGCCAGTTGCCCTGTTGGGTGCGCTCATCGTGTCGATGCCGGCCACGGCCCAGCCGCCCGGTGAACAACTGCCGCCAGGGCTGCAGAAAAAGGTTGAACGCGGTCAGCCGTTACCACCGGGTTGGCAGAAAAAGCTGGATTACCGCGAGGGTGACTACTTTGACGAAGACCTGCTTCGTTACGGTCGCGTCTACGACCTCGACGGCAGTCGCCAGCGTGTTGAAATAGAGGACAGGGTGTACACGATTATCAAGGACACCCGCGAGATCATAGATATCGTGAACGGACGCTGATAACCGGTGGTGGCCCGCGATATCCGGGCCACCACTGACTGGATTATTACTCGTCCGCTGGCCGTTCAACCACCTTGCGTTTCCCTTTGGCGCAACGGGCAAGGGCCTTCAACCCGTCGCCATCAAAGGCATCCACGCGGATCACGTCATACAGGGCGGTGAGTGCCTCCAGTAACGTGTCGCACTCGTCCGCCTTTACAATGCCCTCGGTGCAGGCCCAGTCCACCAACGCCTTACGCTCGTGGCCCATCAGCAGGGCAATGCCATCGATTTCATCCTCATTGCGATTGCGGATGGCCTCGTGCAGCCGGCTACGCACCTCTGCCGTCTCGTTCGCCAGCTTGTAGGCATTGAGCACCCGCCCCAGTGAATCATCCGGGTCCATCGTGGTATAGGCACCACGGCTGATGCGCTGGCGTACCGGGGTATCCTCGACAATGGTTTTGGCCACCGTGGCGCCAAGCCTGTCGTCCGGGCCGTTCAGCCCCGTGGCACCGAGCGGGAAGACCAGCAGGCGCAGCGGCCAGCGCAGGATCGGTACCGGGAAGTTGATGATGGCCTCCCGCATGGAGCCCTGAAGGTCCCGCAGGCAGGTTTTCAGGCACCATTCCACCAGCGGCCGCTGGTCGTCGGGATAGCCTTCTTCATGCCACTGCTTGATCACGGCGGTGGCGTAGTACAGCTGCACCAGGCAGTCCGCCATCCGCCCGGAAAGCCGTTGCCGTGCCTTGAGGCCACCGCCCACGGTGAGCAGGGTAACGTCGGTCATCAGCGCGAAGGCGGCCGAGAACCGGGCCAACTGGCGGTAGCAGGGTTTGATCTCACCCTGACGCGGCACCGATTCAAGCCAGCCCCGGGTCAGACCCAGCAGGAAGGCCCGCAAGGCGTTGCGGGTGGTGTGAGCCAGATGGCGGTAGAAGATACCGTCGAACTTCTTCGCGGCCTTGTCTTCGTCCTCCATGCCGGCGGCTTCAATCTCCTCCACAATGAACGGATGGCAGCGGATGGAACCCTGGCCAAAGATCATCAGGCTGCGGGTGAGGATATTGGCGCCTTCCACCGTGATGCCAATGGGCACCGCCTGGTAAGCCCGGGCCAGGAAGTTACGGGGGCCGGTAATCACACCCCGGCCGGCGACGACGTCCATGGCGTGGTTGATCACTTCCCGCATCAGGTCGGTGTTGCGGTATTTCAGCACGGCTGACGGTACGGAGGGGCGTACGCCCCGGTCCAGCATGCCGGAGGTAAGCAGCCGCGCGGCATCCATCATGTAGGTGTAGCCGGCAATGGGCTCAAGAGCCTCCTGCACGCCCTCAAACTGGCTGATGGAGCGGCCGAACTGTTCCCGGGTGTAGGCGTAGGAACCGGTGGCCAGGCTGGCCACCTTGCCGGCGCCAGTGCCCAGGGCAGGCAGGGAGATGGAGCGGCCGATGGACAGGCACTCCAGCAGCATGGTCCAGCCCTTGCCGAGCATATCCTGGCCACCGATGACCTGCTCCATGGGAATGAAAACATCATTCCCCCAGGTCGGCCCGTTCATGAACACGGTATTCATCGGCAAGTGGCGGGCGCCAGCGTTGACGCCGTCGGTTTCCCGGGGCACCAGCACACAGGTCACACCAATCTCGTCGTTGTCGCCCAGCAGCTTGTCCGGGTCGTAGACCTTGATGGCCAGGCCGATGATGGTCGCCACCGGGGCCAGGGTGATGTAACGCTTGTTCCAGGTAACCTTCAGGCCCAGCACTTCTTTGCCGTTCCACTCGCCCTTGCAGACGATGCCCTTGTCCGGGATGGCGCCGGCGTCGGAGCCTGCCACCGGAGAGGTCAGGGCGAAGCAGGGAATCTCCTCACCGCCGGCCAGTCTCGGCAGATAATGCTGCTTCTGCCCGTCGGTGCCGTAGTGCATCAGCAGCTCGCCGGGACCCAGGGAGTTGGGCACCATCACGGTCACCGCCGCCGAGACGCTGCGGGTGGAGATTTTCATGACAATCTCGGAATGGGCGGTGTTGGAAAAACCCAGCCCCCCGTCCTCTTTCGGAATCACCAGGCCGAAAAAGCCGTTCTCGCGGATGAATTTCCAGACCTTGTCTGGCAGGTCGTACTGTTCGTGGGTGATTTTCCAGTCATCCAGCATGGCACAGAGCTTTTCCACCGGGCCATCGAGAAAGGCCTGCTCCTCGCTGGTCAGGTGCGCCGGTTTGGCATCCAGCAGCTTGTTCCACTTGGGCTTGCCAGAGAAAAGTTCGCCGTCCCAGTCTACCGAGCCGGATTTTAGGGCTTCTGCTTCGGTGTCCGAGAGTCTGGGCAGGCGGCTGCGAACCCAGCCAAGGAGAGGGCGGCTGAGTTTGTCGAGGCGCAAATCCCCGGGAAACAGCAGGATCAGCGCCAGGGCCAGCAGCAGGCCGCCGGCCAGAATGCTGATGATGTGCCAGTCATCCTGGAACAGCCCAACCACCGTCGCCACGGACATTACCGCTGCGGCCGTGGTGCCGCCGATACCCAGATAGATCAGCACCAGGGCACTGATCAGCAGGAGAAGAACACTCATGGGGCAGACCTCCGTATCGTGAATTCAATCAGCCAGATTCGTTCCTAACCATCGGCCAAAGTTCAGACAGTTGCAAGGCCCGGCCCGGCGTCAGACGTAGCCGGCTGCGAACACCAGCCCGAGCACAACGGGCATGACCACCAGGCTGCCCAGGTTACTCAGCAGTACCAGCGAGGCGACCTTGTGCGGCTCCTGGTTATACTGCTCGGCCACCAGATAATTCAGCACGGCCGGGGGCAGGGCTGCGAAGACCCACAAGGCCGCCACCTGCATGCCCGGAAGGTCCAGAACGGCGATCATCGGCCACGCCAGGATCAACCCGCTGGCCGGGCAGGCGATGGCGCCAAGCAAGCCGAGTTTCCAGTCGTTGAAGTCGATTTCAAGCATCCTCACGCCCAGTGCAAACAGCATCAGCGGGATACTCACTTCACCCAGCATATTCATGCTATCCAGTAGCCAGCCCGGAAGGGAAAGACCACTCAGATTGACAGCCAGGCCGGCGATACAGGCAAAGACTATCGGGAGCCGAAGGCGTTGAACGATGGAAGAATGGGGGTCCAGCATGTACAGACCAATGGTGAAGTGCAGCAGCATCTCCACAATAAACAGAACAATGGCCGCGGGTAACGCGGCATCGCCGAATGCCAGGAGTAGCACGGGAATACCCATGTTACCGGAGTTGTTAAACATCATCGGCGGCAAAAAGGTCTTCAGGTTCAGCTTCAGTGCCTTTGCCACCGGATACAGAAGGATTCCGGAGCCGAGCACGATCACGGTAGCGCCAAGGGCGAGCTTGGCATAATCCTGCATGGGCGCCTGCTGGTCCGCCAATACGGCAAACACCAGCAGCGGCATGAACAGTTCCATGGTCAAGACGTTCAGGCCGCGGATATCCGGGGTACGGTAACGACCGTACAGAGCGCCACAACCGGTAATCAGGAACACCGGGGCCATCGTGGAAAGAATCTGGCCAAGCATCGAAGGCTCCGAAAAGCGTTGAAGGAATTTTGAATGAATAAACCGTTAGGTTCGCAATTATCAGGCTCTCCGGGCAAGCATTAATCGCCGGTGTTCGACCAAAGCCGGGGGTTTGAGAGCCTGACAGCGGCTTCGGCAACGGTTGCGATGGCCCGTCTGGCCCACCACAATGATCCACGTCAGCCTTTCAATCCGCTGTGGAGAGCCCCTGTGCCCAGTCCCTTTGATCAGCCCGTTGCCCGCGAAAATACCTGTTCCGTGAAATTCGATGCCCGCAAGGCGGTATTCGGCACGGAAGATATCATTCCGGTGTGGGTGGCCGATATGGACTTCGCCGCGCCAGAGGCCGTCACCCGGGCGTTATCCGAGCGGGCAGCGCACCCGGTGTACGGCTACACGTTGTTCCCGGACAGCCTCTATGAGGCGATGATCGATTGGTTCCGACAGCGCCATCACTGGGATATCCGGCGGGAGTGGATCCTGATGGCGCCCGGTGTGGTTCCGTCCCTGAATGCCGCCTGCATGGCCTACGCCGGGCCCGGTGAGGGCGTGATTATCCAGCCGCCGGTGTATCCGCCGTTTTTCAGTTCGATCCGGCACAGTGGCCGGACCGTGATCGAAAATCCCCTGCTGCCAGGCACCGGAGCGCAGGGGGATACGGGCCATTACCGCATGGATCTGGACCACCTGGAACAGTGTGCCGCCCGGCCCGATGCCCGGATTCTCCTGCTCTGTTCGCCCCATAACCCGGTGGGCCGGGTCTGGTCGGAGCAGGAGCTGCGTGCGGTACTGGCCATTGCCCGTCGCCATCAACTGGTGGTGGTCTCGGACGAGATCCATTGCGACCTGACCTTTGCCGACGGCCCTGAACATCGGGTACTGGCCACCCTGGCCGGGCCGGAGGATGCGCTGGTGACCGCCGTGGCACCGAGCAAGACTTTCAACATGCCGGGGTTGGGACTGTCCGCCCTGGTGATCCCCGATGCCGACCAGCGCAAGGCCCTGAAAGCGGTCTTCGAATCCCTGCACCTGCCTCAGTGCAACCCGTTCAGTATTGCCGGATTTGAGGCCGGTTACCGGCACGGCGCACCCTGGCTGGAAGCGCTGATGACCTACCTGCAGGGCAACCGGGACTACGTGGTGCAGGCGGTGAGCGAGCGCCTGCCCGGGATTCGTACCCGGGCGCCCGAGGGCACCTACCTGGTGTGGCTGGATTGTCGCGGGCTGAAGCTGGATGACGCCGGGCTGAAGCGCTTCTTCGTGGAGGAGGCGGGTGTCGGCATGAATCCCGGACTGACGTTCGGCAGCCCGGGCAGCGGGTACATGCGCCTGAACATCGGTTGCCCGAAAGCCACGCTGGAGCGGGTGATTGAACGCCTGGAGCAGGCGCTCACGACGCTCGGCTGAAGCCCCGGGTCACGGCTGGGGGCAATGGTTGTCGACCGGTTGCCAGTGCGGAGGCTGTGTCACGCCCGGCATATCGCCGTTGCTGGGGCGGATGGCTCGCCAGGTCTGGCCTTCATGGCGGGCCAGGCTGCCGACCGTATAACTCTCGGCGAAGTTCCAGGGCCTGGCGGGCTGGCAGGGTGACGCCGGGCGCCCGCCCCGGGCGGTCGTTTCGCGACCGTTGCCACTGGCAGATGGGGTGCCATTGTGGGCGGGCGCCGGCTCCAATGCCATGTCAGACCGGCCGGCCTGGCACTGCGGGGGCTGCTCCAGGACCTGCCATTCAAAGGCGACGCCCGGGGTCTTGCCCTCCTGAACCTGCCGGGACCGGTACCACTGGCCTTGGTAAAACACCACCGAATCCGCCGGATAATAGCGGCTGGGAATCCATTTGGCCTTGTCCGGATCGCAGGGTGTGGCGGCCACCGTGGTTGAGATCAGGGTAAGGGCGATGGCCGCGATGAAGGACCACCCGTAACGGGGCAGGCGCGTTGCGCAGGCGAGCATGGCAGGATCCTTGTGTCAGTGTCAGCGGGGTGTCCGGTGCTCCGCGATGTCGGTCTGGTAATCGGGTACTTTACGGTCTGCCCGGGTTGCCAGCAACAGCCCGGCCAGGATCAGCAGGCCGCCGAGGATATGATACCGTCCGAGGGACTCATCCAGGAACACGCTCGCCAGGACCGACGCGAACACCGGTGTGAGATACATGAAAATCGCCGCTCTGGCGGGGCCGATGCGGTAGACGCCGTGATTCCAGAACGCGTAGGCGAGAATGCCGGGGAACAGGGCAAAATACAGTAACGGCAGCGCGGTGTTGCGGGTCAGCTCGAAGCCCCCGGAGAAAAACAGCAGGTCGGCCAGGAAAAACGGCAGGATGACCAGAGTGCCCAGCAGTATCTGGACCGTGAGAAAAGTCAGGGCCGGCAGTGGTACCGCCTGGCGGCGCAGCAGCACTGAAAACAGCCCCCAGGAGAACACGGCCGCCACCATGATCAGGTCGCCAGGCTGGGCCTGTAGCCCGGTCAGCACCGCCAGGTCACCCCGGGCCACCACGGTGAGTATGCCGAGCACCGCCAGAGCAATACCGAAGGCCTGTACCGGTCGGGTGCGGTCACCGAGCAGAAGCCAGGCCAGCAGGGCCACAAAAATCGGAATGGTGGCGTTGATCAGCGCAATATTGGTGGCCGTGGTAGTGGTGGCGGCAATGTAGAGCAGGGAGTTGAACGCGCCCACACTGAAGGTGGCCAACGCCAGCATCGACCCCAGGTGCTGGCGGATCACCCGCCGGTGGCGCCAGATCCCGGGCAAGCCGATGGGGAGCAGGACGGCCAGTGCAATGACCCAGCGCCAGAACGACATGGCCAGGGGAGGAATATCATCCACCGTGCCCCGGGCCACCACGGCGTTACCGGCCCAGAACAGTGGCGTGAGTACCAGCCCGATGTACGCTACCGCAGCAGATCTTGAAAAACCGGTTTCCGACGACACAGCAGCTCCTGTTACCCGGGGGCGTTCACGCAAAACCGACAGGATACTACTCTCCGGGCACTTCTGCCTCCGTACCAATGTGGTAGGCCGCAAAACCGGCCATGACAACCTGGTCCACCGCCATGCCAATGATGCGGCCATCACTGGTGGCGCGTATCGGGTGCTGGGCATTGGTGATCGGATCCGAGACGTAACCGAGAATCTCTCCCTTCGAGACCGTGGCGCCCAGGTCCACCTCGCTGAACAGAATGCCGCCATGGTTGGCGCGTACCCAGGCGGAGTCGTAATACACCGGCTCCGGATCGCCCCAGACAAACATGCGGGAGATCATGCCCTGCTTTTCCATCAGACTGGTGAGGCTGTTCACCCCGGCGCTGATCTGGTGTTGCTGGATGCGGTGGGACTCCCCGGCTTCCAGGGTAACCGTGCGAATACCCGCGGCCACCGCGGCACTGCGCAACATGCCGGGCGAGCCGGTGCTGTGAACGACGGCCATGCGGTCAAAGCCCCGGGTGAATTCCGCCACCTCGGGATTGTTCATATCCGCCCGCAACTGGGGCAGATTGGTGCGTTTCAGCGAGCCGGTATGGATATCCACCAGCATGTCGCAGCGCCGGATGATGTTCTCGAACAGCGAGTAGGCAATGCGATCCGCCAGACTGCCGTCCGGGCTGCCGGGAAAATGCCGGTTCAGGTCCCGCCGGTCCGGCAGGTAACGGCTGCCCTGCTGGAAGCCCGGCAGATTGACGATGGGGATACCCACCACCCGGCCCGACAGCTTCTCCGGATTCAGGTCGTAGACCGTCTGGCGGATGATTTCGATGCCGTTGAGCTCATCCCCGTGCACCGCGCCGGTCAGGCACAGGGTCGGGCCGGCGTTGACGCCATTGACCACCAGCACCGGAGTGGGCTGGGATAAACCGGCGATCTGGATCCCGGGCGCCCAGGCCAGCCGGGTGGATGTGCCCGGAATGACGTCACTGCCGAGCAGAGTGAACACCTCGCCGGGCCGGATATCGGGCTCCTGTTTCCCTTCCTGCGCTGGCGACGGCAGGCTGGCGGTGGCGTCCGGGGCCGGTTCAGCCGCTGCGGGATCGGCGGTTTCAACGGGTTGCGCCCTGGGGGCCGGCGCCACCTCCTTCAGATCGATGTTCGGAGCCACATTCCGGGGTGCGCCGGGCGATTCCTTAGTGGTTGCCGAAGCTGCCGGTGGCTGCTCCGGCGCCGGCTCGGAAGCCTTCTCCTCCGTTGAAGACTGCAAGGGCTCCGACTGCTCGACGTCTTCCACACTCTCGTCTTCAGCGAGCTCCGCCACCCGTGGCTCCGGCGCGTTGCCAGCGCTGGCGGCCGGTGGGTCGGCCAATCCGGGAACCGGTTGAGCGGCGAGCAACAGGCCGGTCAAAAAAGGCAGGAACATGGAGTAGTGCAGCCGCTGAAACAGCATAGATCCTCACGGGTCGTCGATGTGCGCTCAAGAATAGAGGGTGCCCGGCGGTCATGAATACGGCCGTGACAAAGGTTTAATGCCACTTTCATGAAGCCTGGGCAAAACTGGGTGACAGTATCCGCTCAACTGGTTTTAAACGTGCTATTTTGCATGTGAATGGTATTTATACGCTGACAAGGAGACTGACAGTATGGATCTTTTGCGAATTCTGATTGCGATTCTGTTACCGCCACTGGGCGTGTTCCTGCAGGTGGGGATCGGCAAGCACTTCTGGATCAATATCCTGCTGACCATTCTGGGTTATATCCCGGGGATCGTGCATGCCGTCTACATTATTGCGAAAAAATAGCGCTAGCTGTCTGCCCTGGCATGCCACAGGTCATCCTTCCGGAACGCCCTGTGTTCAGCCTCAAGCTTCAACAGATGGGCCAGGGCTGAGCGTGCGGCCAGCCCGTGAATGGCCGCCGGCACGTCATCATAGGCCTTTGCCGTCAGCGTCTTGAGATCCGCCGCCGCCAGCGCCTCCAGTGCGCGGGCCACCTTGTGTTCCCGTGACAGGCGGTGGGTGATCAGAAAATCGATGACCGCTTCCGGTTGCCCCATCAAAAACCCGTGGGCCGGTGCAATACAGCGCATGGGTTCGGCCAGAAGGTCATACAGCGACTCAATATAGGCCTTCATGTCCCCGTCCGGCGGATTAATCACCACCGTCGAGCCCTGCATGATGTGATCGCCGGAGAACAGCAGCTCCTGGTCGGTCAGCAGATAGCACAGATGATTCGAGGCGTGGCCCGGGGTATGCAGCACCTTCAGAATCCCGGCTTCGGTCACAATCAGGTCACCGTGCTCCGGTTCGTCATCGGCACGGAATGTCTGGTCCTGACTCGCGCCCTCCGGTGCCGGCCAGCCATAAACCCGGCACCCCGTGCGCTCCTTCAGAGCCGCAACAGCCGGTGAGTGATCCTTGTGGGTGTGCGTAACCAGAACCTGGTCAATCGCCCCACCCGTCACCTCCAGAATCCGCTCAATGTGCGACTCGTCGGCCGGGCCGGGATCCAGAACGGTAAACCGCTCATGGCCCAGCAGATAGGTATTGGTGCCCGGCCCGGTCATCATCCCGGGATTGGGGGCCGTCAGCCGGATCACCCCGGCCGCCACTTCAACCGGTTCGCCGGGAACAATCTCCGCCCGGGTGGAGCCTTCGCCTTCCGGGTCCAGCCTGGTCGCTTCGTCATAAGCCGGCGCCCCCGGCTCCAGCGTCACCGGCGTACCTTTCTTCAGCGCCGGCCAGGGCTGGCTCGGGTGAGGCTCCGGCGGATTGGCATGGGCATACCGCATCAGCGCCTCGGTGGTGTCGAAATCACTCAGCACCCGCAACGTCCGGATCGTAGGCAGGCCCAGCAACCGCTGGCCATTGCGATGGTCCTCCAGTGCCTGCTCCGGGCGAATCCAGATATGATCAATGGTCTCCACCCCGTCATGACTGGCTACCTGGCCTTCCGGTGCCGTGGTCACAAAAAAACGGGTATCAAACCGCCGCGGCGGCCCCGGCGGCGTCACCCAGTGCCCCAGATAGGCCAACCGGTCCAGTGGAATCGACAACCCGTGTTTCGCACACACCTCAGCAAGAGAACCCTCACCGTGAAAGACTGACTCCCGGTCACCGTGCACTGGGTGATTCCCCGAAACCAGGTTTCCCTGCGCATCCACAGCGACCAGAACCCCTGCCTCTTCAAAGCACTCCCGAACCGCCGCCAGCATGTAATCGGCGCCACCTTCATCAACGCTCATGATCTGACTGACCTCGGCATCTCCGGGCCCAAGCGCATGCGCCCGCCCGCGAGTTTCCTGCTCATCGACAGCGCCACCGGGAAACACAAAATACCCGGGCATGAACACCGCATCCCAGGTGCGTTGCAGCAGCAGGACCTCAATACCTTCGGCAGTGTTGCGGGCTAAAACCAGTGTGGCGGCAGGGCGGATATCCATAAAACTCCAAATGCAGTTTTTGTTATTCGGCGCGCTGGCACAGTATGGGTGTCGGTGGGGAAGTCCTTTTCAAAACTGTGCGGAGCCATGGATGGCGGAGCCCAAGCGTCACATGGACGTGCCGCAAGGAGCGTGTTTTGAAAAGGACTTCCCCACCGGCACTTCACCAAATCTGCGAAGCGCAGAGGTTTAATAGCAAGATAACCGATTTAAAGCAGAAGGTCTTGAGATGAACACTAAAGTCGAACCCGAATCAAAACGCCCCCTCCCGCTCACGCATCGGTTGACATCGGCTGTTGCTGGAGCCGCGCCATGCCGGCCCGGTAAAAGCTGTACGCCATGGCGCCCGCCAGGAGATTGCCCACCAGTGCCCCGCTCATGAGACCAAAGAGGCCATTGATCTGGCTGCCCAGCCAGAGCAACGGCAGGAAGCACAGAAACAGCCGCAGAGTGGACACCAGCAGCGCCCGCATGGCCAGCCCAAGGGCATTGCACACCGACACCATCAGCATGCACACGCCCAGACCACTGTAACTGAGCGGCACCCGCACCAGGTAAGCGGCCAGCACCTCCTGCACCTCGCTATCACTTGAGAACAACTCGGAAACCAGCCCCGAGGCCACGACCCAGGTCAGGCCAATGGCCAGTTGCCAGACCACCACGAACCGGACGGCGATTCGCACCAGCCTGCGGACCTGTTCGACATCCCCGGCGCCCAGCAGCCGGCCAACCATCGGTGGCATCGACATGGTCAAGGCCAGCACCACCACAAGGGAGAAAAACTCCAGGCGGGTGCCCAGGCCCCAGGCAGCGACCGCTACCGATCCAAAACCGGCGACAAGAGCCGTTGCCAGCATGGCCGAAGCAGCCGGCATCAGTTGACTGACCATGGCGGGGGCCATGATGGCGTTGAGCTGTTTCAGGGCCCGCCAGAGCGCAAGCTGACGCAGGTCAAACCGGACCCAGTGACGCTTCAGAAGCTTTGGATAGATCACCAGACAGCCAATACCGAACGATGTCACGGTGGCCCAGGCGGCGCCGGGTAAGCCCCAGCCAAAGGTAAAAATAAAGAGCGGGTCCAGAGCGATGTTGGTCAGGCTGGTGGCCACCATCATGTACCCCGGCAATCGGGTATCCCCATGGGAGCGGCAGATACTGTAGCCAAAGTACAGAAAGGCGCCGGTCCAGGCCGCGATCAGCCAGGGCACCCAGTAGCGCCGGATCAGCGGCAGCAATGTCTCTTCCGCGCCAAGGGCGGCCATGATGTGGCTCTGCAGAAACCACAGGGCCACACAGATAACGAACACCAGTGTTCCGCCCACGGTAATGATGAGGCCGCCAAGTCGGTAGGCCCGGACTTCGTCGCCGGCACCCAATGTGCGGGAAACAATCGCCGTGGTGGCAATCCCCAGGCCTACCTGAAGGCCGATGATCAGTTGCTGCATTGGCAGGGTGAAGCCCAGTGCCGCCAGCGGGGCCTGTCCAAGCTGCCCCACGAAGGCGCTGTCGGCCAGTTGGAAGGTCATCAGGGAGAGTACCCCGAACAGCATGGGCCAGGTCATGCTGTAGAGCTGGCGGGCCAGTGATGGATTTTCGGCGGTGGCTTGCACGGGGTGATTGGGGCCTTCGATTGGGGTTCGGGCTTTGGGCGGGGATTCTAACAGGTTCTGGTTTGGGTGTTAGCAAAGCTGCTGGCGCGGCTTTCCAGGACACGCCGTGAACCCATCCATGGGGGCTTGGCATTGCCATCCCTGGCAATGCACAGTCCTGGAAAGCCGCGCCAGCAGCTTCGCCCGAGCTCAGGCGTTACGGCCAGCGCCTGATTACTGATCGAGTGTTTTAAAGCGCGCTAAGCGCTGCGTCGTAATCCGGTTCGTTCTTGATCTCGTCGACCAGTTGGCTGTGCAGAACCTTGTTGTTCTCATCCAGCACAACCACCGCCCGGGCGCAGAGACCGGCGAGGGGGCCGTCCTGGATGGCGACGCCGTAGTCCTGCTGGAAGCTGTAGTTCCGGAAGGTGGAGAGGGTTTCGACGTTTTTCAGGCCTTCGGCGCCGCAGAACCGCGCGGCGGCGAAGGGGAGGTCGGCGGAAACCACGAGTACCACGGTGTTGTCCAGGCTGCCGGCTTTTTCGTTGAATTTCCGGGTGGAGGCGGCGCAGACACCGGTGTCGATGCTGGGAATGATGTTCAGGATTTTGCGTTTGCCGGCCCAGTTATCGAGTGTCACTTCTTCCAGGCCGCTGTTGGTCAGCGTGAAGGGTGGGGCGTTGTCGCCTGTCTCGAGAAATTTGCCGCTCACGTCAATGGGATTGCCGTCCAGGTTTACGTTACTCATAGGGTGCTCCTTGTCGTCTGGTTTAGAGTCTTACGTACTCTGTGTAGACCACTTTGGATGATTTTTCCTTAACTGCCGGTTGCGCGTTGTGGCTCGAAACCTTTTGCAGGATAACGCTGAACCAGCAGCAGATAACAGCCCATGGCCAAGGCGGCGCAGGCAGCGATGATGGTGGCCATGACCAGGGAGGTACCGTCGTGCAGGTGGCCGACGAGCATGCCAGCGATAGCAGCGACGGCCATCTGGGTAAAGCCAAACAGCGCGGAAGCGGAGCCGGCCATGGTGGGGAAGTTGGCCATGGCGCCGGCCATGGTCTGGGGCAGGACCATGCCGGTGCCGGCCATGAACAGGGCCTGGGGCAGGATGACGGCCCAGACACTGTAAACCTCACTCAGTGCCAGGCCGGCCATCAGGCCGCCGCCGGCCAGGGCAATCAACAGTCCGCGAACCAGGATCTGGTCCGGCAGCAGCTTGCTGCCCAGGCGAACAGCAGACAGGTTGCCGACAATATAGCCGGCAACCATGCAGGCGAAGTAGAGGCCGAACTGTTCCGTTGGTACGCCCAAAAAGTCGATGAGTACGAATGACGAGCCGGACAGGAAGGCAAACAGGCCGGAGAAAATCAGGGCGTTGGTCAGGGCGTAGCCCAGGAAGCTGATGTCCCGTGCGATCGAGAGATAGTTCCGGAGCAGACTGCCGGGTTTCAGGGATTGGCGGTGCTCAGGGCGCATGGGTTCGGGAATGCCGAAAGCGACAACGACGGCCATCACCAGGGCATAGCCACCCAGTGCCAGGAATACGGATGACCAGCCCAGGCTGGCCGTCATTAACCCGCCAATGGTTGGTGCAACCGCAGGCGCCAGGGCCATGATGCTGGCCAGGATAGCGAGGATTTTTGCGGCTTCACGAGGGGTATAAATATCCCGAATGGCAGCACGGCCTAAAACCGGGCCTGCCGAGCCACCCAGCGCTTGCAGGAATCGGCACAGAATCAGCGTTTCGATATTGGTGGCCAGTGCGCAGCCAATACTGGCGATGGCGAAGAGCACAAAGCCGCCCACCATGATGGGTTTACGTCCGAACCGGTCTGCCAGCGGCCCGCAAATCAGCTGCGCTATGGCAAAGCCGACCATATACAGGCTCAGAGTCAGTTGTACTTGATCAGTGCCAGTACCAAAGTCCGAACCGATCTGCGGCAGTGCCGGCAGGTACATATCCGTTGCCAGCGGCCCGAGGGCAACGGCGGCAGCAAGAAGTATGGTTGTCCAGGCACTGGTTAAAGTAAGCATGTGGTATCCATAGCTAGGGGGTAAGCAACGGCGAGGGAGGCTTTCCAAAACACGCTCCTTGCGGCACGTCCATGTGACGCTTGGGCTCCGCCATCCATGGCTCCGCACAGTTTTGGAAAGCCTCCCTCGCCGTCGCTTTCAGGCTTTGGAGGTCAGTCTAGAGACAACCAGTGCAAAAGATAACGACCTGCGTACTCATACAATGCATGAACAAAAGTAATTGATTAACTGTCTAAACTATTGAGAATTGCTGCAACGGCGTTTACCTGATTGCGCAGCCACTTATGGGCGGGATCATTCTGGTTGCGGCGGTGCCACAGCATCAGCAGGGTAAACGGTTTGAAATCAAACGGCAGGGGCACCCAGGCGAAGTCGCGGAGTAAGTGTTTGCTCATGCCCTCCGGAGCCGTGGCCAGCATATCCGAGCCCCGCAGGAACTCGGGCAGTCCGGAGAAGTTTGAGACTGTGACAACGTTGCGCCGGTTCAGACCCCGGGTATTCAGTGATGTCTCAAGCGTCGGCTTCTCGCCGGTGGCGAACAGCAGGGCAATGTGATCGGCTTTCAGGTAGTCCGCCAGATTCGCTGGTGGCTCCCGGTGGGCCGGGTCATAGAACACCACCATGCGGTCTGCTGTCAGGCCGCGTTGCATGATGTCCGTGGCCTCCGGGGCGTGCGGGGAGATGATCAGGTCACACACATCTTTTCGGAGCATGTCCGCCCGAGGGATGCCGGAGGGAATCACCTGCAGGTTAATACCCGGAGCCTCCCGGCGCAGGGTTCGCAAAAGGCCCGGTAACAGCAGGTCGCGCTGGTAATCGTTGGCGGCCACGGTGAAGGTGAACTCGGCCGTGGCCGGGCTGAACGGCGGGCCGGCGGACAGGGACTGCAGGTCGTCCAGAATCTGGCGCACATGGGGGCCGGCCTGGAGCGCGTAGCGGGTGGGAACGATACCCCGCCCGGATTTGACGAACAGCGGGTCGCCGAGGGCCTGGCGCAGGCGCTCAAGGGTGTGGCTCACGGCGGACTGAGTCACGCCCAGCCTTACTGCGGCACGGGAAACGCTGCCTTCGTCGAGTACCGACAGGAACGTACTCAGGGAGCGGAAGTCCAGGTTCAATGCATCAATGGAGTTCATGAATGGCAGTGTAGCCTGAGGTGATCACTGGTGCTACGGTGATTCAGGCGCGCTGTCTGCCACCTGGCATCGAAATCCGCGAGACCAACCAACGATTTTATTTCCGGAGATCTTGCTATGACTGATGTTTTCGAAAATCCGATGGGTCTTGATGGCTTCGAGTTTGTCGAGTTTGCGTCACCAACGCCGAATGTACTGGAGCCAATTTTTGAATCCATGGGCTTCGTCAAGGTGGCCCGGCACCGCTCAAAAGATGTGCTCCTGTATCGCCAGAACGGTATCAATATCATTATTAATCGCGAACCAAAGGGGCCGGCGGCATACTTTGCCAGAGAGCACGGGCCATCGGCGAGCGGCATGGCCTTTCGGGTGCGGGATGCCCATCAAGCCTATAACAGGGCTCTTGAGCTTGGCGCCGAGCCTGTCGAGATGCCCACCGGGCCAATGGAGTTGCGCCTGCCCGCGATCAAAGGAATCGGCGGTGCACCGCTCTATCTGATCGATCGTTACGGCGAAAAAGGTTCAATCTACGACATCGACTTTGAATACCTGGTCGAGGATCGTTATCCCGAAGGCGCTGGCCTTAAGCTTGTTGATCACCTGACGCACAATGTCTACCGCGGTCGCATGACCTACTGGGCTAATTTCTACGAGCGCCTGTTCAATTTCCGCGAGATCCGCTTTTTCGACATCAAGGGTGAGTATACCGGCCTGACCTCAAAAGCGATGACGGCCCCTGACGGCAAGATCCGAATCCCTCTCAATGAAGAGTCCTCCAGGGGCGCAGGCCAGATTGAGGAATTTCTGTTGGCGTTCCAGGGCGAGGGAATTCAGCACATTGCCTTCCTGAGCGACGACCTGATTGCGACATGGGACAAGTTGAAGGCTCTGGGGGTGCCCTTCATGGACCCGCCGCCCGACACCTACTACGAGATGCTTGATGAACGCCTGCCTGACCATGGCGAGCCCGTTGAAGAGCTTAAGGCCCGGGGTTTGCTGTTGGACGGAACAACGGATGGAAACAAGCGCCTGTTGGTACAGATTTTCTCCAAGCCGCAGTTGGGCCCGGTATTTTTTGAGTTTATCCAGCGTAAGGGGGATGACGGGTTCGGGGAGGGGAATTTCAAGGCTCTCTTCGAATCGATTGAACGGGATCAGATCCGGCGCGGTGTGCTGGACGCTGACAAATAACCTCTGACGCTGGCTGGACACCCCCTTTGCCACATCATCGATGATGTGGCTTTTTCCTGGCTGATTGCGAGTCAGAGTGTGGGCAAACTCAGAGGCTATCGGGTTGGCATTCGGGCCGCGCATCGGCGAAACACGGTAATTTGTCGCAATGGTCCGCAATGCGCAGGATCGTCGGGTAGTCGCTCAGGTCGCAATCGAAGCGGCGGGCATTGAATACCTGCGGGACCAGGCATATGTCTGCCAGCGTCGGCACATTGCCGTGGCAAAAATTACCGGTTTCAGAAGCGCCGGCGAGCATTGTTTCCATAGCGAGGAAGCCCTCATGGATCCAGTGCCGATACCAGTGGAGCTTGCGTTCATCCTCGATGCCCAGTTCACCCGTCAGGTACTTGAGTACCCTGAGGTTGTTAAGCGGGTGGATTTCGCTGGCCACCACCTGGGAGAGGGCCCGCACCCGGGCTCGTCCCTCAAGGTCGTCAGGTAGTATCGAAGGCTCTGGATGGCGCTCCTCAAGGTATTCGCAGATCGCCAGCGACTGGGTCAGCCACCGGCCCTCATCCGTTTCCAGTACCGGCACCAGGCCCTGCGGGTTTCGCACGAGGCTGTCCTCGCTGCGCTGCTCATCCCTGACCAGATTGATCGCGACCTGTTCATAGGCGAGCCCTTTCAGATTAAGCGCAATGCGTACCCGGTACGCTGCCGATGAACGGAAATAACCATACAGTTTCATGCACCCTCCCCCTACGTCGGCTGGTAATGCACCACCTGCTGATCAATGGCGCCGAAGATGGTGTTGCCCTGGTGATCAAACATCTCAATACGCACTCTATCGCCGAACCGGAGAAAGGGCGTTGTTATTTCACCCTGTTGGATCTTCTCGACCATCCGTATCTCCGCGAGACAGGAATAGCCAACCCCGCCATCGGCAATGGACTTGCCGGGGCCACCGTCGGGGCCTGGGTTGGATACCGTGCCTGAGCCGATGATAGCGCCGGCACCCAGATGCCGTGTTTTTGCGGCATGGGCGATAAGCTGTGGGAAGCTGAAAATCATATCAGGACCGGCCTCCGGCTCCCCGAACTTCTCCCCGTTGAGGTGTACGGTCAGCGGCCGATGAACCCGGCCGTCTTTCCAGGCGCCGCCCAGCTCATCCGGTGTCACGGCAATCGGAGAAAAGCTGGATGCCGGCTTGGCCTGGAAGAAGCCAAAGCCTTTGGCCAACTCACCGGGAATCAGACCCCGCAGGCTGACGTCGTTGACCAGCATGACCAGTTTGATGTGGTCCATGGCCTGCTCAGGCGGGGTCGCCATCGGTACGTCGTCGACGACGACCGCGAGTTCGCCTTCCAGATCGATTCCATGCTCTTCACTGACGGCTTCGATGTTGCCAGTCGGTGCAAGGAAACGGTCGCCGCCACCCTGGTACATCAGTGGGTCGGACCAGAATGTCTCCGGCATTTCTGCACCGCGTGCTTGCCGAACCAGTTGAACGTGGTTCAGGTAGGCGGAACCATCGGCCCAATGATAGGTGCGTGGCAACGGCGAGTGCAGGGCGGCCAGATCGAGGTCAAAGGCGTCTGTGACCTGACCGGCATTCAGTTCGGCATAGACCTTTTCCAGCCTGGGGGCGGACGTGTTCCAGTCTTCGATCGCCTGCTGGAGTGTGGCTGCGATCTGGGGTACGCGCACGGCACGGCTCAGATCCTGTGAAACAACGATCAGTTGGCCGTCGCGGCCCTGGTTCAGTGTTGCCAGTTTCATAAAACAGTCCTTTTTCTTGCGTTGAAATGATCAGGAATTACCGCTGGTCCGGAGTAAAACGTGACGCCAGACCGCCCCACACATCGACGTAATTGCTCTGGCGGAAGTCAGCATCCAGCGCTGCCGGTGTCGGCTGAAACACATAACGACTCTCAAACATGAAGGCCAGGGTATCGCAAAGGCGCTGCGGGGCCAGTTCGGCAGAGGACGCCTTCTCGAAGGTCTCCGCGTCGGGGCCATGAGGCGACATACAGTTGTGCAGGCTGCTTCCCCCTGGCAGGAAGCCTTCTGCCTTGGCGTCATACTCGCCGTGGATCAGCCCCATGAATTCACTCATCAGATTCCGGTGGAAATAGGGTGGCCGAAAGGTATCTTCAGCGACCATCCAGCGCGGCGGGAAAATCACGAAATCGATGTTAGCCATCCCTGGTGTGTCGGATGTCGAAGTGAGCACGGTGAAGATCGACGGATCCGGATGATCAAAGCTGACCGTGTTGATGGTATTGAAGTTAGCCAGGTCGTACTTGTAGGGGGCGTAATTGCCATGCCAGGCCACGACATCGAGGGGCGAATGATCCAGCTTTGTGGTCCAAAGCTGGCCGGAGAACTTGGCGATCAGCTCGAAATTGCCGGACATGTCCTCGTAGGATGCCACCGGAGTCAGGAAGTCGCGGGGATTGGCCAGACCGTTGGCCCCGATGGGCCCCAGGCCTGGCAGTTCAAAGGGACTGCCGTAGTTCTCGCAGATATAGCCCCGGGCCGCCTCGGTGTTGTGGCCGAGCTGCACCTGAAACTTGATGCCACGGGGGATGACCGCGATTTCACCCGAAACCACGTCAAGCACCCCCAGTTCCGTGCGCAGCGTGAGGGCACCCAACTGCGGCACAATCAGCAATTCGCCATCCGCGTCGTACAGGAACCGCTGGTCCATATTGCGGTTGAAGGTATAGACATGCACGCCGCAACCGGTTTGCGTGGAGGCGTCGCCATTGACAGCAATGGTCATCAACCCTTCAATGAAGTCGGTGGGCCCATCGGGCAGTGGGCGTGGATCCCAGCGCATCTGGTTGGGATCCGCGGCGGGTTTGTCCGGGGGCGCGGTGGCCAGCGTCGCGATGGATACAGGCTCATAAGCGCTCTGGGCAACGGATGGCCGGACCCGGTACAGCCAGCTACGCAAATTCTGACTGCGTGGCGCAGTGAACGCCGAGCCGCTCAGTTGCTCGGCATAAAGGCCGTAGGGGCAGCGTTGTGGTGAATTTCTTCCTGTCGGAAGCGCGCCCGACAAGGCCTCGGTGGCATGGTGGTTACGGAATCCGCTGAGGTATTCCTGCGTTTTGTTATTCATAACGCCTCTTATTTGTCTTGTCGGTCACGGCAATCAAGTTACAAATGAAACTATATTGTATGTTAGCAGTATATCAACCAGAGCATAAACCTGATGAGCAACGTGCAACTATCTGCCAGGCCTGAAATTGATCTTAACCAGTTTCTGCCCTACAGGCTTAACCGGCTAGCGGACTGTATCAGCGACAAACTATCTCAGCTCTATGCTGAAAAATACGGCCTGAATGTGGCTCAGTGGCGGGTTTTGGCGTGGCTCAGTCACGGCGACAACCTCACCGCTAAAGCGATTTGCGTTCATACAAACATGGATAAGGTGCGAGTTTCGCGCGCGATCCAGTCTCTGGAGGAGCGAAAGCTGCTAGTTCGCTCACCGTCACCCGGTGACCAGCGTTTGCAGGTTCTGAACTTGTCTGACGCAGGCCAGAAGCTGCTTGCGAAGCTGATACCCCAGGCTCAAGCCTGGGAGGCAGAGCTTGTGGGGGTGCTCACGTCGGGAGAGCATCGTGATTTGTTCAATATTATGGGAAAGCTCGAACGGCAACTTGAGAGGCAGGGCTGAAGGGTGTCGTACCGGGCAAATTCCCGCCTTGCGTTTGTCCTTAAAACCGGCTCACCAGTCGCCGGGCGCAGCCCAGTGTCGCCTTGGTGGCAGCTTCCACATCCAGATCCTGCAGCGCTACGACACCAACGCAGCCCTCAAACCTGAAGTGATTTTCGTCGGGATAAATCAACGGCGCCGCCACGCCAACGGCACCCGCCTGCAGTTGCCCCTGGGTGACGCTGTAGCCATCTCGCCGGGCCTGGCGTAGCGCCTCGGAATCCTCCGGGCGTTCCGGGCGCAGGGAGGCGATGGCGATACCTGCCGCGCCGCGCTGGAGCGGATGCCGGCTTCCGACGCGGTAGGAAACCCGCAGCAACAAGGTCTCTGGTTCCGCCACCTCGACAGCGACGCACTCCTCCCCCTGTCCGACACAGAGGAATGCCGTGGCCCGGGTTCGCTCGGCCAGCTCCTGTAGCAAGGGGCGCGCCATGGCCCGCAGCTGCGGCTCGATCCGCGATGCCAACGCCACTACCCCGCCTCCGAGGCAGATCCGGCCATTGCGGCTGCGGGTCACTAAGTCGTGGCTCTCCAGGGTCGACACCAATCGATAAACGATCGCCCGGTGTACTCCCAGCGCCTCCGCCAACTCGGCTATCGCCAGTCCGTGCTCTTTTTGAGCGACCAGCTCCAGGGCGGTCAGCCCCCGGGATAAGGTCTGTAAGGAGCTCATGTGCCTATCTCTCATTGTTTGACGAACGATCAGATGGGTTATATTCTCTAATAGTGCACTATATGTGCGTTATTAGTAAATAGCGTCAAGGAAGCCATGATGAGTCAACGCGCGGACAAGCAGCAGACCCAGAACGCGACGGGGTGCCCGGTCACCGGAACAGCCGCGGTCGGCTGCCCTGTCTCGCACAAAGCGGCGGAATTTGACCCCTTTGGCAATGACTATCAGTTGGATCCGGCCGAAGCGCTGCGTTGGTCAAGGGATCAGGCGCCGGTGTTCTACAGCCCCAAGCTGGACTACTGGGTGATCAGCCGCTACGACGACATTAAAGCGGTGTTCCGTGACAACATCACTTTCTCACCCGCGATTGCTCTGGAAAAAATTACCCCCGTCTCTCAGGAGGCGCAGGACGCTCTCAAACAATACGATTACGCCATGAACCGCACCCTGGTGAACGAGGATGAGCCTCAACACACCGAGCGGCGCCGGGTCCTGATGGAACACTTCACGCCGGAGAACCTGGAGCGGCACAAACCGATGGTGCGGGGCCTGACACGGGAGGCCCTGGATCGGATCATCGACCAGGGTGAGGCGGATCTGGTTGATGAGATGCTCTGGGAAATCCCCTTGACGGTGGCTCTGCACTTTCTGGGCGTGCCGGAGGAGGACATGGGCAAGCTACGCGAATATTCCATAGCGCATACCGTGAATACCTGGGGCCGTCCCTCAAAAGAGGAGCAGATTAAGGTCGCCCATGCTGTGGGCCACTTCTGGCAGTACGCTGGCCAGGTGCTGGAGAAGATGCGTGCCACCCCGGATGGTCCAGGCTGGATGCGCTACGCCATCCGCCAGCAGGCGTACTACCCGGAGGTTGTCACCGACAGCTACCTGCACTCGATGATGATGGCGATCATCGTTGCCGCCCACGAGACCACCGCCCACGCCTCGGCCAACATGTTTCGCCGGCTGCTGGAGCAGCGCGAGTCGTGGGAGGAGGTCTGCCGGAAGCCTCGGCTGATACCCAATGCCGTCGAGGAATGCCTGCGCCATACCGGTTCGGTCGTTGCCTGGCGGCGTATTACCACCCGCCAGACCACCATCGGTGATGTGCAGGTTCCGGAGGGTGCGCGGCTGCTGATGGTCACCGCCTCCGGCAACCACGACGAGCGCCACTTCGAGAATCCCGACGAGCTGGACCTATACCGTGATAACGCGGTGGATCACCTTACCTTTGGTTACGGCAGTCATCAGTGCATGGGCAAGAACATCGCCCGGATGGAGATGCGGATCTTCCTCGAGGAGTTCACGCGCCGGCTGCCGCACATGGAGCTGATGCCGGATCAGCAGTTCACCTACCTGCCTAACACCTCGTTTCGCGGTCCGGATCACCTCTGGGTGCGCTGGGAGCCGGCCCGGAACCCTGAACGGCGTTCGGAACAGGCCCGGGAACCGCGTATGGACTTCGAGATCGGCGCGCCGGCCGTCAAGGACCTGACCCGTAGCGTGCGCGTGGCGGACAAACGCGTGCTGGCGGAGAACATCGTCGGTTTGAGCCTGGAAGATCCCAACGGCCGGCCCTTGCCGAACTGGACGCCCGGGGCCCATGTCGAACTGCTGCTGGATGAAATGGGGCGGCATTATTCTCTGTGTGGCGATCCGGATCATCCCGGGCGCCTGGAACTGGCGGTATTGCGAGAGTCGCAGAGCCGTGGGGGCTCAATCTATGTCCACGACCGCTTGCAGGTGGGCGACGAGCTGGCGATCCGCGGGCCGAAGAACCATTTTCACCTGGATGAGCGCGCCGGGGAGTACGTGCTCATCGCCGGCGGCATCGGCATTACCCCCATCATTGCCATGGCCGACCGTCTCAAGCGTCTGGGCAAGCCCTATACTCTTCACTACGCTGGACGCTCGCGCCGAACCATGGCATTTCTTGATCGCCTGGCCGCGGAGCATGGGGACCATTTGCACCTCTACCCCAGGGATGAAGGCGCGAGGCTGCAGCTCGACGCGGCTATTGGCGCACCGGTGGAGGGACGCCAGATATACGCCTGTGGCCCGGGGCGGCTGCTTGAGGCGTTGGAGCTGGCCACCAACGGCTGGCCCGCCGGCATGCTGCACGTAGAACACTTCGGCGCGGCCGGCGCCTTGCTGGATCCGAGCAAGGAAGAGGCCTTCGAGGTGGTTCTGGAAGACAGCGGCTTCACCGTACCGGTGGCACCGGATCAGACCCTGCTGGAGGCTCTGCGCGCGGCTGGTATTGATGTGGCCAGCGATTGCGAGGAGGGTCTGTGCGGTACCTGCGAGGTGGCGGTGACCTCGGAGGCGAATATTGACCATCGCGATGGGGTGCTCAGTCGCGAGGAACGCAGTGAGGGCCGCCGCATGATGGCGTGTTGCTCGCGGGCACGGGGCAAGATCAGCCTGGCCCTGTGAACCGGCCGCAAGAGCCGGAGGCGGCTCGGTCGCATTGAATAAAACAACAATAGCCAATGAGGAGATTAGCCCATGTTCCAACGAAGCCTGATTGCCGGGGTTGCCCTGGCTGCGGTGGTGGCCATGCCGGCCGCGGCGCAACAGAAGATCACACTGAAACTGAGTCACTTTCTGCCGCCAGTGCACGGCATCCATACCGACTTTATCGAGCCCTGGGCCGAGGATCTGAACCAGTGTACCGACGGCCAGGTCGAGGTGCAGATCTACCCCGGCGGCACACAAATGGGCGGGATCGCCAACCAGCAGGAACAGGTGATGGCCGGCGTAGTCGATATCGCCCATGGCCTGCACGGTATCCCGCGTGGTCGATTCCCGCGTACCTCCATTATCGACATCCCCTTCCTGGTAGCGGATGCCGGCGTCGCCAGCCGCACCCTCTGGAAGCTCTATCCGGAATACTTGAAGCCGGAGTACCGGGGTCTCAAGGTGTTGGCGCTGCATGCCCACAACGGCGGCGTGATCCATACCCGCGATACCAAGGTCACCTCCATGGAAGATCTGGAAGGCCTGCGTATCCGCACTCCAAGCCCGGCCGTCTCGATGATGCTTGAGGAACTCGGTGCCGAGCCAGTGGGCATGCCCCCCCGGACAGGTATACGAGAGCCTGCAGAAGGGCGTGATTGACGGCACCGTGTTCCCCTGGGACCCAGTGAAGTCCTTCCGACTCGACGAGGTGCTGGACTACCATCTGGCCGGCGGCGTCTACACGGTCTCATTCTTCTTCGTGATGAACCAGCGCAAGTACGACTCACTGCCCGAGAATGTTCGCGGCTGCATCGACAGTCTCTCCGGCGACGCGCTGATGGCCAGGTTCGGCGACTGGTGGGATAAGTGGGACCAGGCTGGCCTGGACGCCGTCAAGGCTCAGGGTAACGAGATCACCGAGCTGAGTGACGCGGAGCGTGCCCGCTGGCGCGAGGAACTGCAGCCCATGATCAGCCGTTACCTCGAATCGCTGAAGGCCCAGGGTGTCGAGAATCCTCAGGAGATATACGAGGCGGCGCAGAAGTATGTCTCTGAGTTCTCCAACTAAGCCAAACGGGACCGGGGTCGACGACCAGGGCCGCCGCCCGGGGATCTGGTCCCGAGTGGTGGCCCTGGTCTTTCGTGCAACGGCCCTGTTCGGTGTCGCCTGTTTGCTGGGGGCCGCGGTCGTCACGGTGGTGGATATCGGGCTGCGCTTCTTCGACACAGCCATTCCCGGCGTGGTGGATATTGTTCAGTTGCTGATTCTGGCAACCGGGTTCGCAGCCATCCCCTTCGCCTTCCACCGCGACGCCCACGTCAGCGTTGACCTGCTCAGCCAGTTTCTCCCCCGACGCATCCAGTCGCTGCTGGCCGCCCTTGCCTCGCTGGGCGGGGTAGTGTTGATGGGCCTGATCCTTTACTACGGCTGGGAAGCGGCGAAGATGCAGATGATGTTCGGTGATGTCTCGCAGAACATTCGTATCCCCATGATCTGGTACTGGGTCCCGCTGCTGGTCGGCTCCGCCTTGTCGGTGCTCGCCGCGGTGCTGGCGATGCTGCAAGCTCTCGCCGGTCTGTTCAGATCTTCTTCTTGAAGGAGCGCGCGATATGACGCCCCCCGTGATCGGCCTTCTGGGCTTTGTCGTCACCGTGATCCTGATTTTTTTCCGGGTGCCGGTGGCGGTGGCGATGTCTCTGACCGGCATTGGCGGCTTCACACTGCTGAACGGTTGGAGCGGCACCGCCTTCGTGCTCGGAGCGGCGCCCTTCGGGGCGGTATTCCCCTACAATCTGTCGGTGGTTCCGCTGTTCATCCTGATGGGCATTTTCGCCGCACAGGCGGGGCTGTCCCGCAGTCTTTATGATGCCGTCAACGCCTTTACCGGCCATTTGCGGGGCGGACTGGCCATGGCCACCATCGGTGCCTGCGCCCTGTTCGGCGCTATATGTGGATCATCCCTTGCCACCAGCGCCACCATGTGTGGCGTGGCGCTGCCGGAGATGCGGCGACACGGCTACGACGATCGCCTGGCGACGGCATCCATCGCTGCAGGCGGGACGCTTGGTGTGCTGATTCCGCCTTCGATCATCCTGGTAATCTATGGGCTGCTGACGGGGACCTCCATAGGCCAGTTGTTCATCGCTGCCCTCATTCCCGGCCTGCTCGCAATGCTGCTGTACATGGCGGCCGCCTGGGTATGGGTATGGTTGAAGCCGGAACTTGGGCCGCCAGCGGAACGTCACAGCTGGCGTGAGCGTCTGACCGTACTCGGGCGGGTGTGGACTGTGCTGGGTCTTTTCCTGCTGGTGATCGGCGGTATGTATCTGGGCTGGTTCTCACCCACCGAGGCGGCGGCCGTCGGCGCCCTGGGTGCCTTCCTTATCGCTCTGGTCTCGGGCTCCTTGACTCGCTCGACGTTCCTCGCCAGCGTCTGGCAGGCCGCCGAGGTCACCGGCATGATCTTTCTGATCCTGATCGGTGCCGCGCTGTTCAATTACTTCATCGAGACCTCGAATCTGCCCTTCTTCCTGGTGGACCTGATCGAAGGGGCGGGGCTGACGCCGGTGATGACACTGCTCTGCATCGTTGTTTTCTATCTGTTACTGGGCTGCGTCATGGATGCCTTGTCCATGGTCCTGTTGACCATCCCGTTCATCTTTCCCATCGTCTCGTCTCTGGGTTTCGACCCTGTCTGGTTCGGCATAATAGTGGTTACTGTCGCCGAAATCGGCTTGATCACACCGCCGGTGGGCATGAACCTGTTCGTGATCCAGGGCGCGGCCAGCGACGTCCGGCAATCCACCATCTTCCGCGGCATCGTGCCGTTTTTGATGGCGGATCTGGTGCGCATCGCCCTGCTGCTCTTGTTCCCGGTGCTGGTGCTTTGGCTTCCGGGCAAGATGTTTTGAACGATATCTGGTCCGCCTGTCGCTCAACCTTGTGTAGCCAGTCTGATCTTGCCAAATTGCAATCGAGTCAAGCAGTGGTTTGACTCGGAGGTCTATTGAGAGCGAAACCCTGATTCAGGGGCTGAAATGAACTCCCAAATCGCCCTCGCCAGTTCCCCGAACCAGGGGTTGTAGGTCAGCCGGCTGGTAAATACCGGGCGATCGGTGTCGTGCCAGGCACTGAACCAGAGCTCGTCTTCCGGCAGCTGGCGGCAGGCCTCCAGTGACAGGTTGTTGGGTTCCAGGCACCGCTGCAGGGGAGCGTTCAGGCCGTAGAGTTCGTTATCCGGCGCAATCAACAGGGACTGGTGGGAAAACTCGAGGATGGTGGCCTGCGGCAGGTAGCTGTTCAGGAAAGAGATCCGGTCGTCCGCCAGGTTCTCGTTCCATGTGGCCCGCGTGTCCCGGAAAATCATCATGCGGTTCTTCGGGTTGGTGAACCGATTGCGGAACTGGCTCACCAGGTAGTCAAGGTTGATGACTGAATCCGCTTCTGTGGCTGCCAGAAACAGTGGGATGTCCAGCGTTTCGTGCCGGGTCATCCGGCTCTGGATGGCCGAAATGACGTCACCAATCTGGCTGCCGGCATTAAAGGTGAACGACTCGTACTTGACCGGGTTAAGCTCCGGCTCCTTCTCCACGAAATCGCCAAAAACATCGGCAACCGGCGCCAGCCAGAGGAAGTCACTCAGGCCGTTGAGCTCCCAGGCCGGTGCGATGGCCACCAGGCCTTCCGGTCGTGGGCCGAGGTCTGCTATTGCGTACTCTGTGGCCAAAGCACCGCCCAGGGAAAATCCACCAATAAACGCCCGGTCTACCTCCTCCGAGAGTGCTGCGAACTGATGGCGCACCTGTTGCCGCCAGACTGCGGCCCGGGCGCTGATCATATCCCCGGGGCGCGTGCCGTGGCCTTGCAGCAGCAACGTCCGGACCTCGATGCAACGCTCTGCCAGATAACGGGCCAGATCCCGGAATACGAACGGCGAATCACTCAGGCCATGCACCAGCAGAATGCCGGTTCTGCTTTCCGGTCCGCAGCTGTCCGCCGGCGCGAGCCGGTAGGGAAGATTCCACCGGACTTGTTGCTCACGCTCGAAACCCTCCACGGCAACCAGGTTGGCGTCAACGTAGGCCTCCACGGACTCAAGGTAGTTGCCGAAGTCGGTCACCGGTTTCGCCCGAAGGATTTCGGGCCCGGGGCGGTAGAGCTCCGGCGTAGTGGCACAGGCTGTGGTCGTGGACAGGGCCAGGATCATCAGAAGCGTTTTGGTGGTAGTCATAGGCGGTAGGGGAAGTGAGCTCCTGTTGGTCAGTGTTGAGTGATCATTCAATCCCGGATACTGTGGTCAGAGTATACGACCACAAGACCCTTTCCAGATGAGGAGCTACTTCGATGACCATGACCCTCGTGTTCGATGTCTACGGAACCCTGGTCGATCCCATGGGCATGTCGCGCCTGCTGGCGGAGGACGCCGGAGACAGAGCCAGCGCAGTGGCCGCGCTCTGGCGGGAGAAACAACTGGAGTTCTCGTTCCGCAAGGGATTGATGAAAGTCTACGAAGACTTCGGCGTCTGCACCCGGCAGGCATTGCGCTACGCGATGGCCACCCACAAACTGCCCCTATCCGAAGAACGCGAAAATGCCCTGATGGCGGCTTATCTGTCGCTGCCTGCGTTTGACGATTCCTTGCCGGCCCTGAAAAGCCTGAAGGGACGGTATCCATTGTTCGCGTTTTCTAACGGAAGCTACTCGGCTCTGGAAAAAGTTCTGGGACACAATGACTTACTTGAGCAGTTTGATGGCCTGGTTTCGGTGGATGACATCAAAAGCTTTAAACCCGATCCCGCTGTCTATACCTATGCGCGCCGTGCCACGGGTTCCTGGGAAAACCCCCTGTGCCTTGTTTCCAGCAATGCCTGGGATGTTATCGGAGCCCGAGCTGCAGGTTTGCTAGCCGTCTGGGTACAGAGAGATCCGGATAAAGTGTTTGAAGATTGGGGCATCCAGCCCTCAGCGGTTATAAGTAGTCTTTCTGAGTTGCCCGCTACCTTGGAGCGCCTCTAGCTCTGTGGAGGCGGGCATCGGGGAGGGCTTTCCAAAACACGCTCCTTGCGGCACATCCATGTGGCGCTTGGGCTCCGCCATCCCTGGCTCCGCACAGTTTTGGAAAGCCCTCCCCGATGCCCGCCCATAGCTTTGGTAAAGGCCGTCTAAGCCTTTTAGTCAGATCGCCCGGACAGCCACTCTGCCAGTTCCAGCCAGCTTTCTTTCGGTGCCTTGCTCCCCGCCAATATTCCCATATGGCCACCGGGCACAACCCGAAACGTCTTGTCGGTAGAGCTCACATGGTCCATAACCCGCTTGGCTGCACCCGGCGTCACCAGGGTGTCCTCGGCGCCGGCAATGGCGAGTAAGCTGGCACTTACATTTTCCAGCCTGGCAATGTCTTCGCCGATCTGGATTTTGCCCCTCGACAGCTGGTTGTCGATCCAGACCCGAACTACGGTGTCCTGAATAATCCCTCCAGGGTAAGCCACCATACGGTCCAGAAATGCCGAAGTGGTGGCGTGATTGGTGACAAATTCCCGGTCACCCAACCGAATGATCAGTTCCCAGTAACTCATCACGCTGGCGATCGGATTGGTCAGCTTGAAACCGATGGTGTTGGCCCAGCCCGGCGTGTGAAACCAGTGTGGTTTCACATCATGAAGTCGGAACCCGGTGCGCTTCCGGATAAACCCGGCTACATCCGCCATGCGCTGGTTCAGAAGCCCCAGGATTCCCGAGGCGTGGCTGTCAATCGGAGAGCCGAGCACAATGGCATTGCGCACGTGCTGATCATTGCTCAAGGCGGAGTAAAACAGGGTAAACATCCCGCCCATGCTCCAGCCGTGCAGGGACAGCTCCTGCTCACCACTGTGTTCCCGAACCCGATTCAGATAGGCCGGCAGCAATTCGGCCACATAGGTGTGCAGGTTGTAGTGACTGTGCTCACGTGTCGGCATGCCCCAGTCAATCAGATACACCTCAAACCCCTTGGCCCGAAGAAACCGTACCAGACTGCGTTGGGGAAACAGATCATAGATCAGCATATTCACCGCCAGCGGCGGCACAATCACGATGGGTGTTTTGTGGGCGTTACGCTCAACCGTGATGGTTTCCCCGTCCAGCTTGATAAAATCCTCGGCCAGCGGCGGGTAATAGCGCAGGCTGACCAGCCCGTCGGTGTACAGGGTCTCAAACGGCGTCCGTCCCGCCTGCACCAGGCTGGCGGCGCGGAACACCCGGTCAAAGGCGTTGCCGGCATACAGAGTGGTTTGCCGGGTAAGTCCTGCCGCCCGCGCAGCGGCCGATTTGAAGGGGTTGGGCATGGGAATGTCCATAAAAGCTGTGATCCGGAAGTATGACGAACACAAGGCGGGCAGTACAAAAATTGGCGATAACACCATCACCCGCAGGCTGGGGCAAGAATAGAGCAGATGCAGCAGGGATCGCCATGGCAAATCTGTCACATCCGGTGGGCAAACCGGTCACTTCGGGCCACTGCCCAATCCTGCCTCTGATTGATATGATTGCAGCCACCGGACACAACCACCAAAACAGGACCGCCATGCTCAGCTTCCTCCCCGCCCCCGTTATCGGCGTACTCAACTCCATCCTGCTGGGACTCAACACCCTGTTCTGGTGCATCCTGCTCTACATCCCGGCCATCCTGAAACTCATCATCCCCCTCAAGGCCTTCAGAGTCCTGTGCACCCGGGCCATCATCTGGATCGCCGAAGCCTGGGTTGCCTGCAACACCGGCTGGATGAAACTGACGCACGGCACTCAATGGGATGTCACAGGTGCCGAAAACCTGAAACGGGAAAGCTGGTACCTGGTGCTGGCCAACCACCAGAGCTGGGTGGATATCTTCGCCATGCAGCGGGTGTTCAACCACCGGGCACCGTTCCTGAAGTTTTTCCTCAAGCAGCAATTGATCTGGGTCCCGGTTATCGGCCTGGCCTGGTGGGGCCTGGATTTCCCGTTCATGAAGCGCTACACCAAAGAGTACCTGATCAAACATCCGGAAAAACGCGGTGAAGACCTCAAGGCCACCCGTCGGGCCTGCGAGCAGTTCCGCCATACGCCGGTCAGTGTGATGAACTTCGTGGAAGGCACCCGCTTTACCCAGGCCAAGCACGACAAACAGAAGTCTGCCTACACCCACCTGCTCACCCCCAAGGCCGGTGGTGCCGCCTTTGTTTTGGATGCCATGGGCGACGCCATAGAAACCCTGGTGGACGTGACCATCGCCTACCCGGACGGCGCGCCGACGTTCTGGGAGTTCATCTGTGGCCGGGTGAAGGAAGTCAAAATGGAAATCCACACCGCAGAGATCCCCGACCACCTGAAAGGCCGGGATTACTCAACCGATGCCGAACACCGCCGTAATGTGAAAAACTGGTTGGGGGACCAGTGGCGGGCGAAAGATGAGCGGCTTGAGCGAATGCTGGCCCGGTAATGCCGGCGGGAGGGCGGTCAACGGTCGCTGGCGCCCTCCATCTCATCAGACCGGCCCGGTCGGGATTTCCCGGGCCTCCACCAGCCTGAAATTGATCTGCCGGCGCTCTTCATCCACCCCGGCAAAGCTCACCGTCACCGGCTGTTCCAGCTGAAAGATGCGGCCATTCTTGTTATGGATCAGGCGCAGGGTCACCGGATCAAAGCTGTACTTGCCATCAAGATCCTTGCAACTGACGAAGCCTTCCAGTCCGTTGGCGTCCAGGCGCACGAAGAAACCGGCGGGCACGGTACGGCTGATCACCCCGGCCATGGGGGTTTCACCCAAGGTTTTGGCAAAGTCGCTCTTGAGCCATGCCTCCAGGCTGTTGGCTGCCTGCCTGGCGCGGATCTGGGCCGCCTGCAGGGCCTCCAGTTGATCGTCGGTCAACGCTTTCATGGGGCTATCCCAGAGCGCGGCCTTGATCAGCCGGTGCACATGGAAATCGGAGAACTTGCGCAGCGGCGAGGTGAACGTGGTGTAGGCGCCCAGGCCCATGCCCTGGTGAGGTGCGGGTTTGAAGCCGAGTTCGGCCCGCGCCAGTTGCCGTGACAGTATGGCCTTGACCGGTACCTCTGCTTCCAGTGTGGCGGTTTCCTTCATCAGGGTTTTGAAACCCTCGGCCTGATGGGCATCGACACCGGACAGGTGCGGTGCGTGCCCTTCAAGCAGGACCCGGATGTTGTCAGCGCGATCTTCCCGCAGGCCCGGATGCTGGATGAAGAGGCCGGCGCCCTGGCCACTGAGGAAATCGGCGGCGCAGCGGTTGGCGGCCACCATGCATTCTTCGACCAGGCGGTGGGCCTCATTCTGCACGGAAGGCTCAATCAGGCGAATGCGCTTGTTCTCGTCCAGCCGGAGCCGGAATTCCGGCCGGTCGCCACTGAGCAGCGCGTGTTCGCCACGCCACTTTCTCAGGGCTGTCGCCGCCTGATGGAGCTGATCCAGGCTGTTGCCGACGGCATCGGGCAGAGCTTTGATGTCATCGTCTTCCCGGCCTTCGATCACATTCGAGACCAGATCGTAGCTGAGCTTGCCTTTGGACTGGATCACAGCCTGATGGAAGCTGTAGTCGCCCAGGCTGCCGTCGTTATTCACCTGCAGGTCGCACACCAGGACCAGGCGCTTCACGTCCGGCATCAGGGAACACAGCCGGGTGCTGATGCTGTCTGGCAGCATCGGCAGGGGCTCGCCGGGAAAATAGATGGCGGTGGCCCGGTTGAAGGCTTCCTGTTCGGCGGGGCTGCCCGGAGCAATCACCGCTGTCGGGTCGGCAATGGCAATGGACAGGGTCCAGCCGGTGGCGTTGGGCTCGGCCAGCAGGGCGTCGTCCATGTCCTGGGTGCCCGGGCTGTCGATGGTGACATAGGGGCGGTCCGTCCGGTCTTCCCGCCCCGCTTCCCGGGATTCGAGATCGCCATCACCCAGGGCGTCCGCCTGCTTCTGAACGGCTTCCGGCCAGGTGTCTGCCAGGTCAAAGGTGGCCAGGGTGAAGGCGCGTTCAATGCCCGGCTCTCCGGCCTTGCCGATGACCCGGAGTACTCTGGCCTGGCCCTTGCCGTCCTTGATCGGGTGCTTGTGGATCTGGCAGTAGATGAAGTCATCCGGCTGGGCATTCATCCGTTCCCTGGGGGGAATGAAGATCCAGCGATTGATACCCGGGGTTTCGGGTACGACAAAATGCCCCTTGCCCTTCACCAGATAACGGCCCACAAAGGTGTTCAGACGGGTTTCCAGCAATTCGTCCACCACACCCTGGGTTTTGCCTTTCTCCACCTCCTGCTCGGTGACGTTGACCCGGTCCCCCGGAAGGACTTTCTGCATTTCCTCGGGGGGCAGGAACACATCGCGGCCCTCGTCGAGCACCACGAACCCGAAGCGGCCATTGGTGGCTTTGACGGTGCCGGGGAAAACCACTTTGTTTTCCTCGATATCGGATTTCAGCTGGCGCAACTGGCTGAGAGCGTCGGCATTGAGCATGAAGTAACCTGGCTGGAAAAATGAATGATGGGGCGGAGTATAACGGTTATGGCCCCATGCGTCAGATAGCAGAATGCCGGAATCAGATCTCGGCCCAGAATCGCTGGAGATTGGCCAGCGACTTGGTGAGCAGGTCGAACTCGGCGCTCTTGCCCTCTCTTTCGAACAGCTGGCGCCGGGCTGTATCAAGGTCAAACAGCACTTCCCGCTGGGCGGGATCGCGGATGGTACTCTGAATCCAGCCGATGGCGACACGGCGCTGGCCCCGGGTAACCGGCTCCACCCGATGCAGGGTCGAGGAGGGGTAGATCACGGCGGCGCCGGCGGGCAGTTTATAGGATTGTTCACCGGCGGTGGTATCGGTGACCAGTTCACCGCCGTCATAGCTGTCGGGATCGTCCAGGAACAGGGTAAAGGAAATGTCGGTGCGCAACCGGCCTGCTCCCCGGCCCATCACCGGGTCATCGACATGGTTACCGTAGGTCATGCCCTCCCGGTAGCGACTGAACAGAATCGGGGTCATTTTTGCGGGCCGTACCGCCATCTGGAATAACGGGTGCGCCGTAAGGGCTTTTTCCACGTCTGCCCGAAGTGCGTCTGCGGTGCCATCGGCCGTCGTCATCTGTTCGTTGTTCTTGACGAGGCGGGCGTGCCAGCCGGCGGTGTTGCGGCCATCCTCAAAGCGGCCACTGTCCAGTGCGGTGCGGATGCGTTCCAGTTGCTCGCTGTTCAGGATGTCGCTGACGCACAGAATCATCATGTCTTCCATTCGTAATAAGAATAATTTGCAATAAGTATAAAAGTTAACGCATCATGCATCACCATGGCACAACCATCAATAATACCGCCAGTGTGGGCAGTCAGGCGGCTTATTTTAGGAGAAAACCGATGAGTAATCAGACACTGAAACTATGGACCGGAATCGGTGTGGCGACACTGCTGGCAAGCTCTGGCGCCATCGCTGACCAGCATGGGGACCAGCACCACGACGAGATGACGACCTCCGGCTCCCAGGGCGGAGAAGGCGGTGAGCATCATGGTGATGAAAAGGGGGCGATGCACGGAGGTGAAAAAGGCGAGCACCATGGCGGCGAAGGTGGCGAAGCTCACGGTGGTGAGGGTGGCGAAGCCCACGGTGGAGAAGGTGGTGAGGCCCATGGCGGCGAAGCCGGGGCTGCGTTCAGCTACTTCGCGGCCGGTGGTGAAGGCGGAGAAGGAGGCGAAGGCGGAGAAGGCGGAAGCTCTGTGTCTGCCGTTAAGTCCGACGGCGCCTATGTCGCCATGCTGCAAATGATGCAAGGGCACCTGATGGCCGCCCGGGAGCTGATCAAGTCGGGAGACGTGGCTGAAGGTCGTCCACACCTTACCCATCCCTGGGTGGAAGTGTATCCGATGGCCGACGCAGGCCTTGAGAGCCGTGGCCAGGAAGAACTCGGCAATCACCTGAAGGTGCTGGCCGAAAAGGCCGGGCAGGTGGAGAACTGGGGTGATATCAGTCAGGACTTTCAGGCCGCCTGGGTGGACATCGAGAAGGCGGCAAAGGCGGTTGAGGGCCAAAGCCCGTCCAGCGTATCCAAAGTTGTGCTGTCCCTGACCAAGCAGGCGGTTCTGGAGTATGACGAGGCGCTGGAAGACGGCCGTTTCGTGGCGGAACACGAATACCAGGACGGGCGCGGCTTTGTGCTGGCCGCCCGGGATTACCTGCAAGACCATCAGGGGATGCTGAAGAAACAGAACAAGGAAGCCTGGCGTGAAGCCGGTAAGGTGCTGGATGAATTGCAGAAGGCCTGGCCGACGGCAGTTCCGCCGGAACAACCGGCCATCCCTGTAGCCAACCTTTATGCTGCCCAGGCACGGCTGGAGCTGGCGCTGGCGCCGTACCTCTACTGAGATACTGAGAGAAGCGAGCCTGGTTAACCGGCGCCCGGGGAGAAATCGACACCCAGGGCGCCAGACTGTCGAGGCTTACTGATACTCTGCAAAGACCCGGGTCTGACCGGCGTCGTTAAACAGGATGACCTTGTAATGGTCTTTCCGGTTGCCGATTTCCATGCCCGGTGAGCCCATGGGCATGCCGGGGACGCTCAGCCCGGTGGCTTTCGGGGCTTCGGCGAGCAGGCGCTGGATATCGCTGGCCGGCACATGGCCCTCGATTACATAGTCACCGATAAACGCCGTGTGGCAGCTGGCCAGGGCGGGCGTAAGACCGGCATCGGCCTTGATCGGGTTGAGGTTGTTGGTTTCGGTAACCTCGACCTCAAAACCGTTTTCTTCAAGGTGTTTGACCCAGTCAGTGCAGCAGCCGCAGGTAGGCGACTTGTACACGTGGATACTCTGGGCGGCACCGGCCGCCAGCGCGGTGGTGCTGAAACTCAGGGCAGCCATCAGGCCGAGAGCCAGGGAGTGTTTTTTCATGGCGTTTTCCTCAGTGGTGATGTTGGTGTTCGTTTGAGCCTGTGTCGCCGGAGCCGGAAAGCCAGAACCACCAGACGATGGCCGCCATCAGGGCGAGTCCTCCGGCATTGACCAGAAGTGTTTCCATCAGTTCCGCTCCTTTTGCTGTTTCGGATCAGGGTTTGTTGGTTCCCGTGACGGCCTGTGGCTGGTTTTGAACAACCGCAGCCGGTTGGCGTTGGAGACCACGGTCACGGACGACAGGGACATGGCAGCGCCGGCCAGGATAGGGCTCATCAGGATGCCCCAGACCGGGTAGAGCAGGCCAGCAGCCACCGGAATACCCATGGAGTTATAGACAAAAGCACCAAACAGGTTCTGGTGAATGTTCTTCACCGTGGCCCGGGATATCTCGATGGCATCGGGCACGCCATGCAGGGAACCCCGCATCAGGGTGATCCCCGCGCTTTCGATGGCCACATCGGTACCGGTGCCAATGGCAAAACCAACATCGGCCGCCGCCAGCGCCGGCGCATCGTTGATGCCGTCGCCCACCATGGCCACGGTGTAGCCTTTTTCGCGCATTTCACTGACCACCTTGGCCTTGTCTTCCGGCAGGACTTCCGCCCGGTAGTCGTCAATGCCCGCCTTCGCAGCGATGGCTTTGGCGGTGGCGTCGACATCGCCGGTAACCATCATCACTTTGATGCCAGCGTTATGTAGTCGGGCTATGGCCGCCTTGGAGTCCGGTTTGATCGCATCGGCAACACCGATGACACCAAGGGCTTTGTTGCCCAGAGCCAGGAACAGCGGCGTGCCGGCCTCTTCAGCAATGGTGTTGGCAGCATCCGTCAGGTTGCCCAGAGCAATCCCTTCGTTTTCCAGCCAGCGCCGGTTGCCCAGACGCAGAGGCTGACCGTCAAAATCGCCTTTGACGCCCTTGCCGTTCAGGGCTTCAAAGCCGCTGACCTTTTCGGCCTCGGTGCCTTCCTCCTTCGCCTTTGCCAGAATGGCTTCGGCAAGCGGGTGTTCCGAGTGCTGTTCCAGTCCTGCCGCCAGAGCCAGCAGACGCTGCTCGTCACCATTACTGGCGTGCACCCGGGTGACTGCCGGATGGCCTTCCGTGATGGTGCCGGTCTTGTCCAGAATCACCAGGTCCAGCTTGCCGGCGGTCTGCAGGGCATCGCCCTGACGGATCAGCGCACCGTATTCCGCCGCCTTGCCAACGCCCACCATTACCGACATGGGCGTGGCCAGCCCCAGGGCACAGGGGCAGGCAATGATCAGCACCGTGGTGGCGGCCACCATCATATGCACCACCGCCGGCTCCGGCCCGACGTTGTACCAGACCAGAGCTGCGACCACGGCAATCAGCATGACAGTCGGCACGAACACCGAGGAGATCTTGTCGGCCAGCCGGCCAATGGCGGGCTTGGAACCCTGGGCTTTCTTCACCAGTTTGATGATCTGGGCCAGTGCTGTTTCGCTGCCCACACGGGTTGCTTTGTAAATGATTGAACCGTGGGTATTCAGGGTGCCGGCGGAGACTTCATCCCCCTCGGATTTACTCACTGGCATGGGCTCGCCGGTGAGCATGCTTTCGTCAATCCGGGTTGAGCCTTCGGCAATCACACCGTCCACCGGCAGTTTTTCCCCGGGCCGGACCCGGATGTGATCGCCCTTGCGAACCTCCTCCACGGGAATGTCCTGCTCTTCACCGTCACGGATCACCCGGGCGGTTTTCGCCCGCAGATCCAGCAACCGGCGCACCGCCTCCGACGTCTTGCCCTTGGCCCTCAGCTCCAAAGCCTGGCCCAGATTGATCAAACCAACGATCATCGCAGAGGCCTCAAAATACACATGCCGGGCCATCTCCGGCAGCGCGCCGGGCACGCTGGCGACCACCATAGAATAAAGCCAGGCGGTGCCGGTGCCCAGGGCAATCAGCGTATCCATATTGGCGTTATGATGCCGGAACGCCTTCCACGCCCCGGTATAGAAATGCCCGCCGGTGGCGGCCATCACAATCAGCGTCAGCACACCCAGCCCAAGCCAGGTGCCCTGGTTGGCATCGGTCACCATCATGGTGCCAAAGCCCATACCCCAGATCATCAGCCCAAGGCCCAGCCCCAGACTCACCGCCATCTTCACCAGCAGCGACTTGTACTGTTTTTTATCCTGCTCCTGCTTGCGGTCGTCCGCTTCATCCTCATCCTCGATCACACTGGCGCCATAACCGGCGCTCTCCACCGCATTCACCAGAGCCTGCGGGTCTGCCTCACCCGTGGCCGTCGCGGTGTTGTCCGCCAGATTCATATGAGCATGGCTGATACCGGACACCGACATCAGGGCCTTCTCAATGGTATTCACACAGGAAGCACACGTTGCGCCGGTCACCGACAGATGAATCTGCCCATTCTCCGCGCCGGCGGGTTCAGCCTGATTGCCTTCAGGGGCGGGCTTTGGCGCCTCCTCAACAGGCTCAGCCGGGTAACCGGTCGCCGTCACAATCCGGGCGGCCTCGGCCGCATCCACCCCTTCCGGCAGTGCCACCGTCTGGTTTTCGAGATCGACTTCCACCCGTTCCGTATCCCCGGTCAGCGGTTCCAGAGCCGTGCGGATCTTCTTCACACAGCCCTGACACGAAGCCCCGGAAATACTGAGCGTGGCCTGTAACACAGTTGCATCACTCATTCGCTATTACTCCTCATCCCCATCGCTTCCCTCACCGGAGGGCGCAGGGTCTTCCCAGTGTTCAATCAGCCGACAGATGGTATGACCATCCGGTGTGCCATCGGGCATGTCCTTCCAGGCAGCCAGCGCCGAGGTCATTCGCTTGCGCAGCTGCTGCAATTCCCGAATCTCCCGCTCAACCTCCGCCAGCCGCTGCTGAAACACATCCCGGACCATCGGGCACGGCGAATGGTGATCGTCCGCCTGATCCAGAATCTGCCGGATCTCCGGTAACGAAAACCCCAACTGCCGGGCCTTTCGGGCAAACCGGAGTCGGCGCAGATCCTCGGCGTTAAACTGCTGGTAGTTATTGTCCGGGTTACGGGTCGGTTTCAGCAGGTTCTCCCGGGTGTAAAACCGGACTGTATCCGGGTTTACGCCTGCGGCGCCTGCAATGTCTTTTACTTTCATCGTCCGCTCTCACCGTGCCATCAGTAATGGCTGTAGGAATCCACGACTGAAATAAGCGGAGTGGTCAGGCAGGGGCGGCTTCCGAAAATGCTTGTAGCCATGGATGGCGGAAAGCAAGTGTACATGGACGTACTTGCAACGGTTTTCGGAAGCCGCCCCTGCCTGAGCACGGCAAACTCCAGACCAATAAGAATAGCCTAAAACCTATGAGCGACTCACAGGTCAAAGGTTTTTTTGAGATAAGGGAGAATTGGAGAGGGTTACCGGCCTTTGGAACGAAGAAACGTACCGCAGGCCTTACACTGGTCGGGTGCCATCAGCTTCGCCTGCCAGCCAATCCTGTGGCCACAGGCCGGGCACGCCAGCCGCAACTGAAGCACAATGATCGGGGTAATAAGCGCCGCAATCAGCACCCCGAGTGGCCCCCAGCTTTCGTCACTGGACAACCCCAACTGACTGCTGAACACCAGAATGATCGTCAGCGCCACAAAGGCAAACACAAAATAACGACGGTTCCAGCGCTCCCACTGGCGCAACTTGCTGTTCTGTTCGGTGGTCAGGTAATGCGCAGTCATAAACTCTCATCCGGGCCTGGTCACCTTCATCGTGGGGACCCAGCGTGGAAATTACAATCCGGTATCTACCGTCATGCCAGCGACACGCAGGCCCTTGGCCAACGCCTTCTCCAGCTCAGCGGCCGGAATCGGCCGGCTGATCAGATAGCCCTGGGCCAGGTTGCAGCGGTGATTCTTCAGGAACGTCAGCTGCGCCTCGGTCTCCACACCTTCGGCAACCACCTGAATCCCCAGATTGTGGGCCAGGTTGATGACCGCCCGGGTGATAACCGCATCATCGTGGCGTTCCGTCACATCCGTGATGAACGACCGGTCAATCTTCAGCAAGTCCACCGGGAAGTCCCGAAGGTAACCCAGCGACGAGTAACCCACACCAAAATCGTCAATAGCCAGGTGCACACCCAATTGATGCAGGCGGGAAAGCTGATTGAGGTTATGCTCGATATTCTGGATGAAAATCTCTTCTGTTAACTCAACCTCCAGCCGGTGCGCCGGCACGTCCACGGCGGCCAGGGCCTCGCGGATGTGATCCACCAGATTTTCGTCATCCAGTTCCCGGCCTGACAGGTTCACCGCAATACGCAGGCCTTCATAGGTTGTGCCTTTCCAGGCGGCAAGTTGCCGGCACGCGGCCATCACCACCCAGCGACCGATATCGGTAATCCGGCCACTTTCCTCGGCCAGCGGAATGAACTCCACCGGTGGCAACAGACCGCGCCGGGGGTGCTGCCACCGAATCAGCGCCTCAACGCTGTGAATCTCGCCGCTGTCCAGGTCCAGCTGAGGCTGGTAGTAGAGCACGAACTCGTTGTTGGCCAGGGCCTGGCTCAGATCCTTGTCCAGCTCCAGGCGCATCACTTCCCGGTCCTGCATGCCCTCGGTATAGAACTGGTAGGTATTGCGGCCCTGCTCCTTGGCCCGGTACAGGGCCACGTCTGCGTTGCGCATCAGGGTATCGGCATCGAGGCCGCTTTGCGGGTACACCGCCACGCCCATGGTCGCGGTAATGCCATGGGACTCGTTCTGGACCACAAAGGGCTCGTCAAAACACTGCTTGATCTGGCCCAGCAGGTGAATCACATCATCAATGTCGTCTACGTGCTGCTGGCAGACCATGAACTCATCCCCGCCGGAATAGGCCACCAGAATCCGCTCGTTGCTGAGCTGGTTGATGCGCTCCGAAACCTTGATCAGCAATTCGTCGCCAAACTGGTGGCCCAGGGAATCATTGAGGGTCTGAAAACGGTCAAGATCGATCATCACCAGGGCGACCTGGCGCATTTGCCGGTCGGCAATGTTCAGGGTGTGGGCCAGGTCTTCCATGAAGAACCGGCGATTGGCCAGCCCGGTCAGAGTGTCGGTGGATTCCAGCCGGGCCAGATCCTGCTGCATCGACTGGCGCTGTTCGATCTCCTGAACCAGCTCCCTCCGGGTTTTCAGCAGGGCCTGGTTGCGCTTGAGGATGAGCTGCACCAGCAGAGTGGTCAGGCTGGTCAGCAGACCCATCAGCAGGAAGGTGGTGAACGTCATCCAGGGCCAGTAACTGCGCTGCTGATCGACCCACTCCTGCGCCGGTTGCAGCGACAGCGTCCATTCCAGTGTCGGTAGATCGACCTCTGTGGTTTCCGAAAAGCCGGGACTGACGGTTTTGGACGTGTTCAGGGCGTAACTGAGTGCGCCGTTGTTGTAGATATGAATCCGGAACGATTCCAGCACCCGGGCGGTCAGCAATTGTCCGGCAAGGACATCCATCCGGAACACGCCGGCAATGAAGCCATTGTTGTCGGCGCCAGCGCCAACCGGCGCATAGATCACCATGCCTTTGCCACCCTGGTACAGGTCGATGACCCCGGAGATATCATAATGACCGGACGCCTGGGCCGCTTCCAGGGCCTGACGCCGCTGTTCGCTGAAGGCGACGTTATAGCCAATCACGGATTCGTTGTCGGTCACCGGTTCGAGCCACCGGATAGTGAAGTTCCGGTCGATCCACTCAATGGCCTGGTAAACGCCAAAATCGTCGAGATAATGGCGGGCATCCCGGCGCCACTCGGACTCCGGCATGGCGGGGTCGGACTCCAGCCGGCTTGCCATCCGCCGGATCGCCTCGGCATGGATCAGAAACTCGCGTTCCAGATTGCTGGCCATGGCGCGGGCCTCGTTGGCGAGATTGGCACGGATTTGTCGGTTGTCCTGCTGGACCAGGCCATAGCGCAGGCCCGCAGCCAGGCAAAGAAACACGAGGAAAATAGCCACTGGAAAGGCCGGGTGGAGCAGGCCTTTCACAACGTACCGCGTGTTGGTGGGTGGATTCGCCAAAGTGTGCTCCGCTTGTTTTAGGTCGATGCTGTGACTGTAACGGCAGTGCGCCGATGATTATGAGGCATGGGGGTCCGTTCCCGCTATTAGTTGTTGCACGCGCCCCTTGAGCGACACCCCGTGTGCACCGTCTGGCAATGGGGCGAAAATCTCCGGCGCTGCCTGCCCTCCGGTCACTGGCGCCGCCAGGTCTACCGTTCTGGGGGAAACCGGCTGCTTGTCCGCATTGAGCACGATTTCCACGCGAGGCCTGAGTTTGCGACCGGGATGGGTGGCCACCACAATCGCCACTTCGCCGGTGGACAGTTCCACCAGGCTGCCTGGTGGGTAAACGCCGATCATCCGGATAAACGCCTCCACCATGGTGGCATCGAATTGCTGCCCTCGATTGCGATACAGGATCCGGATGGCCTCCGGCGTGGACAGACCGTCCCGGTAGCAGCGATCGCTGGTGATGGCGTCGAAGGCATCCACAATGGACACCAGCCGTGCCAGCCGGCTGATCTGCCATTCCGCCAGTTGCTGGGGGTAGCCGCGGCCATCCATCCGTTCGTGATGGTGGCGGGTGACATCGCTCACAATCGGGTCCAGACGAATGTCGGCCTTCAACATCTCATAGCCCAGCGTGGTGTGCTCCTGCATGAGCCGTTGTTCTTCCGGGCTCAGTGCGCCTGGCTTGTTGAGAATGGTATCCGGCACCCGGAGCTTGCCCAGATCATGGAGCAGGCCGCACAGGCCGACGACTTCCAGATCCTCGTCGGGCATGCCCAGAAACCGCGCGAAGGCCACGGCAAAGATGGCGACGCGCAAACAGTGTTCTGCCGTATAGGCGTCCCGGGATTTGATCCGGCTCATCCAGAACATGGCGCTGGGGTTGGCCTTGATGCTGTCCACGCAGTCCTGGATGATCGGGCGGGCATGCTCGAAAGTCAGGTCATTGCCGGTTTCGATCTGGCGGGTAACGGTCTCGACAAACGCCTGGGTACGGGTCCAGATCTCCCGGGCCCTGGGCATTTCCTCAGCCAGGGTGCGGGTTTCGGCCAGGGGTTCGGTGGTGCGCAGTTTCAGGATGGGGATGCGATCAAGAATCGGATTCAGGCGCTCTTCCTGATCCTCCACCAGCACCCACTCGCAGTACTGGCGCAGTATCCGGGCCTGATGCTGGTCTGACAGGGTAAAACCCTGGAACAGCACGGGCACCTCGGTCCATGGCCGGTCAAGTTTTACAATGCGCATGCCCGGTTCAAGCAGATCCACCGGCAGGCGGACCCGATGCAGGGCCGTGACTCCGGAGGTGCTGCGTGACTGGCTGCGATCCGGTGCTGTACTGGGGGTGGAGGCCGGCTTGCTGGATTTACGTCGGAACCACATGGCTCTACCAGACTTGAGAGAGTTCGAGCCGATTATGGCAGACCGGGACAGACTGTAACACCGGGTTGCCGGAAGTGTGACGCTGTTCACGTTTTAGATGGTATTCAGGCCCTGAAAGCCATGGGCCGGATGCCCAGTTTCGGTATTTCCTGCTTCGGGCACCGGTCCATCACCACCGTCAGCCCAGCGGCCTCGGCCCGCGCCGCGCCCGCCTCGTTGATGACCCCCACCTGCAACCAGAGCACCGGAATGTTCAGGGCAATGGCTTCGTCAATGACAGCATCGGTGCGAGCGGGGGCAAGGAACAGGTCGGCCATGTCCACCGGTTCCGGGAGCGAGGTCAGGTCGGCATGAACGGTTTCGCCGAGCAGCGTCTGCCCGGCGAGTCGCGGATTCACCGGGATCACCCGGTAGCCTTGGTGCTGAAGGAAAACCATGACTTCATGGGAGGGGCGCCGGGGCTTCTCGCTGGCGCCCACCAGGGCAATGGTGCGCACGGTTTCCAGAAGGGTCCTGATTTGATCGGGGTGATGCACGGGCATGGCTCTTTACCGTAGCTTGGAAGGTGAGTGCTAACGGTGTGCTTCGAGACGGACGGACACCGAATCCGCAAAGCGTAACGCGTGAGGCTTGTCGATTTCCACCTCGGCCCACTGCACAGCCTCATGCTCCATAACAATGCTGAGCACTTCGTGGGTCAGCCGCTCCAACAGGGCAAACCGGTTGCCGTCCACATGCTGGATGATCTGCTTGGTGATGGTGCGGTAGTTCAGCGCCGCTGAAATCTCATTGCGGATGACCGCGTCCGTGGCATCGTAGGTCAGGCACACATTGATCAGCACGTCCTGCCGGTTATTGATTTCCTCTTCCTTGATACCGATATAGGCGCGCAGGTGCAGGTCCTTGATGCGAACCCTGGCCTGGTGGTTGCCGATAACATCTGTCATAAAACCCCCGTGTGAACAGCCGTGATCAGCGCCCACTGCTGATCAGATTGAGGAACTCGGTACGCGTGGCCTGGGATTTCCGGAACTGTCCCAGCATCATGGAGGTCTTCATGCGCGAGTTCTGCTTTTCGACGCCCCGCATCATCATGCACATATGCTGGGCTTCGATAACCACGGCAACGCCCTTGGCACTGGTCACGCTCTCAATGGCTTCGGCAATCTCCCGGGTGAGGTTCTCCTGGATCTGCAGGCGGCGCGCGTACATGTCGACGATACGGGCGAACTTGGACAGTCCCAGAACCCGGCCCTGGGGCAGATAGGCGATATGGCATTTGCCGATAAACGGCAACATGTGATGCTCGCACATGCTGTACAGCTCGATGTCCTGAACCACCACCATCTCGTCCATGGCGGAGTCGAACACCGCATTGTTGACCAGATCGCCGAGATTCTGCTGGTAACCCCGGGTCAGGAACTGCATGGCCTTGGCCGCACGCATGGGGGTGTCTTGCAGACCTTCACGGCTGGTGTCTTCGCCCAGCCCGTTGATGATGGCGCGGTAGTGGCCAGACAGGTCTTCAAGGAGTTTGGTCATAGTCGTATCCGGTTTTGCAGTGTCAGTCGTGGGCCAAAGCTTAAGGCAATTTGCCCGTCATCTCTATGCTTTACGGGCGCCGGCCCGGAAAAGACCACCAGGGCGTTACCGTCCATCGGTATCCGCGCCCGGGCTATGGCAGGGTGGCCCGGATTGTTCTACAGTTTCAGGCTCTGACAATGCTCCGGGGACAGCTCATGGAACAGGTGATACCCCGCGTCGGTCGTGTCGCGGAGGCTCAGCACGAGTTGCCCACCCTGGACGGGTGGCAACAGCGCGGGAAATGGTTCAGTTACGAGGGGCATGCCATTTTCAGCCGCATGGCTGGCGAGGGCGAACCCCTGGTCCTGATTCATGGTTTCCCGACCGCCAGTTGGGACTGGAGCCGGCTCTGGCCCATGCTGGCGCCCCGGCACAACCTGCTTGCCCTGGACATGCTGGGTTTCGGATTTTCGGACAAGCCATCGGACTACCCCTACAGCATTGAAGACCAGGCGGATCTCATTCAGGGCTGGGTTGCGGGCCTGGGGCTGAGCTCGGTGCATTTCCTGGCGCACGATTACGGCTGCAGCGTTGCCCAGGAATTACTGGCCCGCGACCAGGAGGGGACGCTGCCGTTCCGGCTTGCCAGTGGTTGCTTTCTCAACGGTGCCCTGTTTCCCGAAGTACACAACCCGCTGCTGATTCAGAAGCTGCTGCGAAGCCCTCTGGGTGGCCTGATCAGCCGTGGCCTGACCCGTGGCAGTTTCGAACGGAACTTCCGGCGCCTGTTTGGCAGCCAGAACCCTCCGGATCACCAGGACATGGATGATTTCTGGTACCTGCTGACCTACAACAATGGCCGCGGCATACTCCATCGCCTGATCCAGTTCATGGAAGAGCGCCGTTGCCATCGGAATCGCTGGGTGGGGGCGTTACAGAACGCCCATCAGCCACTCCGGCTGATGTCGGGCACGGCGGACCCGGTGTCCGGTGCGGCCATGGCCCGCCGCTACCGGGAGCTGGTTCCCGGCGCCGATGTGGTCAGCCTTCGGAACGTTGGCCATTACCCGCATTTCGAGAGCCCCTGGGACGTTTTCAGTGCCTATCGGGACTTCCGGCAGGGAGGCTGAGCCGGTGGCGGTTCAGCCGGTGGCCTGTGTTGATGTTTCGTCTGTGTCCGTGCTGCTGTCCGGGGTCGGGCGAGCCGCATTGACAACCTGGTTGCGGCCCAGGGATTTGGCCTCGTACAGGGACTGATCGGCCCGGTTGAGCCAGACCGACCAGGTTTCACCCTTGCTGACTTCGGCGACGCTGGCGCTGGCGGTTACCTTGATGTCATCCATAAAGGGTCGGGCGCTGATGCTGGTCAACAGCTGGTGGGCCAGCACATCGGCGTCTTTCTGGCGGGTCTCGGGTAACACCACCATGAATTCCTCGCCGCCGATCCGGAACAGCTGATCGCTTTCCCGCAGCCGTTTACGCAATCGAAGGCAGAGCTCTCTCAGAACACTGTCTCCGGCCAGGTGGCCCCATTGGTCGTTGATGGTCTTGAAGTAATCCAGATCGATGAGGATCAGGCTGGAGACCCGCTCATAACGCTCCCGCATCTGAATCTGACTGTTAAGGACATCCGCCAGTTGCGAGCGATTCAGGCACCCGGTCAGCGGATCGGTGGTCGCCAGGCGAGTCAGTTCTTCCTGGAGCTTGCCCACCAGCCACGCAAAGATCATGGCAAACAGGCAGGTGAGCCCCAGCGAAAAGGTGATGCGCCAGAAATCCGCTTCCGGAAACTTGATGAACGACACCACCGCCATGATAGTGACAAAAACGATATTGCAGCCGATGGCTTCCCGCAGCGGTAGCAGGAAGAACAGGGCGGTGGCCGCCGGATAGGCCCAGTACAGGCCCGCGTGGCCGTTGATAGCGGTTGAGTAGGCGGCGCATACCACTGCCAGAAGGGGAAACAGCCGCCCCTTGAGAAAATAGCCGCCTCGCAGACGGAGGAAGGCAATGACCAGCAGGGCATTCAGGCAGAACAGGATCAACAAGCCGGAGAGCAGATAATGATTCTGCTTCCACTGCACCATGACCAGCGGGGCCACGGCAATAAAGGCCCAGAAATGGAGGTGATAGACCAACTGCCGCTGGAATCCGAGTACCGCGAGGGTCGGGGTTGAGGCCAGGGAATTCGGTGGGGCAAGAAGGTTCACAGCCTACTCCTGCTGTTTGAAGATTCGTGGCCCGCTTCCTGTGTCGGGCCCAGGTTTGAGTCTAGCACGGGTTTTGGCCCGTGGAGCAGATAGCGACGCTTATGGTTACGATTCGTTTTGTTCAGTTGGCCCGCCTACCTGCACTTCGTTAAACTTCGCGACATGACGACAAGGAGCCAGGACAGGGAACCTGTTATGACTGCAATTCACACCGGTGCCCCGGCACTGACCATCCGCGCGGGCCGTCGGGCCCTCCAGCGACTGAAAGACAAGCCGTTGACCCCGGACGACGTTCATGTGATTCCGGGGGCTGCCGGCGGCCCGAAAGCGTTGGGCATCAGCGGCCTCGACAAGGCGATTTTCGGCGACTGGTTGCCCCGGGTAACCCAGGAACGTTCGCTGATTGGTTCCTCGATTGGCAGTTGGCGGTTCGCCGCCGTGGCCTCCTCTGACAATCCTCGCGCCCAACTCGCGAAGCTGGCGGATCTCTATACTTGCCAGCGGTTTGCCAAGGGTGTCAGCGCCGCCGAGGTGAGCCGCAAGAGTGTGCTGTTCCTGGAAACCTTGCTGGGCGGGCGGGAAGAGGACATTCTCAATCATCCCTGGTATCGCCTGAACGTGGTGGTCGTGCGCAGCCGCGGCATGCTCGAACACGATTCCAGGGGCCGCCTGAGTTTGGGTCTGATGCGCGCGATCAGCGCCAATATGGTCAGTCGCCGGCACCTGGGCCGATTCATGGAGCGAGGCATCATCCACGATGTCCGGCTGAAGACGCCGGTCTCCCGCCTGATTGACTTTCCCAGCCACGAAGTGGCCCTGAGCCGGGACAACCTGCTACCGGCGCTGCTGGCCTCGGCCTCCATTCCGATGATCATGTCCGGCGTGCGCGATATTCCCGGTGCCCCGACGGTGTCTACCGGGACGGGGGGCTGCTGGACTATCACCTGGATCTGCCCTATGAGCAGCCTGGGGTCGTGCTCTATCCCCACTTCACGGACAAAGTGGTGCCGGGCTGGTTCGACAAGTCCCTGCCCTGGCGCCGGGGCGATGTCACGCGGCTGCAGGATGTTTTGCTGGTTGCGCCGTCCCGGGAATACCTGGCCACGCTTCCGAACCGGAAACTCCCGGATCGCAAGGACTTTGAGCACTACGTGGGCGACGATGCCGGTCGCGAACGGGCCTGGTGTCGGGCGGTCGCCGAAAGCGACCGGCTGGGGGATGAGTTTCTGGAATTGCTGGAAACCGGGCGCCTCGCCGACGTTGTCCGGCCACTCTGAGGCCGGGGCGCGGCGGTGCCGGAACCGGAACCGGTCTGCCTCAGGATCAGCGGTATGGCATTCCCGGCAGGGGCTGGGCGCTGAGACGGAAGCCGGCAAGCCCGTGAACCGGATCCTTAAGGGCCCTGACCCGAAGGACAACCGCAACCTCGTGCTCGTTGTCCCGATGTTGTAAGGGCAGATCGATGCGTTCAATGCGCCCTTCCTTGCGCGCCGCCGTCAGGGTTAACCGGTAATTGTCCCGGTAGGACGCCGCGATCAGGTCTTCAAAGGGCCGGCCGGTGAGGTCCGACGGTGCGTGGTCGATCAGCTCGGCAATCTGGGGCGACATGAAACCGATGGTGCCGGTTTCATCCAGTTCGCAGACAATCGAGCCGGACAGGGCCACCAGATCCCGGCTGCGCTGCTCGCTGTCGTTCAGCGCCTGCCGCAATATGGCTTTCTCCACTTGCAGGTTGATGATCTGATGGTCTGCGCCCGTTGCCTGATGGGCGGCTGTATTCAGTTGCGTACGCTGGTGATGGAGCCGCCGGCAGAGCGTCAGTGTCAGTAGCACGGCGATCAGGGTCATTGCCACACCGGTCACCCAGATAGTGCGCTGGCTCTGGCGTGCGGCCCGTTCCAGGGGCGAGGGCAACGGCACCGTGGTGAGCATCCAGTGCTGCTCTCCGGGTGAGATCTCGGTGCGAAGGGCCCGACTCGGATCCAGTTCCGCGCCCACCTGGATCTCCAGCAGCGGGCTTTTGGTGTGACGCTCCAGGGTGTCGATACGCAGGCCCAGGAAGCTGGGCACGGTATCGCTGAACAGGGATTGCAGCCAGGCGGTGGTGTCTGCATCGCTGGCAATGGCGCCGGCCGGCAGGCCCCAGGCATGGATCAGAAGATGATTGACCAGTGCCTGATGGTGGGCCTGGTAACGGGCATCTGCCAGTGCCTGGGCCCGCCGTGCCTCCAGGCTGGCGGTCAGGCCGGTGGCGATGACGCCCGCCAGGAGTATCGCCAGCGGGATCCACAGCCCGGGCCATACCCGTTGGCTGCGATCACGATATGATTCGGTGCTGTCCATGCCTGAACCCCACGAGGGCGGTCAATGGATACCCGGGGAAGTCGGGTATCGATGTCTCTTCACTCTAGTCCAGGAATCCACCGGGGGAAACGCTCAGGCCCGTGCGCCGCTGGTTCCTCCGTATACCAGCAGGAAGGTCAGGAAGGCGGTGACCACCACCGAAGGCCCGGCGGGCGAGTCCAGGGTCCAGGACAGACTCAGGCCGCCACTGACCGCGACAAACCCGAACCCCATGGCGAGAAAGACCATCTGTTCCGGGGTGCGGGCCAGTCGGCGGGCGGTGGCCGCCGGAATGATCAGCAGCGCGGTGATCAGCAGCACGCCGACCATTTTCATGGCCACCGCGATCACCAGAGACAACATCAGCATCAATACCAGCCTCAGGCGCTCCACCGGAATGCCCTCCACCCGGGCCAGTTCCTCGTGGATGGTGCTCATCAGCAGGCCCCGCCAGAGCGTGGCAAGCAGCGCGAGAATCAGCACGGCGCCGCCGTAGATCCAGATCAGGTCATTCCTGTTCATGGCGAGCAGGTCGCCGAACAGCAGGCCGGTGAGGTCCACCCGCACGTCGGGCATGAAGCTGAGTGTCACCAGGCCAATGGCCAGGGCGCTGTGGGACAGGATACCCAGCACCGTGTCGGTGGCCAGGGTCCGGCTGCGGGCGAACACCATCAGCGCCACCGCGAGCACCACGCAAATGACGATCACGCCGACGTTCAGCGGCACGCTGATCAGGAAGCTCAGGGTGATGCCCAGCAGGGCGGAGTGGGCCAGGGTATCGCCGAAATAGGCCATGCGGCGCCAGACCACGAAGCAGCCCAGAGGCCCGGCGACCAGGGCCACGCCAAGGCCGCCGATCAGTGCGCGCCAGAAAAAGTCGTCCAGGACAGCGTCAAGAATGGGCATGGTTACACCCCTCATGATCGCCATGCCCGTGACCAGGGGCGTCGCCATGGCCGCCATCGACCACGTCGCCGTGCAGGTCATGCCGGTGGTTGTGATGGTGGTGATACACCGCGAGGGAGTCGGCAACCGGCCGGCCAAAGGTCTCGATAAACGCCGGGTCGTGGGAAATGTCGGCGGGGTAGCCGCTGCAGCAGATGTGCTGGTTCAGGCAAATCACCTTGTCGGTGGCCGCCATCACCAGGTGCAGGTCGTGGGAAATCATGATCACACCGCAATTGAGTTCATCCCGCAGCTGGCGGATGAGATCGTACAGGGCTGCCTGACCGTTGATGTCGACGCCCTGGGCGGGCTCGTCGAGTACCAGCAGGTCGGGCTTCCGGGCCAGGGCCCTGGCCAACAGGAGCCGCTGTTTTTCGCCTCCGGACAGATGGTGCACCGAGGCGTTGATCAGGTGGTCGACCCCGGTCCTTGCCAGTGCCGTCTCGCAGACACCGGACGGCTGACCGCTGAGCCGCATGAAGCGCCGGACATCCAGCGGCAGAGTCGACTCCAGGCTCAGGTGCTGGGGCACATAACCGAGCACCAGGTGACGCGCCAGTTTTACCTGCCCCTCGCTGGCTTTCTGGATGCCGAGAATCGTTTTGATCAGCGTGGTCTTGCCGGCGCCGTTGGGCCCGATAATGGTGATGATGTCCCCCCGGCGCACGGCCAGGTTGACCTGGTCCACCACCGGTCGGCCATCGAATCGGACGCTCAGATTCTCAAGGGTCACCAGTGACTCAGCCATGGGCCGGCTCCGGCTGGCACCGGGGGCAGAGCCCGGCAATTTCCAGGGTCACGCTGTCGGCCCGGAACGTTTCGGCAGCGGCCGCCGTGTGGATGGCCGTCGAGACCGCCGGGGCGGTCAGCTCCAGGACATTGCCGCAACTCTGGCAGATCAGGAACATGCCGGTGTGGCTCTGACCGGCGTGGGGGCATCCGATGAAGGCGTTCAGGGAGGCAATACGGTGCACCAGTCCGTATTGTTGCAAAAAATCCAGCGCCCGGTAGACCGTGGGCGGCGCCGCCTTGTGGCCGTCGGCGTTGAGTGCCGCCAGAACATCGTAGGCGCCCAACGGCTTGTGGGATTGCCAGATCAGTTCCAGCACCCGTTCCCGGGTGGGTGTCAGACGGGCCTGATGTTGCTGGCAGATGGCGCGGGCATCGGCCAGCGCCTGGTGCACGCAGGCGGCGTGATTATGGGGACGATAAGGCAGGGCGCGGGCAGGCATGGCACTCGGATTCCAGTGAAATTTGAAACATTATAACATTTCTGGAAAATCGATTGCCATGTCTGCCAGTGCCCGGGCCGGAAGCACTCAATGGCGTGCCTGTTGTGCCAGGGATTCCAGGTATTCGAGGTTGGGAATCCAGGCAACATCGCCTTCTACCTCAACTTCCATGAGATCCGCAGGGCCGGATTCGCCATCCAGCTTGCGGATCTGGTCTTCGGTCAGGCGGGCCTGGCTGGGAATACCCTGGGTTACCAGCGCCATGAAGGGCACCTGGTTATGATGCTCACCGATGGTGTTGAGCACCACGATCCGCCCCCGGTTGTCGCCGGGCACGGTCAGGCTGCCGCCGTTGGCGGCATCGTAGGAGATCACGGGCAGGTTCTGGCCCCGCCAGTCCAGGAACCCCACCAGCCAGTCCGGCGAATGTCCGTCGGCGTCGGCGCTGGCGTAGTCCACCACCTCGGCAATGGAAACGTTCGGCAGTAGTAGTTGCCGCCCGTTCATGGGAATCATAACGCAGGAGAGCGTCTGGCTTTTGTCGTTCATTGCATATGTCCTCAGGCGGAGTCCCGTTTCTGCCGGCCCTTGAGCAGGCAGGATTCTTCGATGGTCTTGACCAGTTCCCGGGCCAGCTGCTGCGGCGTGCCGCTGAATGTGGAGCAGCCGGTTGCGGCCACCGAATCCGGCATTGAGCTGTTGCCGCAGCTGGTGCTTTCCTGAACCCAGATCCGGCTGCCATACGCCTTGAGCAGGGGTGCGGCGATGGCGCCGTCGTTCCCCATGCCGGAAAACAGGATAGCATGACAGCGGGGGCCGTAATGGTCGGCAACGTTCAGCAGAACCTGGTCGATGGACGGGCCGTAGGGCCCCGGCCAGGGTGTGGATGCCTCGGTCAGCGCACCGGCCTCGTTGAACCGCCATTCGCGCTCAACCGGCAGCAGCACCACATCGCCGTTGCGAACCTGGTAGTCTTCCTCGGCACGCTTGAGCTGGTAGTGGGCATGGCGGCCGAGCACCCGGGTCAGTACCTCGGTGAAGTTACCGTCAATGTGCTGGGCGTAGATGAAGCCGACGGGCAGGCCCGGGGGCAGGTTGTCCAGAAAAATTTTGACCGCCGCCGGGCCCCCGAGCGACGCGCCCAGGATCCAGACGTCCTCTGCCACGGAGCCGGGCAGTGCCGGGGAAATCCATTGGGACAACGTCGGCGTGACCGGGGTGGTCGGTGGTGTTTCATCCAGTTGGGCGAGACTGGATTCGGAATCCAGCTGCTCCAGTTTCCCCAGCTGTTGCTCCAGCTTCCCCAGCAACCTGCGTTCCCACCGAAAGTACTCGGTCGTGCCGGGCTTGGGGGCCTGGTCCAGCCCGAACAGTACCGGTGAATCGGTCTGTTCCAGCAGGTGGTCAAACAGGGCCGGATGGTCGGCTTCGTCTTCCAGGGTGATCAGCCAGAGGCTGGCATCCGGAACCTCCGGGTAACCCAGCAGGCGCTCAGGGTTGCCGGAGAAGCAGGTCTCAAGGCCGAACTTGCCCGTTGCGGCCTGCAGGCGATGGCGCTGCAGGACCACGTCCGAGACAATCCCGACCCTGGGCCGGCCACCCTGGCCGGTCATCACTGACTACCGGTCAGCCGCGCGATGGTCTCAAGCAGATCGGTCTCCTGGAATGGCTTGCCGAGATACTCGTTCACGCCGATGGACAGGGCCCGTTCGCGGTGCTTTTCACCGGTACGGGAGGTAATCATGCAGATCGGCGTCTCCCGCAGGTTGTCATCGTGGCGCACGAAGCTGGCAACCTCGAAGCCGTCCATCCGCGGCATCTCGATGTCCAGCAGGATGATGTCCGGTTTGTGATCCTGCAACTGCGCGACCGCGTCCAGCCCGTCCTTGGCGGTGATGACCTCCATGCCGTTACGTTCCAGCAGGCGCGAGGTCACCTTGCGCACGGTAACCGAGTCGTCGACCACCATGACCACCGTGGCTCTCTCCTCGTAACGGGCCGATTCCCGGGCTTTTTCCAGGTTGGCCAGGCGCTGGCGTTCCGACAGGATGTCGGAGCGGATCATGGCCGGCAGATCGAGAATCACCACCACGTTACCATCGCCCAGGATGGTGGCGCCGGACACGCCCCGAACCGTACTGAACTGGGGCCCGAGTGATTTCACCACGATTTCCCGGCTGCCCATCAGGTTGTCCACCTGCAACGCCATGGGCTGTTCCGCACCACGGACGAGGATCACCGGCAAGGGCAGGGCCTGGCCCTGGAGCTTGGGATGATGATCGCTGTTCAGCAGGCTGCCGAGATACTGCAGCCGGTATTCCTGGCCGGCGTATTCGTACAGCGGCGCTTCCGGTTTGTAGTATTCCTCCAGCTCGTAGGTACTGACCCGGACAATACCTTCGATGGTGTTTAGCGGGATGGCGTAGAAATCTTCGCCGGTCGACACCATCAGCGCACGGTTTACCGAGACGGTGAAGGGCAGGCGCACGGTGAACGTGGTGCCACGGCCGACCGCGGAGTCGATATCCAGGCTGCCGCCGAGTTGCTTGATCTCGCTGGCCACCACGTCCATGCCGACACCCCGGCCGGAAATCTGGGTGACCTGCTGCGCGGTGGAGAAGCCGGGCTGCAGGATAAACTGCAGGATTTCGCGCTCGGACAGGTCTTCATCCTCCCGCAACATGCCCTGACGGATGGCCTTGTCGCGGATCACCGAGGACGGGATGCCGGCGCCGTCGTCCATCATGCGCAGTACCACGTCGCCGCCTTCGCGGGTCAGCGACAGGATGACTTCGCCGGTTTCCGGCTTACCCGACTTCTTGCGATCGGCGGGCTTCTCGATACCGTGGTCCAGGGCATTCCGGAGCATGTGCTCCAGCGGTGCGATCATCCGTTCGAGGATATTGCGGTCCATCTCGCCTTCGGCGTTGCGGACATCAAACTCTACTTTCTTGCCCAGCTCGCCGCTGATCTGGCGAACGATCCGCCGCAGGCGCGGCACCATGGAGGCAAACGGGATCATCCGGGTCTTCATCAGACCTTCCTGCAGTTCCGTATTGATACGGGACTGCTGGACCAGCAGGGTTTCTGTGTCGCGAACCCGGTCGGACAGGGTTTCCCGCAGGTCGATCAAATCCGAGGACGACTCGGTAAGAGCCCGGGAAAGCTGCTGGATGGAGGAGTAACGGTCCATCTCCAGGGGGTCGAAGTCGTCGCCGTAATCCGGGCCGTGCTCCTTCTCGGCACTGAACAGGATCTGGGCCTCGGTTTCGATCTCCATCCGGCGCAACTGCTCACGCAGCCGCTCGATGGTCGCGGCCATTTCGTCCAGGGTGTGGCCGAAATCGCTGGTCTGTTGCTCCAGCCGGCCACGGGTGATACTGGTTTCGCCCGCCAGGTTAACCAGTTCGTCCAGCAGCGGGGCTGAGACCCGGATGGTTTCCTGAGCCGCCCGCTGGGCCTCCGCCGCCTTGTTGCGGGGCTGCTTCGGCGTCTTGGCGGGGGCCTTGGCCGGTTTTGGTTCCGGTGCCGACGGTGCCTTGGCCACCGGTGCCGGTTCGGCCGGTGCCTTCGGCTCCGGTGCCACGGCAGGCTCCGGTGTTGCCGCCCCACCCTGGAAGCGTTCGCGGATCCCCGCCACCAGGGCGATGATGGCATCGTGATCCTGGGTAATGGCTTGCCACTGGCTGTCGTCCGGGGCGTTGCCGCCCAGGTCGATCAGGCGGGTTTCCAGCGCGTGGGCATGGTCACCCAGTTGTTTCAGCTGCGACAGGCGTGCGCCGCCCTTGAGGGTGTGCAGGGCGCGCTGGGCTTCCTGGTTGAAATGATGATTGGCCGGGTCCTTGCGCCAGTCGTCGAGCAGGTGCTCCAACTGGTCCATGATCTCGCCGGCTTCCTCCAGGAAGATCTCGAGCACTTCCGGATCCACATCTTCCGGGGCAGTTTCGTCCGTGGTCGGTTGCTGCGCCTCGTTTTCAGCCTCGGCGTTCTGGTGGGCGGTCCGCAGTGCGTCAATGAGGCCATCATTGGCGTCCGGCTTGCGCCCTTCTTCCAGCTTGTTGAGCATGTCTTTGAGCGACGCCAGCGCCTGGTGGCTGAGTTCAAGCAGCTTTTTCTGGTTGCTGGCACCGGCAATCAGCGGGTCCAGGGCATCGGACCAGGCTTCCGCGAGATCGGCGACCGGGTCCATATCGGACAGTCGGGCTCCGCCTTTCAGGGTATGCAGTTCCTGCTGAAGCTGGGTCACCCCGGTGAGTTCGTCCGGCTCCTCCTGCCACTGTGCCAGGCACTCGCCAATGGCCTCGTGAATCTCCAGGCCTTCGTCGAGGAAGATGCCGATCAGGTCGCCCTCTTCCTCGTCGGCAAGTGCCTCCGTCAGGGCAGGCGGCGCTTCCGCCGGTGTTTCACCCCGAAGGATGGCTTCAACCCGGGCCTCCAGCTCATGGGCGGGCGGGCAGGGCTTCTGGGTGGCCACCTGTTCCACCATCTGGGCGAGCCGGTCATGGCAGGCAAACAGCAGCTCATTCATCGAATCGCTGGCCGCCAGTCGGCCATCGGCCACTCGCTCGAACAGGTCTTCCAGCACGTGGGTCAGATCACCGATGGCATCCACGCCGGCCATGCGGGCCCCGCCCTTGAGGGTGTGTACGTCGCGCTGGAGTTCTGCGGCCACGCCACGATCAGAGGGGTCTTCACTCCAGGTGTGCAGGGCACTGCCGGTGGAGTTGATCAGGTCGTAGGCTTCTTCGAGGAAGATGCCCACCAGCTCGGGATCCAGGTGCGACAGATCGGCGACGCCTTCTTCCAGCGGCTCTTCGCCCGGGGCCATGTCGTCTGCTTCGGCGATATCGTCGGCGTCGTCCACCTCCAGTACCGGGGGTGTTTCGTCGTCCGATTCCTCGTGGTCACGGACATCGGTGACCGGCCGGGACCCGGTGGCGCTGTCCATGTAGGCGCGGATTTCGCTGATCAGGTCCGGTGCCGGACGTGGCGGTTCGCCGGTTTCCAGATTATCGACCATGCCGGCGAGGCGGTCGTGGCTGCGGAACAGTAAATCAGACAGCTGATCGTTGATCGACAAACGCTGTTCGGTCAGCCCTTCAAACAGGTTTTCCAGTTCGTGGGAGAGATCACCGACGGCGGCAATGTCGGCCAGGCGTGCACCGCCCTTCAACGTGTGCAGGTCTCGCTGCAGCAGGCGCAGGATGTCCAGGTTGTGGGTGTTTTCACTCCAGTCCTGCAGTGCCTCGGCGGTACTGCTGACAAGATCCCGGGCCTCTTCCAGGAAGATCTCGGCGAGTTCGTCATCCATGCCGTCGGAATCCGACAGCTCGGGCAATGGCGGTTGCTCGCTGGCGGGCACCTCTTTGGTGGGCTCTGCTTCGGTGAGCCCAGTTTCGGATTCATCAAGATCGAAACTGAGATCAATTTCTTCCAGATCGTTGGTGAATTCCTGCTCGAAGGGGTCTGGGGTGTACGTTTCCGGTTCACCGCTTTGTTCGATCAGGGCTTCGAGGCGGGCGACCAGGTCTTCACTGGATTCCGTGGCGAGGCCGGCGGCTACCTGGTCCATCATGTTGATCAGTTGATCATGCCCGGCCCGGACCGTTTCCAGGAATTGCTGGTCGCTGGCATCCAGGCCCGAGGCGGCGGCGCGATAGGCATCGCCCAGGGCACCGGAAAGTGAGGAAACATTGGACAGGCCGGCGTCGGAAGCGGCGTCGGTCAGTTGTTCCAGCTCGGATCGTAGCTGGTCCAGGGCAGCGGTTTCCGTCGGGTTATCGGCCCACCGGTCAAGAATCCGGTCCGCGTCGAGGACAATATCGAGCCCTTCGCTGAGGAACAGTTGCACCAGTTGCGAGGGCGCCTGCTGGTGCTCGGCACCGACGGTGTCTTCGGTCTGGCTGCGCAGGCTGTGGCCGGTCAGGCGGTCCAGTTTGTCCAGGAACGCCTCGGTGCCGGGCAAGGAGGCCTGCGGGTTTTCACGAATCTGTGCCAGCCCGCGGGTCAGGAAGTCGCAAGTGTCCTCAATTAATGCCAGGACCTCACGATCCGCGCGCCCATTCCGGGCACGGGATTCTTTGACGAATCGCTCCAGCGGGGTGATAACCGCGGCGATTGGCGCAATGCCGGCGGTGTGGGCACTGCCCTTGAGGGTATGCAGTGCCCGGGACAGGTCGTCGGTGTAGGACGCCGATCCCTTGTCGCCGGCGGCATTGAGATAATCGCGCAGAGTCTGCAGGTGGGTCTCGGTTTCGCTCTCGAAGATATCGAGCAACACCGGATCGACCCCACCGTCGTCGGCCTCGTCTTCTCCGGCGCCGGATTCGGCACTGGTGGCCGCCTCGGTTTCAGCGGTAGGCATCGAACTGGTGTCGGGAATTTCGCCATTGGCCAGGGCGTTGGCGCGGGCCTGCAGTGTCGAGGTGTCGATGGATGGCGCCCGGCGCTTTTCAAAATCCTCGACCAGCACCGGGATGTCACCGGTCACATCGCCCAGCAGCCTGGCGATGTCGTCATTCATGAAGATGCTGCCGTCGATGACCCGGTTCAGCATGTTTTCCACCGACCAGGCCAGTTCGCCCACCATCAGGGCGCCCACCATGCGGCCACTGCCCTTGAGGGTGTGGAACGCGCGGCGTACTTCCGACAGCGCACTGCGATCATCGTGCTGGCGCAGCAACATGGGCAGGTAGTCGCGGATGGTCTGGAGGACTTCACCGGCTTCCTCGACGAAAATTTCAAGGATTTCGTCGTCAATCAGGTCGTCATCGGAGCTGTCCGCGCCGGTGGCTTCCGGCACCTCCCCGGCGTCGGGACCGGCTACCAGGCTCTCGGCCCCGGTGGCCTCTTCCATCCGTGCTTCCGGCTCCGGATCGGAGGGCATGCCGTCGTCCGTGCGACGGGTGGTGGCCATGGCTTCGCCACGCTGGATCAGCTCGGCGACATCGCCGGACGTCTCTCCGTCGCGGAATTCACGAATCAGTGACGGGATGCGGGCATTGACTTCATCCACCAGGGTGAACAGGTCATCGGTTGGCTTGATGGTCTGATCGATGACCCGGTTGAGCAGGTTCTCGATCGACCAGGCCAGTTCACCAAGGCTGGTCGCGCCCACCAGCCTGCCACTGCCCTTCAGCGTGTGGAAGGCCCGGCGTACTTCCGTCAGGGCTTCGTGGTCATCATGGTTCTGGCGCAAGCGCGGGTAAAATTCGTGGATGGTTTCCAGCACTTCCTCGGCTTCTTCCACGAAGATGCCGAGGATTTCGTCGTCCAGCAGATCGTTGTCGGAACCCTTGCCGGCTTCCGTGGGGGCGGGCGCCGGGCTGTTTCCGGAGAAGTCCGGTTCAACGACCGGGATGTCCTCGTTGTTCGCCGACCAGGTGGGTTCGGCGCCCACCGGGAAGCCGAGCGAGCTGAGGCTTTGTTCGGCCACGTTCAGGATGCTGTCATTCTCGCCAATACCGTCGGCCAGGCGCTCCAGATAGTACTCGATGCTGGTCAAGGCGTCGGCCAGGGTGTCCAGTTGCTTCCAGTCCGGTACCTGCTTGCCACCGAGCAGAACGTCGGATACGTAGCGTTCCGCCGAGGCCAGCATATCGGCAACACGGTCCAGCGGAATCAGGCCCAGGCCGCCGCGAATGCTGTGGAGCAGGCCGGGGACATGTTCAATTTCCCGGACATCCCACTGGGAGGCAATAAAATTGACGATGGAGGACTTCACCTGCTCCAGGGTGTTCCTGGACTCCCGGAGCAGGGCACTGCTGGCCTCGCCCAGTTCCCTCGATCCCAGGTCGACGCGTTGGTCGGTGCCGTCCCGGCCTGCGCTCTCCCGCTGGCGATCACTGTCAAGCCCGGCCAGGCTGGCTTCTATGTAGAGCAGGGCACCGGCAATGTCCATCAGTGTGCCGTCGTCGACCTGCTCGCTCCGGGCACTGAGATTCTCGACCAGCTCGATCTGGTCGGTCACCACCTTGCGGGGAATGCCCAGGCCCAGAACCGCCAGCGTGTTGGCGACCTGGCGAAGGCCGGGCAGCATTTCCGCCAGCTCGTTATTCTGGCGAAGTTCCGAACGCACGAACAGGTCCAGGTAATCCTTGAGCTTGGCCAGCTCTTCGTTCAGGGCGTTGACCACCGAGTGAATGGCTTCCCGTCCTGGCCCGGAAACCCGGGTACGGGCGGCGTCGACGTCGTCGTCGGACGGCAGGGCCTGATCAAGCTGGTAGCTGGCGCGCAGCTCCCGGACGCGCTCGGAATCCAGATCCCGGGCCCTGGCAATGTAGTACAGCAGGTGTTTAAGCAACGCTTCCGGAGCCGGTTGCCGCAGCACATCGGCGTGTTCATCAGTCAACCGGCGGATTTCGGCATCCAGTTCCCGGAGCAGGGACTTGACTGCGGCGTTGACCGGGTTGGCGCGGGCCTGGAGGGTTTCCACAAACGCACTGGCGGCTTTCCAGAGCTCGCCACGGGGCGTCTTCTGGCATAAACGGATCAGCCGCTGGAGCACTTTCTGCAGGTAATCGAAGTGAGCGTCCAGGTCGGCTTCGCGGACGATGCCGGCGAGGGCGAACTGGTACATCTGCCGCAGCTTGCGGACGTGGCCAAGTACGGTCGGGTCCTGCAACCGCTCGGATACCTTGCCGGTGACCGCCATCCGGGCTGGGCTGAGGTCTGGCTTGAACAGCGAGGTATCAGACAGCAGGGATTCACCCCGCGCCGCCCGCAGGTCGTTCAGGAGCGGCAACAGTACCATCGGAAAATCGTCCCGGCTGGAAGCCAGGTGTTCCAGGTACTGGGGTAGTTGCAGGATGGCCTGCATCAGAACATTCACCGCCTCATCAACACTGGCTACGGCGTCGTTCAGTACCGCCTGGGTCAGCTTTTCCATTTCCTCGGTCAGCAGGGCCGCACCGTAAAGCTCAACCATCTGCAGGGTGCCGTGCACCTGATGGAGATAATTCAGGCAGAAGCGCAGGCGCGCGGTGTCGTCACGATTCTCGACATACGCTTCCAGTGCATGCTGACCCTGAGTCAGCGTGTCCTGTATTTCGCCCCGAACCCAGTCGAGGGCGATGCTGTCATGGTGATTGCCCATAACCACTCCGGTCATTCTTCGTCAGGCTGGCGTTTGATCCACGCCAGCACATGTTCCGAGGGGACTTTCTGCAGGCCGGGTGGCTGCCAATCGGTCAGCTCCCCCTGGCCCAGCACCAGCAACCCCCCGGGCGCCAGCCTTTCTGCGAGTCGCTTGACAATGTCCCGTCGGCGCCAGCGACGGAAATAAATCAGCAGATTCTGGCAGAAGATAATATTCATTCCGTGCATGGGTGCCTTATCGAGATCCAGCACGTTCAGTCTGGTAAAGCACACCCGGTCACGGATGCTGTTCACAATCTCTACACTGTTCCGTTCCGCGGGGCGGAAATATCGGGCTTTCAGCGCCTCATCCATGGCCAGCAGTTTGCGGGCGTTGAACTGGCCGAGCCGGGCCTTTTCAATCGCCGGCTTGCTGATGTCCGATCCGGTCACCCCGAACAGAGGCTGAAGCGCCAGCTGGCTCATGCATTCGTTCAGCACCATGGCCAGCGTGTAGGGTTCCTCGCCCGTCGAGCAGCCCACACTCCAGGCTTCCAGGGCCCGTTTCCGGAGCTGCTCCCTGGGGCGCGTCAGAATGTAGTCCGACACCAGCCGGAAGGCGTCCGGATCCCGAAAAAAACGGGTTTCCTGAACGGTCAGCCGGTCAACCAGCGTTGACCATTCTCGGATGGCATCGGGCCCGGAGACGATGGTCTCGTAATAGGCCTGGTAACTGCTGCAGCCGATCTCTCGCATCCGGATCGCCAGGTTGGTCTCCAGAAACGAACGGCGTTCGACAGGCAGCGTGATACCGGTCCGATGCTCCAGTAAAGCCTGCCACTGGTGGAACTGCGCCTCGTCCATGTCCGGAAGCCGGCGCAGGAACCAGATACCATCGGCAGGCGGCAGGTTGCTGTGGGTTTCAGCCATAAACCGTCAACAGCCCCGGGCCGGAAATCAGCCCACCACCGGAACGTCGCTGTCTTCCTCTTCTTCCTGGTCCACCGCGTCTTCTTCCGGCAGGGTAAAGCCTGCCACCGACGACCGCAGTTCGGACGCCATTTCCGCCAGGTTACCGATGGACTTGGCGGTTGCGTTGGTACCGGAGGAGGTCTGGGACGTGATTTCCTGGATAACGTTCATGGTGGTCGAGATGTGCGACGCAGACGACGACTGCTGGCGCGCGGCGTTGGAGATGTTCTGGATCAGCTCCGCCAGGCTCATGGATACGTTCTCGATTTCCTCGAGGGCGATACCCGCGTCCTGTGCCAGACGGGCACCACGGACCACCTCGGCGGTGGTGTGTTCCATGGAGATAACGGCTTCGTTGGTGTCTGACTGGATCGTCTTAACCAGTGCTTCAATCTGCTTGGTGGCCGCAGAGGAACGTTCCGCGAGGCGCTGAACTTCGTCCGCAACCACCGCGAAGCCCCGGCCCGCGTCGCCGGCCATGGAGGCCTGGATGGCGGCGTTCAGGGACAGGATGTTGGTCTGGTCGGCGATGTCGTTGATCAACGATACGATGTCACCGATTTCCTGGGAAGATTCACCCAGACGTTTGATCCGCTTGGAGGTTTCCTGGATCTGCTCCCGGATGTTGTCCATCCCGCGAATGGTGTTCTGTACCACTTCCGCGCCTTTCTTCGCGATCGCAACCGACCGCTCCGCAACCGCTGACGATTCCGCCGCGTTGGAAGATACCTGGTCGATGGACACCGCCATCTCGTTAACCGCGGCAGAGGCGCCGGCAATTTCCTGGGCCTGGTGTTCGGACGCATCGGCCAGGTGCATGGCCGTGGCCTGGGTTTCCTGGGCCGCAGATGCGACCCGCACGGCGGTACCACGAATGGCCTGTACCAGCCCGCGCATCTGGTCGATCGCGTAGTTGATGGAGTCCGCAATCGCGCCGGTGAAGTCCTCGGTAACCGTGGCCTCGGTGGTCAGGTCACCATCCGCCAGGTCCGCCAGTTCGTCCAGCAGTCGCAGGATCGCGTTCTGGTTCTGCTCGTTCTGTTCCTGGGTGGTGGCCAGGCGGGCTTGCGCTTCCCGGTAAAGGGCCAGGCCGATGAACACAACAATGGCCACCATGGCTGCCAGGATGGCGAAGGCCAGGGTCGGGCTGATCAGACGGGAGCCGGACTGGTTGCGGAAGTTCTCCGCCAGTACGGAAAGCTCAGAAAGCAGGACTTCGGAATTCTGGAAAATTTCACTGGCGGCGGTACGTACCTTGAAGAGGTCGGGAGAGGCTTCAAGGATGGCGTCGACGTTCTGGGACACGAATTCGAACAGCTCGGCCACGGCTTCAAGGCCGTAGATGGCGTCTTCATCGGTGACCTTGGAGATGCCCATGGCTTCGGTGCCGTTGAGCTGGCCTTCGAGAACCCGCCCGAACAGGCTGGCGTCGCGCCCGAACCGGTCGGCGGCGATAACCGCGTCTTCGTCACCGGACAGAACGTTGTTGACCGAACGCACAATCCGCTCCGCCAGCAGGGACTGACGCTGGGCCAGGGCGATCTGCTCGGCGGGGGCGTTGTTGTCCAGCAGGATCTGTACGATGTCGTCGTACTCCACCTGCAACTGGGGAATGGTTTCATTCAGGGTCCGGGCCACTTCGTGCAAACCAAGCACCGCGGCCTGGGTAGCCAGGATGCTGTCGGCGTTTTCCCGCACCGAATTCCAGTTTTCCTGAACCCCGCTTTGCTGAGCCAGTTCACTCGGGGGCAGGCCGGTCTGGGGGTTACCTTCGGTGATGTTGGTCCAGAGCTGCTGGAATTCATCCCGTGATCGGCGCAATTGCTCGAAGGCCTCGGCGGTGCCGCCGGCGGCTTCCGTCGCGTTCTTTGCAATCTGCTGTGACAGCACTCGCAACTCGGCGGCGTTGGCGATGTATTCCTGATCGTTCTGGCTGTCCCTGTTAATAATGAACAGGACCACAACGAGCAGGACGGTGAGTGCAATCAGCGCAGCGATCAGGCCGGCAATCAGTTTGTTGCCCCCCTGTCCCATGCTGAGTCTTCCGGCTCTGTTTTTCATTTTCTGGCTCCCGGCCTCTTCAAGAAATTGGCAAGTTTGTTTTAGCGGATGTCAGGCGGTCAGGGGGTGTTCCTGCCATTGTCACCACCCTTACCACTGTGCGACGTCCAGAAAGCGTTCGTCTTCGAGCAGGTCGACGGCGGAAAACACTTTCCAGACTTCTTCGTTGCGCTCATAACCGCCTGAGACAAACGGCTGAACGTTGTCGGGCACACCGCCTGGTGCGTCCTTGAAACTGTCGGTTGCGAAATACTGCATGCCCAGCACGCTGTCCACCACCAGGCCACTGAAAATGTCACCTTGCTCCACCACCAGCACCCGGCGTTCACGCTGGCTGCGGGACGATCGGGGGATGTTGAAAAAGCCGGCCAGGTCGACCAGCGGCAGGAGGCGACCCCGCACGTTGGCGGCGCCCATCAGAAACGGCCGGACCCCGGGGATATGCGTGAACCGGGGGACATGGAGGATTTCAGTGACTTCGCCCATGGGGGCCACGTAGCGCTCGCCCGCCAGAATGAAGCCGATACCGTTCCACAGCTCAACAGCTTGCTGTTGTTCCGGCAGACCGGCGGCCATGGACCGGCTGCGCTGGGCGATATCCGTCAGTACAGCAAAAGGGGCGGCCTGGGCGGACATGCGAACTCCACGGTTAGGGATCAGGCAATCAGGCTGTTGATTGTCTTGATCAGATCGTCTTCGTTAACCGGTTTGACCAGGTAACCCTTGGCGCCCTGACGGGTACCCCACACGCGGTCGGTCTCCTGGTCCTTGGTGGTGACAATCACCACGGGGATGGAGGCGGTTTCCGGTGCCCGGGTAAGCTGGCGGGTTGCCTGGAAGCCGTTCAGGCCAGGCATGACAACGTCCATCAGGACCAGGTCCGGCGTTTCCGCACGGGCCTTGGCGACACCGTCCGCACCGTTGTCGGCGGTCAGCACGTCGTGTTTGTGTTTCTCCAGGATGCTGGAGATCTTCTTAACCTCGGTAGGGGAGTCGTCAACAATCAGAATGCGAGCCATGGTTTCCTCGATGGTTCTTGGTGTCAGCAGGTTTACTGTTCCGCCTGGGGTACATATTGGCGGATCGTGTTGAGCAGCTCATCCTTGCTGAACGGTTTGGTCAGGTACTGGTCGGAACCGACAATACGGCCCTTGGCCTTGTCGAACAGACCATCTTTGCTGGAGAGCATGATGACCGGCGTCTTTTTGAAGGAGGAATTGTTCTTGATGAGTGCGCAGGTCTGGTAGCCGTCCAGGCGGGGCATCATGATATCAACAAAAATGATGTCCGGCTGTGAATCGGCAATCTTGGCGAGAGCGTCAAAGCCGTCAGTCGCTGTAATGACTTCACAGCCGACCTTTTTCAGAAGGGTTTCCGCGGTGCGACGGATGGTTTTACTGTCGTCGATCACCATGATCTTCAAGTTCTCGAAGTTGTCATCCATTGTCCAACTGCCTTGCGCTCAGCGACTGTCATTATTTTCAAACGAGGGGTTTTAACACAAACCTTAAGGTTCTTCTATAAACCCCGCTCATTTATAGAGTATCGATGGCTCGATAAAAAGTATTACTTTGTGACCAAATGTACTTCTGCCCGGAGCGTCACGTATTTCACTGAGGATTTCTCCGGATGCATTCGCGGCTCGGGTACAATACCATCTGATGTCTCAGCATAGCACCTATTACCTGGTTCGCTCTGCAGACCGGTTCGTGTTTTTAACCCCCAGGAGCGCAAGAGACACTATGACAGTCCGACTCGGGATCGTGATGGATCCGATTGAGCAGATCCACTTCAAGAAAGACAGTTCACTGGCCATGCTGCTGGCGGCGCAAAACCGTGGCTGGGACATCGAATACATGGAGCTGCCGGACCTGTATCTGGAGGGGGGGCAGGCCATGGCCCATACCCGCCACCTGACGGTGCACATGGATCCCGAGAACTGGTTCAGCTACGGCCCGGCCCAGGATCGCGCGCTGGGCGATCTGGATGTCATCCTGATGCGCAAGGATCCGCCCGTGGACCGGGAGTTCCTGATGGCCACCTATATTCTCGAGGTTGCCGAGCAACAGGGTGCGCTGGTGGTCAACCCCGCCGCGACTCTGCGCGACTGCAACGAGAAGCTGTTTGCGGCCCAGTTTGAGGATCTGACGCCTCCGTTACTGGTGAGCCGGTCCGCCAGCCGGTTCCGGAAGTTCTACGCCGACCACGGGGACGTCATCATGAAGCCGGTGGACGGTATGGGCGGGCATTCGATCTTCCGCATCAAGGAAAACGACTTCAACCTGGGTGTGATCATCGAAACCCTCACCAATTACGGCACGCATCAGGCCATGGCGCAGAAATACATCCCGGAAATCGTGGATGGCGACAAACGTATTCTGCTGATTGAGGGCGAGCCGGTGCCCTACGCCCTTGCACGAATTCCCTCCCAGGGAGAGAATCGCGGCAACCTCGCCGCCGGCGGCCGGGGTGAAGGACGTGAGCTGACCGCCCGTGACCGGGAAATCTGTCAACGGGTTGCCCCGGTCATAAAAGAGAAGGGGCTGATGTTTGTGGGGCTCGATGTCATCGGCGATTACCTGACGGAGATCAACGTGACCAGCCCGACCTGCATCCGGGAACTTGACAGTGCCTTCGGGATCGATATTGGTGGCATGCTGATGGATGCCATCGCCAGGCGTCTGGGGCAGGGCTGACGCCGTCCGGGATCAGCTAAACGACAGCATCGAGAGCAGGAATGGCAGTTCAGGTAAGCGATTTCGACCGGTTTTCTTTCACCCTTTTCATGGCACTGGCGGTGCACGCCATTGTGGTGTTGGGGATCACGTTTGCACCGGAGCCGCCCCGGTCGTCGGCCCAGACCATGGAAATCACGCTGTCGCAGTTTGATGATGAACAGGCGCCGGAGAAGGCGGACTTCCTGGCCCAGACCAACCAGCAGGGCAGTGGTACCAAGGAAGATGTCCGGGAAATGACGACACCGCAGCCGGCGGAGGTCAGTCAGCCGGAAGTGGCGAAGGTGCAGCCTGAGCCGCCGGCGCAAACCCGGCCTCAACCGAAGCAGGAGCGGTCCGTGGTGAAGACCGAGGGCGCCTCCAGCCGGAAGGTGCAACAACCCGAGGAACGCACGGAGCCCGTGGATGAGCCGCTGCCGGTGCGGCAAAAGAAAAGCCTGATGGAGCGCAGCCTGGAAATCGCCAGCCTTGAGGCCCGGTTTGATGCCCAGCAGCAGGCCTACGCGCGCAAGCCCAGGGTGATGCGGGTAACGGCTGCGTCGACCCTGAAATCAACCAACGCGTGGTACGTGCAGAACTGGGTCAGCAAGGTGACCCGGGTGGGGAATATCAACTACCCTACAGAGGCACGCCGTGCAGGAATCTACGGTACGCTGAGGTTGCTGGTGTCCCTGCGCAAGGATGGCACCATCAAGGAAGTGGCGATTCTGCAGTCATCCGGCAGCACCGTGCTGGATGACGCCGCCATCCGGATTGTGAGGATGGCGGCACCCTTTGCACCTTTCCCGGAAGAGATGCGGGAGAATGTGGATGAACTCGAGATCATACGAACCTGGTCTTTCCAGCAACGGGGGCTGACATCCGGATGACCGCGTCAAAGTACTCTCCCGATAGCCTGAGGCATCATTTCCTGGTGGCGTCGCCCTATCTGGCGGACCCGCGTTTCCATGGCGCCGTGATTTACCTGTGCGAGCACTCCAGTGACGGCGCCCTGGGGCTGATGACCAACCAGCCGCTGGATATTCACCTGGGAGAGATTCTGGAACAGCTCGACCTGAGCGGCGGCGAGCTGGACCTGCCGGTGTTCAGTGGCGGCCCGGTGCAGCCCGAGCGGGGGTTCGTGCTGCACTCTCCGGGGTCCACCTGGCACAATACCGCCGAGGTCAGCGACGACGTCCTCCTGACCACGTCCCGGGATATTCTGGTGGGTATTGGCGCTGGCGAAGGCCCCGATGAGTTCCTGGTGGCGCTGGGTTATGCCGGCTGGAGCGAGGGCCAACTGGAGGAAGAGCTGGGCAGCAATGCCTGGCTGACCTGCCCGGCGACCTCCGATATCCTGTTCCGGACGCCCTGGGACCAGCGTTATCAGGCGGTCCTGAAATTGATCGGCATCGACCTGAACCAGCTCAGTGAGTCCATTGGCCATGCCTGAGGCGGGCCGCCGGCGATTACTCGCGTTTGATTTCGGCCTCCGGCGCATCGGTGTGGCAACCGGGCAGGAAATGCTCGGTGCCGGCCAGCCGCTGGCGATGATTCCGGCCCGGGATGGCATGCCGGACTGGGACCAGGTGGCCGGCATACTGCGGGAATGGCAGCCGGATCTGGTGCTGGTCGGCTTGCCCCTGAACATGGACGACACCGAGAACGACATGTGTGCCCGTGCCCGCAAGTTCGGCAAACGTCTCCATGGCCGGTTTCACGTGGCGGTGGAGATGGTTGACGAGCGCCTGACCAGCTTTGAGGCCAAGGGTGATGTGATGGCTGCGGGTGGTCGCCGGGATTTTGGCCGCCATGGGGTGGATGATCGCGCCGCGGTATTGATACTCGAAACCTGGTGCCGGCAGCAGACTGATGACAATGCGAGGATGGAATGACCGCACAGCTTGAAATCGACCAGTTGCTTGATCAACTGGAAGCCGGTTTGCGCCGGATCCTGCAAGAGCGCGGTGTTGACGCCCCGGCGCTGATCGGCATTCGCACGGGCGGTGTCTGGCTGGCCGACATTATGAGCAAACGCCTCGGCCTGAATGAGCCCTATGGCGAACTGGACATCTCCTTTTACCGGGACGATTTCAGCCGGATCGGACTGAACCCCCGGGTGACGCCGTCCAGCCTGCCTTTCGATACCGAGGGCCGGGATATTATCCTGATCGACGACGTCATCATGAGTGGCCGGACCATTCGCGCCGCGATGAATGAGATATTCGATTATGGCCGCCCAGCCAGTATCATACTGGCCACCCTGATTGACCTCGGGGCGCGGGAGCTACCCATCCAACCGGATGTCAGCGGCAGGGCGCTGGTGCTGGAATCCCATCAACGGGTAAAACTCCGTGGCCCCGAGCCGCTTCGCATCGAGCTCCAGGAAACCGGGCAGTAAATCTCCGAACCAGCTAACAGGCGACCCATGACCGCACACGACCCTTCCCCGCACCCTCTGCAACTGACCCGGGACGGTCAGTTGCGGCATTTCCTCACCCTCGACGGCCTGAACCGGGCCCTGCTGACCGACATTCTCGATACCGCCGACTCGTTCATTGAGGTGGGGGAGCGCAGCATCAAGAAAGTGCCGCTGTTGCGCGGACGAACGGTGGTCAACCTGTTCTTCGAATCCAGCACCCGGACCCGGAGCACCTTTGAGCTGGCCGCCAAACGGCTGTCCGCAGACGTCCTCAACCTCGACATCAACACCTCGGCGACGTCCAAGGGCGAATCCCTGTCCGATACCCTGCTCAACCTGGAAGCCATGGCCAGCGACATGTTCGTGGTCCGGCATTCCCAGAGCGGAGCGCCGCACTTCATCGCCGAAAGCGTTACGCCCGGCGTCGCGATCATCAATGCCGGTGACGGCCGCCACGCCCATCCGACCCAGGCCATGCTGGACATGCTGACCATCCGCCAGCACAAGGGTGGGTTCGAAGGCCTGAAAGTCGCCATTGTCGGCGATGTACTGCACTCCCGGGTGGCCCGTTCCCAGATTCGCGCGTTGAACGAGCTGGGGGCCGCCGAGGTGCGGGTGATTGCCCCGGGTACCCTGCTGCCCCGGGATGTGGAGAGCCTGGGCTGCACGGTGGAATACGACATGGCCAAAGGCATGAAGGACCTGGACGTGGTGATCATGCTTCGGCTGCAGAAAGAACGTATGGAAGGCGCGTTGTTGCCCAGCGAGCGGGAATTCTACCGTCTGTACGGCCTGAGCCGGGACAAGCTGGCGCTGGCCCATCCGGAATGCATTGTGATGCACCCGGGGCCCATCAACCGTGGCGTGGAGATCGAGTCCGCGGTGGCGGACGGGCCGCAGTCGGTGATTCTCAACCAGGTCACCAATGGCATCGCAATTCGCATGGCGGTGATGTCCATGGCGATGGGTGGCCAGGTGGCCGAGCGTCAGCACAAACTCAGCGGGAGGAGCCAGGCATGAGCGTCGATAAAAAGTCTTTGCAGGGCAGCCTGAAGCTGATGGGTGGCCGTTTGCTGGACGGCGATGGCAGGGTATCGGACAACGTCGCCCTGCTGATCCGGGAGGGTCGTATTGCGGCGATGGGGGAGCCGGCCAGCCGGGCCGATGCCGATGAAACCATCGATGCCGAAGGCTGTGTCATTGCCCCGGGGCTGGTGGACCTGTGCTGCAACCTGCGGGAACCCGGCAACGGCCAGAAAGGCAATATTGCCTCGGAAAGCCGGGCCGCGGCCCACGGCGGTTTCACCACCGTTTGCGCCTCGCCCGAGACCTCCCCGGTCAATGACTCGGGAGCGGTCACCAATCTGATCCGGGACGGCGCCGCCACTCGTTCGCCGATCCGGGTGTTGCCCATCGGTGCCATTACCCGGGGGCTGGAGGGTGACATGCTCAGCGATATGGCGGGCTTGGCGGCGGCGGGCTGTGTCGCGGTTGGCAATGGCTCCCGTGGCGTGCGCAATGCCCGCATTCTGCGTCGGTGCATGGCCTACGCCCAGACCTTTGGGCTGACAGTGATGTTCAGCCCGGAAAATCAGGCCCTGGCGGCCGACGGCTACGCTCATGATGGCCTGGTCACCTCCCGCCTCGGGCTGTTGGGCATTCCGGAAGTTGCGGAAACGGCGGCGGTGATGGAAATGCTCCTGCTGGCGGAAGAAACTGGTGTCCGCCTGCATCTGAGCCAGCTGTCCTGCGCCCGCAGTGTCGAAATGCTCGCGGAGGCGCGGCGCCGGGGGATTGCCGTTACCGCCGATGTTGCCATGCATCAGCTGGTGTTTACCGAGGAGGCTCTGGCCGGCTTCGACAGCCGGTTTCATGTTCGCCCTCCGCTGCGCAGTGAACAGGATCGCAAAGCCCTGATCGCCGGGGTCCGGGAGGGCGTGATCGATGCCATTGTCAGCCAGCATCAGCCCCAGGACACGGCGGCCAAGCAGGCGCCGCTGGCGGCCACGGAGCCGGGTCTGTCCAGCGTGGAAAGTGTCCTGTCCCTGGGCCTGGAGCTGGTGGAACTGAATGAACTGGCCCTGCCTGAACTGATCCGGGCCCTGACCTCGGGCCCCGCGTCGGTCATCGGCCGCACCGCCCGCCTGGCAGAGGGGGCGGCCGCGGACCTGTGCGTGTTCGATCCGGACGCGTTCTGGACACCGGGCGATGCCACCCTGGTGTCGCTCGGCCGCCATGCGCCGGTGACCGGGCGGGAACTGCCAGGCGTGGTACGCCTGACTCTGGTCGAAGGCCTCAAGGCCTGGGAACAGCCGGCCTCCTGAGCCGGTTACCCGGGCGGAAATGCGGCAGGGGTAGCGGTACCCCTGTCGACACCATCACAGATTCCTGAGCTATTGCTGAAAACCCCTTGATGAATGGCACCCGTGCCAACGTATTCTTGCAGGCGTCGACTTATCGTCGTCCAAGGAAAGCGTGGCCTGGCCGGTACAGTCGGAGGTACCCGCGCCAGACAATAATAAATCAGGAGTCATCCCGTGAAATCAGTAACCATCCCGCACAGGGTGGCCTTGGCCGCCATCTTCTGTGCCAGCCTGTTAGTGCCAGCCCTGGGCCAGGCCCAGAGCAATCCCGATATCCTCGAGCGCAGTTTCTGCGTGTTTGACCCGGTCGGCGCCAATGGCCCGTTGTTCGCCATTACCAAAACCTTCCAGCCCGTCGCCCTGAAGCAGGGCATCAAGCTGGATCTGAGGGCCTACACCGATGAAAAAGTCGCGGCGGAAGACTTCAAGGCCGGCCAGTGCGACGCCGTGTTGCTGACCGGCACCCGGGCCCGGGAGTTCAACAAGTTCACCGGCAGCCTGGAGGCCATGGGCGCGGTACCGGGTGAAGCGGAAATGCGTCTGCTGTACAACACCCTGGCCCAGCCCAAGGCCCGCCCGCTCCTGATTGATGGCCCTTATGAAGTGGCCGGTGTATTTCCGGGCGGTGCCATTTACCTGCATACCCGCGATCGCAGCATCGATTCGGTGGAAAAACTGCAGGGTAAACGCATCGCGACCCTGGATTACGACAAGGCGTCGGTGCGCATGGTTCGCCATGTTGGCGCTTCCGTGGTGGGTTCCAATTCCGCCAACTTTGCCGGCAAGTTCAATAACGGCAGTGTCGACCTGGCCTATGCGCCCGCGGTTGCCTACACCCCGCTGGAGCTCTACAAAGGCGTGGAGCCCAACGGTGCGGTGGTGAAGTACGCACTCGGGTATATGAATTTCCAGATCATCATCCATCGGGACCGCTTTCCCGACGAGGCCGCGCAGATGATGCGGAACGAGTCCGTCAAACGTCTCGACGAAGCCTACGAGATCATCGCCCAGGCAGAAGCCGGAATTCCGGATGACGTGTGGATGACCCTGCCCCGGGAAGACACCGCCGAGTACGACAAGATGCTGCGCAAGGTGCGCCTGTCACTACTGGAAGACGGTGTCTATGACGAGCGGGCGATCAAGCTGATGAAGGCCATTCGCTGCCGGGTGGACGGCGCCCGCGCCGAGTGCGCTTCCTGAACCAGGGGCCGGAACCGGGCGGTGGTTGGGCCCGCAGGGTAGCCGCGGGCCTGCCGTTTCAGCGGAACTGATCCTTGAGGCCCTTGCCGGCCTTGAAACCCACGGTCTTGCTGGCGGGAATACGGATGGAGGCCCCGGTCTGGGGGTTGCGACCGTCCCGGGCTTCCCGGGCACGGATATTGAAGGTGCCAAAGCCGATCAGAGTGGTGTCTTCGCCCCGGGCCGCGGCAGCGGATACCTGGTCGGTGAACGCGGCAATGACCTCACTGGCTTTTTCGCGGCTCAGGCCCGTGCGTTCGGCAATAGCGGCGGCAAGTTCGGGTTTGCGCATCGGATACTCCTTTTATTGTCATTGTGATAATCCCATTTGACCGCAACCCCGGAGGCTCACGGTCGAATCCATCTATAGTGGTTTCCGGCCGTTTGTGCAAACCCAGGGGCCGGCAGGACCTGTGGCCGTTGGCGTCATTTGCGGCCCCGGTCTCATAAAAACCGAAAGGCGTACGCCATAATGCCCGCCTGGTAACAGTTTGTAACAACGCAGATCAGAACAACGAAAAAGGTAAAGATGTTATGACTTATGTCCGGATGCCAGCCCGTGAGGCCCTGCCTGTCCGCATACGTGCCAAAGGGCTGCTGGCAGCGCTTCTGGCCACGGTAATGCTCAGTGGCTGTGGTGTGGTCAACAAGATGATCTACAAGACCACCGGCGATGTGATGCAGGGCTTTTCCCGGAACCATACCGTGCCCTACCTGATGGCCAACGACGACCTCGCCATGGGCTGCGCCATGAGCGAGGCGACCGCGCCGCTGCTGATGTCGTTTGGGCGGGTGACCAGTGAGCCGGACCAGCTTGCCGTCATGCTGTACCTGTCGGCGGGTGGCTGCGCCGAGGAGCTGGCCCGGGAGCACGGGCTGGCCGCGCTGGCGGCCATGCATGCCATGAACGGCAACGCCGCGGAAGACGCCATGATCCGCCAGCAGCGGGCCTACGCCCTGGCGGCCGAACGCTACTTCAGCGCCTGGAAGCACCATAACGCGCATTACGGTGAGCCCGGTACCGGGGAATGCCCGGATTTTGACGATGACATGGACGAGTTCATCTACTTTGCCGGCCTGTTGTCCGGGTTGCAGGCCCTGAACGCCGAAATCCAGTCGACCTCGGCCATCGGTGTGCCGAAGAATGTGGGGTCTGTGGTTGCCCGTGCCACCAGTTGTCTGGACAACGACAAGTGGTGGGGCGCGCCCATGGCCCTGCGTGCCACGGTATGGGCGATGATTCCCGGCGCCCAGCCCCAGGGTGAGGACGCGTTCGAGCGACTCGACATCGCCGATGAGCAGGGCGAAGCGGCCGGCGTGCGCCTGAGTCATGTCTTCCACGCCATCGCCGCCACCAACAAGGGCAGAAACGATCTGGTGCGCTCGGTGATCCGTGAGCATGCGGAATCCCTTGAGCAGACGCCATCCAACGATCAGTGGCAGTTCGTGGATGCCATGGCCACCAACATGATTGTGGCCATTTCCGACCGCCTCTGGGTTGAGCATACCGGGCATCGCACTCCCATGGGGCAACTGGGCACCTTCTGGGACGACCAGCCGGAAAACGTTGAGACCATGAGTCTGGACGGTCTCCTGTAATAACCTCAACGTTTCCGGGTGTGTGCCTATGTCCAAGGGTGGTTTTCGTCGTAACGGACTGGAGTGGTTTTCCTCGCTTCCGGCCTGCCTGCTGTTGCTCGTGGTGGTGGTGTTTTCCACCAGCAGCGATATCCACAACCAGATGCTGCGCGGTGGCGAGCACCTGTGGAGCGGCTACTACAAGCTGAGGATGGATCCGGTGGCGCCGACCTGCGACCCGACCCGGAACATTGATGCGGCGGTGGCCGCGGAACTGGCCGAGTCGCCCGCCGATAAGGATCCGATGGCCGCCCTGCTCGGCGCCGAGAAAAAAGACCCGGTGGAAATTCGCCTTGCCCTTGAGCGCTCGGTGGCGGATTGCCGGGCGGCCCACCAGAGCTATGAGAATCTCCAGGGGCAGATGACATCGGGTGTCAAAGCGTACCGGGCCGTTGAGCTGTTCGTCGCCGACCTGATTGCCTTCGGGCTGGCTTCCCAACGCTACATCCTGGTGATTCTGGTGATGCTGTGCGCGGTGACGGCGACCCTGACCCGCCACCATATTGCCATGCGGGCCATGGAAACCCGGCTTGATTACACGGTCTCGCACACCCTGCAAACCATCGCCAACGCCATGCTGCTGGGCTCCAGTGTTATCTTTCGGCAGTCCAGCCTGGGCTCGGGCACCCAGGTGTCGGCGGAGGAACTGCTGCTGCACAATTTCTGGATCACCGGCTTTGCCTGCCTGACCCTCGCCAGCCTGTACCGGCTGTTGCGGGTGCCCGGTGATTTACAGCCCGGCGGTCGCCTCAACAAAGCCTTGCTTGCGGTGCCCCTGTATACCGTCATGTGTCTGATCTCCGGAAGTTATTTCGTGTTGATCGGCCACGCCTCGGGCATTGGCATTTATCTGGGCAAGATGATGGAGCTGGCCGACATGTTCCTGAATGTCGGCCTGTACGTGTGGGTGGGCATGATGCTCAAGCAAACCCGCCTGGCGACCTTGGTGTTCAACGTGTTCCGGCCCTGGCGGCTGCCGCCGGAGCTGCTGGCCGTGGTCGCGGTGCTGGTGGCCGCGGTGCCGACCGCCTATACCGGCGCTTCCGGTATTTTCGTGATCGCCGCCGGTGCCGTTATCTACAGTGAACTACGGGCCGCCGGTGCCCGCCGGCAACTGGCCCTGGCGGCCACGGCCATGTCCGGCTCCCTCGGGGTGGTGCTTCGGCCCTGCCTGTTGGTGGTCATCATTGCCTACCTGAACCGGGAGGTGACCACCGATGAGCTGTTCGGCTGGGGCATCTGGGTGTTTGTGCTGACGGCGTCGATGTTCAGCCTGGTGGCGGTAACCATCAACCGCCAGTCCCGGTTTGACCTGGCGCCGTCGTCCGAGGCTATGCCGGCCATGCTGCGTGCGCTGACCCCTCTGGTACCTTACGTTCTGGTGATTGCCGCCGTGGTGCTGGTGTACCGGTTTGGCCTGGATGTGAGGATGGACGAATTCTCCGCACCGCGCCTGTTGCCGGTGATCATGCTGGCCATTTTGTTGTATGAGCACGTCCGCCTGAAGCGACGCGGGGAAGCGCCGGAAGTGCATGGGCAACACCGGGGGCTGGAACCCAGCTTGCGGGCGGCCACCAACGATACCACGGCGGAGATTGGCGCCCTGTTGTTACTGCTCGGCCTGTCGGTGAGTATTGGCGGTGTCATCGAACGCTCCCACATCATGCAGAGTTTTCCGCAGGCCTTCGACAGCGCCGTCGCTGCCATGCTGCTGATGGTGGTGATTCTGGTTATTCTCGGCATGATCATGGACGCGTTCGGGGCGGTGATACTGGTGACCGCCACGGTGGCCAACATCGCCTACGCCAGTGGTATCCACCCGGTGCACTTCTGGATGGTCACGCTGGTGGCCTTCGAGCTGGGTTACCTCAGCCCGCCGGTGGCCCTGAACCACCTGTTAACCCGGCAAGTGGTGGGTGAGGCGGAGATCGCCGCGGCCGATGCCGAGGGCGGCACCTTCTACCAGCGCCACGAACGTATCATCATGCCGCTGATCGCCATGGGTATCTCGTTGCTGCTGGTGGCGTTTGTGCCGCTGCTGTTTTACGCCTGAGCCGGAGTGATCAGACTGGCTCGGGCGCTCTCCGCTCTCCACGCAGGAGCGTCACATCGGCCCTGGGTGGCGCGCCGAACAGGCGGCTGTACTCGCGGCTGAAGTGGGAGGGGCTCTCGTACCCTACCCGATAACTGGCGGTGGCCGCCTCCAGCCCCTCGGTCAGCATCAGCCGCCGGGCTTCGTGCAGGCGCAGCTTCTTCTGGAACTGCAGTGGCGACATCCGGGTGACCTGCTTGAAGCTGTGGTATAGGGTCGATTCGCTCATGTTGGCCGCTTCGGCCAGTTCGCTGATGCGCAGGGGTTCCGCGTAATGGTCCTTCAAGGCTGAGATCACCGTGGAAATCCGGTGCGACTGGGAGTCGGCAGCGGCAAATTTGCGCATCCGCGACCCCATTTCACCGATCAGTGCCCGGTAAAGGATTTCCCGGCGCGCCAGGGGGGCCAGGATGGCAATGTCCCCGGGGGAATCCAGCAGGCTGAGCAGCCGGTAAAGCGCACTCTGCATAGGCTCATCCATGGGCGACATGCACAGGCCGCATACCAGTTCCGGGCAATGCCCGTGCGGGTCCAGGGGTGGTGCCTTGTCGCCCAGCTCCAGCACCAGTTCCGCGACTTCCTGGGGGTCGACTTTCAGCTTTGCCGCCAGGTAGGGCTGCTCTGGAGAGGCGTCGATAATCCGCGCCAGCACCGGCAGATGGACCGAACTGGCCAGATAGGACATTGGCTGGTAGATGATTTCCCGGTCACCCAGTTGAATCGTCTTGGTGCCCTGAATCACGAAGCCCAGAGAAGGTTCATAGACACTTGAACCACAGCTGGAAGGCTCGTCGCAACGAATCAGTTCCACCCCATCAATGGCAGAACCCTGAATACCCTGGTGTGTCGTCCATTGACTGACGACCCGGGCGAGCTGTTGCTGCAGGTTGAGTGTGAAATTTCCGGAAATCTCGGGAATGGTGGCCGTCATCGTGGGTCTCCCTTTGGCCGCAGTATAGTCCTTTGCATTCTGAATCGTACGGGTATTCAGGTCGTTCTGCAGGATCAGGCAATGACCGAGCAGAAACCGGCAACCCCACCCCCCCGGCTCCATACACACCGGCAGAATTGGGCAAGCTTCCCGCAGTAACCCGCTACCTCCTTCAGCCCCGCACTCTTTATCTTGGTTGACCAGCTGAGGTAGCAGGCAGCTTGTCGAATTCATCATAACCCAAACGACGTAACAAGCAATCCAACCGATTACTTGGCAAAACGGGGTGCCCACAAGGCGGCCCCGACACCGGAGTGAAAAACCATGGAAAGTCTGACAGTAACGAATTTCAGCGGATCCAGTCGTGTGCTGGGCCTGGCCGTCGCATTAACGGTTTTGTTGACCGGCTGCGAGGCACAGAGCGACGAGGCGATGACCATGCCGCCCCCGCCGGAAGTGGATGTCGCGGAAGTGATCGTGCAGCCGGTCACCCTCTGGGAGTCCTTTACCGGTCGGGTGGCGTCGCCGGAAACTGTGGATCTGCGGCCCCGGGTCAGCGGCTACATTGACCAGGTGGCGTTTGAGGAAGGTGAACTGGTGCAGGCCGGTGACCTGTTGTTCCAGATCGACCCCCGCCCGTATCAGGCCCGGGAACAGGCGGCCCTGGCCGGGCTGGCGCTGGCCACCAGCCAGTTGGAGCTGGCCCGGAGTGAAGCCGGCCGGGCGAAGGCTCTGCTGGAAAGCCGGGCCATCTCCCGTGAGGAATACGACCAGCGCAATGCCGCACTGATGAGTGCCCGGGCCAGGGTGCAATCCGCCCAGGCGACCCTGGACAGTGCTGAGCTGGACCTGGAGTACACCCGCGTCACCGCCCCGGTCAGCGGTCGTGCCGGGCGGGCAATGGTCACCCGTGGCAACCTGGCCAACGCGGACCAGAGCCTGCTGACCACCGTGGTCTCGGTGGACCCGGTGCACGTTTATTTCGAAGCCGATGAAGCGTCGGCCTTCCGCAGCCAGCAACTGCTGGCGGAGGGCCAGCCCCCGCGTGTGCGTATCACACTGGGTGGCAACGAGGACCGTCAGTACCGGGGCCAGCTGGACTTCGTGGATAACCACCTGAACCCGGGAACCGGCACCCTGCAGTACCGTGCGGTGCTCAGCAATCCGGACGGCCTGATCAAACCCGGCCAGTTTGCCCGTGTGGAAATGCCCGTGGCCGAGCTGGACAGTGCGCTGTTGGTGAGCCGCAAGGCGGTATTGACCGACCAGGATCGCCGCTACGTCTATGTGGTGGATGCCAGCAACCGGGTGGCGCCACGGCAGGTCACCACCGGTCACCAGGTGGACGATTTACTGGTGATCCGCGAAGGGCTCAACCACGGTGACCTGGTGATTATCAACGGCGTGCAGAAGGTGTTTGGCGCCGGTATGGAAGTCAAGCCGCAGCTGGTCGCCATGAAGGAGCCTGGCCAGGATGAGGGCGGGGTTGCCGTTGCCCAGGAGATGCCGCAATGAATGTCTCCCGTTTCTTCGTGGACCGGCCGATATTCGCGGCCGTTCTGTCCATCATCATTTTTGCCATCGGGTTGATTTCCATCCCCAACCTGCCGGTCAGCGAGTACCCGGAAGTGGTGCCGCCGTCGGTGGTGGTGCGTACCGTCTATCCCGGGGCCAACCCCAAGGAAATTGCGGAAACCGTGGCCACGCCCCTGGAAGAAGCCATCAGCGGCGTTGAAGACATGATGTACTTCAAGTCCGTGGCCGGCTCGGACGGCGTGCTGCAGATGACCGTCACCTTCCGCCCCGGCACCGACGCCGAGCAGGCCACCGTGCGGGTGCAGAACCGCGTCAGCCAGGCGCTGGCGAGGCTGCCGGAGGAGGTTCGGCGCCAGGGTGTGACCACCCAGAAGCAGTCGCCCACCTTCCTGATGGTGGTTCACCTGACGTCGCCGAATGGCACCTACGACACCCTGTACCTGCGCAACTATGCCCGGCTGCACGTGCGGGACCGGCTGGCGCGTATACAGGGGGTCGGGGATGCGCAGATCTTCGGGGGCGGTGACTACGCCATGCGGGCCTGGCTGGATCCGGAACGGATTGCGGCCCGGGGCCTGACCGCCAGCGACGTGGTCCGCGCCATGCGCGAACAGAACGTGCAGGTGTCCGCCGGCCAGATCGGCGCCGAGCCCATGCCAGACAGCGACTTCCTGACCCTGATCAATGCCCGGGGCCGGCTGGAAACCGTGGAAGAGTTCGGCGACATCGTGCTCAAGCGCGGTGACAACGGCGAACTCCTGCGGCTGGGCGACGTGGCCCGGCTGGAGATGGGGGCCGGCAACTACACCCTGCGGTCTCAACTGGACGGTAAGGACGCGGTCGCTATTGGCGTCTTCCAGGCCCCTGGTGCCAACGCCCTGAACATCCGTGATGAAGTGATCGCCACCATGGACAGCATGGCCACCCGGTTTCCCCCGGGGGTCGAGTACGAAGCCGTCTATGACACCACCATTTTTGTCAGCGATTCCATCAAGGCGGTGATCGCCACCCTGCTGGAAGCGGTGCTGCTGGTGGTGCTGGTGGTTACCCTGTTCCTGCAGACCTGGCGGGCGTCCATTATCCCGCTGCTGGCGGTACCGGTGTCGGTTATCGGCACCTTCGGCGCCCTCTACCTGCTGGGATACTCCATCAACACCCTGACCCTGTTCGGGCTGGTGCTGGCCATCGGTATCGTGGTCGACGATGCCATCGTGGTGGTGGAGAACGTGGAGCGTAATATCGAAGAAGGCCGGAGCCCGCTGGCGGCGGCCCACCAGGCCATGAAGGAGGTCTCCGGCCCCATCATTGCCATCGGCCTGGTGCTGTGCGCGGTGTTCATCCCTATGGCGTTCCTGTCCGGCGTGACCGGCCAGTTCTACCGGCAGTTTGCGGTGACTATCGCCATTTCCACGGTGATCTCCACCATCAACTCGCTGACCCTGTCGCCCGCGCTGGCGGCCATGCTGCTGAAGCCCCATGGTGCCCCCCGGGACCGGCTGCAGCGAGTGATCGACTTCCTGTTCGGCTGGCTGTTCCGGCCCTTCAACCGCTTCTTCAACGCCAGCGCGGAGAAATACCAGGGCGGGGTTGCCCGTTCCCTGCGCCGGCGTGGCGCGGTGTTTGTGGTGTACGCGCTGCTGCTGACAGGCACCGGCCTGATGTTCAAGGCCGTGCCCCCGGGCTTTATCCCCATTCAGGACAAACTGTACCTGATCGCCGGGGTAAAACTGCCGGAGGGGTCGTCCCTGGAGCGCACCGACCAGATGCTGCAACAGGTAACCGACATCGCCATGAACACCGAAGGCGTGGCCAACGCCGTGGCCTTCCCGGGCCTGAACGCCTTGCAGTTCACCAACACCTCCAATACCGGCGTGGTGTTCTTCCCCCTCAAGCCGTTTGAGGAGCGAAGCCTGAGCGCGGCAGAGATCAACGCCCGCATCAGCCAGCAAATTGCCGGGCTGAAGGAGGGGTTCGCGTTCTCCTTCATGCCGCCCCCGATCCTGGGGCTGGGCAATGGCTCCGGCTACCAGTTGTTCATCGAAGACCGGGGCAACCTGGGCTACGGTGCCCTGCAGGATGCAGTCAACCAGTTCCAGGGTGCCATCAGCCAGACGCCGGGCATGGGGTACCCCATCAGCAGCTATCAGGCCAACGTGCCACAACTGGATGCCGAAGTGGACCGGCTCAAGGCCAAGGCCCAGGGTGTGCCGCTGACCGAGCTGTTCGATACCCTGCAGACCTATCTTGGCTCCACCTACGTCAACGACTTCAACCGGTTTGGCCGCACCTGGCAGGTGATTGCCCAGGCCGATGCCCCCTACCGGGACAGCGTTGAAGACATCGCCCGCCTGCGCACCCGCAATAACCAGGGCGAGATGGTGTCCATCGGTTCCATGGTGACCATCACCCAGAGTTTCGGGCCGGACCCGGTATTGCGCTACAACGGTTACCCGGCCGCGGACATCGCCGGGGAGGCGGACCCACGGGTGTTGTCCTCGGCCCAGGCCATGGACACGCTGACCGCCCTGGCCGAAAAAACACTGCCCGCCGGCATGGATTTCGAGTGGACGGACCTGAGTTATCAGCAGGCGACCCAGGGCAATGCCGCGTTGGTGGTCTTCCCGCTCTCCATCCTGCTGGTGTTTCTGGTGCTGGCGGCGCTGTATGAAAGCTGGACACTGCCACTGGCGGTGATTCTCATCGTGCCCATGTGCATGCTCTCGGCGCTGATCGGTGTGTGGTTTGGCGAGGGCGACAACAACATCTTCGTCCAGGTGGGCCTGGTGGTGTTGATCGGCCTGGCCTGCAAGAACGCCATCCTGATCGTGGAATTCGCCCGCGAGCTGGAGCTTCAGGGGCGGAGCATTGTGGAGGCCGCGCTGGAAGCCTGCCGGCTGCGGCTGCGGCCCATCATCATGACCTCCATCACCTTCACCGCAGCGGTGGTACCCCTGGTACTGGCCACCGGGGCTGGTGCCGAGGTTCGCCAGGCCCTGGGTACCGCCGTGTTTGCCGGGATGGTCGGGGTCACCCTGTTTGGCCTGTTCCTGACGCCGGTGTTTTACGTGGCCCTGCGCAAACTCTCTGGCGGCCAGCGCCTGAAGAGCCACCATACCTCCACTCTTGACTGCGATGAGGAAAAGGATGAAGACGCATTACCGGGAGCCAGCCATGCTTAAAGTCATCACCATGACCGGGGCGCTGGCCCTGCTGACGGGGTGCGCCGTGGGTCCGGATTACCAGCCCCCGTCGACGCCGGAACCGGAGGCCTTCTCGGAAGGGCGGAAGATGGTTGCAGGGGACCTCGGCCAGCAACGTTTCTGGCAGGGGTTTGATGATCCACTGCTGGCGCAGCTGATCGACCAGACCCTGACTGCCAACCATACCCTGGAAGCAGCGGTTGCCCGCTACGAGCGCGCGGCGGCCCTGTTGTACGGCGCCGAACGGGAGCAGTGGCCCAGTGTGACCGCCAGTGCCTCCGCCGCCGAGCAGACCCTGGCGGATATTGAGCAATCGCCCCCGGGGACCGGGCCGGAGCGGGTGCAGCGTTACCAGGCTGGCCTGGCCGCCAGCTGGGAGCTGGACCTGTTCGGGCGCCTGCGGCGCGCCACCCAGGCGCAGCGGGCCGAGCTGGAAGCCGCCGGCGCAGACCTCGGCGCCGTGCAGGTGGCCCTGGCCGGGCAACTGGCCAGTAGCTACTTTGAGCTTCGGGGCCTGCAGCAACAGCTCCAGGTGGCCAGGCAGAGCGTGGCCCTGCAACAGCAGTCCCTGGATATCGTGCAGGCCCGGGTTCAGGCCGGTCGCGGTACCGACTTTGACCAGGTGCGCGCCCGCGCTGAACTGGAGCGTACCCGTGCGGAACTGCCCACCCTGCAGGCCGGAATCCGGGCCGCCATGCACCGCATTGCGGTGCTGACCGGCCAGCCACCGATGGCGCTGGTCGACACGCTGGCACCCAGGCGTGGACTGCCGGAGACACTGCCGGTGATTCCCGTGGACAGCCCCGGGGAGGTGCTGCGCCGGCGCCCGGACATTGCCGCCGCGGAACGTCGTCTGGCGGCGGCCACGGCCCGCATTGGCGTGGCCACCGCCGACCTGTTTCCGCGCTTCACCCTGAGCGGGCTGGTGGGCTCGGTGGCCGCCGACACCGGTGACCTGTTCACCGGCCCGGCGGAAACCCGCCGTGTGGCCCTGGGCATAGACTGGACCTTTCTGGACCATGGCAAGGTCAAGGCTCGTATAGAAGCCAGCGGTGCCGACAGTCGTGCGGCCCTGGCCAACTATCAGCAAACCGTACTGGTCGCTCTGGAGGAAGCGGAGACCCGTCTGGTGCGCTATCAGCGCGCGCAACAACGGGAAAGACGCCTCGAACAGGCCATGAACAACGCTGAAAAAGCCGTGGAACTGGCCCGGGCCCGCTATGAAGAAGGGTTCATCGGCTACTTTGAAGTACTCACGGCGGAACAGGAGTTCACCGCCACCCGGGATGCCGCCGTGCGCAGCCGCACAGCCGTCACCCTGGCCATGGTGGACGTCTACCGGGCGCTGGTGGGTGCACCCGACCGTCGCGGCTGATCCCCCAGGAGCCGGAGTATCAATCGCCCGGCAGACAGAGCCGTTTGCTCTGGGCAGACAGCCGGACCCAGGCGGCCTTATCGTTGCTGTGGATGTTCCGGAGGTAACGGAGCACATCGCTGAAATGGCTGGCCGTTGCGCCCAGTTTCCGACCCTCCTCACGGTGCAGTTTCGCGAGGAGGGTCAGGGACTGATCCCCGTTGTCGCTGCCATTGGCGAGCGAGTTAACCAGAGTAAGGTGAGAAGCGCAGAAGATGTGCATGTTGCGCTGGTCGATATCGACCTCCTCCGCCGCAACGGTTGTGCTGATCATGGCCACTGCGAGGATGGCGGGCACCAGGGCGTTCATGGGCGTCTCTCCGGTAGGGCGGGCCGGTGATGGTCGGCCCCGGTCGTTAATGGCAGAGGTACGTCCTTACTCTTCCTCGACGACAGCCTCACGTTCTCTCTTGTACTCTTCGTAGGATTTATTGGAGCGCTCTATACACGCCTCGTACTGAGCCGGCGGAACGGTATTACATTCCCGACGGTTGTTGTGCTGGATGTTGTCGTATACCGCTTTATTGCTGCATCCAGCCATCAAAAAGACGATACAGGCCATCAGGATCTTGTGCATGGTTTCATCATCCCTAATGAGCAAAGACTGTAGACTAAAACATCCCCTTTTTCGTTACCAGCGGGGCCTCTGATCCAGCTCAATGATCCTGGAAATCAATGAGGAGCCTGTGGGGCCGACTGTCAGGTTCTCCCTGAAGTGCTAGATTGTGTGTAGAAACCGAAATTCATACACATAGGTGCCACATGAGAACGAACATCGTCATTGACGACCAGTTGATGGCCGAAGCCCTCAAAGTCTCTCGCAAAAAAGGCATCACGATCAGAAAAACTGCCGATGTGATTATCGCGACTTTATCCCTTTTGTGGATCACCTTGGGCTTGAGCCTGCTCTGAGAGAAGAATAACGTTTCGGGGAAGTCCACGTCCGACAACAGCCGCTTGTTAACCCCTGAGTTCAAGGTCTTCCCGGATGACCTCTGGGTGGCGGAAAGCAATCTCAATGAGCGCTTTTGCCGCGGGCCTCTGCAACCTCGTTTGGCTCGACACGGCTGACTCGTGCAGCCTTGCCCGCTTTCATTTCTCTAACAGATTGGAGCAGCTTGTTGCCAAGCTCTTCAGCACTCAGGGTCTCGTCACTCATTTTCCAATACCTCACGAATCGACTTCAGGATATGCGCGGGCATGTTTCCCTGAATCTGCTACCGCCCAACGAACCTTTCTACATCCGCCGCTACCCCTGGAATGGGGTAGCCAATTTCCGGATTGGCTGCCAACCAAGCAAAGAAGGCACTTCGCTCTTCCTCGATCCAGATCTTTCTGGCATCCGCTTGACCGACTTGAGTACGCCCAGCATGGGCATGAACTAATGTGCGGAGCCGCCCGTCCGACGCATCGGTGCAGGGTGTTGTGGGGGCTGGGGGTTAGATACCCCTGGCTACCTGATTACACCTCACTTTGGTCAGTGAAGCTGATTAAAAACTTCAGGATGTTGCTCAGCAATGCGCAAAAGAGCGACCGCTGGCCCCTGTGGCTCCCTGCGACCCTGCTCCCAATCCTGAAGAGTTCGCACACTCACTCCCATGAGACCGGCAAAAGCCGATTGCGACATATTCAACTTTAGCCTGATCACTTTGGGGGGCGAGGGCTCTGAAAGCTCATGGGTTCGTAGAGTTAACTTACCCTTCTTGAACTGCTTGATTTCATTGATACCATCAAGAATCTCTGCCCCAAGGTTCCTGTCACCCATTTTTGATTGCCTCCGCTATCTGCTTGAGCGTGTGGCCAGGAATACTGGCGCGCTCTGATTTACTGTACAGCGTGAGCATCCATATCTCGTGGTCAGATTTCTTCCAGTAGTAAATGGCTCTGATGCCACCGCTCTTCCCCGAACCCGCTGGTGCCCATCTAACTTTACGAACACCACCCGAACCTTTAATCAGATCCCCGGCATCTGGCTTTTGCAGAAGATAGGTTTGAAGCCCACGGTATTCCTCGTCCGTGAGATAGTTCGGCAACAGCTTTGTGAACGTTGAAGTTTCGATGAATAGCATTACAAGAATATACGGCGATGCCGTATAAAACTCAAGGCCGGATCATTGAGGTGTAACGCTAAGGCAATCTGAACCGCCCCGGATATTGCGGAGGCCCGTTGGTTTAAGTCACGCCGCCATTGC
>NZ_CAMPJO010000012.1 GCF_946886895.1 uncultured Marinobacter sp. | reverse complement strand
GAGTACCTGGCTACGAACCAGGCGGTCGGAGGTTCGAATCCTCCCAGCCGCGCCACATATTAAGAACACTCTTTCGTGCACCCGAAAATTGCGACGAACTCACAGTCAGACGGGATTTGAACTGAAAGAGGTTCGACCGAAGCGCACAAAGTGTGCTGAGGAGCGCCGGAGCAAAGCGACGGCGGCCCCCGAAGGGGGCGAGGGCCGCAGGCCCGAATAATCCTCCCATCAGGCCAGCGGCCATTTGGTGAGGACAAGAGAGTTTAAGCGGCTGTAGCTCAGCTGGATAGAGTACCTGGCTACGAACCAGGCGGTCGGAGGTTCGAATCCTCCCAGCCGCGCCATATCAAGATCAGAACGCCTCAGTCTGTGCATCTCACGGGCTGAGGCGTTTTGCATTGTATGGCTGGGAGGATTTGAACCGATAAGAGGTTCGACCGAAACCCACGCAGTGGGTTGAGGAACGCCGGAGCAAGGCGACGGCGGCCCCGACGGGGAAGGGCCGAAGGCCCGCCTAATCCTCCCAGCCGCGCCATATCAAGATCAGAACGCCTCAGTCTGTGCATCTCACGGGCTGGGGCGTTTTGCTTTGGGGGCTAGATCCGGAAGCGGGAAACCAGATTCTGCAGCTCGCTGCTGGAGCTTGCGGTCTGGTTGGACGAAGCGGCGGACTGATCAGTGACATCCAGAACGGTGCCAGCCCGGTATTCACTTGTCCGGGCAGGGCTGCAATCTTCGACCTCTGGCTGTATCGCTCCAGAGCACGATCACCCACCAGGCCGACCAGGATAGTGAGTAGGAGCAGGGCAGCGAAGCCGCCGGGCTTTCCTGATACGTTGTGAGGGTGGGGGTGGCGTATACTCGGTTTGTATTAAGGCGGTTTACGGCAGTGTATTCCAGGAATTTACCGTTACAGATGGTTGCTGGGTGTTTTAACGTGATACGGAAAAACAGGGGCCATCCTCTGATTGCTATCAGAAAAAGGCCGCCTGGTTACCACATAAGATCATCCGGAATTTCATAACCTGCATAGGGGTCTTCTTCTCCCGCATCTTCTTGCTTGCGATCGTGGAGAACGACAACGGCGTTCATGTCCCGCTCCATGATTTTGCGGGCAACACCCTCCGCCACAACCTCATAACTCTCATTGACGTATACGATGGCCAGACGGCCGCGGGAGAGTTGATCGACCATGGTGTCGTCCACAAAGATCTTTTTGATTTTCTTGTCGTGAACAAACTGGTACGAGGTCTCGCCCCGGCTGCGGTTCAGGCGATTCGTTTCAACCAGTTGACGAATCTGGGCCTGGATGGCTTTTTTCTCGGCGGCCTGCTGACGCTGAAGGTTCAACTGGCGATCCCGTTCCGCCTTTTCTTCGCGGGCCTGGCGAGCACGAACTTCGGCCTCGTTGACCTGAGCTGCGCCCTTGGGCTGCTGTTTTCGCTGTTTGCGCTTTTCACTGCGAATGGCTTTCGCTTTTTTGTCATCCGCCAGGCCGGCTTTCAGTAGTTGATCTTGCAGGGACGCCATCAGTAACTCCGTTAATCGGTTGCGAATTCTGGTAGTATTATACGCCCTCATTGTTGCCTTCATAACCAGCTTCCGCCGATCCCGGGAATTTCTTCTATGTCTTCTTTTAAAGATTTCGGTTTATCCGCCGCCATGCGCTCCAATCTTGACCAGTTGGGTTTCGAAAGGCCCACTGAGATTCAGGCGACGGCGATCCCTCCGGGATTGGCGGGGCAGGACGTTATTGCCATGGCGCAGACGGGCAGCGGCAAGACCGCAGCCTTTGGCATTGGTCTGATTGAGCGACTCCGGCCCAGACTGTTTGCGGTTCAGGCGCTGGTGTTGTGCCCCACACGGGAGCTGGCGGACCAGGTCGCCAAGGCCATCCGTGAGCTGGCCCGCGCCCGGGACAACATCAAGGTGCTGACTCTCTGTGGTGGGGTGGCGATCGGGCCGCAGATTGGTTCCCTGAGCCATGGTGCCCATATTGTCGTGGGAACACCGGGCCGGATTCAGGATCATTTGCGTAAGGGCACGCTGGTGTTGGACCGGCTTGCCACCGTGGTTCTTGATGAAGCCGACCGCATGCTGGACATGGGCTTCCAGGAGGCCATGGAAGACATTCTGTCCCGGACGCCACCGGCGCGACAGACCCTTATGTTCTCGGCCACCTGGCCAGAGCCGATCCGTAAACTCAGTGAGCAGTACCAGCGCGAGCCGGTGGATGTACGTGCCGAATCCGGCGTTGAGAACCGCGACATTGAAGAGTGTTTTTATGAGGTGTCACCGGAACGCAAGATTGACGCCATCATGGCGCTGCTGTCCCAGAGGCAGCCGTCCTCATGCATCGTTTTTTGCACCACCAAACAGCAATGCGACGAAATGGCGGAGACCTTGAGCGGGCATGGGTTTTCGGCGTTGCCGTTGCACGGCGACCTGGAGCAGCGGGACCGGGACAGTGTGCTGGTCCGGTTCGGGAATCAGAGTTGTCCGGTGCTGGTGGCCACCGATGTGGCGGCCCGTGGCCTGGACATCAAATCATTGCCGCTGGTGATCAACGCCGATCCTGCGAGGGACCCGGAGGTGCATACGCACCGGATCGGTCGTACCGGTCGTGCCGGGGAGCAGGGCTACGCGGTGACATTCTGCACACCGTCCCAGGGCCACAAGATCAGCCGGATTGAGTCAGTACGCGGGCGTGAGGTTCAGTGGGGCGACACCAGTGCCTTGCTGGCCTCTCCGGCTGAACCGGTGACGCCTGCCATGAAAACCCTGTGTATTGCCGGCGGTCGCAAGGACAAGGTTCGCCCGGGTGACGTGCTGGGCGCCCTGACCGGTGAGGCTGGCATACCTGGCAGTGCTGTCGGCAAGATTGATGTGTTTGATTTCCAGTGTTTTGTGGCGGTGGAAAAGTCCCTGGCCGCCAAGGCACTGTCGAGACTGGAAAATGGCCGGATCAAGGGCCGGAAAATCCGCGTCCGGATTGTCTGAAATCAGGCGCTTCCTGAGTCGGTGGGGTTTGTCAAAACAGGCCGGGGGACTCGGAAAATCCGTATGGTAATTTCCATTTAGGTTGCTCACGGGAATTGAAAACGGTAAATTACGCAGGATTTTGCCTCCCGTTTTGTGCGGCTTTGGCATTAGACTTTGGTCTAACTGGTCAGGCCGGCCAGCCCGGGGAAATCACACAAACCAAGACAGGTAGCTATTCGATATGAATGACCTGATGTCACAAGCCGTCGATCTGATGATCGCAGGTATGGGGTTCGTGTTCGTGTTCCTGATCATTCTGGTCTTCGCGACACTCCTCATGTCCAAACTCATAGAACGGCTTGCGCCAGAGCCGGCAACACCGGCTAAAACAACACGTGCCAGGCCCAAGGCGCCGGCGTCGGTTGACCCCGACACCGCCGAAGCCATCAAAAAGGCAATTGCACAATTCCGGTCACGCCACAAGAAGTGACCCGGTAAAAAGATAGAACCTTTAAACAGAAGGCTGACACGATGACTGACACAAAGAAACCGCTGGGGATTACGGACGTTATCCTGCGTGACGCCCACCAGTCCCTGCTCGCCACTCGTATGCGGCTGGATGACATGCTGCCCATTGCCGAGAAACTCGACAAGGTCGGTTTCTGGTCCCTGGAATCCTGGGGCGGTGCTACCTTCGATTCCTGCATTCGTTACCTGGGCGAAGATCCCTGGGAACGTATTCGCGAACTGAAGAAAGCCATGCCCAACACCCAGCAGCAAATGCTTTTGCGGGGCCAGAATCTGTTGGGTTACCGCCATTATGCCGATGATGTGGTAGACCGTTTCTGTGAGCGTGCCGCCGAGAATGGCGTTGACGTGTTCCGTATTTTTGATGCGATGAACGATCCGCGTAACCTGGATCGCGCCATCAAGGCCGTTCGTAAGACTGGCAAGCATGCCCAGGGCACCATTGCCTACACCACCAGCCCTGTGCACACCATCGAAATGTGGGTAGAGCTGGCGAAGGAAGTCGCCGACATGGGTGCGGACTCCATCGCCATCAAGGACATGGCCGGTATTCTCAAGCCCTACGTGGCCTTCGATCTGGTCAGCCGCCTGAAGAAAGAACTGGACATCCCGATTCACATGCAGTGTCACGCCACTACCGGCATGTCCACCGCCACCGCTATCAAGGCTGCGGAAGCCGGTATTGATAACGTCGACACGGCCATCTCTTCCATGAGCATGACGTACGGTCACTCGCCCACCGAAGCCGTGGTCGCGATTCTGGAAGGTACTGACCGTGACACCGGTCTTGACCTGAACCTGCTCGAAGAGATTGCAAGCTACTTCCGTCAGGTACGTAAGAAGTACGCGAAGTTTGAAGGCAGCCTCCGGGGTACCGATTCCCGCATCCTGATTGCCCAGGTGCCGGGTGGCATGCTCACCAATATGGAAAACCAGTTGCGTGAGCAGAACGCCAGCGACAAGTTCGACCAGGTGCTGGACGAGATTCCCAAGGTTCGCGAAGACCTGGGTTTCATTCCGCTGGTCACTCCGACTTCCCAGATCGTGGGTACCCAGGCGGTACTGAATGTTCTGACTGGCGAGCGTTACAAGTCCATCTCCAAAGAAACCTCTGCAATCCTCAAAGGCGAGTACGGTGCAGCACCGGCGCCGATGAACAAGGAACTGCAGGAGCGTGTTCTGGATGGAAAAGAGCCGGTTACCTGTCGTCCGGCTGATCTGCTTGAGCCAGAAATGGACAAACTGACCGACGAGCTCAAGATACTGGCCGAAGAGAAAGGCATCAAGCTGGCGGAAAACACCGTCGACGACGTGCTGACTTACGCCCTGTTCCCGCAGATTGGTCTTAAGTTCCTGGAAAATCGTGGTAACCCGGATGCCTTTGAGCCGGTTCCGGTTGCTGATGACGCAGCGCCCGCCAAGACAGCTGACGGCCCCGAAACCTACACCGTTGAAGTGAACGGCAAGAAGTTCGTGGTGGCAGTCTCCGAGGGCGGCGAGATTTCCCAGATCCAGGGCGAGGGCGGTGCGGTTTCTGCACCGGCAGCGGCAGCGTCGGCGCCGGCCCCTGGTGAAGGCGAGCCGGTTGTTGCGCCTCTGGGCGGCAACATCTTCAAGGTTCTGGTTTCTCCGGGTGACGCCGTGGAAGAAGGCGATGTGCTGATTATTCTCGAAGCCATGAAAATGGAAACCGAGATCCGTGCACCCAAGGCCGGTACCATCGGCGAAATCTTCATCAAGGTCGGTGATGCCGTCTCCCCTGATGATGAAATGCTGACAATCGCATAAGGGCCAGCATTCCATGGAAAAGTTAATGACATTGTGGACAGGCAGTGGCCTGTATAATCTCTCGGGCGGTCAGTTCTTCATGATCTGTATCGGCTTTCTTCTGCTGTTCCTTGCGATTCGCAAGGGCTTTGAGCCACTGCTGCTGGTTCCGATTGGGTTCGGCGGCATTCTGGCGAATATCCCGGAGGTAGGGCTTGCCCTGTCGGCTGCGGAGAATGCGATTCACTATGCGGAGCCGGCGGTACTGGTAGCTTTAGCGAGCATTCTCGATGTCGCGTACCAGGCTGGCCAAGCCATAACGCCGGAAGTGATGGGTGCGTTTAAGGCAGCCTATAAGCAGGCGGATTACGGGACGGTTCAACAGGCTATTGTTGCTGCCCAGAGTCTCGGTTATACCAACGGCATGCTCTACAATTTCTACACCGTCGCCATTGCCAGTGGTGCTGCACCACTGATTATCTTCATGGGTGTAGGCGCGATGACTGACTTTGGTCCGCTGTTGGCGAACCCGAAGACCCTGCTTCTGGGCGCGGCCGCACAGTTCGGTATCTTTGGTACCATTATTGGAGCGGCTTTGCTGGACATGACGGGGGTTATGGATTTCACCATCCTGGAGGCGGCGGCTGTCGGTATTATCGGTGGCGCCGATGGCCCGACGTCAATCTATGTGTCCAGCATTCTGGCTCCACATCTGCTGGGTGCGATTGCCGTGGCGGCCTATTCCTACATGGCGCTGGTGCCGATGATCCAACCTCCTATAATGAAAGCGCTGACTTCGCCGAAGGAGCGGACCATCAAAATGTCCCAGTTGCGTCCGGTGAGCAAGCGGGAAAAAATTGCGTTCCCGATGGTGGTGCTGGTGGCGACGGTGTTGTTCCTGCCTGATGCGGCGCCGCTGCTGGGTATGTTCTGTTTTGGTAACCTGATGCGGGAGTGCGGGGTGGTTGAGCGACTGAGCGATACCTCCCAGAATGCGCTGATCAACATCGTAACCATTTTCCTTGGGCTGTCTGTTGGCTCCAAGCTGAGCGCGGACAAGTTCCTGGATCTGCAAACGCTGGGCATTCTGGTTCTGGGTATGGCTGCTTTCTGCGTAGGTACGGCCTGCGGCGTTTTGATGGCGAAACTGATGAACAGGTTTATCAAGGACCCCATCAACCCGCTTATCGGCTCCGCCGGGGTGTCCGCTGTGCCAATGGCGGCGCGGGTGTCCAATAAAGTGGGCCTGGAAGCCAACCCGCACAACTTCCTGCTGATGCATGCCATGGGGCCGAATGTGGCGGGCGTTATCGGTTCGGCAGTGGCCGCGGGTGTGATGATCAAGTTGCTGACCTGATCTGTCCCGCTGCGAAAGAAGATGAAAAACCTCGCCCTGGCGGGGTTTTTCATTTTATACCCTTAATGAAAATCCCGTGATGCAACAGGCAATGAGTTGATGAGGTGGCTCAGATCCGAAAGCTTCCCCGCCATCACATGAACAATCTCACCCTCTCTTTCAAGCACACCCTTCACATGCAACAACCGGGCGGTTAGCAACGGCTTCCGCTGCCGCCGCGCGGTTTCCAGCCACACCACAACATTCACATTGCCGGTTTCGTCTTCAAGGGTGACAAAGGTGACGCCGGAGGCAGACCCCGGGCGTTGGCGGCCGGTCACAAGGCCAACGACCTGAACCGGAATACCGGCCTTGGTGGTTTTCAGTTGTTCGGCACTCAGGCAGAACCGGAGGTGGCCCTGTTCCCGGAGCAGGGCCAGGGGGTGGCGCTGGAGGGTGAGACCCTGGCTGGCATAGTCGGCGAGAACGTTCTGGCCTTCGGTGGGTTCGGGGAGCAGGTCGCAATGGTCAACCTGATACTGGGCGACCGCCTCTTCGGCAAAGAGTTCTGCGGGCGGTTCGTGGCCAAGGAGTTGCCAGTAGGACTGGTGGCGGTTGCTGGCAAATTCGGGCATGGCGTTAGCGCCAGCCAGGAGCTCCATCTCTCGCTGGTTCAGGCCAGCCAGGCGCCGGAGTTCGCTGATGGAGCCGTAACCTGTGGTGGGACGCTTCTTATGGATGCGTTCAGCGCCATTAACGGACAGGCCCTGAATGATTCTCAGGCCCAGGCGCAGGTGGCGTTCCTTGCCTTCCAGTGTGTGATCCCACTGGCTGTGATTGATATCAGGCGGTAATACGGTGACGTTGTGGCGGCGGGCATCCTGTACCAGTTGGGAGGGGGAATAGAAGCCCATGGGCTGGCTGTTGAGCAGGGCGCAGTAGAAGGCGGCGGGGTAGTGGCACTTGATCCAGGCGGAGACGTACACCAGCAGGGCAAAGCTGGCGGCGTGGGACTCGGGAAAGCCGTAGCCGCCAAAGCCGCAGATCTGCTGGTACAGGCGTTCGGCGAAGCCGCCGTCGTGGCCACGCTCAAGCATGCCGGTGATCAGCTTTTCCCGGAACGGGGTCAGGTCACCGTGGGACTTCCAGGCGGCCATGGCCCGGCGGAGCTGATCGGCTTCACCGGCGGAGAAGCCGGCTGCGACCATGGCCAGTTTAATCACCTGCTCCTGGAAAATGGGTATGCCCAGGGTGCGCTCCAGTACGCCTCTGATCGCATCGTTGGGGTAATCCACCGGCTCCAGGCCATGCTTGCGCCGCAAATAGGGGTGCACCATGTCGCCCTGAATGGGGCCGGGACGGACGATGGCCACTTCCACCACCAGGTCGTACCAGGTGTCGGGTTTCAGTCTCGGCAGCATGTTGATCTGGGCACGGGATTCCACCTGAAACACGCCAATGCTGTCGCCTTTCTGCAGCATGGCGTAGGTGGCCCGGTCTTCCGGGGGAATGTCCTGCATGGCAAAGGGGGCTGCCTTTTCCTCGCTGATGAGTTCGAGTGCCCGGCGAATGGCGGAGAGCATGCCCAAGGCCAGTACATCGACTTTCATCAGGCCCAGGCTTTCGAGGTCATCTTTGTCCCATTGAATGACGGTCCGGTCCGCCATGGCGGCATTCTCTACAGGGACCAGTTCAGCCAGTGGCCCGGCACTGATCACAAAGCCGCCCACATGCTGGGACAGATGCCGGGGGAAACCGAGCAGGGTGTTCACCAGGGTAAAGAACTGGTCCGCGACCCCGGGGTTCCGGGTGAGGCGCTTGTCGAGGATCTGCTGGCGCCAGTTGCTGGCCCCGTCCCGCCAGTCGATGCCATCGAGCAGTTGCTCCACCAGTGCCGGATCAAACCCCAGAGCCTTGCCCACATCGCGGACGGCGCTGCGGGGGCGATAGCGGATCACGGTAGCGGCGAGAGCAGCTCGCTCGCGACCATAGCGCCGGTAAATATACTGGATAACTTCCTCTCGGCGATCGTGTTCGAAATCGACATCAATGTCTGGCGGTTCGTTGCGGTCCTTGGAGATGAAACGTTCAAACAGCAATTCCACCCGCGCCGGATTGACTTCGGTAATGCCCAGGCAGTAACACACGGCGGAGTTGGCAGCCGAGCCTCGCCCCTGGCACAGAATGCCCTGGCGCCGTGCGAAGTCCACAATGTCATGAATGGTGAGGAAATAGTGCTCGTAGTGCTTGTCCGAGATCAACCCCAGTTCCTTCCGGATCAGGGACTGAACCGCCTGTGGGGTGCCGTTGGGATAACGTCGCCGTTCTCCTTCGGCGGTCAGTTTTTTCAGGTACGCGGCCGGCGTTTCATTCGCCGGCACCAGGTCCGATGGGTATTCGTAACGCAGGCTGCCGGGCTCAAAGCTGCACTGTCGGGCAATGCGCAGGGATTCTTTCAGCCAGGCGTCGGGGAACAGGCGTTGCAAGACCGGCATCGGCCTGAGATAGCGTTCGCCGTTCTGGAACAGGCGGTGACCGGCGAGTTCCAGGCTGGTGCGGTGGCGCAGGGCAGTGAGTACGTCCTGCAGGGGCTGGCGCTCGCGCCTGTGCATGTGAACCTCGCCGGTGGCGGTAATCGGGCAGCGCAGGTGATCCGCCAGCCAGCGAACCCGGGCCAGTTGGTGCTCCTCTCCGGATTCCAGTGTGCGGGCGGCAGCAATCCAGAGCCGGGGTTCAAACAGTCGTTGCAGCCATTCGCCACAGGCCAGGGCCTGATCGGCATCGGCGGTGCCAGGTGAGGAAGGCAGCCACAGGCACAGGCAGTCGTCCAGGGGATGGCACTCGATATCCCGGAAGAATAACCGGTACTGGCCTTTTTCCGCCCGCCGACGCCCGGTGGTGATCAACTGGCTGAGCTGGCCGTAGCCTTTGCGGGTACGTGCCAGGAGAATAAAACGGGGCGGCACGGCGCCGTCCGGGGCATCGTCCAGTTCAAACCAGCTTCCGGTAATCAGTTTGACCGGGCTTTCCTTCAACGCCGCCCAGGCCCGGGGAATGCCGGCAACCGAGCAGGCATCGGTCATGGCCAGGGCGCTGTAGCCCAGCTCCGCGGCACGCTCCGCCAGCTCGTGGGGATGGGAGGCCCCGGTCAGGAAGGTGAAATTGCTGAAACAGAACAGTTCGGCGTAGCCATGCTCGCTCATCAGCCAAACCATCCGTGCACGAACCAGCCTTCCCTGACATCCCGGAACACCCAGGCCAACTGGCCATGGTGTGTTTGTGCGATGTAGTAATCCCGGTGCACTTGCTGGCCATCCCACCAGCCACCACTGATGCGCTCGGGGCCGGAGAACCAGGCCACCGGCGTTTCCAGCAACGGTTGCGGACCTTTCAGTAGCCAGAGCGGACGGCGAGGTAGCTGATGACTGTCCGGCAAGGGAGTGGCGTGTCTGTTCAGTACTTCCGAGGCTGACCAGGCTCGCTCGGGGCGATGATCAGCCTGGGGCGAGAGCTGATGCAGGGCGCCGTCACCCAGGCGGGCCTGGAGGCGACTGATCAGGGTGTGCCAGGCTTCGTTCAGATCCTGGCTTTCACCCAGCAGATCTTGCCGGGTGTCTGCTTCCCGGTTCAGGAACCGCCGGACAGACAGAACCAGGGAAACCACCGGCGCTTTCAGCGGGTGCTGGTCTAGCCGTAGCCGAATCAGACTCAGGAAGCTGTTGGCCCGGTGCTCCGGCCCGGCGGTGCGGATACGAAGTCGGGTCGCCTCCTGATGCCGGTGATTCATGACCAGTAGCAGGCTGTCGGTTTCCTGCTGGCGCCAGCACAGATCCTCTTCAAGTTCCGAGAGTAGCCGCTGTAACGGAAACAGCAGCCCCTGTGATTGTTCAATATCCTGCGCAAAATCCGCCTGTTGGCGAAAATGGTGGGGTGGCTGCCAGGGGGCTTTCGGATCCGGTCGGCTGCCCTCTATTTTCTGAAGGTGGGCCAGGGTTTCCGGGGACAGGCGGTGAGCCAGTTCGTTCCGTGGCAGGGCTAGCACTTCTCCAAGGTGGCTCAGGCCCAGGCGCTGCAGCCGGACACAGGTTTTGTCATCAAACTCCACCATCGGCAGAGGAATCCGGCCCAGTGTTTGCTGAATCTGGCCCTTGTCCGCCGTGCATTCACCCATGCCTGTGCGGGCGAGCAGTCTCGCCGCCAGGGGGGTGTGGCCGGTGGCTTGCCAGGCGCTCAGGCGGCGTTCGTTCAGCCCCTGGTCCACCGTTTGCCAGACAGCGGCCAGGCCACCGTACAGCCGTTGCAGGCTGCCGATTTCCGCCAGCAGGCCATCGGGAGGTACCAGGACGATATGCGCGGCGTAGCGGTATAACCAGCGGGCCTGGTCTTCCAGTATCCGGGCTTCCTGGTGCTGGTCGGCGCGTACCATGCCCAGTTCCGGCACCAGAGCAATGGCGGTTTTCAGGCGCATGCCGGGAGTGATGCCCTGATCGCGCGCCTCCGGGCAGGCCTGGATGACCTTCTGGCCAGAGCCTTCCACGATAACCAGCGCCCCCGGGTGCTCACGGGAACGGCGAATATGATCCAGCAACAGGTGCGGGAAATGCAGGTACAGCCAGAGCATGGCAAGCCTACCGGGTTCGCACGGGCCAGGGGCCCTGGGCAATGCGGGGGGTCTCCTGATTCGACAGATCCGCCCGGTGTGCCATGGTCAGGGAACAGCGTTGGCCAGGCCAACTGCCGCGTCGCTTCAGTACGTTTACTTTCAGCGCCTGCTGGTCACCGGGCTCCAGCTCCAGGCGCAGGGCCGCCGGAGAATTCTGCCCGGCGTACCGGCGTTCCCGGAACAGTACACACACATTGCTGCCTGCCTCGGCGGCGAGTTGCAGGCGGCGCAGATCCCGGGCGGCCAGCTTGCCCGGCCAGGCCATCACCAGGCCGGTTACCGGCGAGCGCAGGCAGTTCTCCAGGGTCCACAAGAGGTCGCCGGGGTCTTCTGTGTGGATCAGCACCACCTGATCCAGGTTAACCTGCTCGCGAGCCAGGGCAGGGGCATAGGGGGTATGGGGCGGGTTCACCCAGAACACGGCTTTTCCGCCCCTGGACAGCCGTTGCATCAGTGGCAGTAGCAGGTGCAGTTCGCCAATGCCGGGTGCCTCCAGCAGGCATTCACTCAGGGCGCCCCGGGGCCAGCCGAGACCGCCAAGCTGGTTATCCAGTACCTGGTAACCGGTGGATTCCGCCGGCCGGGTTGTCTGGACGGGCCGGTGTCCCTGCCAGACACGGGCGTCCTGCATCAGTGTGTTCAGAAGCTCGCTCATGGGTAATTCTCTCAAATACTGTTTAAATATACAGTATTCTGAAAGCAGGGTAATTTCAACCACGGGTTGATAATGTGGCTTGGCGAACCCACGCTTGTAGTACAGTCAGAAACCAGGAGGTTCAAATGAGCGAACTGACGAGCCAGCGTTGTGAGGCCTGCAGTGCCGACGCGCCGCAGGTAACCGCTGACGAGAAACAGGCCCTGCAACAGGATGTTCCGAAGTGGAAGGTAGTGGAGCTTGATGGCGAAGAGCAACTGAAGCGGGTGTTCAAACTCAAAAACTTCGCCCAGGCCCAGGCATTCACCAACAAGGTAGGGGATCTGGCCGAGGCCGAGAACCACCACCCGGCGATTCTGCTGGAGTACGGTAAAGTGACCGTACGCTGGTGGACCCACAAAATCGGCGGGTTGCACAAGAACGATTTCATTATGGCGGCGAGAACTGACGACGCCTACAGCGACATGCAATAGCTCTGGTGTGGCGGAACCCCGTTTCCGCCACACCCCCTCCCAACACGGACAGGGCTCCTTCCAAACACAGGACATGACATGGTGGAAGACCGCGCAGACAACCCTCTGACGTTGCGCCTGGGGCATGAAGAACTGATCATTCGGCGCCGTTACGAAATGATCAGCATCATCAACGACTTCTTCATTGCGATCTGGTTCTTGGTGGGCAGTATTCTGTTCCTGTTTCCCGAGTACGAGAAGGTCGCCATCTGGCTGTTCATCGTTGGCAGTTTCCAGTTTTTGATACGCCCAACCATCCGGCTGTTAAGCCACATTCATGTGAAAAGGATACCGGCCAGTCACTGGGAAAATTAGGTACTGACCGGTCGCAACGCAGGCAGCAACCAGTGCCAGCCACAGACCAAGACCGGGCCAGGAATTTATCGTTGTCTATAACTGATCAAGAGACATAATAAAGCTCTCTGCTGACAACATCAGAATTTATTGGCACGATGTTTCACTAACTGCCACCGGCTGTGTATGTTTCCAAGGCCGAGGCCTCGTATCATTTCGCTGACCCAGGAGAATTCAGAACTATGAGTGACCCCACTTACACACCCCCGAAAGTCTGGAAATGGGATGCCGAAAGCGGTGGCGCATTCTCCAAAATCAATCGTCCCATTGCCGGGCCCACCCACCAGCAGGCCTTGCCGGTTGGCGATCATCCCTTCCAGGTGTATTCCCTGGCGACGCCCAATGGGGTGAAGGCGACCATCATGCTGGAGGAGTTGCTGGAGAAGGGCATCAGGGAAGCGGAATACGATGCCTGGCTGGTGCGCATCACCGAGGGCGAGCAATTCAGCAGTGGATTTGTGGAGGTGAATCCCAACTCCAAGATTCCGGCCATGGTGGATCGCAGTGTGGATCCGGCGATCCGGGTGTTCGAATCGGGTTCCATCCTGTTGTATCTGGCGGAGAAGTTCGGCGAGTTTCTGCCGCGGGATATTGCCAGGCGCACCGAAGCCCTGAACTGGCTGTTCTGGCAGATGGGCAGTGCGCCGTTCCTGGGTGGCGGGTTTGGCCACTTTTACGCGTACGCCCCGGAAAAGTACGAATATCCCATTAACCGCTATACCATGGAAGTGAAGCGGCAGCTTGACGTGCTGGATCGCCAACTGGCCGATAACCAGTATATTGCCGGCGATGAATACACCATTGCCGATATGGCCATCTGGCCCTGGTACGGTGCGCTCGTTACCAACAAGGTCTACGAGGCGGCAGAGTTTCTGGAGGCGCACACCTACACCCATGTGTTGCGCTGGAGCCATGAGATTGCGGAGCGCCCGGGTGTCAGGCGTGGCCGTATGGTGAATCGCACCTGGGGCGATCCCGCGAGCCAGTTGCACGAGCGCCACGACGCCAGTGATTTCGAGAACAAAACCCAGGACAAGGTCGACGCCAGCCTCGGGCATTCCTGAAGCCCGGGTGCCAGTGACGGCGTGGAGCCGGATCCGCTATCCGGCTCCACGCCCTTGATGTGCGGCTGAGTTACGTGGGCCTGCGGTCGCCTTCCATGATTTTTGCCACGAAGACGGCTTTGCCGTAAGTCTCGAACGACCACTTCATGGTTTCCGAGAGCACACGCATCACTTCATCGTATTCCCCGAACATCTCGGTGCTCATGCGTCCGGCGTGCACCTCAAGGCCACTCTGCTCAAGCCGTGCGATCAGGTCGCGGATGGGTTGTTTGTACTCGTCTTTCAATGGGTAGCAACTGAGTTGTACGGAAAGAAACATGCTGCCTCCTGTCCGGTGATTGATTCTGGCCCGATGTCCGGGCTAAAAACCCTGTGCCGAGGATGTGCTGCGCCTCGGATCGGCACCGCCAAACAAGGTGCCGTCTTCACCGATCATGATACTCTGAATGGCGCCCATGGCCGAGTTGGTGACCACGTGGTGGCCCCGGGCCTCGAGCAGGGCGATGGTATCCGGACTGATGCCCTGTTCGATGCGCAGTTCATCCGGCAACCATTGATGATGAATGCGGGGCGCGGCAACGGCGGTCTGGATATTCATGCCATGGTCAATCACATTCATGATGACTTGCAAGGTGGTGGTGATGATCCGTGAGCCACCGGGGCTGCCGGTGACCAGGAAATTTTCGCCATCCTTACGTACGATGGTTGGCGACATGGAGCTGAGCATGCGCTTGCCGGGCTCGACCTTGTTGGCCTCGCCACCGATCAGGCCGTAAGCATTGGGTACGCCGGGTTTGGCGCTGAAGTCATCCATCTCGTTGTTCAGCAGAAAGCCCGCGCCCTGAACGGTAATGCCGGACCCATAGCTGAAATTGATGGTGTAGGTATTGGATACCGCATTGCCCCATTTGTCCACCACCGAAAAATGGGTGGTTTCCGGACTTTCATAGGCGGCCGGCTTGCCAGCGTCAATCTCGCTGGCGGGGCGGGCTCTGTCGGCATCGATGGTTTTCCGAAGTTCGTTGGCGTAGGCCTTGCTCGTCAGCCCCGCCAGGGGCACCGTTACGTAATCGGTATCGCCCAGGTATTTTGACCGGTCCGCGTAGGCCAGTTTCATGGCTTCGGCCATCAGGTGAATGGTGTTCGCGGAATTGTGGCCGGACTCCCGGATAGGAAAGCCTTCGAGGATATTGAGGATCTGAACGATATGAGTGCCGCCGGAGGAGGGCGGCGACATGGAATAGACGTCGTAACCCCGATAGCGGCCATGGACCGGCTGCCTCACCACGGGTTCATAGGACTTCAGGTCCTGCAGGGTGATCAGCCCACCGTTACGTGCCATCTCATCGGCAATCAGTTGCGCGGTCTTGCCCTCATAGAAGCCGTCCACACCCTGGTCGGCAATGCGTTGGAGCGTGGCTGCCAGCTCCGGTTGCCGGAAGCGCTCCCCGGGCTGCCAGGCACTGCCATCCGCCTTGTAGAAGGTGGCCAGCGAGGCCGGCCAGCGCTGCAGTCGTTCCCGGGCCTGTCCCAGCCCTTCGGTGAATCGCGACGGTACGATGAAACCGTCCCGGGCCAGTTTGATGGCCGGGGCCAGCGCCTGGGCCAGGGAGATCGTGCCGTGGCGTTCCAGGGCCAGGGCCAGGCCAGCGACGGTGCCGGGGACCCCGGCGGCCAGATGAGTGAACCGGCTCCGGTTCTGTACCACCTCGCCGGAGGCGTCCTGGAACATGGTTTCCGTGGCCGCTGCGGGCGCTTTTTCACGGTAATCAATGGCTTCCGGTTCGGAGCCGTCACCCTTGGCGATCAGCATGAAGCCGCCACCGCCGATGTTCCCGGAGCGGGGCTGGGTGACCGCCAGGGCAAAGCCGGCGGTCACCGCGGCATCCACGGCATTACCGCCGTCTTTGAGAACCTGCAGTGCCACCTCTGTGGCCAGGGTATGGCTGGTGGCCACCATGCCCTGCCGGGCGGTGACCGGGTGGAAGCGCTCGCCTTCCAGAATGGCCTGGCCGAAGGCCGGTACGGTCAGCACTGCGATAACGAGTGCCGTAAGGGCGCGCCAGCCGCCTGTGCGCCTGCTGGTGGCTGCTTTGGGGGTTGGTCGGTGTGGGTGTCTGTCCATGTCTCCATTCCTCGTTTCTGGCATTCAGATAGGCTATGATAGCCGGTCATTTTCATCGGTGCGTACCGTTAACCCGCCGTTATTGACGGCGGTGCTTCCCCGACGCACCCGCTTTCCCGGATTTCAGTTAAGGAAAGGCTTTCATGGAGCATACCTATCGTCTTGTGATTTCCTGCCCGGACCGGGTGGGAATTGTCGCCAAGGTGAGTAATTTCCTGTCCACCTACAACGGCTGGATTACCGAAGCGAGCCATCACTCGGACACCCAGACCGGCTGGTTCTTCATGCGGCACGAAATCAAGGCCAGTTCGATACCGTTCAGCCTCGACCAGTTCCGGGCGTCATTCGAGCCCATCGCCCGTGAATTCAATATGCACTGGCACATTGCCGATTCGGCCCAGCCGAAGAAAGTTGTCCTGATGTGCAGCAAGGAATCCCACTGCGTGGCCGATCTGCTGTACCGCTGGCACAGCAAGGAAATCAATGCCGAGATTGTGGCCGTCATTTCCAATCACGACGATCTTCGCAGGATGGTGGAGTGGCATGAGATTCCCTACCATCATGTGCCGGTGAGCAAGGAGAACAAGGCGGAGGCTTTCGCCCACATTGATGACCTCTTCCGGAAGTACGAAGTCGATGTGGTGGTGCTGGCCCGGTATATGCAGATTCTTCCGGGTGAACTGTGTGAAAAATACGAGGGCAGGGTGATCAATATCCACCACAGTTTCCTGCCGTCATTTGCCGGTGCACGCCCTTACCACCAGGCCTATAGCCGCGGCGTGAAGCTGATCGGCGCCACCTGCCACTACGTTACCCAGGACCTGGACGAAGGCCCCATCATCGAGCAGGACGTCATCCGTATCACCCACAGTGACTCCATCGAAGACATGGTGCGCCTGGGCAAGGATGTGGAAAAGAACGTGCTGGCCCGGGGATTGCGAGCCCACATCGAAGACCGGGTGATTACCTTCGAAAACAAGACGGTGGTGTTTGATTAAGGCTGCCTCACAGTTGCCCCCCGAGGGCGGCGACTGTGGTAGACTTGGCGGCTTGTTGAAGAATAACCAAGGGGCCGCGAAACGACCCCGACACGACTTCCAGATAACGCAAAGGAACCTTTCTCGATGGGTGAGTTAGCCAAAGAGATCCTGCCGGTCAATATTGAAGACGAGCTGAAACAGTCCTACCTCGATTACGCCATGAGCGTTATCGTCGGCCGGGCCCTTCCGGATGTACGGGACGGCCTCAAGCCGGTTCACCGTCGTGTCCTGTTCGCCATGTCCGAGCTGAACAATGACTGGAACAAGGCCTACAAGAAGTCTGCCCGTGTGGTGGGTGACGTCATCGGTAAATATCACCCCCACGGTGACTCCGCGGTATACGACACCATCGTGCGCATGGCCCAGCCCTTCTCGCTGCGTTACCCGCTGGTGGATGGCCAGGGCAACTTTGGTTCCATTGACGGCGACAACGCGGCCGCCATGCGTTACACCGAAATCCGCATGGAGAAGATTGCCCACTCCCTGCTGGCGGACCTGGACAAGGAAACGGTGGATTTCGTCGATAACTACGACGGTACCGAACGTATTCCCGACGTACTGCCCACCCGGGTGCCCAACCTGCTGGTGAATGGCTCCTCCGGTATTGCCGTGGGCATGGCCACCAATATTCCGCCCCACAATCTGACGGAAGTGGTTAGCGGCTGCCTGGCGCTGATTGATAATCCGGATCTTACCGTCGATGAACTGATGGAATTCATTCCGGGGCCGGATTTCCCGACCGAGGCCATTATTAATGGCCGTGCCGGTATCGTAGAGGCCTATCGCACCGGCCGGGGCCGCATCTATATCCGTGCCCGCCACGAGATCGAGCACGATAACAAAACCAACCGCGACGCTGTCATCATCACCGAGCTGCCGTACCAGTTGAACAAGGCCCGCCTGATCGAAAAGATCGCCGAGCTGGTGAAAGAGAAGCGCCTGGAGGGCATCACCGAGCTGCGGGACGAATCCAACAAGGAAGGTATCCGGGTGGTGATTGAGCTGCGCCGGGGTGAAAACCCGGATGTGGTGGTCAATAACCTGTTTGCCCACACCCAGTTGCAGACGGTGTTCGGTATCAACATGGTGGCGTTGATCAATGGCGAGCCGAAAACGCTGAACCTGAAGCAGATGCTGGATGCGTTTGTGCGCCACCGCCGTGAAGTGGTGACCCGCCGGACCATCTACGAACTGCGCAAGGCCCGCGAGCGGGGCCACATCCTTGAAGGCCTGACGGTTGCGCTGGCCAACATTGATGAGATGATCGAGCTGATCAAGGCCTCCCCGAGCTCCGTGGAAGCCAAGGAAAAGCTGATGGACAGGGGCTGGGCCCCCGGCGATGTGCTGGCCATGCTCGAGCGTGCCGGCGAAGACGCCTGCCGCCCGGACGATCTGCCGGAAATCTATGGCCTGCGTAATGGCCTGTACTACCTGTCGCCAGAGCAGACCCAGGCTATTCTGGATATGCGTCTGCACCGCCTGACCGGTCTGGAAACCGAGAAGCTCCAGAACGAGTACAAGGAAATCCTGGAAAAGATTGCCGGCCTGCTGGAAATTCTGGCCGACCCGGATCGGCTGATGCAGGTGATCCGTGAAGAGCTGGAAGCGGTTGTGTCCGAGTTCGGCGATGAGCGTCGTACCGAAATCACCAGCTCCCAGCGCGACCTGACCATCGCCGACCTGATTGATGAAGAAGACCTCGTTGTCACCATTTCCCACAGCGGGTATGCCAAGACCCAGGCGGTTGAGGATTACCAGGCCCAGCGTCGTGGTGGCCGGGGTAAGGCCGCCACGTCCATGAAAGACGAAGACTTCGTTGAAAAGCTGCTGGTGGCCAACTCCCACGACACCATCCTGTGCTTCTCCAACCGTGGCAAGGTTTACTGGCTGCGAGTCTTCGAGATTCCCCGGGCAAGCCGCGCATCCCGTGGCCGTCCGATGGTGAATATTCTGCCCCTGGACGAGGGTGAGCGTATTACCACCTTCCTGCCGGTGCGTGACTATCCGGAAGACCAGTTCGTGCTGATGGCCACGTCTGCCGGTGTCGTCAAGAAAACCCCGTTGCCCAACTTCTCACGCCCACGCAGCAGTGGCCTGATCGCTTTGTCCCTGGATGAAGGTGACACCCTGATCGGGGCAGCCATTACCAAGGGCGATGCCGAGGTGATGCTGTTCTCAACTGCTGGCAAGGCTGTCCGCTTCGCCGAGGAAGCGGTTCGCCCGATGAGCCGGACGGCCCGTGGTGTACGCGGTATCCGGATGCCGGAAGGTCACCATGTGGTGTCCCTGATCATCCCGCAGGAAGGCGGTGTGATTCTGACCGCCAGTGAGAACGGTTACGGCAAGCGTACCGCCATCGACGAATTCCCCACCTATGGCCGGGGAAGTCAGGGCGTTATTGCCATGCAGTGTTCGGATCGGAACGGCAACCTGGTCACAGCTCTCCAGCTGTTCGATGGCGACGAAATGATGCTGATTTCCGACAAGGGCACGCTGGTGCGCACCCGCACCGATGAAGTCTCTGTGCTGAGCCGGAACACCCAGGGTGTGCGTCTGATCAAGCTCAGCCAGGAAGACGAACGCCTGGTGGGCGTCGAGCGGATTGCTGAAACCGATGACGAAGAGCTTGACGGTGAGAGCGGGGAAGACGCAGCGGCAGGCAGCAGCCCGGAAGCAGGTGAAGACGGTGAAAGTGCCGGCGAGGAATAAGCCGGCACCGCCGAAGACAGATTCAGCGCGACTTGAGAGACCACAGGAACATGAGCAGGGCGTATAACTTTTGTGCAGGCCCGGCAACCTTGCCGGAAGCCGTGCTGAGGCAGGCACGGGATGAAATGCTGGACTGGCGTGGCACCGGCATGTCGGTGATGGAGATGAGCCATCGCAGCGATGATTTCGTGCAGATTGCCGAGACAGCGGAGCAGGACCTGCGTGATCTCGCTGGTGTCTCCGATGATTACGCGGTGCTGTTCATGCAGGGAGGGGCTTCCAGCCAGTTTTCCATGATTCCCCTGAACCTGCTCGGGGATAAAACCGGCGCAGACTATGTGAATACCGGCATATGGTCCAAAAAAGCCATTGCCGAAGCACGGCGGTACGGTGAGATCAACGTGGCGGCCAGCTCGGAAGACAGCGGCTTTACCACCATTCCGGATCAGGCCGCCTGGCAAACCCGGGCCGATGCTGCCTACCTGCACTACACACCGAATGAGACTATCGGCGGGCTGGAGTTTGACTTCGTCCCCGACAGCGGCGATGTGCCGCTGGTGGTGGACATGTCGTCCACACTGCTGTCGCGCCCGCTGGATGTGTCGAAGTTCGGCCTGATCTACGCCGGTGCCCAGAAAAATATCGGCCCATCCGGCCTCGTGGTGGTCATCATCCGCAAGGATTTGCTGGGCAAGGCCCGTAAAGAGACGCCGACGATGATGAATTACCAGGTCATCGCCGACAACGACTCCATGTACAACACGCCGGCCACCTATTCCTGGTACCTGGCAGGGTTGGTGTTCAAGTGGCTGAAGGAGCAGGGCGGTGTTCAGGCCATGGGCGAGATCAACCTGCGCAAGGCCCGCAAACTCTACGACTTCATTGATGGCAGCGATTTTTACGCCAATCCGATTGAGCGTCGGTTCCGGTCCTGGATGAACGTACCGTTTACCCTGGCCGACAATGCCCTGGACAATGAGTTCCTGAAAGGCGCAGATGCCCGTGGCCTGCTGAACCTCAAGGGGCACCGCTCGGTGGGGGGCATGCGGGCAAGTATCTATAACGCTCTGCCGGAAGCGGGCGTTGATGCCCTGATCGGATACATGGCTGAATTTGCCAGGGAGCGGGGCTGAGATGAGTGATGAACAGACCCGGCTGGCCCAGTTGCGGGACGAGATAGACCGGATCGATCAGGACATTATGGACCTGATCAGCGCCCGGGCCCGGTGTGCCCAGGAGGTCGCGCATGTGAAGCTGCAGGCCAATCCCGGGCAGGACGTATTCTTCTATCGCCCGGAGCGGGAAGCCCAGGTGTTGCGGCGTATCAAGGAGCAGAATCCGGGGCCCTTGTCCGGCGAGGAAATGGCCCGTCTGTTCCGGGAAATCATGTCTGCCTGCCTGGCGCTGGAAAAGCCCATGCACATTGCCTTTCTCGGGCCGATCGGCACGTTCACCCAGGCGGCCGCGCTCAAGCATTTTGGCCACTCCGTGATCAGCGTGCCGCTACCCGCGATTGATGCGGTCTTCCGGGAGGTGGAATCCGGCGCGGCCCATTACGGGGTGGTGCCGGTGGAGAACTCCACCGAGGGCATGATCAATCATACCCTGGATATGTTCATGTCCTCGCCCCTGAAAATCTGTGGCGAAGTGCAACTGCGAATCCATCATCATCTGCTGGTGTCGTCGCAGCACAAAGACCAGGAAATCACCCGGATCTACTCCCATCAGCAGTCCTTTGCCCAGTGTCGCCAGTGGCTGGACACCCATCGTTACGGCATTGAACGGGTAACGGTCTCCAGTAACGCCGAGGCTGCCAGGCGGGCAGCCGCAGAGCCGGGAACGGCGGCGATTGCCGGCGACATGGCTGCTGAGCTCTATGGCCTTGAAAAGCTGGCCAACAGCATTGAAGACCGCCCGGACAACACCACCCGCTTCCTGATCATCGGCCGGGAAGAAGTCCCCGCCAGCGGCCACGACAAGTCCTCCATTCTGGTGTCCATGCGAAACAAGCCGGGCGCCCTGTACCAGTTACTTGAGCCGTTTCACCGCCAGGGCATCAGCCTGACCCGTATCGAAACCCGACCGTCGCCAAGTGGCACCTGGGCCTACGTGTTCTACATCGATTTTGAGGGGCACATGGAGGACAAGCTGGTGCGTAAGGTACTGGCAGACGTAAGCGACGAGGCGGTCGAACTCAAGCGCCTGGGGTCTTACCCGATTGGCGTTCTTTGAATACCCCGATGAACGTTCGTTGGATACCGCACTGAACGTCGGGCGTTGAATAAAGAATATCGAGGACGATGTATGGCCATTGATTATCAGAGTCTGGCAGTCCGGGGCGTACAGGCCCTGTCTCCGTACCAGCCCGGCAAGCCGATCGAGGAGCTGGCCCGGGAACTGGGTCTGGACCCGGCTGAAATCATCAAACTCGCCAGCAATGAAAACCCACTGGGACCCAGCGACAGGGCGCTTGCCGCCGCCCAACGGGCATTGTCCGAGCTGTGCCAGTACCCGGACGGAAACGGTTTCAACCTGAAGCAGGCACTGTCGGAGCGTCTGGGCGTCGGAATGGATCAGATCACTCTGGGTAATGGCTCCAATGATGTGCTGGAAGTGATTGCCCGTTGCTTCGCCGATGCCGGTTCCGACGTTGTTTTTTCCCAGTACGCCTTTGCGGTTTATCCACTGGTGACCCAGGCCATCGGGGCGAAAGGCGTGCCCGTGCCTGCCCGGGACTGGGGGCACGATCTGGACGCCATGGCCGCGGCAGTGACCGACCGTACCAAGCTGGTTTTTGTCGCCAATCCGAACAACCCCACGGGCACGGTACACAAGGCCCGTGCCATCGAGTCATTCCTGGAGAAGATTCCGGCGAACGTGCTGGTGGTGCTGGATGAGGCCTACTGCGAGTATCTCACCGGTGAAGACTATCCCGACGGCGTTCAACTGCTGTCCCGGTTCCCGAACCTGATTGTCTGCCGGACCTTTTCCAAGGCCTGGGGGCTTGCCGCCCTGCGGGTAGGTTACAGCGTCAGCTCCGCCGCCATCGCCGACATCCTCAACCGGGTACGCCAGCCGTTTAACGTGGACACGATCGCCCTGTCCGCGGCCACGGCAGTGCTGGAGGATGAAGATTACCTCCAGCGCTCCCGGGAAGTGAACAGTGCCGGCCTGCGTCAGCTTGAGCAGGCATTTGATCGCATGGGCCTCCGCTATATTCCCTCCGCCGGCAACTTTATTGCGGTGGAGGTGGGGGAGTCGGCCATGGGGGTTTACCAGACCCTGCTGGCCCACGGTGTGATTGTCCGTCCGATTGCCGGCTATGGCATGCCGCGCCATCTCCGCATCTCGGTCGGGCTTCCGAAGGAGAACGAGCGGTTTATCGACGCACTTGCCCAGGCACTGACATCCTCCGGGTTGAGCGACTGACATGGCGCTTTCCGAACCTCTGTTCAAGCGGGTAGCGGTGATTGGCCTGGGGCTGATTGGCGGCTCCCTGGCCAGCGCTATCCGGCGTCATGGACTGGCCGGCAAGGTGGTGGGTACAGACCAGCGCGAGGAAGAGCTGCAGCTCGGGAAAAGGCTCGGTGTTATTGATGAGGCTGCGGCCACCGTGGCCGAGGCCGTTAAGGGGGCCGACCTGGTAGTGCTTGCAGTACCGGTCCGGGCAACCCGGGCGGTTCTGGAAGAGGTTCGTTCCTGTTTGGAGCCAGGTGCCGTTCTGACAGACGTTGGCAGTACCAAGTCCAGTTTTGTGGCAGATGTGGAGGCGGTATTTGGTAGCCTTTCTCCGCTGGTGATTCCCGGCCACCCGATCGCGGGTTCGGAAAAAAGCGGCATCCGCGCGGCCGATCCGGCGCTGTTCGCCAACCACAAGGTGATTCTCACGCCTCCGGACAACGTCAGTGAACCTCATCTCGACCGGCTGAGGGCATTATGGGAAGGTTGTGGCGCCACGGTATTGACCATGTCAGTGGCCTATCACGACGAAGTACTGGCCGCGACCAGCCATTTGCCACATCTGATTGCCTTTTCCCTGGTAGATACCCTGGCAGGGGAAGATGAGAACATGGACATATTCCGGTATGCCGCCGGCGGCTTTCGCGATTTTACCCGGATTGCCGCCAGTGATCCGGTGATGTGGCACGATATCTTCCTCTCGAATCGCGAGGCGGTTCTTCGGGGAATCGACCATTTTACCCACGACCTGGAACAGCTGCGCACCGCCATTGCCAATCAGGACAGTGCAACCCTGTTACGGGTTTTCAGTCGCGCCAAGGCGGCGCGTGAACATTTTTCAAAGATGCTCTCAGGACAGGCTTACGTGACAAACAACAGTGAAAAGCAGGTAACGTTTCGTCTTCGGCCCGGTGGCGCGATGTCTGGTGATATCCGGGTGCCCGGTGACAAATCCATGTCGCACCGTTCCATCATGCTGGGTGCGCTGGCCGACGGCGTCACCGAGGTCAAGGGGTTTCTGGAAGGTGAGGACAGCCTGGCCACACTGCAGGCGTTCCGGGACATGGGCGTCATGATCGAGGGTCCGGATGACGGTTTCGTACGCATTCATGGTGTGGGCATGAACGGGCTGCAGGCGCCTCGAGGTCCGCTGTATCTGGGTAATTCCGGCACCGCCATGCGGCTGTTTTCCGGATTGCTGGCAGCGCAGCCCTTCGATTCCGAGCTGACCGGCGATGCCAGTTTGTCTGGTCGTCCCATGGGCCGGGTCGCCGACCCTCTGCGTGCCATGGGTGCGGTGATTGAAACCGCCGATGGCGGTCGTCCGCCACTGAAGATTCGCGGTGGCCAGAGGCTGACCGGTATTCACTATGAAATGCCGGTCGCCAGCGCTCAGGTCAAATCCTGCCTGTTGCTGGCAGGGCTCTACGCCGATGGCAGCACATCGGTTACTGAACCGGCGCCAACCCGGGATCATACCGAGCGGATGCTGGCCGGCTTTGGCTACCATGTGCACCGTGACGGTGCCACGGCCAGTGTCAGTGGTGGTGGCAGGCTCACGGCAACCGCCATTGACGTGCCCGCAGACATCTCTTCCGCGGCCTTCTTCCTGGTCGCCGCCAGCATTGCACCCGGGTCTGACCTGACCCTGCGCCATGTGGGCATGAACCCCACCCGGGTGGGGGTGATCAACATTCTGCAACAAATGGGCGCGAGCATTGAGGTGCTGGAAGAGCGGGAAATCGGTGGTGAACCGGTCGCGGACTTACGGGTTCGCTCGGCGGAGCTCAAGGGTATCGATATTCCCGAAGATCAGGTGCCACTGGCCATTGACGAATTTCCAGTGTTGTTTATTGCCGCCACCTGCGCCAGCGGACGAACCGTTCTGCGCGGTGCGGAAGAACTGCGGGTGAAGGAAAGCGATCGTATTCAGGTGATGGCGGACGGCCTTGCGGCCCTGGGTGTGGAAACCACCGTGACACCGGATGGCATTGTGATTGAGGGCGGCCAGGCCATTGGCGGCGGCACCGTGAAAAGCCATGGCGACCATCGCATTGCCATGGCCTTTGCGGTGGCCTCGCTCCGCGCCACGGCTGACATCACGGTAACCGACTGTGCCAATGTGGCAACGTCGTTTCCCGGGTTTGTCGAGCTCGCCGGCGCGACTGGCATCAATATCTCGGCCGAGGGGGCTGACTAATGGCGGAAAAAATGGCGCCGGTCATCGCGGTGGACGGCCCCGGTGGGTCGGGAAAGGGCACGGTTACCCAGATGCTGGCGAAAAAACTGGGTTGGCACCTTCTCGACAGTGGCGCATTGTATCGCCTGACAGCCCTGGCGGCGGTTCGCCAGGGTGTCTCGCTCGATGATGAAACCGCCCTGGTGCGGGTGGCCCTGTCGCTGGATGTGGCGTTTGAGCCAACACCCGCAGGCGAGCCGGCGAAAGTGATTCTGGCGGGCGAGGATGTGACTGCTGAAATCCGCACTGAAACCTGTGGTGATAATGCCTCCCGGGTTGCCGTCATGCAGCCGGTGCGGGACGCCCTGTTGCAGCGCCAGCGGGATTTCCGGCGGGCTCCGGGGCTGGTGGCCGATGGCCGGGACATGGGGACGGTGGTGTTTCCGGACGCACCGGTGAAAATCTTCCTGACGGCCAGTGCCGAGGAACGTGCCAGAAGGCGCTACAGCCAGTTGAAGGACGCGGGTGTCGATGTTAATATTGACGCCCTTTTAGAGGAGATACGGGTTCGTGATGAACGGGATATGAACCGTTCCGCAGCCCCCCTCAGGCCCGCAGATGATGCGCAAGTCATTGATTCTACGGGGTTGAGTATAGAAGAGGTGTTGGACAGGTGCATGGCTGCAGCAAGCCAGGCCTGACCACACCTTTTTGTTGTTGAAATGCCGGATCTAGCGTTATCTGCCAGCCACAGGCTTGATCCGGAACTTATTAACAGACCGTGTTGCTGGTGGCACGGAGCACACTTGCGTTGATCATATAGGACTCATAATGAGCGAGAGCTTTGCGGATCTTTTTGAAGAAAGCCTGAAAGAAATTGACATGCAGCCAGGTTCCATCGTCCAGGGAACCGTAGTTGACGTCGATAACGACTGGGTCACCGTTAACGCCGGACTGAAGTCCGAAGGCGTTATCCCCGCCTCCCAGTTCCTGAACGAAAAAGGCGAGTTGGAAGTTGCTATTGGCGACGTTGTTGACGTAGCTCTCGACGCTGTGGAAGACGGTTTCGGTGAAACCCGTCTGTCCCGTGAAAAGGCCAAGCGTGCAGAAGCCTGGAAGGTACTCGAGAAGTCCTTCGAAGCTGAGGAAGTGGTTAAGGGTATTATCAATGGCAAGGTCAAGGGTGGTTTCACCGTCGATCTGGCCGGTATTCGCGCCTTCCTGCCTGGCTCTCTGGTAGACGTTCGTCCGGTTCGCGACACTGCGCACCTGGAGAACAAGGAACTCGAATTCAAGGTTATCAAGCTCGACCAGAAGCGTAACAACGTGGTTGTTTCCCGCCGCGCCGTTCTGGAAGCTGAAAACAGTGCCGAGCGTGAAGCTCTGCTGGAAACCCTGACCGAAGGTATGGAAATCAAGGGTATCGTCAAGAACCTGACCGACTACGGCGCGTTCGTGGATCTGGGCGGTGTTGACGGCCTGCTGCACATTACCGATATGGCCTGGAAGCGCATCAAGCATCCGAGCGAAATCGTCAATGTGGGCGATGAGATCAACGTCAAGGTTCTGAAGTTTGATCGTGAGCGTAACCGTGTATCCCTCGGCCTGAAACAGCTGGGCGAAGATCCCTGGGTTGATATCAAGGGTCGTTACCCGGAAGGCAGCAAGGTGACTGCCCGCGTCACCAACCTGACCGACTACGGCTGCTTTGCCGAGCTGGAAGAAGGTGTTGAAGGTCTGGTTCACGTCTCCGAAATGGACTGGACCAACAAGAATATCCATCCGTCCAAGGTTGTCCAGGTAGGTGACGAAGTGGGCGTGATGATTCTGGATATCGACGAAGAGCGTCGTCGGATCTCCCTGGGTATCAAGCAGTGCGTATCCAACCCGTGGGAAGATTTCTCCAGCAACTTCAACAAAGGTGATCGCATCTCCGGCAAGATCAAGTCAATCACTGACTTCGGTATCTTCATCGGTCTGGATGGCGGCATCGACGGCCTGGTTCACCTGTCTGACATCAGCTGGAACGAGACCGGCGAAGAAGCAGTTCGTGAATACAAGAAGGGCGACGAAGTTGAAACCGTTATCCTGTCTGTTGATCCCGAGCGCGAGCGTATCTCCCTGGGCATCAAGCAGCTGGAAAGCGATCCGTTCGCCGAGTTTGTACAGCTGAACGACAAGGGCTCCATTGTTAAGGGCACCGTGTCTGCAGTGGATGCCAAGGCAGCGACCATTGCCCTGAACGACGAAGTTGAAGCGGTACTGAAAGCCTCTGAAATCAGCCGTGATCGTGTTGAAGACGCACGTAACGCGCTGAAGGAAGGTGAGGAAGTTGAAGCGAAGATCATCAGCATTGATCGCAAGAACCGCATCATCAACCTGTCTGTGAAGTCCAAGGACGTTGAGGACGACAAGCAGGCCCTGGAAAGCGTGCGGACCAAGACCGCTGAATCCTCTGGTGCGACCACCATCGGTGATCTCATCAAGGAGCAGATGCAGCAGCAAAACGCCAACAAGGAATAACTTTCCGGTTGGTATGAAAAAAAACGGGCTCTAAGAGCCCGTTTTTTTTGTGTTTTTTACTGGTTTGGCTAAACTAGGGTCATGGCAATCCGGCAACCGGCGGGTGAATAATAATGAAAGAGGGAAGCGCCTCATGACGAAGTCCGAACTGGTCGAGTTAATTGCATCAAAGCAGACCCAGCTTTCCGTGAAAGATGTGGAGCTGGCGGTTAAAACCATCATAGAGCATATGTCCCAGTCGCTCGCCGGTGGTCAGAGAATTGAAATCCGGGGATTTGGCAGCTTTTCATTGCACCATCGGGCAGCCCGAACCGGACGCAACCCGAAAACAGGAGAAGCGGTTCAACTGCCGGCAAAGTATGTGCCCCACTTCAAACCGGGCAAGGAACTGCGTGAACAGGTGAACGACAGTCTGAAGCAGGGTTTCTAATCCCTGAGCCGCTAAAGGAACCAACCCGGGCCTCGAATGCCCTTCAGGAGTGCGACCACTATGGCAGGATTGCAGAAAATCCTTATTATTCTGTTGGTATTGGTCCTGGTGTTGCTGGCGCTCGTTTTTTCCCTGAACAATCAGATGGCGGTCTCCCTCAATTTCCTGTTGTTTGAGACACAGCCCCATGGCGTCGCAGTCTGGCTGATCATGTCATTTGTCATCGGAGCGTTGATTGGCGTTCTGATCACCATGCTGGCCACGTTCCGAACGTCAGTTGCCCGGCGTACCCTTCAGAAACGACTTGATCGTGCCGAACAGGCACTGGAAAAATCCAGGGCTCAGAACGACCGGACGCTTTAATGGATATAGTGGTTCAGTGGCTGCTGTTAACGATTGCAGTCGCCCTTGGCTGGTTTGTCGGCCGACTCGGTAACACCAGCTCCCGATCCAGCACCACCATTTCCGATGAGGAATCGGTGAAGGACCGGCTTCAGTTCCTGTTTACCAACTACTCGGATCAGGCGGTTGAAAACTTTGTTCAGTCGCTGGCTGTGAACAAGGATACCGTCAGTCTTCATCTGTCCATTGGCAGTCACTTCCGCAACAAGGGGGAAACCGATCGGGCAATCCTGATTCACCAGAACCTCCTGGCACGCCCGGAACTGCCACCGCGCTTTTCTCCCCAGGTTACCCTCGAGCTGGCCATGGACTACATGAACGCCGGCCTGCTGGACCGTGCCGAAGCCCTGTTCCACCAATTGATGGGAGACCGGGAATACGGTCGCCACTCGGCGCAACAGCTGATTGAGCTGTATCAGCAGGAAAAGGAGTGGGCCAAGGCCGCGGAAGTGGCCCGGACACTCACCCGGGGCGATGCCGATCCGGCCATGTTCAAAATCCTGGCTTACCTTACCTGTGAACTGGCGGAACTTGCGGTTAAGCACGATGATCGCTGGGGCGCCCAGAAACTCGCGAAAGAAGCGCTTGAGTACGACCGCTCCTGTGTCCGGGCCACGCTTATCCTGATGAAACTGCTGGTGCGCCAGGGCAGCTTCCGGGACGCGGGCAACCAGGGCCTGAAAGTGTTTGAGCAGAACCCGGCCTTTGGTCCGGAAGCCATTGACCGCCTGATGAAACTGGAGCACGAACACGGTGATATCGGTCGTCTGGTGAAGAAACTCAGAAAGCTCTATGAGAGCTTTCCCAGTACCAGCCTGTTACTGGCACTGGTGGAGTCGGTTGAGCGGGCCTCCGGGCGCCCCGCTGCCATCGATCTGCTGCGCCAGGAACTGGAAATCCGGCCCAGCGTCCGGGGTCTGCTCCGCCTGGTGGAGATGGCCGGCTACGAAAAGGGCATGACGACCGACGAAGGCCGGCTGGTCAGCCGGATCGGCCACCTGATACTTGCCAACCGGCCGGTTTATCGCTGCGTAAGCTGTGGCTTCTCCGGCCAGCAATTACACTGGCTGTGCCCAAGCTGCAAGCAATGGGAAACCGTGCGCCCGATTCAGGGCGTGGAAGCCGAATAACCCTTTACTGAGACTGTCCAGGATATCTGAACGTGCAAACTGTTAACGATCCGAGAATAATTGTCGCCCTGGATTTCCCATCTGAGGCGCCTGCGCTGGCCCTGGTCGATAAGCTTGACCCCGCCAAGTGCCGCCTCAAAGTGGGGAAGGAACTGTTTACCCGGTCAGGCCCGCCGTTGGTTCAGAGCCTGCAAAAGCGCGGATTTGAGGTGTTCCTGGACCTGAAATTCCACGACATACCGAACACCACTTCAGCCGCGGTGGCGGCCGCTGCGGACCTCGGTGTCTGGATGGTCAATGTCCACGCCTCGGGTGGCGAAAAAATGATGACCGCCTGCCGCGAACGCCTGGAAGCCTTCGGCGCCGACCGCCCCTTGCTGATCGCCGTGACCGTGCTCACCAGTATGAGTGCGGGTGACCTGGCTGGCATTGGCATCACCGATTCCCCGGAAGCCCAGGTTTCGAGGCTTGCTACATTGACCAGAAACTGCGGCCTGGACGGTGTTGTGTGCTCGGCTCAGGAAGCGCTAAAACTCAAGGTCGAGCAGGGCACAGACTTCAAGCTGGTTACCCCGGGGATCCGGCCGCTGACCGCCGATAAGGGCGACCAGCGGCGCATCATGACGCCGAGTGAGGCCTTGAAGGCCGGGTCTGACTACCTGGTAATTGGCCGGCCGATTACCCAGGCGCCGGATCCGCTGGTGGCTCTGGAGGCGATTCATTCTGAGGTGCATGGCCTCTAACGTTTGGCGAGAATCATGCCTTTGCCCCAGCCTGCCGGGTAGAGGGGTCGGTGGTGTGGGGCCCCACACCACCGTTCAGGACTTCTCAGAAATAGTCCGAAATTACTGATTCGTACTCCGGCTTAGATTTCTTGTTTGAATTGCGGACAACTGTATTCTCAGGTCGGGGTGGCTGTCAGAGCTTTCCAAAACTGTAGAGGGCCATGGACGGCCCGAAACAAGCGCACACGGACGTGCTTGTAGCGTGTTTTGGAAAGTTCTGACAGCCACCCCGGTCCCGTCAACAGGCAGGCTGGGGTAGAAGTCGACCAAAAGCACCAACCAAGAAGAAAAAATCAGACAATAAAAAAACCCGCTAACTCAAAGAATTAGCGGGTTTTCAGAAGAATGGCTCCCCGAGCTGGGCTCGAACCAGCGACAAACGGATTAACAGTCCGTTGCTCTACCAACTGAGCTATCGGGGAACGTCGTCGTGTGACGAGGCGCGTATATTAAGGTTACCTCACGGCCTCGTCAACCCCTGGCCGGACTTTTTAGCCCAGTGCCTTATGCAGGCGTTCAATGGCCTGTTTCAGGTTGTCCATGCTGGTGGCAAAACTCAGGCGCATATGGCCTGGTGCACCGAAGGCAGAGCCTGGAACCAGAGCCACGCCGGCTTCGGTCAGCAGCTTTTCCGCGAACTCGACATCGTTGCCGACACTGTCGTCTGCCTCAATGGCGCCCCGGAAGCTGGGGAACACATAGAAGGTACCGTCACCATTCAGGCACTCAACGCCTGGCAGGCCATTCAGGGCTTCCACCAGCCAGTCGTGGCGTTCCTTGAACGCCTTGACCATTTCGCCCACGCAGTCCTGGGAGCCGCCCAGGGCAGCCTGGGCCGCCGCCTGGGAGATAGACGCCGGGTTGGAGGTGCTCTGGGACTGGATCTTCTTCATGGCGCCGATGATTTTCGTCGGGCCCGCTGCATAGCCGATACGCCAGCCGGTCATGGAGTAGGCCTTGGATACACCGTTCAGCACAAACGTGCGCTCGTAAAGCTCCGGGGTGGCGTTCAGGATGTTGCAGAACGGCTTACCGGTCCAGAGAATCGGCTCGTACATGTCGTCGGTGGCGATCATGATGTTCGGGTGCTTCTTCAGCACCTCACCAATGGCCTGCAACTCTTCCAGGGTGTACGCCATGCCGCTGGGGTTGGACGGGCTGTTGATCACGAACAGACGGGTGCGCTCGGTAATGGCGTTTTCCAGCTGCTCCGGGGTAATCTTGAAGCGGGTCTCGGCACCGGTTTCGATGATCACCGGCTTGCCTTCGGCGACCAGCACCATATCCGGATAGGAGACCCAGTAGGGCGCGGGAATGATCGCCTCATCGCCCGGGTTCAGGGTGGCCAGTGCCAGGTTGAAAAAGCTCTGTTTGCCACCACTGCTTACCAATATCTGGTTGGCTTCGTATTCCAGGCCGTTATCCCGCTTGAACTTCGCAATAATCGCTTTTTTCAGGGCCGGCGTACCATCCACGGCAGTGTATTTGGTCTGGCCGTTTTTGATGGCCTCCATGGCTGCCTGTTTGATGTGCTCGGGGGTGTCGAAGTCCGGTTCGCCGGCGCCGAGGCCGATAATGTCCTGGCCGGCAGCACGCAATTCGGCTGCTTTGTTGGTGACAGCGAGGGTGGGAGAGGGCTTGATTGCCTGTACTCGGCTGGAAAGTTGAAGGTCCAAACTTGCGCTCCTTAAAGCTGCGTCTGATAGGGCTCCAGCGGCTGCAAGGTAGTGGTTTACACCATCTTCAGGCCGCCCTGGATGCCACAGATGGTATCATGAAGCCCGCGTGACGATAAGTTTCTCTGCAGATTGCAACCTGTGCACTCGTTGTGCAAACCAAACCTGATTGAACGGAGGATGTCTCCCGACTATGGCCACTTCAGAAACCGGCGCGCTCATGAAAGACGGTGCCTTCAAGGTGGATTCCCCGTTCCAGCCTGCCGGGGATCAGCCCAAAGCGATTGAAGGACTGGTCGATGGTATTCACTCCGGTCTCGCACATCAGACGCTTCTGGGGGTAACCGGCTCCGGCAAAACCTTCACCATTGCCAATGTCATCCAGCAGATCCAGCGGCCCACTATTGTCATGGCCCATAACAAGACCCTGGCGGCCCAGTTGTATGGCGAGTTCCGTGAGTTCTTCCCGGACAACGCGGTGGAGTATTTCGTCTCCTACTACGACTATTACCAGCCCGAGGCCTATGTGCCGTCCTCGGACACCTTTATCGAGAAAGACGCCTCCATCAACGAGCACATTGAGCAGATGCGCCTGTCGGCCACCAAGGCGCTTCTGGAGCGGCCGGATGCCATTATCGTAGCGACTGTGTCGTCCATTTACGGTCTGGGTGATCCCCAGTCGTACCTCAAGATGATGCTGCATCTGGACCGGGGCGATCAGATCGACCAGCGGTTCATCCTGCGTCGCCTTGCGGAATTGCAGTACACCCGCAACGACGTCGAATTCCACCGGGCCAACTATCGGGTGCGCGGCGACGTGATCGACGTGTTCCCGGCGGAATCCGAGAAAGAAGCCATCCGCATCGAACTGTTCGATGACGAGGTGGAAAATCTCAGCTATTTCGATCCGCTGACCGGTGAAGTGATCCGCCGGGTGCCCCGGGTCACCATCTACCCGAAATCCCACTATGTGACCCCCCGCCAGAAAGTTCTGGACGCGGTTGAATACATCAAGGCGGAGCTGGATGTGCGCCTGCAGCAATTACGGGACAACAACCGTCTGGTGGAGGCCCAGCGGCTGGAGGAGCGTACCCGCTATGACATCGAGATGATGATGGAGCTGGGCTACTGCAACGGCATTGAGAACTACTCACGCTATTTGTCCGGTCGTCGTCCCGGGGAGGCGCCACCGACCCTGTTTGATTACCTGCCTCCCGGTGCGCTGCTGGTGGTGGACGAATCCCACGTCACCATTCCCCAGATCGGCGCCATGTACAAGGGGGATCGTTCCCGCAAGGAAACCCTGGTGGAATACGGCTTCCGGTTGCCCTCGGCGCTGGACAACCGGCCCATGCGGTTCGAGGAATGGGAACGCATTGCCCCCCAGATGATCTTTGTGTCCGCAACCCCGGGCAACTATGAAGCCGAGCACGCCGGCCAGGTGGTGGAGCAGGTGGTGCGTCCTACCGGGCTGTTGGACCCGGACATCGAGGTTCGGCCGGCGTCGACCCAGGTGGACGATCTGCTCTCCGAAATCCATGCCCGGGTCACCGTCCGGGAGCGGGTGTTGGTGACCACACTGACCAAGCGCATGGCCGAGGACCTGACCGACTTCCTGATGGAACACGACATCAAGGTGCGCTACCTGCATTCAGACATTGATACCGTCGAGCGGGTGGAAATCATCCGGGATCTGCGCCGGGGTGAATTCGATGTGCTGGTGGGCATTAACCTCCTGCGGGAGGGGCTGGATATGCCGGAGGTGTCTCTGGTGGCTATCCTGGATGCGGACAAGGAAGGCTTCCTGCGTTCCGAGCGATCGTTGATCCAGACCATTGGCCGGGCGGCCCGTAACCTGAACGGCAGGGCCATCCTGTACGGTGACCGGATAACCGGCTCGATGCAGCGGGCCATCGATGAAACCGCTCGTCGGCGCGCGAAGCAGGCGGCTCACAATGAAGCCCATGGCATCACGCCCCAGGGCCTGAACAAGAAAATCGCCGATATTATGGAAGGCGCCGGAGGCGGTGGCCGTGGCCGGCGTAAGGCTGAGCGCCCTGGCCAGAAAGCGGCGGAAGAAGCGGAAAGGTACCGGGCGAAAACCGGCAACAAGTCGCCGGAGGAGATTCTCAAGGACATTGCCCGCCTGGAAGACGACATGTACAAGGCCGCTTCAGAACTGGATTTCGAAACCGCCGCCCGGCTTCGTGACGAAATTTCCGAACTGAAAGAGGCGGCGCTGCGAACCGGGTGATCGCAGTGCTACCGGCCTGGCTCAGGACCGTTTGGGCCCGACAATCACCGCGGCCTGCAATGGCTGGTTTCGGCCGTAGCGTGAGATCTGGCTGAAGACCCGTTTGTCGATGGGCAGGTATTGCTTGTCGGCGACGGACTCCCCCTCGTCGACATCGATTTCCGGGTCGTGCAGATAGACGAACTGATCATCGATGGCGCACACGGTGACCCAGTGCGGCACCCGGCTCCGGTTCAGTTGCCAGGTGCTGATCAGGATTACCGGAACGCGACCCTCGTGCAGGGCCTCCTCCATGGCTGTCAGGGTCAGCGGGTCGTGATGGAGCTGGATGCCGGTTTTTCCGATGTCGTGCAGGAAGCCTTCATGGACCAGCTCCAGCACCCGCTTTTTGTCGTCGTTGCGGACCGTGTCCTTGAACAGGGCACCTTCCATGCTGATCCAGACACTGGCGTCAAAGCCCCGGTGCCAGGCCGACAGGGCCAGGCCATGGGGGCCGCAACCTCCGTGACCGGCCAGCATGAAAATCGTGGTCGCCTCGCGCCAGATCTTGAGTTCCTCCAGGGTGGTCACCGGTTGCGACTCATCCATGGCCGCCATGGCCATGATCAGGGCCGCCGGCCCGCATGAAAAATCCGTGGTCTGGGGATAATACGGCACCGCCGGGAATTCCCGCGAGGGGGCATAGAACAGGATGCGCCGCTCAAAACGCAGGGCATTACCGTGATCCTCGTAATAATCCCGGTAGGTGCCAAACTGGCGGTAGCCCAGGCGTTTGTAGAGGTTGATGGCGCCGTCGTTGTCCTCCCGAACCTCCAGCCGCATCACAATCCGGCCAGCCGCTGCCGCTTCCTGTTCGGCCTTGACGATCAGTTGCTCGCCCAGCCCCCGGCCGCGAGCGGTTGGCGATACCGCAATGGAGTAGATGCGAGCCAGCCGAGTGGCGGCATTCATCAGAACCAGGCAATAACCCACCAGCTCGCCATCCAGCTCGGCGATGATCAGTCGGTCCCTGGGCATGTCCAGAAATCGCCGGAAGCTGCGCCGGGACAGACGGTCTTCGGTGAAGCATCGGTTTTCGAGCTGCAGCAGAGCGTTCAGGTCTTTGCTGGTGGCGTGTCGAAGCAGAACATCAGGCATGATCAGGAGGCCTTGAAAAAAACGGACCGGGCGTGCTGGTCGGCTTCCCGTATCCGGCTATTATGGTAGAGAGTTCAGTGTACGCATATACGGCAAGCATGCGTAAAAGCACGCATTATTCGCAGATTGTGCGGACGTACGCAGCGGCGTATTGTTGCGACAAACAACATCGGCCATCACGGCCAGGGAGGAGAGCCTTTCATGTCCCGTTTGCTCATTGTAGTGGATCGCGCCAAAGACTGGGCGCCGTATTACCCCAGTGAAGATGTGCTGACCTTCGATCAATACCTGCAGTTCTCCGCGCCGCCGTCCAGCCGGGTGCGGGTGATCAATCTGTGTCAGAGCGCGAAGTACCTGAGCCGGGGCTACTACTGCTCGCTGCTGGCGGAAGCCCGTGGTCACCATGTGGTGCCGTCGGTGATGACCCTGAACGACCTGAGCCGAAAGGGGCTGTTTTCGCTGGAACTGGAGGAGTTGGACGCCAGCGTCATCCAGTGGCTGGAGGCGGCCGGTTCCGCCATTGATCCGGCCAGTGATGAGCGCGAGGCCACCCATGAAGTGAAGGTGCGCACCTATTTTGGCCAGGCCGAACACCCGGATCTCAAGCCCGTGGCCCGGGCGCTGTTTGAGCGTTTCCCCTGTCCGATCCTGGAAATCGTGTTCCGCCGTCGCAAGGGCTGGCAGATTGAATCCATGAAGCCGGCGGCCCCGGCGGATCTCGGTGAGAAGGAGCAGGACGTATTTGCCGCCGCCCTGGACCGGTTCAGCAGCATGGTCTGGCGCAAGCCCCGTACCCGCCGTCGGTACCGGTATGATCTGGCGGTGCTGGTTAACCCCGATGAAGCCATGCCACCCAGTGACCAGGTGGCGCTCAAGCGGTTTGAGAAGGCCGGGCGCAAGCTGGGCATTAACGTGGAGCAGATCACACGGCGCGATTATATGCGGTTGCCGGAATACGACGGGCTGTTCATTCGTGAAACCACGGCGATCGATCATCACACCTACCGTTTTGCCCGCAAGGCCGACGCCGAGGGCATGGTGGTCATCGATGACCCGGTCTCTATCCTCAAGTGCACCAACAAGGTGTTCCTTGCCGACCTGCTCAAGAACAACAAGGTGCCAACGCCGAAAACCCTGATTCTGTCCAAGGACCAGAAAGATGCCGCGGAGCAGGTGATCAGTGAGCTGGGTTTCCCGGTGGTGATCAAGATCCCTGACGGTGCCTTTTCCCGTGGTGTCACCAAGGCCGAGGATGAAAAATCCCTGAAGGCCGGTCTGAAGGAGCTGTTCCGGCAGTCGGCCCTGGTGCTCGCCCAGGAGTATCTTTATACGGATTACGACTGGCGCATCGGTGTGCTGGGCGGCCGTGCCATCTATGCCTGCAAGTATATGATGGTCAAAGGCCACTGGCAGATCTACCAGCACAGCGAATCCGAGAGCGAAAGTGGCGGTTTTGAAACCATGCCGACCTACGAAGTACCCAAGAACGTCATTCAGGCAGCCCTGAACTCCACCAAACTGATCGGCAACGGGCTGTACGGTGTGGATATCAAGCAGTCCGGTAACCGGGTGGCGGTGATCGAGGTCAACGACAACCCGAGCATCGACGCCGGGGTGGAAGACCGTTTCCTGGGGGGCGAACTCTACACGCTGATCATGCAGGAGTTTCTGTCGCGCATGGAAGCCAACCGGCGGCGCTAGTCGCCGCGCATGGCTGGCTCAGGGGCCGGCCACCCATACCCGCACACTGCCGAACCAGGGGTAGGGCGCCAGGGTTTCATGAAGCGTCTCGGTGTCGATTGGCCATTCCGGGGCGTGAGCATCCAGCAGCAATTCCAGGTGTACCTTGTTCCTGAGGTAGTGCAGCCGCAGACGGCTGCTCGGGGGCAAGGCCCCCAACTGGCTCACCAGCAGGGCCCGGATGTCCTCCCGTGACGGCAGTGCCTCCGAGGTCAGCGGCTGATCCGCGTCGTTTTCCGCGTCAATATGGAAGTTGATGTCATGGATGTTCTCCAGGGCGTCGCGCAGGCGTGAGACCACCTGCATCCCGATCTGGTGCCCTTCCGAAACACTGATTTCCGGCCGCACCACAAGGTGAACATCCAGGAGAATGTCGTGGCCCATGCGTCGGCTGCGCAGTTCGTGCACATTGCGCACGCCGTCCGTGCTGCGGGCGATAGACATCAGCATCTCGGTATCTTCCGGCGACAACCCGGTATCCACCAGCTCCTGGACGCTGCTCCAGGTAAACTTCCAGCCGATGTGAATGATGATGCCGGCAATAATGACCGCTGCCAGCACATCCAGCCAGATGACGCCAGCCATGGCGCCAACGGTAGAGAGCAGCACCACGACAGAGGAAAATGCGTCGGTTCGGCTGTGCCAGGCGTTGGCGATAATCAGGTCTGAGCGAATGGCCTGGCCCACACGCAGGGTGTACCGGTAAATCCACTCCTTGCCGACCACTGAGGCGGTCGCCGCCAGCAGCACCGGCCAGCCCGGAACAAGCGATGCCTCGCCCTCAATCAGGCGCAGGGTATTTTCCCAGGCCAGCGCGGCGCCTACCGCAATCAGGATGCTGCCGAGAACCAGTGTGCCCAGAGTCTCTATGCGTTGGTGGCCGTATGGGTGGTTATCATCCGGTGCCCGGCGGGACACCCGCATCACGCCCAATACCACAAGGTCCGACGCGACATCGCTGAACGAGTGGATGCCGTCAACGATCAGCGCCTGGGAATGGAAAAGTGTACCCGTAATGACTTTTATGATGCCGAGAACGGCATCCAGTACCATCCCGATAAGGGTCACCCTGGAGGCTGCCTTCATTTCCACCGTCAGATTCTCGCGGTGGCGTTGGGCAGGTGAGGTGCTGTCGTGCATCAGCGGATGCTCCGTTTCCGGTGGGGCTGTCAGTATATCGTTATTCCGGCGCCAAGGCAGGGCGCTTCTGAGCGCCAGGGCCAGTATGATTTATACACATTATTGCAATGCGGTGAACAAGTAACATTCTGTATAGGTTGCCTGGCCCAAAAAGAAAAAACATTATAAGCTGTTGAAATAAGAAGAAAATAAAGTTGATCAAAAAACGATCAATCTGTAGATTGGCGCAGTTATCAAGGGATGCCACGCGTTGCCCCGCGATTTTCAACAGGGTTATCCACAGATTCCGTGGAAAAGGTCACGAGACCTTCATCATACAGTCATTTAGCGGTGATTCTTGTGTGTCCCGGGATGCTGTGGACAACTTCCGGTATACTCCGGCCACTTGTCAGGAAGGAGTTATCCCGATGTACGGCGCTATTCGCAACCTGCTCTTCCGGCTGCCCCCGGAGCAGGCTCACAATCTGGCCCTGAACGGCCTTGATCTTGCCCACCGGCTGGGTGTTCTGAGTGCTTTTGCACCGGAACCAAACGCATTGCCAGTGAATGTTATGGGGCTCGATTTCCCCAATCCGGTCGGTCTCGCCGCCGGCCTGGATAAAAATGCCGATCATCTGGACGCGCTGGGTGCCCTGGGATTCGGCTTTATTGAAGTGGGTACCGTCACGCCGCTGGCCCAGCCCGGCAATCCAAAGCCCCGTATGTTCCGGTTGCCCGAACACCAGGCCATCATCAACCGGATGGGTTTCAATAATGAGGGCCTGGCCCACTTGCTGGCGCGGGTGGACAAACGTCGTTACCGGGGCATCCTCGGCATCAACGTTGGCAAGAACAAGGACACTCCCAACGATCAGTCAGAATCGGATTACCGCAAGGGGATTTCAGCGGTCTACTCCCGGGCGGACTACATCACCGTGAACGTCTCCTCGCCCAACACCCCGGGCCTGAGAGACCTGCAATTCGGTGATTCGCTCAAGGGCCTTCTGGCCGCCATCAAAGATGAGCAGCTCAACTGCCAGACGCAGTTCGGGCGCTATGTGCCAATTGCCGTCAAGATTGCTCCGGATATGGACGACGAGGGTATCCGGTTCGTGGCGTCGGCCTTGCGGGAGACCGGGCTGGACGGCGTGATCGCCACCAACACCACCATCAGCCGTGAGGCCGTGGCCGGCCACCGTCATGAGCGCGAAGCTGGCGGCCTTAGCGGGGCACCTGTCCGTGAGGCGTCGCTGCGGGTGATTCGCGGCTTGTATGCGGAGCTGGGGGAGGCGCTGCCTATTATCGGGGTCGGTGGCATTACCGATGGGGAGAGCGCGGCTGAAAAGATCCGGGCCGGCGCCCGGCTGGTGCAGATTTACACCGGGTTTATCTACCGGGGGCCGGTGCTGATCCGGGAATCGGTTGAGGCCATTCGACGGGCGCAATAAAACGGATCGGCCAGAACGAAGTTGGGCCCGCTGAGCGGGCCCGTGCGGGGAATAAACCCCGTGGCGATTTATCGCATGGTACGGGGCGGGAGGCCCCGTTTGGATTGCTCTGGTACTGCGGTACTGCTTAAGTTTTGTGTAAAAGATCAGAGTAAGATTCGGGGTTATGACTCAGGTCACGCGGTGGTGACATTGGCCAGTTTGTGGATGCCGGAAACGCCGGTCATGCCCTCCCATTGATCTGTGCGGCCCTCTCGCCACCCGCTTAACCACTCCTGGCGGGCTTCCGCCTGGTCAATCGGGCAACTGTCTTTGGATTTACCGGACACGCCGGCGAGATAACCCCGCTTGAATGCACGAGCGTACATGTCTCTTTTCTGTCTTTTCATGCCGTTCCTCACTGATGGATTAACAGAATAAGCGTGTACACATCTGCCGTGGCGATGGCACCGTGGCTTCCCAGTCCGGGATAACCCACTATTGCCAGCTCAGGCCAGAGCAGTCAGGATCCTGTTAACGGAAGAGATCAGCCCTTCCGGAATGACGCGTCACTTACAAGGTAGTTCGAACTTTGCGCCGGTGTACACTATTTATTTCATCTATGTGAAGCTTTTCTTATAGTTGTATGAAATAACGGAAGCGAGTCCGAGCGGTAAAAGCTGCTATTCCGGTCGCTTAACCGGAAACCGCTTTTTCATCGGGAGTTGAACTTGTCCAAATCTGTCTTTTTTGTAACCTGCCCGAAGGGTGTTGAGTATCTTCTGGCGGACGAGCTCAGTACGTTCGGCCTGGAACCGGTTCGAAATGCCCCAGCCGGTGTCTGGGCGGAAGGGTCACTGGAGGGCGGATACCGCACTTGTCTTTGGTCGCGGCTGGCCAACCGGGTCATCCTGCACCTGGCGGAGGTGGACGCTAACAGTGGCGATCAGCTCTATGACGGCGTGGTGCACATGGACTGGCAACAGCACCTACCGGTGCATGGTAGTTTCCGGGTCACCTTCCTGGGCCAGAATGAAGCCATCCGCAATACCCAGTTCGGGGCCCAGCGGGTCAAGGACGGCATTGTGGACCGCTTCAGTGCCAACGGCGGCCCGCGCCCGTCGGTGGATGCGAAGAACCCGGATATCACCGTCTCCGCCCGCCTGAACCGGGGGCGTCTGGCGCTTGGTATCGATCTGAGTGGGCACAGCCTGCACATGCGGGGCTATCGCACCGACAGGGGGCTGGCCCCGTTGAAGGAAAACCTTGCCGCGGCCCTGCTGTTGCGCGCCGGGTTGCCGGAAATTGCCAGGGCCGGGGGCGATTTCGTGGATCCCATGTGTGGCTCTGGCACTCTGTTGATCGAAGCGGCGATGATGGCGCTGGATCTCGCGCCCGGGCGTAAGCAGTCTGCGTTCGGATTCGAGAAATGGTTGGGGCATCAGCCGGAACTGTGGCTTTCGCTGCGTCAGGAGGCGGAGCGACGGGCCCATGAGGGCAAACAGGGCCGGCTGCCGGTGTTCGCCGGTTTTGACCAGGACAGCCGGGTGATCGAGACCGCTAAGCGGAACATCGAGCGCGCGGGTCTCGAGGAGATCGTTTTGGTGACCTGCCGTTCGGTGAGTGAACTGGAACGGGAAAGTCACTGGGCCGCCCAGGGACTGGTTGTGACGAATCCGCCCTACGGCGAGCGATTGAGCGAACGCCGTGAGCTTGGCGCCCTGTACCAGGCGCTGGGCGACGCGGTGAAACGGGCGGTGCCTGGCTGGCGGCTGGCGGTCTTTACCGGCGCACCGGAGTTTGGCAAGTCCATTGGCTTGCGAAGCTACAAGCAGTACCGGTTGTTCAACGGCAAGCTGCCGGCGCAGCTACTGTTGTTTGAAGTGGATGAGCGCAGCGCGATGACCCCTCGTGAACCCGGGATTCCGGGGGAGGTCAGCCCCCGGATAGCCAACGCCGAACGGGCCGCGATGCTCAGCAACCGCCTGAAGAAGAATCGGAAGACCATCGGCCAGTGGGCGCGCAAGCAGGGCATCGGCTGCTATCGACTGTACGATGCCGACATGCCGGAATTCGCGCTGGCCATTGATGTCTACGAGGGCCGTGTGCACGTGCAGGAATACGCCGCACCCAAGTCGGTGGACGAGCGCTCGGCCCGTGAACGGCTGGCGGAGGCGCTGGCGGTGATTCCGGACGCGCTCGGTGTGGAGCGAGAGGCGATGGTGTGCAAACAACGCCAGCGCCAGACCGGCACCCGGCAGTATGAAAAACAGGCGGCCAGTGGTGAGTTTTTTCAGGTTCACGAGCACGGATGCCTGCTGAACGTGAATCTCAAGGACTACCTGGATACCGGTTTGTTCCTGGACCACCGGCCGGTACGTCACTGGATTCAGCGGAATGCCTCCCATAAACGGTTCCTGAACCTGTTTTGCTACACCGGCGCGGCCACGGTCCATGCGGCGGTGGGCGGTGCCAGCCGGTCGCTGAGCCTGGACATGTCGAAAACTTACGTGAACTGGGCGGAGGATAACCTGCGACTGAACGGCGCGGATCTGTCAAAACATCGGGTAGAGCAGGTGGACTGCCTCGCCTGGCTGGCGGCAAAGCCTTCAGCGGACCAGCGCTTTGATCTGATCTTTATGGATCCGCCCACCTTCTCGAATTCAGCGAGAATGGCTGGGGTACTTGATATCCAGGTGGACCATCCGAAGCTCATCAGGCAGGCGATGGCGCGATTGAGTTCTGATGGCTTGCTGATTTTTTCCAACAACTTCCGGCGGTTCAAGCTGGATGAGGCGCTGGAGAACGAGTATGAGGTTTCCGAGGTTACGCGGGATACCCTGGATAAGGATTTTCAGCGGAACTCGCGGATTCACCGGTGCTGGCATATTCGCCACAAGGCCTGACCCGATGACGGCGGTAGGTCGGATTAGCGAAGCGTAATCCGACAACCCGTGACGTCATCGATGCCGGATTGTCGGATTACGGCTTCGCCTAATCCGACCTACTTAGAACTCGTAGCGCACGCCACCGGAGAACTGGAAGGTATTCACCTCGCTGCCGGTGTCCTCGAACAGCTTGCCGCCTTCGAAAACCAGGAAGGTATCGTCCATCACTTCGAAATCCAGGCCCGCAAGCCAGCTGACGCTGAAACCGCTGTCCGGGAATTCACCTTCGAGGTCGCGGAACTGACCGTTCCGGTCTGCCTCCGGGCTGGGTAATTTACCGGTACCGGCAATGTAGCTGAAACCGAACTGGCCATAGAGGTTGGCGTAATCGGTGATGGCGTGATGCAGGCCGATGTACCAGCTGGCGAAATGGTCGACGGCGAGGTTGAGGTCGCCCCGGGGTACTTTGGCGTCCTGGAAGCCGCCGCCGGCGCGCACTTCGGCGTGAAAAGTATCGGTGATGTGGCCGCCGACGACCAGGGTGCCGCCGGTACCCCAGGCAGCTTCGGCGCTCTGGCCGATGGTGCGGTGGTTAAAGGCAGTCACCATCAGACCCACATAATGCTTGTCTTCCCTTGGGGTTGTTTCAGCCGACGCCTGCTGGGCCAGTGCGGCCTGGGCCGTCAATAGCAGGGCACCGGCCTGCGCGGTAATCAGCGACGTTCGCACAACCTTGTTCATTGTTATCGGGCTTCCTGACGTGGGCGGATACGGGCTGAGTGTGCCTTGTGTAACCGTTTGTTACGTCGACCCGTGTCACACTTCCCTGTGCCGGCTGGCGCCCCTTGGTCAGTCTTCGTCGAGCAGGCCTTCCTCCCGGGCCAGCAAGAGCAGGGCATAAACGCCGTTTTCCGGCAGTTGCGGTTCCAGGCCTTCTTCAATCATGAGCTGGCGGCGGCGGTCTTCCAGGCTGTCACGATCCAGGCGGGGAATCAGTTCGGTGATGGGCGCAATTTCAAACGGCGTGTCCTGGCCAACGCCACTGAAGATCAGGTCCACCAACAGTTCATCCGGATCCAGGCCATCCACGTAGACGGTCTGGTCGGGCAAATCCTGGTGCAGCTCGTGAACCAGCTCAATCAGCGGAACGCCCTGTTCTTCCAGGTACAGCAGGTCGAAATCGCCCAGGTCACCGTCGTCTGGCAGCCAGTCGTCCTCGGGGGCAATGACCACGGTTTTCATCCGGCCATCGGCCAACGACCAGGCCATGGCCACGGGGAACAGGGCGTCGTCGGTCTGGCAGTATTCGATGTCGATAAATCTGGGTGCGGGCACGATGGGCTCCCGGTTCTGGCGGTGGGTGGTGAGCGAGTACGCAATGTCCGTTGCCCCGGTATGAGGCTCTGCGGCTTCATGCCATACTACGGCGGCTATTATCATTCAATCAGGGACATCATGGAACACGCTGAATTTAACAAAGATCTGTTGACCTTTCTGGATGCATCGCCCACGCCCTGGCACGGGGTGGCTACCATGAAGAAACGGCTGGATGCCGCCGGTTTCGAAGCGCTGGACGAGCGGGAAGACTGGTCACTGGCGGCCAACCGGGGCTACTACGTGATCCGCAACGGCTCCTCCATTGTCGCGTTCCGGACCGGTCAGCGAGATGTGACCACCGCCGGCATCCGGATGGTGGGGGCTCACACCGACAGCCCCTGCCTGAAGGTGAAGCCAAACCCGGAACTGCGCCGCAAAGGCTTCTTCCAGTTGGGCGTGGAAGTTTACGGGGGGGTACTGCTCAACCCGTGGTTTGACCGGGACCTGTCACTGGCGGGTCGGGTCACGGTGCAGGATGAAGACGGCACCGTGCGCGACACGCTGGTGGACTTCCGTAAACCCGTGGCGTTTATTCCCAGCCTGGCAATTCATCTGGACCGGGAAGCCAACAGCAATCGCACAGTGAACGCCCAGACCGATTTACCGCCGGTGATGATGCAGGTACCGGACAACGACAGCACCCGGTTTACCGATGTCCTGAGCGAGCAGATCGCCGCCGAGTCGGGCCTGAAGGTGCGCAAAGTGCTGGGCTATGAGCTGAGTTTCTACGATGCCCAGGCGGCCTCGTTTGTCGGGCTTCGGGAGGAGTTTATTGCCTCCGCCCGCCTGGACAACCTGCTCAGTTGCTATATTGGCCTGCAGGCACTGTTGAGCGCGTCTGGCGATGAAGCCGCGTTGCTGGTCTGTAATGATCACGAAGAAGTTGGCAGCATCTCCGCCGAAGGCGCCCAGGGGCCGTTCCTGTCAGCGGTGCTGGAGCGCTGGTGCGGTGCCGGCAAGGCCCGGGCCGTCGCCCATTCCATGATGGTGTCGGCAGACAACGCCCACGGCGTGCATCCCAATTACATCGACCGGCACGATGAGAACCATGGCCCGATCCTGAACCAGGGCCCGGTGATCAAGGTGAATCACAATCAGCGTTACGCCACCAACAGCCGGTCGGCGGCGGTGTACCGGCACATCAGTGATGAACTGGGGTTGCCGCACCAGACGTTCTCGGTGCGCAGTGATATGGGCTGTGGCAGCACCATCGGCCCGCTGACGGCGGCCAACCTGGGCGTGACCACGCTGGATATCGGTGTGCCGCAGTTTGGCATGCACTCCATCCGGGAAATGATCGGTGCCGGGGACGGCTTCACACTGTACCGGGTATTGACGGAGTTCATGCAGCGGAAAGCCATTTTCTGAGGCTGAACGAAAAATGCCGCTGCGTCTCACGACACAGCGGCATTTTGGAATAAGTGGCTCCCCGAGCTGGGCTCGAACCAGCGACAAACGGATTAACAGTCCGTTGCTCTACCAACTGAGCTATCGGGGAACGTCAGTCAGAGGCGCGCATAGTAAGCGCTTTGATTTATGGGGTCAAGCCCCTGAAATGAAAGGCTAAACATTGTACGACAGCGACACACTCCGATACCGACCGCCGCGCTGGCTGCGCAACGGCCACGTTCAGTCCGTGTGGCCAACCCTGTTCCGCAAGGTGGATACCCTCGAGCCGGAGCGGGAAGTGTTGCCCACGCCGGACGATGACGAACTGCACCTTGACTGGTACCGGCAGGGCAGTACCCGGCTGGCGGTGATTTCCCATGGCCTGGAAGGCCACAGCCGCAGACCGTATGTGCTGGGCCTGGCCCGGGCGCTGCTGGCCCGGGGCTGGGATGTGCTGGCCTGGAATTTCCGATCCTGTGGCGGGGTCATGAATCGCCAGCCCCGGTTCTATCACAGCGGCGCCACCGGTGACCTGGGGCAGGTGATTAACCACGGTATCGCGGGTAATCACTACCAGAACGTTTTCCTCTCGGGGTTCAGCATGGGGGGCAATCTCACCCTGTTATACCTGGCGGAGCAGGGCGAGCGGGTCAATAGCCGGATCTGTGGCGCCGTGACCTATTCCGTGCCTTGTGACCTGGCCGGCAGCGCCGATGTCCTGGCCCGCCCGAGCCGGAAGATCTACATGCAGCGCTTCCTCCGGGACCTGCATGTCAAGATGCGGGAGAAGGCCAGGCGGTTTCCCGATCTGATCGACGTCTCCGGCTTCGAGTCGATCCGCAGCTTTCACCAGTTTGACGATCGCTACACCGCGCCACTGCACGGTTTTCGGGATGCTGAACACTACTGGGCCGAGTGCTCGGCGCTGTTCCGGCTGAAGGACATTCGTGTGCCTGCGCTGATGGTCAACGCCGCCGACGATCCGTTCCTGTCGCCTCGCTGCTTTCCCGAGTCACCCCAGATGCTCGGCGACCATGTACGCCTGGAAGCCCCTCAGTGGGGCGGGCATGTGGGCTTTGTGGAGCGTGCGCCGGATGGCTACTACTGGTCTGAACGTCGGGCCGTTGCCTTTCTGGACGCCGTGCTCTGAGGCACCGGCTGTTGCAGCAGAGGCCGGAGCGCCGGCCAGACGTTGTCGAGCAGTGTCGGCTGAGCCTTTGCCGTTGGGTGGATGCCGTCGTCCTGCATCAGGCCGTCCTTGTTATAGACGCCCTGTAAAAAGAAGGGAACCAGTGCGGTATCGTACCGGTCCGAAAGACTCGGGTAGATGTCGGCGAACATACTCGTGTACCGGGGGCCGTAGTTCGGGGGAATTTGCATGCCCACAAGCACCACGCGGGCCCCGGAATCCTGGACCCGTTCAATCATGGCCGCCAGGTTGGCTTTGATCACTTTCGGCGGGAAACCGCGCAGGCCGTCGTTGCCGCCCAGTTCGATAATCACCACGCCCGGGTCGTTTTCCCGGAGCAGTTCCGGCAACCGGCGCAGGCCGCCATCGGTGGTTTCACCGCCGATGCTGGCGTTTATAACCTGCCACTGGGTTAGCCCCTGGCGTTGCAGCCGCTCCCGCAGTAGCTCAACCCAGGCCGATTCCGTGGGTACGCCGTGGGCGGCGCTGAGGCTGTCGCCAACCACCAGCAGTGTGCTCTGGCTGGCCAGTGCCGGCCCGGCCAGCAACAGAATCAGTGGAAAAAGGATTGATCTGACGTACCGCCTTGCCGTATCCATAGACACTCTGATGACCTTTTCTCTATTCAGTGACAAAACCCAGGACCGGGAGATTCCGTGAACCAGATGACCAACCCCAACGCCGAACCCCAGAGCCCGATGCTGCGCGTGGTGGATCTCACCCACCGGGTCCGCCTGGAAACCGATACGCTCACGATCTTGCAGGGGGTCAATCTCGAAATCAATCGGGGAGAGTCCGTAGCCATCGTTGGTCGCTCCGGCTCCGGCAAAACCACCTTGCTGGGCCTGCTGGCCGGCCTGGATACGCCAAGTGACGGCACCGTTGAGCTGGATGGTGCCGTCATCAGTGCCCTGAGTGAAGACGAGCGTGCCCGGCTGCGGGCCCACCGGGTGGGTTTCGTGTTCCAGTCTTTTCAGCTTCTGCCGGCACTCACCGCCCTGGAGAACGTTATGCTGCCACTGGAGCTGGCCGGCATGGAAACTCCGGAACAGCGTGCCCGGGAGCTGCTGGAGCGAGTGGGCCTGGGTGAACGACTGTACCACACGCCTCGCCAGCTCTCCGGTGGTGAGCAACAGCGTGTTGCCATTGCCCGGGCCTTTGCCTCCGAACCCCTGGTGCTGTTTGCCGATGAACCCACCGGCAACCTGGACAACCGCACCGGTCAGGCCGTGTCTGACTTGCTGATGGCACTGAACCGGGAACAGGGCACCACGTTGGTGATGGTGACCCATGACGAACACCTGGCGGCGCGCTGTGGCCGGCAGTTCAACATCGAGGCCGGTGTGCTGACAGAGCCGGAAGCGGGCCGGGAGCTGGCACACTGATGGCCGCCGCAAAGAAACTGATGTCTGTCCGCCGGGACTGGCGGGAGCGGGACGTACGGGTGGTGCTGGCGGCGCTGATCATCGCCGTCGCCACCGTCGCCACCATCGCCCTGTTTGCCAACCAGTTGCAGCGAACCCTGGTGACCTCGGCCAGCTCTTTCCTCGCCGCTGATCGCCAGTTGGAAGCTGAAAACGGGCGACCAGTGCCGGAAGCCTGGATCGACGAGGCCCGCAGCCGGGGGCTGGAAACCGGCCGCATGGTGGAGTTTTCCACCATGGTGTTTGGTGATGGCAACTTCCAGTTGGTATCGGTCAAAGCAGTCAGCAATGAGTACCCCCTGCGCGGCGAGATCGAGATGCAACGTGGCCCCGAGGCCCCTCGTGAGCTGACCCGGCAGGGCCCGGCTCCGGGGACTGTGTGGATTAATCCGCGCCTGTTGCGGCTGCTTGAACTGAACATCGGCGACTCCCTGGAGGTGGGCAACCTCAGCCTGGCCATCTCCGGGTTGCTGATCCGGGAGCCGGACGGCGGCTTCCGGCTCTCCGCCCTGGCACCCCGGGTGATGATGCACGTGAACGACGTGGCCGCCACCGATGTTATCCAGGAAGGCAGCCGGGTGGAGTATGTCTATCTGTTCGCCGGCGATCAGGGCGCGTTGGAAGGGTATTACCAGTGGTTACAGCCACGGTTGGAACCGAGCCATGAATGGGAAGGAGTCCGCGATGGCGAAACCTTCTCGCAGTCCCTGCAGCGGGCCGAGCGGTTCCTGTTGCTTGGCGGCAGCGTGGCGGTATTGCTGGCGGCGGTGGCAGTGGCGGTGGCCAGCCGCCAGTATGCGCTATCGCAGAGGGACACCGTGGCCCTGCTGAAAACCCTGGGCGTGGGCAGCGTCGGTATCGGCGGCCTCTATCTGAAGCGGCTTGCGCTCTGGGGGGTGGCCGGCATCTCCGGTGGCCTGTTGGTGTCGCTGCCCTTATTCTGGCTGCTCACTCGCATGCTGAGCCAGGTGCTTGAACGTCCCGTGGAATTCCATCTGGCACCAGCCGCCCTGGTCCCGGCCCTGCTGACGGCGCTGGTGTCGCTGTTTGCCTTTGCCTACCCGCCAATTCGCCGCCTGCGCAACGTGCCCGCCATGCGAGTATTGCGCAGCCAGCCCGGGGAGTCGGGGCGGGCCGCGCTGCCGGATCTGGCCATTGCCATTGTTGCCGTGTTTGGCCTGGTCTGGTTCTACGCCGGCGAGGTTTCGCTGGTGCTGTCCCTGTTGGGAGGGCTGGCCCTGCTGTTGGGCTCGCTGGCGCTGGTCGGCTGGTTACTGGTTGCCGCCTTCCGCCGGGTTCGGGGTGGCGGCAACGCCTGGCGCCTGGCGCTGGTGGGTCTGTACCGACATCGCCAGGCCAGCCTGTCCCAGATCGCCGTGTTTGCCATGACACTGATGCTGGCGGCCACCCTGATACTGGTTCGTACATCACTGCTTGATGACTGGCAGAATCAGTTGCCCGCGGACGCCCCCAATCACTTCCTGATCAATATCGCGCCGGATTCGGTCGACGAGGTGGATGCGTTCTGGCAACAGCGAGGTCAGCCGCTGGAGGAGCTGTATCCGATGGTTCGTGGCCGACTGACGGAGCTTAACGGAGAACCGGTGAAAGAAGTGGTCAGTAAGGATCAGCGCATCGGTGCCCTGAACCGGGAACTGAACCTGACCTGGATGGCAGACCTGCCGTCGGACAACCGGATTGTGAAAGGCCAGTGGTTCGGACCCGGGCAGACCCGAGGCGTGTCCGTGGAAGCGGAACTGGCGGGCAAGCTTGGGCTTCGGCTGGGCGACCAGCTTACCTTCACCATTGGCGCGGAACAGGTGACCCAGCCGGTCACCAGCATCCGGACGGTTCAGTGGGACAGCATGAAGCCGAACTTTTATATGGCTTTCCCACCCAACGGGGGGCTAACCGGAATGCCCGCTACCTGGATTACCAGTTTCTATCTTCCCAGGGACAAGAAAAACACCCTCAACGATTTCTCACAGGCCTTCCCGACCGTGTCGGTGCTGGAGATTGACCACATCATTGAGCGCATCCAGCAGATTGTCCGGCAGGTGACCCAGGCCATTGAGGCGATCCTGGCCCTGATTCTGGCCGCGGCACTGGTGGTGATGGCGGCCGTGGTCAGCGCAACCCTGAGGGACCGCCAAAGGGAGGGGGCGTTGTTGCGTACCCTGGGCGGCCGCCAGAGCCTGCTGGTGCGCAGTACCATGCTGGAGTTCGCCCTCCTGGGCCTGTTCGCGGGTGTACTGGGCGTGGCGGCGGCGGAAGCGGCGGTCTGGGCACTGCAATTCCGCATGTTTGATGGCACATTCCAGTGGCACTGGCAGGTGATTGTGCCCATTCCGCTGGTCAGCGCGGTTGTGCTGGCCGTTTTCGGTCGCTGGCAGTTAGGTCCGGTGCTGAGTGTGTCGCCAATGCTGTTGTTGCGACGGCTGGAATAACGCGCCGGGGTGCCGGCCCGCTCAGCGGTAATTGGCGAGGATGGCGTCCAGCTCGCCGTTACTGCGAATGCGGGCCAGTTCCTCGTTGAAATCCTGGGCAAATGCCTGCCAGTCCTTGCGCAGCATGATGCGGAAGCCGTAATTGCTGATCGCCTCGCTGGAGGTTCTGAACTGGCTTTGCAGGTTCTCGTTGCGCAGTATCCATTGGCCAACAAGGCGATCCGCCACGGCGGCGTCGAAGCGATCGCCGTGGAGCACGAAGGTGAACATGTCCCGGTCGCGGGCGACATCGAAACGGCGGATGCTGCCGTCTTTGAAGTGCGTTTCCAGGGCCGGGTAGTTGTAGCCCAGGTGAGTCACGATGGTCTTCGAGATCAGGTCGTCGGTGGTTTCAAAGCGCAGGCTTGAAGTTTCCGGGATAAAAAACACTTCTTCTATGGAGACAACCGGATCCGTAAACAGGAACTTCTCCGGATTGTCTGCCCACTCCCGCGCCCTGGGCGTGCCATCCACATAGCCATCAAGAATCATCTGGTCTACGCGCTTTCGGGGAATCTTCTCGGCCACAAGTTCGTAACCCAGCCGGTCGGTGATCAACGACACCACGTCCCACATGATGCCGGACGGCTGTTCACCACCCACAATCAGGTACGGAGGGTAGCCATTCGGAGAGATATTGAACCTGAACACCTTGTGATTGTCCGCCATGGCTGTCGGGCTGGCCAGTGAGAGCGCGAGCGCCAGGCAAAACGGGAGGGCAGGGAGAAGCCGGCAGGTTCGTCGAACGGTCATAACGCGGAACTCTTAGTGGGAAAAACGTGCGGGTGACGGTGGAACCATTATCAATAGAAGAATTCACCCGGCGACATCCCTGCCAGAACGCCGATAATTGTTACCGGTTTGTCAGATGTTTTCAATGATGTGGTGTGAATGTTTTACAGCATCGACTGGAGCCCGGTGGCCGGGCTCCAGTCTTCGGGCTGCTCAGGCCCACGCCCGGCGAAGCACAGCGCGGGCGTCCTCCAGGGAGACCTCTTTGGGGTTGAACATGATCGAGCCGTCATCCAGCGCCATTTCGGCAATCTCGTCGAGTTGGCTCTCTGAGACCTTGCCGGTCTCACGGAGGGTGCGGGGCAACTGGCAACGCTTGTACAGTGCGTCCCTCAGTTTGCGTATGGCGGATATGCTGGCTTCGGCCCGGCGTCCAGATGGCGTGGCGGCGTATACCTCCGGCCCTTCCAGATACAGCAACAACTCGCCCAGCGGCTCCCGGATACTCTCCAGGTTGTACTCCAGCACGTAGGGCAGGTACAGGCTCATGCACAGGCCGTGGGGCAGGTGGCAGATGGCGCCGGTGGCGTGGCCCAGGGCATGTACCAGTCCTACCATGGAATTGGAGAATGCAATACCGGCCATGGTTGAAGCCTGGGCCAGATCCAGGCGACCATCGCTGTCCTTGGGGTTATCCATCACCTTCAGCAAGTGCCGGCTGATTTTCCGGATAGCAGCAGTAGCGTAGGCATCACTGAGCGGATTCTTGGCCATGCAGGTGAAGGCTTCGGTAGCATGGGTCATGGCATCCATAGCCGTTGCCGCCGTGATGTGAGGCGGCAGTGTCAGGGTCATCCGCGGGTCGATGATGGCGGCGTTGGGCAGCAGGAACGATGAGGAGAACGCCAGCTTGACGCCTTTGGCTTCGTCGGTAATCACCGCCACGGCGGTCACCTCGGATCCGGTCCCGGCGGTGGTTGGCACTACGAAAAAGGGCTTGAGCGGACGCTTGAGTACGCCGGCGCCGCTGTACCTGGCAATGTCGTCACCGCCCTCGGACACCAGGATATTCACCGCCTTGCCGGTGTCGATGGCGGAGCCACCACCCACGGCGATGATCGAGTCACACTTTTCCGACCGGTAAATGCCCGCGATGTCACGAACCACCGTGGTGGAGGAATCCGGAGGTACGCCATCATAGATGCTGACAATCTCCAGCCCGCTTTCCTCACAGGCGGCGATCACCGGTTCCAGCAGGCCCGCTGCGCGGACGCCCTTATCCGTGACAATCATGGGGCGTTTGGCGGCCAGGCCCGTGAGTTCATAGGGGATGTGCTCCAGGGCGGCCTTGCCGGCAATGACTTTTACCGGGCAGAAAAACTCATAGTAGGTGTTGGTCATTCAGGCTCTCACTGTCTCGACGAATTGGGTGACAACGTTCAGGTAAATCCGGGCGGCGCTGATCAGTTTCTCCGGCAGATGCAGGTTGGGGGGATATTCCTTCACCGCCCGTTTGGCCACCAGTTTCGGCAGGATGAACGACTCCAGCCGGTTCAATACCCGGGTCATGCGAACGGCCAGGCTGATATCGCCGTCAACCAGCATGCGGTCATTGGCGAACGCCACCGAGGTTTTCTCCTGGAACGACAGCACCAGGAACGCGTGGGCAATGTGCTTGAACTGAATCGACAGGTCCACCGGTCGCGGGGCCGATTGCCCGTGGTAGTGGAACCGGCCGTTGCCGGTATGCTCGACAATCAGCCGGGCGCCATCGGGCATCACCATCATTTCAAACAGGAATCCCACCGGTAACACCCGGGCTTCCTGCTGAACCTCGGCATCCACCTCGCTGACGGCCTGCAGGGCACGCCCCATCACCTGGAACATCAGCTCCACATACAGGCGGCGGGCCTGGAACACCATGGGCTGGATACGTTTTGCTAACATGGCCATCGTCCAATTGTTGTTGATGTACCCTGATTTTTAGAGTTATTGCTCTAAAAGTCAATGCAGCCGATGACGCTTCTTTTCCGTCAAACCGGCAAACCAGCCTCGCCAGAACGCAAGAAGGCCGGAAACCTGGGGCTTCCGGCCTTCTTGCCTGAACGAGTGTGCAGCGCGGGGCTGCTGGATGAGGGTTATTGGTTGAGAGTTATTGGTTGAGAGTTATTGGGTGAGGGCGGCCAGCTTGCGTTTGGCCTCTTCCGCGATTTCGCCTCCGGCCTCCGCCGCCTTGCTGTAATAGGCCAGCGCCTCGTTTCGGTCTCCCTGCTGGACGGCAATATCCCCCAGCCGGAGGTAAGCGATGGACGTGGGCACCACCTGATTGGCCCGGGTGAGGTTCTCCCGTGCCTCATCGAGGTTATTGAGCTTCAACGCGTTCAGCCCGTTGTGCAGTCGATAGGTAAACATCTCCGGGTACAGGGACACGGCCTTGTCGAAATCCTCGGAGGCTTTCTTCAGGTTGCCCTGCTCCTGGTAGATCCGGCCCCGAAGTGAGTAGAACATGGCCTCCCGGGGCAGCAGGCGAATGGCTTCGTTGACCTTCTCAAGGGCGCCGGCCAGGTTGTCTTCCGAGGCTAGTTCCAGGGCCTTGTCGTGGGCATCATAGGCCGGTTGCAGTTGCCGCAGGGTAGCCAGTTTACGCTCGAACACCTCCTCGCCCCGGTAGCCGCCGGCGCCGATGCGGTTCACCAGTTCCCGGTTTTCCTCCACACGTTTTGCGGACGGCGGGTGAGTGGCGAACAGGCCTTGCAGAAACCCGGTGCTGCGCTCCTTCGAGAGTTCCAGGAACAACTGCTGAAGCTCCACGGCGGCCATGGGGTCGTAGCCCGCTTCCTTCATATACAGGATGCCGTAATGGTCGGATTCGAGCTCATCGTCCTGACTGTACTGGGCCAGGGCCAGTTGCGCGCCCATGGCCGCGCCGCCCATCAGCAAGCCGGCCCACTCGTTATCCGAGAGCACAAACCCCAGGCCGGCAACACCGGCGCTGATGAGCATGGTCTGGGTCATACGCTGCACACTGTGTCGGGCAGCGGCGTGGACAATTTCATGGCCGAGGACCGAGGCCAGCTGTGCTTCGTCATCCAGTTTCGCCAGAAGCCCGCGGTTAATGGCGATCTTGCCGCCGGGCAGGGCCCAGGCATTAGGCACGCTGCTGTTGATCACCACGAATTCATAGGGCAGGTCTGGCCGGTCACTGACCCGCGCGAGCTTCTGGCCCACCTCGCGCACGTACAGCGTCAACTCCGGATCAATATAGAACTGCCCGCCCTGGGTTTGCTGGGTCGGGGTATACTGTTCCGCGCCCATGGCCACTTCGTCGCTGGGGGAAATCAGCGACAGCTGTTTCTCGCCGGTTACCGGGTTCACTGAACAGCCTGCCAGAGCAAAGGCCAGGGTCAGGAAGGCACTCAATCGTAGCAACGCCGGGTTTTTCACACTGAACTCCCTCTATGGAACCGTGGACAGCATAGCGTATTATAAGCCTATGTTCCTGAACAGGTTCATAACGTTTCCCAAGATTAAGGCAGGCCATGGGTGATTTTCTGGAATTGATAGCACTGATCTGGTTCCTGGTGTGCTGGCTGGGCTACACCTATTACTCCAGGCGTCGCGCGGCGGACCGGCCCTGCCTGTCCAATACCCTGGATATGTACCGGGAAGACTGGATGCGGGTCATGCTGCGCCGGGAAAACCGCATTGCCGACGCCTCGGTGGTGGGCAACCTGGAGCGCAATGGCGCCTTCTTCGCCTCAAGCTGCCTGTTGATCCTGGCGGGTATCATCACCGCCCTGGGCTACACCCAGGAAGTCATGGAGGTGTTTGGTACCCTGCCGTTCGGTACCCTGCCAAGCCGGGAAATATGGGAATTGAGGATGGTGGTTCTGCTGGTGGTGTTTATCTACGCCTTCTTCAAATTTACCTGGTCCATGCGGATGTATAACTTTGTCGCGGTGATGATTGGCAGCGCGCCACCCCCGGACGACACCCGAACCAGCCCGGCGGCGCGCGAGGCCTTTGCCCGCAGCGCCGGTAACGTCTGCAATCTGGCCGGCGATGCCTTCAACCTCGGCCTGCGCTCCTACTATTACGCGCTCGCGGTGGTGGGTGGGTTTATTCACCCGATCGTGTTCGTGGCGGCCTCAACACTCGTGGTTATTGTCCTGTATCGCCGGGAATTCTGCTCCGATGCCCTCGGAGCCCTGCGGTCTGGTAAGGTGTTTGAAGACCCTGCGCCCGGCAAACCTGAAAGCCCCGGGAAATCCAGCAACTGATCCAAAGGTGGGCCCCGCATGAACGACACTACCCGGAAAGACCGGGTTACCCGGTTCCTGCACACCCTCAACCAGGCCCGGGAACTGGGCCTGTCGGTCACCGAAGCCGGTCTGGGCACGCTGACCCTGCGCCTGCCCTACAGCGACCGCATCATCGGCAACCCGGACACCGGCGTGATCCACGGCGGCGCGATCACTACGCTGATGGACACGACCTCCGGTTCGGTGATCCTGTGCGCCCTGGAAGACTTCGAGCTCTGCCCGACACTGGACCTGCGAGTGGATTACATGCGCCCGGCGGCCCCCCACAAACCGGTCTATGCCCGGGCCGAAACCTACCGGGTGACCCGTAACATCATCTTCACCCGCTGCGAGGCCTTCCAGGACAGTGGCGAAACCATCGCCAACTGCGTGGCCACGTTCATGCGCATCGGGAAAGAAGCCAGCCCGAAGCATTATCGGGACCTGATTACCGGAGGTGCCGAATGACCGATCCGGAAATTCTGCGCTACACCCAGGAAACCGGCGACTTCAGCCGAATGCTCGGCAGCATCCCTTACGCGACCTGGGTAGGGTTGCAGTGCGAGCGTTTTGGCGATGACCTGATTTTCCGTTTGCCCTGCAAAGAGTCCAACCTCGGCAACCCCATCCTGCCGGCCATCCACGGCGGCGTTATCGGTGGTTTCATGGAGATGGCTGCCAACATCTACCTGATCATGTCCCAGGAAAGCCTGCGCATGCCCCGCATCGTCGACTTCTCCCTCGATTACCTCCGAGCGGGGCTGGACCGCGAAACCTACGCCGAATGCCGCCTGACCCGCCAGGGTAACCGCGTGGCCAATGTAATGGTCAGCGCCTGGCAGAAGTCCCGCTCCCAGCCCATCGCTACGGCCCGGGCGCACTTTCTGCTGGAAGACTGAATTCCATCTGATCGGGGTTGAAATAGCCCTTGTGAACCCCATTACTCACCTCAGCAAATCAGGCATTGGTGCAGGCAAGCAGTTGAGGATGGGTTTACGAAACACGCCTCGAGACGTCCCTGTGCGGCTCGGGCTCCGCCATCCATGGCTCCGCACGGTTTCGTAAACCCATCCTCAACTGCTCGCACCGGCCTTGGAGCTGAAACGAAAACTACTCCACGGTCGGGTGGTCTGGTTGGACCGTCCTTTCCAAAACCTTGCGGAGCCATGGATGGCGGAGCAGAGCGTACACGGATGTATCCACAGCGTGTTTTGGAAAGGACGGTCCGACCAGGCCGCTCCCCCGAACATAACCAGCAGGAGACAAATAAGCCATGACGGTTGAAGCGCAAAAAGAAACCCTGGGTTTTCAGACCGAAGTGAAGCAGCTGCTTCACCTGATGATCCATTCCTTGTACTCCAATAAGGAAATCTTCCTTCGTGAGCTGATCTCGAACGCCTCGGATGCAGAAGACAAACTGCGCTTCGCGGCCCTGAAGGATGACAGCCTTTACGAAAGCGATCCCGAGCTGAAAATCCGTCTGGACTTTGACGAAGAGAAAGGCACGGTAACCCTGACGGACAACGGTATCGGGATGACCCGTGACGACGTTGTCCAGAACCTGGGCACCATCGCGCGTTCCGGCACCGCCGAGTTCCTGCAGCAGTTGTCCGGCGATGAGAAAAAGGATAGCAAGCTGATCGGTCAGTTCGGTGTCGGTTTCTACTCGGCGTTTATTGTGTCTGACAAAGTGGATGTATTCACCCGCCGTGCCGGTGCGCCGGCGGAAGAGGGCGTTCACTGGGAATCCAAAGGCGATGGCGAGTTCACCATTGAACCGGTCAATCTGGAGCATCGCGGCACTCAAATCATTCTGCACCTCAAGAGCGACGCCAAGGAATTCGCCAATGGCTGGAAGCTGCGCAGTCTGGTGAAGAAGTACTCCGACCACATCTCCTTCCCGGTGGTGATGAAAGCCGAGTCCGATGAAGGCGAAAAGAAAGACGAGTACGAAACCGTTAACGACGCCACCGCGCTCTGGACGCTGCCCCGTACCGAGATCAAAGACGAGGAGTACAAGGAGTTCTACAAGCACATCGCCCACGATTTCGAAGACCCGCTGACCTGGTCCCACAACAAGGTGGAAGGCAAGCTGGACTACACCAGCCTGCTGTACATTCCGGCCCGCGCGCCATTCGATATGTACAACCGGGAAGCGCCCCGTGGCCTGAAACTGTACGTGCAGCGTGTGTTCATCATGGACGACGCCGAGCAGTTCCTGCCGCTGTACCTGCGCTTTGCCAAAGGGGTGATTGATTCCAACGATCTGTCCCTGAACGTGTCCCGGGAAATCCTGCAAAACGACAGTACCGTGGAAAGCATCCGCAGCGCGCTGACCAAGCGGGTTCTGGACATGCTGTCCAAGCTGGTGAAGAAAGATCCCGAGCAGTACCAGAAGTTCTGGGGCGAGTTTGGCACCGTGCTTAAAGAAGGCCCGGCGGAAGACTTCAGCAACCGCGAGAAAATCGCCGGGCTGCTGCGTTTTGCCTCCACCCACACCGGTGAGAAAACCCAGAACGTGTCGCTGGACGATTACATCGGACGCATGAAGGAAGGGCAGAAGAAGCTCTATTACATCACCGCGGATAACTTCACCGCCGCCAAGAGCAGCCCCCATCTGGAAGTATTCCGCAAGAAGGGCATCGAGGTACTGATCCTGTCTGACCGTATCGATGAATGGATGATGGGCTACCTCAACGAATACGACGGCAAGCAGTTCCAGGACGTGGCCCGGGGTGATCTGGATCTTGGCGAAGTGGAAACCGAGGAAGACAAGAAGCACAAGGAAGAGGCCGCCGAGGAGCACAAGGATCTGGTTGAGCGTATCAAGACCGCCCTGAATGACCGGGTTCAGGACGTACGCGTGACCAACCGCCTGACTGACTCACCGGCCTGCCTGGTGGTGGGCGACTTCGATATGGGCGCCCAGATGAAGAAGATCATGGAAGCGGCCGGCCAGAAGGTGCCGGACAGCAAGCCGATCTTTGAAATCAACGTGGATCACCCGCTGGTTCAGCGTCTGGAAAGCGAGAAAGGCGAAGAGCGGTTCAGCGAGCTCTCTGCGGTTCTGCTGGACCAGGCCACCCTGGCCAGCGGTGAGCAGCTCCTGGACCCGGGTGCCTACGTGACCCGGCTGAACCGCCTGCTGCTGGAACTGGCTAATTAAGGCCAATGCAGCAGATTATTGTGGACATCAGCATCAGCCCTGACGAGTGGATCAAGCTCTATCAGGGCGTTGCCACCGATGTTCGCACCACGGCCCGGGACGGACGTTCTGTCCGTTTCCCGGCCCGTATCCTTTCCCGCTTTTACCTCAGGGATGGTGTTCACGGCAGCTTCCGGATTCTTTTTGATGATGCCGGCAGGTTCACGTCCATTGAGCGGCTCTGACCCTTCGCGATCTTTTATCCATAAACAAAATCTTTCACGATTGTATTTTTAATTAATTATCTTGAGTTCTCTTCTTCACGCTAAGGTGAAGGTGTTCTTCATAGGTACTCACTATGCGGGATATAAGAAATACTCAGAGCAGAGTATTTATGCTGTCCTATAGTTAAGGGTGCCAAAACCGAAGCAGTGCCGTTTTGCCAAACCGAATGAGGAGAGAGCAATGACTGATAATAATAGCCCGGCAGGTAAATGCCCGGTGATGCACGGTTCCAACACCCAGGACAAGGCGGTTGTAACCGGTTGGTGGCCTGAGAATCTCAACCTGGACATTCTGAGTCAGCACGACAGAAAAACGAACCCGATGGGCGAGGACTTCGACTATCGGGAAGAGGTCAGGAAGCTCGACTACGAAGCCCTCGAAAAGGACATGCATGGGCTTTTGACCAACAGTCAGGAATGGTGGCCGGCTGACTGGGGGCATTACGGTGGCCTGATGATCCGCCTGGCCTGGCACGCCGCCGGCACTTACCGGCTGGCAGACGGACGTGGCGGCGCGGGTACTGGTAACCAGCGCTTTGCACCCATCGGCTCCTGGCCTGATAACGCCAGCCTCGATAAGGCCAGGCGCCTGCTATGGCCGCTCAAGAAAAAGTACGGCAACAAGATAAGCTGGGCCGATCTGTTTATCCTGGCCGGCAACGCCGCTTATGAGTCCTTTGGCTTGAAGACGTTTGGTTTCTCCTACGGGCGTGATGATATCTGGCACCCGGAGAAAGACATCTACTGGGGGTCGGAAAAGGAATGGCTGGCTCCGTCCGACAGCCGTTATGAAGATGTGAACGACGCAAGCACCATGGAAAATCCGTTGGCTGCGGTACAGATGGGGCTGATCTACGTTAACCCGGAAGGCGTGAACGGCCAGTCGGACCCGGTCAAGACCGGTGACCAGGTTCTGGAAACGTTTGCCCGCATGGCTATGAACGCAGAAGAAACCGCTGCACTGACGGCCGGTGGACACACCGTCGGTAAAATGCACGGTAACGGCGACGCCGAGGCCCTTGGTCCGGAGCCAGAAGGTGCGGATGTTCACGAGCAGGGTCTTGGCTGGTTCAACTCGAACCTTAAGGGCAAAGCGACCAACGCAATCACCTCAGGGCTTGAGGGTGCCTGGACGACCAACCCGACCCAGTTCGACATGGGGTATTTTGACTTGCTGTTCGGCTATGAATGGGAATTGAAAAAGAGCCCGGCCGGCGCGAACCAGTGGGAACCCATTGATATCAAGGAAGAAGACAAACCAGTTGATTCCACCGACCCGTCGGTCCGCCGTAATCCGGTGATGACCGACGCCGATATGGCGATGAAGATGCATCCGGCGTTCCGGCCCATCTGCGAAAAGTTCATGGCCGATCCGGAATACTTCAAGGACTGCTTCGCCCGCGCCTGGTTCAAGCTGACTCACCGGGATATGGGGCCGAAGTCCCGCTACATCGGTCCGGATGTTCCGGCTGAAGACCTGATCTGGCAAGACCCGGTTCCGCAGGGTGAGACCAACTACATCGAAGAGGTTGTGAAAGAGAAAATTGCCGAAGCCGGCCTGAGCCTTAACGAACTGGTTTCCACCGCCTGGGACAGCGCCCGGACCTTCCGGGGCTCCGACATGCGCGGTGGCGCCAACGGCGCCCGTATCCGCCTGGCGCCGCAGAAGGACTGGGAAGGCAACGAACCGAGTCGACTCGGCAAGGTGCTGAAAGTCTACGAAAAGATCTCGGTCGACACCGGCGCCAGCATCGCCGACGTGATCGTGCTGGGTGGCAACCTGGGTATCGAGATGGCCGCGAAGGCAGCCGGTCACGCAGTACATGTTCCCTTCCTGAAGGGACGTGGCGATGCAACGGACGCAATGACCGACGCTGAATCCTTCGAGCCGCTGGAGCCGCTGTCTGATGGTTTCCGCAACTGGCAGAAGAAAGACTATGTGGTCAAGCCGGAAGAAATGCTTCTGGATCGCGCCCAGTTGATGGGCCTCACCGCGCCGGAAATGACAGCCCTGCTCGGTGGGATGCGGGTGCTGGGCACGAACCACGGCGGCACCAAGCACGGTGTGTTCACGGATCGCGTTGGCCAACTGACCAACGACTTCTTCGTGAACCTGACCGACATGGGCAACCGCTGGGAACCGAGCGGCAAGAACTCGTACAACATTGTGGATCGCAAGAGCGGCAATACCAAGTTCACCGCGACCCGTGTTGATCTCGTGTTCGGTTCCAACTCCATTCTGCGTTCCTACGCGGAAGTCTATGCTCAGGACGACAACGAAGAGAAATTCGTGAAGGACTTCGTTGCTGCCTGGACCAAAGTCATGAACGCCGATCGTTTCGACGTTAAATAACATCCGCCAGTGACTGGACACCCCGGCAACGGGGTGTCCGTCTATCAACTTCCCGCCAAATTCCTTACAATCCGCTCCGCCTGATTTTTGAACAGTCTGAACCTGAACAAAGCCAATTTCTTCTGGAGCATTCATGCGAATCATCCTCGCCCCGATGGAAGGGCTGGTCGACGCGCCCATTCGTGAAACCCTGACCAAAGTCGGCGGTATCGACCGGTGCGTGACAGAGTTCATTCGCGTGACCCATGGCATGTTGCCGCCGAGGGTGTTCTACAAGTACGCCCCGGAACTGCACAACCAGTCGCTGACCAAGGCAGGCACACCGGTGGCGGTCCAGTTACTGGGTTCAGACCCCCACCAGATGGCCCGCCACGGTGTAAAAGCCGCCGAGCTGGGCGCCACCCAGGTGGACATCAACTTCGGCTGCCCCGCCAAAACCGTAAACAGGCACAAGGGTGGCTGCGTACTGATGCGTGAGCCGGAACTGATGCACGAGATTGTCGCCGCGGTCCGCCAGGCGGTGCCCGCGCACCTGCCGGTAACGGCAAAAATGCGCCTGGGGTACGACGACCGCTCCATGGGCGTGGCCTGTGCCCAGGCGCTGGAAGCCGCCGGCGCGGAAGAAATCGTAATTCACGCCAGAAGCAAGGTGGACGGCTACAAACCGCCCGCCTACTGGGAGGAAATCGCCCGGGCAAGGGAAGCGGTGAACACCCGGATTATTGCCAACGGCGAGATCTGGACCGTCGCGGACTACTGGCGATGCCGCGAGGTGTCCGGTTGCGAAGACGTGATGATTGGCCGTGGCCTGATCGCCCGGCCAGACCTGGCCCGACAGATAAAAGCCAGCCAGCAGGGCACGACAGTTGCGGACATGACCTGGCCAGAAGCCATTGCCCTGGTTCGCGAATACGCTACTGTTCTCCAGGGCTGGCTGGAAGACCGCTATGTGACCGGTCGTATCAAACAGTGGCTGAACTTCCTGCGCCAGGGCTTTACGGAAGCGGAAGTGCTCTGGCCAGAGGCCCGCAAAATCCGGCAGGTGGCGCCGATGATGGCCTGCCTGGAACAGCCGATGCCGGTTGCGGATTCCCGCGCGGCACAGTCCCAGGATGCGGTATCGGTGCCGGTGCACGTTCCCCTGAATGGCCAGACCCTGGCGTTCAGCGGTGACGCCCGTTGTGTGGCCGGTTGTGAGTAAGCCTCAGGCCTCCATGGCCGGATAATACCCACCGGCGCGAGCGGCGGCGTTCAGACGGGCCCGCTTCAGCATGGCAGCCTGGCAGTCCTGGCTATTGTCCAGGTTGCCGGCCCAGGCTTTCTGGGCCGGCTCCTGCAGTGCCCGGCCATAGGAAAAGCTCAGAGCCCAGGGCTGGTCGCCCCGGCTGTTCAGGGCATTCAGGTTTTCCGTGGCCTCTTCCGGGGTCTGGCCGCCGGACAGGAAGAAAATGCCGGGCACCGCTGCCGGCACAACCTGCCGGAACACTGCCAGCGTGGCTTCCGCCACCTGTTCGGGCGTGGCCTTGGGGCTGTCTTTGCCCGGCGTGACCATGCTCGGTTTCAGAATCATGTGGTTCAGTGCCACCCGGTGCCGGGCCAGGGCGGTGAAGACTTCCCGGATCACCGCTTCGCTGACCTCGGCACAGCGGGCAATGGTGTGGTCGCCATCAATCAGCACCTCCGGTTCCACGATTGGTACGATGCCCAGTGACTGGCAGATGGCCGCGTAGCGGGCCAGGACTTCGGCGTTGGCTTCCACCGCCTGCCGGGAGGGCAGGGTGTCTGAGACAGGATACACATCCCGCCATTTGGCAAACCGGGCGCCCCGGTCCTTGTAGATTTCCAGCCGGTCTTCCAGGCCATCCAGGCCGACAGTAATTTCATCACCCGGCGCATTGACCAGCGGGATCTTGCCCTTATCCACCTTGATGCCCGGCACAATGCCCTGGCTGGCAAGCAATTCGGGCATCGGTCGTTTGTCCAGACTGCTCTGGTGCAGGGTTTCCTCAAACAGGATCACACCGCTGATGAATTCCCCGAGGCCGGGAGCGGACAGAATCAGGCTTCGGTACTCCCGTCGTTTGTCCTCACTGGGCTCAACCCCCACGGCATTAAACCGCTTGGCGATCGTGGGGTGGCTTTCATCAGCAGCCAGAATGCCTTTGTTTCCGGCGACGAGCGCCTGCACGGTAGACGTCAGTTCTTCCTGAAGGGTCATGATGAGCTCCTGAATGATCCGTGACTGCCTGAGTTTACGTTTGGGGTGTCCTTAAGTGTAGACGCAGAATAACGCGTCGGAACCGGCCGGGTTGGCGAAAACGCGCATAAAGATAGCCATTCCCGCTGAATGGACTTTGAGTATAGGAACTATCGGTGCTCACTGTCCAACGACGGACTGGAGGATGCCCGCGCCCGCCAGTAGCGGGATATGGTGGGTTTGACACTGACGCCGTGAACCAGAATCGACAGGGCAACCACCACAAAGGTCAGGTGAATCAATTCCAGTGCGATATCTTCAGGCAGCCCATGCTGGATGGCGTACATCAGGTAGTAAAGTGAGCCAATACCACGTACCCCGAACCAGCCCGCCAGATTACGCATGCGCATGGGCGCCTTACTCCCCAGCATGCCGAGATGAACACTGACAGGGCGCGCGACACAGAACAGGAAGACGGCGAAGCCAACCGCTCTCCAGCTCCATGAATCCCAGAACATGGAACCGCCGATCAGCAGAACCAGAACGATTTCCGCCAGCCGCTCCAGGTGCTCGTTGAAGACCAGTGAGCCCTGGTGTACATGGGCGATGACATTGGGTTCCTTGCCAGGCTGCGTTTCCCCACTGGTCGGGTCGGAGTAGCGTTGTTTAAGGCCGGCCAGTTTCAGCTCGGTATGCCGCAACGCCACCGCCGCACTGAATACCGCCAGAAAGCCCCAGGCCTCCACCAGGAGACTGATGCCATAGGCGACGGCAATCAGCCCCAGACCCAGAAAGGTCTCCAGAAACTCCTGGCTGGTAAACGTGGTGCGTAGCCTCTGCACCAGCCAGCCAACACCGCAGCCGGCCAGGATGCCAATGCCAATCCCTGCGCCGCTGGCCCACACCACATCCACAACCAGCCAGCGCCAGCCGGAATCGCCAAGCTCATGGAGGCCAAGCAAGCCAAGCCCCAGCATGACAAAGGGAAAGGCGCTGCCATCGTTCATGCCGGCTTCACAGGTTAATGCGAACCGCAGGCGGTCCGGATCGTCGGCATGACGGATTTGCACCTCCGTAGCCAGTACAGGGTCTGTGGGAGCCACCACGGCGCCAAGCAGAACGGCGGCACCCAGGGGCAGTGACAGCCAGTAATAGCCAAAGAATGCCACCAGGCCGACGGTGAGCGCCATCGAGACAAGTGCCAGCCGCAACGGGTTGCGCCAGCGCCTGAAAGTAACCGGTGCCGGCATCTTGACGCCGGCGCAATACAGTGAAATCAGCACCGCGATTTCAGTCAGCAACTCCAGCAGCGCAGACTCTTTGAGTGGATTGAAATGAAACAGGCCAAAGCCCATGGGGCCGACCACGAACCCGAAAAGCAGATACACGATGGCGGACGTGGCCGGCCCGGTTTTGATGTAGGACGCCGTAAAGCCCACCACCAGCAGCAGTGAACCCAGTAGAATAAACCAGGTGGCGGTGGTCACGGGTGACTCTTTGATGCCGCCGCCGCCGTCGCGGCCCGGGCCGCATGCAGCTTCTTGTAGCTATCGATCAGGCGCAGATGTTTCTCCAGTCCGTCCAGCTGCAGGTTGGTCGGTTCCAGGCCGTGGAAGCGCACGGTGCTGTCCACGGAGCCGACCACGGCGTTCATGGTGTCCTTGCCGAACATGCGGGTGAAGTTGGTGAGGTAGTCGTCCAGCGCCATCTCGTCGTCGAGAGTGACTTCCAGTACCGCGTACATGGCGCGGTAGAACAGGCCGCGTTCAACGGTGTTGTCATTGAACTGCAGGAACATGTCGACAAACTCCAGTGCTTCCTCATGCCATTGCAGGGCCAGGCAGATCAGGATTTTCAGCTCGAGGATGGTGAGCTGGCCCCACACGGTGTTTTCGTCGAACTCCACGCCGATCAGGGTTGTGATCGTCATGTAGCTATCGAGCTGGCTGGCCTCCAGGCGTTCCACCAGATCAGCCAGCTGGTCATCGTCCAGGCGATGCAGGTTGAGGATGTCTTCCCGGTAATCCAGGGCCATGTTGGTGTTGTCCATGATCAGATCCTCAACCGGGTACACCTCGGAATACCCGGGCACCAGAATCCGGCACACCGGCGCGCCCAGTTCCTCGTAAACCGCCACATACACTTCCTTGCCCAGTTTGCTCAGGATAGTAAACAGGCGGTCGGCCTCTTCGGCGTTGGTGCCGGAGAAATCCCACTCGCAGAAATCGTAGTCGGACTTCGCGCTGAAGAAACGCCAGGACACCACGCCGGTGGAATCGATGAAGTGCTCCACAAAATTGTTCGGCTCGGTGACGGCCAGACTGTTGAACGTGGGCGGTGGTACATCGTTCAGGCCTTCAAAACTGCGGCCCTGCAGCAACTCAGTCAGGCTGCGTTCCAGCGCCACTTCAAAGCTCGGGTGAGCACCGAAAGAGGCGAAGACACCCCCGGTACGCGGGTTCATCAGGGTGACACACATCACCGGGAACTGGCCGCCCAGGGAGGCATCTTTCACCAGTGTCGGGAAGCCCTGTGCTTCCAGAGCCTCAATGCCTTCCAGGATGTCCGGGTATTTCTCCAGAACGTCCCGGGGTACGTCCGGCAGGGTCAGTTCTTCTTCGATAATCTGCTTCTTTACCGCCCGTTCGAAAATCTCCGAGAGGCACTGAACCTCGGCTTCCTGCAAGGTGTTACCGGCACTCATGCCGTTGCTGAGGAACAGGTTCTCAATCAGGTTGGAGGGAAAATACACCACCTCGCCGTCGGATTTGCGTACAAAGGGCAGCGATACAATCCCTCGCCCGGATTTGCCGGAGTTGGTGTCGATGAGGTTCGAGCCACAGAGCTCGCCGTCCGGGTTATAGATGGCCAGGCAGTGATGGTCCAGAATACCCTCGGGCAGTTCGTCATCCGGGCCGGGTTTGAACCATTTTTCGTTCGGATAATGCACGAACTCACTGTTGGCGATCTCCTCCCCGAAGAACTGGTCGTTGTAGAAGAAGTTGCAGTTCAGCCGCTCGATGAACTCGCCCAGGGCCGAGCACAGGGCACTCTCCTTGGTGGCGCCCTTGCCGTTGGTGAAGCACATGGGGGAGCCGGCATCGCGGATGTGCAGGGACCACACATGGGGCACGATGTTGCGCCAGGAGGCAATCTCAATCTTCATGCCCAGATCCTGGAGGATGCCGGTCATGTTGGCGATGGTCTGCTCCAGGGGCAGGTCCTTGCCCTCAATGAAGGTTTGGGTACCACCTTCCGGCTGGGTCATCAGCAGCGCCTGGGCGTCCGCATCCAGATTTTCGACGGTCTCGATCTCGAAGGTCGGGCCCGTCTGCACGACCTTTTTCACCGTGCACCGGTCAATCGAACGCAGAATGCCCTGCCGGTCCTTGTCGGAGATGTCTTCCGGCAGTTCTACGGAGATTTTGAAAATCTGGTTGTAGCGATTTTCCGGGTCCACGATGTTGTTCTGGGACAGTCGTATATTCTCAGTGGGAATGTCCCGCGCCAGGCAATAAACCCGAACAAAGTAGGCGGCACACAGCGCCGAGGACGCCAGAAAGTAATCAAAGGGGCTGGGCGCCGAGCCGTCGCCCTTGTAGCGGATGGGCTGGTCGGTCACGACCGTGAAATCATCAAACTTCGCTTCAAGTCTGAGGTTGTCGAGAAAGTTGACGTTGATTTCCATTACAAAGGTACCCGGATCGGAGAGTTTGGCGCGCCATGATATTTCATGGCGGCCATTATCCAGTTTTTCCGGGCGTTCGTCTTGGTCAGTCTCTTGCGGATTACCGGTAGGCCTTTGCCGAGACAGGTCAGGGTGACAGGGCGTATGCCAACGCCCGCGAGCAGGAAAATACCGAACTGGGCCTCCCCAAGGCCAGTCCGGGTTTCGAACATTGGGCGTTCCGGGAACGTTGGAGGAGGGATGCCACCCCCCGGCTTATCAACAGCCGGGGAGCAGCCTCACCAGAACGGTGAGTGTGGGAGGCTACAGGGGCTTAAACGTCGAAGAAGCCTTCATCCCCTGCGTCATCCCATTCGCCGGCGTCCCAATGGCCGCTCTCGTTATCGTCATAGGCACTGTAGTAGCCATCGTAGAGTTCGTCGGCGTCCAGATAATCGTTATTGTCGACGTCCCAGGTTGTGAAATCGTAGTCGAAGCCGACTTCCTCGAACTCGCCTTCGTTGATCAACCCGTCGCCGTTAAGATCCCAGTCCGCATAGATGCCGGAGTCGCTCAAGGTGCTGTAGTACTCGTCCTTGGAAATCTTTCCGTCGTCATTGGCATCCTGAAAGTTAAAACTGGCGGCGGCCAGTGACATTGAACTGGCCATGGACAATGCGAGAAGTGTGGTCAGTTGAGCTTTCATAATGTGCTCCTTCTCTATTCTGCAAAATCAACTAGAAATATACTACAGGGGGGCGATTAACAGATGCGCCTCCCCTGCGAGAATACCTTAGGATGGTTGGAAGTGGTTTCAAGGCGCCTGGCGCTGAAATAGCTATTACCACTACTTAATTTCGGTTTATCGGGGAAGGAGCGGTGTCATGAGTAATGTCCTTGAATCTGCGGAGCAGCGTTGCGATGCCATTGAGGCTCCCTGCAGCGCCATTGAAGCCATACTGAGCCCCCGCGTGACGGATCTGGGCGGCTTCTCCGTGCGCCGTCTGCTGCCCACCGCGAAACGCAGAATGGTGGGCCCCTGGATCTTCTTCGATGACATGGGCCCGGCGGACTTCCCGGCCGGCGAGGGCATCAATGTGCGCCCGCACCCGCACATTGGTATCGCCACCGTGACCTACCTGTTCGAAGGCGAAATACTGCACCGGGATTCCGTCGGCAGCTTTCAGGCTATTCGCCCTGGCGATATCAACCTGATGGTGGCCGGCCGTGGCATCACCCACTCCGAACGCGAGCGTCGGGAAATCACTGAAACCGACCACCGGTTACATGGCCTGCAACTCTGGCTGGCGTTGCCGGAAGACCAGGAAGAAAGCGAGCCGGACTTTCACCATTACCCGAGTGATGGCATCCCTGCGGTTGAGGTAAACGGTGTTCCGGTAAGGGTGATGATGGGCAGTGCCTACGGCGTGACCTCGCCGGTACGCCAGTTCAGTGAAACCCTGTATCTGGAGGCCACCCTCAAGGCTGGCCAGACGCTGGCGTTGCCTGATGCGACCGAACGGGCGGTCTACGTCGCCCAGGGCGCCCTGAGTGCCCACGGCTCCGAGTTGCCCACTCACAGCATGACCGTATTTACCCCGGAGCCGGGCGTTGCCATCACCGCCACGGAAGCTACCCGCATTGCCCTGATCGGCGGTGAGCCGCTGGGCAAGCGTTTTATCGAGTGGAACTTTGTGTCATCCAGCAAGGCGCGCATAGAGCAGGCTAAAGAAGACTGGCGAGCCGGGCGCTTTGCCAGGGTGGTGGGGGATGAGAGAGATTTCATACCGTATTAGTGGTTTCTCGCCGGTTAGCGGTTGGGGTTGGAGTAACCAGGCAACCTCAATTTTGTTCAATACTGGCCAGGCCGTTCAGGGCAGACTTTGTCTGTAACCTGAATGGAGACCACCACGAATGAGCCTTTCCCTGATCCTGCCCATGTCCGCGTTTGCCCTGGCGGCATCCATATCCCCGGGGCCGGTTAACCTCGTGTGCCTGAGCAGCGGCACCCGTTATCCCGTGCATCGGGGGCTGATCTTTGTTACCGGTGCAACGCTTGGCTTTATCGCCCTGTTTATTGCCGTTGGGCTTGGGCTCTATTCACTGCTCAATGTGGTACCGGCATTCGATGCATTGCTGCGATGGGCTGGCGTGGCCTTCCTGCTCTACCTGAGTGTGAAACTGGCGATGGATAGCGGCCACTTGCCGGATGACGGCACTGACCAGGCCCCCGGTTTTGGCACGGGAGCACTGATGCAGTGGCTCAACCCAAAGGCCTGGCTGGCCTCGGCCTCCGGCATTGGCGCGTACACCAGTGCCAATGACCTGCAGCAGATTCTGCTGTTTGCCTCGCTCTATCTGCCCATCTGCTGGCTGTCGCTGGCCTGCTGGGTCTACGTCGGAGCCTTCCTGCGCCGATATGTTCAGCGACCAGTGGTGCTGAAAACGGTAAATCGAGGGCTGGCTTTACTGCTTGCCGCCAGTTGTCTTTACCTGCTGATCGGGTGATGAGCGCCGGTACTGATTCGGTGTCGCTGCCATCAGACGCTTGAAGGCGCGCTGGAAGTGGGGTTGGTCTGCAAAGCCTGCGTTCAGAGCCGCTTCGGCAATCGGAATGCCGTTTTGCAGCTCACGACGACCGAGCTGTATGCGCCGATTCACCAGGTAAGCGTGGGGTGTCAGGCCGGTGTATTGCCTGAACGCCCGAATCAGGTGGCCTGCGCTGTACCCGGATAACTCACACAAGGTGTCCAGCGAGACCTCTTCCGCAGAATGGTCATCAAGGTAGCGCGCCAGCGTCTCCAAAGCCTGAGGCGCCTTTGGCTCTGCCACAACCGGCTGCCGTGCCAGCTCATGCATCAGGTCCGACAGGAACTCCACCACCTCCGTTTGCTTATCCAGCAGATCACGCTGAGGATCGAGAAGGCAGTCTGCCATATGGCAATAACGTTCATGCCACACCGGGTCTGAGACTGTCGCCACGGGAATATCCCGCCACTGGCGTTGCGGCAGCAGGCCCGCCTGGAACCGCAAATCTGTCAGCCATCCGGTATCCACGTACAGCATCAGGTACGCCCACGGCTGATTGCTCACGGGATTGCAGGCGTGAACCCACTCCGGATTCATCAACACAAGATCCCCGGCCCGGATCTGGTGAAGGGTGTCACGGTACTGAAACGTACTCTTTCCTGCAGTGATGGCGCCTATCGACCACTGAGTGTGGCTGTGAGGGGCATAGCAAACCTTGCGGCCGTCCATGACCTTGCGCAACTCCACATGGGGCAGACGGGCGTCTCGCCAGAACAGGGGTGTGCTTTCAGTGGTTGTGGTGTTCATAGTGGACATCCTGAACCATCCCCTCGTTAGCCGCCTGTTCATAAAAGCGGTTGGCGCAATGCAGATCGGTTACCTCGAGGGCGATCATGCTGATTCCCGGTTTCATCGCTACGTCCCCCTGGGCGCGAACATGATAATTGCCATACCCATCACAGCCACCCCGGAGCCCACCAGATCCCAGACCGTTGGCCAGATGCCATCCACCGCCCACAACCAGAGTATGGCGGTAAAAATATACACACCACCGTAAGCCGCATACACCCGACCGGCGGCCGTAGGGTGCAATGACAAGAGCCAGGCGAAGGCGGCCAGGCTGAGCGCGCCGGGCACCAGCAGCCAGATGGATTTACCTTCACGCAACCATAGGTAGGGCAGGTAGCAGCCGACGATCTCGGCCAGCGCGGTCACAAGAAACAGGCCGATGGTTTTCAGTTCTGGCAAAGCGGGTTCACCTCATTGTGGTTGCATTCGAGTTTGCGTGCTCATGTTCTGTATTGCCTCACAAAACGCCGCAAGCCCAGCCTTCAGGCTCCCGGAAATTTCTTTATGCCCGGCGATTCCCTCTGCATCAAGTTCACTGCTGAGCAAGGGGACAGAAATGCAGGAGCGCTCGATGATGTCTCCAGACATGGTTGTAAGCACTTCCCTCAGCGCGTTCTGGGCGTGGGATGCCCGGGGTGATGTGTTTATGAGCATAATCGGAATAGCCGGAAACTCAACGCCGCCAACCAGCCAGTCAAGCGTATTCTTCATCGGTCCACTGATGCCATGGGCGTATTCAGGGCTCGCGATAACCAGACCGTCGGCGGTTTCCAAAGCGTGAACGAGTTGCTTCAACGCTGGAATACATTCGCCTTCCAGGTCCGGATTAAACAGCGGCAAATCGCTGATCGAACCAATCGTCAGTTCAACATGCGCCGGCGCCAGAATCTTAAGCGCCCGGATCGCGGCGGTATTGTGCGAAGCCTTTCTCAGGCTACCTGACAGCGCCAGTAATTTGATGCGTTCCATGTAATACAGTGCTTCCTTTCAGCATAGGATGAGGTTACCCGGAACCCGGTTCCGCTCTCGTGTTCAATTATTCTTTTCGTACTGCGGAAGGGGGATTGGCAATCGACGGTCGAAACGCTGACTTTACAGGCGCAAAATCACCACGGGCATACGCTCCAAGCTCGTCTGCCACTTCATCCCAGCTTACGTTATGAACCCATTCAGATCGACAGTGTCGGGCCAACTGCATCGCTTTCTTGAATTGATCCCGTGAAAAGACAAAAGATCCAATCAAGGTTTTCTGTTCCCGAATTATTCTGGAAACATCGATATCAAGAAACTGGGAAGCAAACCCCAGAAATACGCACGTTCCGTTCTTTCTGGTTTGATTGATGCAACTGGAGCGAGTCGCCTCTGAGCCAACCGTGTCGAATACCACGTCAAACTCACCCTCGAAAGAGAGAGCCGCTCTGCAGGCGCCGAGTTCCGACGCCGCGGCTTGTCGTGAAGTGGATAAGTCTGTAACAAATACGGTTCTGTTTCCCTGATCCCATGCCATTGCTGTAAGACCGAGACCAACGGAACCGGCCCCGACGATGAGTACTGAGTCCGTTGGTTTAGGCTGAGCTCGTTCCCAGGCATTTGCGGCATTTGCAAAAGGCTCGATAAACGACGCCTGCTCCCAGCTTAGCGAAGGAGGCAATTCAAATACCGCGTCTTCAGGAACAATTACCTGTTCGGCTAATCCACCATAGCGTTGGACGCCAATCAACTTCCAGTCGTTGCACAGTTGTGGCTGGCTATCCGAGCAATAGGAGCAACTCTGACAACCTGACAGTGGAAAAATTGCCACTCTCTGCCCCTCTTTGTTCACACCACATATACCATGCCCCATTATGCTGGGAAGCGAGCGAAACCCGGGATTTTGAAGTGCAGCGGTCTCGCTGCCACCAAGCCCTGTGATTTCTACCTCTATAACCGCTTCATTCGGACCGGGCTTTGGGAGCGTGAAATTTTCCTGATCCAATCTTCCGGGTCCCTTCAATAACAGAGCTTTCATCGAAATTACCTCCATGTAGAAAGCAGAGCGGTTAGAGCCAGCGACGAACCCGCTGCTCATAATCCCGGAAGGCATCCCCGAACAACTCTCGCAGGGCCTTTTCCTCCGGGGGAACAGGGTGCCCGGAATAAAAATCGCGCCGGCGATAATGTCAAAAAACGCCTCGCCGGTTCAGCCGGGACAATCCGGCTGCCAGCCCATTCAGCACTGCAATTGTGGGCCGCACGATGAGCCGGAAAATCCAGCTGCCGATGTACAGCACCGGCAGAAGGATCAACAACCAGCCCAGAAACTGCACCAGCCAGACCGGGTAGCCCAGTATGTCAGACACCTCGGCAAGAAAGTCGCTGATGATACCGGGGTGGGTGACCACCAGGTAGCCAACGCCCATCACGGCGGGCCATTTTGCGTATCGGGCGCTGTTCAGCAGCATCCGTCCGCCGTTGGCGAGGCGTGTGGCGAGGGCGGCGGAGCGGGTGCTTCTGGCGGCGCCCCGGGTAGACACCGCCATTGTGCGTCCCACCCGCAGTACCTTCAGCGCGCTGGCAAAGACCAGCACATCCACCGAGGCCCAGCCGATGTCCTCCGCCGATATGTCCTCACCGGTGCGGTGCTTGATTTCCAGGGTGCGGATTCCGCTGGCGAAAAACTGGTTGATGCCTTCCAGCACCCGTTCGGTCCGTACCCAGGTCACCTCTTCCTGCCCGCTGACCACAAATTGACCCAGGAAATCGTGCCCCTCTTCCTGAATGAAGCGCACGGCGTACCAGCCACGCTCCACCGGAAGCAGGTCGGTGGATTCCGCGTTGCCCTGCGTCGCGGCAGGGTCTTTCGCCTCGTCACCACTAAAATACTCTTTCGCCTTCTGGTACTTGCTGGCCAGGGTATCCATCAGTTCAATCGAGCCGATGGGCCGGCCCAGGAAGTAATAGACAGGCGGCAGGATATTCTCGCCATAGCGCAGAAGGATGTCCCGGAACGCTTCCTCCGGCCCGTACAGGGGGAAAATCTTACGGGTCATTTCCGGGTACCGGAGATACGAAGCCCGGGCCTTGAGCAGGAGCAGCTCGTTGTCCGCCATGTCCAGCAGGGCGGCCTGCACTTCCAGGGGTTCGTTTTCGATTCCGGGGAAGTCGCGCAGGGTATCCTCCGCCTGAATCCTGATCAGCCGCTCCTCAATGGGCATGGGCCTGGAGCTGGCGGTGGACACGAGCGCCAGCACCAGGGCCACACAGAGAATCAGGACGAGTTTTTTCACTGAGTCACCCCTGATGGTTCGCGGGTTAATCCACGGTAAACGACAGAATTCTCGACAGATGACTGTAGGGCAGGCCGGTTTCCTCATGCCAGCGGTTGAACGCCTGCTGGGCCTGCATCAGGCCTTTCTTGCTGCCGGGTGAGGCGTCCAGCACCTCTTCCCGCTGCAGGGCCGCAATCACATCCCGGGAGAGAATAAACCCGTCCCAGCCGACCCAGCGCAGAAAGTACTGGGCAGTATTGCCGCCCAGCCGGGCCCCGTTCTGCTTCAGCCACAATAGCAGGCCAGCCTGGTCACTGCTGGGCCACCCCGCCAGAAACTCACCGAACCCACCGTGCGCCCGGGACGCCTCCACAATCATCCGGGCGTTCTCCGGCACCGTCAGTATTTTCTGGGTGTTGCGCACAATCCGCTCATCGCCGGATAGCCGCTCCAGCACCTCCGGTGACACCTGCTGCCAGTACAGGGGTACAAAGCCGTCAAATGCCGCTTCAAACCCCGGCCATTTGTTATCAATCACCTTCCAGACAAACCCCGCCTTGAACACGCAGCGGGTGATTTCCGACAGGTAGCGGTCATCACTCAGTGACGCCAGTTCGCCCGGTTCCGACAACCGGGGCAAGCGGGCGCGCACTTCGGATTCGCCGCCTTTCTGGAGAACGGCCTGTTCATAGAGTCGGGAAAACGTCATAACACGTCCTCGGAACGGATGGTGTCCTGAATGTCAGCCATGCTTTCGCTTATACAATCGGAGAGTGCCCCGGACAGTAACATCCAACTGGCTCCCCGTGGAGTAATCACCCGGTACCACATAGTTCGCCCGTTCTTCCGAAATCAGCTTCTCGATTTTTTCCTGTGTGCTCTGCTCACCCCATTTGTCACCGTCGAAGACCGCGATACTGCAGCCGCCCTGAGCCTTTACCATCTTCATGGCTGGAATATCCGTGTCTCCGTCACCAAAATAGATCACGTGATCAAACGGGAAGGGGCGATCTCCGGGTTCGATGTACTCATTGATCTTTACGTTGTCCCAGCTGTTCTCAATGCCCTTGTTGATGCGGAACAGGTACTGGGTTTTTGTGGTGTAGTCGATGGCCACGGCGGGCCATTTGGCGTGCCCGGTATCGCCATCGTAATGGTAGCGGCACCCGAAAATCTGTTTGAAGTGCTTGGCCACTGGCGTTCCGCGAATCATCTCCTCCAGCCCACTGGAGACGATGTAATGGCTCAGCGCAATGCCCTGGTCGCTGGCGAAGCGATTGATGGCATCGAACCAGTCCTCCACACCGGGGAACAGCGGTATGGACTGGCCGTGCGTCCGGAGCCGCTCCGGGGTCAGCTCTTCCTGCTTGCCCTCGTCCCGGGCGCGCTTGGCCAGCTCGCCGAGGTAGGTGAGGATTTCGTCGCCATCCCGATCCAGATTCTTTTGATGGACCTCGGGCCAGAAGTCATTTTTGTCGCTCAGGCCCAGGGCCGGCATCAGGCCATGTTCGGCGCAGTTGCCCCGGGCGAGAGTGCCGTCGAAGTCGTAAACCAGAGCGCATTGCATCGTGTTATCTCTCCTTCCGATTCGTTGTCCGGGGATAATCTCTCAGGGCTGGTTTTCATCATGAATCCGATGACTCAACGCAACTGGCGTAGCCGATTTCTTCTTGCGCATATGGATGTTCAAAAGCTCGACAGCCACCGAGAACGCCATTGCAAAATAGATGTAGCCCTTCGGCACGTGCACATCAAAGCCCTCGGCCATCAATGTGAAGCCAATCAGTATCAGGAACGAAAGCGCCAGCATCTTGATGGTCGGGTTGGCATCCACAAACTCACTGATGGGTTTGGCGGCGAGCAGCATCACACCAACCGACACCAGAATCGCGATGACCATAATGGACAGGTGGCCCACCAGGCCCACAGCAGTGATTACCGAGTCCAGCGAAAATACGATATCAAGAATTGCAATCTGGACCAGCACCATGCCAAAGCTGGCGAATTTGGGCTCTCCACCGTCATCGTGAACAATTTCCAGGCTACTGTGAATCTCATGGGTGGATTTGGCCAGTAGGAACAAACCGCCAACAATCAGAATGACGTCGCGACCGGATATTTCATGGCCAAACACACTGAACCAGGGCTCCACAAGGCCCATTACCCAGACAATGCTGAACAGCAGAACCAGCCGCGCACCCATGGCCAGCCCCAGGCCGATCTGCCGGGCCTTGTTGCGCTGGTGTTCGGGCAAACGGCCTACCAGAATGGAGATAAAGATAATGTTATCAATGCCCAGAACGATTTCCAGGGCCACCAGAGTTGCCAGGGCAACCCACGCTTCCGGACTTGCGATCCACTCAAACACAGCGTTCTCCTGTTTCCTTCATCACAATGGATGTCATTTGTACTATAAAAACTGCCCGGCCAGTCGCTTTTTCTGAGCCCGGATGGCGTCCGTCAGAAAATCCATCAGGGCATGAATCCTGACCACCCCCCGCAGATCCGGGTGCATCAGAAACCACAGGCCGTATTCCAGCTCGGGGATGGGGTCGGTGAGCTGGATAATATCCGGATCATCGTCCGCCAGATAACAGGGCAGCACGGCCAGCCCCATGCCGGAGCGAATGGCGCTGAGAATGCTGACCAGTGTATCAACGCGGTAGACACAGGATGGCTTCAGCGCGTTGGTGTCCATCCACTGGTCCAGCGCGGAATCCTGTAGCCGTGGCCCGGCTCCGATCCAGGGTTGGCTGACCAGTGTCTCAATGGGCGCCCCCGGGGGCAGGCCGAGGCTCCGGTGCCCGTACACGGCCTGGCCAATCTTGGTCAGGGGCCGGCCAACCAGATTCTCCGGGGGGCGATTGGACGGACGAATCGCGACGTCTGCCTCCCGGCGTGTAAGGTTGAACAACTGGTTGGAGACCGCAACGTCCAGCACGATGCCCGGGTATTTCTGCCGGAACTCCGTGAACAGCGGCGCCAGCAGTCCCATCAGCAGCGAATCCGTTGTGGTGGTCCAGATCTCCCCACTGGGCTCCAGGTCGCGACCGGCCACTTTACGTTCGGCGGCCAGGGCTGCCTCGTCCATAATCCGCGCCGTGTCTGCCAGCTCCTCCCCTGCAAGCGTAGGCCGGTAACCGGTTCGGCTCCGTTCAAAAAGTGTCACCCCCAGGCGCTGCTCAACATCACCCAGCCGCCGGAAAACCGTGGCGTGGCTCACGCCCAGCGCCCGTGATGCACCAGACAGAGAGCCCGTCGTCGCAATCGCAAGCACGAGCTCAAAGTCGTTCCACGCGAGGTTGCCTCGGATTTTCTGCGCAGTGGCAGGGCCTTTTCCGGATTTTCCTTCTGTTCGTTTTTGCAAAGTCTGTTCTCACATTCAGGGAATAGTTTGCAGATAAAAACAAGCTTAGCATGTACCTGAACTCATCGGAAAACCAGGGCGCCTCGCTAACAGACGTGGCGCAGGGGAGGTCAGGATCATGTTGATGTCAGAAGAGATGAAATACTTTCACGGCGGCAACCCACTGGCGCGCCGGGGTAATCATGAGGCGCCAGACCGGAGCGCGGACGATTCGCTCGAAGAAAACATACCACCCAGATACCGGGATGGGCTGGGAGGCATTAACCTTGAGCAGGTAAAACGAGACCAGCGCCGGGCCCGGCAAGAGTTTGTGCGGGCGATGTTACGAGGCCTGGGAAAACGGTGGCACCGGCGCTAAGGGGTTGCCCGCGCACCGTTATTCCATCTGCTGCCCCGGCTTTGCCGGGGACTCACAATATGTTTTTTCGTTCCTCGCGGCACTCATAGGAGCCCATTTCAAATTCCCGACAGATCCAGGGGCGATTTTCATAGATGGTGCACATGAACGTTTGTCGGTCCAACGCGGAGCACCAGCCATCCTCCAGGCGCAACATGGTTTCACCGCCCCATTTATCAACAGCAATGTGCCGGTCAGGGACACCGGTGTCTGAAATAATCATGACCTCTAAACGGCAGCAACAGGCCTGGCAGTTCGAGCAGGAAATCTCGGGGCTGGTTACATTTTTAACAGGAATTGTCATAAAGCTATAAAACCCAAGAAAATAGTTCCGTCCCGGATTTCAGTCCAAAGAGGGGAAGACCCATATCGGACATTACCGGGAAGTGGCTGAAGGCAGGTTGCCTCCCAGCATGTTTTCAACCACGGCTGCATTATAAAAGGCTTCAACCGTCTGGATTTTATCGTTCCGGACACGAAACCAGACGGCCAGCCGTACATCCCCGATCGGTTCAAAATGGGTTTGGTAATCCAGGATCGCGAACACGTGCTCACCGTCGGCACTGAGTTGGCGGACGATCAGATCCTTCTGGATGGCTGCCATACCGAATTGGTAAGCCAGCATGTCAGCCCGATCGAGGAAGCGCATATTCGGCCCCACATACTCAAATCCGCAGGCAACCAACCAGTCCTTTGCCTCATCAAAGCGCTGGGCCTGGATGTCGGCGATGAATTGCGCAACGATGTCTTTTGGGTCCATGGCTGAATTCTCCTTTTTACCTCAGTTGGCTGTCCTTGCTGCCACGGCGATTGATGCCGCCCGAAGCGGTTTCCCGCTTCTCGAGCGCAGACTGGCACGCAACACAGAGCCGAACCCCGGGAATCGCCTTGCGGCGCGCTTCCGGAATAGCTCGGTCGCACTCTTCACAATAGGCGGCGCTCTCACCGCTCACTAATTGGCTGCGGGCGCGTTGCACCGCATCGTCAACGCTTGCGTCAATTTGGTCCTGAACGGCGCCATCCTTTGACCATCCACCTGCCATAGCGTTCTCCGATCATTAAACGAATGATGCCGTCAGCCTGAACCAACGGCCCGGCTGGCTTCTCCCGCTATCATCCCATGGAGCCTTGCTGATTTCACTGGATCGTCTCAGGTTGATAGCCGCGTCACACCGTCGCTACGCATCGGTTTCATACCGGATCAGATCCACGTCGGCCGCCTCCGAGCGCAGCGGCACCAGTGCCTGGTAGGCGGGTGAATTATGCCATCCAGCCACGGATTCCGAATCCGGGAAGCGAATGACGACGGTATCGGTGTGAGGGTGTTGCCCGCTCAGCACCGTCGCCCGCGTCCCTCGAAGCACCAGCTCGGCGCCCCAGGGCGCCAGTGTTTCGGGAACCCGGCTTCGGTATTCCGCCCATTTGCCCGGGTCTTTTACGGTGATCTGGCCAATTACGAAGGCTGTCATGTGTGTTTGCTCCCGCGATGTTTCCTCAGTTGGCTGTCCCTGCTGCCACGGCAATGCCAGGCTGCAGAGGATTCCGGCATGGATGGTATCGACATTACCTTTTATGCGGCGTGTATGCCAAGGTGCGCTCGGGGCAGGGTTTTGTTGCTATCTTCGAATGCGGCTAAGCTGCTTGGAAGGCGATGAACTGAAGCGCAAAAGGCAAAACCTGACGCAGGTGAGTCTTCGGCCTGCGCTGTGTAACGGATTTCCGGGAGTCCTGTATGGGGAGAAAAAAAGCAGACAGATACGGCTTTGCCATCCGGGAGGCTCAGGAAAAGGACCTTCCGGAAATGGTAGGCTTTCTTGCCAGGCTGGCGCTGCATGTATCCGGAGCTCCGCCACACGATCTGAAAGAGAGCGAGCATAAGCGCCTCCTCAAGACGCTGCGCTCCTCACTGGATGATCCGAATAGACGACTGATTGTGGCGGAAAGTACCGACGCGGGCCTTGTGGGGATGGGCTATGTCTATATCTGGCGAAGCCAGGGCATCTGGGAGCAGTCTGGTTCAGAAGAGTTCAAGTCGGGCATTATTGACGACGTCTGGGTGGAACCGGAATTCCGGAATCTTGGCATTTTCAAAGCGCTGCTTCGGGATCTGGTGGCTTTTGCGGAACAGCATCATGCATCGGAGCTGATCCTCGAGTACGCCGCATCGAACAAAGAAGCCAAGGCCGCGTGGACCAAGCTCGGGTTCAAGACCACCGGCGTTCGTGCAGCGGCGTTCACCTCAGTGGTCAAGCAGGTGCTGACGGAATCACAAAGATAGGAAAAGGAAACAGGCCATGATCGGCGATCGCAGTGTAAACGTGTTTTATGACGAAGTGATGCTCGGACACAACCCGGAGGTGGATCTGCCTTTCATGCCCAGCCGGGTGGAAAAGCGCGTGAGGTCGATTCTCCAGGGGCTGGACTTCAAATGGAGTTATCCAGAACACCCTGGCCGGCTGACTGCCATCAAGGCCTACCTGGATGAGCACCCGATAAAAGGCGTTCAGTTTCGTAGCGGAGCATCCGCTGCTACCTATGAACAACTGGCGAGAGTGCACATCACCTCTTATCTGGACCATATTTTTTCACTGGCAGGTAAGCGTGCCTGGCTCGACAAGGATACGACGGCGGTCTCGCCGGAGAGCATCAATGCCGCCACTGCGGCGGCCGGCAACGCCATTGCAGCCGTGGAAAGTGTTGTGAAGGGGGAATGTCAAAGCGCGTTCGCCCTTGTGCGACCACCCGGCCACCACGCCGAGCCTGTGCGGGCTCGTGGTTTTTGCCTACTAAACAACGTTGCTATCGCCGCGGCCCACGCTCAGGCCAAGCTCGGCTGTGAAAGGATCCTGATCATCGACTGGGATGCCCACCACGGCAACGGTACCCAGGATATCTTCTGGGCAGATCCGGATGTGCTCTTCTTTGACACCCATTGCGCGGCGCCTTTCTACCCTGGTTCGGGTCATATTGAGGAGGTTGGCGATGGTCTGGGCGAGGGCTATACCATCAACGTTCCGCTGCCGGAAACGGCCGGCGACGTGGCCTTCGAAAAAGTTTTCCGCGAGATTCTGGTGCCGGCAGCCGATTACTTTGAGCCAGACCTTGTGCTGGTCTCGGCCGGGTTTGATCCTCACCGTAACGATATGGCTCTGAACCTGACCTACGATGGCTTCAGGGCGATCACCCGTATCGTTCAGGACATCGCCGAAAAACATTGTGACGGGCGGCTGGCCCTGGTTCTGGAAGGCGGTTATAACCTGACATCGCTCTCCAGAGGGGTGCACGCAGTGCTCGAGACGCTGGCGGGCGGCGACGTTCCAGAGATTCGGGAAATGGGCGTGAAAGAGGCGGAAGAAGCCGCGGGATTCCATCGCTCTGCTTTCAGTGATTTTGATGAATAGCCTGCCGATTACGCAGGCTGTCGTCGAATGAATTCGCCTTTCAGGGCGCCGCGCCCGAAAAATCCGGTAAATTCGACACTTAGATCAGAGCTGTCATGGTTTTCTTGATCTTCTGGCCGTCAACTCCGGTTTTCTACATATAAAGTCCGGTTTGATTTTCAAAATTTAGGAAAATGTCCTGTCAATTGACACGTTTCAAGGAATTTCACTAAAACATCTACGGTAGTATTTCCAACGTATGCTTTATACACACAACGCGCGCTGTGTAGGCATATGGACTGCGCAATTTATGGCCCACAAAAAAAAGAGAGAATGACTATGATTCGCAAAATTGCAACGCTGGTATTTGCTTGCGCTGCGTTCACTTCCGTGAGCGCAACAGCCGACCAGCTGGATACCGTGATTCAACGTGGCACATTGAACTGTGGTGTGGTTCTCGATTTCCCACCGATGGGATATTTTGACGAGAATAACGAACCGGCCGGTTTCGACGTCGATTACTGCAACGACCTGGGCGAAGTGCTCGGCGTAGACGTCAAAGTTCTCAACCTCACCTGGGGTGACCGGATTCCCTCCCTGATTTCCGGTAAGACAGACGTCGTTATCGGTTCCACTTCTGACACCCTCGAGCGCGCCAAGACCGTTGGCTTCACCTATCCGTACTTCGTTTTCAAGTTCCAGGTGATTTCCCACAAGGACAAAAACATCAAGTCTTTTGAAGACCTGAAGAACCTGAAAGTGGGTGCGGCTCTCGGAACCACCTACGAAACCGAATATCTGGCTTATGCCGATCAGCAGGGCTGGGGCCGGGACAACTACACTTCCTTCAAATCTGAAAACGATGCCTACCTTGGTCTTTACCAGGGCAAAGTTGACGCAATCATTTCAACCAACACGAACATCGCTACCAAGTTGCGGAGCGAAGAATTCGAAGACTTTGTCGCCGGGCCCTACGTTCCAAACTACGATGATGTTGTCGGCATCATTGCCAAAAGAGATGAACTCGCCTGGATCAACTACCTGAACCTGTTCCTGGTGCACCAGATTCGCGATGGCAACATGAATGCAGCCTACAACAAGCATTTTGGTGTGGATGCGCCTGCCGATCTGATCCAATCCCTGAGAGACAACAAGTAAGCGCCGACTGGGCGGCCGCCGGGCAGGCAGCCGCCACGGTACGTCTACGGGCCGGGCGCTGGCTCCCCTGCGCCCTGGCTTAGAATTCTGATCACGGCTATCCGTCAGCGTTGATCGAACTTCCTTCCATTCCAAGAAAATGGCCAAGGTATGGACTACGAATTTCACTGGAACGTTGTGTTCCAGAATATGCCCGAGTTATTGAATGGCGCTTTCGTCACCCTGCACGTTTCAGTATTGGCTATGCTCCTGGGCGTTATCATCGCCATACTGCTGGCGATTGCCAAAATGAACAACAGCAAGCCCTTCTGCCATATTGCAACGGTCTGGGTAGAGGTTGCCCGGAACACGCCGGCGCTGTTTCAGATCTACATGGCCTATTTTGGCCTCGGAGCGTTTGGTATACACCTGAGCCCCTACGTTGCCGTGCTGAGTGCCTTGGTGTTTATCAACGCGGGCTACCTTACTGAAACCTTTCGGGGTGGATTCCAGTCGATCCCGAGTACCCAGTACAGCGCGTCCAAATCTCTCGGCATGAACAGCATCCAGGCTTACCGGTACATCATCCTCCCGCAGATGCTGAGACGCATTTACCACCCGATGACCAACCAGTTTGTCTGGTCCATCCTGATGAGCTCATTGGGGATTCTGGTGGGCATGAGTGAGTTGTCTGGCACCACACAGAGGCTGCAGTCGCTGTCGTTCCGAACGCTTGAATTCTTCATCGTGGCGGCTGTTATGTACTTTATTATCACCAAACTGGTGTTGTTTGCGTCATCGCTCCTTGCCCGCAGACTCTTCAAGGGGGAAATCTGATGAACTCGTTATTCACCCCCCTTTCCTGGAGCGATAGCGGTTTAATCCTGACCGGCGTATGGAATACGATCATCATTTCCGTTGTCGCTATTATCGTGGGCACCGTTCTCGGTCTTATCGTGGGTTTTGCCCGTGCTGAGAGCAGCCGGATGGTCAACGTACTGTTCGGCAGCGTGTTGGATGTGCTCAGAAGCGTTCCGCTGATCATTCAGCTTATTCTGTTCTCCACCTTCATAGGGGCCATGGGTCACCCGCTGGCGCCGTTTGTCGCCGGTTCCATCGTGCTTTCACTCTACACCATGGCCTTCATGAGCGAAGTGTTCCGTGGCGGCTTTGAGAGCGTGAGTCCCTCGATGCAGACAGCAGCGCGCTCACTGGGTATGACCAAATGGCAGACCCTCTACCATATCCGGTTACCCATAGGCATGCGCGCCGTGTTTCCCTCGTGGCTGGGGGTTTCACTGAGCGTGATCAAGGATTCGGCCCTGGTCTCGGTCATCGGTTACATGGAATTGCTGCGCACGTCGGAACAACTGATTTCAAGAACCCAGCAACCGCTCGAGATCCTGATAGGTGTTGGTATCTTTTACTTCATTATTTCATACCCGCTGTCCCACTACGGCCGGTATGTTGAGAGGAAAATGGCGATATGATCAGCGTCCAGAATGTCCATAAATCCTTTGGCGATCTTGAAGTACTGAAAGGCGTCAGCCTGGATGTGAAGAAAGGCGAAGTCGTTAGCGTTATCGGGGGCTCCGGCAGTGGCAAGTCGACCCTTCTTTACTGCATTAACGCTATCGAGAGGATCAACAAGGGCAAAATCCTTGTTGATGATGTGGATGTCCATGCCAAAGAGACCAACAAGGACAGGTTGCGCCAGAAACTGGGCATGGTCTTCCAGCAATGGAATTCCTTTCCTCACATGACGGTGCTGGAGAACGCGGCGCTGGCCCCCAGAATCGTGAAGAAAATGAGCAAGGAAGAGGCGATTGAAATCGCCAAAAAGGAACTGGAGCATGTTGGCCTGGGCGATAAACTGGACGTTTACCCCACCAAAATGTCTGGCGGCCAACAGCAGCGTTTGGCGATTGCCCGTGCGCTGGCCATGAAGCCTGACTACATGCTGCTGGATGAGGTGACCTCTGCGCTTGACCCCGAACTGGTCGGCGAGGTTCTGGACACCCTGCGCCTGTTGGCGGAAGAGGGCATGACCATGATCTGCGTAACCCATGAGATGGGATTTGCACGGGACGTCTCCGATCGTGTTGCCTATTTCCACCAGGGCGTGATTGCCGAGATTGGTGAGGCCAAGCAGGTTATTACCGATCCGCAGAACCCGCTCACCCAGAAGTTCCTCTCAAAAGTGCGCTAAAAGCCGTTTCAGGCTTTGCGCGGGTTGGGGAAGTCCCTGGACGCAAGCGGGTTACATGGCTCTCGAGAAAATTCCGAAGGGCAGGGACTTCAACACGTAACTCAATGGTGTCCAGGGCCACCAGGGCACATAGGCGCGACGTTTTTCGGATTCGATGGCCTTAACCAGCGCCTTTACGCCGGTTTCCAGGTCCACACGGAAGGGTGCGTTTTTCGTATCCCGGTTAATATCCGTGAGAATGTAGCCGGGCAGAATGTTGCTGACGTTGATCGGCTTGCCCTTGGTATCCAGTTGCAGGCCTTCAGCCAGTGACGCCACGGCGGCTTTGGTGGCGGCATAGACGTTCAGGGGGCCACGGAAACCACGCACACCGCTGACGGAAGACATCAGCACCAGATGGCCGCTGTTCTGTTCCCGGAAAATCTCCATGGCCGCCTCGCTCTGGGCGATGGCAGCCACAAAATTGGTTTCGGCGGTGTGGCGGTTGGCGGCAAAGTGCCCCCGGCCTATCGGCTGGGAACTGCCGATACCGGCGTTAACCACTACGCGGTCAAGACTGCCCAGCTCCTCCCGGAAGCCCCGGAACACCTCAAACACCTGATCGTAGTCGCACACGTCCAGGCCTCGAACCAGAACCCGAATGTTGGGGTTGGCCTGCTGAAGCTCCCGCTGCAGCGCCTCCAGCTTATCGGCCCTGCGCGCACAAAGGGCCAGATTACAGCCTTTGGCGGCCCATGCTCGCGCCATGCCTTCCCCGAGACCGGTGCTGGCGCCGGTAATCAGAATGTTTTTTCGCATTGGTGTTGCCTTGTTTCAGTCAGGTAGTTGGCATTAAGGCTACCATGATTGGATGCTATTGGAATTGAGGGAAGAACAGGCCCTGGTCTGCCGTCCAAAACGACATTGCCAATCAATCAACGATTCGCTACGGTAAGCCCCGGTTGCTGGCCAGGAGGCCGCCTGTTGATTGCCACATAAGGACATGCCCCCATGAGCTACCGTCTCACGGATGTGACGGACCTCCCGCGTTCCCCCGCCACTCTGCTGACCATGGTTCACCCCATGAGCGCGGTGGAGATTGTTGGCCATACACTCAATCCCTACACCACAAACCGCGATGCCATTGAGAACCTTGATCCGCGACAGCACCGGGACGAGTTACTGGAACAGTTGGCGACCGGTGAGCGGTTATTATTTGATGCCAGCGGCGCCAGCCCGGGGATCTTCCGGTATCGCCGTGCCGAAGTGGATGCCCTGGTCACCAACCTGCCACCCCGCCTGACCCAGGCCCTGAACCATCACTGGGACGGTAAGGCGACGGGTGGCATAGCCCCGGTATCGTTGAAGAGTGACAGCCTGCCGCCCGCCATTGAACCGGAGTACCAGCCTCCATCGCCCATCCCGAAACCCGGCCCTGCACAAGGCGCCCAGGTTCTGGACCTGATTTACCGCTGGCCCGACGGCGCGGGCGTGGCAGGTGCACCCTATGCGGTTGAGGGCCTGAACAGCCAAACGTCCGGTTATCTGGACAGCACCGGCCAGGCCCACGTAACCGGGCTGGCAGACCCAGTGGTCGATGTCCGCTTTGGAAAACCCGCCCCGGCCGGAGAACTGAACATCCTGCGCCGCCAGCTCCAGGCCGAGATGGACGGAATCCTTGCCCGCGAACGCAGGGAAGCGGATCGCCTGGATGATGCGACAGAGCCTTTGCCGTTAACGATCAAGGCCGGTGTTCATTTCGTCCACGGCTTCCTGGGGCTGTGGGACAGTGCCGTGGGGTTGATCGCCAACAATCTCGCCATCGCCAACCTGACCCATCTGGGCTACTACAGCCGTGCACTGCAATCTGCCTGGAACGCCACCCGGGACGCCTCCGATCAGGCCTGGCTGGATAGCTTCAAGCAGAATTTCGACGAGACCAACAAACAGGCGCTGGTCGACGCCCTGGGCTTCGACCCGGACGCCATCACCCGCGAACAGTTGGCCGAAGCCTACGAGGTCACCAACGTGTTACTGGCCGACCGGGAGTCCCGCGAGATGCTGGGCCGCTTTGCCGTCGACCTTGCCCAGGTACAGGACAGCACAGAACTCAGCTACTTTGCCGGTGGGCTGACCTTTGAAACCGTGCTGGCCATCCTGCTCGCCAGTGCCGGTGGTGCCGGGCTGGCAGCGGCGGCCCCCCGCTACCTGCGTAAACTGGCTCCATTGGGAGAGACCTTGCGCAAGCTGGCGGCACGGTTAAAAATCACCTACCAGACCCGGTACCACTACAATGTGGACACCGGTACCGTGTGCGAAAGCACCTGCCGCACCCGGCCCGAAGGCGTGGAACTCAGACCACGCGACCTTGCCAGCCGTCGCCTGGACGTTAACAGCATCAAGGAGGCCCTGGCCGCCCTGGCCGCTTCCCGTAGACGACTGATCACCCGTGGCGGTTACACCCCAAAGTACACCCAGGAAGAACTGGCCATACTGGCCAGCCGGGGCCTGGACAACGACCGGTTTATCGTCCGCCTGGTGGAACAGCGGCACGTGGATGGCTACAAACAGCCCGAAGGCGCCATGGCCGGCAACCTGGGGCGGTCCGGCCCCGGCGGCGAGGTGCGGTTCTGGTCCACCACCCTGGACCAGATTGAACCCTCCGATACCTGCCCCCGGCTCATTGCTCAGCAATTGGGGGTGAAATACGACCCCGAGGCCATGTACAGACTGGCGATTATCGACAAGGACGCGGCAACGGAGAAGGCCGGGGCGAAAACCCTGATTCCGACCTTCGATAACCTCAAGGCCCATGTTCGGGAGAATGTGGACCGGTACGCCGATAAAGACGAACTGCTGGATGTGGTGATGACGCCGGAGTACCAGGTCAGATATGAGAAGATTATTGAGGGGATGGGGGAGGCTGAGTGGGACGACCCTGATCTAAGGAGGGATTATTTTGCGGATATTGGACTTGATTCCCAAGAGATTCTGAAGATTGAGACTCGACTCAAGATTCAAATGGATACCGGAGCCAATGAGCATTTTCAGGGTAACGGCCTAACGAAGCATATTTCCTTGTCGAAGGATGGCAAAGTCGTCCATGGCGCCCTGGAGACCTACACGGTGGAGAAGAACCCGCAAACCTTCCATACCATGACCAACGGCGGCGAGGGTGGGCCGGAAGCCTATGTCGAAATCGTTGATCTAACCCCGCTTGAATTTGGAGAATAACATGAGTTATCCGAAACTGCCGCCTTGGCCCTTCATCGATCCAGGTTCGCTGCCGAAAGGCTGTGTGAAAGTGGGGGTAAGCACTGACAGAGCAAGAAGTGGAACCTCCCCAAAAGTCTGGCATTTTTGTGTTCATGACGGCCACCTGATTGTAAACAAGAAAGTTCAATTACCCGATAGGAAAGGACAAACTGGACGAAGTGCTATTCGGCAATACGAATATCCGATTGCAGGAGTTCGCTGGTTCGTGGACACCGTTGAACGCTTCTTTTTGCCGCCAGACCATGCTAATGCTGTGCCTCGCGACAAGTTCAATATGCGTGGTGAAGTGAATGGCGAAACTCTAGGAGTCACACGGGGCGCTTGGTTCGGGGGCGAACACACTCCCGGGTATTCATTCGACAATCTCAATCGCATCGAACATTCCACTATCCCGCCAGATGGTCCTTTTTGCCAAATGTTCGAAATGGGCGATCCCTGGCTGTTCGAAGACGGGCTGTTCGATTTATTCAAGGAGATTGCCCGGCGGCACGAGAACGGGGAGTTCTGACTGGCGCCACCGACTTTGACAAGCACATGAAGTAAATCCACGGCTCCCGGGCCGGGCGCATACAGATACCCGGCCCGGAACTACAGCATGATGCCAACGCTCAAATCAGCCGCGCGTTTTTGCGTTGGCCGCATTTTCTTGTTATCTGTGAGGTCTAGTAAAGAGTCCGAAATGTATTTGTGAATGATGCTCGACACAAAAGTTTGGTACGGGATAACCGTCTTCAGACGCTCTTGACTGAACAGCAGTTAAATCCCTGCTGGATCGAGACTTCCATCGGTTATTCCACCGTAACCGTGATCTGCTCAGAGACAACCGGCTGCTTGTGCGGCACGTGCGCGTAATTGCCCAGTAATAACTGAAGGGTGTGCTTGCCGGGCGGCAGTGTAATCTCGGTTTCAGTTTGCCCGCCCCCGAAATGCTTGACCTGATCCGTGGCGGGAAGCGGCTTGCTCAAATCAGCAGGTACGTCGGTATCGATCAGCAAATGGTGATGGCCGGCAGATTCTTTCTCGACGCCCGCAGGCGCGACGCCCATATTCCGAAGACCAAACACCACTCTGCAGGTTTTGTCGACGGTTGCACCATCGGATGGTTGAATGAAATACACCTCGGCATTGGCCGGGGCTTCGGACACCATGGACTCTGCGAACGTGACGACTGGTGCCATCAACAGAGCTGAAAATAGGGTACCTGCTATCCTGTTCATGTCATTTCCTCCTTGGTATTTGCCACAGGTGAGTATAGCTGAGGAAATGAAGCCTTGATGGCCGGTACTGGCACCGGTAATCAGGATGTTTTTTCGCATCCGTTATCCCTTGGTTTGTTGCACCCGTTGAGATCTTTCACATAAACATGGGCTGTCTTGGTAAGCTCAAAACCGACAGATGGGTAAAACTCATGAGACTCCGAACGATTCACATTGGATCTCACCACAACCCGTGTGAGCCCCTCCGTGCGTGACCAATCCTCGACAGCGTGAACGAGCAACCGGCCAACGCCGCCACGTCGGACACTGGAGCTCACGATTAGCCCGGTTATTTCGGCCGTATATAGCTCACTGAGGGATATGCGTCTTTCTGCGACGGCCCAGCCCACCACTGAGCTATCGGAAACGGCCACAAATACCTGATGATTCGTGGATTCCAGCAACGCGTTGAGCCACGCCTGAGTTTGGGACTCGTTGGCTGTTGCTGTTGGCTTCCTGGCCCGAAGCGACGCACCGACCTTCAAATACAGTATATCGTCTGGGACAAGCCCAAACATCAGGCCATCGTGATACACATCATAGCCTCCAATATCTATCGGAATAGCCAGTTCGCTACAAAAGGCACACCCTCACCATGTGAGGGTGTGCGTTCTGCACGTTACTTCTGCTGCGACGCAAAGCTCTGCATCAAATTTGAGTAGTGGGGGAGGTGACTCGCCAAGATACCGCCGAAGCCCTCGATGTCGTTACGCCAGTCGCGATGCAGTTCGCCTGCCACGGCGAACCAGTTAACAAGCTGTGCTCCGGCAGCCTGCATCCGGCTCCACGCACCGTCACGTGTCACTGGGTTGAAGGTACCGGAGGCATCCGTCACCACGAAAACATCGAAACCTTCTTCAATTGCCGACAGGGCAGGGAAGGCTACACATACTTCTGTCACAACTCCTGCGATGAGAAGCTGTTTTTTCCCTGTCGCTTTCACCGCATTCACGAAATCTTCGTTATCCCAGGCGTTGATTTGCCCTGGGCGAGCGAAGTAAGGCGCATCGGGAAAGGCTTCTTTGATCTCCGGGACCATGGGACCATTCGGACCATCCTCGAAGCTGGTGGTAAGAATGGTGGGGATGTTGAAGAACTTCGCGATGTCTGCCAGAGCCAGCACGTTGTTCTTGAAATCGTCGGGGGAGAAATCCCGAACGAGCGAGAGCAGTCCCGCCTGATGGTCGACCATCAGCAGGGCTACGTCGTCTTTGTCCAAACGCTTGTACTCAAAGGCCATGATAGTTCTCCTCGTATCTTCTGATTTAAGGGCCGGCGGACCGGCCCGACGTATCGCTAGCGCAGGGACAATGGCTAACGATCAAGCAAGCCGAATTGTCCGCTTTGGAAATCCATAATGGCTTGCTGAATTTCCTCCTCTGTGTTCATCACAAATGGACCGTGCCCAACGACCGGTTCCTCAATGGGTTTGCCAGTCAGAATCAACACACGCGCGTCGTTATTCGATACGAGCGTGAGGTCCTGCCCATCTCGTTCCAGGCTCGCGATTTCAGCGTCTCGGAGCACCTCGGACTGGTTAACCAAAACCGTACCGCTGAGCGCCACAACCATGGAGGTATGTCCCTGTGGTGCCGGAATCGTAATATGTGCGCCAGGTTCCAGCTTCAGGTCCCACACGTTGATGGGGGTATGGGTTTTTGCTGGCCCACGGTGGCCCTCGTACTCCCCGGCAATTACCCGAAGTTCGCCGGTGTTGGTGCCCAGACTGAGTTTTGGTATCTCGGTGTTGAGCAAGGTTTGATAGGCCGCCGGCGTACTCTTTGCGCCAGCAGGCAGGTTCACCCAAAGCTGGACCATTTCCAGCGGTCCGCCTGTCTCAGAGAACTGTCTGGAGTGAAACTCCTCGTGAACAATGCCTGCACCTGCAGTCATCCATTGCACGTCACCTTCACCAATGGTTCCGCCACCGCCGGAAGTGTCTCGGTGCTCCAGCTCACCTTGGTAGACGATAGTGACAGTCTCAAAGCCGCGATGGGGATGCTGACCTACCCCTCGTTTACCCGTGGTAGACGAAAACGTCGCGGGGCCAGCATAATCCAGCAACAGAAAGGGGGTGATGTTACTTGCCCCCATTCGGTCATATGAAAACAGCGTCCGTACTGGAAAGCCGTTTCCTACCCAGTGGCCGTGAGGAGGGCTGTAAGTGGTCAAAATCTTTTTCATTGGGATCCTCCTGCCGGCGTCAGTTAGTGTCTGTTTATTGACAATAGCTGGCACAAAAAAGTTTGAGTAGTCACATAATTCACACTCTGAGTTCCAAAAATAGGACAATCGAGAGATGCAGGACCTCAATGATCTTTATTACTTTGTAAAAGTGGTGGATCACGGCGGATTCGCCCCAGCGGGCAGAGCGCTGGGCGTGCCCAAGTCCAAATTGAGCCGGCGTATTGCAGAGCTGGAGCATCGGCTTGATACGCGCCTGATCAACCGATCAACCAGAACCTTCAGCGTGACTGAGTTGGGGAAAGAGTATTACCGGCATTGCGAAGCGATGTTGGTGCAAGCTGAAGCAGCACAGGAAGTGATTGATCGATCACACTCGGAACCAAAGGGCTCTATCCGGATAAGTTGCCCTCCAGGGTTGATTTATTTTCTCGTCGCGCCGCTGGTTGTGGAGTTCATGCGGCGGTATCCGGAGGTAAAGATCGAGATGGACGCCACCAGTCGCTGAGTGGATGTTGTTAAGGAAGGCCTGGATATCGCCTTTCGTGTCCGCTTTCCTCCACTTGAAGACAGCGGGTTAACGATGAAAGTTCTGTCCAAGAGCCCTCAATGCCTGATGGCGGCGCCAAGCGTTGTTGAGCAATATCCAAAGCCTTTAAATCCAGACGATCTGGCTCAGTATCCGAGCATCGATTTTGAACAGTGGAATGGCCAGCACATCTGGTGTTTGGATGGCCCGGCAGGAGCTTCGATGCAAGTTCATCATAGGCCAAGACTGGTAACCGATGACGTATTCACGCTGCGCCAGGCTGCTCTGGGAGGTTTGGGGGTTGTAAAAATGCCTTTGATCATAGGAGGGCGGGACTTAATTGAAGGGCGACTCGTCAGTGTCCTGCCGGACTGGCGGCCTCGCGGAGGAATATTCCACGCCGTGTTCCCTTCGCGTCGCGGCTTGTTACCTGCCGTCAGGGCCTTTCTCGATTTCGTTGCCGAGGCAATGGATGAGGTGGACTTTCGCCTTCCCGATTAAAGATAACCACCCGGTCGTTCCAATGGCAGGACTCTGATTCCAGTATTGGAAGGTGAAAGGTCGGCGACAGGCAGATATACGAAAATCATTCGGGACACGGGTTCGTCTCCTCAAGGTTGTTGAACACCGTTACACCAACGCGCCATTAACAATCGCCCGCAACTCCTGACGGATCGGGTAGGTCGATGAGGGGATCAGTTGCGTCATGAAGATCACCACCAGTTCCTCCACAGGATCGATATAAAAGTTGGTGCTTGCCAGGCCACCCCAACCATACTCACCGATCGATCCGTTGATCTGGGATTTGGCGACGTCAGTCTTTACCGAAAAGCCCAACCCGAAGCCACTCCCGGCATAAGGTGTCTCGCTGAACGCGCCGACGGAGAGGCCTGGCAGGTCCTGATTGCCCGGCAGATGGTTGAGGCGCATGAATTCCAGGGTCTTTCGGCCAATAATCCGCCGCCCGCCAAACTCGCCGCCCTGACAGAGTGCCTGGGCAAAGTGGAAATAATCATCAATCGTGGAAACCAGCCCGCCGCCGCCAGAGACAAACTTCCTCTCGTGACGGAAAGGGGACGTTTGCGGATCGTCCAGCAGCTTGAACTGATCGGCGGGATCGTACTGATAGCAGGCGGCGAAGCGGTCAAGCTGATCGTCACGAACCTGGAAACCGGTGTCGGGCATGTCCAAAGGTTCAAAGATATGCTCGCGCAGATACTCATCAAACGGTTTATCGGCCAGCAACTGCACCAGGTAGCCCAGCACATCCGTGCTGACCGAATAGTTCCAGGCGGTACCCGGTGAGAATTCCAATGGCAGTTCCGAAAGCTGATCGATCAGCGCTTCCAGCGTCATATTCCGGCTGCCATCCAGCTTCAGCTCCCGGTAGGCAGCGTCAACGTTGGTGCGGTTCATAAACCCGTAGGTCAGGCCTGACATATGCGTGAACAGGTCGCGAATGGTCATGGTGCTGGTTGCGGGTGTGGTCAGGAAGTTGGGATAGACACCGCTTTTGTAAACCCGCAGGTTTTTCCAGGCCGGAATATACTTGTGCACGGGATCATCCAGCAAAAACCGCCCCTGCTCATAGAGCTGCATCATGGCGATAGACGTGATCGGCTTGGTCATCGAATAAATGCGAAAAACCGTATCCCGGCAAACCGGCTTGTTGCGCTCCACATCCATCAGCCCCTGAGCTTTCAGATAGGCAATTTCCCCACGCCGGGCCACCAGTGTCAGCGCGCCGGGCAATTTCCCCGGCTGGATATAGCGACGGTCAAGATGGTCTTCAATGTAAGGAAGATGGTCTGGTGAGAGGCCGGTGACCTGTTTGGATTCCGTCATAGAGATGGCGTCTTCTTGTGTGGTTTTGAAGGAATTGTGGCGCTATGAGCCCCCAATTGAAATCCATGCGCACCATCCTCGGCTCCAGTGTGGATGACTGCTGCCCAGTGACCCACTGACCAAAGCACTGAACTACGTGCTCAGTCGCGAAACCAGCCTGAGCGTGTTCCTGTAAAATTCCGTTCGCCGACACTCCATCTGGCACCCTTATCCATAGAAAAATTCTTCGAAATCAGAGAAAAAATAGTTGATTTCACTAAATTATGAGGTCTCTTCAGAGTACATTCAGTGCCAAAGTTCGAAAACCAGGAAAATTGACAATTGTCAAAAATTTGCAACATTTACCGATTTGATTTAATTAACTTTTTTGTCAATACGAAAAAACCGTACTCCCCAATCACCCCCGAAGCACCCAGATTAATCCATGCTATATTTTTTTACGTGCCTGAGCGGCGTGGCATCGCCGCTCAGGCACTACATCATCTCAAGTTCAATTCAATTGGAGCACCACAATATGAAAAACTCTGTATCAAAAACGCAAGATCATCGCGGCAACATGCGCGAACTGACCGTCGAAGAGTGCAAAGAAGTGTCTGGCGGGGTCATATGGTTCGCCCTCATCACGGCAGCGAGTTCAATCGTTGGCCTGGTCAAACACTTCAGGGACAGAAACAAAGGGTAGTGATAGCGCTTATCCTTAAACACTAACTAGTGTGGGAGGATTCCCGCGCCAACGGGAATCCTCTTTTAATATCTGCCGATTGCATAACGGTCGACTGCCGATTCAACATCGGTTCTTTGTTTCGTCCTCGCGATCACAACCCTCAACACACGACTGTCTCCTGACGAAAGTAGTATTTTTTTTTCGTCATTACAAGTAGCTGTAGGATTAACGGAAAGTGCCCCATGCGCGATGAGCTGTTCCGTCGGCAATCACAAGAGTCTTTTGTAGACACGGGATTTGGCGAAACGATCAACCTGACGACACCCGGTATGCTGCTGACGTCCGCTGTCCTGCTATTTATAGCAACCATTATTGGATTATATCTTTACTTTGGGGAGTACACCCGTACGGAGGTTGTTGCCGGTGTTCTGGTCCCAAAGTCGGGGCAGTCAGTCATACGGGCGTCCGCTGGCGGAGTGGTGCAGGAGATTAACGTTAAGTTAGGCCAAAAAATCCCCGCTGGCGCGACCATAGCGAGAATCGAGCGTCCTCGGTATTCCAGTGAACTGGGCACCAACAGCCAACTAGAAACTGAAAACATTTCCCAGCGGTTAGAAGCCTTGGCCCAAAAGGCCAAGCTCATACAAGCCAAGCAATCGCTTCAGAAATTACGCATCAAAAACAGAATTAACCGACTGGAGATTCGCGAAACACAAATTGCGGCCCGTCTTGATTTGAATGCCCGCGAACGCTCGCTGACTGGCGAGAGGCTGGAGCGGGCTACCCGAAACCGAAAAAGTCGCTTGAATACAGTAGATGAGGTTGATGGCGCGCGGCTGGATCATCTCGTGCAACTGGACGAACAACTGCAACTCAAGGGGGAGCTTACCACCCTCCGGACGGAGCGCCGAGAGCTTGAAGAGGAACTCGGATTATTACACATCACACATCAAATTGAAGTCAAAGAGTTACAAGAATTGAAGCTGGACTACGAAGCTCAGCTTCAGAAGTTGACCGCAGCGTCCGTCACCCTGATCAAGGCGCCCGTTTCCGGCTATGTCAGTGTAGCTCCGCCTCAATTCGGCCAACTTTTAAATGCCAACGATATGGTCACGATCTTGCGACCCAGTCTGAACGATCTGGAGGCCACCATATATGTGCCACCGGATGCCATCGGGTTCATCGAAGTCGGGCAGCACGTGCGTCTCAAATACGATGCGTTTCCGTATCAGAGATTCGGTAATGGCATGGGACGAGTTGTCGCTATTGGGAGCGCGGCGCTGTCCGCCCAGGACCTGGATGCCCCTTTTTCTTTCCCGCAGGGCGCGACCATGTACCCTGTGACCGTCGAACTGGATGATCCACTGAAGACCAATCAGGGAGTGCCCATTCGTCTCAGACCTGACATGACGCTACGCGCTGACATCATGCTTGACAGCCTTCGAATTCACGAATGGCTGCTTGACCCCCTCTACCGCCTACGAGCAAGGCTGCAAACCCCATGACCCTGAAGCTACGCTTTTCTTCCTCTCAAGGCTTACCTGTCATTCAGCAATCGGAGGCGTCTGAGTGTGGGCTGGCCTGTGTGGCCATGGTCGCTAATTATCATGGTCACCGCATTGACCTTCAGACATTGCGAAAAAAGCACCCAATATCACTCAAAGGCTCCACCTTATTACAAGTAATGAATATAGCGGTGTCACTGGGATTTATCCCTAGACCATTAAAGCTTGAGAGTAATGTTATCAGCGAACTCGCTCTACCCGCTATTCTGCATTGGGACATGAATCACTTCGTGGTTTTAAAGTCAGTAAACGTATCTGGCATATGCATACATTGCCCTGCCCGAGGCATACTCAACCTTTCCCGAAAGGAGTTTGATCAGCATTTTACCGGTGTCGCACTTGAACTCAGACCAGGTGACAAGTTTGTCAAGAAGGATGAACGTAACCCTCTATCGTTCCGGAGTCTTATTCCTCCCCTAACGGGTATGAAAGGCTTAATTGCACAAATTCTCCTGGTGTCACTCGTTCTTCAGGGCCTGCTTCTCCTGACGCCCTTTATGATAATGATTGTAACAGATACCGCACTAGCGAGTGCGGACAGCAGCATGCTGACCATTATCGGTATTGGTTTTTTAATCGTTGCTGTATTGACTACCGTGGCAGAAGTATTTCGATCCTGGTTATTACTCTACTTCAGTAAAACCCTGAATTTCAGAATGGCAGCTCGGTTGTTTCGCCATATGATCTACCTGCCGCATCAGTTTTTTGCACTGCGACATGTCGGTGATGTTCAGTCGCGGTTCAGCTCTATGGACTCAGTGAACGACACGATTACCGGCAGTGTCCTTGCGGCACTGATTGACGGTGTAATGATCGTTATTACACTGGGACTACTCTTTCTTTACAGCCCAACCTTGGCATTTATTATCCTTGCAGCAACTTTCTTGTATGCTCTCATTCGGCTCGGATCCTTCAATGCACTGCGCAGGCGCTCTGAAGCCCAAATCATCGATACCGCCAAACGAGACAGCAATTTTCTTGAGACGGTACGCGGTAACCAAAGCATAAAAATCATGCGCGGTGAGCAAGACAGAGAAATCAGCTGGCAGAACAGAACAGCCGACGCCATAAACAGTGAGATTCGGGTCAACCGGTTAGAGATCTGGTTAGAAGGTGTAAATACACTTTTGTTCGGCGTGCTAAACGTCATTGTAATATGGGTCGGTGCGAAGCTGATTATACAGGGGGAATTAACAATTGGTGTACTGTTTGCCATTATAAGCTGGAAAAGCAATTTCGAGGAGAAGGCTGCCAGCTTCATCGAGGCAATCATACAAATCATTTTGCTTGGATTACACCGGGACCGTATTGCCGACATCGCATTGACTGAGATAGAGAACCTCGGTTTTGACAGTGAAACGGAGACAAAGTCTGTCGGCCAAATCGATGTTAAAGGACTGACTTTCAGTTACTCAGAAATGGAGACCCCGATTTTTCAAAACTTGTCGTTCAGTATCAATCCGGGTGAATCCGTTGCGTTAACCGGTCCTTCCGGGTGTGGGAAAACCACTCTCATGAAAGTACTGATAGGCCTTCTAAAACCGACCGAAGGCGATGTCAGCATCGACGGCCAACCGATTGGTCATTTCGGCCTGGGGCGCTATCGTGATGCTATCGGAGTTGTGATGCAGGACGATCAGCTTTTTTCCGGCTCACTGCATGACAACATAACATTTTTCAGCACTGAGCCCGATGAGGCTCAGATGAGAAAAGCAACGGCCATGGCCGGTATCGATGAAGACATTGCTTCAATGCCAATGGGATACAACACGTTGGTAGGCGACATGGGCACCGTGCTATCGGGTGGCCAAAAACAGCGTATATTGATCGCCCGCGCGCTTTATCGCAATCCCACTATCCTGTTTCTAGATGAAGCAACCAGCCATCTTGATGACGAACTGGAGAAAAAGGTCAGCAGCAATATCGCCGCCATGGGCATAACCCGAGTTATGGTTGCCCACCGAAAAGAAACGATTGCGTCGGCGGATCGAGTCATCCTGTTGTCGGATCTACAGGACGACAATTAAAGTGGCCCGGACTGGGTGCATTGTTTTTCGCCGTACTGCTCAAGGATTCGATACAGGGCATCCAGGCTCTCCGGACCGCCCTCCAGCCTAACGCAATTCTCTGATTCCCGTGCCCAGGTGGCAATGGAGCCTGTGTGAAGATGAACCCGAACCCGGGCGTTGCCCGCATCCTCCAGCAGCCCCGCCGGAATCCACACCAGATCCGTGTTTCTGAGAGGGTTAGGCACCGGGCTGCCACATTCCCCGCAAAAGTCAGAGCGGTACCCGGTTGGCTTACTATAGGTGCGGATGTGCGCCTCCCCGGACAGCCAACGGAAAGCCTTCTGGTGAACGAAAGTCGCGGCGTTGGCAGACGATCCCGTGACCTTGCGACACAGGGAACAATGGCACTGGTAAAAGTCGGGCAGGGCGCCGGTCACCCGGAATGAGACCTGGCCGCAGAGGCATTCGCCATTCATCAATGGTTCCTTATTCTGTGCACGCCTCAGCCCCGTGCCGGGCGTTCTTCAAAAATAGGTGGGGCCCAAGTTAACTGTCGGTTTCACATTTAACCTTTCACCCACTTGTCGCCTTCCTTGTGGTATTCCTTTTTTACTGCCGCCCAGGCCACCTTATGGGCCGTCTCTTCCCGGCCGGCATTGCCCCGGCGGTCTTCGGGATCGCTGTATTCATCCCAGACGGAATTGAACGCTTTGCGATAGATCTCCTGGGCATGGCCTGGCAAGTTGTTGCGTACACTCGCCGGCAATTCTGAATTGCTGCTGTAGGGCATGGGTCTCGCCTCCACAAATGCTTCCGTCAGTAACAGGCTAGCAGTTGTTTGGGGCATTGGAGCATGTCCTGTTGGGTCCCCAGAACGCAACGGTAACTTCGATTAGCGAATCAGAGGTAGAGTTCATATTCCCTGGCGCTAAATGTCGTCAGCAATGCGTTTGAGGGACTCGCCATCAAGAAAATCGGAGTCGATCTTGAGCAGCTTTGCATCATCGCCAATAACAAACAGGAAGGCCTTGTCCCCGTGGCTGGAGTAGGCGAGGGAATAGGTATCCTTTGACCAGGTGTCCACCTTTCGGCCAACGACAAAATTCTCCTGCATAGCCTGGATCAACGTTTGATCACACTCGGCTGCAGTTGTCTCAAAAAAAACAGCCTTAAAGAACGCGCCTGCGGGGCAGCCGTAATCCACCGTTTGATCGTCGGTCATGTCCGCGAACGCCAGAAACTGTTTACCGGGCTCATCACCATACCGGAAGATCAGCATGTTCTGGCTGTCGCCAATATCACCAACAACAGTGAAGCCTGCGGGAATGCTGAATCTCAATTCGGAATACACGAGTTCGACGTGATCACCGCTCTGAACGCCAAAGGACAAACTCAAAGAAACAGCAGCCAATAAAATCTTGAACATATCAAATTCCCTTTAATGCCATGTGGATTTCAGAGCGGAAGTTCTGGCTGACCTGAAGCTTGCAGATGTAATAAATCTTCTCGTTGCCGGAAGCGATATTTTTACCAATACCCGCCACTTGCTTCACGATATAGGAAATCCCGGGCTTACCACCGGTGGGCCTGGGTACCAGGTCCATAGATGCTGAGCACGATTGCGACTCCGATACTGCGGTATAGACGACCTCTGCGGATCGTTCATTGACGGATTCAGGTGAGGCAGTGCCATCGCCCCAGAAAAAGTTGATGGCAGCAGAGACATACTCACGGTCACTGTGATCCATGGTCCAATTCCTTTTGTTCACTAACGGATAACGTCCTCCTGGACCGTTTGCACGTTAGCAAATGATGGTTGTCGGCACCAGCCAATTGAAGTGGACCCCGAAATTTGGACAGGTGCCTAAGCTCTGATTCATCATCTCCACAA
>NZ_CAMPJO010000011.1 GCF_946886895.1 uncultured Marinobacter sp. | reverse complement strand
TTCGTGAAGGCGGCCGTACCGTTGGTGCCGGCGTGGTCTCCAAGATCATCGAGTAATCTGCTCGTTCGATCGGGAAAAAGGGGCTGATTCATCAGCCCCTTTTTCTGTTTCAGTCGCAACGCTCCCCCGTCCCGGTCAATCAGGATCCCTGTTGACAGGGTTGGGTATTATGCATACAATGCGGCTCCTTTTTTTGAAGGTCGGCTAACTAAGTAGCTGCTACGAGTGGAGTTTGGTGCATCATGCAAAGCCAAAAGATTCGAATCCGGTTGAAGGCGTTTGATTATCGCCTGATCGACCAGTCCACGCAGGAGATTGTCGATACCGCTAAGCGGACCGGCGCTCAGGTGCGTGGGCCTATCCCTCTGCCGACGCGGAAGGAAAAGTACACTATTCTGATCTCCCCGCACGTCAACAAAGACGCGCGCGATCAGTATGAAATTCGTACTCACAAGCGTTTGCTTGACATTGTTGAGCCGACGGAAAAGACAGTAGATGCTTTGATGAAGCTGGACCTGGCAGCAGGTGTAGACGTTCAGATCAGCCTCGGCTAATACCGCCCGGTATTAGTCTGTGTAACTGTCATAAGGCCATAGAGGGTGAGAGCCCCGTACACTTAAGAGGTGAAACATGGCAATTGGTGTTGTCGGTCGTAAGGCCGGTATGACCCGTATTTTTACGGAAGACGGGCAGGCGCTGCCCGTAACGGTAATCGAGGTTGAACCCAATCGCATTACCCAACTCAAGACTCTTGAAAGCGATGGCTACAGGGCTGTTCAGGTCACTGTGGGCGTTCGTCGCTCCTCTCGCGTCACCAAGAGTGAAGCAGGTCACTATGCCAAGGCGGGTGTCGAAGCCGGTCGTGGTATGTGGGAATTCCGTCTGTCTGATGGCGAAGGCGAAGAGCTGGCCGCCGGCGGCGAAATTACTGCTTCCATCTTCGAAGACGGTCAGATGGTTGATGCCACCGGCCAGTCCAAAGGTAAGGGTTTTCAGGGCGGCGTAAAGCGTTGGAATTTCTCCATGCAGGACGCTACCCACGGTAACTCCCTCTCTCACCGTGCTCCGGGCTCCATTGGTCAGAACCAGACTCCGGGTAAGGTATTCAAGGGCAAGAAGATGGCGGGCCAGATGGGCAATGCGCAGGTGACTGTGCAGAACCTGAAGATCGTCCGTGTCGACGCCGAGCGCAACCTGCTGCTGGTAAGTGGTGCCGTCCCCGGCGCAACTGGCGGCGATGTTGTCATCAAGCCTGCAGTTAAAGCCTGAGGAGCGGTGCGATGGAATTGACTATTACAGGTAGCGGCAAAGGGATCTCTGTATCCGATGCCGCATTCGCCAAAGATTTTAACGAGTCGCTGGTTCACCAGGTGGTTACTGCTTACATGGCAACTGGCCGTCAGGGCACCAAGGCTCAAAAGACGCGTTCCGAAGTCAGCGGTGGTGGTAAGAAGCCCTGGCGTCAGAAGGGTACAGGTCGTGCCCGTGCCGGCACCATCCGCAGCCCGATCTGGCGCTCCGGTGGCGTAACCTTCGCTGCCAAGCCCCGTGGCTTTGAGCAGAAGGTAAATCGCAAGATGTACCGTGCGGCCATGCGTTCTATTTTTTCCGAGCTGGTCCGTCAGGAGCGCCTGGTTGTGGTTGACGACATGAGCGTCGATAGCCCCAAGACCAAGGCCTTTAGCGCCAAGCTGAAGGATATCGGTGTGACCAACGCGCTGATTCTTTCCGATAGCGTCGAGCAGAACCTGCATCTGGCCTCGCGTAACATTCCGCACGTTGACGTGCGTGATGTTGCGGGCCTGGATCCGGTTAGCCTGGTCGCGTACGAGAGTGTCGTGGTCACGGTTCCCGCTCTGAAGAAGATCGAGGAGATGCTGGGATGAATCAGGAACGCATATACAAGGTCCTGCTTGGGCCGCACGTATCCGAAAAAGCTTCTCTGGTGGCCGAGCATGGCCAGGTTGTTTTCCGGGTAGCCCCGGATGCCACCAAGCCCGAGATCAAAAAAGCCGTTGAGCAGTTGTTCAACGTCACCGTCGAAGGTGTTCAGGTTCTGAACCGTAAGGGTAAGCTCAAGCGCACTATCCGCGGGTTCGGCAAGCGTAATGACATTCGTAAGGCTTATGTAAAGCTGGCTGAAGGTCAGGACATCGATTTTCTGGATGTGGAATAAGGTAAAGGGGTCGTAATATGCCGATCGTCAAAACCAAACCAACATCTGCCGGACGCCGTCACGTTGTAAAGCTTTACAACCCGGATCTGCACAAAGGGCGCCCTTACGAGCCGTTGGTGGAAACAAAGAGTAAATCGGGTGGTCGTAACCATTTTGGTCGCATCACTACCCGTCACGTTGGTGGTGGCCACAAGCAGCACTACCGTGTTATCGATTTCAAGCGGACCAAAGATGGTATTCCGGCAGTTATTGAGCGCCTCGAATACGATCCGAACCGCTCTGCGCACATTGCACTGGTGAAGTATGCCGATGGCGAGCGTCGTTACATTATCGCTCCCAAGGGTATGCAGATTGGTGATCCAGTGCGTTCCGGTATCGACGCGCCGATCAAGGTGGGCAGTACGTTGCCGCTCCGGAATATTCCGGTCGGTTCCGTGATCCACTGCGTCGAACTCAAGCCTGGCAAAGGTGCCCAGTTGGCTCGCTCCGCGGGCGCATCCGTACAACTGGTAGCGCGTGAAGGTGCTTATGCCACCATCCGCCTGCGCTCAGGTGAAATGCGAAAGGTGCTTGTAGACTGTCGCGCAACGTTGGGTGAAGTGTCCAACAGCGAGCACAGCCTCAAGCAGCTTGGTAAAGCGGGTGCATCACGCTGGCGCGGCAAACGGCCAACCGTACGTGGTGTTGCTATGAACCCAGTTGACCACCCACATGGTGGTGGTGAAGGGCGTACCTCTGGCGGGCGTCACCCGGTTACTCCGTGGGGTGTTCCGACCAAAGGGCATAAGACTCGTAAGAACAAGCGTACTGACAAGATGATAGTACGTCGTCGTTCGGCCAAGTAAACGACTACATAGAGGTAATTGCTGTGCCACGTTCTTTGAAGAAAGGTCCTTTTATAGACCTGCATCTGTTGAAGAAGGTCGAGGCAGCTCTGGAAGCTAACGACAAGCGGCCGATCAAAACCTGGTCCCGCCGGTCAACAGTCTTTCCGGAGATGGTAGGCCTGACCATTGCAGTCCACAACGGCAAGCAGCACGTGCCGGTTTATGTCACCGAAGATATGGTTGGGCATAAGCTGGGTGAGTTCGCGGCAACGCGTACTTATCGTGGTCATGCGGCCGACAAGAAAGCTAAACGCTGATTGTGAGGTAATAGAAATGGAAGTAGCAGCCAAGTATAAGGGCGCTCGCCTCTCAGCTCAGAAAGCACGTCTTGTCGCTGACCAAGTACGCGGCAAGGCTGTTGAGGACGCCCTGAACATTCTGACTTTCAGCCCAAAAAAGGCGGCAACAGTCATCAAGAAAGCTCTTGAGTCTGCCATCGCCAATGCTGAGCACAACGAAGGTCTGGACGTTGACGAACTGCGGGTTTCCACCGTGATGGTGGATGAGGGTCCGACGCTCAAGCGAATCAAAGCTCGAGCCAAGGGGCGCGCTGACCGTATTTTCAAGCGCACCTGTCATATCACCGTCAAGGTCGCCGACAAGTAGGAGATGCTCAGATGGGTCATAAAGTAAATCCAACCGGCATTCGCCTGGGTGTGATCAAAGAGCACAACTCAGTCTGGTATGCCGACAAAAAGGAATACTCCAAGAACCTGCTGAATGATATTCAGGTTCGCGAGTTCCTCGACAAGCGTCTGGTCAAGGCGTCTGTCAGCAAGATTGTGATCGAGCGCCCTGCTCAGAACGCCCGAATCACGATCCATACTGCCCGTCCCGGTATTGTTATCGGTAAGAAGGGTGAAGATGTTGATCGTCTGCGTCGTGAAGTTGGCGAGATGATGGGTGTGCCCGTGCACATCAACATCGAAGAAGTCCGCAAGCCGGATCTGGATGCCCGCCTGGTAGCGCAAAACGTTGCCGGCCAGTTGGAGCGTCGTGTGATGTTCCGTCGCGCTATGAAGCGTGCGGTTCAGAACGCCATGCGCCAGGGTGCCAAGGGTATCAAGATTCAGGTCGGCGGTCGTCTCGGGGGTGCTGAAATCGCGCGTTCCGAGTGGTATCGCGAAGGTCGTGTACCTCTGCACACTCTGCGTGCAGATATTGATTACGCAACCTATGAAGCGCATACCACTTACGGCGTAATCGGCGTCAAGGTATGGATCTTCAAAGGTGAGATTCTTGGTGGTATGGAGCAGGTCCGTGCTGACAAGAAAGCCTCTGGGAAGAAAGGTTCTAAGTAAAGGGGCACTCTTATGCTGCAACCAAAACGCACCAAATTTCGCAAGGTAATGAAAGGCCGTAACACCGGTCTTGCTCACCGCGCCAACAAGGTGAGCTTCGGTGAATACGGATTGAAGGCGACCAGCCGTGGGCGTATAACTGCGCGCCAGATTGAGGCAGCGCGTCGTACCATGACTCGTCGCATCAAGCGGGGCGGTAAGATCTGGATCCGGATATTCCCGGACAAGCCGATCACCGGTAAGCCGCTTGAAGTTCGAATGGGTAAAGGTAAGGGTTCTGTCGAGTATTGGGTGGCCGAAATCCAGCCAGGCCGTATGCTCTACGAGATGGAAGGCGTTGCTGAAGACGTAGCGCGCGAAGCCTTCACTCTCGCGGCGGCCAAACTGCCGGTACAGACCACCTTCGTAACGAGGACGGTGATGTGATGAAAGCAACAGAGCTGCGTGAAAAGTCAGTCGAGGAGCTGAACAAAGAGCTGATCGACCTCCTGAAGGAGCAGTTCAACCTGCGCATGCGTAAGGCGACAGGTCAGCTGAATCAGTCTCACCTTCTCGGCGGGGTGAAGCGCGACATCGCTCGCGTGAAAACAGTATTGAACGAAAAGGCAGGACAGTGACATGACTGAAGCTACCCAAACTGCCAGAACTCTGAGCGGCAAGGTCGTGAGCAACAAGATGGAGAAATCCATCGTGGTTCTGGTTGAGCGTCAGGTGAAACACCCTCTGTACGGCAAGTACATGAAGCGTTCAACCAAGATTCACGCTCACGATGAGAGCAATCAGTGCAACATCGGTGACACTGTGACCATTCAGGAAACCCGTCCGGTCTCCAAGACCAAGAGCTGGGCCCTGGTGGAAGTCACTGAACGTGCATCCAAGGTGTAATTCGCCCGGAGAACAACCATGATTCAGACTCAGACAATGCTTGAAGTCGCGGATAACAGCGGTGCGCGTCAGGTGATGTGCATCAAGGTCCTGGGCGGTTCACACCGGCGTTATGCCAGCGTGGGAGACATTATCAAGGTGACCGTCAAGGAAGCCATCCCCCGCGGTAAGGTGAAGAAAGGCCAGGTCCTGAAAGCTGTTGTGGTGCGCACTCGCAAGGGTGTTCGCCGTCCCGACGGTTCGCTGATCCGTTTCGACGGAAATGCGGCAGTACTTCTGAACAATCAGGACGCACCGATTGGTACCCGTATCTTCGGACCGGTTACCCGTGAACTGCGGAATGAGAAGTTCATGAAAATTATCTCACTGGCACCCGAAGTACTTTAGAGGACCAGAGGCCGGTTATGAAAAAGATCAAACGAGATGACGAAGTAATCGTCACCACGGGGAAAGATAAAGGCAAACGTGGTAAAGTCCTGAAGGTTCAGGACGATGGACGTGTGGTGGTTTCAGGGATCAATATGATCAAGAAGCACACCAAGCCGAACCCGATGCTGGGCACCCCAGGTGGCATCGTCGAAAAAGAAGCACCTATCCAGGCTTCCAACGTGGCTATTTTTAATCCGCAGACCGGCAAAGCCGATCGTGTAGGCTTCCAGAATAAGGAAGACGGCGCGAAAGTGCGGATCTTCAAGTCCACGAACGAAGCTGTCGATAACCAGTAAGCGGTGGTGGTTACGATGCTTAACATGAAAGAGCAGTACAGTAAGGAAGTGGTACCCGCCCTGCAGAAAGAGTTCGGCTACAAGAACGTGATGCAGGTGCCGCGTATCGAAAAGATCACCCTGAACATGGGTGTCGGCGAAGCGGTTGGTGACAAGAAGCTGATTGAGAATGCTGTGGCGGATCTTGAACGCCTGGCAGGCCAGAAAGTGGTTGTCACCAAGGCGCGTAAATCCGTCGCGGGCTTCAAAATCCGTGAAGGTTGGCCTATCGGTTGTAAAGTTACCCTGCGCGGCGAGCGTATGTGGGACTTCTTTGATCGCCTGGTTCACATTGCGGTACCCCGCATTCGTGACTTCCGTGGTCTGAATCCCAAGTCGTTCGATGGTCGTGGTAACTACAGCATGGGTGTGCGTGAGCAGATCATTTTCCCCGAGATCGAGTACGACAAAGTCGACAAGATCCGTGGTCTTGACATCACCATTACCACCACTGCCGGTACCGACGATGAAGGTCGTGAACTGCTGAAAGCCTTCGGCTTTCCGTTCAAGAAATAAGGAACGAGTGTAATGGCTAAGGTTTCCATGAAAAACCGGGAGCTCAAGCGCGAGAAAACCGTTGCGAAGTTTGCAGCGAAGCGTGCAGAGCTCAAGGCGATTATCAAGAACCCGACTACCAGCGATGATGACCGGTGGGACGCACAGATGAAGCTGCAACAGCTTCCTCGCGATGCTTCTCCGTCGCGTCTTCGTAATCGTTGCCAGGTGACTGGTCGTCCCCACGGCGTTCTGCGCAAGTTCGAGCTGTCACGGATCAAACTCCGTGAGTACGGCATGCGCGGTGACGTTCCGGGCCTGACCAAGGCAAGCTGGTAAGATAGGTGCCCTGACTCAGGTCGGGTGCCTGTTGGTAAGCGGTGCGGCGCGCCGCTGCACAACTAAAAAGATCAGGAGTCTCATACCAATGAGTATGCAAGATACGCTTGCGGATATGTTTACCCGTATTCGCAACGCACAGATGGCACAAAAGGCCGACGTGGCCATGCCGTCTTCAAAGATGAAGATCTCCGTGGCCCAGGTTCTCAAAGACGAAGGCTACGTTCAGGATTTTTCCGTTTCAGCTGACGCGAAGCCCGAGCTGACGATCACTCTGAAGTATTTCGGCGGCAAGCCGGTTATTGAAGAGATCAAGCGGGTCAGTCGTCCGAGTCTGCGCCAGTACAAGGGCGCTGGGGAACTGCCGAAAGTGTCCGGTGGTTTGGGAGTCGCGATTGTCTCAACGTCCAAGGGCGTTATGACAGACCGCGCCGCACGTGCTGCTGGCGTGGGTGGCGAAGTCATCTGCACCGTATTCTAGGAGAACCACATGTCCAGGGTTGCCAATAATCCTGTCGTGCTGCCTTCCGGTGTTGAGGTTAAGCTGAACGGACAGGAAATTAGTGTGAAGGGCTCCAAGGGAGCGCTTCAATTCACCATTCACCAAGCGGTTGAAGTAAAGCAGGAAGAAAACGTTCTGCGCTTTGCGGCTCGCGATGGTGCTAAACAGTCCCGCGCTCTTGCTGGTACTACTCGTGCACTGGTTAACAATATGGTGACCGGTGTATCCACAGGCTTCGAGCGTAAGCTCCAGCTGACGGGCGTAGGTTACCGTGCCCAAGCGCAAGGTAAGAAGCTCAATCTGACGCTGGGTTTTTCGCACCCGGTTGAGTATGAGCTGCCCGAGGGGATTACCGCAGAAACTCCGTCCAATACGGAAGTTGTGATTCGCGGTATCGACAAGCAACAGGTTGGCCAGGTCGCTGCGGAAGTCCGCGCGTTCCGTCCGCCCGAGCCTTATAAGGGTAAGGGTGTTCGTTATGCGGATGAGCAGGTCAGACGCAAAGAAGCCAAGAAGAAATAAGGCGGGACTATGAGCGCGAATAACGAAAGATTGCGTCGCGCACGCAAAGTGCGCATGAAGATCCGTGAGCTGGGTACCAATCGCCTGTGCGTCCATCGCACACCGCGTCACATGTACGCCCAGGTCACTACTGCGGATGGCAGCAAAGTGCTGGCTTCTGCCTCCACGTTGGATAAGGAGCTGCGCCAGGGTGCAACCGGTAACGTGGATGCTGCCAAAAAGGTGGGTCAGCTGATTGCTGAGCGTGCCAAGGCGGCAGGTGTTGAGCAGGTTGCTTTTGACCGCTCCGGTTACCGTTATCACGGCCGTGTCCAGGCTCTGGCCGACGCAGCCCGTGAAGCTGGCTTGCAATTCTAAGAGGTGGGGAAGATGAGCGTTAACGAACAGAAGGCGCCTGAGCTCCAGGAGAAGCTGGTTCAGGTCAATCGCGTCGCCAAGGTTGTTAAGGGCGGTCGTATTTTTGCCTTCACTGCACTGACTGTAGTGGGTGATGGTAAAGGACGCGTTGGTTTCGGTCGTGGCAAGGCGCGTGAAGTGCCCGTTGCGATCCAGAAAGCGATGGAAGCTGCACGCAAGAACATGGTCGACATCCCGCTTGACGGAAATACCCTACAGTATGCGGTTAAAGCGCAGCATGGTGGCTCCAAGGTATACATGCAGCCTGCATCAGAAGGTACCGGTATCATCGCCGGTGGCGCGATGCGTGCCGTACTGGAAGTAGCAGGTGTGCAGAACGTACTGTCCAAGTGTTACGGGTCTACCAATCCGGTGAACGTGGTACGTTCCACCATCAAGGGTCTCCAGGCAACTCAAGCGCCTGAAGATATTGCAGCCAAGCGCGGTAAATCCGTGGAAGAGATTCTGGGTTGAAGTCATGGCGAACGCAAAAACGATCAGAGTAACACTGACCCGCAGCCCTATCGGCTGTCAGCCCAAGCACAAGTTGTGCGTGAAGGGCCTGGGTCTTCGTAAAATCGGTCATACCGTGGAAGTGGAAGATACACCTTCCATCCGCGGAATGATCAACCGGGTTAACTACCTGGTTCAGGTAGAGGAGAACTAAGATGCGTCTGAACGAACTTAGTCCGGAGCCTGGTTCACGTCCCGCCGCAAAGCGCGTGGGTCGCGGTATCGGTAGCGGCCTTGGCAAGACCGGTGGTCGTGGTCACAAGGGTCTGAAAGCCCGTTCCGGCGGCAGTGTGGCGCCTGGTTTTGAGGGTGGCCAGCAGCCGTTGGCCCGTCGTCTTCCGAAATTCGGTTTCACCTCGCGTCAGCAGCGCTATGTGGCTGAAATTCGTCTGAACGAACTGGCGAAAGTTGACGGTGACGTAGTCGATCTCGAGGCCCTGAAGAAGGCTGACATCGTTCGCGAAGAAATTCGTGAAGCGAAGGTTATTCTGTCCGGCGAGCTGAGCCGCGCAGTGACCGTCAAGGGTCTGAAGGTGACCAAAGGCGCACGCGAGGCGATCACTGCCGCGGGCGGTAAAGTCGAAGACTAAGGCGAGTCGAGGACTAAATGGCCAAGAACGCATCATTGCCTGCGGGCGCGGGTAAAGGACTGGCAGAGCTGCGATCGCGGCTCTGGTTTGTCTTCCTGGCATTGCTGGTGTACCGGATCGGTGCCCACATCCCGGTGCCGGGTATTAACCCCGACCGCCTGGCGGCACTGTTTGAACAGAACCAGGGCACAATCCTGAGCATGTTCAACATGTTTTCCGGTGGTGCGCTTGAGCGCATGAGTATCTTCGCTCTCGGTATCATGCCGTACATCTCTGCCTCGATTATCATGCAGCTCATGACTGCGGTCAGCCCGCAGCTTGAGCAGTTGAAAAAGGAAGGGGAAGCTGGTCGTCGCAAGATTAGCCAGTACACGCGGTATGGTACGGTTATCCTCGCCCTGGTTCAGGGCGCTGGTATCTCTGTCGGTCTGGCATCTCAGGGCGTCACCTTCAACGACAGCTTCAGCTTCCACTTCGTGGCGGTTGTCTCGTTCGTCAGTGGTGCGGTCTTTATGATGTGGCTGGGTGAGCAGATCACCGAGCGCGGCGTTGGTAACGGTATATCGCTGCTGATTTTCGCAGGTATCGTTGCCGGTCTGCCGGGCGCAATCGGGCAGACCCTGGAGCAGGCGCGGAACGGTGAGATGAGCTTGCTGGTCGTGCTGGGCATCGCTGTACTGGCGGTTGCCGTGATTGGCTTCGTGGTCTTTATGGAGCGTGGGCAGCGTCGGCTGACCATTAACTATGCCAAGCGGCAACAGGGTCGGCGGGTTTTCGCCCAGCAGTCCAGCCACTTGCCCCTGAAGGTGAACATGGCCGGTGTGATTCCGCCCATCTTCGCCTCATCCATCCTGCTGTTCCCGGCGTCGATCGGCCAGTGGTTTGGTCAAGGTGAGGGGATGGAATGGCTGAGTGACATCTCGCAAGCACTCGCGCCCAGCCAGCCGTTGTATATTATTCTGTTTGCAGCAGCAGTGGTGTTCTTCTGCTTCTTCTATACAGCTCTGATGTACAACCCGAAAGAAGTTGCGGATAACCTCAAGCGCTCTGGCGCGTTTATTCCGGGCATCCGTCCTGGTGATCAGACTGCCAAATATATTGATGGTGTGCTGACCCGCTTGACGCTGTTCGGTGCAATGTACATTGCAGCAGTTTCCCTGTTTCCTCAGTTCCTGATGGTCGCCGGGAATGTACCGTTCTATCTGGGTGGTACCTCACTGCTGATTGTTGTAGTCGTGGTGATGGATTTTATGGCACAGGTACAGTCGCACCTGATGTCGCATCAGTATGAATCGCTGATGAAGAAATCCAATCTCAAGGGCTATGGTCGGAACGGTTAAACCCGTTCCCCTTGAAAACTGGAGTCGACAATGAAAGTACGCGCTTCGGTAAAGAAAATTTGCCGTAACTGCAAAGTAATTCGTCGCAATGGCTCGGTACGGGTCATTTGCTCGGAGCCTCGCCACAAACAGCGCCAGGGCTGATCCTTATAGGATCCAGAACTGACATTGTAGAGGGTACGAATAATAGCGCTTGACCCCAGCAGGGGTCAGGCGCTATTATTTCGCGCCCTTTTATAGTGGCGGAAAATTCACACAGCAAAGCTTTGAACGCGGAGTAATTTGGATGGCACGTATAGCCGGTGTCAATATACCCGATCACAAACATGCTGTTGTTTCGCTCACCTACATTTTTGGTGTTGGCAAGACAACAGCCCAGAAGCTTTGCGATGCAACCGGCGTCAAGCCGGACGTCAAGGTCAAGGACCTGAGCGATGAGCAGCTTGAATCACTTCGTGCCGAAGTGGGCAAGGTGTCTGTCGAAGGCGATCTGCGTCGTGAAGTACAGATGAACATCAAGCGTTTGAAGGATCTCGGATGTCACCGTGGTCTGCGTCATCGTCATGGACTTCCGGTCCGTGGCCAGCGCACCAAGACCAACGCCCGCACCCGTAAAGGTCCACGCAAACCTATTCGTAAGTAACAGGTAGGCAAACATGGCAAAGCCAGGTACACGTACCCGTAAAAAGGTGAAAAAGACGGTTGTTGATGGCGTCGCGCACATTCACGCGTCCTTCAACAACACTATCGTGACCATTTCAGATCGTCAGGGCAACGTCCTGTCCTGGGCCACCTCCGGTGGTTCCGGTTTCCGTGGGTCACGCAAGAGTACACCTTTTGCTGCGCAGGTAGCAGCTGAAAGAGCCGGTAATGCGGCTGCTGAATACGGCCTTAAAAACCTGGACGTAGAGGTTAAGGGTCCTGGGCCCGGACGTGAGTCTGCAGTTCGTGCGCTGAATGCGTGCGGCTACAAGATCACCAACATCACTGATGTGACGCCGATTCCCCATAACGGCTGTCGTCCGCCCAAAAAGCGCCGCGTCTAACACAGGAGACAGTGAAATATGGCTCGTTATATAGGCCCGAAGTGCAAGCTGTCTCGTCGTGAAGGGACAGATCTTTTTCTGAAGAGCGGTGTTCGCGCGCTCGATTCGAAGTGCAACATCGAGACTCCGCCAGGTATGCACGGCGCGCGTCGCGGTCGTCTGTCCGAGTACGGCGTACAGCTTCGTGAAAAACAGAAGGTTCGTCGTATCTACGGCGTGCTGGAAAAGCAATTCCGCAACTATTACAAAGAAGCGGCCCGTGGCAAGGGTGCAACCGGTGAAAACCTGTTGCAACTGCTGGAAGGCCGTCTTGATAACGTTGTGTATCGCATGGGTTTTGGTTCTACCCGTGCTGAGTCCCGTCAGCTCGTGTCTCACAAGGCCATTCTGGTTAATGACAAGGCAGTGAACGTTCCTTCCTACCAGGTCAAGCCGGGAGACGTTGTGAGTGTGCGTGAGAAGGCAAGAAACCAGTTGCGTGTTAAAGGCGCCCTGGATCTTTCTGCCAGCCGTGCACCGGTGAGCTGGGTAGAGGTCGACGCCAACAAGATGTCAGGCGTTTACAGATCGGTTCCTGAGCGGACTGAACTGCCGGCCGACATCAATGAGAACCTCATCGTCGAGCTTTACTCCAAGTAAAGCCTGATTTGCAACGTAAGTAGCAACGATAGCAGATAGGGGCGTCTATGCAGCGTTCAGTACATGAGTTATTGACACCTCGTACCATTGACGTAAAGGAATCCAGTGCCACGCGTGCCAAGGTAACGCTTGAGCCCCTGGAGCGCGGCTTCGGCCACACTCTGGGCAGTGCGCTGCGCCGTATTCTCTTGTCTTCGATGCCGGGTTGCGCCGTAACAGAAGTGCAGATCGATGGTGTTCTGCACGAGTACAGTGCCATCGAAGGTGTCCAGGAAGACGTGATTGAGATTCTGTTGAATCTCAAGGGCGTCGCCGTGAAGATGAGCGGCCGTGACGATGCCGAGTTCACACTCAGCAAGAAGGGTCCGGGCGTCGTTACAGCAGGCGATATCAAGCTGGATCAGGATGTCGAGGTTGCCAATCCGGATCATGTTATCTGTCACCTCAGTGAAAACGGTGAACTTAACATGCGCCTCCGGGTTGCCCGTGGTCGGGGCTATGAGCCCGCAGACCAGCGCGGCCTTGATGAGGACGAGACTCGCGCCATCGGACGCCTGCAGCTGGATGCAACCTTCAGCCCGGTTCGCCGCGTGGCTTACGCCGTGGAAAGTGCACGGGTTGAGCAGCGGACCGATCTGGACAAGCTGGTTATTGATCTGGAGACCAATGGCACTATTGACCCGGAAGAAGCCATTCGCCGGGCAGCCACCATTCTCCAGCAGCAACTGGCTGTGTTTGTCGATTTCGATCACGAGAAAGAACCCGAGCGCGTTGAGGAAGAGGAGGAAATTGATCCGATTCTGCTGCGCCCGGTGGATGATCTGGAATTGACAGTGCGTTCAGCTAACTGCTTGAAGGCTGAGAATATTTACTACATCGGCGATCTTATTCAGCGTACAGAAGTTGAGCTGTTGAAGACGCCTAACCTTGGTAAAAAGTCGCTGACCGAGATCAAGGACGTACTTGCGTCCCGTGGTCTGTCACTGGGCATGCGTCTTGATAACTGGCCGCCGGCTAGCCTTCGTGGCGACGACCGGGTTCTGGGCGGTTAATCGCCGATTGGTTTAAGGTAAGGAATCAGAGCAATGCGTCATCGTAAGAGTGGTCGTAAGTTCAGCAGGACCAGTGCGCATCGCAAGGCCATGTTCCGTAACATGACTGCGTCACTGGTGGAACACGAGCTGATCAAAACAACGCTGCCGAAAGCCAAAGAGCTTCGTCGGGTAGCTGAGCCTTTGATCACGCTTTCCAAGAATGATTCGGTCGCGAATCGTCGTCTGGCGTTCTCACGCCTGCGTGACGATGCGGCGGTTGCCAAGCTGTTTGACGAGCTTGGCCCCCGCTACAATGAGCGTCCGGGTGGTTACCTTCGTATTCTGAAGTGTGGCTTCCGTGCCGGCGACAATGCCCCGATGGCATTTGTCGAGTTGGTAGGTCGTCCGCTGGATATCGAAGCAGAAGAGGTGGACGAAGACGAAGAGTAAAATCTTCGGATCTTTCCAGGAAAGCCGGATGCCGAGAGGTATCCGGCTTTTTTTTTGCCATGGAATCCATGGAAGAACGCGGAAAAATGCCAGCAGGTTGGAGCTGCCCCTACTCCCCGGGCCGTCAGGCGTTCTCGGTTAACGCCTCCTGCTTTTTCAGCATAAGTTTCAGGTACCTTCCGGTGTGTGACGTCGGATTTTCTGCGACCTCTTCTGGCGTCCCCTCGGCAATAATCTGGCCGCCACCGGAGCCACCTTCCGGGCCCAGGTCTACAATCCAGTCCGCGGTTTTGATTACGTCCAGGTTGTGTTCTATCACGACAATCGTGTTGCCGTGGTCGCGCAGGCGCTCCAGCACCGTAAGCAGCTGCTGGATATCGTAGAAGTGCAGACCGGTGGTGGGTTCGTCCAGGATATACAGGGTCTGGCCGGTGTCCCGCTTGGATAGCTCCTTGGCCAGCTTCACCCTCTGGGCCTCACCGCCGGACAGGGTGACGGCGCTCTGGCCCAGGCGAATGTAGGACAGGCCGACATCCATCAGGGTCTGGAGCTTCCGGGCGATGAACGGCACGGCATCGAAGAACTCCCGTCCCTCCTCTACGGTCATTTCCAGGACTTCGTTGATGTTTTTGCCCTTGTATCGGACTTCCAGCGTTTCCCGGTTGTAACGCTTGCCCTTGCAGACGTCACAGGGAACGTAGACATCCGGCAGGAAGTGCATCTCTACCTTGATCACGCCATCGCCCTGGCAGGCCTCGCACCGCCCCCCTTTGACGTTAAATGAGAAACGGCCGGGCTTGTAACCCCGGGAGCGCGCTTCCTGGGTACCGGCGAAGAGTTCCCGGATCGGGGTAAACAGGCCGGTATAGGTGGCCGGGTTGGAGCGGGGTGTCCGGCCGATGGGGCTCTGGTCAATGTCGATCACTTTGTCCAGCTGGTCCAGGCCCTTCAGTGACTGATAGGGCGCGTGATTCAGGCTGGTTGCCTTGTTCAGCTTGGCGGCGGCGACCGGATACAGCGTGCTGTTGATCAGGGTGGATTTGCCGGATCCGGATACGCCGGTGATGCATGTCATGACGCCAAGGGGCAGGGTTAGGGTGACGTCCCTGAGGTTGTTGCCGGTGGCGCCGGACAGGGTCAGTACTTGGCCGCTTCCCTTGTGCCGTTCGTCAGGAATGGCTATTTCCCGGGTGCCGTTCAGGTACTGGCCGGTCAGTGAGTCCGGGTGGTCAATGATCTGTCGTGGGGTGCCCTGGGCAATGATGTGTCCGCCGTGGACGCCAGCGCCCGGGCCGATATCAATCACATGGTCGGCAGCACGAATGGCGTCCTCGTCATGCTCGACCACGATCACGGTATTGCCAAGATCCCGGAGGTGGGTAAGCGTCGCCAGCAGCCGGTCATTATCCCGTTGGTGCAGGCCAATCGATGGCTCATCGAGTATGTACATCACGCCCACCAGGCCGGCGCCAATCTGGCTTGCCAGCCGGATTCGCTGAGCCTCGCCGCCGGACAGCGTATCGGCGCTGCGCTCCAGGGTGAGGTACTCCAGGCCGACATTGACCAGGAATTGTAATCGTTGCCGGACTTCCTTCAGTATTTTTTCAGCAATTTCGCCTTTGCGGCCGGGCAGGGCGAGGGTCTGGAAGTAGCGATGGGCGTCGCCCACAGGCAGGTGGGTGACGTCTGAAATGTTATGCTCTTCTATGAATACATGGCGGGCACCGCGCCTGAGCCGCGACCCCTGGCAGTCCTTGCAGGGCTGGGTGCTGAGGTTGCGCGCCAGTTCCTCGCGCATGCTCTGGGACTCGGTCTCGCGATAACGGCGCTCAAGGTTGGGGAGAATGCCCTCGAATGGGTGCGCCTTTTCCATGATATGGCCCCTGGAATTGACGTAGCGAAAGGGAATGTCCTCTCCGTCGGAGCCATGCAGCAGTACCTGCTTAAAGGTGTCCGGAAGATCGATCCACGGTGTTTCCAGGTCGACACCATAATGATCGGCCACACTGCCGAGCATCTGGAAGTAATACACTGCCCGGCGATCCCAACCTTTGATCGCACCGGCGGCAAGCGTCGCCTCCGGATGCTGAACGATTTTATCAGGATCAAAGAACTGCTTTACGCCCAGGCCATCGCAGGTGGGGCAGGCGCCGGCCGGGTTGTTGAATGAGAACAGCCGGGGCTCCAGTTCGCTCAGCGAGTAGCCGCACTGGGTGCAGGCGTAACGTGCCGAGAAGGTATGCTGCTGGCCCTCACCGCTCATGGGCGCGACCAGGGCGATGCCGTCCGCCAGAGACAGTGCGGTTTCAAAACTTTCCGCCAGTCGTTGTTCCAGGCCGGGCTTGACCTTGAAGCGGTCGACAACCACATCGATCTGGTGTTTTCGCTTCTTGTCCAGCGCCGGAACGTCGTCAATGTCGTATACCGTGCCGTCTACCCGTAACCGGATAAAACCCTGGCTGCGCATGGTGTCGACAACCTGCAAGTGTTCGCCCTTGCGGTCACGGATCACCGGGGCGAGGATCATCAGCTTGCTGTCTTCCGGCATCGCCAGAACCTGGTCCACCATCTGGCTGACCGTCTGGGCCTCCAGCGGCTGGCCATGGTCCGGACATCTCGGCTCGCCAGCACGGGCAAACAACAGGCGCAGATAGTCGTAGATTTCGGTAATGGTGCCGACCGTAGACCGGGGGTTGTGAGACGTCGACTTCTGTTCAATGGAAATGGCCGGAGACAGACCTTCAATATGATCCACATCCGGTTTTTCCATCATGGACAGGAATTGCCGGGCATAGGTAGACAGGGATTCCACATAACGGCGCTGGCCCTCGGCATACAGGGTATCGAAGGCGAGGGATGATTTGCCGGAACCAGACAGGCCGGTAATCACGATCAGCTTGTCCCGAGGCATATCCAGGTCAATGTTCTTCAGGTTGTGGGTTCGCGCCCCTTTGATCTGGATATGGTCCATAACACCTCGCTTGGATAAAACGAAAATTATACCGCGTTACGCCCGCCACGGCGAAAATGCATGAGGCTCCTCTGTCCGGGGCAGTCCCCCGTCAATCGACCTTCTGGTACAATGCGCTGCCTTCAGGGGCTATGTGCCCTCGAGATGATCTGCTTTCAACCCCGTGAGGTACCCACTCGCATGAATGCGCTGGAAAAACGCTCTGTGTCGGCCCTGGCATCCGTCTATGCCGTGCGGATGCTCGGCCTGTTCATGGTAATGCCGGTTTTCATGCTGCTCGGGGGAGAGCTCCAGGGGGCGACACCGGCCTTGCTCGGGGTTGCCATCGGTGCCTACGGGCTCAGTCAGGCCCTGTTGCAGATCCCGTTTGGCATGCTCTCGGACCGGGTCGGGCGCAAACGCATGATCACGATTGGCCTCATCCTGTTCGCCGCCGGCAGTCTGCTGGCCGCATCCACCGATTCCATATACGTCGTCATCGCCGGTCGGATTCTTCAGGGTGCTGGCGCGATTGCCAGTGTACTGATGGCGCTGCTCAGCGATCTGACCCGGGAGCAGGAACGCACCAAGGCGATGGCGACGGTCGGAATGTCCATTGGCCTGTCATTTTCCCTGTCCCTGGTGCTTGGGCCCTTGCTCGGGTCGGTCTGGGGGCTCGCCGGCCTTTTCTATGTGACCGCCGCGCTCGCGGTACTCGCGCTGGTCATTGTCCACTGGGTCGTGCCGACGCCGCACCAGCACAAGACCAGTGCCGACACCCAACCTACCCGGGCCATGCTGAGCCGGGTGCTGACGGATGGCCGGTTGCTGCGGCTGGATGTGGGAATATTTTCACTCCACCTGGTGTTAACGGCACTGTTCCTGGTCTTTCCGTCCATGCTTCAGGACCAGTTGGGGCTGGCCAGCCAGTCCCATTGGTGGTTTTACCTGAGCGTGATGGTCACCTCATTTTTTGCCATGGTGCCCTTTATCATCATTGGCGAAAAAAAGCGCAAAATGAAGCCGGTGCTGTGCGGCGCAATTGCACTTATGGCGCTGGCCACCGCGGGGCTGGCTGAAGTAAGTGTCAACCTGGTGGCGGCCTGGGCCGGGTTGTTCTTCTTTTTTATGGCGTTCAACCTGCTGGAGGCCAGCTTACCCTCACTGATCAGCAAGGAAGCGCCACCGGCCAGCAAGGGTACGGCCATGGGGGCGTATTCGACGTCACAGTTCCTGGGGGCATTCTTGGGCGGTGCTCTGGGAGGCGTCCTGCTGGAGTGGGTTGGGGCACACGGCGTGTTGTGGTTGATGGTTGCGGTGCTGGTGCTCTGGTTCCTGGTGGCATTAACGATGCCGGCGCCGGGCTACACGACAAGTTTCGTGGTAGAGTTACGCAAAGCGGTGAGCGATCAGTACGATGACATCGATGATAGCCTTCGCCGCCTGCCGGGCGTGCAGGATGTGGTGATTGTGGAAGGGGCTGCCACCGCCTATCTTAAGGTGGATCGTCAGCAGTTTAATGAAGCGTTACTTGCGGACTTTACGTTTGTCCGGCACGGTAGCAAATCTTGAAATCCGGAAGCCCGCAGGGAGTGCGGGTTGTCCCTGAAAACAGAGTCAGGAGCAGAACATGGCACGAGGCGTAAACAAGGTCATACTTATCGGCAATCTGGGGCAGGACCCGGATACCCGCTATACTCCCAACGGCAATGCCGTGGTGAATCTGAATCTCGCGACAGACGAGAGCTACAAGGATCGTCAGACCGGCCAGCTGGTGCCGAAAACCGAATGGCACCGGATCGTGATGTTCGGCAAGATTGCAGAAGTTGCCGGCCAGTACCTGCGCAAGGGCTCAAAGGTCTACATTGAGGGCAAGCTGCAGACGCGTAAATGGCAGAACAAGGAAGGCCAGGATGTTTACACCACCGAGGTGGTGGTGGATATCAACGGTCAGATGCAGATGCTCGACAGCCGTGGTGCGGAAGGTGGCGCTAGCCAGGGTGCCCCCGCAGGCCGCCCGCAGCAGCCAGACTATAGCGCCCAGGGCGGGCAGCAGAACAACCCGCCGCCCCAGCAGCCGTCCGGCGGGTATAGCCAGCCTTCTCAGGGTGGTAGCATGCCGGAACCGGTTGATGATTTTGATGACGACATACCTTTTTAGCCGGCACGCAAGCCGGACCCCGGAAAGCCTCTGCTGATGCAGGGGCTTTTTTGTTAACGCCATGCAAAAAGTAGTGAAATCAATCGAAAAGCGTAGAGTTACGTTTGCTTTCTCATCTATCATGTAAGCCAATGTAAAAATAGACTGTTTTTTGGCCGATCTGGTGTTTTAGAACCGGCGAGTTATTTTAAACCAACAATAACGAGCTCCATGGCAAGACGTTCGATGATCAAGACGCTAACCGGACTTTTTCGGCGCACCGGACAGCGTCCCCGTGTCTGTCTGGAGATCCGTCCGGATGGCATCGCCTGGTCTGCCGGTGCTGAGCCGGCCCGTGCAGGGTTTGCCGATTGCCTTCCTGCCAAACGCCTGGCTGTCCTGCAGTCGCTGGTCACCGAGCATGGCTGGGCTGGTGCAGCCACCACCCTGGTTCTGCCGCTGGATCAGTATCAGGTCTTTCAGATGGAACGCCCGGAAGGCGTTGAAGAGACCGAGCTGGCCGATGCCCTGAAATGGAAGCTCAAGGACTTCCTCGACTTCAGTCCCACCGACGCCGTGTCTGACGTGTTTCCCTTTCCCGCCGATGCCTCTCGTGGGCGGGGCGTGTTGGTGAATGTGGTGGCTGCCCGAAAATCCCTGGTGCGCGAACTGATCGACCTGGTTGGCAACGCTGGCCTGGCACTGGCTCGTATTGATATTGCCGAGCTGGCCCTGAGAAACCTGGTTTGCCGGCTGGATGAGAGCCGGCGTGGTGCCACCCTGGTGCATTTGAAGGAACATTACGGACACATGGTCATTTGTCGCGACCAGACTCTGTACCTGTCACGACGGCTTGATGTGACGTCGGGTGATCTCCAGGATGCAGCGGAGCAGGAGAACGCGGTACAGTCCCTGGCGCTGGAAATTCAGCGGTCACTAGACTATTACGAAAGCCAGCTTGGCCAGGCGCCGCCGGCCCGGATTCAGCTTGTGTGCCGGGACAGCGCACTGCCGTTGGCCTCCATGCTGTCGTCCTACCTGGCGGCGGGCATCGAAACCCTCGACTGGCGTGCTCTGGGCGTGGACGGTGAGCTGGACAGCCGCTGTCTGCCAGCCTGGAGTGCAGGCCTGCCGGATAGGGAGGTTGTCCAGCGATGATCCAGCAGGTCAATCTGTATACTCATGAATTCCGGCCCCGGAAAGAACACTGGCATGCGGGCACGGCCATTGGGCTGGTGCTGGCAGTGGTGCTGGTTGTCGCCATAGCTGCAACTTTCGTACGCTACCAGCACGCGAGTCTTGACGCACAGGTGGCGCAGATGGAAGCCCGGAACGCGCGCCTGGAGCAGGTTGTGGTCGAGCTGGCGGAAACGGTGGGCGCACGGCAACCGGATCCGGCCCTGGAAGGGGCGCTGGACCGGGTCTCGGAAACCCTCGCCCGACGTCAGTTGCTGCTGGCGAAAGTCGAGGGCCTGGTGAGCAACAACAACACTCCGTTTTCCCCGCAAATGGCGGCCCTCGCGCGGCAGATCCCTGAGAACGTCTGGCTCACCGGCATACGACTGGAGGCGCCGACGAATCAGGTGGTGATCGAAGGCCGTGCCGGCACAGGCGCACTGGTGCCGCTGTATCTCCAGAAGCTCGGGAAAGAGCCCGCATTTGCCGGGCGGACCTTCGGCGCGTTCAAACTGTCGAGGCCGGAAGCCGGGCAGTGGGTTGATTTCAGGGTGGCGACAGAGCGTGGCGGAGGTGGCAACTAATGGCTGCTCACTGGCGTGACTCGTTTGCTGCCGGCGCGGACTGGTACAACCAGCGGCCTCTTCGTGAACGGCTCCTGATCCTGGTAACCGCCATGGTACTGGTGCTGTTCATGGGCTGGGAGTGGTTGGTAGTGCCCGTGACGCAGCAGAACCGGCAACTGGAGGAGCGCATGGCTGCCCTGAACGCCGATCAGTCCGCTTTGCTGAATCGGCAGCAGGCACTGAACGAACGCCTGGCGTCGGACCCGTCCCAGGCCCTGCGCAAGCAACTGGAGGCACGTCAGCAGCGGCTGGCACAACTCAATCAGCAGGTCTCCGAAACGACCGGCCAACTGGTGGCTCCGCAGGCCATGGTGAGTCTGTTGCGGGACATCCTGGCCACCCAGGAGGCGCTGGCGCTCCAGGCCTTGGAACTCAAGGCGCCAACACCGGTCTATGCGCCCGCTTCCGAGTCCGGAGAACCTCCGGAGCCCGGAAACGAGGCGCTGGAGCCGCTGTTGTATGCGCACGATGTGGAGCTGCACGTGCAGGGAAGCTATCTCAATGTGCTGGCCTATCTGAAGCGGCTGGAGTCATTGGATGCCCGGCTGGGCTGGCAGGTACTGGACTATCGTGCTGGTGACTGGCCCAGTGGCGAGGCGCTGATACGGGTACGCACCCTGAGCCTTGAAAAAGCCTGGCTGGGAGTCTGATGTGATGCAACGAACCTTTCCACTCCGCACACTACCGGGCCTGATCGCCGTTTGCAGCCTGGTGCTCCTGGCGCTGCCCGTCGATGCGCTGCAGGATCCGACCCGGCCTCCGAGTGCGGGTCGTTCGGTTACGGCACCTGTGCCGGAGCGAACCCTGTCCCTGGAGTCTATCCTGATCGGTGCCGGCCGGCGGGTGGCTGTCATCGAGGGTGAGGCGCTCACCGAAGGCCAGAGTATTGACGGTATTCGTGTGGTCCGGATTCACAGCAACCGCGTTGTGGTGATGGACCAGGGCGCCAAGCGGGTGCTGTATCTGGACGCACTTCCGCAGGTGCGGAGAACCCAATGACAGACAATCGGGCAATCATGATAAAGGTAAAAATGACGGGTATGCTGGTGATGGCGGTGCTGTTGGCAGCCTGCAGCAACAACCCATTGATGCGAACCGCTACCGCCACATCGACCGATTCCGCCGATGCGATTGAACAGGCCATGGCAGAGGCGTCGGCAGCACCGTCGGCGCCCGCCCCGGACACCCCCCGGCCAGCACCGCTCCCCGCGGAGATCAGTGCCGCCCTGTTACCCTCGCTGGAAGACAGCGGTGACCTGGACGAACGTTTTGACGTCAATGCCCGGGGGGTCGCGGCCGGCAGCTTTTTCGAAGCGCTGGTGCAGGGCACCCGTTATAACGTTGTCGTGCACCCGGAGGTGTCGGCGGTGATTGATCTGCGGCTGAACGGGGTCACCGTGCCGGAAGTCATGGATATTGCGGCTGATGTGTATGGCCTCGATATTCAGCGCAAGGGTCGGTTGTTTCAGGTGGATGCCAACCGCATTCAGACTCGGCTGTTTCCAATTGACTACCTGAACTTTACACGTATGGGCGGGTCCGAAACCCGGGTCAGCTCGGGGCAGGTTACCAACTCCCGGAGCAGTGATGCCGGCACCGGCGACGATAATACGGGCAACGGCGACACCCGAAACCTGGTGGGCACAACCATTTCCACGGAAACCGCCTCGGATTTCTGGCAGGGCATTCAGAACGCTCTGTCCATGATGGTGGGCGGCGGAAACGGACAGCAGGTGATTGTCAATCCGGAAGCGGGGCTGGTAATGGTCCGGGCTGGCGCAAATAAATTGCGATTGGTTGAGGAATATCTCCGCCGCACCGAACTGATCATGCAGCGCCAGGTGATCCTGGAGGCCAGAATCCTTGAAATTGCCCTGAACCAGAGGTATCAGCAGGGCGTCAACTGGTCCGACATCCAGAGTGCTTCGTCGGTGATCGCCAGCGATGGCCTGCCGGCGGAATTTACCGCGCAGTCACTGGCAGGCCAGGCGATTCAGACCACCGACATTGGCGGGTTGTTTTCAGCAACGTTCCGGGAGGGCAGTTTTACCGCGCTGATAGAGTTGCTGGGAACCCAGGGCAACGTGCAGATCCTGTCGAGCCCGCGCATTTCCACCCTCAATAACCAGAAAGCGGTGATCAAGGTGGGAACCGACGAATTCTTCGTCACTGACATTGATTTCGACGAAAATAACTCCGCCATTACCGCGTCGGACAGCACATCAACCTCGGTCGAACTGACGCCGTTTTTCTCCGGGATCTCACTGGATGTGACGCCCCAGATTTCAGAAAACGACATTATCACCCTGCACGTACACCCATCGGTGAGTGAAGTCACCGATCAGGAAAAGGTGATCACCATCGGTGATCAGGACGTTACCCTGCCCCTGGCCAGCAGCACCGTACGGGAAACTGACAGTGTTATCCGGGCGGCGAGTGGCCAGATTGTGGTGATTGGCGGCCTGATCCAGAACACCAGCGAGGACAAGAACTCGGCGGTGCCCTTCTTCAGCGACATCCCGCTGCTGGGTGAGCTGTTCAAACAGCGCAACTTCCAGTCCAGGAAGAGCGAACTGGTGATTCTGCTCAGGCCGGTGGTGGCCGGTCCGACGCAGATGAATGCCGATATTGCCGCCAGTCGTGAGCGCATGAGCGTGCTCAGGGAGCTGCTGGAGTCGTCGCAGTCGGTGACACCCGAACCGGAGAAGGCTCTACGCTAGCATGTACGAAACCCACTTCGGACTGCAGGAAGCACCGTTCGCACTGACGCCTAATACCCGCTACTTCCTGCGGGCGCCCAGCCATGGCGATGCCCTGGAATTACTGCTGGTGGCCCTGAAAGAGCGGGAAGGATTTATCAAGATCTCCGGGGAAGTGGGAACCGGTAAGACCCTGTTGTGCCGTCTGCTTCTGAACCAACTGGAACAGCAGGCGTACACGGCCTACATCCCAAACCCGCACCTGACTCCGGACACCCTGTACGAAGCGGTGGCGGAGGAGCTGGGTGTGGATGTGTCCCGTTGTACCAATACTCACCAGGTGCTCAAGGCACTGAACGAACGCCTGATCGCGTTAGCGATGGAACAGCGCCCGGTTGTGCTGGTGATCGACGAGGCACAGGCCATGCCGGAAGAAACCATAGAAGCCCTGCGCCTGCTCACCAACCTTGAAACCGAGAGCATTCGTCTTTTGCAGGTGGTGCTTTTCGGGCAGCCCGAACTTGATGCGTTGCTCCGGAAAGACAGCCTGCGCCAGTTGCGCCAACGGATCACGTTCCAGTACTGCCTGGCACCCCTGGACCGGCCATCGGTGGCCCACTATCTTCGGCACCGGCTGGCACAGGCGGGCTACAACGGTGGTGACCTGTTTGATACGACGGCGGTGCGGCTGCTGACGCAGGCGTCTGGGGGTATCCCGCGCCTGATCAATATCCTCGCCCATAAAGCCATGCTGGCGGCCTGGGGCCGAGGTGACCGTGGCGTACACCGCCGCCATGTGATTCAGGCGGTCCGGGACACCGACAGCGCGCGGTCGCCGGGCTTGCTGGCGAGGTGGATATGAGCCTGCTGAATGATGCCCTGAGAGCCGCCGAAGCCCGGCAGCAAAGGCCGGACGTGCCCGCTGCCTACGGGGGCGGCGCGGCCGGTCTGCCTCAGGAGCGCCGCTGGGTGATGCCGGTTATGGTGGTGTTGCTCCTGCTACTGCTGTTGGCTTTGGGGTACGTGTTGTTTGTACGAGATAGCGACCAGGCGTCGGTTGCGGTGGCGGGCCGCCCTTCGGAACCTCATGTGCCCAATGCTGCGCCAGCGCCAGCGCCAGCGCCGGAGCCAAAGCCAGAAAGCAAGCCTGAGAAGGCACCAGCAGAAAAACCTGAGCGCCAGGCGGCGCCGGAACCTGCCCCGGTTGCCGGTCCGGCGACGACGGCGTCCTCTGTAAGCATCGAGCCCGACCCAGAACCTGTGTCCGAACCGGTATCTGAGCCTGTGATGGCCGAAAATGCAGCGGACCAGCCCCTTCCCGCATCAGCCACTCCGGCGCCGGCTGTAAACGTAAAACAGGTGCGTGAAACCCCCGAAGCCATTGATCTGCGGGTCAGTCAGCAGCTTTCAGAGCTGCTCCGGGCAGGCCGGGCCGCAGCGGCTGAGCGCACGCTGACAGAGCTGGCCAGTGAGCAACCTGCCGTGGCCAGCCGGGAAGTGTTTGCCCGGCAGATGCTGGTGCAGGGCATGCCCGAGCGGGCCCTGGACTGGTTGCCGGAATCCCTCACCGGGGCGGAGCCCGACCTCCGGTTGCTCAGGGCGCGTGCACTGCTGGCCAGCGGTAGCCTCGAGCGTGCGGTGGCAACACTGGAGCAAGAGGTTCCACCTGTATCGGAGAATATCCAATACCGGGTGACCCTGGCGACCTTGCAACAACAGGCCGGCAACAGCCTCGAGGCGGCCAGGCACTGGTCGTCCCTGATTGCACTGGACGACAGCCGTGCGGCCTGGTGGGTGGGCCTTGCCATTGCCCTGGAAACCCGGGGTGAACTGGCAGGCGCGGTGAAGGCCTACGGCCAGGCTGCCCTGTTGCCAGGCTTGCCGCCGTCGCTGGCGGACTATGTTCGCGAACGCTTGAAACGGCTACGGGCGGGATGATGACAACGGAACCGAAGAAAAAAGTCCGGCTGGGGGATCTGCTGGTCCAGAACGACGTCATCACGGAACAGCAGTTGATGACGGCGCTTCGGGAGCAGAAGACGACGGGCCGCAAGCTCGGCAAGACGCTGACGGACCTCGGCTATGTCGACGAGGACAACCTCCTCAATATTCTGTCCCGCCAGTTGCAGGTGCCCTTCGTTCAGCTTCGCCATTACCAGTTCAACAATGACCTGGTCAAGAAGCTGCCGGAAGCCATGGCTCGCCGGTTCCGCAGTATTGTGCTCGCCGAGCAGGGCGGAGAGCTGCTGGTGGGCATGGCCGACCCGCTGGATATTTTTGCCTACGACGAGCTGGTCCGGATTCTCAAACAGCCGATCAAGCAGGCCGTGGTCCGCGAAAGCGAATTGCTCAGCACGCTGGATCTGGTGTATCGGCGAACCGATGAAATTGCCTCTCTGGCCGAGGAACTGGAAGACGAACTGGGGGACGATGCCTTCGATCTGGCGGATCTGTCGGCGCAGTCCGAGAGTGCCGAGGCACCGGTGGTCAAACTGCTCCAGACCCTGTTCGAGGATGCGGTACAGGCCCGCAGTTCGGATATTCACATTGAGCCGGATGAAACCGTGGTGCGCATACGTCAGCGCATTGACGGCGTATTGCAGGAACAGGTGATGAAGGAAAAGCGGGTGAACGCCGCGCTGGTTCTTCGCCTGAAGCTGATGGCCGGCTTGAACATCTCGGAAAAACGCATGCCCCAGGATGGCCGGTTTAACGTGCGGGTGAAGGGCCGGAGCATTGACGTGCGGGTATCGACCATGCCGGTGCAGTTTGGTGAGTCTGTGGTTATGCGCCTGCTGGACCAAAGCCAGGGGCTATTGAACCTGGACGGAACCGGCATGCCGACGCGGTTGCTGGAACGCTTCCGTCGCACCATCAAGCGGCCTCACGGTATGATCCTGGTGACCGGGCCCACCGGTAGCGGCAAAACCACCACGCTCTATGGCGCCCTGACGGAACTGAACCACCCGGAAGTGAAAATCATCACCGCCGAAGATCCGGTGGAATACCGGCTCCCCCGGATTACCCAGGTACAGGTAAACCCCAGAATTGGCCTGGAGTTTTCCAATGTGTTGCGAGCGGCCCTGCGCCAGGACCCCGACATCATCCTGGTTGGCGAGATGCGTGACCAGGAGACCGTGGAAATTGGTTTGCGCGCGGCCATGACCGGCCACCTGGTGCTGTCGACACTGCACACCAACGATTCCATTAGCAGCGCTCTGCGACTGATCGATATGGGCGCTGAGCCTTTCCTTGTGGCCAGTTCCCTGTTGGCCGTGGTTGCCCAGCGGCTGGTCCGGCGGGTATGTGAGAACTGTTCGGAAGAATACCAGCCGACCGAACAGGAGCAGGTATGGCTGAAGGGCTTTGATCTGGCCCCCCTGGATCTCGAGGCCGGATTCGTTCATGGCCGCGGCTGTTATCAATGCAGCAACACCGGATACAAAGGCCGGCTCGGTGTTTACGAGATGCTGGAGATGAATGAGGCCATGCTGGACGCCCTGCGGCGCGAGGACGTGGCCGGGTTTACCCGGGAGGCCAGAACAAGCGATCTGTACCGGCCGCTGGGGCTGTGCGCGATGGACTATGCCCTGCAGGGCGTGACCACCCTGGAAGAGGTCGCCCGGGTAGCCGCCACCTCGGAAGGTGACTGGTCAGGCGTGGACGACCTGCCCGCACCGGACCTGCCTATCGGAGGTGATGCCTGATGCAGTTCAGTTACCGTGGGAGGGACAATCGTGGCGCCGTTCAGCAGGGCTTGCTGGCCGCCGCCAATGCCGATGCAGCGGCCTCCGAACTGATGCGCCGGGGTATTACCCCGCTGACGATTCAGGAGCAGGCTGCGAAAGAATCCCTGAGTGACCGGTTCAGCAAGCTGCCACTGTTTCGCAGGGCCATTACGCTGGATGAACTGATCGTGTTCTGCCGGCAGATGCATGCGCTCACCAAGGCGGGCATACCACTGATCCGGACCATGCGAGGGCTGGCCGAGACATCACGATCGCCGGAGCTGGCGGAGGTGTTGGAAGACGTCACCTCCCGGCTGGAAGGTGGTAACACCATGGCGACCGCGATGCAGGCCCACCCGCGGGTATTTTCAGACCTGTTTATCGCGATGATCCATGTTGGTGAGAACACCGGCATGCTGGACGACGCCTTCAAACGGCTTTCCAGTATTCTTGAACTTGAGCGGGATACCCGGCGCCGCCTGAAACAGGCCATGCGCTACCCCACCTTTGTGATGGTGGCGTTGCTAGCGGCGTTGATGGTGGTGAACTTCCTGGTCATTCCGAAGTTCGCCTCGGTATTCAACAAACTGGGCGCGGACTTGCCGTTTCTGACGCAGATCCTGGTCGGCACCTCCAATTTTCTGCTGGGTTACTGGTACATCTTGTTATTTGGGCTGGCTGCGGGCGGATTGTTGATCCGTCAGTGGAAGCAGACCGAGCAGGGTCGCCTGACCTGGGACCGTTACAAGCTACGGATTCCGATCATCGGGCCCTTGCTGGAGCTGATTACCCTGAGCCGGTTTGCCCGAAACTTCGCCACCATGCTCAGCGCCGGTATGCCGGTGACCCAGGCTTTAACGGTGGTGGCTGACGCCACGGACAATGCCTGGATTGCGAGACACATCAAGGACATGCGGCTGGGCATCGAGCGTGGCGAGAGCCTGTTGCGCACCGCCCGGCAAAGCCAGATGTTCACCCCCCTGATCCTGCAGATGATTGCCGTCGGGGAGGAAACCGGTTCCGTGGACGACATGCTCAATAACGTCGCGGATTTTTACGATGAGGACGTGGACTACGGCCTGAAACGGCTGGCGGAATCCATCGAGCCCATCCTGATTGTGGCCATGGGCATCCTGGTGCTGATTCTGGCACTGGGCGTGTTCCTCCCGATCTGGGACCTGGGCTCTGCCGCCATGGGACGGGGTTGAGTGCGGCCCTGGACGCTGGGAGCGGAGGCCAGCCGGCTGGCCAATGCGCGACGGCTGCGTTTTGCCATTGTATTGATCCTTCTGGCCGTGCTGGCCTGGGTTCTGTTCAGTGTGCTGGAACGCGAGGTGAGACGGGTGGAAGAACAATCCGTGGCGCTGGTACTGAGCCAGCTCCGGTCGGCGCTGGTGATCAAGGGCGCGGAAGTGATGCTTGGCGGCAATGACAGCCTGGCGGACTATCAGGGCATTAACCCGGTAGCACTGGCGACGCAGCACTGGCGCCATTATCAGGGTCGCTGCCAGGGCGGCGGTCCTGATTCGGGGAACTGGTGCTTCTGGGCCCGGGAACGAACGGACAGCAGGGCGCGGGAAACCGGCTGGTTAATCTATAACCCGAGACAGCCGATAACCATAGATGGATGGGCAGAGGCATCGGGAGCATTGCGCGCCTGGTCTGTCACGACCGACTTTGTGGATCACAACGGCAATGGCCGGCGTGAGCGGGAAGAGCGATTGACGGGGTTGAGGCTGTCGCCGGCACCGTTACCAGGCGCATTGGCGAACGTGCCCGAGGGCAACCGTTGATGACAGTAAGGCAGCAACTGACAAGAGGCAGTGTTATGGCACACCACAAGAACACACGGCGGCATCGTGGCTTTACCCTGATTGAGCTGGTGGTTGTGATTGCAATCCTGGCCATCCTGGCGGCGTTCGCACTGCCGAGATTTGCCCAGCTTTCCGAGCAGGCCCACGAGTCGACCATCCGTGCCACCTCCGGTGCCCTGGCGGCGGGTGTGGCCCTGGCCAAAACCCAGTGGGTCTCGAACGGATTCACCAGTGCCACCACGAATGTGGTGGGCTTTGGCAATGACGACGTCGATGTCAGCGACGAAGGCTGGGCTACGTCGGTGGCGTCGAACGATACCAGTGCCAGCATGTCAGCCGCCAAATGCCAGGAAGTCTGGCTGGGGGTGTTGCAGTCCAATGCCCCGAGAGTGACCGGCGCGGATTCTGAATACACCATCACGGCCCCGAACGGTGATTGTGTCTTCACCTACGAACCGGACGGACAGGGTAGCACCATTGCCTACGATGCCGACACCGGCGACATTTCAACCACGATTAACTGATCAACCAACGCGTGAGAACGGAGTAAGACGATGAATATGATGAATGCAATAGCACCGAAGAAGAACAAGGGCTTCACCCTGATCGAGTTGGTCATGGTGATTGTGATTCTGGGCATTCTGGCGGCGTTTGCGTTGCCGAGGTTCGCGGATTTCGGAGGCGACGCCAGAACTGCGACGATCAACGGAGCTGTGGGTGGAGTGCGATCTGCCGCTTCTATCGCACATTCACGTTGGCTTGCAAATGGTGATAACTCTGCAGCCTCCGTTACGCTAGATGGAGTTTCGATTGTTATGGACGCTACCAATGGATTTCCGGCAGCAACGGATGACGGCATCGGTGCGGCGGCACAACTCAGCGATGAGTTCGATCTCACAGGTGGCGTGATCTCTCTTACAAACGCGGACGGAACGCTTTACACAGATTGTGATTTTGCCTACTCAGCTACGAATGGAACTGTGAGCAACATTGAGGACAACTGCGAAACACTCACACCCTAAGGGAGAGGTCCAATGGGGTGTTGGAAAGTCGTAGGTCGGATTAGCGTAGCGTAATCCGACGCCTCTGCATTGCGATGAACCTGTGTCGGGTTACGCTTTGCTAACCCGACCTACGTTGTTGTGTCGTCGGGATTTTGGGAGGGTTTAGTGCAATGACAGCCGCTCCGAGGTCATCGGGGTTCACCCTGGTTGAACTGGTGATGGTCATCATCCTGGTGGGCGTCCTCTCGGTCCTGGGCGTTGGCCTGTTTACCCGGAGTTCCGCTTTCGCTCCCCTGTTGGCGACCCAGCAACTCGCCTCCGCCACGTTGCTTGCCCAGCAGGCAGCACTGGCGGGGAACCCTGCCAATACCCTGACAGTGGTGCAAACCGCCGGTGAGTTTCGCTTTGAAGTGGGGGCGGGCACCGGCAATCCCCGGGTCTTCACGCTGCCAAGGGAAGGGACGTCGATCGCCGGCTACAGCGGGCCACTGCTGCTCACCTTCAATGACCGGGCTGAACTGGGTTCCGGCACGGACATCAGCATTGCGTTCGTGGGGGACAGCAGCTTTCAGACCTGCATCAGTTCCCTGGGCGCGGTGTATGCCGGGAGTTGCCAATGATGAGGCGGCGGTCCGGGGGTGCGACCCTGGTGGAGCTGGTGATCACCATCGTGATTATCAATGTTGCCATCGCCGGCGTGGTGGGGGCGTTTGCGCTGTTGGTGGGGCGCAGCGCCGACCCGCTCAATCAGACCCGGGCAATCGCCCTGGCACAACTCTACGCGGATGAAATCCTGGCCCGGCGGTACGACGATAGCACTCCGCCCGGGGGCGTTCCGCGCTGGAGCGGCTGTACCATTAACACAGAGGAGGCATCACGGGCGAACTACGACGATGTGGATGATTATCAGGCCATATCCGGCGGGCCGCCCACCGATGCTGCCGGCGTCTCTCTGGATGCGACCGCCTACCAGGGCTTTACGGTCAGTATCTCGGTGGCCTGCGCCGGCGCCGAGGTGGCACTGCCAGACATCGATGCCAAGCGTGTCGACATCACCATTCAGGATCCTTCGGGCAACGCTTATCTGTTCACGCTGTACCGGGCGAATTACTGATGCGTGGGGTCAAGGGTTTCACGTTGATTGAGCTGATCATGGTGATTGTCCTGCTGGCCATCGTCGCAACGGTCTCGGTGCAATTCGTGGCGTTGTCTACCCGTGGCGCGCTGGATCTGGGCGCCCGGCAGCAGAGAGCACTCCAGGGAGTGGTGATCGGTGAGCAGATTTCCCGGCAGTTGCGGGAAGCGTTTCCGCTATCGGTCCGGGTCAGCGGGTCCTGTCTGGAGTGGCTGCCCTTGCTGGGGGCCACCAATTACATTCAGCGGACCCAGGGACCGGGATTCGACAAGATCGCTGTTGTTCCGTTTAACCCGGTACCACCGGTTGGCAGCCGGATGGTCATTTATGGTTATGGCACGGGCACGGGAGAACTCTATGAAAACACCGGACCAGGGCCGGTGTCGCCCCCGGCCACTGCGATATCCGCGAGCCAGGTAACACTGGGCAGTAGCCACCGGTTCACCCAGCAGTCCCCCGAGCGCAGGCTCTTTGCCGTGGGCGCGCCAGTCAGCATCTGCCAGAGTGGGCGCATGCTCTACCGTTATACCGGGTATGGCCGCAGTGAAACCCAGGTGTCACCACCGACCGGAGGAAGTCGGGCGGTCATGTCCACCAACCTGGCCGGCCCGGTAAATTTCAGCGTGACACCGCCGTCGCTTCAGCGGGCCGCCGTGGTGGCGTTCACCCTGACACTGCAGGACTACACAACCGGCAGCAATGAGGTCACGACAACGGTGCAGGAGGTCCAGATTCGCAATGTGCCCTGAACGATCTCTCTCGAACCAGCGCGGTGCTGGCCTCCCCATCGCGATCTTTATCATAACGGTGCTGGCGCTGGTGGTGATCGGCATGGCTCAGCTCCAGCAGGGCTCCGGCGAAGCCGTGAGTTTGCAGATCCAGTCCCAGCGGGCTTTCTTTGCGGCGGAAAGCGGCGCCCAGGTGGCGGTGACCGATGTGCTTTATCAGGGCAGGGCCTGTCCCTCCGGCGGGAGCAACTGGAGCATCAATTTCACCGAATCAGCGCTGGCGGGGTGCATGGCCCGATTGACGTGCTCCCCCGAGGACGCCTCGCAGGTGGATGGCGGCGGTGGCAATACGCTCTACACCATCGAGAGTCGTGGATTGTGCGGCAGTGGTGCCGATCAGGCTGAACGAGTGGTGGAGGTGCGGGTACGATGACGCGACCGGGTTCAGTTTTAATTCGATGGGCGCTGCTGGCCATGCTGCTGGTATTTGCTTCGCCCCTGTGGGCCGCCAATTGTACGGCGGTATTCAGTGACCCGGATGGCACCAACTCAAATCTCCAGGCTGCTGGTAATACGCTGGATCTCAGCGGGGTGCCGTTTGCCAATAACCCCTGGCCCGCCTCGGGGGGCACACCGCTTTCAAGCGGTGATTACTACTATTCCGCAGACAACCTGGGGAACAACTACCGGCTGAACGTTGCCAACGGCGCCACGGTAAGGATTTTCGTGAACGGTTCCCTTACAGTGGGCAACAATTTCGAGCTCAACCGGAATGGCGAGGCCAGTCAGTTACTGCTGGTCGTCGACGGCAACTTCTCCACAGGAAACAACCCGGTGATCAACGGGCTTGTCTATGCCTCCGGCTCAATAAACATCGGAAACAATGCCGATATTACCGGCGGATTGGCCGCCGGCGGTGCGATTGCTGTTGGAAATACGGAGCCGACGGCGGATTACAGTGGCGTCGGGCAGGGGCTGTTGGCTGGGCTTTGCACGCCCCCGGTTGAGTTATCGGCTAATGGGCAGACGGCTGGGCCGGTTGTCGTTGGGGCGGGGGAAAACGTTCTGTTGAGCGTTGCTGGCTCGGGTTGTCCGCCTGATGGGTTTTTTACCTATCAGAAGTGGGCGGATCGCTGGACCTTGGCTGGAGATCCGGTCCCACCAATGGAATTTAGCGCCTCTCCGCTTTGTAGTCGCTCGCCAGTTACCCGCATGGTGACTTTTGATGAGCCTGGCGACTACACCGTGCAATTTGAGTCGCTCTACCGTGAGTGTGTATTTTTCTTCATAGAAATTTGTTCTGGCAATCGTTTTTTTGGCACAGACAGCATAGTGATTCGAGTGGCCTCGAACGCAATTGACCACTTCGAAATAATCCACGACGGCGTGGCGCTCACCTGCCAGCCGGAAACCGTGACGATCCGCGCCTGTGCCGACGCGGCCTGTGACAGTCCGGCGGGGCTGTTTACCGATCCGGTCATTGCGACCCTGGCGCCCGAGAGTGGTTGGGTGACTGGCAACCCGGTAACGTTCACTGGCGGTGTCGGTCAGGCGACGCTACAGAATACCACCGGTGGCGTGGTGCCGCTTGATGTGGTTGGCTCCCAGCCGTCCACCCGGCCACAGTCGGTGACCCTGTGCGACAACGGCAGTGGCACGCTGTCTTCGGCAAACTGCAACCTGGCGTTTTTCGAGTCGGGATTGGCGTTCGATGTACCGAACCTGCTGTCGCACCGCCCATCCGGGCCGGTGGAAATCCGGGCGGTCCGTCAGGACCCGCAAACCCAGGCCTGTGTGCCAGCCTTTGAGAATGTTCAGAAAACGGTCCGGTTCTGGTCCGGCTACGTGGATCCGGGCCCCAATGGCCGGCCCGTCAGCCGGCCGTTGACGGTTAACGGTACCGAGGTCAGCGGGGATTCGGCGGCACCCACCGATCTGATGCTGGGCTTCGGGCCGGGGGGCATCGCTGAGGTGGACGTCACCTATCCGGATGCCGGCCAGGTGACGCTGGATGCCCGCTATGTCGGATCGCCTGCCACCAATGACGATGGCCTGGTGATGCCGGGCGCAGACAGTTTCATCAGTGTACCTGCCGGGTTGTGCGTCAGTGCCGCCGGTGAATGCCCTGCGGGCGATGACAGCTGCCCGGTGTTTGTCCGGGCGGATGAGGTCTTTGAGTTATCGTTGACGGCGGTGGGGTGGGAGAGTGCCGGCGATACCGACCTGTGCCAGGGCAATCCGGTAACGCCCAACTTCCGGTTACTGGACATCCCTTTGACGTCTGCGGTGATGGCCCCCGCCGGAGGCAGGGGGGGCAGCTTCAACCCGGTCAGTTACACGCATGCCCGTTCAGCGGACGCCACCACAAGGGTCGATGCGCGGGTCTCGGAAGTGGGGGTGTTTGAATTCACCGCCGTGCCGAACGCAGGCAGCTACTTGGGGCTATCGGTCGATGGCGGCACCAGTCCGCCCGTCGGCCGCTTTTACCCGGACCGGTTCCGTGTCTCCGTGGACCCGGGAGAGTTGGACGCGGGCTGTACCGCCGCATCGCCCTATACTTACACGGGGCAGGATTTTGACTGGTTTACCACGCCCGCCTTACAGATCGAGCCGCTATCGGTGCTCGGCGCGCCCACGGAAAACTACACCGAGCCCGGATTTCAGCGCCTGACACCGACCGGGGTGGCTCGCAGCTTTCCCACTCAGGACCGTATTGCCACGGATGCCAGCGGTGCGCCGATGGTACTTGAGCGAACCTTTTCGGATGGTGCCGTTTCTGTACTGGCGCCCGGCCTGCTGCAGTACCAGTACGCCCCGGGCGACACCTTCCGTTATACCAAGACCCCGGATACCCGCGTGACACCGTTTAGCCCCGAGCTGGAATTTCAGGTTAACAGTGTGACCGACAGCGATGGGGTGAATGCCAGCGCCGCGCCCTATGAGTTCACGCCGGAGGCCGATTTTCCGATTCGCTATGGGCGGCTGGCGATGGAGAATGTCTACGGGCCGGAAACCCTTGCGGCACTGCAGATGCCCTTCCGGTTGGAGTACTGGGACGGTGGTCGGTACATCCTCAACACCGACGACAGTTGTACGCCCTGGACAACGACAACGATTGCCGGTACTGCGGATCATCATACCCTGGTGCCCGATGCCGGCACGTTCACCGCTGGTGAAGCGCAACCGCTGGTACTGAAGCCCGATGGTTCCCGGGGCACCGATACCCTGGTCTGGAACCTTGCCGACTGGCTCAGGGAGGACATGAATGGCGATGGCGGCCTGGACGATCCATCGGCCACGGCCACCTTCGGCGTTTACCGGGGCCATGACCGGGTTATCTACTGGCAGGAGAAGCCTTAATCCTCCTCATGCTCCGGATGATCCAGCCCCAGCTCATTGATCTTCCGGGTCAGCGTATTCCTTCCCCAGCCCAGCAGAATTGAGGCATCCCGCCGTCGCCCGCCGGTGTGCTTGAGGGCGGTTTCGATCATGATCTTTTCGAACTCCGGCACGGCGGTATCGAGAATGCCATTCCGGCCCCGCTTCAGTTCCTGATCAGCCCAGTTTTTCAGGCCCTCCTGCCAGGTGGCGCCCGTGGTGGGCGCCTCGGCCTGGTGCAGCAGCTCCGGCGGCAGGTCATCAATATGGATCTCTCGCCCACTGGCCATGACCGTGAGCCAGCGGCAGGTGTTTTCCAGTTGCCGAACATTGCCGGGCCAGGGCAGGGTGGTCAGGTACTCTTCCGACTCGGGCCGCAGGACTTTCGGTTCCACGGCCAGTTCCTTGGCGGCCCGCTTCAGGAAATACTGCATCAGTCGCGGGATGTCCTCCCGGCGTTCAGCCAGTTTCGGCAGGTGCACCCGGATGACATTGAGACGGTGGAACAGGTCTTCCCGGAAGGTGCCCCCCTGAACCAGCTTTTCCAGGTCCTGGTGCGTGGCCGCGATGATTCGGACATCCACCTTGATCGGAGTGGTGCCGCCTACCCGATAAAACTCGCCATCGGCCAGAACCCGTAACAGTCGGGTCTGGGTATCGGCGGGCATGTCACCGATCTCATCCAGGAACAGGGTGCCGCCGTTGGACTGTTCGAAACGGCCCTGGCGGGCGGCTGCGGCGCCGGTAAAGGCGCCTTTCTCGTGGCCAAACAGTTCGGACTCAATCAGGTCCTTGGGAATGGCCGCCATGTTAAGGGCGATGAACGGGTGTTTGGCCCGAGGGCTGTGGTTGTGCAATGCCTGGGCGACCAGTTCCTTGCCGGTGCCGCTCTCACCGTTGATCAACACGGTGATGTTGGAGTGCGACAGTCGGCCAATGGCACGAAACACTTCCTGCATCGCCGGCGCTTCGCCAATGATCTCGGTATTTCGCTGGGCACTTTCCGCCTGGGGCTCCGTGCTGGCGCGTTTCTCATGACTGTGGGCGACGGCTCTTTTGACCAGGGCAACGGCGTCGTCCACATCAAAGGGCTTGGGAAGGTATTCAAAGGCACCGGTCTGGTAACTGGTGACGGCGCTCTCCAGGTCGGAATGGGCGGTCATGATGATCACCGGGATATCCGGGTGAACGTCCACGATCTGCGAGAGCAGGGTGATGCCGTCGACGCCGGGCATCCGGATATCGCTGATGATGGCGTCGGGCTGTTCATGCTCCAGCCGCATCATGATGCTCTCGCCGCTGTCGAAAACCCGGGGCTGCAGTCCGGCCTGATTAAGGGCGCGCTCCAGCACCCAGCGAATACTGCGATCGTCGTCTATGATCCAGACGTTTGCCGGTTGGCTCATGGGGTGTCCTCCAGAGGCAGGAAGATGATGAAGTCGGTCTGACCGGGTTCGCTTTCGCATTCAACCAGGCCATGGTGCTGACCAATGATGCTTTGGGTAATGGACAGGCCAAGGCCAGTGCCACTGGCCCGCCCGCTGATCATTGGGTAGAAAATGTTCTGTAACAGGTCTGGTGGAATGCCGGGACCGTTGTCGACCACATCCACCCGGCACACCAGCCGGTGGCGCTTGTGGCCGATGGTGAACTGGCGCAGGGCACGGGTACGGAACGTGATGGTTGGCGGGCTCTCGTCCTGCTGCCCGGCCTGGTTCTCAAAAGCGGCTTCCATGGCGTTGCGGGCGATGTTCAGGAACGCCTGGATCAACTGCTCTTTGTCGCCCCGGAACTCTGGCAGGCTGGGGTCGTAGTCCCTCAGGAACAGTACCCGTCCTTTGCTCTCGGCTTCCAGCAGGGTGCGGACGCGCTCAAGCACTTCGTGGATATTGGTCGGTGCCAGTTGCAGGGCCTTATTGGGGCCAAGCATACGATCCACCAGGCTGCGCAGGCGATCGGCTTCGTCAATGATGACGCGGGTGTATTCCCGCTGATCCTCGCTGTTCAGCTCCCGGTCCAGGAGCTGGGCAGCGCCGCGAATGCCGCCCAGAGGGTTTTTGATCTCATGGGCCATGCCCCGCACCAGTATACGGGTGGTTTCCTGCTGGGAGATGATGTCTTCCTCCCGGCTAATACGGAGCAGGCGGTCCCGGGGCTGGATTTCGATCAGCAGCTCAGTGGGGACCAGGCTTATCGGCGATACCGAGTAATCCACCGTCAGGCGCGAGCCGCTGGTGAGCGTGAACTCTGCTTCGCGCCGGGTGTAGGACTGGCCGTTACCGGCGGCGGCATGCAGTGTGTTCAGGGCATCTTCGGAATCCATCAGGAGGTCGCTGAAAGGCAAGCCCTGGCTGCGGGTTATGCTGGTCTCGAACAGACTTTCGGCAGCCGGATTCAGGTAACGGATTCTCAGATCGTCTTCCAGCACCAGTACAGCGGTTGTCAGACTGTCCAGCATGCTTTTGTAGCCGATCGCGTTGGCGGAAGAGAGAGCCATGGGTGAATCCTGTTGGTTCGACATAGTCACTGCCTCCGGGCTTTTGCAAAAAGCGAACCACATTGGAACGAACGCAAAAATGAGTGGGCCAGGGGCGAGCGCAGGGGCTAACTGGCGGTCAGGCATGCCGTAAGCTGGTGCATAGGAAAAAAGCACGCCCGGACAACCGGGGTTTTCGCCCCGTTGCTGGTCAGAGTATGGCGCTTTTAGAGTGCGCGCGCACCAAAATAGTGCGCGTAAGGCGGCTCAGTTCAATACGGAGGGACGGTGAACCGTGAATGTGATGGAGGGGCCGGTTTTAACCTGGACACCGTTTTCATCGACGATATGGAGCCCGGCTTCATGGGTTCCGCGGAAGACATTATTGACCGTGAGGGTGCCCGAGGCGGACTGGCCGATCGGCTGGCCATCAAGGGTGACCTCGTACTTGTGATCGGGCCGGAGCCTGGGCGTGCTTTGCACTTCAAACCGTATGTCGCCACTGCCGCTGTGGAAGGCCTGATTGTTCTGGGGGTAGACGAATGACAGACTTTGGTAAACGGAACCTTCGCGTTTTACTTCCTCCCGGAGTTTGTCGGATTCCATGACGTTCTCGGGTTTTGGCAGGGTTACCGTGGTGACGGGCTTTACGGTAATGGCTTCAGCACCCTCGGAGGGCTCGTCAGAGAAGGTGACGTTGCCCTGAGCGTCAACGTTGCGGTAAACCTCGGCCAACGCCGGGCCAGACAACAGTACGAACAGCCCGGTTACGAATACACGCCTTGGATTCATAGGGACAACCTGTGGTGGTGTTTTGTTCGATTATCAATGGGCTTCCTGAGCATTTCAACGGACAACCGGCGTGATGTTCGTTACATATCGTTAACTGCGGCATTCATGTGCCCCTGTTCACAAAAAAAGCCCCGCTCGGGAGCGGGGCTTTTTGTACATCCCGACGTGCGGGCTTGGCTTAGCAGGAGTAGTACAACTCGAACTCAACCGGGTGCGTGGTCATGTTCAGACGCTCAACTTCACCGCGCTTCAGGTTGATGTAGCCGCCAATCATGTCTTCCGTAAACACGCCGCCGCGGGTCAGGAACTCATGGTCTTCCTGCAGGCAGTCCAGGGCCTCGGCCAGAGTCTCGGCCACCTTGGGAATGCTGATAGCCTCTTCCTTCGGCAGGTCGTACAGGTCCTTGTCCATGGCATCGCCTGGGTGGATCTTGTTCTGGATACCGTCCAGGCCGGCCATCATCAGGGCCGCGAAGGCCAGGTACGGGTTGGCAGCCGGGTCCGGGAAGCGCACTTCGATGCGACGGGCCTTCGGGCTGTTCACGTACGGGATACGGATGGATGCAGAACGGTTGCGGGCGGAGTAGGCCAGCATGACCGGTGCTTCGTAACCCGGAACCAGGCGCTTGTAGCTGTTGGTGGCCGGGTTGGTGAACGCGTTGATCGCCTTGGCATGCTTGATCACACCGCCAATGTAGTACAGGGCGGCCTCGCTCAGGCCTGCGTAGCTGTCGCCGGCAAACAGGTTCTTGCCATCCTTGCTCAGGGACATGTGTACGTGCATGCCGGAACCGTTGTCACCCACTACCGGTTTGGGCATGAAGGTGGCGGTTTTGCCGTAGGCGTGGGCAACGTTGTGTACGCAGTACTTGAGGATCTGTACTTCGTCGGCCTTGCGAGTCAGGGTGTTGGCACCAACGCCGATTTCACACTGGCCGGCGGTGCCGACTTCGTGGTGGTGTACCTCAATCTCAAGACCCATGGATTCCATGGCGGCACACATGGCGCCCCGCAGGTCGTGCAGGCTGTCGACCGGGGGAACCGGGAAGTAACCGCCTTTCACGCCCGGACGGTGGCCGATGTTGTTGCGCTCGAAATCTTCGCCGGATACCCAGGCGGCTTCTTCGGAGTAGAGCTCGTACATGGCGCCCTTCATATCCACGGCCCACTTGGCGGAGTCGAAGATGAAGAATTCCGGCTCGGGGCCAAACAGGGCACCATCAGCGATGCCGGTGGACTTCAGGTACTCTTCCGCGCGGCGGGCAACGGAGCGCGGATCACGCTCGTAACCCTGCATGGTGGACGGCTCCACGATGTCGCAGGTGATGTTAATAGTGGTTTCTTCGGTGAACGGGTCCAGTACGGAGGTGGCATCGTCCGGCATCAGGATCATGTCGGATTCGTTGATGCCTTTCCAGCCGGCGATAGAGGAACCATCGAACATCTTGCCGTCGGCGAAAAAGTCTTCATCGACTTCGCTGGCGGGCAGGGTAACGTGCTGCTCTTTGCCGCGGCTGTCGGTGAAGCGCAGGTCAACCCATTTGACTTCGTGTTCTTTGATCAAATCAACTGTCTTGGACATTGTGCATGCTCCGTAAGTTATACCGCACACGCGGCTGCATTCATGTTCTGGGTGCCGGATCGTTCAGAATGGCTGAATTCCGATCAGTTTCTCAGGTTCGCGCAGCTTAACAAAAGCGGCCACGACTTACCTGCACATTTCGGCTGCATTCCTCAAAGCAAGGCGCTTGCCAATTTTTGGGGCACGGGCCGCAACGGCTCAGCCACAAGGGTTCGAGCGATAGCTGGGGCGCATTTTTTGTGGCTTGCAGTGTTCGGTGCACCGGAGTTGCGCACCAAAAAAGTGCGCATCCATTCGGAAGTGCACAAAAACGGTGCGCCATGCCGATGCGAATAGGCGTATTTCTTCATATTAACGACACAGACTTTTCGATATACTGCGCGCCGCTTCATTTTATACCCTGCTGCTTTTCCGGTGCCAATGTCGGAAATGCCTGGTGGGGCGCCGGGCCTGCCGGTCCAGGTGAATGAATTCATTTTACGGATTTGAGACGGCATGCGCGGGCCTTCCCTGCGACCCACCCTCTCAGGTCATTGAGTGCATGCCGCAGGATTATTTTTGTGATTGATAAACTACGTAATATCGCCATTATTGCCCACGTTGACCATGGTAAGACCACGCTGGTAGACAAGCTGTTGCGCCAATCCGGCACGCTGGATCGCAAGGAGCTCGAAAACGAGCGGGTCATGGACTCCAATGATCAGGAGAAAGAACGGGGCATTACCATCCTGGCCAAGAACACGGCCCTGAAATGGAACGGCTACGACATCAACATCGTTGACACCCCCGGGCACGCGGATTTCGGCGGCGAAGTCGAGCGCGTGATGAGCATGGTGGATTGCGTGTTGCTGGTGGTGGATTCGATCGACGGCCCGATGCCACAAACACGTTTTGTGACCCAGAAGGCCTTTGCGGCCGGCCTGCGCCCCATCGTGGTGGTCAACAAAATTGACCGCCCCGGTGCTCGTCCGGACTGGGTTGTGGATCAGGTTTTCGATCTCTTTGACAACCTGGGTGCGACCGACGAGCAACTGGACTTTCCCATTGTGTTCGCCAGCGCCCTCAACGGCATTGCCGGCATGGACCACGAAAACCTGGACGACAACATGGATGCCGTGTTCCAGGCCATTGTTGATCATGTGCCTGCGCCGGATGTCGATCCCGATGGCCCGTTCCAGATGCAGATCTCCCAGCTGGATTACAACAGCTTCCTGGGTGTGATCGGCATCGGCCGCATCGCGCGCGGCAAGGTCAAGACCAACTCGCCGGTAACGGCAATTGGTGCCAGCGGCAAGAAGCGCAATGGTCGTATCCTCAAGATCATGGGGCACTCCGGCTTGCAGCGTGTGGAAGTCGACGAGGCCCAGGCTGGCGATATTGTCTGTATCAGTGGTATGGACGAGCTGTTTATCTCCGATACCCTGTGTGACCAGGCCAACGTTGAGGCCCTGCCGGCGCTTACGGTGGATGAGCCGACCGTGTCCATGACCTTTCAGGTAAACGACTCACCGTTTGCAGGCAGGGAAGGCAAATACGTCACCAGCCGGAACATCAAGGAGCGCCTGGAGAAGGAACTTCTGCACAACGTGGCATTGCGCGTTGAAGAAGGTGAGTCAGCGGACAAGTTCAAGGTGTCCGGCCGTGGTGAGCTGCACCTTTCCGTGCTGATCGAGAACATGCGTCGCGAGAACTTCGAGCTGGCGGTCGGTCGTCCGGAAGTTGTGATCAAGGAAGTGGATGGCGTCAAGCAAGAGCCGTACGAAAATGTCATCGTCGACATTGAAGAGCAGCACCAGGGCCCGATCATGGAGCAAATGGGGCTGCGCAAGGGTGATCTGACCAATATGGTTCCGGATGGCAAGGGGCGCATGCGTCTTGAGTACACCATTCCGGCCCGTGGCCTGATCGGCTTCCGGAATACCTTCCTGACCATGACCTCCGGTACCGGTATTCTGACCTCCACCTTCAGCCATTATGGCCCGATCAAGGTGGGTGATGTTACCAGCCGCCAGAATGGTGTTCTGGTGTCCATGGCGACGGGTACCGCCCTGACCTACTCGCTGGAAACCCTGCAGAGTCGTGGCAAGCTGTTCCTGGATCCGGGTCAGGAAATCTACGAAGGTCAGCTTTGTGGTATCCACAGCCGGGACAACGATCTGGTGATTAACCCCACCAAGGGCAAGAAGCTCGACAACATGCGTGCCTCTGGCAAGGATGAAGTCATCGGACTGGTACCGCCAGTCAAGTTCACTCTGGAGCAGGCGCTGGAATTCATTGACGGCGACGAGTTGGTGGAAGTGACCCCGAAATCGATCCGCCTCCGGAAGAAGCTTCTCACTGAAAACGAGCGTAAGCGCGCGAACAAGAAGTAACCTGAAAACCGGGTTGAAAACGAAAATGAAAACGGGGCCGGATGAAAATTTCATCCGGCCCCGTTTTCATCTGACCCCTTTTTCATACAAACTTCGGAAGCATGTCTATTCCGGAGTAACCCCATGCTGACTCTTTACCCCGAAATCAAACCAGGTGCCCAGCACCGCATTGCGGTTGACCCACCCCACGAGCTGTACGTTGAGGAAAGCGGTAATCCCGACGGAATCCCGGTGCTTGTTGTCCATGGCGGTCCGGGCGGTGGCTGTGAAGACTACCATCGCCGATTTTTTGATGCCGAACGATTCCGGATCATCCTGATGGACCAGCGTGGCGCCGGGCGTTCGACGCCGCTCGCCGCGCTGGAGGGGAACAGCACCGGCAAACTGGTTCAGGACATGGAAACGGTCCGTTCGTTTCTCGGCATTGATCAGTGGCTGCTGTTCGGGGGCAGTTGGGGGTCGACCCTGAGCCTGGTGTATGCCCAGACCCACCCCGATCGTGTGCTGGGCCTTGTACTCCGGGGGATTTTTCTGTGCCGGCCCCGGGACATCCACTGGTTCTACCAGGACGGCGCAAGCCGGGTATTCCCGGATTACTGGGAGGAGTTCGAGGCGCAGATCGATCCGGCCGAGCGTGGCGATATGGTGGCGGCGTATTATCGCAAGCTAACCAGCACGAACGATCTGGAACAGATTCAGGCCGCCAAGGCCTGGTCCGTCTGGGAAGGCCGTTGCGCAACCCTGCATCCGAATCCCCGGGTTGTGGAACACTTTGGTCATCCCCACGTGGCCATCGCCCTGGCGCGTATTGAGTGCCACTACTTCATGAATAAAGCCTTCCTCGACGACGACCAGATTGTTCGGAATGCCCCTCTGCTGAAAGACATTCCCGGGATTATTGTTCACGGCCGGTACGACATGGTCTGCCCCCTGGACAACGCCCTGGCACTGAGCAGGGCGTGGCCACAAGCCGAGCTCCGGATTATCCGGGACGCGGGTCATTCCGCCTCTGAGCCAGCCATCGTGGATGCGCTGATGCGAGGTGTGGAGGAAGTCATCGCGCGTACCGGGCAAAGCGCCGGTTAACGGTGTGAGTTGAAAGCGTTGCTCAGGGTTGCGATAGCTGGCGACCATGGATACACTCTTGCCGGTCGTTCATATTCCTATCTGTTCAGGCGCTCCAGAAAATAGAATGAAAGGGCTGATCCAGCGAGTATCCGAAGCCGGTGTTGAGGTTGATGGCGTGGCCATTGCGACCATTGGCACGGGGTTACTGCTGTTGCTCGGCGTGGAGCGTGGTGACGGGCCGGACCAGGCAAGGGCGCTGTGCCAGAAAATCCTTGCCTACCGGGTCTTTCCGGATGCTCAAGGCCGTATGAACCGGAGCCTGATTGATGCGGGTGGGGCCTTGCTGGTGGTTCCCCAGTTCACCCTGGCGGCGGATACATCGTCGGGCGCTCGCCCGGGGTTTTCACTGGCTGCCGCCCCGGAATCCGCTGATCGTCTGTTTCAGGAGTTCCTGACGCATGCCCGGCGCTCAATGGGAGATCTGCCGGTCCGGCAAGGGTGGTTTGGTGCGGATATGAAGGTTCGGCTGGTTAATGATGGCCCGGTTACCTTCCTGCTTGAAGCCTGAGGGCCAGGTGAGCCTGGTCAGTTGTGCTCTGTGTTCGGGCGGCAGGGGTGGGAGTGGCCCGGGTTGGTGCAGCGCGCCGGAGTATTGCCTGCTCTGCACGACGTCCGGCGGCTGGTTTTTGTCCTAATGTGCTGATTTATAAGAAGTGTCGCCTACCTGGCCCTGTAATTGATACACAACGGTCACAAATCACCACAGAGTGATAAGCTATAAGCACTTGCTTTTCTGGTGCCAAACGAGCTAAAAAGTCGTTCTTAAAAATTTGCAAAAAAGAAAACGATGTATTAAAACAGGTTCATTACGCAGGGCTTTAAGAAGACTCTGTAAGTATTTGAGCTGTAAGGTCTGCCTTCGGGTAGATTTCCATAAAAAAGAAGAAAAGTTACATCGCTGTCACAAAACTGACATTGATGTGATGCAGAATCGGGCACATCCAGCCTGACTGGTGACGCCTTACAAAAATCGGGACAAGAACCCGTCGCTAAAACCTGAGTTAACTCAAAAAGGAAGACGCAACATGAAAAAGACGCTCCTCGCTTCTGCTATCGCAGCTGCTACGTTCTCTGGCGCTGTCATGGCCCAGGAAAGCAACATGCCGACCGTGTACGGTAACATTCAGTACGCAATCGCTCACGACAACTTCGACGGTGGTCCTTCCACAGTTGATCACTTTGATAACGGTACTACTCTGGGTGTTTCCCACGATCACGAGATTGCTCCGGGTATCACTGGTTTCCTGAAGGTAGAGCTCGAAGGCATCAACGCTGATGACAAGGCTGCCAGCAACGGCATCGACAGCCTCGACGAAGCCTACATCGGTGTTAAAGGTGACAGCTTCGGCCAGGTATGGGTTGGTTCTGACGACTCCACCTACGAAAGCGCCATCGACAAGATCGTCAACTTCTACGAAGTGGCTACTCTGAACCTTGGTGGTAGCTACGATACCGGCGAAGGCGACCTTGTCCAATACCTGTCTCCGTCTTTTGGCGGCCTGAAACTGGGTGCTGCGGTTCAGATAAATGGCGATGGTGACGCCAATAATGCCAAGAAGTCTTACCCTTATCAGCTGGCGGCCATTTACTCTGCTGATGCCCTGGAGCTGGCCTTCGCCATGGACTCCAACGACGGCGGTGACGAGTACTCCGGTAACGGCGGCAGCATCAACAATGAAAACACCTACGGCCTGCGAGCTACTTACTCCATGGGTGATCTGAGCCTGACCGGTCAGTACCAGACTCGCAAAGATGTAGCCGACGTGTTTGGCCTCCAGGGTGTATACGCTCTGGGCTCCAACCAGTTCTCGCTGGCCTATGAGATGCAGACAGCAGACGATGCTGCTGATACCGAGACGACGACTGTGACTTTGCAGGCTCTCCATAACCTGTCTGACCACATGTACGTTTACTTCGAAGGCTACCTGGGTGGCGGTGATGAAGTGTATGCGTATGACGTAGACGGTGATGGCACGAATGACGGCGTTACCGACGAGCGTTCCATCGCTTCTGTTGGCGCTGTTTACTACTTCTGATCAGCTAATACGTTAATCAGGTAGTTCCGAAAAACCGGCGACCTTCGGGTCGCCGGTTTTTTTATGTATGCTCAATGGCAAGCGCGCAAGGAAACACCAGCACGGGGGTAATGTGGCTGAAGAACTTGAAATCAAGCTGACCGTGGATGAGTCCAGTCTGGGCTCGGTCATTCACTGGCTGCTGGCGCAATCGGGTGCCCGGGACGGTGGCCGGAAGTCACTGGTCAATCGCTATTACGATACACCGGAGGTCGACCTTAACCAGCAGCGGGCGGCCTTGAGGGTCCGGCAGGCGGGGGATCGCTTTATCCAGACACTCAAAACCCAGGGGGAGTTCGTGGCCGGCGCCCACCGGCGCCAGGAGTGGGAATGGGAGCTGCCGGGGCCGGAGCTGAATATCGGGCTGTTGGCCGACACTCCGCTGGGGCAGGACGTTAATCTGGCCCGGTTGCAGGCGGTTTTTGAAACCAATTTTCAGCGCCAGGTCATCTGGCTTGAGCAATCCGGTGCGACGGTGGAAGTGGCGGTGGATTCGGGGCAGATTATCAGTGGTTCTCAAGCACGACCACTCCATGAAGTGGAGTTTGAGCTGAAGGCCGGGGACTCCCGCGCGCTGGTGACCTGGGCCCGGAAGCTTGCTGAGCAGGTGCCGGTGTTCCTGAATCTGGTCAGCAAGGCAGAGCAGGGCTATTGCCTGGCGGGCCTGTACTCACTGGAACCGGGCGTCACCGTGTCTGAGGAGCCGCTGTCTGCGACCGGGTTTTTACGGATGCTGAGTGTCTGCTGGCTGTTGGAGCAGCCCTGCGCTCCGGTCCGGGGAGCGCTCTCCGAATTGCGCCGACAGGCCGCCGACGAGGGGTGCGAGTGCTGTCTTGATCGGGTTATTGCGGCGTTGGCAGCCGGCACAACGATTCCGGCGCTGGCGCGGGATGGGGAGCTGGGCCGGTTACAGCTGGCGCTTGCGGCACCCTGAGAGGTTCAGGGTGCCCCGGAAGCCGGTTTGGCCTCGTCATTTTTTTCATGCCAGCGCCGGAGAAAGTCGCGGTAGCGATCCAGCGCTTCCTGAACGATCTGTACGTCCGGCGTGTCTGTGGACTTCACCAGAACAATCAGCCCCTTGCCTTCGACTTCCTCGTTGGTGGGCGGGTGGCAGATCACCTCATCATTAGCATCAATGTAGGCCAGTGCGGTACCAATGCCATGGCGCACCAGGGCGCTGACAATGTCGGCCCAGCTCAGATCGTCAAGCACGAGATCGTAGCGGTGAGGGTGGTCGTGCTCGTAGTTGAACATATCCTCCAACACTTTTTCGGAGCCGGGTGCCACCACTGAGCGCACCATGATTTCCGGGTAGGTACGCACCGGCCGGATGACGGTACGGACTCCCAGGGACTTGAACCGCCCCCGGTTTTCATCCTGAACACATTCCACCGTGGTGTGGCTGCCCAGATTCAGCTCGCCCAGCCGGTGGGCGATGTCAAACGTCAGGCTGTCGGAGTGGGGGTCCGCCTCGTCCGCGGCGAGCACGATAATGTGCCGGGCACTGCCGGCATGAACCGCCTTGAGCGCGACCGGATCAAACCCCGAGCCGTGATAGTGCACCAGGCCCACATCGCCCATTTCCGGCGGCAGCCCGTCGGGAAACTGCCGCGTCAGGATCATGATGGGAATGGTTTCATAACCGGGGTTTGAGCGCAGTTGCGAGGCAAAGCGGAGGAAATACTGCTGCCCGCCGTTCCGGGGGGTGTTTATGATCACGATATGGTCATTCATTTTGTAGATCCAGCGTCCGGTTAGAATGCGTTCCCGGCGGTAGAACCGGTATTCGATAAAATCACTGATGATCAGTGTGAGCATGGTGATGGCGCCCACAAACATAAAGAGGATGGTGCTGATCCTGCCGATTGTTGTTTGCGGTGCGAAGTCACCATAGCCCACGGTGGAAACCGTGGTCATGGTAATCCAGACCGATTCGAACAGGCTGAGGTCTTCCACGGTCCAGATAACCAGAATCTGGGCCGCCAGCAAACCGCCCAGAATAACAAACAGGCGCTTCATCCGGTGCCGGATCAGCGATCCCATGGGCAAGTGACTTTTCTGGTGTTCGGGGTTGAGGGGGCGGCGGGTTCTATGCATCCGGGCTCGGGCCTGTTCAGTCGGGGGTGACTTCGTTATACAGTACCGGGAATATATCAGAGAGACAGGGGTTTGCATTATGTCCGAGCCATGGAGTTCCCTTCCGGCGCCGCTGGCTGAAGAGATCAGCGCCTGTTGGCTGTCGGTATTTCCGGATGGGGTACCGAACTGGTTGCTGGCGGAAAAGGGCATGACGGCCGGGGTGGTGGCCGATGCCATGGCCCGGAGTCTGTTTCTGCGCCAGGCCCTTGAGCGACACCCTGACCAGATACAGGCCTCGCTGGCGGCTCGCGGCCTGACGGAAGCCACAACCACCGAGTATCTGCAGCGGCGTTGGCAGACCTTTCGCGTGGAGGTGACCGACGAGGCAGGGCTTCAGACGGCATTACGCCAGTTCCGGCGGGAATGCCAGTTCCGGATCATCTGGCGGGACCTGCTTCGCTGGGCGGACCTGGCCGAGACCATGGCCGCCACCAGCGCCTTCGCGGATACCTGCATTGAAGGCTCGCTGGCGTGGTTGTACCAGGACAGCTGTGAACAGCTTGGAACACCCTGGGGGCAGGACCCGGTGTCCGGAGCGGAGGCTCCCCAGCACATGGTCGTGCTCGGTATGGGCAAACTGGGCGGACGGGAGCTGAATGTTTCGTCGGATATCGATCTGATTTTTGCCTTCCCCGGCAAGGGCGAAACCCGGGGCGGGCGCCGGTCTCTGGATAATCAGCAGTTTTTTATCCGGTTAGGGCAGCGGTTGATTCAGGCCCTGGACCAGATGACGGCCGATGGCTTTGTCTTCCGGGTGGATATGCGCCTGCGCCCCTATGGCCAGAGTGGCGCCCTGGCGCTGAGCTTTGCCGCGCTGGAAACCTACTATCAGGACCAGGGCCGCGACTGGGAGCGCTATGCCATGGTCAAGGCCCGGGTCGTGGCCGGGGATCAGAACGCCGGGCGAGTGCTGATGGAGAGCTTGCGACCGTTTGTCTACCGGAAATACATTGATTTCAGCGCCTTCGAGTCCCTGCGAAGCATGAAAGCCATGATCGGGAGGGAGGTGCGCCGCAAGGGACTGGAGAACAATATCAAGCTTGGCAGCGGCGGTATTCGTGAAGTCGAGTTTGTGGTGCAGGCCTTTCAACTGATCCGTGGAGGGCGAGACCGTGAGCTTCAGCAGCGGGAACTGCTGGTGATTCTTGACGAACTTGAGGCACTGGAACTCCTGCCTGCGCAGGTCGTCACCGAGCTTCGCGACGCCTACGGGTTTTTACGCAATCTCGAGCATGCCCTGCAAGGGATGGAAGACAAACAGACCCAGTTGTTGCCCGAGGATGACCTGGCCAGGGCAAGGGTCGCGCTGATTATGGGGTTTGATGCCTGGGAGGCATGCCACGCGGCCCTGGATGAACACCGGCACCGGGTGGCAACCCACTTCGCCAATATCATCGCTACCGAAGAAGAGGACGGCGATTCGGCCACCGCCCTGGATGAGGACTGGCATGCGCTGTGGCTATCTGAAATGGATGAGGCTGCCGCGGTCGACTGGCTGACGACACAAGGCTATGAGGATGCCGGGAGCACCCTGAACGCGCTGTCTGATCTGCGACAAAGCCGCACGGTGCAAACCATGCAGACCCAGGGCCGGAAGCGGCTGAACCAGTTCATGCCGGTGCTTCTGCAGGCACTGACCGGGGTGGAAAACCCGTCCGAGACCCTGGCGCGGGTACTGCAGCTGGTAGAGGCTATCCTCCGGCGCACCGCCTACATGGTGCTGCTGCTTGAGAACCCCGGCGCCCGGACCCAGTTGGTCAACCTGTGCAGTGAAAGCCCCTGGATTGCCCGGCAACTTGCGGAGACGCCGCTGCTGCTCGACGAGTTGCTGAACGCCGAGAGCTTGTATCATCCCCCCGCCCGGGCCGAGCTCCAGGACGACCTGCGCCAACAGATGTTGCGGATTCCCTATGAGGACCTTGAGGAACAGATGGAGTCGCTGCGGCACTTCAAAAAGGCCCATATTTTGCGGGTCGCGGCCTCGGAGCTGAAGGGAACGCTGCCGCTGATGAAGGTCAGTGACTATCTGACCTGGATTGCCGAAGTGGTGCTGGATCATGTGGTGGATGTGGCTTTCGCCAACCTGGTGAGCCGACACGGTTATCCCGGGCGGCCACAGGGCTCGACGAGCGACACCGACTTCGCGGTTATTGGTTACGGCAAGCTCGGCGGCATTGAGCTGGGTTACACCTCGGACCTGGATCTGGTGTTTGCTCACAATGCCGATCCCGAGCTGGCTACCGATGGCGATAAGCCTCTCGACAATGCGGTGTTCTACACCCGCCTGGGTCAGCGTATCGTCCATATCCTGAACACCCAGACGCCTGCCGGGCAGCTCTACGAAGTGGATATGAGGCTCCGTCCGTCTGGCAATTCCGGGTTATTGGTCAGTACGTTGCAGGCTTTCGAGAAGTACCAGCGCAACGATGCCTGGACCTGGGAACATCAGGCCCTGGCCCGGGCCAGAGGCGTCGCCGGCTGTCGGAAGACGCTGGCGGCCTTCGAAACGATCCGCCACGACATCTTGTGCCAGCCGCGTGACAAAGACGCACTGCGCCAGGACGTGGTGGCGATGCGGGAAAAAATGAGAGCCGCGCTGGGCACGCCCGAGGGCAAGCAGACAGAGACGTTTCATACCAAGCATGATACCGGCGGCATCATTGATATTGAGTTCATGGTGCAGTACCTGATGCTTGCCTGGAGCGCGGAGCATCCTGAACTGACTCAGTGGTCTGATAACATACGGCAGATGGAAGAGCTGGGGCGAGCCGGGATTTTGCCCGTCGAGGACACCGAGCGGTTGCGGGAAGCCTACATCACCCTGCGTTCTACCATCCATCGTCGGGCATTGCAGAATCTTAACAGCCAGGTGGCCGGAGAGGCGTATACCCGTGAACGTGACTACATCCATGGCATGTGGAAAAAAGTCATGGTTGATTAGCTTGCTAAATTTATTTTTGGCGGTTTTTCCTGCTAGAATGCCGGTTCCCGGAAAACCGCTTTTTTAGGAGCAGAACAGAATGTCGATGGCTGATCGCGATGGTGTAATTTGGCTGGACGGAGAGATGGTTCCCTGGCGTGAAGCCAAAACCCACGTCCTCACTCACACACTGCATTATGGCCTGGGCTGTTTTGAAGGTGTGCGGGCTTACCACACGGCGAACGGTCCGGCGATTTTCCGGTTGAAGGAACACACCGACCGCCTGTTCCGCTCCGCGCACATCCTGAACATGAAAATGCCGTTCGACAAGGATGAGATCAACGAAGCCCAGCGCGCCGCTGTGCGGGAAAACAACCTCGACGAGGCCTACCTTCGTCCCATGGTCTTTCTCGGTTCCGAAGGCATGGGGCTGCGGGCGGACAACCTGAAGGTGCACGTGATGGTGGCAGCCTGGAGCTGGCCGTCATACATGTCTCCGGAAGCCCGGGAGATGGGCATCAAGGTGCGCACGTCCTCGTACACCCGGCATCACGTGAACATCACCATGTGCAAGGCCAAGGCCAACGGCAACTACATCAACTCCATGCTGGCCCTGAATGAAGCCATTGCCAGCGGCTGTGAAGAGGCGCTGTTGCTGGATAACGAAGGTTATGTGGCGGAAGGCTCCGGTGAAAATATCTTTATCTACCGTGACGGTGTATTGCATACGCCCGAACTGACCTCCTGTCTTGAGGGCATTACCCGCCAGACCATTCTCGCGTTCGCCAAAGAGCTGGACATTCCCGTTCGCGAGCGTCGTATTACCCGTGATGAGGTGTACATTGCCGACGAGGCCTTCTTTACAGGCACCGCTGCGGAAGTGCTGCCCATCCGGGAGTTGGACGGCCGGGTGATTGGTGCCGGCAAGCGTGGCCCGTTGACGGAAAAACTCCAGGCCATGTACTTCGACGCGGTGAAGGGAAAACTCCCGGAGCACAGTAACTGGCTGACGCTGGTACGGTAGTTTCCCCATGGGGGCGGACTACCTTCGGCACGTGGAGGGCACCGGGGGCTACCTGGTGTCCTCTCCGTTCAGGACAGCGTTCCGGGAAGCGTGGTTCGATCCGGAATTCTGGGGCAGTCGGGCAGAGCCTGTTACCCGGGGCGGTCGTGGCGCAGCCTGGTTTGTCAGCGCGCCCACGGGTGATTTCGTATTACGCCACTTTTGCCGGGGTGGCCTGCCCGGGCGGTTTATTCGCCGGGATTACGTGTTTACCCGTGCCGATGCGGTACGCTCCTTCGCGGAATTCCAGCTGCTTTTCCGGCTGCGGGAGCAAGGCCTGCCGGTTCCCGAGCCGATCGCCGCGGGCTATCGCAAACGGGGCCCGTTGCTCTACCGCGCCGCATTGATCATCCGGAGAATTCCCGGTGCCCGGCCCCTGACGGACTTTGCCAGCGAGGACCAGGAGCCGGTCTGGACTGCCGCCGGTCAATGCATCCGGCGGTTCCATGATGCCAGCGTTTTCCATGCCGACCTGAACTGCCTGAATATCCTGGTGGCGGATGAAGTGTACCTGATCGACTTTGATCGTGGCCGGATCGTGACCGCCCCGGACACGTCCGACTGGCGACAGGCCAACCTCAACCGCTTGCGCCGGTCGGTGGACAAATGCCTGGGGCATCTTGATCGCCAACTGCGGGATCGGCTCTGGAGTCGCCTGCTGGCCGGGTACCAGGCTCAGTAGATCGGCGCTTCCCCGGGCGCCGTGCGGCGAAAGCGCTTGTACTCCCACTGATATTGCTCGGGAGCGTTGTTGATGCACTGCTCTACGGCGTGATTGAGGGCGGTCAGGGATTCGGTCATATCTTCGGAGGCTATGTCTGGCTCCGCCTTCCGAATAACAATCTTGAAGCCCTGGGCGTCAGGTAGTCTCTGAGCATAAATAATCAGTGGTGTTGCGCCCGTCTTTTGGATAAGTTTCGAAGCCAGGGTCATGGTGATGGTCGGAATGCCGAAAAACGGCGCGAACTCACCGCCTTCGCGTCGGGGTGTCTGATCCGGCAGGATGCCGACAACACCACCTTCCCTGAGAATGCTGAAAAGCCGCATGATCCCTCGCCGGTCGGTTGCAACCAGCTCCGAACCACTGCGGCTACGGACTTTTTTCATATAGTCTTCAAATCCGGGTTGGTTGGGTGGGCTGTAAAGCGCTGCCATTTTGTATCGGGATGCTAAAAACAACCCGGTCAGCTCCCAGTTCCCGAGGTGGGGCGCGAGCAGAAGCAAGCCTCGGCTACCTTCCTGGTAACCCTCCAATAGTTGTTCCCCTTCGATTTCCCGGATCAGGCCAAGGCACCGTTCAATTGGCCATTCCCACATCAAAGGAATCTCGAGAGCAGTCGCAGCAGTTTCCTGCATGCTTCGGCATCCGAGGGTCTCGACTTCCTGGTCGCTTAGACTCGGGTAGCAAGCCCGCAAGTTTTTCCGGGTAGTTTCTACAGAACGCCCGCCCAATCTCCATGCAAAGCTGCCTAGTAGGCGGCCAAGCCGTTGGGCATTTCCCAGACTCAGGAACGACAACAGGCGAAAAGCCAGCTTTATGAGCTTACCAGTCACGATAATTTCCAGCAGGAGATGTGCAAAGCGGGAAAGTATCATTGTCGCTATGGGCAAACAAGGTATGCGGCAATCAGTCAAGGCCGTATGGACTGCTTTTGCCCTGTCTGCATGATAGAATTCCCCGGTTTTCACGGGGCGCGTTAGGGCAAAAGGAACGCGTGAGGTAACACTGGGTGTATTGGGCAGCGATTTATGTGGGATCAGATAAAACTGGCATTTTTCCGGTTTGCAGCAGGTGGCTGGATTCCCGCTCAGTGGTTCGAGCCAGAACTGCCTGCTGAAGCTGAACGCGCTGCGCGCACCGGACACCTGAAACTGGAAGTGGTCAGTCATTGCTGGAATTACGCTCACTTCCTGGTGTATCAGTTGAGTTCTCTGGCTCTGTTCCCGCCCAAAAAGCTGGATGTCACCATGACGGTGTTTTACAGTCCGGAAGACCAAAAGACATCGGAGCTTCTGGCCTGGTTTGGTCGCCAGTCCATCCCCGGAGTAACATGGAACTGGCAGCCGATTCCAAAGCAGGAACTATTCCGCCGGGGTATTGGCCGTAACCGCGCAGCGCTCGCCACAAAAGCCGACTGGGTCTGGTTTACCGACTGCGACCTGATGTTCAGAGAACACTGCCTTGATTCCCTAGCGGATGTGTTGCAGGGCAGGCAGGAAGCTTTGTTGTTTCCTGAGGAGGAGCGAACGACTGACCTGCTGGCTGAGAACAATCCGATGCTCCAGGCAGGCTCCGGAGAGCCTCGGGTACTGGACATCGATACAACCTCATTCAGTACCCGCAAGATAGCGAAAGCGACCGGTCCTTTGCAGATTGCCCACGGCGATGTCTGTCGTGCTGTCGGCTATTGCCGAAATGTCTCGCTTTACCAGAAGCCAGTGGCATATTTCGCCAAGTGCCATGAGGACCGCGCTTTTCGCTGGTTACTACGCAGTCAGGGTCACCCGATCGCTGTGTCCGATGTTTACCGGATACGGCATATTACCAAAGGACGTTACAGTGGCAGTCGGACTCGAAGCCAATTCAGGGCCCGGGTGCGGATTTGGCAGTCCAGGTGGCGGGATTGGAAGTCGCAATGATAAGTGACGCAGGAACGGAGTCGATAGTAATTATTACGCCAACCTGGGCGGGGGATTGGGAGCACTTTCGTTTGATGCGGGCGTCACTTGAAAGTTCTCCTTTGGCTAATCTTTCCCACTATGTTGTCGTGCAAACTGAAGATTTGCCTTTGTTTGAAGAGTTCCGGGATCGCGAAGGTCTTGAGCTACTAAGCACAAAGGACGTACTCCCGGAAGAAGTGGAAGTCCGTCGCAAGCAGGCAAAGATTTTGTCTCGTGTACTGGGGCGCACAGTCACAAAACTTTTAGGGAGTCTCAACCGGTTAATATCTTGGCCAAAGTGGCCGTCTTATACAGGGTGGCACACCCAACAGCTCTGCAAGCTGAAGTTGGCAAGTGAGTTGGACTGTGACATCGCCATTATTCTGGATTCGGATATCGTGGTGACTCCTTCGGCGAGTATTTCTGATTTCAGTAATGCGCAAGCGGTGCGTTGCTTTGCAGACTGGAAGCCTCGTAACTTATTGACCGGCAAGGTTAGAAACTGGATCAGTGTTTCTGAGTCTGCGGCAGGCGTAAAGAATGCTAATAAGATAGCCAATACCTATTTTGATACCCCCTTTATCTTCCACCGAAAGCCGCTAAGGTCTGCTCTTGCATACCTGGAAGCTCAAGGCGGTGGCCATTGGTGGCAGGAGCTTCTGAGACTTCCTCCAAGGCGCTGGTCAGAGTTCGGCTACTATAAGGCTTTTCTCGAGCATCATGTCGACAGCAAGTCGGTAGAGTGGTACGAGCCTTCGTTTACTAGGTATGTATACGATACCCATGACGCTGAGTACGTTGTGGATGCAGTGAAAACAATGCTAGCGGATCCGGACGTACACTATATAACAATCCACTCGCATTCCAGTGGAAGGGAGAACTGGGATCCTCGGTTGTACATTGAACCTATCAAGGCCATTCTTGCGGAGAAGGACGAATGAAGTGTGTGGATGGTAGAGGAGTTTCTATCCGCGTCATCAGTTTGGTTCGTGCAGATGACAGGCGGCGCTCGATAAGACAGCAATTTGCCAAAATGGGTCTTAATTTTGAGTTCTTCGATGCCGTTGACGGTAAAAACAAAATGGGTGAATTTGGGCGATATAAGCCCGCGCAAGTCAGGAAGATTGGTGCAAAGCCACTTACCTGGGGACAGTTGGGGTGCTTTGAAAGCCATTACCTCCTTTGGGAGGAGTGCGTTCAGTCGGGTAGACCGATGATAGTCGTGGAGGATGATGCTATTTTTGACGCGGATCGATTCCGGGAATTCGTGGAATGGAGTAACTCTTCGGTGTTTCCGTCGGCAGTCCAGTGTTTACGACTGTTTGAGAATAAGGCAAGCAAGCCGTTCTATTGGCAGGCATTTCATCACACTCATTGGGCCATTGGTAAATTTCTGCGGGGGCACGTTAGCGCAACTGGATACTATCTGACACCGGATGGTGCAGAGAAATTTTTGAAGTATTGCCAAACCTGGTTTGAGCCAGTCGACAGACAAATGGATCACTTCTGGCTTAATGGCGTTGAATGCTACGGCATGGATCCACCATGTCTCACGCATGATAAGCGTCAGGTGTCTTTCATGCCCTGGGGAGAGGATCAAAAAGCACGGAGATCTTTCTCTCAGTACTTTAGGTGGCGTGCGTATAATGCTGCCCTCAAAATTGGCAGATTAATACACAATATGAGATATCGCTTAAGGAACTCGGTTGGCCCCCTGAAGACTCAGTCTTTTGAGGGACTGAACAGTTCCTCTGATTATTCGGGGCGTTGAATGGATACTGAGCTTGCCTTTTGCATTTTCTCATTTAACCGGGGGAAATTCCTGGAAAATTGTATCAGTTCAATAGAGGCCTCGGGTACTGCTCCAAGAATTTATATTTTTGATGATGACAGCACGGACCATGAAACCGCCAATGTTCTGGACAAGCTAGGGGAGAAGTACGAGGTTCTCCGGCCCCTAAAAAAAAGCGGGCATAAGCATGGAGGGCTTTATCATAATATGCAGCGTGCGCTTGAGTTGCTGCATGAATTTGACCTGATTTGTTTTCTCCAGGATGACACTCAGGTTGTCAGGCCCATATTTGGTAGCGATATTGATGCTATTCGGGGTGTCTTGAGGGACAACCCTACTCTGGCTTTTGTGCATCCGTGCTTTGTTAGAGGTAGCGACGAACACAAGCGCCCCTGTTATCCGGAGCCGATGAATGATGAAAAATTTTTCCTGCGCAATGACCTCGGCCAGAGCGCAGGAGTCTATTATTCAGACTTGGTAGTTTTCAGCCCTAAGAGGCTGCTTGAGAGTGGCTGGCGTTTTGTCGACTCGGAGCCTGCGAATGAGTGTCAGGCGAAAGAGTTGTTCATGGGAATGGCCTACATGTGTGCACCTTTCGCAATGTGGTTGCCGGAAGTCCCCGCCTACAGAGGTAAGTCAAAGACACTGGGCCTGCGTCTGGCAGAGAGGGCTAGGCACTGTGGGTTCTATCCTTACAAAATATGGAGTCAGGTCGAGGCAGAGAGATTTACAAACCGGTCCGAGCGCTCCCTTCCTGTTGCAGAAGAGTTTCTGTCGTGCTCACCGGAACCTCCGTTCAAACCTTGGACATACAATCCGCTGAGCAGCCATAAGCTCTATAAGTTGCTTAATAGCTTGGAGCTAGCCACCACCAGATTAATGCGATTTCTCAGAGAGAGATCGAGAGGGTAATCCTGGATGAATGCATTGGAATAAAACTATGACACCTGAGGTAATTGTAATAAGCCTGCCGGATGCCAAAGAGAGGCGCGCAAGTGTCGAGCGGCAACTATCTGACTTAGGAGTGACGTATCGTTTTTTTGACGCTGTAAGAGGAGTGGAGGGCCACGAACTTTTCTCAAAATACGATGCCCGATCACGCCTGCGGGAAGAGGTGGAAGATATGTCCAGTGGGCAGTTAGGGTGTTATGCCAGCCATTATCTTGTGTGGCAGCAATGTGTCCGAGCCAACAAGTCCCTGATAGTCCTTGAAGATGACGTGCTGATAGATCAGAAACGGTTCGGCGACTTTTTGAAAGGGAGCTCTGGCATTCCTGATCGATACGAGTGCGTCCGATTATTTCCGCCTCTAAGCAGGAAAAATAGGCCTTGGCTGAAGTGTTGTTCTGTGGACGGGGGCCTGGCGATCTATAAGTTTAAGAAAGGTCACAAAAGCACAACTGGGTACCTCATTAGACCCTCCGGAGCAGCGAAGCTTCTAGGACATGCGAAAAAATGGATCCAGCCAGTAGATATCGAAATGGATCAGTTTTGGATTCACGGGGTCGAATCGTACGGAGTATGGCCCACTTGTCTGAAAAACGATCCGCGCTTTGAGTCCATGATTGGATACGAAGATAGCCGCCCTGAACGATCATTAAATATCACAGTGTACCGTAAGCTGAAACAAATGAAGGACTTATGGATGCGAAGTTTGCATAACCTGAGTTTCCGTATGGGGCGCTTGTTGTAATGGATATGTTGCGAACGATCCACTCGGTGTGGCTTGGCCCACGAATGCCACCTTTAGCTCACGCCTGTCTTGATGATTGGAAGAAGCAGGGGTACACAGTTCGTTTGTGGACAGAGAAGGATGAACTTGTCAGAAAACTGATTGCGGGTAATTCGTTTTCCAGGGAGTGTTATTCCAGAAAGTTATATGCTTTCGTCTCTGACTATTTGAGGCTCGAGATTCTTCGACAGTATGGTGGAATCTATCTTGATCTCGATGTGACTATCAGGAAAGATCCTTTTCCGTTGTGCGACGGAAATAAATTTGTAGCTGGTTATGAGTCTTCTACTAAAGTCGGCACTGCAGTAATTTACAGTGAGCCGGATTCCACTGTGCTCAAGCGAGCTTCAAGTTTTTATGAGGATGACATCTGGAGGAGTGAGCTTTTTATTGGCCCGGATATCCTTACTAAAGTAATCGATGGATTGTCGTTTAATAATGAGGTTGAGTGTGTATTGCTTCCTGAGAATACATTCTTTCCCTATAAAGGTGAGCCATTGGATTTTGATTGTCCTGATGAGGCCGTGTTGATTCACTGGTTCGAGCATAGCTGGAAAGGAAGCAAAGGAATGTTTTTTCTTAAAACCAAGTCCTATAACTTCTGGAGGAAAGCCTATGAATTTCAGAAGCATCTATTCAATGGACGTTTTTTCCGAGGTTTGTGAATTATTTTTGAAGAAAAAGCTATATTGGATGGCCATCATGACGGTGTAGACATACACCCCATCCCACATAAAAAAGAAAGATTCGAAAAAATTTATGGCCATCCAGGCGATCATCGTTGAACCGGCAAAGATCATCCATAACCCGTCACCTTCTTTTCTTTTCCGAACCATAGAAAAAAACGGATAGAGCATGACGAAGTAGACCAATGTGGAGCCAGCCAAACCATAAGAGATGAGAGTGCTTATGTGGGAGTTATGCAAGTGAGTGAATTCGTTCCTTGCCTTTTTCGAAAGGTGTTCTGATGATTGAATAACTTCTGCATCTAGGCCAGGGCCATATCCGAATACTGGTCGCATCTGAAACCACTTGAAACCCTCTGCGGCAAAAATGAGCCGTAAGCCAACACTGGTTTCCGGCACGTCTTCAAGTTGTAGCTGGGTTACGTTTGATATTACACTCCATTCTTTACCAATACGGCTTTCTATGATGTCAAGGGTGGATATTCCGCTTAATAGTGAAAAAATAAAAACATAGCTTATTGCCACGGCTTTCCTGCGGGTAGCACCTGGATTTGATAGGGCATAAAGTAAGGGGGCTACTGTAACGATTAGTATGAGAGCAAGCCAGACCTGCCGGGATTGAGTAATAATCACAAACAGACTGAACAAGATTGTTAGAAAAGCACAGATTGCCATAGGAAAAAGGCGAGGCTTGCTGCGACTCCATAGTTCATGAGCTAGGAGAAAGGCTGACGTAATGAGGGAAAAGCAGGAGAACAGGGATGCATGTTGGGCGTTTCTTTGGCCAAATGATACACGTTGGCCCTGTACTCCGAGGGTTATCTCTGAAAAAGGGTGATCTGTTGCTAGCCAGAACATTAATAGAATTGCGAAGCAGAAGGTGTAGAGTGCGATTTTGATTCTTTGCTCATCCCCTTTGATCCAGTAGGCGAGAAACCAAAATATAAATAGATAATATAGATCAAAGTGACCCGGAAATTTTTGGGTTGGCTCATCATATGGAAGTATTAACGAATGAATCCATGAAAAAATCGGTACGGTCAGAGAAATAAGAAATAGTCTCGGATAAGGGTCGGATTTGACGACTAACGGATTTTTATAGCAATGTACTATAGTTCCTATGACTAATAAAATCAGAGCGACGTCAGCTATATCACGGAAACTCCGTTTGAAAAGAATAAAAAGAATCACGCAAAAAAACATTGCTGATGATAGCGTCGCTTTTGGTATCTTGTCTCTGAGCTTTTGAAAGGCGGGGGAGGTGTTAGGCATCCAATTATCAGCTAGGCTTAATGTGTTGGTTTGATATGGCATTCGATGCCATGATGAGTTCTTACAACATGGTTTTGTTTGCTATTGATTCTGTGTTGCTTGTTCGCTGCAATTATGTTGGGATCCACATATCCCCTTGAGTGATCCAGATGAATCACAACGGCATTATATCGAACATGTTTTGGCTTGACTCCTAGGTTCACTAGCCGCACGCCAAATTCCCGGTCTTCGCCTCCGTACGCCATGGTCTCGTCGAAACCATTCACCGCCAGAACATCCTGTTTCCAGGCGGAGCCGTTTGAGCCCTTGAACCGGCAGCGGGTCGGGGTCAGGGCGTTGAACAGCCTGGCCTGTCGTCGTGAAGCGGTCAGTTTGCTGTTCTTGTAGCTGGCTTTGAGGCCGTGGGCTTTCAGCCAGGTCAGATCAAAGCAGCGGCCAGCGATGATATCTTCCCGGGTAATGGCCTTGCTGGTGGCCATGGGCAGCTTGTGGTAGCCGCCGGACAGGTAGTAACCGGGGCGCGCCTCGGTTGCATGCACCTCGAGGAAGTCCTGGCGCGGAATGCAGTCACCGTCGGTAAACACGAGGTAGTCGGCGCTCGCCTCGAGAACCGCCTTGTTGAGTATCCGGCATTTCTGGAAACCATTGTCTTCCTGCCAGACGTGCCTGATGTCCAGGCCGGTTTCGGTTCGCATCCGGTCAATGAGCTGACGGGTTTCGTCGGTGGAACCGTCGTCCGCCATGATGATTTCGAATTCACGGTGGGTCTGGACGCTGTACCCCCACAGCACCTTCTCGAGCCACTCTGGCGAGTTGTAGGTGCTTATGATCACAGATAATTTCATATCCTGGCCTGGTTTCGCCGACGTCACCGATCGGCATCGCTATTTATAGAATCTGGAAAGTTCTTGCAGTACGTTCAGGGTAATCTTGGGGTCGAGAGTGTAATGCCTGACCGGTTCCAGCTCCGAATTCACTACATCGACGTTCCCGGAAGCGCGGGTCACCACGTTCAGATTGTCCAGTAGCAGCGCATAATCCATATAACTGTGAGCAACACTCCATTTTCGTTCACGGGGCTGGAACAGGCCATTGCCGGTGGCGTAAGTCGCGGATGGTACAGTGTCACAGCCAAGCGCCTGCTGCATCAGGGTCGGCGCTACATCAAAGTGTTCCGTACGGTAATCAATCCGTCCGGCGCCTCTGCCGGGCCAGTGTACCACCATTGGCACCCGGAGCTGATACTGGCCGAAGTTGCTGCCGTGGCCCCAGTAATTCATGCCATGTTCGTTAAACTCCTGCCCGTGATCCCCGGTAATCATGACGATGGTGTTGTCCAGCAGGTTCCTGGCCCGGAGATCATCCAGAACCCGGTCAATCTGGTTGTCCACAAAGTGTAATGTGGATTTGTAGTTATTCTTGATCAGCTCCGGGTTGAAATCCTGGTCCAGTTCCAGTTTGTTGACAGACTCCCAGTACGGCTGGAATTTGACCGGATAATCCTCCGGTACCCTATGGTTGTGGGGCGTATCGTAAAACAGAAACCCGAAAAAGGGTTGTTCCGGGTTCCGCCCCGATGCTGTGAACGCAAGCCAGTCATCGGTGATCCGGATGTCCCGGTCCCACGGCTGTTCGCCGGGTGTTTCCAGGCGCAGGTCCGGAATGGAGGCAAAGACGTTCTGATCAAACGCCGGACTAACCAAAGTAGCCGAACCGAGCACCCGGGTCTGGTAGCCCAGTTGCTGCATGCGGGTGATGGTGACCGGCGGTGTCTTGGCTGCGGTAAAGGCATCCCAGTAGCTGGCCGGGAGTGAATAGAACAGTGTGAAAATGCCCGGTTTGGTGGCGTTGCCGTTACTGTAGTGCTTCTGGAAAATCAGATTATTCTCTGCAAACCCATAGAGGTTAGGCATCCAGCGCGGATCAAGCATGTCCCACCGGGCGCCGTCGATCACGATCATCAGAACATTCAGCTTGCGATCCGGCTCGGAGCATTGCAGTGGCTGCGTCGGGTAGTTCAGTTGGCCATCGGTTGCCACTTGGGTGAGGGCGCTGCCTGCCTGGTTGTCGCGCACGGTCTGCGGGTCGACCAGGCCATGCTCGTTCATGAAGCGTTTGGCGGTGGCGGCGTAATACAGTGGAACATGACGGGTGATGCCGGTAATGCGGCTGTTGTAGTTGGCGTCGGCCCAGGCATGCCAGCCATGGGCGCCGATCTGCGAGCCCAGCATCAGGGCAAAACCTGCCCCGAGCCAGCGGGACCCTGGTCGCCAGCGCCACAGCAGTGCCGCTATGGACGCCTCCAGGAGGAGAATGCCGGCAAAGACCGCGGCGGCTGTGCCCCACAGTTGCCGGGAGAACGAGAAGACTTCGGTGCCGCCACTGACCGCCAGCTCCAGAATAAAACTGGAGAGATGAAAGCGGTACAGTGCGTAGGCAACGGTATCAATGGCCAGCAGCGCAATTCCCATACTGGCGTAGACAACGGCAATGGCTGCCAGCCAGCCCCTCGCCGGTATCAGCGAGGCGGCCGCCAGCGCAGGTAAGCCTGCGAGCCAGGCGAGCAGCGTGAACTGCCCCGGGTAGAGCACGGAGACATAGGCGGCGGTTGCTGTGTCCGGGACTGTCATCCACGACACGTAACGCAGCCCCACCAGCATGGCAAGCAGGCCATTGGCGAAGATGAACCAGGACGTCCAGTTCAGTCGAGTACCCAGGGTGATGTATGGTTGTTTGCGTGTCAGGGGCATATTGCGGGCGCCAGGTAGTAACGTTTCGTCAGCCGCTTTGCTACAGTCACGAATGACCGTTCAAGGCTTTGTTACATCTCGTAAAAGAATCTTGATAGTCTAGCCAGTTAGGAAGCGAACGGGTATACGGACTAGTTCGAATCCTGGATTCAGCCGTGGTCATCCTGCAGGAGTCATCGGAAACACCCATGAATGTACCAGTGTCGGTGTATTACATTACTCTCAACGAAGAGCTTCGCCTGCCGGAATCCCTGGCCAGGGTTCAGGGCTGGGCCGATGAAATTATCGTGGTGGACTCCGGCAGCACGGACCGTACCAGGGAGGTTGCCGAGGCCGCCGGTGCCCGGGTGGTGCACCATGACTGGCAAGGGTTTGCCTGCCAGAAGGCCTATGCGGCGAGTTTGTGTCGGAATGACTGGGTGCTGGATCTGGATGCGGACGAAGTGCTATCCGACGAGCTGGTGAACAACATCAGGGCCCTGTTTTCAGAACCAGTGGCTCCCGATGTCGCAGGCTTCAGAATGCGCTGGGTGTTGTCTCAGCCAGACCCCCGGCACCCCTTCCGGCACGACAAATCGAAGAAAATCCTGCGGCTCTATAACCGCACCATGGCCGCTATCAAGACTGAGAAACACAGCAACAACGACCGGCCTCAGGTGAGGCAGGGACAGGTTCTGGAGCTGAAAGGGGATGTTCTGCATCGTACCCTGATATCCCTGGAGCAGATGGAGAGCAAGTACTGTCAACTGTCCACCGAGCAGGCCCACTTTCTGGCCGGGAAAGGCAGGAAAATTTCCAGTGCCCGCCTTTTTGTGGAGTTTCCGGTGAAGTTCCTGAAGTATTACCTGATACATCGGCAGATTCTGAATGGCTGGTTCGGCCTGAGCGTCGCAATTACGGCCGCGAACCGGAACTTCATGCGGCTCGCCAAAGCCAGGGAGCTGCAGATGCTGGCAGCCCTGAAAAGGGAGGAGCCATAGGGGGCGCCGTGGGTTTACCCGGTCTTCGGAGGCCCGGATAGGGCTTCACGGTAGAGCGTTTCAGTCTGCTCCACCATGGCCTCCAGCGTGAGCGTTTCCCTGGCATAGGCCATGGCGGATTGTTCCGCCTCGTTCAGGGCCGTCAAATTGTTTAGCGCCAGGAGCAGCAGGTCTGCAAGGTCCTGGTCGCCATGACTCCGGCTGATGGCCATTGGTGGCAGGATATCCCGGGGACCAGACACCGGCGTTGATACAACCGGGCAACCATGGAGCAACGCCTCCACCAGCACGTAGGGAAACCCTTCCCGTTCAGAGCTGATGATGGTCAGGTCGGCCTGCTCATACGCCGGTGACAGGTTTCCCGAATAACCCGCGAGGCTGACCTTTTTTTTCAGGCCCCGTTGGTGGATGAGCCGTTCAAGCGTTTTGTGCTCACGACCCTCTCCGAAAATGGTCAGATGGCAGTGCTCTGCGGATGGCCCCAGAAGAGACCAGGCCCTGATGAGCGTGGCAAAGCCTTTAACGGGCTCCAGTCTGCCGACAGCAACGGCATTGATAACCCCTTCCTGCAACATCGGTTTGTCGGCCTGGTGTGTCTGCGGTCGGGCTGTGTCTACCCCGTTGTAGATCAGGCGTTTGTGGGGGTGGTGCAGGGCCTGGAAAATTCCGGGGCTGACGGCGATAACCTGATCAAGACGCTGGAAAGCGCTGTGGCTTGACTTGGTGCCGTGGACAGTGCCCACACGTACCGTTGCGGGGATTGCTTTTTTACCGGCGAGTTGCGCCGCCTTGTTGCCCTGGGCGTGGAGAATGTCCGGCGCCAGCCGGCGCAGGCACCGACGGAGAGCAAACCCCAGCCAGGGGTTCCGGCGCCCGAGGTGAACCGGCAGTGGGTGAAACCGGACAGGGGTGGGAAATCGGGCGCAGTACGCTCGGTGGCCCAGCACATGAACGCTGTGCCCGCGATGGGCAAGTGCGCCCGCCAGGTCAGCCGTATGCTGCTCCATGCCGCCCCAGGTTGTGCCGGGTGTCGCCAGGAGAAAGGCGATGGTTAACGGTCTCGACGGAGTCATGGTGCCTTGGCGGATCGCTCCCGCACTGTCTCGTAAACCTGCAACGTGGCCTCCGTTTGCGCCTCAAGGCGGAACCGGTAGGGGATATCGATGGCTGGCGGCCCACTGTCCAGAAGCCGCAATACGGTCTGGGTAAATTCACCGATATCGTCCGGAGGCACCAGCCCGTCCCTGAAACAGGCCTGGAGCGTTTCGGCGGCACCTCCCCGATTGTAAGCGACGACCGGCGTGCCCGAGGCGAGGGCTTCGGTGACCGTTCTGCCAAAGGGCTCCGGCTTGGTACTCATGTGGCAGACCACATCCGCGAGCAGGTAGAGCGTGGTCATATCATTGCGCTGCCCCAGGAAGCTCACGTTATCCGTCAGGCCGAGACGGGCACGTTCTTTTTCCAGCTCTTCCAGGAAGTGCTCTTTGCCCGGCTCGGCGCCGCCCACGATGATGCCGTGACAGTCCGGCCGTTGACGGACCAGTCTTGCCATCATGGCCAGAAAATCCAGCTGACCTTTCCAGCGGGAAATGCGGCCGGGCATCATGATGATTTTCTGGTTGGCCAACTGCGGGTATTGCCTCAACCAGCGGTCCAGCCACTGAGGGCTGAGGTCACGCTGCCGGAAGGCCTCGACATCGACGCCACGCTGTATCACCGTCAGTTTGCGCTCGGGCACTGTGTAGTGTTCAAGAACATAGTCCCGGACGCACTGGGAGACGGCAATCAGGTGGTCGGCCCGGGTCATGATCGCGCTGTACGGGTTGACGGAATACATGCCATGGAAGGTTGAGACAATCGCCGGGCGCTGGTTGGCCTGGATCCCCCTCAGGGCCAGATGGATGATCCATGCCGGCATTCGGGAGCGGACATGAACAATGTCTGGCTTCAGCTCCAGCAGCAGTTTCCGCATGGGGCGGATCTGGCCGAAGGACGCCGGGGACTTGCGGTGTATGGGCATGAAGATGTGACTGGAGCCCTGGCCGCGTAGTTGCTCCGCCATGGGTCCGCCCCGGGACACCACGAACGACTCATGGCCGCGCCTGACCAGATCGGCGGCGAACTCCACCGTGCCTCGTTCTACGCCTCCGCTGTAAAGCGCGGGTAACGCCTGAAGAATCCTCACCCGTTGTTCCCCTTTTGTCGTTTTGCCTGCCTCTTGCCCGGCTGCAGCCACCGGCTGATGAGCCAGCGGGCTGCCCGGTCTGCCTCCCACAGCGAAGGACCTTGCCGGGACGAGCCGCCCATCACGGTGGCATGATCGCTCCAGCGGGCAACGTATCCCTGGTCAGCCAGATGTTCCACGCCCCGGGCAACCCGGCTGTCCGTATTCGGGGTCAACCGGAACAGGCCGGTGGGTACCCCCGAGGTGGCCGCCTCGCACACCATGGACATGCTGTCAGGCGTTACCCATATCGCTGCCGAGGCCGCGATGCGATGGTTCAGCCAGTCCTCGTGAGTCTGGCCCGGATCCACAACCGTGACTTTCAGGCCGGCGAGGTCGTTCAGTCGTGCCTGCAGTTCTGGCGGGGTTCGCCGGGATCCGCTGATGGTCCAGCGCCACATCGGGTAGTGGTGGATCAGCCACTTGATTTGCTCAACAATAACATCATCGCGCCACTCGTAGTGGCGCGATGGCCCGCCGATCAGCAGCAGTGCTTCCGGCTTGGTGGTTACTCGGGCCATGGGGGTGATGGCGTTGATCACACCCTCGGTGATGAGCCGGTTGCGGTGGGCGGAAACACTGTCGTGGGCCGGTATGATGGCGCCATGGACCCAGCCAGTCGGGAAGCCCGGCTTCATGACCACGACGGTTCTGGCACGCCGGTAACGTCTCAGTGAAAGCAGCAGGCGGTGGGTGCCGGTACCGGCAGCGATAACCAGTGCGGGGGGTGGCAGGCCACTGTCCATGGCGGGTGCGATGCCCAGCAATGCCCGCCAGGCCGGGACTCTGATACGGCTGGCATCAACCCAGTGCAGGCGCACACCAGCGAGCACCCGCAGCCGGTTACCCAGGCCTTTCAACTGATTCCGGTGGCCGGGTTTGTTGTCGGTGAGCAGCCACACCACGGGCACTGTGGCAGGTTGCCCCGCCTGGTTACCGGCGGCCATAAAAACCGGGATCTTCCGGGTCTGGCCGGGTTTTGAAGCGGCGGTGCATCCACAGGTACTGGTCCGGCGCCCGCCGGATTTCCTGTTCAATCACCCTGTTGATGGTGGTCGCGTCTTTCAGGTCGTCGCCACTGGGTATGGAGTCCAGTGCCGGATGGAAAAAAATGTCGTAACCCGGTTTGTCGGTTCGTCGAAAGTGGCTGAAGGGTACGATTCTGCAGCCGCTGCGCTCGGCGATTCTGGATGTCGCGGTGATGGTACCGGCCGGCACACCAAAGAACGGGGCGAAGACGATGTCCTTGCGGCCATAATCCTGGTCGGTCGCGTACCAGACGGCCCGGTTCTGTTTCAGGCTCCGGAACAGGCCCCGGAGATCCCGGGCCCCCAGCACCGTGCCGTAGCGGCGTTCCCGCGCCCGGGTCATCACGGCGTTCATCAGTGGGTTGTTGTGATCCCGCTGCATTACATCCGCCTCGATATACTCGGTCACCAGGCTGCCACCGAGGTCCAGGGTGCTGTAATGGCCGCCAAGCAACAATACACCCTTGCCTTCGGCCTGGGCTGCCCGGAGGTGCTCCAGTCCGTGGACCTCGGTGATGCCGGTGAACCCGGCGGGATCACGGAACCAGGCCATGCCGAGCTCGAGAAGGCCAATACCGTTCGCGATGAACGCACTCCGAACCAGCGCTTCCTGCTGCCGGGCAGGCAATTCCGGAAAGCAAAGACGGATGTTGACCCGGGCAATGTGGCGTCGCTTGCCGGCCAGCCGCCAGACGATCAACCCCGCCAGTTTGCCAAGCCACCACTGGCAGCGGATGGGCAGTTGTGCCACGCACCACATCGCGAAAATGCCGACCCAGGTCGGCCACCAGCGCGGATGACGGTAGGCGGAATAATCGGTATTGCGTGGTCGCCGACGGTACTTTTCTTTCACGTGCAACGGGTCCTGCTCGGTCTTCTGACTGATTCTGTGCCATGGTGCCCGGCAGGATCAATCGGAAGCAAATCAATGGGTTTTAGGCTATGATAGCGCACTGTTTTGCCGGGAGTCCTCTGTGCTTCAATTTATCTATTCACAACTGATACGGCTGCTGTTGCCTTTTATTCTCCTGCGGTTGTGGTGGCACGGGCGACAGGCACCGGATCTTCGCAACAACTGGTTTCACCGCCTCGGGTTTGTGCCAGCCACCCGGGGGACCGTGGTGTGGGTGCATGCGGTTTCGGTGGGTGAGACCATTGCCGCGGCCCCGATGGTTCGCCGATTACTCGCACGGAACCCCGATATCACCATCCTGATGACTGCGATGACCGACACCGGGCTGGCTCAGGCCCGCAAGATGTTCGGGGATCAGGTTTGTTACGCTTACGCACCCTACGACACGCCGGGCTCCATTCGCCGTTTTCTCGACCGCGCGAACCCCAGGATCCTGGTCATCATGGAAACCGAGATCTGGCCAAACATGATTCGTCAGAGCCGGGGCCGGGGAGTACCCGTGTTTCTGATCAACGCTCGCTTGTCGGAGCAGTCGGCCCGTGGCTATGAGCGGGTGAAAAGCCTGGCGGCTCCGATTGTACGCAGCATCAGCTGGGTGGCGGCTCAGGCTGACAAGGACGCGGAGCGATTCCGGCGTATCGGGGTGGCTCCGGCGAAGGTGGCCGTCACCGGCAGTGTGAAGTTTGATGTCGATATTCCGGATTCGGTCCGCGAGGAGTCACTGGCACTACGGGCCGCTCTCACCGCCCGCCCGGTCTGGATTGCCGGGAGCACCCACGGTGGTGAAGATACCAGCTTGCTGGCGGCGCATCGGCAGGTGGTCAGTGTGCACCCGGACGCGCTGCTGGTGATCGTGCCCAGGCACCCGGAGCGCTTTGAATCGGTGGCTGACCAGGTCTCGGCGGCCGGTTTTTCGCTGGCCCGGCGGTCCAGGTCGGACAGCCCACTCCATGCCTCGGTCTATCTGGGGGATACCATGGGTGAACTGATGATGCTGTACGGTGCCAGCGACATCGCGTTTGTGGGTGGTTCCCTGATAGAACGTGGCGGGCATAACCCGCTGGAGCCCGCCGCCTGGGGTATTCCGGTGTTTTCCGGCCCGCATGTGTTCAATTTTGAAACTATCTATCAGCGCCTGCTGGATGACAGGGGGGTAAAGCTGGTCGCCGATGCCGGGGAGTTGGCGGACCACCTGATTCGTCTGTTCAGTGATGCGGATGAACGCAAGGCTATTGGTGAGCGCGCCTTGTCGGTGGTCAGAAAAAACCGGGGCGCACTTGACAAGGTCGTTGACGGCATCATCGAGCGCGTGTGAGGCCTTGACGGTGGGCGAGTTTTCGCCCGCCCACGCCGTACTTCTGTCAGTGGGAAGGGCCGTCAGCGAGCAGGGTCGTCCAGGGTTTCCTTTTCATTTGCCAGTGCTTCAATGCCCGGTGCGCTGGCGCTGAGCCAGTTGTTCAGGCCGAGAAGGTCCTGAGGGCTGAGTGTGCCTGCCGCCTGTTTCAGTTGCAGGGTATTGATGACGTAATCATAGCGGGCATTGGCATAGTCCCGCAGCGCAACGTAATACGCCCGCTCGGCGTCCAGTACCTCGACAATGTTCCGGGTACCGACCTGATAGCCCGCCCGTGTGGCATCCAGGGCGCTGCGGCGAGAGATGATGGTCTGGGAGAGGGCGGATGCCGTTTCAATGTTGTTGTTGACGGTCAGGTACAGGCTCCGGGTGTTAACCCGCACGTCCCGTCGCACGGTTTTCAGAGTCTGTTCCGCCACGGTCACCAGCGAACGCTGCTGGCGGACGCCGGCCTGGGTGCCGCCACCAGAATACAGTGGAACATTGAGGCTCAGGCCGATTACGCCCTGAGTGGTTGTTCCGTCCCGCTGGGTCTGGAGAGCGGATGGGTCTTCAATACCATCAATCTTTGACTTGCCATAGGAGGCGACCAGATCCAGGGTGGGGTAGTGGCCCGCCTTGGCTTCCTTCAGGTTGGCCTCACTGGCATTGAGCTGGTAGAGGGCGGACTGGATCGACCAGTTCTGCTCCAGGGCGGTGGTTTCCCAGACGGCCGGGTTCATGGGCTCGGGCCTCGCCAGCGGGAAGTTCTGGCGCAGGTTCTCGAGATCCTCCGCGTATTCGCCCGTCAGCCTTGCCAGTTGCTCCCGGGCAATGTTGAGCTGGTTTTCCGCGGCGATGCGCTGGCTTTTGCTGTCGTCGTAACTGGCCCGGGCTTCATACACTTCGGTGATGGCAATCAGGCCTACATCGAATCGCTCCTGGGCCTGCTCGTACTGGCGTTCAATGGCGGCTTCGGTGGCCAGGGCAGTGGTGACCGTATCCTTGGCACGCAACACGTTAAAGTAGGCTGTCGCCACATCCAGAATCAACTGCTGCTGCGCGAGATTGTAGTCTGCCCGGGCGGCGTCGGTCTGAAACTGACTGGCGTCGTAGCGGTACCAGGCGTCGGCCTGGAACAGAGGTTGAGAGAGCCGCACGCCATAGTTCAGTTCGCGGTAGCTGTTTTCCTGGTTGGGCCCGTCGATGTCAACGTGATTACCCTCTCCGAAGGCATTGATCTGGGGCAGCAACGCGCTCTGGCTGACATCGCTGGCGGCCATTTGGGCCTTGAACCGGGCCTGGGCAGCGGCAATGCCGGAATCGTAGGAAATCGCTTTCTCATAGGTCTCAACCAGATCCGTGGAAAAGGCAGGCTGGGCCACCAAGAGGCCAATCAGTCCGGAAAGCAGTTGTTTCTTCATTGTGTCTCCTGAATACAGATGCCGGGATGGAGCCGGAGGGTCCTGGCTCGCCATTATGGACAATAAATGCCGTCGGCTCTACACTTGCAAACGGCACTCATTTTTTGTGCCATGCATTACAGATTCGCGTCTTGACGGGGTGCTGGTCTGTCTTCTGTATAACACAGGGACAGCCGGCTGAGATTGCATCGCAGAACCCGCGACCTGATCCGGATAATACCGGCGTAGGGATTAAGACCAGATAGCTGAAAGGCCCGCTTTCCCGTTCAGGGAAGCCCGTCCCAGGCTCCGTCATACGCGACCCGAAAACCCTATCAATGTTTTGGGAGCGAATGATGACAGACTTACCAACCTACCTGAGCGATTCAGCCCGGGTTGATGCCGCCGCCATAAAACCATTACCAAGTTCGCGGAAAATCTACGTGCAGGGTAGCCGACCCGATCTGCGTGTGCCTATGCGGGAAATTACCGTGCAGGACACCCCGACCGACATGGGCGGTGAAAAGAACGCCCCGGTCAGGGTGTATGACACCTCCGGACCTTACACCGATCCGGACGCCGCGATTGACCTGCGCAAGGGCCTGGAGCCGATTCGCGCCCAATGGATTACCGAGCGTGGTGACGTGGAGCCGTTACCCGGCTATACCTCGGAGTTCACACGCCGCCGCATGAAAGACCCGCAGCTGGACCCGCTCCGGTTCATGGATGAGCGAACCCCACTGCGAGCCCGGCCAGGCAAGAATGTCTCCCAGATGCACTACGCACGCCAGGGCGTGATCACCCCGGAAATGGAATACATCGCGATCCGTGAGAACCTGAAACTGCAGGAGGCCCGGGAGCAGGGGCTGCTGGAGGATCAGCACCCCGGCCAGTCCTTCGGGGCCAGCCTGCCGGCAGAGATCACGCCGGAGTTTGTCCGCGATGAAGTCGCGCGGGGTCGTGCCATCATTCCGGCCAACATCAACCATCCGGAGTCCGAACCGATGATCATCGGTCGCAACTTCCTGGTGAAGATCAATGGCAATATCGGCAATTCGGCGGTCAGCTCGTCCATCGAGGAAGAGGTTGAGAAGCTGACCTGGGGGATTCGCTGGGGCGCCGATACCATTATGGATTTGTCCACCGGCAAGAATATCCACGAAACCCGCGAGTGGATCATCCGGAATTCCCCGGTACCCATCGGCACCGTGCCCATCTACCAAGCCCTGGAAAAAGTCGGCGGCGCGGCCGAGGACCTGACCTGGGACATCTTCCGGGACACCCTGATCGAGCAGGCGGAACAGGGGGTGGATTACTTTACCATTCATGCCGGCGTGCGCCTTCATCATGTGCCGCTGACCGCCAAACGGACCACCGGCATCGTCTCCCGGGGCGGTTCAATCATGGCCAAGTGGTGTCTGGCCCACCACAGGGAAAGCTTCCTGTACGAGCACTTCGAGGACATCTGCGAGATCATGAAGGCCTATGATGTCTCCTTCAGCCTTGGTGACGGTTTGCGCCCCGGCTCCATTGCCGATGCCAATGACGAAGCCCAGTTCGGCGAGCTGGAAACCCTGGGTGAACTCACCAAAATCGCCTGGAAGCACGATGTTCAGTGCATGATCGAAGGCCCGGGCCACGTACCTATGCAACTGATCAAGGAAAACATGGACAAGCAACTGGAATGCTGCGACGAGGCTCCGTTCTACACCCTTGGCCCGCTGATCACCGACATCGCACCCGGCTACGACCACATCACCTCCGGCATCGGTGCCGCGATGATTGGCTGGTACGGTTGTGCCATGCTCTGCTATGTCACACCCAAGGAGCACCTGGGCCTGCCCAACAAGGACGATGTAAAAACCGGCATCATCACTTACAAGATCGCCGCCCACGCCGCCGATCTGGCCAAGGGCCACCCGGGTGCACAGGTTCGGGACAACGCACTGTCCAAGGCCCGTTTCGAGTTCCGCTGGGAAGACCAGTTCAACCTCGGCCTGGACCCGGACACCGCCCGCGCCTACCACGACGAAACCCTGCCCAAGGAATCGGCCAAGGTGGCGCATTTCTGCTCCATGTGCGGCCCGAAGTTCTGCTCCATGAAAATCTCGCAGGAAGTACGGGATTATGCGAAGGAGCACGGCCTTGATGAGGTGGCGGCTGTGGATGCCGGCATGAAGGAGAAATCCCGGGAGTTTGTGGCATCGGGGAGTAAGCTTTATGACAAAGTCTGAGATTGGGAGGCTAGTCGGGTAGCCTGATAAATCGATGCTGTGAGCCGGGCAGGTGCCCCGGTTCAGGAGACGTCTCAAGACATCCGTGTGCGACTTGGGCTCCGCCATCCCTGGCTCCGCACACTCCTGAATCGGGGCACCTGCCCGGCTCAATCCGAACGCGATAATATCGCCCGAATAACTCTGCTCAATCGTAAAATGTCACTGTCATCGTAATATTTAATCTTGAAGAGGCCTTCTCTGCGCTATGGGGCAGTGTTGGGGGCGACTTCCCAAAACTGTGCGGAGCCATGGATGGCGGAGCCCAAGCGTCACATGGATGTGCCGCAAGGAGCGTGTTTTGGGAAGTCGCCCCCAACACTGACCTGTCGCCGAAGCCAGAAGCAAGGGGCTTGCAATAAACGACAGCCAACGGCTATCGTTCAAAATTAAACGAGCAACCGGATGCATGATGACCAAACCGTTCCAGTTCAACGCCAGCGATGTGACCGTCGAAAAACGGGAAACCGTTTTCCAGGGCTTTTTCCGTATGGACAAGCTCTGGTTGACACACCCGCGCTTTGACGGCCGCCAGATGCCGGTGTTCACCCGGGAACTGTTTGTCCGCGGTGATGCCACCTGCGTGTTGCCCTACGACCCTGAGCGTGATGAAGTGGTATTGCTGGAGCAGTTCCGGCTCGGGGTGCTCGGACGAAACCAATCGCCCTGGTTACTCGAGCTGGTTGCCGGCATGAACGAGCAGGGTGAGTCTTCCGAGGACGTTGCCCAGCGGGAGGGGCAGGAGGAAGCGGGGCTTTCTTTCAGCAAGCTTGAGAAAATCTGCGACTACCTGGTGTCCCCCGGTGGCACGACTGAAATGATCCACCTGTATTGCGGTCGCATCAGCACCGAGTCCGCGGGCGGCCTGTACGGGGTTGAGCACGAACACGAAGACATTCGTGCCCATGTTTTTTCGGCCCGGGACGCCATCGCCATGATTTACGATGGCCGGGTCAACAATGCGGCCGCCATTATTGCCCTGCAGTGGCTTCAACTGAATCGGTCCCGGTTGCGGGAAGGGTGGCCGTAGTGGGTGAGTGGACCATGAAACCGCGCCGGTATGTGCCGGATTTGAGACAGCTCGGCGCGCTGTGCGATGGTAACTATCAGCGCCTGGCCAAGCTTCGTCAGTTGGAGGTGGGCGGCAAGCCCGCGTGCGAGTTCGAGCTGCATCGGGAAAACCTCTACCTGGGCCGCGTTCGTATCGAGGTGCTGCAAACCGCAAGATTCACCGAAACCCTGTTACTGCAACAGGTTCATAACTCCGGTCGCTGGCTGAATAATCCGCAAATGACGGTGCGGGTGTACCACGATGCCCGAATGGCGGAGGTTATCAGTTGTTACCGGGACAGTCAGATTGCACCGGTGAACGATTACCCCAACCGCTTTATGCACCATCCCGATGAGAAGGTTCAGGTGAACGGTTTCCTTGCGGACTGGCTGGACTACTGCCTGCGTTTCGGCCATTTGCCGATGGAGCACGCGGCCTGGTCGGCCGGCGAAGGTGTGGACTGATTCCGGTTTTCTGAAGCGTCCTGACCGAAGCGCGACTAAAGTGGTGTGGCCTGGCCGCGCCGGTGTGCCATAGTTGTCAAAAATTGCAAACGATTGTCGTAGCCTGACGAGAATGTGACTCCCGTTCCATTCCGGAGTGATAAGTCCGGCATTTGTCGTCGTACACTGCTTCAATACCACGTGTTGTGCAGCGAGTAGACCTATACGGCCATGACCAAACAGCAAGGCACCCGGCCACTCCGGGTACTGCAACTGACCGATCCGCATTTGATGGCGCACGCTGATGGTGAGCTGTTGGGCGTTAACACACGCCAGAGCCTCTGTGCAGTCATTGATGAAGTGCTGAAGGCGCACGGCCAACCTGACCTGATCCTCGCGACAGGGGACCTGGCCCAGGACGGTTCCATTGAAGCCTACCGTACCTTCGGCGAGAGCCTGCAGGTGTTTCCCTGCGGTTCAGCCTGGATTGCCGGCAATCACGATGACAACCGCAATCTCGCAACGGTTGCCCGGGAGTACCGGGCCAACCGACGCCATATCATTCAGGGTGGCTGGCAATTCGTGCTTCTGGATTCGTCAGTACCCGGGCAGGTCTTCGGCGAGCTTGCGGAGTCTGAGTTGTCGTTCCTGGCGGATTCACTGGCGCTCTATCCCGAGGTGCCCGCCATGGTGACGTTGCACCACCATCCGGTGGATATCGGTTCGGACTGGATGGCGCAGATCGGTCTGCGCAACCGGGATGAATTCTGGGAGGTGATTGACCGGTTCCCGCAGGTCAGGGTTGTGCTATGGGGCCATATCCACCAGGAACACGATCTGAGCCGTAACGGCGTGCAACTGTTGGCCACGCCATCCACCTGCATCCAGTTTACCACCGGCTCCAGTCAGTTTGCCGTGGAGCCCCTGGCACCAGGCTATCGCTGGTTCGAGTTCGGTGACTCCGGCGCCTTCACAACGGAAGTGCGCCGGGCCGTGAATTTCCGGTTTGAGCTCGATCAGGGCAGCACCGGTTACTGAACCGCTTCCCGCAGTTCTTTGGCCGCGGCCACCATCCCTTTCAGTGCCGGAACGACTTCCTGCCACTGCCGGGTCTTGAGCCCGCAGTCCGGGTTGACCCAGAGCCGCTCCCGGGGGATCCGTTCCGCCGCCTTCTTCATCAGCGCGGTAATCTGTGCCTGCCCGGGCACGTTGGGTGAGTGAATGTCGTACACGCCGGGCCCGATATCGTTGGGGTACTGGAACCCCTTGAAAGCATCCAGTAATTCCATGTCCGATCTTGAGGTTTCGATGGTAATGACATCGGCATCCATGCGGGCAATGGCTTCCAGGATATCGTTGAACTCCGAATAGCACATGTGGGTGTGGATCTGGGTGTCGTCCCGTACGCCGTTCGCGGTGATCCGGAATGCTTCAATGGCCCAGTCCAGGTAGTCGTGCCAGTCTGGCGTGCGCAGGGGCAGCCCTTCCCGGAGCGCGGCTTCGTCAATCTGGATAATGCTCACGCCCGCGGCTTCCAGATCCAGCACCTCCTTCCGGATGGCCAGGGCGAGCTGAAGGCAGGTGTCCTTGCGAGGTTGGTCGTCTCGCACGAATGACCAGTTCAGGATGGTGACGGGGCCGGTGAGCATGCCCTTCAGTGGTTTGTTGGTGAGCGACTGCGCATAGCGGATCCAGTCCACGGTCATGGCTTTCGGGCGGGCGATGTCACCGTACAGAATCGGCGGTTTGACGCAGCGGGAGCCGTAGGACTGCACCCAGCCAAACTCGCTGAAGGCATAGCCATCGAGCTGTTGACCGAAGTACTCCACCATGTCGTTGCGTTCGGCCTCGCCATGCACCAGAACGTCCAGCTCCAGGGCTTCCTGTTCACGGACACAGTGCGCAATCTCATCCCGGATTTTCCGGGTGTAGGCCGCCTCGGTCAGTTCGCCCTTGCGAAACTGCAGTCGGGTCTGTCGGATCTCCGGGGTTTGGGGAAACGAACCGATGGTGGTGGTCGGAAAGACCGGCAAGTTCAGCCTGGCCTGTTGCACGGCGATTCGGGCGGCATAGGGGCTCTGCCGATGGCCCATCTCGGGGGTGATGTCCGCCGTGGCCGACGCGATATCCGGGTTGTGCACCCGGGTTGAAGCCTGGCGTTGCGCAATCGCCCGGGCATTTTCGTCGAGTTGATCCTGAACGGCCTGCCGCCCCTGTGTGAGCGCGGTGGCCAGGGTATCCAGTTCGCTCAGTTTTTGCAGGGCAAATGCCAGCCAGCCGCGTATCTCGGGGTCCAGTGATTGTTCACTGTCAAGATCGACCGGCACGTGCAGCAATGAGCATGACGGTGCAAGCCAAAGCCGGTCCCCCAGCTTTTCATGGAGCGGCTCCAGCCAGTCGAGCGTTCCGTTCAGGTTGGTTTTCCAGATGTTCCTGCCATTGATTACTCCCAGCGACAGGCGTTTGTGTGCCGGCAGCCAGTCGGCCACCCGTGCAACCTCATTCCCGGCACTGATGGCGTCCAGGTGCAGGCCCGCCACAGGTAACTCACAGGCAAGTTGCAGGTTTTCCCGTAGCTCACCGAAATAGGTGGTCAACAGCAGGCTCGGCGCACTGGTTTTGAGCTGGTGGTAGGCCAGGCTGAAGGCGTGGCGCCAGGCACCGTTGAGCTCGGTCACCAGGGCTGGCTCGTCCACCTGAACCCATTCCACGCCGTTGTCTGCCAACAGGTTCAGCAGCTCGGAGTAGACTGGCAGGAGGCGGTCGAGCAATGCCAGCCGGTCACTGTCGTCCTTGGTCTTGCCCAGCCACAGATAGGTAACCGGGCCAATAATGACCGGTTTGGGGGTCAGCCCCTGAGCCCTGGCCTCCTCAATCTGGCTGAGCAGTCGTTCGGGGTGGAGAGAGAAGCGGGTGTCGGCATCGAATTCGGGCACGATGTAGTGATAGTTGGTGTCGAACCACTTGGTCATTTCCCCGGCCTGAACACCGCAACAGCCATGATCCTCTGCGGACCGGCCCCGGGCGACCCGAAAGTAGCGATCCAGTTCACTGCCACTGGTATCGCTGACCCTGGCCGGCAGGTTCCCCAGAGTCGCGCTCATGTCGAGCACCTGGTCGTAGAATGAGAAGTCGCCCACCGGAACCAGTGAAAGGCGTTGCTGGCTCTGCCAGTGTCGGCGTCTCAGGTCGGCGCCGGTGATTTGCAGGTCTTGCTCGCTGACGGTGCCTCTCCAGAAGGCTTCCTGGGCAAACTTGAGTTCTCGGCGGGCGCCGATTCGGGGGAAGCCGAGGGAATGTGTGGTAACCATGATGTCTGTCCTTCAACGGTATCTGGCGAATTGAATGAAGGGCTAGGTTATCCGGTCGACAAAATGAATAATAATGGTAATATTTCACAACTCTATGAATTTCACTCATAAAAGCATGGGCTCGTCAGGATGATTGAACGCGGACACCTTGAGATTCTTCGGGCGGTGGCGCAGCAGGGCTCGCTGACCGCTGCCGCGGAGAAGCTCCATCTGACCCAGTCAGCACTGAGCCATTCAGTCAGAAAGTTGGAGCAACACCTGGGAACCCAGGTCTGGGTAAGGGAAGGACGGCAGTTGCGGTTAACGCAATCGGGTGAGTATTTACTCTCGCTGGCGAACCGACTGTTGCCGCAGCTCGAACATGCGGAAATGCTGATTGGCCAGTTTGCCAAGGGCCAGCGCGGAACCCTGCGTATCGGGATGGAATGCCATCCCTGTTACCAGTGGCTGCTGAAAGTGGTGGGTCCCTACCTCGAGCAGTGGCCGGGTGTGGATGTGGACGTCAAGCAGAAATTCCAGTTCGGCGGTATTGGTGCGCTGTTTGGTCATGAGATCGATATGCTGGTGACCCCGGACCCGTTGCATCGCCCGGGGCTGGTCTTCGAGCCGGTATTTGATTACGAGCAGGTGCTGGTGGTGGCCAGCGACCACCCGTTGGCGGAACGGCCCTGGGCCGAGCCGGAGGACCTGGAGCGCGAGACCCTGATTACTTACCCGGTGGAAATTGAGCGGTTGGATATCTATACCCGTTTCCTGCTGCCGGCCCATACCAGTCCGGCTCGCCACAAAACCATTGAAACCACGGATATCATGTTGCAAATGGTGGCGGCGGGGCGCGGCGTGGCTGCACTGCCCCGCTGGCTGGTGAATGATTACGGCGGAAAAATGCCGGTGCGTCCGGTCAGGCTGGGCCGGGCCGGCATTCCCAAACAGATTTTTCTGGGCCTCCGGGAGCGGGATCGGAGCGTGGATTATCTGAATTCGTTCATGACTCTGGCCCGTGAGGTTCGCTGGAGCTAGGTTCTTCGGTTAAACTGCGCGAAAAAATCCATCTGGGAATCTGACTATGAGCGACGTACCTACAGATCTGAAATATATTGAAACCCATCAATGGGTCCGGGTGTCTGACGACGGTACTGCGACCGTCGGCATTACCGATTTCGCCCAGGAGCAATTGGGCGACGTGGTGTATATCGGCGTGCCAGAGGTGGGTGTCACGGTGAATGGGGGAGAAGAGGCTGGTGTTGCTGAATCGGTTAAATCCGCATCGGATGTGTTCAGCCCGGTGACCGGTGAGGTCGTTGAGGTGAATGACAACCTGGAAGGCGAGCCCGAGAAGGTGAATGAGGACCCCTACGGCGATGGTTGGCTGTTCAGGGTCAGGCTGTCGGATCCCGGCGAGCTGAATGGCCTGATGGATGCCACCGCCTATGCGGAGCATGTGGCTGCTCAGGATTAGTCCCGCCACGCAGTCCGAGCCATCGGGCAGGCCTTTCCAAAACACGCTCAAGCACATCCCTGTGGCGCTTGGGCTCCGCCATCCCTGGCTCCGCACAGTTTTGGAAAGGCCTGCCCGATGGCTCCCGTAGTCTGGAGTTGTCTTCCGATCAACTTACTGACATTTTCTTTTTACCTTCCATCAGGTGGTCACCATGAAGTTTCCGGTTCTGTATTTACGCAAGGGTGCCGAGCGCCGTCTCCGCGCTGGTCATCTTTGGATATACAGCAATGAGGTTGATACCCGCCGCAGCCCGCTGACGGATTTTGAGGCCGGCGCCCAGGCGGAGCTGCGGGCGGATAACGACAAGCCGCTGGGGACGGTGTTCGTAAATCCCCATGCCCTGATTTGTGGTCGTCTGATCAGCCGTGATGCGGCCCAGGGGATGACTCCGCAGCGTCTGACCCAGCGCATGGAGGCGGCCCTCGCGCTTCGTGACCGGCTGTTTGACAAGCCGTTTTACCGCTGGGTATTCGGAGACAGTGACGGGTTATCCGGTCTGGTTATTGACCGCTTTGATGATACCGTGGTGGTGCAGATTTCCACGGCGGGCATGGAGCAGATGAAGGAGGCCGTTGTCCGGGCGGTTCAGCGGCTGGTTCATCCGGAAGCGATTATCCTCAAGAACGACGGCAAGATGCGCAACGTCGAAGGGCTGGATACCTACGTGGAGCAGGCCCATGGCCCTGAGGTGAGTTTGCTGAAGGTTGAGGAAAATGGTGTCCGTTTTGAAGTGCCTCTGGCGGGCGGCCAGAAAACCGGCTGGTTTTACGATCATCGGATGAACCGGCAGCGCTTGCAGGCCTATGCGCCGGGTAAACGGGTGTTGGATGTGTTCAGCTACGTTGGTGGCTGGGGGATTCAGGCGGCCTGTGCCGGTGCGAGCCAGGTGACCTGTGTCGACAGTTCGTCGGGCGCCATTGATTCGGTTCATCACAATGCCAGGCTCAATGGTCTGGATAACGTGGAGACGATTGAGGGTGATGCCTTTGATGCGCTCAAGGCGCTGGCGGATGAGAAAGAAAAATACGACATTGTGGTGCTTGATCCACCGGCGCTGATTCCCCGCCGCCGGGACCAGAAGGCGGGGGAGCAGGCCTACGCCCGGCTGAACCAGTTGGGGTTGCGGTTGCTGGACCGGGACGGGTTGATGGTTTCCGCATCCTGCTCCATGCATCTGTCCCAGGAGAAGCTGGTCGATATCATCCGGGGCGGTGGCCGAAAAATCGACCGTTTTGTGCAGTTGCTGGAGCAGGGGCATCAGGCGCCGGATCATCCGGTGATTCCGGGCATTCCCGAGACCGATTACATCAAATCCTGTTTTGTTCGCTCACTGACCGGGTTCTTCTGAGTCCCGCAGTGACATCACCTTCCAGCCGTTGTCGCGGGCGAATGTCTCCAGAGTGGGGTCCGGGTCGACGGCGACGGGGTTGTCTACCTTCTTCAGCAGCGGCAGGTCGTTGTGGGAGTCACTGTAGAACCAGGCGCCGTCCAGGCTTTCCCCGTAGGCGTCCAGCCAGTCATCAAGCCGGGTGACCTTGCCGTCCTGGAAGCTGGGGGTGCCGGCCACCTCGCCGGTATAACGGCCGTTGACCAGTTCCGGTTCCGTGGCAATCAGGTGCTCAATGCCCATGGCTTCGGCAATGGGCTCGGTCACGAAGCGATTGGTGGCGGTGATGATCATCAGTGTATGGCCCTGTTCCCGGTGGCTGTCCAGCAGGGCGGTGGCTTTGCGCTGAAGCATGGGGCGAATTTTCCTGGCCATAAAGGCCTCGCGCCAGACCAACAGTTGTTCCATGCTGTGGCTCGCCAAAGGCTGCAATGCAAATCCCAGGTAGTGCAGCATATCCAGTTCGCCGTTCAGGTATTCCTGATAGAACCGGTCGTTGGCTTTGCGGTATTCCTCGGCATCTACCATGCCTTCCTCAACCAGAAACGCGCCCCAGGCATGGTCGCTGTCGCCGGCCAGCAGGGTGTTGTCGAGATCAAAAATTGCGAGCGTCAAGCGGTTACCTCCATTGAGCCCTTGGCGTTTGTCAAAGCCGTCAGTCTACCACGACCTGTCCTCAACGGCTCCGTTTGCCGAACCCTTGGGTTTCTGTAAGAATGAGAGCAACTTGGACAAATTCGACCGGTGATATTTTGACCGGTCCACCGACTTTAAGAGGACTGTGCCGTGATCGACTCAGACGGTTTCAGACCCAACGTCGGAATCATTCTGGCCAACCACAGGGGCGAAGTACTCTGGGCAAGGCGCATAGGGCAGGACTCCTGGCAGTTTCCACAGGGCGGTATCAAGCATGAGGAATCGCCGGAAGAGGCACTGTATCGGGAGCTGGGAGAGGAGATTGGCCTGGGTGCCGGCGATGTCGAGATCATCAGCTGCACCCGGGGCTGGCTGAGGTACCGTCTTCCCCGGAGGATGGTACGGCACAACTCGCACCCTGTTTGCGTGGGGCAGAAGCAGAAATGGTTCCTGCTGAGGATGATATCGCCGGATGCGCATGTTCGCGTGGACGGTACGGATTCACCGGAATTCGACGGCTGGCAGTGGGTAAGCTACTGGTATCCGTTGGGGCAGGTGGTTTCCTTCAAACGTGAAGTGTATCGACGGGCGCTGAGGGAACTCGCACCGCGGCTGTTCTACAACATGGAACAGTGGCACCGGAGCGAGCAGAACCGGCGTTTAAAGGAACAACAGAAATGACGGACTGACACCGCCATGCTGAGCATACTGCGAAGTCTTGTACAAGAGGTAAACAGTGCCCGCGATTTGCAGGAGGCACTGGATATCATCGTATCGCGTGTGCAGAAAGCGATGGGGACGGAAGTCTGTTCTGTCTATCTGCTCGATCCTGCCACCAACCGCTATATCCTGATGGCCACTGAGGGGCTTTACCGCAAGGCCGTCGGGCAGGTCAGCCTGGCCTATTCCGAAGGGCTTGTGGGGCTTGTTGGCTCCCGTGAAGAGCCCATCAACCTTGAGGATGCGCCATCCCATCCGCGCTATCGTTACTTCCCTGAGACCGGTGAGGAGCGTTTCCGTTCTTTTCTCGGTGTTCCTATTATTCACCACCGCCGGGTTCTGGGCGTGCTGGTTGTTCAGCAACGGGAGAGTTCCCGGTGTTTTGACGAGGGCGAAGAGGCCTTCCTGGTTACTGTATCGGCCCAGCTCGCCGGGGTTATTGCCCACAGCGAGGCGACCGGGGCTATCAGCGGTCTGTCGCTGACCGGTGAAGAGGCGCACGATGTCAGCTTCAGTGGTGTGCCCGGTGCGCCGGGTGTGGCGATAGGTAGTGGCGTCGTGGTCTACCCGTCGGCCGATCTGGATGTGGTTCCCGAAAAACCCACCGACGACATTGATCAGGAACTGGAGCTGTTTCGTTCTGCGGTAAAGGCAGTCCGGGAAGATATCGAGCGAGTTGCCAAACGACTGGCTTCACAGCTGCGTCCGGAAGAGCAGGCGTTGTTTGATGTCTATCTGAGAATGTTGGGCGATGATGCCATGCCCGGTGAGGTCGATAACAAGATACGGGAAGGGATCTGGGCACAGGGTGCGTTGAAGCAGGTGGTTCAGCAATACATCCGCCACTTCGAGATGATGGACGACCATTACCTCCAGGAGCGCGCTGTTGATATCCGGGACTTGGGTCGGCGTTTGCTCTCCCATCTCCAGGAGGGTGAGCAGAAACACCTGAATTACCCTGAGCGGACGGTGCTGGTCAGCGAAGAGCTCACACCCGCCATGCTGGGAGAGGTACCCAAGGGGCAATTGGTTGGCCTGGTGTCGGTCAAGGGCTCCAGCAACTCTCACGTAGCGATTCTTGCCCGTGCCATGGGTGTGCCCACGGTCATGGGGCTGGTGGATATTCCGGTCAATCAGCTTGATGGCAAGGAGTTGATTGTTGATGGCTTTGAAGGTCAGATCTTCGCTTCGCCGTCTTCGGACCTGCGGTCTTACTACCAGGCGATCTGTGATGAAGAAGACGAGCTGATTCGGGGGCTTGAAGTACTCAAGGACAAGCCCTGTGAAACCACCGATCACTATCGGGTCTCACTTTTGGTAAATACCGGCCTGATGACCGATGTCGTCCGGTCGCTTTCCCACGGTGCCGAGGGCATTGGTCTGTACCGGACCGAAGTGCCCTTCATGATCAAGGACCGGTTCCCCTCCGAGCAGGAGCAGCGGGAGTATTACCGGGAACAGCTTGAGGCCTTTGCGCCGAGCCCGGTCACGATGCGTACCCTGGACATTGGCGGCGACAAGGCGCTGTCCTACTTTCCGATCAAGGAAGAGAACCCGTTCCTCGGCTGGCGCGGTATCCGGGTTACTCTGGATCACCCGGAGATTTTCCTGGTGCAGGTGCGGGCAATGCTCAAGGCCAGCGAAGGCCTGAACAACCTCCAGATCATGTTGCCGATGATCTCCAATATCTCGGAGGTGGAAGAGTCCCTGCACCTGATTTACCGGGTGTATCACGAGGTTCGTGAAGAGGGCTACGACATTCATATGCCCAAAGTGGGTGTGATGATTGAGATTCCCGCTGCCGTCTATCAAATCCGCGAGCTGGCAGATCGGGTCGACTTTCTGTCAGTGGGCTCCAACGATCTGACCCAGTATCTGCTGGCGGTAGATCGCAACAACCCAAGGGTCGCCCAGCTTTATCATTCCTACCATCCGGCAGTGCTTCAGGCGCTGGTCCGGATTGCCCAGGATGCCCACTCGGTTGGCAAGCCGGTGGGCATCTGCGGCGAGCTGGCCGGTGATCCCGGTGGCGCGCTGCTGCTAATGGCGATGGGGTACGATTCCCTGTCGATGAACGCCGCCAGCCTGCCCAAGGTGAAATCCGTGATTCGCAGCATCAGCCGTGAATGGGCGATGCAACTGCTTGAAGATGTGCTGCTGCTGGACTCCCCGCACGTGATCAAGAGCTGCGTGGATCTGGCGCTTCGCAACGCGGGCTTTGGCCGTTACCTGAGGCCGGGGAAATCCACCACGGTGGCACTGACAGAGCCGTCGGCTTCCTGAACACTTGCCGGGGGCCCGCCGATTATAGGGTGTGTATTCTAAATTCTGTTGGTACCGTGTGACGCATATGGCTAAACCACGCGTAATCAGGCTATTCATTTACCCGGCAAAGGAAAGGTTATGAAGGCGCCAACGGAATCCACGCCCCGAATCGGACTTGCCCTGGGTGGCGGTGGCCCCTTGGGCGGGATTTATGAGATTGGAGCGCTCCGGGCACTGGATGAGGCCCTCGACGGGCTCGATTTCAATAATCTGGACGTCTACGTGGGGGTGAATGCCGGCTCGTTCGTGGCGGCCAACCTGGCGAACCAGATGACCACGGCACAGTTGTGCCGTATTTTCGTGCGCAATGAAGCGGAAGTGCACCCGTTCCATCCTGAGGTTTTCTATCGGCCCGCCCTGAAAGAACTCGGTGGCCGCTTGCTGGCGGTGCCGGGCCTGGTGTCGACGGCCGTCCGGCGCTTTCTCGGTAATCCCTATGACCAGAGCCTGCTGGAAGCCCTGACGATACTGGCCCAGGCGGCCCCGGCGGGCCTGTTTGACAACGAAGGGCTGCACGACTATCTCAGGCATACCTTTACCATGTTGGGGCGAACCAACGATTTCCGGCAACTCAAGCGCAGTCTCTATATTGTTGCCGCGGACGTGGAGAGCACTGATCCGGTCTGCTTTGGGGCACCGGGCTTTGATCATGTACCGATTTCCAGGGCCATTCAGGCCAGCACTTCGTCGCCCGGGCTCTATGTGCCGGTGGACATCGACGGTCGTTACTACGTGGATGGCACCCTGCGAAAGGGTTTGCACGCCTCGGTGGCCTTTGAGGACGGGGCGGATCTGGTGTTCGCGGTGAACCCCCAGGTGCCCATCGATGCCAGTGCCGCCGTTCGCGCCGGTACCATGAAGCCCGGTGAACTGACCCGCTCAGGTATGCCGAATCTGCTGTCCCAGATGTTCCGGACCATGGTGTATTCGCGCATGCAGTCCGGGATTGCCCAGTATGCCCGGGACTACCCGGACAAAGACATTCTGCTGTTCGAGCCCACACGGGACGATGCCAAACTGTTCTTCTCGAACGTGTTCAGCTTCCAGTCCCGGCGGATGGTGTGTGAGCATGCCTATCAGATGACCCGGCGGGATCTGCTGGAACGCGCTGACCAGCTTGAACCCAGGCTGGCGAAGTACGGCGTTACGCTGAGGCGGGACCGGCTTGAGGATGAGCAGCGCACGATCAGCACCAGTCTTTACGGTGAGATGTTGCCGCTGTATGTGGCCAAGGGCAGAAAGAAAAAGGCAGATAAGGGAACGCTTGCGACAGGCCTTGAGAACGTCACCCATCTTTTTTCCAGGGCTGACTAAAAAGAGGTCAGATGAACATGCCATCTGACCTCTTTTGTATTTGACCCCGATTTTACGGTTACAGAATATACCGGCTCAGATCTTCGTCTTCCGCCAGCTCACCCAGTTTCTCGTCGACATACTCAGCCGTCACTTCAAACACTTCGGTGACCTTGTCTCCGGCGTCAAAGGACAGTGTCTCCAGCAGTCGCTCAAGCACCGTATGCAGGCGCCGGGCCCCGATATTCTCGGTGGTTTCATTGACCTTCCAGGCCACTTCCGCGATGCGGGCAATGGCGGCCGTGTTGAACGTCAGGGAGACGCCCTCGGTGGCCATCAGTGCCTCATACTGCTGTACCAGCGATGCGTCCGGCTCGGTCAGGATGCGCTTGAAATCGTCCGGAGTCAGCGCCTGCAGTTCGACCCGGATCGGCAACCGCCCCTGAAGCTCAGGGATCAGGTCCGAGGGTTTCGACAGATGAAAGGCCCCGGACGCAATAAACAGGATGTGATCGGTGCGAACGGCGCCGTATTTGGTGCTGACCGTGCTGCCCTCGATGAGCGGTAACAAGTCGCGCTGGACACCCTCCCGGGAGACATCCGATGAGGTGTTTTCCGAGCGTTTCGCCACTTTGTCGATCTCGTCAATGAACACGATGCCATTCTGCTCAACGGCCTGAATGGCTTTCTGTTTGATTTCCTCCTCATTGACCAGCTTGGCGGCTTCCTCGTCCTTCACCCGCTTCAGGGCGTCGGCCACTTTCATTTTCCGGGTTTTGCGCTTGTCTGACGACAGGTTGGAAAACATGCTCTGGAGCTGGTTGGTCATTTCTTCCATGCCCGGCGGCGCCATGATTTCCACGCCGGCGCCCGAGTTGCGGAGATCGATCTCGATTTCCTTGTCGTCGAGCTCGCCTTCCCGAAGCTTTTTCCGGAACAGCTGGCGCGTGGAAGAATCCTCACCACGCTGGCTGTTTTCCTCGAAGTCTCTGGGTGGTGGAATCAGTGCATCCAGAATACGGTCTTCCGCGGCATCCAGGGCCCGGTGTTCGTGGCGCTTCATTTCCGCTTCGCGCAGCATCTTGACGGCCATGTCTGCCAGGTCGCGAATAATGGATTCGACATCCCGCCCTACGTAGCCCACTTCGGTGAACTTGGTGGCTTCCACTTTCAGGAACGGCGCATCGGCCAGCTTCGCCAGACGCCGGGCGATTTCGGTTTTACCGACCCCGGTGGGGCCAATCATCAGAATGTTCTTGGGTGTGATTTCTTCACGCAGGCCGCTGTCGAGTTGCATCCGCCGCCAGCGATTTCTCAGGGCGATGGCTACTGCACGCTTGGCCTCTTCCTGACCAACGATGTGTTTATTGAGCTCGTGAACTATCTCACGGGGAGTCATTGCAGACATGGTCGCTCCGTGTCAGTCGTTGGTAGACAGCACTTCAAGGGTGCGGTTGTGATTGGTGTAGATGCAGATGTCGGCGGCAATATCGAGGCCTTTCTCGACGATCTCGTGGGCGGACAGCTCCGTGTTCTCGAGTAATGCCCGAGCCGAGGCCTGGGCATAAGGCCCGCCGGATCCGATGGCAATCAGGCCCTGCTCCGGCTCAATAACATCGCCGTTGCCGGTAATCACCAGCGATGCGGTTTTATCGGCCACCGCCAGTAGCGCTTCCAGTCGCCGCAGGGCGCGATCGGTACGCCAGTCCTTGGCCAGCTCCACGGCGGCCCGGGTCAGGTTGCCCTGGTGCTTCTCAAGTTGCGCCTCGAATCGCTCAAACAGAGTAAAGGCGTCTGCCGTGCCACCGGCGAACCCGGCAATGACCTTGCCATTGTAGAGGCGGCGGACTTTGCGAGCGTTTCCTTTCATGACGGTGTTGCCGAGGGACACCTGCCCGTCGCCCCCCATGGCAACCTCATCATCACGCCTGACGGAAAGTATGGTAGTCATTTGGGCTCCAATTGCCTGATTAAACCTGGTGTCCGTTGGTTATGGAGGCTTTTGGGGGGAATTCAAGAGATCACCCCTCCTTGGGGATCTTCCGGACCAGTGGCTGGATATTGATCGAAACCAGTTTGTCGACGACGGAGTTCATCTGGCTTCGGGACGTGAAGGGGCCAACGTTGACCCTGAACCAGATGGAGCCATTATCCAGGTCGATACGCTGGACAGAGGCCCTGAGCCCCTGGAAGGCAATCTGGGCGCGTTGCCGCTCGGCATCCTCCTTGCTCCGGAAAGAGCCGGACTGGATCACATAGTTGAAGTCCTGTTTGACCGGGCCCGGTGCGTATTCTTCGACCTTGGGCGGCACCACTTCCGACTCCGGGAGCATGTCGTAGAAACGAAATTCAGGCTTCTTCTCCTCGGTGGTGGCCGGCGCGCTCTCTGGCCGGGATTCCGTGCTACGGGCCTGCTGGGGTGATGAAACGGGGCCGCTGGTGGGTACCGAATTGAGATAAACGATGAAGCCGATGAAGCCACCAACGACAGCGAGCGAAAAGATCCACTTCAATGACAGGCCTCCACGCTGGGTTTGTGCCGGTGCCGCCGGTTTCTGCCGTGATCTTGGGTGCCGGGCAGGCTTGGGCCCGGCTCTCCGTGCGGTGGTGGAGGGGGCTGCTGACCGGTTTTTGCGAGCGTAGTCTCGTGACATCGTGGTAGCTTACATCTCTTCCGGTGCACTGACACCCAGCAAATCGAGGCCGTTGGCAATAACCTGGCGAATGGCCAGGTAGAGGCTGACACGGGCGTCGCGAACGGCGGTGTCTTCAATCAGCACCTTGTGGGCGTTGTAGTAGGTATGGAACTGGCCAGCCAGGTCCCTGAGATAGTGCGTGAGGTGGTGCGGCTCACGCTGATCGGCCGAGTTGGCAACCAGCTCCGGGTATTTGGCCAACTGATTTGCCAGATCCTTTTCCTCATCCAGAGTCAGCAGGGACAGATCGCCGACGCATTCGTTAAGACCGCGCCTGACACCTTCGGCTGCCAGCTTGCGCAACACGCTGCAAATGCGCGCATGGGCATACTGAATGTAATAGACCGGGTTTTCATTGGTCTGAGAGCGGGCCAGATCGATATCAAAGGTCAATTGGGAGTCGACCCGGCGCGCCGCCAGGAAGAAGCGGGTGGCGTCCCGGCCTACTTCGTCAATCAGGTCCCGCACGGTGACGTAGCTGCCAGCCCGTTTGGAGATTTTTACCTCCTGGCCGGAGCGGGTCACCATGACCATCTGGTGCAGAACGTAATCGGGCCAGCCTTTGGGAATTCCGGTATCCAGGGCCTGCAAGCCGGCACGAACGCGGGTAACTGTCGAGTGGTGATCGGCACCCTGTTCATTGATAACGGTGGTAAAGCCACGCTGCCACTTGTCGAGGTGATAGGCGACATCCGGAAGAAAGTAGGTGTAGCCGCCGTCCTTCTTGCGCATCACCCGGTCCTTGTCATCGCCGAATTCCGTGGTCTTCAGCCACAGCGCGCCATCCTGTTCATAGGTGTAGCCATTTTCCTGGAGCCGCTTGACCGTGGCGTCAACCTTGCCTTCCTCGTAGAGGGAAGATTCCAGGAAGTAGACATCAAACTGGACACCAAACGCTTTCAGGTCAAGGTCCTGCTCCCGCCGCAAGTAAGCGACGGCAAATTGCTGAATGGCCTCCTGGTCGTCCGGGTCTGCCTTGGCGGTGACTTCCCGATCATCCGCTGTCACTGTCTCTCCGGCCAGGTAGGCTTTAGCCACATCAACGATATAATCGCCACGGTAGCCGTCGGCAGGCCAGCTCTCGTCGTCGGGAGTCAGGCCCTTCACCCGGGCCTGTACGGACAGTGCCAGGTTATTGATCTGGGCGCCGGCATCGTTGTAATAGAATTCCCGGGTTACATCGTACCCGTTCGCTTCCAGTAGCCGGCACAGGCAGTCGCCAATGGCTGCTCCCCGCCCGTGGCCAACATGCAGAGGGCCGGTGGGGTTGGCAGACACAAACTCCACCTGCACTTTCTCACCCCTGCCCTGATTGTTGCGGCCGAAGCGCTGGCCTTCGTCCAGAATGGTATTGACGACCTCAAAGGCACTGGCTGTGCTCATGAAAAAATTGATAAAGCCCGGCCCGGCAATCTCCACCTTCTCCACCGCCTTGCTTTGTGGCAGCTTTGCGATCAGTGCCTCCGCTAACTGGCGGGGCGGGCAACCGGCGGCCTTGGACGCAACCAGGGCAATATTGCAGGCGTAATCGCCGTGGGATTTGTCCTTGGTATTGCCCACCTGTGGGGTGAAGGACTGATCCGCAGGCAAAGTGCCATCGGATTGCAGGGCTGCCAGCGCTGACTGGAGCAGATCGGAAACGGTCTCTTTCATGCTGTCGGGTGACTCGGTTTGCTGGAGAATGGGTGTTGGGGCAGGGCGCCCTTTGAAAGCTGGAGGTGGATATTATCGCGGAAAGTTGGGCTGCAAGCAAAAAGCCCGGGTCTGGTCGGTAGAGGTCTGGTCATCCTGTCTCCAACGGATCAACATCAATCATCCACTTGACTCCGGCCGGTAGCTTTCTCTGGTCCAGCTCCTGACAGATTTCCGTTAGCAGGGTGTTCAGTCGTTTTCGGTTCCCGGCATTCAGGATTAGTTGCGCGCGGTGTTTGTCGGCGCGCCGGGCAATCATGGCGGGCAGCGGACCCCAGGTTTCTATACCCGGAGCCTGGGTGAGCGGTTTGATGGCATCGAGTACCTGCAGGCTTTTTTCCATGGTGTCGGCCTCTGCGCGGAAGATGGCCATGGCGCGGAATGGCGGGAAGTGCCCTTCTTCTCGTTCCTGGAGGAGCTGGTCGGCAATGTCCAGGTAATGGCCTTCGCAGAGGGTTCTTAGCAGTGGGTGGTCGCTATGGCAGGTCTGTACCAGCACCGTTCCCGGTTTTGTACCGCGCCCGGCGCGACCGCTGACCTGTAGCAAGGTCTGAATGAGCTGCTCGGGCGCCCGGAAATCCACGCTGAACAGGCCACCATCCGCGTTGACGACCACCACGAGAGTAACATTGGGGAAGTCATGGCCTTTGGCCAGCATCTGGGTGCCGACCAGTACGCAAGGCTTGCCACTGTTGACCTGGTTAAGAATGGTCTGAATGCTGCCCTTACGCTGAGTGCTGTCGCGATCAACCCTGACGATGGGAGTTTCCGGAAAGGCAGAGGCCAGAATGTCTTCGGTTCTTTCTGTGCCCTGCCCCACCGGCTTGAAGGCGTCGCTCCGGCATTTTGGACAATGTTCGGTGGCCGCCGTCTGGTAGTCGCAGTGGTGGCAGCGCATGGCCCGGTCCCGGCGGTGATAGGTCAGTCGCGTGTCGCAGCGGGGACACTCGACCATGTGGCCGCAGTCAAAGCACATCATCACCGGCGCGAATCCCCGTCGGTTGACGAAAACCAGAACCTGTTCATCCTTGGCAAGGGTCTGCTTGATGGCATTCAGGGCCGGCCTGGACAGGCCACCTTCAAGGGGGCGGCTGCGGATATCCAGCAGGCTCATGCTCGGTGGAGTCGCATTGCCTGCTCGTTCCTCAAGCCTGATCAGCCGGTATTTGCCCTGCGCTGCATTGTGGACAGACTCAAGTGATGGGGTTGCCGACCCGAGAATGGCGGGGCAACGGTTCAGGTGCGCTCGGTAAATCGCCAGATCACGGCCGGAATACCGGAATCCCTCGCCCTGTTTGTAGGAGCTGTCATGTTCTTCATCGACGATGATCGTGCGCAAGCCAGTAAACGGCAGTAAAACGGCTGAACGTGTGCCAATCAGTATGATGGGTTCGCCGTTGCGAATCTTCAGCCAGGTGGTCAGGCGTTCACTGTCATTGAGGGCGGAATGCCATACGACGATGCGCGTACCGAAATAGCGCCTGAAACGGGCGACGGTCTGCGGGGTGAGGTTAATCTCCGGAACCAGTACCAGCGCCTGATCACCTGCCCCCAGGTGTTGTTTCAGGTAGTGCAGATAGATTTCCGTTTTGCCGCTACCGGTAATTCCGTATAAAAGGGAGGCGCTGAATCCTTCCCGGGGGCTGGGCAGTTCATTGGCCGCGACGGACTGGGCCGCTGAAAGGGTGGGTTGCGTTGTCAGGAGTTCAGGGCGGGCAGGCGGAGAATGGGAAGCGGGGGGCGAGATGGGTTTCGCCAGTTTGCGGTCGCTGAGGGCCCTGAGCTGGGCGCGGGTAAAACCAGCCCGGATAATCTCGCTTCCTGGGGCGCCCTGATCGTGCTGGTTAAGCCATTCAAACAGTGCCTTTTGCCGATGGGCGGTACCGGGAAGCGGCTCGCCGTGGGCGCATGCTATCCACCACTCCACAGTCTTTTCTTCGGCCTTTCGGCCCCGCCGCAGAGCTGGGGGCAGGGCGGTGAACAGGCATTCGCCCAGAGGATGCTGATAGTAGTCGCTGGCCCAACTGAGCAGAGTGACGGTTTCGTTTGGCAGCGCCGGCCAGTCCTCCATGGCAGTGAACACCGGTTTCAGACTGACGCCGGGAGGTGGTTCGACTCCGGTTTGCACGACAAGGCCCGTTGCCTGTTGGCGACCAAAGGGGATCCGCACCCTCTGGCCCTGCACAAGCTGGAGGCCTTCCGGCACGATGTAATCGAAAAGCCGGCGCAGTGGGCGGTTCAGGGCAATGCGTGCGATTAACGGCACTGAGTGCTCCAGTGGAGAGAGTGTCACGGTATTTGCTTATCCCGTCTGGTCGGGCTGCAGAGCCTCTGTGCGTCCTTTCCGGCTGGAACGGCATGCGGGGCGGGCTTGCCTGACAGGAAAATTGCAAGTAAGATTCGCGGTCTGTTTCAGACAGGGCATGATTGTGCCCCGTCTTGTCCATTGATTCAAACATGCGGTGCCTGGCGCCCGGGCCACGAAAAGACCCCGTGATCAGGTGGCGGCATGACCTACAGAGGTTCGCCATGAAAGAAGGTATTCACCCCAAGTACAGCGATATTTCCGCAACGTGTTCCTGCGGTAACGTCATCAAGACCCGCTCCACCATCGGGCATGATCTGCAACTGGATGTCTGTTCCCAGTGCCACCCGTTCTACACTGGCAAGCAGAAGGTTATGGATACGGGCGGCCGTATCGACAAATTCCAGAAGCGTTTCGGTGGCCGCATCGGCGGCAAGAAAGACTGATTCCCCGGGAATCTCTGAAGAAGCGTCCTCCGGGGCGCTTTTTTTGTGTTCCAAAGTATGGGCATTGTCGTTTGGCGGCATGGGCAGCTAGCCGTATTGACTGCTTATACTCCTCCATTGGGCTACTTGTCGTTTTGGGGCTGGCAGGCCATAATAGCGGGCCCCGTTGGGCGGTTGGTTTAGCCGGTCAGCGGCTTATTACCTATAAACGTGACAAACGGAACAGTGGCAATGTCTCAAGATCTGAAAGAAGCAGCCCTTGAATATCACGCCAAGCCGCGGCCTGGTAAGCTGAGTGTTGAAATCACCAAGCCCACCCGGACCTCCCGCGATCTTTCCCTGGCGTACAGCCCCGGGGTTGCCGAGCCGGTTCGCGAGATCGCCAAAGACCCGGAGAACGCTTACAAATACACCGCCAAGGGTAATCTGGTGGCGGTTATTTCCGATGGGTCCGCGATTCTTGGTCTTGGTAACCTGGGTCCGCTGGCAAGCAAGCCGGTAATGGAAGGCAAGGGCGTACTGTTCAAGCGCTTTGCCGGGATTGATGTATTCGACATTGAAGTCAATTCCGAGAGCCCGCAGGCATTTATCGAAACCGTCGAGCGTATTGCCGATACCTTTGGTGGTATCAACCTTGAAGACATCAAGGCGCCTGAGTGCTTCGAGATCGAGCGGGCGTTGATCGAAAAATGCAACGTGCCCGTTTTCCACGACGACCAGCACGGCACGGCGATCGTAACTGCTGCAGGGATGATCAATGCCCTCGAGCTGCAGGGCAAAAAAATTGAAGAAGCGACTGTGGTGTGCCTCGGGGCCGGTGCCGCTGCAAACGCCTGCATGAAGCTGCTGATCAGCTGCGGCATTCGCACTGAAAACATCTTCATGCTCGACCGTAAGGGTGTGATCCACTCTGGTCGCGACGATCTGAATCAGTACAAGGCGATGTTCGCCAACGATACCGACAAGCGTACACTGGATGATGCCATTGATGGTGCGGATGTTTTCCTTGGCCTGTCCGGCCCGGACCTGCTGACTGCGGATCAGCTCAAGAAAATGGCGCCGAACCCCATCGTCTTTGCCTGTTCCAACCCGGACCCGGAAATCAGCCCGGAAGTGGCCCTGGCCACCCGTGACGACCTTATCATGGCAACCGGTCGCTCGGATTATCCGAATCAGGTAAACAATGTGCTGGGTTTCCCGTTCATTTTCCGGGGTGCGCTGGACGTTCGCGCAAGAACCATCAATGAAGAGATGAAGGTGGCTGCGGTGAACGCCATCCGTGAACTGGCGAAAGAGCCGGTTCCGGCAGAGATATGTGAAGCCTACGGTGTTGATGCCTTTGAGTTTGGCCGGGAGTACATCATCCCGAAGCCGATGGACGTGCGCCTGCTGGAAGTGGTGCCCGCCGCTGTTGCCCGTGCGGCCGTTGATTCGGGCGTTGCCCGCAACCCGTACCCGGCGCATTACCCGTTGAAATCCATGGATGACATTATCTGACCGGCGAATGCAGTCACAAAAAAACCGGCGGTGATCCCGCCGGTTTTTTTGTCTTCAGTCTGCCGATTACTGATCAGAAGATCTGCCGAGACAGACCTTCGGCGCTGCCTGACCCGTCGCCCAGGCGTTCGTCTTCCTGTGTCAGAGGAGCGGGCGCGTTCTCTTCTTTGAAAATCTCAAAAGTGCCTTCTTCCCCGGGCCTGACACGTTGGCCGGTATCCGGGTCAATGCGGATATTCACAATATTGTTTGGTCTGGGCATCAGTGCTGGCGGTATACCCTCCAGGGCGACCTCCATATAGTCGATCCAGATAGGCAGAGCGGTGCTGGCGCCATATTCCCCCCGGCCCAGCGGGGCGGGCTGGTCAAACCCGACCCAGACGGTGGTGGCCAGTTGGTGATTGAATCCCGCAAACCAGGTGTCTCTTTGTTCGTTGGTCGTGCCTGTTTTTCCTGAAAGATCACTACGGCCCAGAACCTGTGCCCGCTGGCCAGTACCCCTGTTGATGACGTCTCTCATCATGGAGTGCATGATGTAGACTGACCGCTCGTCTGCCAGTCGGCGCATGATGCGGGGTTCCGGCTGTGCATCGGGCTGGTCGTCAGCAACCATTGAGTCAGCGGTTTTGAGGCCTGTCTCGTTCGTCACCAGTTCGTCGCAGTTCTGGTCGCACAGAATTACCTCAGGCGCTCGGTACACCAGTTTGTCATTACTGTCGCGGATTGCCTTTATAAGGTAGGGCTCAACGTCGTAGCCACCATTTGCGATGACCGCCATGCCCCTGGCGAGCTCCATGGGGGAGAGCAGGCCGCTGCCGAGTGACAATGACAGGTTGTTCGGCATATTGTCAGTCGGGATCCGCAACTGCTCGAGGTAATTCAGTGTTCGTTCAATGCCAATGTCACGGAGTAGCCGAATCGACACCAGGTTGCGTGAGCTGTACAGCGCCTCTCGCAACGTGGTCGGCCCGGAAAACCGGCCGGACGAATTCTGAGGTCGCCAGGCTGTTCCGAGCTCTGAGCTGTCAAAGACAATCGGAGCGTCGTTGTAGACGGAGGCCGGGGTTTTGCCGCTTTCCAGGGCGGCCAGGTAGAGAAATGGTTTGAACGTTGAGCCTGGCTGGCGATTTGCCTGGATGGCGCGATTGAATTTACTCTGTTTGAAACTATAGCCCCCGGCCAGCGCCTGAATGGCACCGGTATCAACCGCCAGCGATATCAGAGCGCCCTCGACTTTTGGTACCTGGGTCAGTGCGACACGAACGGGCTCCGTAGGTGTTGCCGTTGCGGCTTGTGTGTCCGCTTCTTCTTCGGGGCTTGGCTCGCCAACAGGTGGCAGGACGGTTTCCTGCATGGCGCGGACATAGACAACGTCGCCCCGGGCGACGACGTCGGATGGTTTCTTCGGTTCCGGGCCGGTCAGGTCCTCGGTCTTGTAGCGTTTCGCCCAGACCATGGTATCGAAGGGCATGATGGCCTTACCCAGCCTGCGCACGTGGACCTGAACCCGCCCGCTTTTATCGTCTACCGCAGTGACAACAGCTGGTAGCAGAGATTCGACGCGCGGGTAGTTGAGCATCAGGTCGGAGAGCTCGCTGTTTTCCAGGGTTTCTTCGTCGATCTGGCCAATCGGGCCCCGGAAACCGTGCCGGCGATCATAGGCTTCCAGTCCATCGCGCAGAGCGTCTGTCGCGGCCTGCTGTTCTTCGCTGTTAACGGTCAGGATAACGGAGTAGCCTTCCGTGTAGGCATTTTCGCCAAAGCGCTGAACGAGTTCCACCCTGGCCATCTCGGCGACGTAGTCAGCATCAACCTCGGTTTCCCTTGCGTTGTATGTTGCGGTGAGGGGAGCGTTGACGGCCAGGTCATAGGCATCCGGGGTGATGTAGCCGAGCTCTTTCATTCGGCCAAGGATCCAGTCGCGTCTCACGCGCGCGCGCTCCGGATCTGCCAACGGATTGTAGGCAGAGGGTGCCTTGGGCAGGCCGGCAAGCATCGCCATCTGGGCCAGGGAAAGTTCATTGACCGGTTTGTCATAGTAGACATGGGCGGCCGCGGCGATTCCATAGGCCCGATTGCCCAGGTAAATCTTGTTCAGGTAGAGCTCGAAAATGCGGTTTTTCTCGAGTTCGCGTTCAATCTGAAGAGCCAGAAGTATCTCGTTGAACTTCCGAATAAACGTCCTGTCGCGTGACAAAAAGTAATTTTTTGCAACCTGCATTGTGATGGTGCTGCCTCCTGACTGGATCTCGCCAGTGGAGATCAGTTCGATGGCAGCCCGCGCCAGGCCTCTGATGTCGACCCCGAAGTGTTCGTAAAAACGGGCGTCTTCTGCGGCCATAAAGGCTTGTAACTGAATTGTTGGGATCTGTTCGATTGTGATCGGAGTCCTTCTCTTTTCACCGAATTCTGCTATTAATCTCATGTCTTCGCTGTAGATCCGCAGCGGCGTCTGGAGCTCAATCTCCAGAAGTTGGGCAACCGGTGGAAGGCCGGGGCGAAGGTAGAGATAAAAGCCGGATGTAACGATCACGGCAACACTCAGGCCGGTGAGAAACAACCAGGTAAAAACGCGAGATGTACGCAACAAATGAGACATTTTTTTCTGACAACTGTTGGATATAGGTCTATCATTTGAGAAATTGCTTTAGGAAGGATGAGTCGCTTCACCGCCACAATGCTTCTCAACGAACGAAGAACACGCATTGTAGACGGAATAATGAAGAAATTCTCTTAAATAAAAAACACATAAGTTACGTAACCGGGTGCATGTAACCAGGTATAGGGTGAGCGCGTGTTCGGATTGTCAGGAAAAAAATCCAGTGCAGTGTTGGGGGTGGATGTCAGCTCCAGCTCGGTCAAACTTCTGGAGCTGTCGAAGCAGAGCGGCCGCTTCAGGGTCGAGAGCTATGCGGTGGAGCCGTTGCCGGCGAACGCTGTGGTGGAAAAGAACATCACGGATGTTGAGGCGGTGGGTGAAGTGCTCAAGCGCGTGGCGTCCAAAGCCCGCACCGGCGTGAAGCAGGTGGCGGTGGCGGTGTCCGGCTCAGCAGTGATCACCAAGGTCATCCAGATGGATGGCGGCCTCAACGAGTTCGAAATGGAAGATCAGATTGCCCTGGAGGCGGACCAGTACATTCCCTATCCGCTGGATGAAGTCGCGATTGACTTCGAGGTCCAGGGCCCGTCCGAAACCAACCCCGATCAGGTGGATGTCCTGCTGGCGGCGTGCCGCAAGGAGAATGTCGATATCCGCGAGGACGCCCTGGAAATCGCCTCTCTTACGACAAAAATTGTCGATGTTGAAGCCTACGCCCTTGAGCGTGCTTACTCCCTGATTGAGCCCCAATTGGACTCCCAGGGCGAGGAGCTGGTTGTTGCCATCGTCGACGTCGGGGCAACCATGACAACCCTGAGTGTTCTGGCGGGTGGCAAAACAGTTTACACCCGGGAGCAGATTTTTGGCGGCAAGCAACTGACTGAAGAGATTCAACGCCGATATGGGCTCTCGCTGGAGGAGGCCGGGCTTGCCAAGAAGCAGGGCGGCCTGCCGGACGATTACGATTCCGAAGTACTGACTCCCTTTCGCGAGGCGGTGGTTCAGCAGGTTGCAAGGGCTTTGCAGTTTTTCTTCGGCGCCAGCCAGTATAACGCAGTGGACTACGTGATTCTGGCCGGCGGCACGGCCTCGATAAAGGGGCTGACGGAAATGGTCGAGGAAAAGACCGGTACGCCAACACTGGTCGCGAACCCGTTTGCGGATATGGCCGTGGGCTCGCGCGTGAATGCATCGGCTCTGAGTAATGATGCTCCGTCACTGATGATTGCCTGCGGGCTGGCAATGAGGAGCTTTGACTGATGGCAAAGATTAACCTCAGGCCCTGGCGTGAAGAGCTTCGCGCAGAGAAGCAGAAGCAGTTTCTGGTCATGATTCTGGGCGCTGCTATTATCGCCGGTGGCCTTACCTTCCTTTGGAAGTCGGACATGGATAGCCGGATTGCCTACCAGCAGTCCCGGAATGCCTACATCGAAACGGCAACCAAAAAACTGGATCAGCAGATCAAGGAGATTGAAAGCCTGAAGCGCAAACGGGACGAGCTGCTTGCAAGAATGCAGGTCATCCAGGACCTGCAGGGCAAGCGTCCGGTGATCGTCCGGGTGTTTGACGAGCTGGTCCGGACGCTTCCCGATGGGCTGTACTACACCGACCTCAAGCGAACCGGCGACAGGCTGGACATTGTGGGAATGGCGGAATCCAACAGCCGCGTTTCGGCGTTGATGCGTCAGCTTGAGGGATCCGAATGGTTTGCTGATCCAAATTTGTCAAATGTGTCTGCGGCGGACAGCCGGAGAGCGGGGTACAGTCAGTTCAGTCTGTCTGTGCAGCAAAAAACACCTGAGCCCGAAGGGGAGGATAAGTAATGAGCCTCGCGGACTCACTCAAAAGTCTTAATGAATTCGATATCAATGACCTTGATGTCAACAATGCTGGTATCTGGCCGGCACCCGTCAAGGCAATTGTGGCACTGATCATCTTTGGTCTCATTGTTGGAGGCGGTTACTGGTTCGTGATCAAGGATCAGTACGCACAGCTCGAAAGGGTTCAGGAAACCGAACAGGAGTTGCGCAAGACCTACGAGGAAAAAGCCTATCAGGTTGCTAACCTGGAGGTGTTCAAGGCCCAGATGGCGGAAATGGAAGAAACGTTTGGGGCGCTGGTTCGCCAACTGCCCAGCGAGACAGAAGTGCCGGGCCTGCTTGAAGACATCACCAATACGGCACTGGGCAGCGGGCTGTCGCTTCAGGAAGTGGCATTGCAGCCAGAACAGAAGCGGGATTTTTATTCCGAACTGCCGATTAACATCCGCGTGTCGGGTTCCTACCATGAGCTGGCGTCCTTCGTGAGCAGCGTCGCCAGCCTGCCACGAATTGTCACCCTGCATGATTTGACCATTAAACCAACTGGCGGAGAGGGGGAGCAGCTCGACATGCAGGTGCTCGCCCGTACATACCGCTACCGGGCTGGAGAATGAGCATGGCAGCAACGCATGCGGGAAAGGCCTGGCTGGGTGTGTGTCTGGTGTCGCTTCTGACGGCTTGCTCCCAAGGCAGTGGATTTTCCGATCTTGACAAGTTTATGGCCGAAACCCGCGCCAAACCCAGAGGTTATGTGGAGCCTCTGCCAGAATTCAAGGCGTATGAGGCGTTCAGTTACTCTGCCGCGGATCGCCGGGCCCCGTTTGAACCGCCTGTCGATGTGCAACTGACCATGGTCGATAGCCAGCCGGTGAGCGACGTCGAACCGGACCTGAATCGCCCGAGAGAGGTGCTTGAGAACTTTGATCTCAAGGAACTGAGCATGGTGGGAACGTTGCAGGGAGCTTCGGGCAATCTGTATGCCCTGGTTCAGGATGGCACGGGGGGGATCCACCGGGTACGCACCGGTAACTACATGGGCCAGAACTACGGGCGAATCGTCGGGGTCAGCGAGACACGAATCGAGTTGATTGAGATCGTTCCCGACGGCCAGGGTGGCTGGGTCGAGCGTCCCCGTTCCCTGACCCTGGATGAGGGTGCAGGCTAAGGAGTGGCGGGATGAATACGGATAGAAACATGCATGAACAAAAAAGTTTGGGGTCGAGGCTAGCGATGTTCAAAAAACTCAATGTAACCGTCAGCGTGATTGCTTTTGGGTTGTTATCCGGCCTGGCCAACGCGGTCACGCTGGAAGATGTGTCTTTTTCGTCGCTAACGGGAGATCGCCTGAGAGTGACGCTCGTTTTCGATGGTCCACCGCCGGAGCCGACGGGATACACCATACAACGGCCCGCGCGAATTGCGGTGGATTTGCGGGATACGACCAGTGCTCTGGATAGCCGCAGTATTTCACTGGGGGCTGGTAACGCACAGAGCATGACCGTGGTCGAGGCCGATGATCGCACTCGGCTGATCTTTAATCTGGTCGACCTGGTTCCCCATGAAACCGTCCGGAACAACAATACGCTTGTGATGACCATCGGCGCCGGGGCGGGTGATTACGCCACCGAGCGTTCGGGTGAGCCGTCCGGGAACGTGGTGGCATCGTCCGTAGAGGCGGCGCCCAACGCGCTTCAGGGTGTCGATTTCAGACGTGGAAAGGATGGTGAAGGTCAGGTCATTCTTGATCTTGGCAGCTCCGATATCCCGGTCAATCTGACTGAGCTGGGTGGAAAAATCCGTCTGACAATGGAAGATGTTGTGGTACCTGAAAACCTGCGTCGAAGGCTGGACGTAACGGATTTCGCCACACCGGTGAACCGCATCGACACCTACGTTGAAGGCGGTCAGGCGGTGGTTGAGATCCGGCCGGAGGGTAACTACGATTATATTGCCTACCAGTCTGGCAGCCAGTTCACCGTCAGCGTTGAGAGGCTGACAGAGGCCGAGGCCGAGTCCCGTCGCGAGGAGAAGTTCCCGTACACCGGCGAGAAGTTGTCCCTGAATTTCCAGGACATCGAAGTACGCTCGGTATTACAGTTGATTGCGGACTTCACCGGGCTCAATCTGGTCGCCAGTGACACCGTGGCCGGGAGCATCACCCTGCGCCTGCAGAATGTCCCCTGGGACCAGGCGCTTGACCTCATCCTGAAGACAAAAGGCCTTGATAAACGTCAGATTGGCAACGTATTGCTGGTTGCGCCGGCCGAGGAAATTGCGGCGCGAGAGAAGCTTGAGCTTGAAACGTCGAAGCAGATTGCCGAGCTGGCACCGGTTCGCCTGGACATCATCCAGGTCAACTATGCCAAGGCCGGAGATATTGTCGAGCTGATCAAGGCGGATGACGAACTGATTTCGGACCGTGGTTTTGTTTCTTCGGATGTCCGTACCAACACGATCAGCGTTCGTGAAACCGCTGATAAGCTCGAGGAGATTCGGCGCCTTGTCTCCACCTGGGACGTGCCGGTACGGCAGGTTTCCATTGAGGCCCGAATCGTTCGTGCGCAGACCAACGTGGCAGAAAATCTTGGTGTTCGCTGGGGCGGTGCGGCATACGATGTCAGTGGCGACAACGTTTTCGCAATTGGCGGCTCACAGAGTGCGGTCGAAGAAGCCCGCCAGGCTGCCGGCGGTACCAACAACACCGTCACCTTCCCTGGCGCCCTGGCCGTTGATCTTGGTGTGAGTGGTGACGGCGCTTCATCTTTTGCCATTGGTTGGGGCAGCGATGACTTCCTGGTGGACCTGGAACTTTCCGCCCTCGAAAGCGACGGGCGGGCTGAAGTGGTGTCTCAACCCCGAGTTGTTACCGCTGATCGCCAGACTGCGTCCATCAAATCCGGTGAAGAAATTCCCTATCAGGAAGCTTCATCGAGCGGCGCCACGTCTGTATCCTTCAAGGAGGCGGTGCTGTCGCTTGAGGTAACTCCGCAGATCACACCGGACGACAAGATCATCATGGACCTGGTGGTGAATCAGGACTCTCGTGGTGAGGTGACGGCAGGCATACCGTCTATCAACACCAATGAAGTAACAACCCAGGTATTGGTAGGCAATGGCGAAACCGTCGTTCTGGGCGGAATTTTCCAATCGGAAGTGGCTACCACGGTGACAAAAACCCCGTTTTTGGGCGATATTCCCTACCTTGGCCGGCTTTTCAAGCGCACCGAGCGCATTGATGAAAGGAGTGAGCTGCTGATCTTCATTACGCCGAAGATCATCAAGAACGATCTGATTGAGTAAGCACGCCTGGTCAAAAAAGCCGCCGCTTGAAAACCGGCGGCTTTTTTGTGTCTGAATGCCGGGCGGAAAAGGAGCCGGAACTTATGAAAGACAGAGCCCTGTGATATTCTCACCCGCCTGAGAACAATTGAGCGGAAGTTATGTCTTTGCCCAAACGCATAGTCCTGGTTGGCCCGATGGGGGCCGGTAAAAGTACGATTGGCCGAATGCTTGCCAGGGAGCTGGGCTATCGTTTTCTGGATACGGACCGGATCATTGAAGATCGCTGTGGCGCGAATATTCCATGGATATTTGATGTGGAAGGAGAAGACGGATTCCGGCAGCGCGAGACCGCCATGCTGGAGCAGCTCGCTGCAGAGCCTGGAACGGTTCTCGCGACCGGGGGCGGTGCCGTGATGCGACCGGAGAACCATCTGCTGCTCAAGCAAGAGTCGGTTGTTGTCTATCTGAAGGCATCCATAGAGCAGCAGGTTGAGCGCACCAGGAAAGACCGGAATCGACCGCTGCTGCAAAATGATGACCCAGAGGCCGTGCTTCGCAAACTGTTCGCCGTAAGGGATCCCATATACACCGGGCTTGCCGATATTATCATGTTGACGGACCGGAAGAGCCCTCGCCTGGTGGTACGCCAGTTGGTGAACCGGATGAACCCGAGAACGCCCCGCCACAAACGCCAGGTACGGAAGGAAGGTCGCAACCATGTATAGCGTGCTACGTGAACTTGTGGTCAGCCTTGGTGAGCGGAGCTATCCGATTATTATCGGGCAGGGGTTGCTCGGACACTACGATCTTTCCGGGCACGTGGCTGGCTCGACGGTCATGATCGTGACCAATGACACGGTTACCACACTGTATCTCGAACAGGCAAAAGCCTGCTTCCCGGGCAAGCAGGTTGATGTGGTGGTGTTGCCGGATGGCGAGAAATACAAGGACTGGAGCACGCTGAACCTGATTTTCGATGCCTTGCTGGAAAAGCGTCACAGCCGGAAGACAACGTTGGTGGCCCTCGGTGGCGGTGTTGTCGGTGACATGGCAGGTTTTGCGGCGGCATCCTATCAGCGCGGTGTTCCTTTCATTCAGGTGCCGACGACCCTGCTTTCCCAGGTGGATTCCTCGGTTGGCGGTAAAACCGGAATCAACCATCCGCGTGGCAAGAATATGATCGGCGCCTTCCATCAGCCGGAAGTGGTGCTGATCGACACCGATACCCTGCAAACATTGCCGCCCCGGGAGGTGTCCGCCGGCCTGGCTGAAGTCATCAAGTACGGATTAATCCGCGATCCCGGGTTCCTGGGCTGGCTTGAAGCGGCCATGAGTGACCTTATGACCCGTTCGCCGGTTGCTCTTGGTGAGGCTATTTATCGATCCTGTCAGTGCAAGGCAGACGTGGTTGCCCTGGATGAGCGGGAGGGTGGCCTTCGAGCCATTCTGAACCTGGGCCATACTTTCGGGCACGCTATTGAGACCTTCGCAGGTTATGGCAACTGGTTGCATGGTGAGGCCGTCGGTACCGGCATGATCATGGCCGCAGACCTGTCGGTGCGTGAAGGTATGATTTCTGTGGCTGACCGGGATCGCGCCGTGAACCTGATTCGCAGTGCCGGATTGCCGGAGTGGCCACCGGTAACAATGACGCCAACGGACTTCATGAATCTGATGTCGGTGGACAAAAAGAATGTTGATGGGCAACTGAGGCTGGTTCTGCTCAAGTCGATCGGTGACGCTGTGGTGACCGCCGACGCAAAGGCCGGCCATCTCGCTGCCACCTTGACGCGATTTTGTGACCAACGCCAATAAAGATGGCCCGGCCTGGGGCTACAGGGACAAACAGTGACGGAAGAAAGCTTGAACAGCCTTGACGACGGGGGATTGTTTCCCAGGCTTCAGCAGCGTTACGGGCTCAGGGCCAACCCGCTTGAGATGGAGACGCCGTTCTTTCCCGATGCCATGCGTCACCATGCGCTGGAAACGCTTCGGCACTTGTGCGGTTTCGGGGACATGGCACTGTTACTGACCGGCGCAGCCGGTTCCGGCAAGACCCGGCTTTTGGCGGAGCTGGTGCGAAGTGAATCATCCCGGCTGGATTTTCATCGTGTCCCTACAGCAGCGCTGTCCAGCACCCAGGCTCTGGCAAGAGATCTGAAACGCCTCGCGCACGTCGGAATAGCCGCCGATGAGTCGCCCCGGGGCACCGTTGATCGCTTCTTTGCGTGGTCCGAGTCCCGCGTTCGGAAGGGGCGCCGGCTGGTTTTGATTGTCGATGACGCTGACAAGGCTCCACCGGAAGTTCTCAAGCTGCTGTTGTCGGCGTTTCTTGCGGCTGAACGGGCTTCGGCGGCGGTTCCGGTATTTTCAGGAGCAGACAGTCTTGTTGGCTCCCTGGGGCTGGATGGTGCGTCCATTGCGGTTCATCAGATTCACTTACGACCGCTGACCAAAGAGGAAATCCACGCCTATCTGGAGCCTCGGGTACACCGTGCCGGTGGTAGTGTAAGTGAGCTGCTGAGCCCATCGAAACTCGAAAAAATTCAGGCAGTCAGCCAGGGTAGCTTTGCCGGACTCAGGCGCGCCGCCCCGGTGGTCTGGCTTGACATGGTAACGGGTGCGTCGCGGCCAAAGGGCAAACCGTCTGCGAACGTATTCAGATCGGCGCGCTGGCCCGCGCTGGCGTTGGTGTTGCTGGCCGCTTCCTGGTGGTTCGTGTCGCAGCAGTATGACCAATCCATTGCCAGGGACAGTGCCGCTAACGGTGAGGTAGCAGCACCTGAACCTGTTCGCAAGAGTGTCACGATAGGGCCTGAGGTGCCAGAGCCGGCTTTCGTTGCGGCCGGACCAGAGCCGGAGCCCGTGCCCCTGGAACCTGTGCCCGGGCCGGAGCCTGACGAGCCCCCGTTGACAGATTCTGAGCCCGTAACGAAGATTCCTCCTGAGCCTGAGCCTGAGCCTGAGCCTGAGCCTGAGCCTGAGCCTGAGCCTGAGCCTGAGC
>NZ_CAMPJO010000010.1 GCF_946886895.1 uncultured Marinobacter sp. | reverse complement strand
GGATGCCAAGCCCTCCGCTTCGCTGCGGTTTTGTCACCGGTGATGGTGGGCGTTAACTAGCAAAGGATCAGCAATGTACGCTCGGGTCAAAAGTATCATGAGCCCGGATTTGGATTACGGTTCATCTCCAGACGATCCTGAAAATTGTTGTGTCTCCATAGAGGTGGAAATTGGACCCTCTGAAAGTGAAGGGGCCGAGGTTTTCTCTTTCGAGGTGGTTACGCCCGCGGCCATCAAGTCGTTGCCTGCTCCGTCATGGCTGAAAGGCTATTTGCTACTCCCTATATTTTCCTGGGTAGGCGTAGAAAAGGCGGTCAATAAACTGGTAATGCAGTGTGCTGGCTCAGACTGGAATGAGATTTCCAACAAATTATCCCAAGCCCTCGGTTGGGAGTTTGAGGGCTACCAGCCTCATGCTAGTTAACAAATAAGGATAGGTCGCGCGCAGCCGCGACCTATCCGGTGTTGGACGAGCCCGGTGCTTCATTATTAAGGAAATAGCGGCGGCGAACCCAGAGGTGCTTTTGCCCTGGCTTTGGGCGGCCTTTTTGTCAGGCCAGGGTTGCCCGGGACCGTCGGTGAAACCGACAGCCGGACGACCGGCGGCAGGTGTCATAGAGTGCTCTGAATCCTCCCTGTGGAGTGCATGCCCGGCGTTCCTGAACAGTTCGTCCTACAAAAAGCTGGCTGCCTGAAGGGAAGCTATATTGGATATCGATAGGTGGGTCGCTGACGCGGCCTGAAAGTGGGTCAGTTTTAAACCGGCGTTGACAATCACGTACAGTTCTTATGGGGCGAAGGGCCGCAAGGCCCTTGGCTACCAGGTTCCCTAAAGCAGATGCCCCTCAGGCAACATGCGTTTGTGTAGGATGCGGATAATTTCAACAATACCCTCTGTAGCGAGCCGATAAAATATAATGTGGCTTCCCTGAGGGTACTGCCGGTAGCCTGGACTTATCTCATCGCAGGCTTGCCCCAGGTTTGGATTTTCACCCAGGAGGTGGAAGTATTGATCGAACTGAAGAATATAATGGTTTCGTTGATCTCGACCCCATTCACGCTCCGTGTATAGGGCAATAGATTTGAGATCAGCTTTGGCCTTTCTGGAAAGCTTAAAATTTGGCATCAGCGCCCTTCGTTGTCCAGTTCACGAATAAACGAGTCATAGGAGTAGTCTTCGAAACCACTGTCCTCGCCTTCCTTGAGCAGTTTACGAAGTGTAGTCAGGCGGGTTTCAGACTCTTCAAGCAGGCGCAATGCGGCACGGACGACCTCGCTGGTTGAACTGTATCGGCCATTTTTGAGTTGTTCTGCAATGAACGCATCAAAATGTTGGCCTAAAGTGATGCTAGTGTTCTTCTGCATGCTGCCACCTCGCTAGTACCAAAAATTGGTATATTTTGGTCCAGGTGGCATAACAATGCAATCAACGCGACAAGCGTGTGATTGCGGGCGTTAAATGCCGGTGATAGCCAGGTCCAGAGCTCCAATAATCTGGTCTCTGAAATGTGAGAGGGAACCAATGGGGCTCTTGAGGAGTTTTTCGGGCACGGAGGAAATTTGCGGAGTTAACAGCAACAGCTCCTGATCGGCAAAGCTGATTTCCGGAGTGAGTCCTTGCATGGCTTCGCCACCGAAGGCAGAACGTTTGCCCAAAGGGATAACAATGCGAGTTGCCAAATCGCTCAGGAGGCTGCTCTGAATATCCACCAGGTAAGGGTAGTGAGCCTTGCTGACTTTGCTCGGGTTGGGGTACACATCGAACTGTGCCATCAGAACTCCCTGAATTCGTCGCCGAAGCATCCATGTTGTTCGACGAAATCGTTGTAACTTTTTATCGCAGAGCGATTTTCTTCAACCCATTGTGCGGCTTCGCGTTTCGCAAGCTCTTCTTTCAGAGCTCGTTCCAAGGTGGCCGACAAATTAATGTTCAGTTCCCGGGTTTTACGCAGCAGATCGCTGTTGATTGAGAGGTTCGCTGCTTTTTTAGGGGCGGCTGAATTATAGAGTTCGGCCATGAGGGCCTCCGAGAAGATCTAGAATACACAGTTTGATCTTATGCGCATAACTATGCGCATACAAGCATTTAACCAATGGCTGTTGTCGGACGCGCCTGCGCTGGCACTCCGGCACGCCGCAAAGCCAGGGCGTTAACTACCGCGCAGGTCTGGCAAAAAATTTACATTGTAGGTATGCATCATTTCATCTTTGAATGGGATAGCACCAAAAGCGACTCGAATTTACGAAAGCACGGCGTCTCGTTCGAAGAAGCGAAGACAGTGTTTACCGATGAGTTTGGTCGACTGATCCGCGATCCAGATCACTCTGAGCTTGGCGAGGATCGCTTCCTGTTGCTAGACGAGTATCGTTCGCGCCTGCTGGTTGTATGCCACTGCATCAGGCAGGAAGACCGAATTCGTATTATTTCCGCGAGAAAAGCTGAGAAGCGAGAAAGAAAAGTTTATGAGAGGGACCGCCATACGTGATCACTACAATTTCACTGATTCCAAGCCCAATCCATACGCCGCGAAGCTTAAGAAGCAGGTAACAATAAGGCTGGACGAGGATACAGTAGAGTATTTCAAGCAAATGTCTGAGCGGAAGGGGATTCCTTATCAGAGCTTAATCAACCTGTACCTCCGAGACTGTGCGGCCAAGCATAGGGATCTCAAACTTCAGTGGCAGTGATAGTTAATCGGGTAGCCAGGGGTATCTAACCCCCAGCCCCCACAACACCCTGCACCGATGCGTCGGACCGCCCCAGATAAGAACATGCACTGTCACTGCACTGCTGACGGCCGCCCCCATCATTTACGGTGGCCGTTAGATCACACGGCTTCGTTGTCTTGTGCCAACTCGCCTCCGGCCTACGCCTCATACGATGTTCTTGTTCATCAGTTCGCAGTTTTGCTAGCGGCTTACTTCCGGCCGGCGCCCATTACCACTGGCGTTAAATTTTTTGCCGCACCCCCGAAGACTATGCTGTAATACATTGTAGTCGTCAAATTCGAGGGTATAGCCATGAGCGTCACCACAGTCCGCCTTCAAGCAGAAGTTGAACAGCACCTGGAAGCAATCGCCAGCAGGCTGCACCGGAGCAAAGGCTGGGTAATCAACCAGGCATTGTCGGAATACATAGAAAAGCAGCAACTTGAGCAAGAGCGGTGGAGACAAACGTTAGAGGCAATGGAGTCTGCTGCCCAAGGCAAGGTTGTTGATGCCAGCGAAGTTCACAGCTGGCTTAATAGCTGGGGATCCGAAAGCGAGCAGGATGTACCGAGGTCAGGTAAGTGAAGCTGGTTTACACGGACGAAGCCATTGATGATTTGAAACGCCTCAGGGAGTTCATTGCGGTGCACAACCCGTCAGCGGCAGCCAGGATTGGCACCGAATTGGTTGGCAAAATCGAATTACTCCCAGACTTCCCAAAAATGGGCGCACCAGTTGAAATGGCACCGGTGCCGGACTCTGTTCGAGATATGGTTTTCGGAAAATACGTTGTGCGATATTCAGTTCATGCCAGTGCCATCATTATTCTCCGGGTATGGCATGGCCTTGAAAGTGAACGATAGCAATTTAACCAGGCGCGGCACTCGGATGCCTTTGTCTCCGCTGCGCTCCGTCAAAGTCACTGGTGTGCTTCGGCGTTAATTCACCCATCTTTCAGAATTGGCCGGCTGACAAAATGAGATCGAAGGCTGTGGAATGGTGGCTCATTTTTGGGTTTTTCTACACCCTCGTTGAGGCTTAAGGAGACGCAAATTGGACATAAGGGATCTACCCTTTGGGGTTACTAACTGGTCTGAAGTTGAGAAGACCGGGCACACAGGGGAGCAGGGAGTTGCCTATTGGCAGACCCGCACTTTCGGCGATATCCGAGTTCGTATGGTCGAGTACAGCCCCGGCTATCTGGCTGATCATTGGTGCGCCAAAGGGCACATCCTGCTCTGCCTGGAAGGTGAGCTCCACACTGAATTAAAGGACGGGCGTTGCTTTGTTCTCCAGCCGGGTTCTAGCTATCAGGTGGCGGACAACGCTGAGCTTCATCGGTCCTCCACCGAGCGGGGCGCAAAGCTCTTTGTCGTGGACTGAATAACACATAACCAGGCTATTCACCGGATGCCATAACCTGCGCTTCGCTCCGGTTCCTGTCACCGGTGATGGCGCCGCTTGATCCATTCGTCGCGCAGTGCGCTGGCATGCACCATCCGGTTCCGGCCCTGCGCTTTGGCGTGATACATGGCGCGGTCTGCATGGCTGAGCAGGGTGAGGAGGTCGTCGCCGTCCCGCTGGTATTCCGAGATCCCGCCGCTGACCGTCAGGGTGATGCTGCTGTGGTAGTAGTGGAACGGGGTGGCGGCGATCGCCTGGCGGATCTTTTCGGCCACGGCAAGGCTTTGCTCCTCGGTGGTGTCGCTGAGTATCAGCGCGAACTCTTCACCGCCAAGGCGGGCGGCCAGGTCGGTGGCCCTGAGGGAACGGCGGAGCAGGTCCGATACATGCCGGAGGGCCATGTCGCCGGCCTCATGGCCGAAGTCATCGTTTACTTTCTTGAAGTGGTCCAGGTCCAGAAGCAGAATCGACAGGGGCGTTCCGTGCCTCAGGCTGCGGCGTTTCTCGCGCTCGAAAACATCCTCCAGCCGGGCTCGGTTGGCCAGTCCGGTCAGGGGATCGGTCTGGGCCATTTTCAGCAGGCGAGATTCAGACTGTTCCCGGGTGATTTCGTATATATGCGAGAACACCAGGATGCACATGGACATGATGGTGATGTTGGCAATGGGCAGCACCTCCATCAACTCCGGGTCGTGCCGGTTCTTGGCGAAGAAGATGATGGCGGCAACCGACATGAAAAACAGCGACACCGCCAGTCCCAGCCGGCGCCCCATCAGCAGGTGAGAGAGGATCGGCACCAGCAGAACCCAGGCAAAGACCGTGGCGGTGGCCCTTGGCGACAGCAGGGCAAACATCATGGCGGTAAAAAACGGCAGGGTATAGGCGAGTATCCAGCGCTCCAGATGAGCCGTACGGCGGATGGCCCAGAGAATGAATACCGAGTACAACGCCATGCCCAGTTCCACATAGGCCAGCGGATAATTCCCACGGGAGGTATTCAAGACGAAAAACAGCAATCCGGAGACCAGTGTGATAAACAGCAGCGCCCGCAGGACAGCCTTGCGATAGGGCCGTGCTAACTGCTTCTGTGATTCACTGTAGCTTTCCATGCAGACGTCGTGTGTGATGGTTGAATCGGGCTGGACGCGAAAAAGACCTGTACAGTTTAATGGCAGAACGCGCCATTGCATCTGAAACCGGCGATTATTGGTGCCGATTGCGACTAAAGTCTGACAGCACTCAGGAGTCACTGACACAGGAATAACATGGCTGAACCTTTGCTATCTGCCCGAGGACTGACCAAGCAGTTCCGCAGCGGCAACCAACCGGTGCCGGTGCTCAGAAACCTGTCCCTCGGCCTGGGCCGGGGTGAATCGCTGGCGCTGACCGGCCGCTCCGGTTCCGGGAAAAGCACACTGCTCAATATCCTGTGTGGCCTGGAGAAGCCGGATGCCGGTCGGGTTCAGGTGTTGGAGGATGTTTTCGACAGCCGCAAGCCCGGGAATGATCGCCGGGTTGAGGGCCGCTGGGCGGCACTGCGGCGTCAGCGTATTGGCGTCGTTTTTCAGGACGCAAACCTGATGCCCGCCCTGTCGTTACTGGACAACGTTCGCTTGAGGGCCCGGCTCGCGGGGCAGGTTGAAGACGGCTGTGGCGACTGGCTGGAACGGCTGGGTATCGGCGAGCTGGCTGGCCGCTACCCGGATCAGGTGTCCGGTGGTCAGCGCCAGCGGGCGGCCCTGGCCATGGTGTTTGCCATGAGGCCGGCCCTGATACTCGCGGATGAGCCCACCGGCAGCCTGGATCGCCATACCGCCGAAGCCGTCATCCAGCAACTCTTTGATTTACAGGCCCGCCATGGCTGCGGCCTGATCCTCGCCACCCACGACACCGAACTGGCTACCCGATGCAGTCATCACCTGGATCTCGGGCACCTGCCCGAAGCTTGAGCCCACTATGACCCTGTTGGCCGCCCTGTTCAGCCATTACCGCCGTCACCCCCTGCAGTTGCTGGCGCTGGCCGCCATGATTGTGCTCGCCACCATGCTCTGGGCCGGCGTCCATCACCTGACCAGCCAGGCCCGGGTAAGCCTGGAGCGGAGCGAGTCGGCGGTGGCCGAGCGTCAGCAGGTGGTGCGGGCGGATGGCCAGCCGGTGTCAGTGCAGGATTTTGTTGAGCTCAGGCGGGCGGGCCTGTGTGTGATGCCCTGGTTGGAAGTGGCAGCGCCGGGCACTGGTCGAGTGGTTGGTGTCGACCCGCTGGCGGCCGCGTGTTTTGAGAGCGTCGCCGGGGCAGGCGAGCCCTGGCACGGTGAGCTGGATGGTGCCCCGTTTGTGGATATCAGCGAAGCCGCCGGGCTTGCGGACGACCAGCCGGGTGAGCTTTCGTTGCTGGTGTCCGGTGCCGGCACCGACGCCGCCCTGCCACCGGGTTACCGGCTCAGGCCCTTCGCCGTCGGGCCGGACACCGGAGAGCTGGGGGAGAGTTTTCTGCTGAACCTGGACGCGCTGGGCGTGCTCGTGTTGCTGATTACGGCCTTGCTGGTGCGCAGTGTTTACCTGCTGGGGCTGGCCCAGCGCCGTGACAGTTTTGCGCTGCTGCGACGTTTTGGCGTTGCCGAAGGCCGTATCAACCGCCTGTTAATGGCCGAGATCATGGTGCTGGCCCTGGTGTGTATTGCGCCTGGTGTCTGGCTTGGCCGCTGGCTGTCGGCGGCCCTGGGCAGTGGCTTCGGCCGGGCTATGGAGGGGCTCTTTGATACGCCGTTGTACGCGGGCCAGGGGGGTGGCTGGCTGGTGCCGGTAACCACCATGCTGGCGGTGGTGCTGGTGGCCTGTCTGGCGGATTTTCTGCGGCCCCGGGCACGTTGGCTGCCTTTGTCCGGCCGCTGGCGCGGGGGGCTATTGATGTTTTTTTTGCTGGCGGGCGTGGCGTTGTCGATCCGGGCGCCGGGCCTGGTCTGGCTGTTTGTGGCAGTGGCCCTGGTATTCGTGGTTTCCGGTGCGCTGGCACCGTTACTGATTGCCAGTGTTGCGGACTGGCGGTCCGGGCGTGAGCCGGACCCGCTGTCGCGCTGGCGCCACCGGGAACTGTCGGTGCTGGCACGGCGCCTGGCGCTGCCGCTGGTGGCCCTGCAATTTGCCATGGCCATGGTGCTGGCGGTGCAGGCCCTGGTCACCACCTTCGAAGAGACCTTTGATCAATGGCTATCCCAGAGACTGGAGGCGAATTTCTACCTCGAGGTACCGGAGGGTGCCGATGCCGGCCCGGCGCTGGACTGGCTGGCGGAGCAGCCGGCACTGGCCGCTTCCGGACGATGGCATCATGTCATTCGGGGCAAGGCCATGCTGATGGAGCCTGTCGGTGAATCGGGGCCGGTGGTGGATGTGTTTGCAGTCGGCCCCATAGGCCCTCTGGTGACCGGATGGCAACTGTTTGAATCGGTGGAGGCGCCCTGGCAGAGGTTGGCAGAAGGACAGGGCCTGATGGTGAATGAACAGCTTGCCCGCAGGCAGGGATTGGCGGTTGGAGATACCGTCTCTGTGAAACTCGGGAGCCAGGTTGCCGGGTTTCCGATTCTGGCGGTTTACCCGGATTATGGCCGCCCCGCCGGAGAGATTCTGGTCAATACCGCGATGCTCCCGTCGGGTTTTGAGGCCGGCTTCCAGAGTCTCTCGGTATCGCCCGGAGCGTTCCCGATAGCGAGGATTACCGGGCAACTGAAGGACATCTGGAATGTAAGGCAGTTGGGGATCCGCGATAACCGGGCCGTCGAATCGATGGCCTCCGCCGTTTTCGATCAGACGTTTCTGCTGACCCGGGCCATGACGGTACTGACCCTGATACTGGCTGCCATTGCCCTGTTGATGATGGGCTGGGTGTTTTTCTCCACCCGCGCCTGGTATTTCCGGCTGTTGATCGTCTGGGGGTTGCCGCGCAGGCAGGCCGCGGCGCAGCTGACCCGGCTGGCGCTGTCGCTGACCAGTGCCATCGCACTGCTGGCCCTGCCGCTGGGCGTTTGGCTGACTTGGGTGCTGGTGCACCGCATCAACCCGCTGGCCTTTGGCTGGTCCCTGCCCATGGCCGTGTATCCGCGATTCTGGCTCGAGCTCGCTGTGCTGAGTGTGCTGGTGGGGTTCAGCATTGCCTTGCTGATGCGCCGCCAACTGGCCGCCCCGGCGGCCATGCCGGAGAGTGCCAGTGCCGTGACCGGAGGTGAACGATGACGCGACGGTATTGGCTGGTGCTGGTTCTCGCCCTGGCGGCCTGTTCGGAGCCCCGGGCGCCGGCCGGCTTTGCGGGCCTGGCCGGGGAAGCGGATTCGGAGAGCGCGGTGCCGTTCCTGCAACCCGGGCCGGGTGACCGGCTGAATTTCCCTGAAGATTTTGGCCCCCACCCCCAGCACCGGATCGAGTGGTGGTATCTGACCGCTAACCTGAAAACCGCCGCTGGCGACCCACTGGGCCTGCAGTGGACCCAGTTTCGCCAGGCGATCAGGCCCAGACCGGCCAAGGCGGCGCCGCCCGATCCCGGCGACTGGCCGCTGGAAGCGGCCTGGATGGCCCATGCCGCAGTGAGTTTCAACGGCCAGCATGTGTTTGCCGAACAACTCGCCCGGGGTGACATCGGCCATGCCGGCGCTACTGCGGTGCCCTTCCGGGTATGGCTGGATGACTGGCAGCTCCGGGGCCCGTCACCGCAGGGGCCCTGGCGCCTGCGGGTGTCGGCGGATACCTGGTCCTACGATCTTTCGTTAAGCCTTAACGGTGAGCCGGTGGCCCACGGCGATCAGGGCTTCAGCGCCAAATCCGCCAGTGGCGAAGGCTCCATGTACTTCAGTCTGGTGGAGGTGCGGATTGAAGGCTCGGTGACCCTCGGCGAACAAACTCTGGAAGTCTCCGGCCAGGGCTGGTTTGACCGGGAGTGGAGCAGCCAGTTTCTCAAGACCGGGCAGCAGGGCTGGGACTGGTTCGCGTTGCACCTGGATTCCGGCGACAAGCTGATGGCCTTTCAGCTCAGGGAAACCGGAGGTGCCTTCCGCTCCGGTACCTGGATTCCGGCCCAGGGCGACCCGGTGGCCCTCACGCCGGGCCAGCTCCGCATGACAGCCGTGGCCGGGCCGGGCGACTATCCACGCCAGTGGCGGCTGGAGGTGCCGGATTACGGGGTCAACCTGACCCTGTCGGCACCAGAAGGTGATTACCGGAACCACGGGCGCTTTCCCTATTGGGAGAGCCCGGTGAGGGTGTCTGGCAGTCATTCCGGGACCGGTTACATGGAACTGACCGGATACCCGGAGTGATCTCTCATTCCAATGCTATTCGATGGCTGTCGCACCAATCCGGTGAATGCTGAGGTCGGCGCCGTTGAACTCCTCTTCTTCGCTCAGGCGCAGGCCGGAAATGGCGTTGATCGCACCGTAGACCACCAGCCCGCCCACGAACGCGACGACAACGCCCGCCAGGGAGCCGACCAGCTGCGACATCAGGCTGACGCCCCCGAGCCCGCCCAGGGCCTGCTGGCCAAAGATGCCGCAGGCAATGCCGCCCCAGACACCACAGATACCGTGCAGGGGCCAGACACCGAGAACGTCATCCAACCGCTCGATCTTGGCCTGGGCCCACTCGAACAGATACACAAAGAGCGCACCGGCAATACCGCCGGTAATCAGTGCACCGACCGGGTGCATCAGGTCCGAGCCGGCGCACACCGCGACAAGACCTGCCAGCGGTCCGTTGTGGATAAAGCCGGGATCCTTCCTGCCCAGAACCATGGAGACCAGGATGCCGCCGACCATGGCCATCAGGCTGTTGACCGCGACCAGGCCGCTGATGCCGTCCAGGGTCTGGGCGGACATCACGTTAAAGCCAAACCAGCCGACCGTGAGAATCCACGCGCCGAGTGCAAGGAACGGAATGTTGGAAGGTGCGAAGGCGACCACCCGGCCATTCCGGTAGCGGCCATTGCGGGCGCCGAGCATCAGCACCGCGGCCAGGGCGATCCAGCCGCCCACGGCGTGCACCACAACGGAGCCAGCAAAGTCGTGAAACGATGCACCAAACTGGCGCTCCAGCCAGCCCTGAAAACCATAGTTGCCGTTCCAGATCAGGCCCTCGAAGAACGGGTAGACCACGGCGACGATCAGGCCGGACGCTACCAGCATCGGGTAGAACTTTGCCCGCTCGGCGATGCCGCCTGAAACAATGGCGGGGATGGCGGCGGCAAACGTCATCAGGAAGAAAAACTTCACCAGTTCATAGCCATTGCCGGCGGTCAGCTCGGTGGCGCTGGTCATGAAATGGCTGCCATAGGCGAGGTAGTAGCCAACGAAAAAGTAGGCCACCGCCGAGACGCCAAAGTCGGTCATGATCTTGACCAAGGCGTTGACCTGGTTCTTGTGCCGGACGGTGCCCACTTCCAGGAAGGCAAAGCCGGCGTGCATGGCCAGCACCATAATGGCACCGATAAGGATGAACAGCGTGTTGGCGCTTTCGGTCAGGGTTTGTACTGCACTCGTGATGTCCACGGGTTTTCGCTCCTGATGATCATTGTCGGCCTCTGGCGGGCCGTTGGTTATGGATGCGTGCATGAATCAGGTGCAGACAAAGCAAGAGCTGTTCCAAAACAAGGCATTTTACGGCCAGCCAGTCGGTTGGCGCGCGTTGGGCAGGCATTACAGGGCTGGTCTTCGGATGATTCGCACTAAATAGGTGCAATTACGTAGAGCGCGCACCAGTTTGGGGTGTGTCCAGGCGCGGGGCCAAGGGTGAATGGCGACCGCTCACCACCAGGCTTTGCCCCACATCTCCGGGTTGGCCCAGTTGTCCGGGTTGTTCCAGGCCCGTTTGTGGTTGTAGGTGTCCAGGTTGTACGTGTAGAGCGTGAGGGTGCCGCCTGCGGTATCGATTTCCGCGTGCCGCCGGAAACCCAGGCCAATAAAATCGGTGAAGGCCCAGCCCGGCGCTTCACCCACCAGTACCGCAATCTGGTGGGTGCCGTAGTTGCGCAGTTGGCCCAACAGTAGCGCGCCTTCCCCGTGGGGCAGGTGCTCGAGGGTGTCTGAGATCAGTGCCAGGTCCTGAACCTCCGCGAGTGGCAACCCGGCATTGGGATCGCTGGTGTCGAGTGTGGTCAGGTGGGTTCCGGGGGCGTGGCGGTGCCAGATGCCGGCCACGTCTTCTGCCAGGGAGCCGCAGCACAGAAGGGTTTTCGGCTGGGTGGTGTCGATAATGCGGGCAAGAATGTCTTTGCCGCCGTGGCTGTTTCTGGATGCTGTCATGTGAGGGGCCAGTCTGCTGCGTCCTGCGTCAATTTTACACGAAAGTATACGCTGAACGCCGCCCGGAAGATTGTTCAGCGAGGCGGAACGCCTGCCGGATCCTTCAGTTGCTGCCCATGTATATGGACATCAGGTGGTCATCACCTTTGATGTCCTTCTGGCTACCGGCAAACTGCCGCTTGCCGCCGGCGAAGATATAAACCGAGTCGGCGACCGGCAGGGCCTCGCGGATATTCTGCTCCACCATAATGACGCCGACGCCTTGCTCTTTTAAAGCAACCACCCGCTCCATGGTCTCGTGAACGAGCGCTGGCGAAAGGCCGGCCGAGGGTTCGTCAAGCATGACAAACAACGGGTCCGTCACCAGCGCCCGGGCGATGGCCACCATCATCTGCTCACCACCCGACAGCGAGCCGGCGGGTGTGTTCCTGCGGCGCAGCAGGTTGGGGTAATCGGCAATCAGGGTTTCAATCCGTTCGTCAAGCTTGTGCCGTTCCTCCAGTGCGTAACCGCCCATCCGCAGGTTTTCCATGACCGTGAAACGCGGGAATACCCCGCCGCCCTGGGGCATCATCACGATGCCCTGGCGAACCATGGCGTGCACGGGCAAGCCGGTGAGTTCGTTGTCGCCCCGTGTGATCCGGCCGGACCAGGCAGGCAGGAGGCCGGCAATGGCCTTGATGACCGTGGACTTGCCACTGCCGTTGGGTCCGAAAATACAGGTTATCTGGCCAGGGTGTGCGGTCACTGAAATGCCGTGCACGATTTCCTGTTTGCCATAACCGGTGACCAGATTGTCGACGCTCAGCTCATTGTTCATGTGCGCCCCAGATACGCTTGCTGGACATTGGTGTCGCTGGCGATCTCATCAAAGCTGCCCTCCGCGACGATGCTGCCCCGGTCCATGACCACCAGGCGGTCACAGGTTTCCCGGACCATCTCCATGTCGTGCTCAATGATCAGGAAGGTGATACCGGTTTTCCGTAAACGCTGAATGGCTTCCAGGATGGTCTTGCGAATGTTTGGATGCACGCCTGCAGTGACCTCGTCGAGCAACACCACCTTTGGATCGCGCATGCAGACGCGGCCGAACTCCAGCAGTTTCTGCTGGCCGCCGGAAAGCTCCGACGCCAGGTTGTCGACCACGTGGCCGATTTCCAGCATATCCAGTGTGTCTTCCATCCGTTCACGGGCGCGCTGCCACTCTCCCTCAACGGCGGCTGCCAGCAGGTTGTCCCTGACCGTCATGTTGATAAACAGGGAAGGAATCTGAAAGGTTCTGCTTATGCCGTTACGGGCGATTTTCCAGGTGGGCCAGCCGGTAACGTCGATTCCCTGCAAACGGATCTTCCCGGTGTCTGGTTTCTGGCCGCCGGCTGCAAGGCTGAACAACGTCGATTTCCCGCTGCCATTGGGGCCAATAACCCCAACCACTTCACCTGCACCGGCGGACAGAGAGACGCCATCAACGGCGGTAATTCCACCAAAATGTTTGGTAACCGACTCCAGGGCCAGTGGTGGATACCCTGGTGATTCGGCACTGTGAGGTGCAGGTGACATCGGAGGCCTTCTCCTAGAATTTTCTGAGAATATTGGAAATAAGTTCCTTGCCGCGTTGGCGTCCAACGATGAGGCTAATCAGCCCGTTGGGCAGGAACAGAACCACCAGCGCGATAATAACGCCGAGTATGGGGAGGTAGATGACGGTGTCCCCGAATGTTGACCAGATATAACGATTGGTGATCCAGAGCAGCACTGCGCCCAGGGCCGGCCCCCAGACGGTTCCGAGCCCGCCGAGAAGTACCATAACGACCATCTGGTCAGTAATCTCTGGCCCCATGACGGAATGTGGGTCGATATAGGTGGTCCAGTAGGCGTAAATACTTCCAAACAGCGCGGTGATGGCTGCAGAGAGCACAAAAGACTGGACCTTGATCAGGTTTGTACGAATGCCCAGGGACTCGGCGGCCGGCTCGTCGTCCCGTAACGCCTTGATTCTGAAGCCGAAGCGTGAGCGTTCGATTAACAGCCAGACTCCAACGAAGCTGGCTGCCGCTGCGATCAGCATAATGTAGTAAAAGAAAAACTCATTGAGGTAGGCGGGCAGGGAGAGGCCGGCTGTACCACCTGTAAAATCCAGTACCGTCATCAGTTGCATGAGCATTTCGGCGAACGCCCAGGTGGCAATGGCGAAATAGGCCCCCCGCAGCCGCATGGTCGGCCCACCAATGGCAACGGCGACGGCGATTGACAGAACAACCGCCGGTAGCAGGGTAACAAAGAACGACGCGCCAACATCGGACTGCATGAGGATGGCGGTGGTGTAGGCACCAATACCGAAGAATGCCGAGTGTCCGAAGCTGATATACCCGGCATAACCACCCACAATGTTCCAGGCACACGCCAGCCCCGCCCACATGAGTGCGCCGGTGGCAATCCTCAGCGTGTAAGGGTCAATAAAGGCTGGCAATACCGCCAGGGCGATCGCAGCGGCTCCGATCAGGAGGGCCCGGATCATGAGCTTTGGGGGTTGAACAGGTTTAGATGCCACGTCCCAGAACTCCTTTGGGTGCAACCAGAAGGGCGAGGTACAGGGTTCCGAAAACAATCAGTAAGGAATATCGGGCGCCAATATAGGTGGCGACATAGGCTTCGAGCAGGCCAAGAGCGAGGCCGGCGACCAGCACGCCGCCAACCGATCCGAGCCCGGCGAGCACAGCGACAAAGAATGCAAAGAGCGTATAGCGAATGCCTACGGTCGGGTTTACGGAGTAGATGGTGGCGATCAATACCCCGGCGGATGCGGTCAACCCGGTATAGATGCCGTACACCCAGGCAGAAACCCGTTTTACGTCCACCCCCATCAATCCGGCATGGTCACGGTTCTGTGCCAGCGCCCTGACGGCCATGCCAAAACGACTCCTGTAGAGCAGGATAAACAGCCCGGCGCTGAACAGTATTGCCATGAGAAAGGCGGACAATCGCATCAGGGGGATGGTGACTGGCCCGAGGCTCAGGAACTGACCTGATAATACCGATTCCACGCTGCGGCTGTTATAGGACCAGAGCCAAAGCGCGCCCCCGCGCATGAACAGGAAAATGCCAAACGTAAAGGCCAGTGCCATCAGGTCTGGCCGGGCATACCGGCTGGTTCTGACCCGATATATCAGAGGGCCCAGTCCTCGGCCGATCATTAGGAAAAGCGCAAAAACCAGGAAAATACTGATAAAAGGGTCAATGCCGGCCAGGGTTACCAGCCAGTAGGCAGTATAGCCCCCTAGCATCGCCCAGCCCCCGACCGCAAAGTCGATCACATGGAGCACACCAAAGGTGAGCTGAAATCCGATTGTGAGGCAAATCAGAATGCCGCCAATCAGGATGCCATTTACAAGTGTCTGCAGGAACAGGTCCAACCCGGTACTCCTCATCCACGCGTTGTTACGGTCGCCGACAGCCTTGCCGCCAGGCTGTCGGCGACGGTGGGCCCGGCTTTACGTCAGGAAGTGCCGGGGATCGGGTAAACGAGCTCTCCCTTGGACGCATTTTCCGGAGCCACTGGTACGACATCACCATTCTTGAGCTGGATGACAACCGGTACAGGCTTGATATTGTTGTGGTAGTGGCTTCCTTCCTTGGCAAACCCCACGGGGCCATAGAAGGTTTCAATGTCGGTATCTTCAATGGCCTTGGCGAGTTGCGTGCGGGTCTCCTGATTCCAGGGTGGCGCTTTCCCGAGCCGGCGTGCGGCGTCCTGCAGTACCAGGCCGCTGGCTGAACACGCTGCTTCGGTGTAATCCGGTCGTGTTCCCCATCGGGAAAAGGACAGGTCTGAATAGTCGCTTGCGGTTCCGAACAGGTCGTCCTTGTACGGTAATTCTGCTGTCCACACGGAAACACCGAGAACGCCTTCTGACTCGCTTCCGGTTTCGTTGATGAAGGCCGCGGAGGTAACACCGTAGTGCATGATGAGGGCCTTGGGCTTGTAATTCAGCGCCTTCGCCGTGTTCACGAAATTGATAAAGACACTTTCATGCCCTCCGACAGCCACAACATCCGGATTGGCCGCTTTGAGCTTGGAAATAATGGCCGAAAGGTCAGATTCGGCGGGAAACAGCTCGTAACTCAGGAGCTCCAGGTCCGACTCTTCGACACCCTTGCGGAAGCCTTCTGCCGTCTCCTTGGAAAACGGTTCATCCACCCCGATCACCGACGCGGTTTTTGCCCGGTCGCCGAGGGTGTCTGCCAAAACCACCATGGATTTATCGGTGGTCAGATCCACTGCGGGTATCATACCGAAGTTGAAAGGCGGTTTTGCCAGCCAGACATTCGGAGACTCGGCGGAGCCGGAAATCATCGGCACCCGGTATTTTGCGCTGATTGGTTGCACTGCGAGGGTGACGCCAGAGGTATAGGGACCGAACAGGACATCGACTTCGTCCTGGATGATCAGCCGTTCAGCGGCATCCGCGCCGGAAGCCGGTCGCGACTGGGCATCACCGTAGAACATTTCCACGGGATATCGCGTTCCCGCGATTTCGATGCCGCCCAGTTTGTTGATTTCTTCGGCCCACAGATCGTAGCCCCGACGTGTCAGATTACCGCCGAAACGGTTTGCGCCTGATAATGAGGTGACGACTCCGCAACGAACCTTGTGCTCTTTCGCGTTGGCGTTTAGCGCCGGAAAACCAAGGGTCATTGCGCCAGTGCCGAGTAGGGAATTCCTTAGAAACTTCCTGCGGGACAATTTATGACTCATGAGCATGCTCTCCCCAATGGGTGCATTCAGTGCCTGGTCGTAAACCGGAAATTCAGTGCCGACGCCTGAAAACCGGTCGGTTTGTTTATTCCGGATACATGTTAATGGTTAGTTCAGATTCCCGTGGATTTCAAACTGAATAATCAAATGCGCCAAAATGGCGCTGAGTTTCGGGGCACAAAAATAGGTGGTGGGGAGCGGGGCTTTGCAGGTGGGGTGGCAACACCACCAGATGCAAGGCGGTGTTGCCACAGAGTTAACTAACCGATGTGGCCTTATAGTTCCTGGGCCGTTGGCCGCAGGATGATCTCATTGATATCCACGTCGGCGGGCTGTTCAATCGCATAAACGATAGCCCGGGCCACGGCGTCGGAATCAATAGCCACTTCGTAGAGCTCGTCCGCCGCCTTTTTGGCGTCCGGGTCGGTGATGGTGCTGGTGAGCTCGGTTGCTACGGCGCCCGGCGAGATGTTGGTGCTTCGGATCTCGTCACCGGCTTCCATGCGCAGCCCTTCTGACAGCGCCTTGACGGCGTATTTGGTGGCGCAGTAGACGGCAGCGCCCGGGAACAGTTTGTGCCCGGCAACGGACGACAGGTTGATCACATGGCCGCTGTGCTGTTCGCGCATGGTGGGCAACACGGCGGCGATGCCGTACATCACGCCCTTGATGTTGACGTCCACCATCTGCTCCCACTCATCGACTTTGAGGGCGTCCAGAGGTGCCAAAGGCATCAGCCCGGCGTTGTTCACCAGCACATCAATCCTGCCGAAGCTCTCTTTTGCCGTTGCAGCCAGGGATTCCACCTGGGCGCGGTCGGTCACGTCGGTAACCTGCCAGACTGCCTCGGCACCCCGGGATTTCAGATCCTCCGCCAGGGCTTTCAGGCGGTCTTCCCGGCGGGCGGCAAGGACCAGCCTGGCGCCGCGGTCGGCCAGGCGACGGGCCGTGGCTTCACCGAGACCACTGCTGGCGCCGGTAATAATGACGACTTTGCTGTTGATTGGGTCGTTGGTGTTACTCATGGTTTGTCTCCTTTTACGGATATGAAGCGTGATCAGGCGCTGGTTTCGAGTTCGCTCAGCGTCAGGTAGTCGGTGTAACCGTGTTCGTCACCGCCATAGAAGGTGCTGTCATCCCATTCGTTCAGGGGTGCGTTCTGGCGGAAACGCTCCGGCAGATCCGGGTTGGCAATGAACGGGCGGCCGAAGGTAACCAGGTCGCAGCGATCTTCGTTGATACGCTTCCGGGCCTCCTCGGCGGTGTAGGCACCGTTGGCGATGTAAGTGCCCCTGAAACCGTTACGGATGGCATCAATAACATCCTCCGGGCGGCCGTTGGCGTGATTGCCCTGGAAGGAGTCTTCCACCACTTCGATATAGGCAATACCCAGATCGTTCAGGTGCCGGGCGAAGGTGCCGAAGGTCTCGACAGGGTTGTCATCGGCCATGGCGTTGAAGCTGCCGGTGGGGCTGACACGAACGCCGACTTTGTCCTTGCCCCAGACGTCGATAACGGCCTCCACTACCTTCAGCGGCAGGCGCAGACGGTTTTCCACTGAACCACCGTATTCGTCGGTGCGGTGGTTGCTGCCGCTCTTGATGAACTGGTCCAGCAGATAGCCATTGGCGGCATGGATTTCAACGCCATCAAAGCCGGCTTCCTTTGCGTTCCGTGCACCCTGACGGAACTGCTCGACGATATCGGCCATCTCTGCTGCTTCCAGGGCCCGGGGCTCCGGAATATCCACCATGCCGGAGTTGGCGCTGATAAAGGTCTTGGCGCCTTCGGGTTTGATGGCAGAGGGCGCCACGGGTTTTTCACCATTCGGCTGAAGATCCGGATGGGAAATCCGGCCCACGTGCCACAGCTGCATGTGGATTCGGCCACCGGCCATGTGCACCGCTCCGGTGACCTTCTTCCAGCCTTCAATCTGTTCCGGCGAGTGAATGCCCGGGGTGAAGGCATAGCCCTTGCCCTGGGGCGAGACCTGAGTGGCCTCGCTGAGAATCAGGCCAGCGCTGGCGCGCTGCTGGTAATAGCGGGCATTCATGTCGTTGGGGATGTCCCCGGGCTGGCTTGAGCGGGACCGTGTCAGCGGTGACATCAGAACCCGGTTGGGCAGGGCCAGTTCACCCAGGTGACAGGGCTGAAACAGTGGGTCGTTTTGATGGCTCATCGGACATTCTCCTTCAGGATTAAACAAGTTTAATTAGACCAGTCTACTAGTAAGTCAGCGAAAAAAATTTCAGCCGATATTCAGGCACTGTTTGAAAAAGACCCGTACGAACCGCTCCATGGGTTCCACGGACTTGAGAACCTTCGAACGAAGGATGGCGCCTTCCCAGCCGGACAACAGAAAGCTGGCGGCGTCTGCCGGGTCGATGCCCGCATCAATGTCACCCGATTGTTGGGCGTCACGAAGGCATTGTTCGAAGCGTTTTTCCCAGCCGGCGAACACCGTGTTCAGGCGCTGCCGGAAGGCTTCGTTCTGCCCGGACAACTCCTGTCCCAGATTGCCGATCAGGCAGCCCCGGGTGTACTCGCAGCTGGTCATGGTCTCAAAGCCGGTGTCAAAATAGGCACGCAAGCGGTCAACGCACGTTCGGCTGGTGTCGTTGAGAATCCGCTCCAGCTTGGCGTCGTATTCCTCCGCAAAGGTATCGATAACGGCCAGACCAAAGTCGTGCTTGCTGCTAAAGTAATGGTAAAACGACCCCTTGGGCACGCCGGCGGCGGTCAGCACGGCATTGATGCCTGTCGCGCCAAAGCCCTTCTGGCCGATCAGGTCGGCGCCGGTGTGAATGATATGAGTGCGGGTGTCGTTCGATGTCATGTTTGGTATATTAGACCGGTCGTCTAGACTTCGTCAAACCACCGGGATCCGCAATATCCGAGATTCCGAACCGATCCAGAGGAGCCTGCCAGTGATTAAATCCCGTGCCGCGGTGGCGTTTGAAGCCAACAAGCCGCTGGAAATCGTTGAAGTTGATGTGGCCCCGCCCCAGAAAGGCGAGGTGCTGGTGCGCATTGTGGCCACCGGCGTTTGCCATACCGATGCCTATACCCTCTCCGGCGCCGATCCCGAAGGCCTGTTCCCGACCATTCTTGGCCACGAAGGCGGTGGCATTGTTGAAGCCGTGGGCCCCGGCGTAAAGAACCTGGAAGTGGGCGACCATGTGATTCCGCTGTATACCGCGGAATGCGGCGAGTGCAAGTTCTGCACCTCCGGCAAGACCAACCTGTGTGGCGCGGTGCGAGCGACCCAGGGTAAGGGCGTGATGCCTGACGGAACCTCCCGCTTCTCCTACAACGGCAAGCCGCTCTATCATTACATGGGCTGCTCGACGTTCTCCGAATACACCGTATTGCCGGAGGTTTCGCTGGCGAAAATTCCCAAGGAAGCCCCGCTGGAAAAAGTGTGCCTGCTGGGCTGCGGCGTCACCACCGGTATCGGTGCCGTGTTGAACACCGCCAAAGTGGAGGAAGGCGCGACGGTGGCCATTTTCGGGCTGGGCGGCATCGGCCTGGCGGCCATTATCGGAGCCACCATGGCCAAGGCCGGTCGCATCATTGCCGTCGACATCAACCCGGGCAAATTTGATATCGCGAAACAGCTGGGCGCTACCGATGTGGTCAATCCCAATGACTACGATAAGCCGATCCAGGAAGTGATTGTTGATATGACCGACGGTGGTGTCGATTACTCCTTCGAGTGCATTGGCAACGTGAAGGTGATGCGTGCTGCCCTGGAGTGCTGTCACAAGGGCTGGGGTGAATCCATCATCATCGGCGTGGCCGGTGCCGGTGAGGAAATCAGCACCCGCCCGTTCCAGCTGGTGACCGGCCGGGTCTGGAAAGGGTCTGCGTTTGGGGGCGTGAAGGGCCGTACCGAGTTGCCGGGCTATGTGGAGAAAGCCGAGAAAGGCGAGATTCCACTGGATGTGTTTATTACCCATAACATGCCGCTGGAGGATATTAACAAGGCGTTCGACTTGCTTCATGAGGGTAAGAGTATTCGGACAGTGATTCATTTCTGAGAATACCTGGATGAAGTCTTATTTCTCGGGCAAGGACGCCCTTACTCCATATTTCTGCGCATTTCCGCTAAGCAATGCGCATACGGGTTAACCCTTAGCTCTATTCCCTCAGCAGACTGATGTTGACCACAAAGCGTGGCACAACAACAAACTGACTGAGGGCATGACATGTACAACAACAATGCACTGCTTCGTCGGTTGGGTATGGCGCTGGGGCTGATGACAGCTTCAATGATGGTTTCTGCCAATAACGCCGAAAAGCCCAACTTCCTTCTGATTATGGCCGATGATCTGGGCTACTCCGACATCGGCGCCTACGGCGGGGAAATCGAAACCCCGACTCTGGATGCGTTGGCCGATTCTGGCATCCGTATGACCAACTTTCATACCGCGCCTACCTGCTCGCCAACCCGTTCCATGCTGCTGTCTGGTACAGACAACCACCAGGCAGGCATTGGTAACATGGCTGAACTGCTCACAGCTGAGCAGAAGGGTAAGCCCGGCTACGAAGGGTACCTGAACGATCTTGTCGCCACGCTTCCGGAAGTACTCCGGGATAACGGCTACAGCACTTCCATTGCCGGCAAGTGGCACTTGGGCAGAACCGAAGAACTGAGCCCCGCTGAACGCGGATTTGATCATTCTTGGGTTCTGGTGCAGGGCGGCGCCAGTCATTTTGATGACGGCCGTGCGATCATCGGCGTGGATCCGATGGCAATCTATCGTGAGAACGGCAAAAAGGTGGGAGTGCCTGACGGCTTCTACTCGTCCGATTTCTACGCGGACAAGGCGATAGAGTACATCAAGGCTTCGGGCGATAAGCCATTTTTTACTTTCCTGTCGTTTACCGCACCCCATTGGCCGCTCCAGGCGCCTGATCCCTACATCAAGAAATACGAAGGTCGATATGACAAAGGTTATGACGCCATTCGCCAACAACGCATGGATAGGATGAAGGAGATGGGGCTGATTGGCCACGAGCTCAGCGCCAACGTTCCCTTTGACGAGTTGCCAACCTGGGATGAGCTGACCAAAGAACAGCAAAAGATTGAAGCCCGCAAGATGGAAGTCTACGCAGCGATGGTCGATAGCATGGACGACAACATTGAGCGAGTCATGGATCACCTCAGAAAGACCGGTGAGCTGGAAAACACCGTGGTGATGTTTATGTCGGACAACGGCGCCGACGGTAACAGCCCGGAAGTGCTACCGAGAAATGAACAGTGGATTGCCTCGGAGTTCAACAATAGCTTTGAAAATATTGGCCGCCCCGATTCGTACATCTGGTATGGCCCTCAGTGGGGGCAAGTCAGTGCTGCGCCTTTCCCTATGTGGAAAGGGTTTCCATCTGAGGGTGGTCTGCGGGTACCAGCGATCATTGATCTTCCCGGCAATGTAGACAAGGGCAGGATAAATCACGAGTTTTTCCACGTGATGGACATTATGCCCACTTTCCTGGAACTGGCTGGCATTGAAAAGCCCACCAGTCCCTACAACGGCCGGGAAATTTTCGAGATTCAGGGCCTCTCCATGCTGCCAGGGCTTGAGGGTAATGCACCTGAAAATCGTGTGGTTGGCTGGGAACTCTATGGTCGCTCTGCCGTGCGTAAGGGCAACTGGAAGATCCGGCTTCTGGAAGCGCCTTACGGTCCGGGCCAGTGGCAGCTCTTCAATTTGGCGGAAGACCCGACCGAAACGACAGACCTGGCCCAGGAGAAACCAGGGAAACTGAAAGAACTGGTTGCCGAGTGGGACCAGTACGTCAGCCGAAATGGTGTGATCCCTGCTGATCCGGCGGACATGCGAAAAGTGGGTTACAGCTTCACCACCTGCCTGTACGGCGAGTGTGTTGAGTAATTCAATCCTAACTTCGTGAGCAGGAGTAATACCATGAAACTGAAACAAACCATCTTGACTGCTGCGGTCTCCGCAGCAGTCGCCAACTCAGCCTTTGCAGTTGAGCTGGAGAAACCGAAGTTTTACGGGTATCTGAGTGCCGGTGCCCTCAAAGTGGAAAGCCAGGATGCCGAAGCAGAAGCCTTTGAAATTGAGATGGGGCTCCAGGGCAAGGCTGCCATTGATGACACGTTAAATCTCCATTATGCGATGGAGGTCGACCTGGCGACAGCTGCCAACAGTGCCGACGATCCAACGACAGGTCGTGATGGTGAAGCGGATGTACACGTCAAAGAGGCAAAATTCTGGTTGCCGACCAGCTACGGCCTGTTTGTCGTCGCGCCGCGCGGCACCAGCGGCCAGTGGGGGGACATCTATGGGCCGATTAACCACTATGAATACAACGAGCCCCATGCGGATCTGAACGCGGATGGCATTTTCGCCCAGCCAGACAGAACCTCTGGAACCTTTGCATACCATACGCCTTGGTTCATGAAGACCAAGTTGGTTTTTGCAGCAATCACCCTGAATGATGGCAATGACCAGGCTGCGGATGGACGGGCGGTGCGGCTGGTACACAAGGGGGAGTACGTGGAGTTTGCCATGGGCACCACCGTGCTCAAGCAGGAGCAGTTGCCGCCATTTACTACCGAGGACTACCAGATTTCCGCGGCCGGGGTGAGCTACCAGATTGGCGGCCTGGATTTGGGTGCGGTATGGGAGAATAACCGTAATTCACCTTACCCGCTGGATCCGGAAGGAAAGGCAGACTTCAATTCCTACGGTGTGTCAGCTCAGTACCTCACCGAGAGCGGTGCGGGCTTCGCAGTCGGCTTCAAGGAGAAAAACCACGACTACGACGCCGCTGACGAAACCGTCTACACCCTCAAGATTGAGCAGCGAGTGGCACCACAAATAAAGGTTTGGGCGGAAACGGGTCAGTACGACAACCTGCCCAGTAACTATGCGGTGGGTTTCAACGTAATCTTCTGACTCTGAAAGCGACTTGCCCAGCCCTGTTCGGCGTTATGCCGGATACGGCTGGGCCTTTTTGCTAATCACCACCCGCGATTCGCGGTGTTGACGGAGGGTTTCCGATGGCAACTCGCCGAAGGCCTCCTGATATTGGCGGGTGAAATGGCTCAGGTGATTGAAACCATACAGGAAGGCTGCATCCCCGATTTTGATGTCGGGCTCGGTTCTAAGCAGATGGCGAACGCCTTTCAGTTTGTGGCAGAGAATGAATTTGGCGGGTGTCGTATTCAGGTATGTCCGGAATCCGGATTCCAGTGATCGTCGGCTGGCACCGGTGACCCGCAACAGGTCGCAGACCGACATAGGCTCTCGAATATGAGCCAGTATCCATTCAGTCACAAGACGAATACGGCCCGGAAGGATGGACGGGTTTTCCAGTTCGGAGCGGTATAGCTGGTTGGAAAATTGGGACAATAGCAGGCCTTCCCAGTGTCTCTGGACAGCAGGAGAAATCCTGCCGTGACAGATTTCGTGCTGTTGGGCTAGGCAAGTGATGCCATTTCTGAGCAGTTGCGCGTCCTGATGGTCGGCGGGAATCAGGGCATTTGACTGTCGCAGGAACTCAAGATCCGGGACACCCAGGGTGTCAATCAGGGTCTGGCGCCCCAGGCTTATCACCACGGCGCGGGTGCCTTTTTCCCATACCAGGTCGGCCTGTTGCCCGGGTGCGATCAGCACTACGCTGTTGGCAGGGATATCGATGCCCAACGATTTACAGCAAATACTGCCGGAGAGAACCAGCACCGCATGAAACGTGGTTTGGGTATCCGACCGGATGTGGACCTTCTCGGACCACATGGCACCGAATAGCGCGCTTTCTCCCAGAGGCTGCAGAGTCAGGAGATTTTCGGTGTTGCCACCCCTTGAAAGAGGCGACACTTCACGATCATCAATGTGAGTGTTGATAAAGGCTCTCGCCTCCTCGAAATCGGGAGAGCGAACACCCACGTTGTAATGGAATGGAACCCGTTTTTCGTTCATGGCGATGTGATTGTTGTTGTCGGTTCAGCCAGAGTGCACACGGTAGCATCTATCATAAATCAAGCAATCGACAGGCCATATTCCCAGAAGTGGGTCGATCCTCGTAGCGGCAGCCCATGAGGGGAAGGAGTTCCTAAAAACCTGGGCACTATGGTTCACGATCTGGTGAAATGATCCAATACGTAACACGGAATTGAACGATATGGTCAAACGACCACTGAGCCTATTGGCTATCTGGTTCCTGATTCTGGCATGTGGGCAGGCAAAGGCAGGGCCATTAAATTGTGCGGAATGCCATGCCAACGAAGTGGCGGAATGGTCCCGGTCCCAGCATTCGGTTGCCATGGCACCCGCTACCTCTGATACCGTCGCGGGCGACTTTTCAGGCACCAGATACGAAGATCCTGACCTTACCGTTAAATTCCTCAAACAGGGTGGTCAGTATCGAATCCACACTAATGAGCGTGGAGAAGACCGAGAGTGGATCGTGAAATACACATTTGGAGTGTATCCACTCCAGCAATACTTGATCGACACCGGCGATGGCCGGCTACAGGCCTTTAATGTTGCCTGGGATACACGCGAAAAATCAGAGGGTGGCCAGCGCTGGTTTCGCCTGGATGAACCAGGCCGGAACCGCCCCGGCGATGCGATGCACTGGACGGGCATCTACCAGAACTGGAACAACCAGTGCGCGGACTGCCATTCAACCGGCCTTCAGCGCAATTACGACAGCGAATCCGATAGCTACCAGACCCAGTATGACCATGTAGCGGTCAGTTGCGCCGCCTGCCATGAATCCGCATCTGAGCATGCAAAAGCTCAACAGGACGGCCGGAACCAGACCACCGGTGTGGAGCTTGCTGCCATGGGCGTATGGTTGGCCAGTCAGGCTGATCAGCCGCCGAGGCACATAGGGCCGGCCTCCAGCGATGCCCAGGTGCCTATCTGTGGCAAATGCCATGCCCTCAGAACCCGCCTTGCGGATTCGGGCAATGGCCGGGTGCACGACCAGTTCAGTCTGAGCCGGCTCGATCCTCCCCTTTACTACTCCGACGGGCGGGTCAGCGAGGAAGTCTTCGTGCTTGGTTCATTCGAACAGAGCCGGATGTTCCAAGCGGGCGTCGTTTGTACCAACTGCCACAACCCTCACTCCGGCAAGCTGAAAGCTGAAGGTAACGCTGTCTGTACCCAGTGCCACAATTCCCGCGAATTTGACACCCCCGGGCATCACCATCATCCAAAAGGGAGCGAGGGCGCCCAGTGCGTGAACTGCCATATGCCGGAAGCCACGTTCATGAAAATCGATGATCGCCGGGAGCACAGTTTCACGGTACCCCGCCCGGATGTGGCCCAGGAAAGTGGTAGTCCGGATGTATGCCTGGCTTGTCACACAGACAAGACTCGAGGCTGGTCTATCAAAGAAGTCGAAAACTGGTTTCCGGAACTCTACCGTCAGCAGACGTGGCACGATGTGCAGCAGCGCCCATCCCCGGGCATGATGACGTATCTGCAAAATCGTAGCGCACCGGCCCTGCGCCGGGCCACTTTGCTGGAACAGCAGGGACAGTGGCTGGCCGAAAGACAGCCCTCTCTGGTGGCGAAACTGGCAACCAGCGACGAAGCGGTTATTCGTGAGAGCGCGTTCCGGGTACTCCGGAACGGTTCGGCTGATCAAGCGCTGGAATTGGCCAGGGCAGGCCTGACGGACGAATCATTGGCGGTGCGGATTGCTGCTTTCGAATCGTTGATTATGCTCGGAATTGAGCTGGAGTCACAGCAGTGGGCGGAGGTGCGTGGTGAGTATGAGCGCTTTCTGGGCATGCAGTCTGACCTGCCCTCAGGGCTGGTGCTGAAAGCCCGCTATCTGCTGGCGGGAAATGACATATACAAGGCCGAGGAAGCGTTGAAAAAGGCTCTGGATAAAGATCAGGGATATGCACCTGCCGCCATCCTGTTAACCAGAATCCTGCGCTCTGGTGATCGTAATCAGGAAGCCATTGATGTCATCAATCGCGCGCTTCAGTTTATGCCGAGCGAGGCACGACTGGTTCACTTGCGTGGTCTGATTCATTTGAAATTGAAAAACGACGATCACGCTCTGCAGGATTTGGAACAGGCTGCGGGATTGGCACCTGATCAGTGGCTCTTTGGTTACCGTTATGCGGTAGCGTTATTCCAGCTTCAGCAGAAGGACAAAGCCCGCGAGGTGACCCAGGCTCTGATGGAGCGCTTCCCGGATAATCCCAGGCTTCGGGCGTTATTGCAGCATCTCTAGCTGGTTTTTCCAGCGCAGAATCCTAGGGGAGCTGCGCCAACAAGTTGCCATTGCGGGGTAGCATGCCCGATTTCCTCAGTGATCCAAAAAAAGGCCCGCAATCGCGGGCCCAATAGAGGAGCAACGATGATCGCCAGATCAGCTACCGGTAGCCCGTAGGTGCTGAACGTTGAACATTTGTGGTGGAGACAACTCCGGATCCAACTGGCCCTTGAACTGGCCGGTCGTGCAGTGGCTTGCTTGTACATCAATCATGCTGAAGCTGTCATCAATGGAGACACCAGCACCTTTGTTTTTCGGCAAGTGATGGTCAGGATGGGCCTGGCCAATGGTGAAGGTCTTCCACAGGTCGCCCTTCCGATCATAAGAGACCGTGCGGGGAATGGTAAAAGTCTGGGCGTCCATAAAATGCACACGCTTCGACAGGGGGTGGCTCTCATCCACGGGGGCGGATTCCACTTCATACACCTTGCGCAATTGCCAGGTAATATCGGGGAAGCAGCCACCCTTGCCGCTGAATGCGACCACCTGGTAGCCCTCATCATCCTGGTGAGTTTTGGTATCCAGTGTCAGTTCATTGTGGTTGTAGAACGGCATCAGCATGTAACGGGTGCCTTTATAGGTCCAGTTCATGTCCGAAATACGACCGTTATAGCCCTCGAAATCTTCGATCATCAGATCAGAGCCAAGGAACGCATCGGTCACCTGGCCGGTGGCCAGTCGTCTGACACGACGCTGGAAGCCCAGATACAGCCAGGAGTTATCCCGTTTCAGATCGTCCGAGGCACGGTGGATCAGCAACTGGGTGTTGCGGACATCTGCTGGGTCCAGCACTTGAAGATAGATGGCGCGGAACAGATCCGACGGATTCGGAGTGATTTCCGGAGTCGGTTCCTGGATTACGCGGCCCTTGTAGTTCAGAAAGTGGAAATTGAATTTGATGGTTCGCTCGACATCACCGGACTCCATGTCACGGTACTTCCAGTAAAATGGCATGATGGCGGCACTGTCACCCCAGTTATAGCCGTACTTGTAATTCCAGGCCAGCTTCTCACCTGCACGAGGATCGTCGGCGCTCGGCTCCTGTGGGAAAGGGCGACCGGCATTCCAGCCATTGATTTCCCCGACCTGGTCTCCGAGACTTACCTCCCCGAGGGCAACCCTTGTGGCTTCAACATAGTTCGGGTGAAGGTCAAAGGAGGTGGTTTTACCGACGGACATTGTCGTCCAGCCTTGCTCGATGAAACGATAGAAGGCGGGGTCAATGATGTCCTTGAATTGCGCGACGTTTTCCTTGCTAATCACCATGCCTGGCTCAAGACCCTTGAACTGAGGTATTTCAGCTTTATAGGGGTAAAAGGATTCGGTGATGACTGCCTCGTTTGCCAACGTGGCTGTGGCCATCAGGCTTGCCGTACAGCCCGCGATGATAGTGCGCGTCAGTGTTTTCATTTTGCTATGCCTCATGTTGTTACTTTTCGGTCAGAAGCTGTAACGGACAGCCAACTGAATTTCGTCTTCTTTCTGAGCCATGCCGATCGGGCCAGACTTGAAGCGGCCGAGAGGCTCGAAACCTGAGAGACCGGCGGTTTCACCCTGCTCATGCGAAGTGACACCCGGAGTTTGTGTGAACGGGTCCCAGGGGTTACAGGAACGACAGTCGTCAAACTGGCGCGCACCCTCACCAACCTTGATATTGGCACCTGCACTCACCTTCAGCTTGTCGGTCACTAGCCAGTCGACACTGGGTGCAAGCGTGGTGGCCTGGGCCCGGAAATCATGAGCCATGATCATCTTCGGTATCAGGCGGTTGTTCATATAGAAACCCTGAATCAGCAGAGTGCCTATCCAGTTATGCTCCCAATTTGGAATACCGGCTTCACCATAGGTGCGCTGCTCGCGCTCATGATCGAGGATGTGCTGGCCAAAGATCTGGCCGGAAAACAGGAAGGACTGGTTTTCGTTGAGAAAGGGAATGGAGACATTCTTATCGGCTCCGATAACGTACCTAAGCACATCGGATTCCGAGTAGAGCTTCTCCCGGAGCGTATTAGCGAATTCTTCCCCGGAGGTATAAGCGGTTTCAAACCTGAAGACGGTGTCCACGCCCTGGGAGTAGTAATCCAGTGAGCCGCCCACCAGGTTGACCCGCGGGAAGTGGATATCGAAAGCGATCAGGCTGGGCCATACATCGGTTTGACCGGTAAAGGCGTTTTCAGCCGGGATTCCGCCGCGTAGTGACGGTAGTTGGGAGCGGTACGTCAGGGCGTTCAGGGAGAAGCCCAGATCGCCATAGACACCTTCCATTTTCAAACCAAGCTGGGTGTTGGACAGTTTCCAGCCTGGCATGTTCGCCCGACGGATACCGATTTGCCCTGGCCCGAAGTCGGTGGCCAAACCACCGTCTGGCGTTGCGCCTGCGAAGTTCGCTACGGTTCCACCGTTCTCCCACAGGTTGTTCATGCCCCGGAAAAAGCAGCCGGCATCCAGAATGACATTGGGCTGGCCGCACTGGCCGATGTCGTGAGGCCGGAACTCATCAAAGTTCCAGACCACCTGGAAGTTGAGGTCGTCGAATGCAAAGCCCTCAAAGACTTCAGTTGGCCCCATCCGGTAGTCGGTCTTGAGAATCCACATAGGAATCCGGATGTCTTCCAGCTCGTCGTAGATATTGTTTCGGGAGTAGTCCACCGGGTTGATGACATCCAACACCCGGAAGAGGTCTGTGCGACCCCATATCACCTGTTGCTTACCCAGGCGCGTACTGAGAATGTTGCCGCTGTCGAAGTTCAGGTCGAAATCAACGTACAGCTCGCGAATGAAGTCCAGGTTGTCGTTGAATTCCTGGAATCTCAGATCATCGGTGTCCTTGTCCAGGTAGCCATCGATACAGCCTCGGCTGTCCACATCACAGGGCCGGACAGGCACGCCGAAGGCGACCCCATTGGCCTGATTATGTAGGTGCTCGCCCAGAACAACCATGCCTTCGTTCGGGTTCTGGCTTGTATCGAACCCGAATGTGTTGCCTGGTGGAAGAGGGACAGCGCTTCCAGGACTGCCGACACCGTTGCCGTGGGAGACATAGCCCTGGGCCTGATCCTGGAGCAGGACCGGGCCGCCGGCTTCATCGCCGTATTCATCTTCGTTCAGATCATACACCCCGTCATAACTGCCTCTAAGGGTGGCATTGACGGACACGTTGCTGAACAGGCCGACCTCACCGAAACGCTTCTCCCCTTCGATTTGGAGGGTATTACGGAACTTCGACAGCCCCACCCCCTCGCGCGCATAGGTTGCGTTTTCGTAAAAGGCGTCAATTTTGGCATCTTCGGCGGCTATGGCCTGTGTCAGCGGCACCAGTGCGAGTCCAGCGGCGCCACCCAGGACAGCGCACCAGAAACTCAGGCCTTTTGTTTTTGTTTGCATGGCAGTTCCTCACTTGTGTTGTGATGGAGAGCATCCGGGTCAAGCGCCGGATGTCACTCCGGCTTCGTATCCGTCATCGCCTTGTGTTTTGTGGTCAGATGATGGATGCGGTTCGGAATGCTGACGATCAGCATGGAGAATGCCGTCTTCGTCGGCGTAGACGTTGGTGATAAAGCGCGGTTCGAATACCAGTACCCAGGAGGGCACCAGAAGCATGGCGGCAATGCCGTTGATCACGATCATCACGCACAGCAACAGGGCGGCATCGGACTGGAAGCGCAGGTCGGAGAAGATCACCCACATAATGATGCCGGCCATCAGGGTCAGCGCGGTGAAGCTGATAGCCATGCCAGTGGTGGCGATGGCTCGACGAACGGCCTCGCGTAGTTCACCGCATTTGGCCATTTCCTCGCGAATGCGGTCCATCATGTAGATTGAGTAGTCGATTCCTACACCGATGCCGACGGCGATGACGGGAACGGTGTTGATGTCGATGCTCAGTCCATAGAGGCCCATATAGGCGTAGGTCAGGGTGGTTGCGAACAGCATTGACAGCAGCATCATTAAGCCTGCATGCCAGGATGTGTAAAACAGCATCACGAAAATGAAGATGAGCAGGAACACCAGCGGCAGAACGATGACGTTTGTCTCGAACGCCGACTCGTTCATCGCCGCTGCGACACCCAGGGTGCCACCGGCCAGGCGGATGGTTAGCCCTTCTACGTCGTCGCCGTGTTCGGCAATCCACTGTTTGGCCATATAGATGGCGCGCCGGATGGTTTCGCCTTGGCGATCCTTGTAGAAGAACACCAGATTGGCTACACGGTCATCGGTGTCGTTGAATTCGTCCAGCGCGCCAGGAATGGGGCTTGAGGCCATATAAGTGAACATCAGCCCACCGACATAGCGTGCATCATGCGGTATCTGATACCAGCGTGGATCGTCGTTGTGCATCAGGCGGTTCACCTGTTTGACCAGATCCGGCAAGCCTTTGGTTCCGCCGACGCCGGGATCTGTCAGCATATGGGCCTGGAAATCAGATAGCGCCTTGAGGACCTCGGGCCGCTTTAACCCCCCTTTCTCGTCGGTTTCTGCGATTACATACAGTTCCTCGGAGCCTGGGAAGCGGTCGTTCACGACACGGGATGAGATGTTGTAATCGTGATCCGGATACAGGATCGGAGAGCCTGGTTCGGAATCTCCGATCTGCACGTTGGTGGAAGCCAGAATTCCGAATGCCATCAGGATAACGGCGCCAAAAAGCACGATTTTGGCCCGCCCGGGGCGGGTGACCGTCCGGGAGCATGCGCCACCGATATGACGTAGGGCGGTTTCACGGATTTTGGTATTTTTTGGTGTCGGTAGAACAGACAGCAGAAGGGGGACTCCAATTAACACGGTAAGGACGACAGTTATGGCCCATAGGGAGGCATAAATACCCAGGTGGGTGTTCAGCGGAATTGAACCGATTGCGATCAGCGACAAACCGATGGCATCCGACACCACACCAAGGGAGCCCGGACGAAACAGGCTGTCGAAAGTGGCTTTGGCGGCTTTCGGGCCTTCACCAAGAATTTGGATTTCAGAGTAGTAGCGTTCCACCAGTTGCACGCCGTGGCTCATGGCTCTGGCCGCAATCAGGAAGGGGATCACCAGTCCGAGTGGGTCCAGGTTGTATCCGAGTACACTAATGATCCCAAGCCCCCAAATGGTGGAGATCAGGACACCGCCAAGCGGAATAAGCACGCCGTAGGCCTTGCGGAAGTGGAATACCAGCAGGGCGAGCATCGCGAGCACAGTGAAGATAAAAATCTGCAGAATCTGGTCCATGTAGGTGTAAGCCCAGCCCACAAGTACCGGCTGCCCGGTGGCATAGATAGTGACGCCGTCTCGAACCTCCTGCTTACGCAGTTTCTGGAGCTGGGAAAAGGTTTCTGCGTAATCGAGTTTGCCCTCGATAAGCTGCGCCTTGACCAGTGCCATTTTTAAGTCCGGAGAAACCAGCGGGCCATAAACTCTTGGGTTGGCGGCAACTGCCGCTTTCATGTCGGCCAGCGCCTGCTTGGAGTACTTACCCTTTGTTGAGTCGTAATAGGGTTCGGAATTGATACTTCCGACTTCTGTCAGCCAGATTTCCCGTGAGTTACGGTGAGTGACGCTGGAAACAAGGTTGTGGTTGACTCCGGGCAGGCTATCCACGGCCTGGGTTATCCGGTCTATCGTTGCCAGATTCTTGTTGGAGAAGATGTCGCCTTCGGCGAATTCGACGCCAACGACCAGCACGTTAGCCCCGCCAAAATCATCCTTGATGCTGTTATGCAACTGTATGTAAGGATGCTGCTGTGGAAGTAGATCAGCGAAATCGGTATAGATTTTCAGGCCGGGAATACGCAAGGCAAATGCCAGCGTAAGGATGGCGATAACGGCCAGCACTTTGCGGGGATTGTTGAAAGTCCACAGCTCCAGCAAGTGCAGTAGATGGGTAAAGCGATGCAGTCCGGGCATGGTGGAGTTCCTCAGTCAGAGCTGGCCGAGAGGGCCGAGGGAATTTCAAGGTTCAGCAGAAGGCCGCGACCACCTGCGGCGAGCAGTTGCTGGCCGGGGAGCAACAGTCCGCTTCGCAGATACAGCGGCTGGTCGGAGGTGGAAATCTTTCTCCAGGACTGACCGGTGTGTTGCAGGACCGTGGCGTTATCCGCCAACGCATAGAGTCCCGTGGGGCCGGGAACGAAGCCGAATATGGGTGCGTTGATCCCGGTCGGGGACTTCTCCCAGCTCTCACCGCCGTCCGTGGTGTGGTAGATGAATCCGTTCAGGCCGCCAACCCAGCCCTCATTTCGTGAACGGAAGTGGCTGGTGTGGGCGTAAAAATCATTAGGCAGATAACCCGCGTAATTCCAGTTCGCGCCGCCGTCTTCGGTGGTAAGGACCAGGCCATATTCGCCCGTTGCGAAAGCCTTGTTGGGATCTACAAACTGCAGATTGTTGAGGATCGCGTCTTCATTGAGGGTTGTTTCACTCCAGGTCTGGCCTTTATCTGAACTGCCCTGGATGGTGGTAAAGGCGCCCGCCGCCCACCAGCTGCCATCGGGGGCACAGGCTGCCGTCACCATCTGTTCCTTGCTGGGTAATGCATGCGCGGTCCAGTTTTTCGCACTGGCATCGCCATGCCAGATTTCGTTGGTGAACGTCAGTGCGATAAAGCTGTTATCCGGACAAGCATCCAGGGCTAGAAAACTGTCGGAGGTAGGATTCTGACGACGCCAGGTTTCACCATTGTCAGCGCTGACCAGAACAACACCGTTGTTGCCGGAGAGGACAATAACTTCGTCGTTGCGGGCCATGGCCTGGTAGAAGTCTGTCCTTTTAACAGCCTGCTGTGACTGCTCCCGGACAGCTTCGAGATTCAGTGGTGCTTCGCAGCCTGTCATCATCAAAGAAGACAGTCCCGCCAGAGATACGGCTTTGCCGATGGTGCGCCATGAGCACAGGGGGGCATTTCGCATTGTGTGTCACCGTCTTTGTTTTTGTGGATAAAGCGACTGAGGGTGAATTAGCAACGCGTATGCCATGCATAGAGTTATTTTTATAACTCAATGATAAAAATGAAAAAAATTTAAATTCAGACTGTGAAGTCTGGGATTACCGGGAAATCTGGCTGGTTGATTTTTATCAAATGATCAAGTGGCGGGGCTGCTTGCTGATTTCGTAAAAGGAGAGTAGAAGGAACGGACATCCTTGTCCCTGAGAGGCTATACAGCAACTAGCTCTCGGCCAGGATGCCGGATTTTTTCAACCTGTAGGCGAGCGCGGGGCGGGTCAGGCCCAGCAGGCGAGCGGCCCCCGATACATTCTGGTTTGCTTCTTCCATGGCACGGCGCATCAGGGTTTCTTCAACTTCGTCCAGGCTGATGCTGTTGCCCATTATCTCACTTACCCAGTCCCCGGTGGTGGTTGCATTGAGCTCTGTAACGAGTTGGCCCTGGCTGTCGACAACACCCTGAGGCTCTTTTGGTCGTAGCTCGGGGACGCCTGCAAAGAGGGATTCTCGGCTGATGGTTTCATTGTTATCGGTGAGAATCACGCCGCGCTCAATCACATTTTCCAGCTCACGAATGTTGCCCGGCCAGTGATAATGCGTACACAGCTCCATGGCCTTGTCGGACAGGCCCAGTGTGCGTTTGTTGTACTCCGAATGGAATTTACCGAGGAAGTGTTCAACAAGCAGTGATAAATCTTCAAGCCGTTCCCTTAAGGGTGGAATTTTTACCGGAAACACGTTGAGTCGGTAAAACAGGTCGGAGCGGAATCGGTTTTCTTCCACTGCTTTCTCAAGGCTTTCGTTAGTGGCGGCAATCACTCTGACGTTTACCGAACGGGTGCGATTATCGCCAACCCGCTCCAGTTCCCCTTCCTGTAGCACTCTCAATAATGTGGCTTGGGCACGGGGCGTCAGCTCCACCACTTCATCAAGAAAAATAGTCCCCGTGTTTGCGCGTTCAAAACGACCGGGCCGGGACTGGTTGGCACCGGTATAGGCGCCTTTTTCGACACCGAATAGTTCGGCTTCGATCAGGTCCGGCGGGATGGCGGCGCAGTTGACGGCAATAAAGGGTTGCTCGGCCCGTTCACTGCGAAGGTGAACGCTGCGGGCAATGACTTCCTTGCCCACGCCGGTTTCACCCAGCAACAGCACCGACACCTTGCCCATGGCAGCTTTGTCGATCATCTTGCAGACTTTGTTATAGGAGGCAGACTGGCCAATGCCATAGTACTGCCCCTGTTGTTTCTCGAGGCTGCTGCGCAGAGAGCTGACCTGGCTCTGAAGATCGTACAACTCTTCAATAATGGGGTCGGCTTTGAAGTATTTGGTGAACTCCGTCATGTCTTCCCACTCTTCCGCAGGCTTGCCGACGATCATACACTTGTCGTCGCCGGAACCACGGCAGCTGACCTCCCGAAAGATGATTTCACGGCCCATAAACGAAGAGGTATAGGAGCAGGCGTATCCTAGCAGTGACCAGCAGGCGGGCTCTTCCATCTGTCCCAGTTCTGTCTGGCAGATGTCCACTTCAAAGGAGTCGATCCATTCCAGTTCGCAGTAAAATCCGCCAGTTTCCTGGTTTATGTCGATCTCAATGGGAACGGCTTTAACCATGCCCTTAAGCGAATGCAGTTGGGGCCCGGCGAGGAAAATATCCAGTTCACTGCAGTGGGGACGAAGCTTGCGAGCCAGCTCTGCATCCTTCAGTCCTGACTGGTAACCCAGACGCAGGAAAAAGCCCTTCGCGCGCTCGATGCCCATGGTATTGACCATTTCCCGACGAAAGGCCGCCATGGCGCTGACCTGCATGAGTAACATGCGTTGCTCGCCAAACCAGATTTTACCTTCCATGCTTTGAAACCGGATCTGCTCCGTAAGATCCCGAAAATCTACATACTGAAGCTGTGGCTTGTAGGTGCTGGCCATACTCAGAAGCTCTGTTTGTTGTTGTAAAGGGCATCAGGCGGAAGCCTCCGGTACGAAGACATCGACCCTGTACCTTCTTTTATATGTAACACCCGTTCCCTGCCCGAAATCAATTAAATGATCAAATTTCAGCCGCTAGACCGTTTACAACATGGGTCTGAGCATTTGCTCAGACCGGGGTTTTCAGTTGATCAAATGATAAAAAATGTGGCTGTTCCAATCACTGGGTCCTTATCGGTTTACGCGTTCGTCAACTTTCGCCGAGTCTGAATTAGTTATTAAAAACAGAAGCATGGAATGGTTTCGAGCTGAGTAATTATCGGCTTGGCACAGCCGTTGCTGGCACCCGGGTAACCGATAACAAACACAGCGGTGTCAACAATGACTGAACCTGAAAACAGTTTCGACGAAATGCCCCGGTACATCCGGGTGCGTAGTGGACCGGAAGACCGGTTCGTGGAGTTCGACTTTGCCATCGGCCATCCCGAACTGTTTGTTGAGCTCGTGCTTCCCTGGGAAGCGTTCAGAATTTTCTGTGAGCACAACAAGGTGATCCACATGGACTCCGAGATGATCCGCGATATTGATGCCGACATAGTCAAGTGGCGTTTTGGTGAGAAAGGCCACCGCTAGACATCACCCATTGGGTTATTCACTCACAACAACAAGACGGTAAGTTGATATGAGCATTGAAATCAAAACCACCTCGGTGGAGCCAATTCGCAACACCTACAGCCATATTGCCCGTCGTTTTGGCGATAAGCCGGCGTCGCGCTATCAGGAGGCGAGTTACGACCTGGAAGCTAAAACCAACTTTCATTATCGCCCCCAGTGGGACTCCAGATACGAACTCAACGACGATCGGCGCACCGCCATTCGCATGGAGGACTGGTATGCGGTTTCTGATCCACGCCAGTTCTATTACGGCGCCTATGTGGGCAACCGGGCAAAAATGCAGGAAGCAGCCGAGACCAGCTTCGGTTTTTGCGACAAGCGCAACCTGCTGACCCGCCTGCCGGAAGAAACCCAGAAGCAACTGGTGCGCCTGTTGGTGCCCATGCGCCATGTTGAGCTGGGCGCCAACATGAACAACAGCAAGATTGCTGGTGACGCGGTAGCCACCACCGTTTCACAGATGCATATCTACACCGCAATGGATCGCCTGGGCATTGGCCAGTATCTGTCCCGTATTGCCCTGATGATCGACGGTAGCACCGGTAAGTCTCTGGATGAGTCCAAAAGTTACTGGATGGACGACGAACTCTGGCAGCCCATGCGCAAGCTGGTGGAAGACACCCTGGTGGTTGATGACTGGTTTGAGCTGACGCTTGTTCAGAACGTTCTGATCGACGGCCTCATGTGCCCACTCGTGTATCACAAGATGGATGCCTGGTTTGAAAGTCAGGGTGCCGAGGATGTGTCCATGCTCACCGAATTCATGCGTGACTGGTACAAGGAATCCCTGCGCTGGACCAACGCCATGATCAAGGCGGTAGCCGGTGAGAGTGAGACCAACCGCGAGCTGCTCCAGACCTGGATCGATCAGTGGGAGCCGCAGGCCTACAACGCACTCAAGCCGCTGGCAGAAGCATCCGTTGGTGTTGAAGCATTGGATGAGGCCCGGGCAGAGCTTTCTACCCGCCTGAAGAAATTCGGACTGCAGAGCCAGGGAGTCTCAGCATGAGCCAACTTGTATTTATTGTGTTTCAGGACAACGACGACTCTCGCTATCTCGCCGAAGCGGTTATGGACGATAACCCTCATGCGGAAATGCAGCACCAGCCTGCGATGATCCGGATCCAGGCCGAGAAGCGCCTGGTGATGAACCGGGAAACCATGGAAGAAAAGCTGGGGCGCGATTGGGATGTTCAGGAAATGCTCATAAATGTCATCAGCATCGGCGGAAATGTCGATGAAGACGATGACCACTTCATTCTTGAATGGAAATAATCAGGAGAACCATCATGGCTGTTCAAAACAAAAAATTGAACCTCAAAGACAAGTATCAGTACCTGACCCGCGATATGGCCTGGGAGCCTACTTACCAGAACAAGAAAGACATTTTCCCGGACGAGGACTTTGAAGGCATCAAGATCACTGACTGGTCCCAGTGGGAAGATCCGTTCCGTCTGACCATGGATTCTTACTGGAAGTATCAGGCGGAGAAAGAGAAAAAGCTGTACGCCATTTTTGATGCTTTTGCCCAGAATAACGGCCATCAGAACATCTCAGACGCCCGTTACGTGAACGCGCTGAAACTGTTCCTGACCGGCGTGTCTCCGCTGGAACACGCGGCTTTCCAGGGTTACTCCAAGGTGGGTCGTCAGTTCAGCGGTGCCGGAGCGCGTGTTGCCTGCCAGATGCAGGCCATTGATGAGCTGCGTCATTCCCAGACCCAGCAGCACGCCATGAGCCACTACAACAAGCACTTCAACGGTCTGCATGATGCCGCGCACATGCACGACCGGGTGTGGTTCCTGTCCGTACCCAAGTCGTTCTTTGACGATGCCCGCACCGCTGGCCCCTTCGAGTTCCTGACCGCGATTTCCTTCTCGTTCGAGTACGTGCTGACCAACCTGCTGTTCGTACCCTTCATGTCTGGGGCGGCCTACAACGGCGATATGGCAACTGTGACCTTCGGTTTCTCCGCCCAGTCTGACGAAGCACGGCACATGACCCTGGGTCTGGAGGTGATCAAGTTCATCCTGGAGCAGCACGAAGACAACGTGCCCATCGTTCAACGCTGGATCGACAAGTGGTTCTGGCGCGGTTTCCGCCTGCTGAGCCTGGTGAGCATGATGATGGACTACATGCTGCCGAACAAGGTCATGTCCTGGTCGGAAGCCTGGGAGGTGTATTACGAACAGAACGGTGGTGCCCTGTTCAAGGATCTGGAGCGTTACGGCATTCGCCCGCCGAAATATCAGGATGTGGCCAACGATGCCAAGCATCACCTGAGTCACCAGCTGTGGACCACTTTCTACCAGTACAGCCAGGCCACCAATTTCCATACCTGGATTCCGGAAAAGGAAGAGATGGATTGGATGTCCGAGAAGTATCCGGACACTTTCGACAAGTACTACCGCCCACGATACGAGTACCTGGCGAAAGAAGCCGCCGCTGGTCGTCGTTTCTATAACAACACACTGCCGCAACTGTGTCAGGTGTGCCAGGTGCCGACTCTGTTCACAGAAATGGGCGCGCCCACCAAGCTCAGCCATCGCCAGGTGAAGTACGAGGGTGAGCGCTATCACTTCTGCTCCGAAGCCTGCTGCGAGATTTTCCAGCACGAACCTGAGAAGTACATCCAGGCCTGGCTGCCGGTGCACCAGATCTATCAGGGCAACTGTGAAGGTGGTGATGTAGAGACGGTGGTCCAGAAGTACTACCACATCGATGTCGGCGTGGACAATTTCGAGTATGTCGGGTCCCCGGACCATAAACGCTGGCAGTCCATTAAAGGGCAAAAACCGACTGGCGAGGACAAGGACGCAGCTTGACATTGATCCGGGAACCGTCCGGCCGCTGATGGCGCCGGGCGATTCATCCGACAAAACAACAAGGTGACCATCATGAGTGTTAACGCTTTATACGACTACAAGTTCGAACCAAAAGACAAGGTAGAGAATTTCCATGGCATGCAGCTGTTGTATGTCTACTGGCCGAATCATCTGATGTTCTGCGCACCGTTTGCGCTGCTTGTTAAGCCGGACACGACCTTCCGCGCGCTGGTAAACGACATCATCAAACCAGCTACTGCATCGCATCCGGACTCAGGAAAAGCAGACTTTCTCAATGCGCAATGGCTGCTGAACGATGAGCCTTTTACACCGGATGCCGATGTCAGCCTGGAAGACCAAGGCATCGACCATAAAAGCATGCTGACAGTGACCACTCCGGGCCTGGACGGTATGGCAAACGTCGGATACTGAGGATAGCGCCATGACTCACACCGTTACTATCGAACCCATTGGCGAGCAGATTGATGTCGAGGATGGCCAGACCATTCTTGCGGCTGCCTTGCGGCAGGGTGTCTGGCTTCCTTTTGCCTGTGGCCATGGCACTTGTGCCACCTGCAAGGTTCAGGTTCTTGAAGGTGATGTTGAAATTGGCGATGCCTCACCCTTCGCCCTAATGGATGTCGAACGGGACGAGGGCAAGGTACTGGCCTGCTGCGCCACCGTTGAGAGCGACGTCACTATCGAAGCCGATATCGATGTAGACCCCGATTTCGAGGGTTATCCGGTTGAGGACTACAGGGCAACTGTGAGCGACATCGTTGAACTGTCGCCGACGATCAAGGGTATCCATCTGAAACTGGATCGCCCGATGACCTTCCAGGCAGGGCAGTACATCAATATTGAACTGCCTGGCGTTGATGGCGCAAGAGCATTCTCCCTGGCCAATCCGCCTAGCAAGGCCGATGAAGTAGAGCTTCATGTGCGCCTGGTGGAGGGCGGTGCTGCAACGACCTACATCCATGACGAGCTGAGAATCGGTGAGGAGCTGCATCTGTCCGGCCCCTATGGTCAGTTTTTCGTGCGCAGTTCACAGCCGGGCAACCTGATCTTCATTGCCGGCGGCTCCGGGCTTTCAAGCCCGCAATCCATGATTCTGGACCTCCTGGAGCAGGGCGATGATCGCCAGGTCACGCTGTTCCAGGGCGCCCGCAATCTGGCGGAGCTATACAACCATGAGCGGTTCGAAGGTCTGGCCCGGGACAACGACAATTTCACTTATGTGCCCGCGTTGAGCCAGGCGGATGCCGGTAGTGGTTGGCAGGGCTTCCGGGGCTACGTGCACGATGCGGCCAGGGAGCACTTCGGTGGTCGTTTCTCCGAGCATAAGGCCTATCTGTGTGGGCCACCGCCCATGATCGATGCCGCGATCACGGCACTGATGCAGGGCCGGCTGTTTGAGCGGGACATCTTTATGGAGAAATTCCTGACAGCGGCAGACGGCGCGGAAGAGACGCAGCGTTCGGCCCTGTTCAAAAAGATCTGACCGGAGGTGGGCTGTGGCTGAGGGGTTCCGGGTTATCAATAGCACAACAGGAGAAAGCTTTACCTGTTGCGAAGGGCAAAGCGTTCTTAAAGCCATGGAACAGCGGGGAATGAAGTGCGTGCCTGTTGGCTGCCGGGGCGGCGGCTGCGGCTACTGCAAGATCAGGGTGGTAGAGGGTGAGTTTGAGTGCGGCAAGATGAGTAAAGCGCATGCACCGCCCGAGGCCGTTGAGCAGGGGGAGGTTCTGGCCTGCCGCATCTATCCGCTGACTGATTTGATCATTGAATGCCTGCCGCAACCGGCGGCGGGCCTGGCAAACAAGCAGACAACAACAAAATCGATGAGGTAACTGTCATGAAAAAAGGTGTAATGCGTCCCGGCCACGTCCAGATCCGGGTTCTCGATCTGGAAGAGGCCGTCAAACACTACACAGACCTGATGGGTCTGATTGAAACCGACCGTGATGACCAGGGCCGGGTCTATCTGAAGGCCTGGACGGAAGTGGACAAGTTCTCCGTGGTTCTGCGCGAGGCTGCTGAGCCAGGTTGTGATTTTATGGGCTTCAAGGTGGTTGATGAAGCTGCTCTGATTCAGCTCGAGAAGGATCTGGTGGAGTTCGGTGTGGATGTGGAACAGGTCCCTGAAGGTGAACTGAAAGATTGTGGTCGCCGGGTTCGTTTTACGGTGCCTTCCGGCCACGCCTTTGAGTTATACGCCGACAAGCTGTACACCGGCAAATGGGGTATCAACAATGTCAATCCGGAAGCCTGGCCCCGCGGTTTGACTGGCATGAAGGCGGTTCGTTTTGACCACTGCCTGTTCTACGGCCCCGAGCTTGCGGCCACCTACGACATTTTCGTCAATGTATTGGGCTTCCATCTAGCGGAACAGGTTCTGGCGGATGACGGCACTCGCATTGCCCAGTTCCTGACCGTGTCCATGAAAGAGCACGATATCGCGTTCATTCACCATGCAGAGCCAGGCAAGTTCCACCACGCCTCTTTTTTCCTGGAGACCTGGGAAGACGTTCTGCGCGCCGCGGACCTGATATCCATGACCGATACCTCCATCGATATCGGTCCGACCCGTCATGGCCTGACCCATGGCAAGACCATCTACTTTTTCGATCCGTCCGGCAACCGCAACGAAGTGTTTTGTGGTGGCGACTACATCTACCCGGACCACAAGCCGGTGACCTGGCAGGCCGAGCAACTTGGTAAGGCCATCTTCTATCACGACCGGGTACTGAACGAACGGTTCCTGACGGTATTGACCTGACCATTTACCAGCTCAACAGGACATAGCAGCAATGAAAGATATCAAACACTACATCAACGGGCAGTACGTTGGTTCCGCTGGCGGCAAACTGTTCGACAACATCAACCCGGCAAACGGCAAGGTGATCAGCAAGGTTCACGAAGCTGGCCGGGAAGAGGTGGATGCCGCAGTGAAGGCCGCGAAAGCTGCCCTGCGTGGCCCCTGGGGAAAAATGACCCTGGACGAACGCACCAGCATCCTGCACAAGGTGGCAGACGGCATTAACGCCCGGTTCGACGAGTTCCTGGAAGCGGAATGCCTCGATACCGGCAAGCCGAAATCCATGGCGAGCCATATCGACATTCCCCGGGGGGCAGCCAACTTCAAGGTTTTTGCGGACATGATCAAGAACGTGCCCACGGAATCCTTTGAAATGCCCACACCGGATGGCACCGGTGCGCTGAACTACGCTGTGCGTCGCCCCAAAGGCGTGATTGGCGTGATCAGCCCCTGGAACCTGCCCCTGCTGCTGATGACCTGGAAAGTCGGCCCCGCCCTGGCCTGTGGCAACACCGTGGTGGTCAAGCCTTCAGAGGAAACGCCGACCACCACCGCCCTGTTGGGCGAGGTGATGAAAGACGCCGGTGTACCGGACGGAGTGTTCAATGTGATTCACGGTTTCGGCGGAGATTCCGCTGGCGCCTTTCTGACCGAGCATCCGCTGGTGGATGGCTTCACCTTCACCGGCGAAACCGGCACCGGCGAAGTCATTATGAAAGCCGCCGCGAAGGGCATCCGGGATATCTCCCTGGAACTGGGCGGCAAGAACGCCGGCCTGGTGTTCGCCGACTGTGACATGGACAAGGCCATCGAAGGCACCATGCGCTCGGCCTTCGCCAACTGTGGCCAGGTCTGCCTGGGCACCGAGCGGGTCTACGTGGAGCGTTCCATCTTCGACGAGTTTGTCGGCCGCCTGAAAGAAGCGGCGGAAGGCCTGAAAATTGGCCCGCCGGATGATGCGGAAGCGAACCTGGGGCCGCTGGTCAGCCTTAAACACCGTGAAAAGGTTCTTTCCTACTATCAGAAAGCCGTGGATGACGGTGCCACCGTGGTTACCGGTGGCGGTGTGCCGGACATGCCGGCAGAGCTCGCGGGCGGCGCCTGGGTACAGCCCACGATCTGGACCGATCTGCCGGATGACTCGGCGGTGATTACCGATGAGATCTTCGGCCCCTGCGTCCATCTGCGTCCGTTCGACACGGAAGAAGAGGCTATCGAGTTGGCCAACAGTCTGCCTTACGGTCTTGCCTCCGCAATCTGGAGCGAAAACATCACGCGTGCCCATCGTGTTGCCGGTCAGATCGAGGCAGGGATTATCTGGGTCAACAGCTGGTTCCTGCGGGATCTGCGCACACCGTTTGGTGGCAGCAAGCAGTCCGGTGTTGGCCGCGAGGGTGGTGTGCACTCCCTGGAGTTCTACACCGAAATGAAAAATATCTGCGTGAAATTGTGAGGTAGCCATGAATGCCACCCAAGAAAACACGGCAATAGAAAGCCCGGAAATCGGGCGCGAGATTACCGCTGCCGGCTACCGGACCAACCTGCATGACCAGGGTGAGGGCGGTTTCCCGCTGATGATGATCCACGGCTCCGGGCCCGGAGTGACTGCCTGGGCCAACTGGCGGCTGGTGATTCCGGAACTGGCCAAGCACCGTCGCGTAGTAGCGCCGGACATGCTCGGATTCGGTTACAGCGAACGTCCCGAAGACCAGATATACAACCGGGAGCGCTGGGTGAAGCATGCTGTCGGCGTTCTGGACGAACTGGGGCTGGAGCAGGTTGACCTGGTGGGGAATTCCTTCGGTGGTGGACTGGCCCTGGCGCTGGCCATCGAACACCCGCAACGGGTTCGCCGGCTGGTGTTGATGGGATCGGTGGGTGTGAAATTCCCGATCACCAAAGGCCTGGATGAAGTCTGGGGTTATAAACCTTCACTGGATGCCATGCGCCGGTTGATGGATGTGTTTGCCTTCAATAAGGGCCTGCTGACGGAAGAGCTGGCAGAAATGCGCTATCAGGCCAGTATTCGTCCCGGTTTCCAGGAATCCTTTGCGGCGATGTTCCCGGCACCGCGCCAGCGCTGGGTAGACGACCTGGCCAGTAACGAGGATGACATCCGGGCATTGCCCCATGAGGCCCTGATCCTGCACGGCCGCGAAGACGAAGTGATTCCACTGGAAGCGTCCCTGAAGCTGGCGGAACTGATTGACCGGGCTCAGTTGCACGTGTTCGGCCGTTGCGGACACTGGACCCAGATTGAACACGCCGACCGGTTTGCCCGGCTGGTTAACGACTTTCTGACCGAGGCCGATCAAGCGGCTGCAGGAGCACAGTAATGGAACAGACACGAATTCAGGCGCTGGGCGACGAGCTCTACCAGGCCATGTTGAGTCGGGAGGCGGTAGAACCGCTGACAAGCCGTGGTGAAGACATCAGTATTGATGATGCCTACCACATTTCCCTGCGCATGCTGGAGCGCCGTCTGGCGGATGGTGCCTCGGTCATTGGCAAGAAAATCGGCGTTACCAGCAAGGCCGTTCAGAACATGCTTAATGTTCACCAGCCGGATTTCGGTTATCTCACCGACGACATGGTGTTCAACAGCGGCGAAACCGTGCGCATCAGCGACAGATTGATTGCACCGCGGGCCGAAGGCGAAATTGCCTTCATTCTGAAAAAAGACCTGACCGGCCCGGGCGTGACTAATGCCGACGTACTGGCGGCCACCGAATGTGTGATGCCGTGTTTCGAGATCGTCGATTCCCGCATTCGTGACTGGAAGATCGCCATTCAGGACACCATTGCCGACAACGCTTCCTGCGGCCTGTTTGTGTTGGGTGACCAGGCTGTGTCCCCTCGTAAGGTGGACCTGGTGACCTGTGGCATGGTGGTGGAAAAGAACGGCAGTGTGCTAAGTGCCGGCGCTGGTGCGGCAGCTCTTGGGTCACCGGTGAACTGTGTCACCTGGCTAGCCAATACCCTGGGCGAGTTCGGGATTTCCCTGAAGGCGGGCGAAGTGATCCTGTCCGGCTCGCTGGTACCGCTGGAGCCGGTCAAGGCCGGCGATTACATGCGGGTTGATATAGGTGGCGTTGGCAGTGCTTCGGTGCGCTTTGCCTGACCGGCAAGAATGATGAGGAACAGGCTATGAGCAAGAAAATCAAAGCAGCGATCATTGGCTCGGGCAACATCGGTACCGACCTGATGATCAAGATCCTGCGCAATGGCAGGCATATTGAAATGGGTGTGGTGGTGGGCATTGACCCGGAATCCGACGGTCTGGCCCGCGCCCAACGCATGGGCGTGGCCACGACCCACGAGGGTGTGCACGGCCTGGTGAAGATGCCGGAATTCGCCGACATCGACATCGTGTTCGATGCCACCTCCGCCGGCGCTCACGTACAGAACGACAAGTTCCTGCGCGCGCACAAGCCGGACATTCGCATGGTGGACCTGACGCCGGCCGCCATCGGCCCCTACTGCGTGCCGGTGGTCAACCTGGAGCAGAACCTGGCGGAAGGCAACGTCAACATGGTCACCTGCGGTGGCCAGGCGACGATTCCCATGGTGGCGGCCGTGTCCCGCGTGGCCAAGGCCCACTACGCCGAAATCGTCGCCTCGATTTCTTCGAAGTCCGCCGGCCCCGGCACCCGCGCCAACATCGACGAGTTCACCGAAACCACGGCCAAGGCCATTGAAGTGGTGGGCGGCGCCCAAAAGGGCAAGGCCATCATCATCCTGAATCCGGCCGAGCCGCCCCTGCTGATGCGGGACACGGTCTACGTGCTCTCCGATGCCGCCGACCAGGCGGAAGTGGAAGCCTCCGTGGAAGAAATGGTCAAGGCCGTCAACAGCTACGTACCGGGCTATCGTCTGAAGCAGAAGGTGCAGTTTGATGTGATTCCGGAAGACCAGCCCATGAACGTCCCGGGCCTGGGCCGCTTCAGCGGCCTGAAGACCTCTATCTTCCTGGAAGTGGAGGGCGCCGCCCATTACCTGCCGGCCTACGCCGGCAACCTGGACATCATGACCTCCGCCGCACTCGGTACCGCCGAGCGCATCGCCGAATCGCTGGTCAACTGAGGAGGAACGAACCATGACCTTCAATCCCGGAAAGAAACTCTACATCTCCGACGTGACCCTGCGCGACGGCAGCCACGCCATTCGCCATCAGTACTCCATCAAGAACGTGCAGGACATTGCGCGGGCACTGGATAAAGCCAAAGTCGATTCCATTGAAGTGGCCCACGGCGACGGCCTGCAGGGCTCCAGCTTCAACTACGGCTTTGGTGCCCACACCGACCTGGAGTGGATCGAAGCCGTAGCCGACGTCATCGAGCATGCCAAAATCGCCACCCTGCTGCTGCCCGGCATCGGTACCGTCCACGACCTGGACAACGCCTACAACGCCGGTGCACGCATCGTCCGTGTCGCGACCCACTGCACCGAAGCCGACGTATCAAGGCAGCACATCGAACACGCCCGCAAGCTGGGCATGGACACCGTGGGCTTCCTGATGATGAGCCACATGCAGACCCCACAGGGTCTGGCGGAACAGGCGAAGCTGATGGAAGACTACGGCGCCACTTGCCTGTATGTCGTCGACTCCGGCGGCGCCATGAACATGAACGACATCCGGGACCGTTTCCGGGCCCTCAAGGATGTGCTCAAACCGGAAACCGAAACCGGTATTCATGCTCACCACAACCTGGCCCTGGGTGTGGCTAACTCCATCGTGGCGGTGGAAGAAGGCTGTGACCGTGTCGATGCTTCCCTGGCGGGCATGGGTGCCGGCGCCGGCAACGCCCCGCTGGAAGTGTGCATTGCCGCCTTCGACAAGCTGGGCTGGGAGCACGGCACGGACGTGTACGCGCTGATGGACGCCGCTGACGACATTGTGCGTCCGCTGCAGGACCGCCCGGTGCGGGTGGACCGCGAAACGCTGGCCCTGGGTTACGCCGGTGTTTACTCCAGCTTCCTGCGCCATTCGGAAGTGGCGGCCCAGAAGTACGGTTTGAAGACTGTGGATATTCTCGTTGAACTGGGCAAACGCCGCATGGTGGGTGGCCAGGAAGACATGATTGTGGACGTGGCGCTGGATCTGCTGGCGGCACAGAAGGAGCATAACGCATGAGCAAGACATTGAATCGCGAACAGGTTTTGGCCCTGGCTGAACACGTGGAAAACGCCGAACTGCAGGCTCACGACATTACCAAGGTCACCAACGATTACCCGGAGATGACCTTCGAAGATGCTTACGACGTGCAGTGGGAAATTCGCCGTCGCAAGGAAGCGCGGGGCAACAAAATCGTTGGCATGAAGATGGGCCTGACTTCCTGGGCCAAGATGGCCCAGATGGGTGTGGAAACGCCGATTTACGGTTTCCTGGCGGATTATTTCAGTGTGCCCGATGGCGGCGTGGTGAATACGAAGGAACTGATTCACCCGAAGATCGAGGCCGAAATTGCCTTTGTCACCAAGGAGCCGCTGAAAGGGCCGGGCTGTCACATTGGCCAGGTGCTGGCCGCCACCGATTTTGTTATTCCTGCGGTGGAAGTGATCGACTCCCGCTACGAGAACTTCAAGTTTGACCTGGTGAGTGTGGTGGCGGACAACGCCTCCTCCACCCGCTTCATTACCGGTGGCCAGATGGCGGATGTGGCGGACGTCGACCTGAAAACCCTGGGTGTGGTCGTCGAGAAAAACGGTGAAGTGGTGGACGTGGGCGCCGGCGCAGCCGTACTGGGCCATCCAGCTTCCAGCGTGGCTATGCTGGCCAACCTGCTGGCCGAGCGTGGTGAACACATCCCGGCTGGAACCTTCATTATGACTGGCGGTATTACTGCAGCCATTACCGTTGAACCCGGTGACAACATTACGGTCCGCTACCAGAACCTGGGCACAGTGTCTGCACGGTTCGAATAAGGAGGCAACATGCCGATTGCACAGCTTTATATCATAGAAGGTCGGACGGATGAGCAGAAAGAGACGCTTATCCGGGAAGTCTCCGAAGCCATGTCGCATTCCCTCGATGCGCCTCTGGAGCGCATTCGGGTGATGATTACCGAAATGCCCAAACAGCACTTTGGTATTGCCGGACAATCCGCGAGGAAGCTGGGGCGATGAGCCCCGGCTTCTGATCTGACTATCTCCGGAGAAATGCCCATGAACAAGCTGCCCGTGTTATTTGTCTCTTGCAACGTTGAGAGCCTACAGACTAAGCAACAGGCCAGCTCGGGGCCTGCGAGGATGATCTGGGGCAAGTGGTACAAGAGTGTGGTATTGATCAGTACAGATTCTGACCTTCGCGCGCCCCTTGTGATGCACCTGAGCGGCAGTGCCGACAGGGCCGAGGCTATACACTCGCAGTTGAATCAGCAGGGATTCACGCCTGGCATTCTGACAGAGGTAGCCAATACCCGACGAGACCTGCTCAAGGTGCTGCTGTCCGAAGAACCGGGAGATCTGTCTGAATTGCGCCTGAATACTGGAATGAGTGAATATGACTATCGGCGCGTCGGTCAGTGCCTGGAGGTCTTGCGTGAACAGGGGGTTCTGATCGTTTGCCTGGACGACAAAGCATCCACCAAGGTGTCTCCGCACGACCGCCACCTGCGAGAGATGATCAGTGGTTGGGTCCAGGATCAACAATGGGGCGCGGTTATGACCTTTAAAGGGATCACTGAGCAAAACGCTGCGCCGAAGCTGGATGACCCGACGGTATGTCTGCTCAATGCCGCCTTCTCGCTGGGAGGCTCCCGGTTTCCCCAGAGGATGTTCAGTAGCGGTATGAATAACGAGGCACAGACGCTTTCGGGATTTGGTTGGATGCGATAATGCCTTTTCGATTTCTGATGATTGGTGCCGGAGGCATTGGTGGCTATTATGCTGCAAAGCTGCTGGAAGCCGGACATCGGTCGGTACTGACAGCGCGTGGTGCACATCTGTGCGCCATTCAAACGAACGGCCTGACGGTCCGTTATCATGGCCGGGAACTGGCTCAGCGGCTTGAGGCAGGGACGATCGCCAGTGCTTTCCCTGCAAAACGGTGTCGACAACGAACCGCTCCTGTCCGAGACCGTTGGCGCTGACAGAGTCATCGGCGGGTTGGCCGTGCGAATCGGCGGCCACATTGTCAGCCCGGGTGTTATCGAAGCCGAGGGTGCCGCACAAATCGTCTAGGGTGCGATGGCCGAGACCATCGCCGCCTCACAGGCAGACGGTGTAAACCTTACCAGGAAAGACCTGGACGAGATGTTCGAGCTGATCAGCAGTTTCAATGCTATCAAGACGTCGATGTTGGTGGATAAAGAATAGGGGCGGCCTCTGGAGCTGGATAGTATTGCCGGAGCGGTGTTGCGGCGTTGTGAGCATCTGGGGATTGAGGCGCCGGATACTGCGACAATGCATGCGTTGCTACAGCAGAATGATTAACTCAGGATGTCGCGTTGACTGGCAAGGCCAGTAAGCGTTGAATGATTCCCCTTAAGGCCTGTCATTCACATCGGCTCCGGGTTCTCGTTCCATCACGGATTGTGAACGCTTCTTTGCCTGGGAGCGCGCTATACTGAAATGGTAACTCGCCAACCAGGTAGTTATCGCATGCGTGAGATGGATGCCCTGGCGTATTGGCAGGAGAAGGGCTCTGCTTATTTTCGGGAGCTCTCGACTTTTGGTGCGATTCCGGACAAGGTGATTCGGCGCTTGCTGGAAAAGGGACGTGTGATCCGTCTTGATACAGGGGAGTGCCTATACTCTGTCGGCGAACGCAGCGAGGCCTTCTATATCGTTCTGAGCGGGACGGTCAGCACCTGGATGCCACGGCAGGACGGCGAACGACCCTCGCCCGCCGTCATGAACCAGGGGACGATATGGGCTTTGTCCCGATGGTCGCGCTCTTGGACCGGCCGGTCGCTTTCGGCCTGATGCTCCTAAATCTTGTTCGCGGTATGGCCAGATCCATTATTACGATGGCGTTGATGCTGGCCGAACAGGATACACAACTGCACAAGATTTATTCCCGATCATCCGGGGTTGATTGAGTTAGGGCTTTAACACGCCGCCATGCCGGTCGAGGGTCAGCGATCCGTCAACTTGATCTCAATCCGCCGATTCTTCTGCAGTGCCTCCGGCGAGGTACCCTCAGCCACCGGGAAAAACTCACCAAACCCGGCCGCCACCATGCGTTTTTCGGGGACGCCCTGGCCTGCCAGGTAGCGCACGACGGCGACGGCCCGTGCGGTGGACAGTTCCCAGTTGGAGGGGAACTGCGGTGTGTTGATGGGAATGATGTCGGTGTGGCCGTCAATGCGAAGAATCCAGTCCACATCATCCGGAATCTTGTCGGCGACATTCAGCAACACCTTTGCCAGTTTGTCCAGTTCCCGCTTGCCGTCTTCGCCAAGCTGCGCGGAGCCTGAGGCAAACAGCAGTTCCGACGGCAGCAGGAAGCGGTCGCCGACAATCCGGATGTTTTCGTTGGCGGCCAGGATATCCCGCAGCCGGGCGAAGAATTCGGACTGGTACTGCTCCAGTTGGTTCACCCGCTCCGCCAGCAGCACGTTGAGGCGGCGGCTGACATTCTCGAGTTCTCCGGCCTTTTCCGCGGTCCTTTCTTTTTGCAGCTTCAGGGCTTCAGCAATTTGCGCCAGTTGCGCCCGGAGCGAAGCAATCTGATTGGAAAGTCGAAGGATCATGTTCTGCTGGCTGGCGGACAGTTCATCTTTCTCGTCCAGCGCCTGGTCCAGGCTTTGCAGTCGCTCCGACTGGGCCTGGGCGTTGGCGGTTTGTTGCATCAACCGTTCACGGGTATTTTCCAGTCGCGCCAGGCTGGCACTGTAAGTATCCTGCACCGACGCCATTTCCTGCTCCAGGGCCTCGGTTTTGCTGCGTTCCAGGCCCAGCAACTCGGAAATTTCCGACAACCGCTGGTTCAGCCGGGCCAGTTCGGAGTTGCGGTCAGACAGGGTCTGGGACAGGTAGAGCTGGCTCACCACATACACCAGCAGCATGAAAATGATCAGCATCAGCAGGGCGGACAGGGCATCCACATAGCCTGGCCAGACGTTGACGGTGCTGCGGGTGCGACGCCGGGAGCCGATCATGTCAGCTCTTTCTCGGCATCAACCCGGTCCACCAGGTTGGTCACGCTGGTCAGCCATTCCTCCAGTCCGTCATAGAACCGGTTCTGGGCGTGGCCGGCCTGGATATCCAGGAACCCGAGAATCAGCGAACCGCCCAGCCCCAGCAGGGAGGAACTGAAGGCCGTGCCCATGCCCTGTAGCGGTGTCAGCAGGCCGGCCTGCAAATCCGCGAAGACCTTGCCGAAATCTCCCTGGCTCATGTCCAGGTTGGTAATGACCTCGCCCACGGCGTTGATGGTGCCGAGCAGCCCCCAGAAGGTGCCCAGTAACCCCAGAAAAATCAGCAGACTGATGAAGTAGCGGGTGATCTCCCGTTGCTCGTCCATGCGTGAGTGAATGCCGTCCAGTACCGTGCGCAGGGACAGGGTCGACAGAGTAAAGCGATCCCGTTTGGCGTCTTCGCCCAGTTGCCGTGCCAGGGGTTTGAGCAGGCGTGGCTCCTGCAGCACCGACAGGCCGGCATTGCCGGTGCGGAACTGGGAAATCCAGCGCATTTCCGGGAACAGCACGAATACCTGCCGGTAGGTGAGCCCGATGCCAATCAGCAGAACAAAAACGATCAACAGGTTGAACACCCAGTTGGCCATGAAGGCCTCGATCAGTGGTGCGTGGATCAGCACACCGACCACGGCCACGACGGCCAGGAAAAGCGTCATCCAGAACAGGGTGTGTTTGGGATTGCTCATGAGCGCAGCCTTTGGTTTGAGTCTCGAAAAACCATAGCACAGGAGAGGCGATCTGGCGGATTACGGATCCCGTGCAGGGGCTGGATTGGTTGTTGATTGATCACTTCGATTTATATAAAGTAAACGAGTTCACAATAAATACAACGGAGCACATCATGTTCTGTCAGTCGTTAGCTGGTGCGCGGGTCTTTCACGGGGCTCATCCGGAAGATGTGTCGGCTTTTGTCAATCGCCATATCGGTCGTCACAGTCTGGAATTACTGGGGGAAGAGAACCGGGCTTCGAGCCTGAGTTTCCGCGAATTTGCCGGTTTCGGATTGTCTGAAGTCAGCTACGGCAACCATGTGCGGGTGAAAAGCCCGGCGCTGGAGGCGGTTTACCACCTCCAGATTGTCACTCGCGGACAGTGTCTCTGGCAGAACCGGGATGACCGCCTGATGATCCGCCGGGGCCAGGCATTAATGGTGAATCCCGACGAGCAGATTGACCTCGAATACTCGACGGATTGCGAGAAGCTGATCATCAAAATACCGGAGCCGGTGTTAAACAGCGCCCGTGCGGCGACGACCGGCCGGATTCCCGATGACGGCATCCGGTTTGTCAGAAGTCCCGTTGATCTGCGTCTTTGCCCGGCCCTGACCAACATTCTGGGGGCGGTATTCTCGGAGATCGAGGAGTGCGGAAACAACGACGTCTCCCTGGTGTCTGGCCCCTATCGGGAAATCATCCTGAAAAAACTGTTGACCGTGTTTCCCTCAAACTGGAGCGAAACCGATCCGGCGCTGACAAAAACGCCGGCCATGGACCGGATCATCCGTTATATCGATGAAAACCTGAAACGGGATATCGGGATGGAGGAGCTCTCCGGGATTTCCAACATGAGCATACGGTCCATCTACAACGCCTTTTCACGGGCCTTTGACACCACACCGAAGTGCTATGTCAAACATCGGAAGCTGCGCCAGTTGCGGGAAGATCTGCAGGCCGGCCAGTACCGGAATGTCACCGAAATTGCGCTGGATTACGGCTTCAGCCACCTTGGCCGGTTCTCGTCCGATTACCGGAAGTTATTCGGCGAGTTGCCATCTGAAACCCTGCGAATGGCCGGTTAATTGGCGGATGCCTGCTTCTGCTCCCCGCAGATTTTCCGGGTGACCCGGCGGGCGCAATCCTGCACCTGCCGGAACAGTTCGGAACCTTCACTGATGTCGGTATCCCGGTCCATGCCCAGCAGGGTGATGATGGTGACGATGCTGCCGTTGATATCAAAGACCGGCATGCTCAGCACATTGATCTCCGGCAGGTAGTCACTGAAGAACGCGCAGTACCCTGTTTCCCGGATCATGTCCAGGTGGCCGCCCAGTTCTTCCCGGGTGATGGGCTTGCCTTGGTGCCTGGGCAAAACGCGGGCCTGTTTGTAGTGCTGGTCAATCAATTGCCGGCGTCGCTTGGCCGGCAGGCTGGCGAGGTAGATGCGGCCAGACGCGGAATTCAGCGGCGACAGCTCCGCACCCAGGCGAACGTTCACGGAAATGGGCTGGCTGGAGTCCAGCCATTTGATGATCAGGGGGCCATTGCCATTCCAGACTGTGACCGACACGGTTTTGTCGGTGTCCTCGTTCAGCCTATCCACCGCCTCGTAGGAAAGCTGGATCGGGTTGATCCGCCGCAGCGCGGAGATGCCCAGGGTGAGGCTGGAATTGCCCAGGGTGTACTGGGCGTGGTTGACCTGGTTGATGAAGCCTTCCCGCAGCAGGCTGACCAGATATTTGTGAGCCCGGCTGGGGGACAGGTCCAGCGCCGAGGACAGCTCCTTGAGCGTGGGTGGCCGGGGCGCGGTGGATATGTAATTGAGAATGTGCAGGCCGATTTCCAGTGAACCGATGCCCTGACGTTTGGGACTTTCTTCTGCCATGGAGATCGCCGTAATCAGGTTGCTGATGGTGCCGTTGGCGGCGGGATAGCAGGTGCCGCCGACATCGACGGCACCTGTATCTGTCTGGGGCAAGCTTACCAATTCCGAGCGCCCGGATCAGAACGCGTATTTGGCCATGATTTCCACCTGCTGGCCTCGCGGCAACAGCGGGCCAAAAGCCAGGTTGTACTTGCGCCACTCCACGCCAACGTCCAGATCCGGAGTCACGCTGTGGATCAGGTTTGCGCGATGGGCCTCGTAGTTGGTTTCGGCATTATCGTCTACCTCAACCGCCGTGTAGGCCACGTTGGCTCGCCAGTCACTGTTAATAACATAGCGGAAGCCGATGTCAAACCCCGTCTGGCTGACGGCTTCACCGTTCTCAACATCCGGTGATGACAGGCTGTTGTTCACGCCCACCCCGGTAAAGGCGCCCAGGCCTTCGCCGTAGTGGGCATTCAGGTTGAGGCTGTGCGGGCCGATCATGAATTTCGAGCCGACGGCGCCACCGGCGACAAAGTCACCGTTTTCCACTTCGCGCCCGGAGGCGGTGAGGATCACGCGATGACCACCGTCGACGTTCAGGTTGTAATTGACGGCCAGATCCGGAATGTCGGCATCGTTATTAACCGGGTCCTGGGCCGTAACGCGGAAGCCGGCGATCTGGTGGCTGATCAGGTTGGTGCGGAAGTTGAAACCGCCCAGAGTGCCTCGGGGACCGCCCAGGAAGTCCAGGTAATCGTGGTAGGCAACGGCCCAGAACTGGCCCGTCCAGGTTTGCCCGACCGTGGTCTGGTCAACCTTGATGAAGGCATGGCGCAACCGCAGATCGTTGTTCTCGCCCGGGTAGGTGCCACCGTAGAAGTCACCTTCCACAAAGCCGACGATGGTATGGCCCTGCTTTTGGGTAACGGCTTTGAGGTTAACGCGGGACTGGCTCGAGCGGCCGAAAATGCGGGAGTCACCGTTGTCCGGCTTTTCGTAAATTCCTTCGGCCTTGAAGTAACCGCCAATGCTGAAGGCGGTGTCGTTGAAGGTGCCGAGTTCGAGCGCGTGGGCGGCGGGAGCGGCGCTGAGGCCGGACGTAATGGCCAGCGCCAGCAGTGAGTGTCGATAGTTCATGTGCCTTCTCCTTGTTGTTGGGCACCTGAACTATCGGTGATTCAGGCCGGCTCAAATATCCGGTTAATGAACTTCCCTATCCGTTTTTTGTACATTCAGACGCTGAGCGCGGTTTCGACTTTCTCCAGATTCTGATCCAGCTCGGCGGAGCTGCCATCAAAGTGAACCTTGCCTTTTACAATCACCACATGGCGGTCACAGAGCTTCTTCAGGGCCTTGATGTTCTTGTCCACCACCAGTGTGGAAATGCCGGATTCCCGGATGCTGGCAATCACGTTCCAGATGTCCTGGCGAATCAGCGGGGCCAGGCCTTCGGTGGCTTCGTCCAGAATCATCAGCCGGGGGTTGGTCACCAGGGCTCGGCCAATGGCCAGCATCTGCTGTTCGCCGCCAGACATTTCCGTTCCCAGGTTGGACAGGCGTTCCGACAGGCGGGGGAAGGTGGCCAGCACCCGATCATAATCCCAGTTGGTCTCTCCGTTGCTGCCGGGCCGCGCCGCCATCTGCAGGTGTTCTTTTACCGTCAGGTTATGGAACATGCCCCGGCCCTCGGGCACATAGGCAATATCACGGCGCATGCGCTTCCAGGTGGGCAGGTGGCTGATGTCCTCGCCATCGAAATACACGTGGCCACTGCGCGGTGGCACGATGCCAAGGATTGATTTAAGGGTGGTGGTCTTGCCCATGCCGTTGCGCCCCATCAGGCTCATGGATTCGCCTTTGGCGAGCCGGAACGACAGGTCGTGCAGGATGTGGCTGCGGCCATACAGGGTGTTGAGGTTATGCACTTCCAGAAGCTGGTCACTCACGCCGCTTCCTCCTCTGTGTCGTCGTCTTTGCCCAGGTAGGCTTCTTTAACCCGCGGATCGTTGCGCACCTCGTCGACGGTGCCGGTAATCAGGTGGGTGCCGTTGTCGAGCACGGTTAACTGGTCCGAAAGCTCGAAAATGGCGTCCATGTCGTGTTCCACCAGCACGATGCAGTAGTCCTGTTTGAGCTGATTCAGCAGGGCGATGATGCGCTGGGATTCCTCATGGCCCATGCCCGCCATGGGCTCGTCCAGCAGCAGGATGCAGGGATCCGTCGCCAGCACCATGGCCAGCTCGAGCTGGCGCTGTTCGCCATAGGAGATCTCGGCGGCTACGGTATGAATCCGGCTTTCGAGGCCCACCTGATGCAGCGCTTTTTCCGCGGCTTCGGTCACCCGCTGGTTGGTGTGCCTTGAGGCAAACAGATTGAAGCTGCCGGCAAACCGGCGCTGGGCCGCCACCGCGCAGTTTTCAAGGCAAGTAGCGTCGGTGTAGATGTTGGTTTTCTGGAAGCTCCGGCCGATTCCCCGGCGCACGAACGTCCAGGGTTTCATGCCGTCAATCTGCTCGCCCTTGTGAAAGATACAACCACTGGTGGGCTTCAGGGTGCCGCACAGCATGTTCAGCAGGGTGCTCTTGCCGGCGCCGTTGGGGCCGACCACGCCGTGCAGTTGGCGGTCGTGGAACCGCAGCGAAATATCGTTGAGTGCCTTGATACCGCCCCAGTGCTTGCTGAGGGATTCGGTTTCCAGAATGATGTCGTTGGCCATGATTATTTCTCCAGCAATTTTTCGAGGTAACCGGCCAGGCCTTTGCGCAGCACAATCACCATCAGGATGATGGCCGCGCCCATGAACAGCAGCCATTCCTCGGTCAGGTGCTCAAACAGGTACTGCAGTCCCTCGTAGGCGAAGGTGCCGAGAATGGCGCCGTAAATCGTGCCCATGCCGCCGAGAATGGACATCACCAGCGCGGTGCCAGACATTTCCCAGGTCAGGAACGACGGGTTCACAAAACCGTACTGGAGCGCGAACAGGAAGCCCGCATAGGCACCCAGGGTGCTGGCGATCACGTAGCTGATCAGGCGGAATGCAAAAATGTTGTAGCCCAGGGCTTCGGTGCGTTCGGGGTTCTGCCGGCTGGCTTCAACAATGCGCCCGAACCGGGAACGGAGGATGAGCTTCAGGAACAGCAGGGTGTTGAACAGGGACAGTACCGCCAGATAGTAGAAGTGCATCGGATCGTCCAGATTCAGGAAACTCAGGCCGAAGATGCTGGTTTCCGGTTTCATGAAAATGAACACGCCGTCGCTGCCGCCGAAATCCAGGGAGTCGAAGAAAAAGTAATAGGCCATTTGCGAGATGGCCAGGGTAATCATGATGAAGTAGATGCCGCTGGTGCGGAGCACGACCACGCCAACCACCAGGGCAATCAGGGCAGCCAGGGCACACACGTAGAACGTGTACAGCCAGAAATTCACGGCCTCGTATTCCGGGGCAATGATCACGAACAGATAGCCGCCCAGGCCATAGAACAGGGCGTGGCCCAGGGTGACCAGGCCAACACGCCCGACCAGGAAATCCAGAGACATCACAAAGGTCGCCAGGATCAGAACGGTGGTGACCTTGCTCACGAAGAAGGAATTGGCCTCCAGGAACAGCGGAAGGCACAGAACAATCAGCAAAAACACCGGCAGAAACAGGCGTTCGGTGCGTTTTTCAAAGATCATGATCGGCTCCCGATTATTTGGCAAAGAGGCCCTGGGGCTTCACCAGCAACACCAGGATCATAAAGATGTAAATCACCATGTTGGACATACTCGGCATCAGCACGGCGGCAAAGGTGCTGATCACCCCCACCAGCAGCGCGCCGACGAAAGCGCCCTTGATGGAGCCCATGCCACCGATCACCACCACCACAAAACAGGTAATCAGCACGCTTTCGCCCATGCCCGGGACAATTGAGCGCATGGGGGCGGCGATGATGCCGGAAATGGCGGCCAGCATGACGCCGATGGCGAACACAACGGTGTACAGGGTCCGGATGTTGACCCCCAGCGCCTCGACCATCTCCCGGTTGGATTCGCCCGCGCGAATCAGCATGCCCAGGCGGGTTTTGCTCACCACGAAATACAGGGCCCCGGCGATCGCGACACAGACCACGGCCGCAAAAATGCGATAGACCGGGTAGCTGGAGTTTTCGGTAAACGGAATGGCGGCGCCGAGGGCATCCGGCACGGAGACCCCATAGGGATCGTTGCCCCAGAGGATGCTTTGCAGGGAATTGAAAACAAAGATCATGCCGATGGTCAGCAGTACCTGGTCCAGGTGGTTTCGGTTGTAGAGCCGCTGTATCAGCAATCGCTCGATCAGGATGCCCAGCCCGAGCGCAATCACCGCGGACAGCGCTGCCGCAACCGTAAAACTGCCGGTTACGTTCACGAAATACCACACCAGATAGGCACCCACCATGTACATGGAGCCGTGAGCCAGGTTGAGAATGCCCATCACGCCGAACACCAGGGTCAGGCCGGAGGCGATCAGGAACAGCAGCAATCCGTACTGGATGCCATTAATCAGTTGTACAAAGAAGAGTTCGGTCGACATAACGGTACCCAACGGGTTTACGGGGAATGCGGTTCGGTTCAGGCAGGCGCTTCATCTCGGAAATGCCCCCGGCGGGTGGCCGGGGGTACGGCAGCCGGTATCAGAGCTTGCAGCCGCGAGCCGGATCTTCCAGCGACTTGGCGGCAATGCTCTGCACCACGTTCACGCCATCTTTCACTTCCCGCAGATAGATGTTCTGAATCGGGTTGTGGGCTTTCGAGAAGGTGAATTCCCCCCTCGGGCTGTCGATGGTGAGTTTTTCCATGGTGCTGATCACCGCCTGCTTATCCGTGATGTCACCGTTCAGCTTCTCAATGGTGTTGGCGATTGCCAGGCCAGCGTCGTAACCCTGCACCGCGTAGATGTCCGGGTAATGGCCGTATTCGGTGTTGAAGGCCTCACGGAAGGCCTGGTTGGCCGGAACGTCCAGTTGCTCGGCGTAGTGCAGCGTGGTCATCACGCCTTCGGCCGCCGGGCCCTGGGCCTCAAGGGTCCCCTCGGTCAGGAAGCCGGAGCCCAGCAGTGGGATCTTTCCGCGCAGGCCCATGGCGTCGTAGTTCTTCACAAACTTGATGGCGCCGCCTCCGGCAAAAAAGGTGAACACCGCATCCGGGTTGGTGGCGGCGATATCACTGATATGAGGCTGGAAGTTGGTGGACGGGAAGGGCAGCAACACCTTCTCGACAATCTCGCCGCCACCGGCGGTAAAGGATTCCTCGAATGCATCCAGGCTCTCGCGGCCCATGCCGTAGTTCCAGCTGATCGCATACACCTTCTCATAACCTTTATCCAGAGCCACCTGGCCCATGGGATAGGAAGGCTGCCAGGATGAAAACGAGGTCCGGAAGATATTTGGTGCGCACAGGGGGCCAGTGGCGGCCGCAGCCCCGGCGTTCGGGATAATCATGACAGTGTCCTTGCCGCGCAGCATCTTGATCATGCCCATGGCGACACCGGAATGAACCGGCCCGACAATGAAATCAGCGTTGTGCTGGTTCAGCAGGGAAGACGCCAGTTCCGGCGCCCGGGCGGGCTTGGCCTCGGTATCCAGGGCGATGTACTCGAAGGTGACACCGTCCAGTTCGGCCGCGCTCTGTTTCAGCGCCAGTTTCAGGCCATCGCGTCCGGCTTCACCCAGCTGCGCGTAAATGCCGCTGAAGGGCAGCATCAGTCCGATCTTTACCGGGTCGGCGGCGGCCAGGGCGGACGTTGAAAGTCCGGCGGTGAGGGTGGTTGCCAGCATAGCGCTGGCCAGGGTTCTGGTACGGGTCATTTCAACACCTCAATTTGTTGTTGTGCGGTACTTCCATTAGAGGCGTGTGGGAGCTGGAGGAATATCCGTTTTCTGCACAGGGGTGTCCGGTGGTTGCAGCGGGACTGGAATTAAAGCATTCGCAACCAAGGGAGCTGCCAACTCAGGCTCCTCAACTCAGGTCGGAGAACAGTCGGTTGGTCAGTTCCCGCTGAACCTGCAGCCGGTCGGTAATACCTTGCACCACTTCCATCCGGGCCACCGCGCCCGTCTGGATATCCTTCATCGCCTGTAAGGCCTCACCAGACAGGCCCAGACACTGGTTGCACGACTCCCGGATCCGTTCCATGCCGTTGCCCGCCTCTACCGAGGTGGCATTCAGGTTGTTGGCAATGGCACGAATGCCCTCGCTGGATTCATTGGCACGCACCGCCAGGTGGCGCACCTCGTCGGCAACCACGGCAAAGCCGCGACCGTGCTCGCCGGCACGGGCCGCCTCGATGGATGCATTCAATGCCAGCAGGTTGGTCTGTTTGGCGATGTCCTGAATATTACCCACGATGGTACTGATTTCCCCGGATTGTCTGCCCAGCTCGGTAAATACCTCGTCGATCCGGGTCATGTAGTTGGCCAGTTCCCGAATCGAGGCTTCGGACCCGGAAATACTGCTGGCGCTCTTGGCCACGTTGGCGCCGGACGCTTTGGCCAGTTTGCCGGCTTCCGCCATTTCCTCAAGGATCACATCCACGTTGCTGCGCAGGTCGTCCAGATGGCGGAGCAGGGTGGGGTCCTGCGATTCTGGCTCGGGCGTTTGCACTTCCGGTTCGTGAACCGGTTCAGGCATGGCCTCGGGCGTGGGCGCTGGTTCCCTGATCGTAATGGTGGCCGGCTGCATTCTGGTGCAGAGAACAAGGCCGGTGGCTGTTAGTCCAAGGGTGATGGCCGCGAGAATGGCCAAGACGGCGTTGTCGGCCATGGTGATCATTGCCGTAGTGCCGGCGATTGCCAGACTCAGTGTTCCGTAGACGGGCGCTTTGGAAGATCCGGATGCCGAGGTTTGTTGTTCGAAAGTGACGGTGTTGTCCATGGTTCTGTTTCCGCTGGGCAAGGGTTCGCATTGTGCGGAAACGCTAAGGGATATTTGAGGGAGAGCCTATCCGCTTGATGCAGAGGTTTATCCGCATCCTGAAAAGCGGGTGTGGCGGGAAACAGGAGGCCAGGTCGGGAAGCACCCCGGCCTGGCTTCAGGGGCGGCGGTCAGGGCAGATGATCGATCAGAATCTGGCTGAACCGGTCAGGGCATTCCACCGAAGGAACGTGGCCGACTTGCTCCAGAATGAGCGGTTTCGGCGCGCCACTGAATTGGGCCAGCGCCTGGAGCGCTTCCGGTGGCGTGGCCACGTCGTCCGCGCCGGCAATCAAGCGAAGCGGCACCGGATGCCCGCTGAGTTGCTCCCGGAAATCAGCCCGGCCCAGCAGCTCGCACAGCAGGGCATAACTGCGGTCGTCACCGCGCCCCATGATCACGCGCCAACCCTCTACCAGAGCCGGCTGCTGTTCACAGGCCGCAGGGCCAAACCAGCGCGGCACGATATCCACCGACATGGCACTGAGACCGAGCTCCACTACGTTGGCGGAGCGGGTGTTCCAGGCCTCGGGTGTGCCGATAACGGCACCGGTGTTGGTGAGCGTGGCGGAGAGGAGTTTGTCAGCGTGCTGGCTGATGAGCTGCTGTCCGATAGCACCGCCAATGGATGTGCCGACAAAGTGAAAGGTCTCGGCACCGGCCAACGCTGCCAGTGCCAGTGCTTCCCCGGCCAGGTCTTCCGGGGTGATTCGGTCGGACTCCTCCGGCCAGGCTGCACTTGCGCCATGCCCCGGCAGATCCCAGGTCATGATCCGGAAGCTTTCCAGTAACGCTGGAATCATGTCGTCCCACACGCCCTGGGTCATGCCCAGGGGATGGGCCAGTATCAACAGCGGTTTGTTGTTGTCACCCAGCAAGCGGTAGCAGATCGTGCGGCCGTTGTGTTTCAGAAATGCCATGGTGGCTCCTTGGTTTCAGACCCGTTCGATGAGTGTAGCAATACCCTGGCCCACGCCCACGCACATGGTACACAGGGCGTAGCGGCCCCCGGTGCGTTGCAGCTGGTGGGCGGCGGTCAGCAACAGGCGTGCACCGGACATGCCCAGCGGGTGGCCCAGTGCGATGGCACCGCCATTCGGGTTTACCCGGGGATCGTCGTCGGCGACACCCAGTTCTCGCAACACGGCCAGTCCTTGTGCGGCAAAGGCCTCGTTGAGCTCGATAACGTCAATGTCGCTAATACCGATGCCCTGCTTTTCCAGCAATTTACGCACGGCGGGTACCGGGCCAATGCCCATGACGCGAGGTTCCACACCGGCGGTGGCCATGCCCAGGATTTTCGCCATCGGTTTCAGGCCGTGGGCTTTCACGGCGCTGTCGCTGGCGACCAGCATGGAGGCCGCGCCGTCATTCACACCGGAGGCGTTGCCAGCGGTGACGCTGCCGTTCTCACGGAATGGGGTGGGCAGGGTGGCGAGTTTCTCCAGCGTGCTTTCACGGGGGTGTTCGTCCGTATCGAATAGCAGTGGATCCTGCTTGCGGCGCGGAATGGACACCGGCACGATTTCCTCGGCGAAGCGTCCTTCCTTCTGGGCGCGCGCAGCCTTTTCCTGGGAACGGAAGGCAAACAGATCCTGATCTTCCCGCGAGACCTTGTATTGCTCGGCGACATTTTCCGCCGTTTCCGGCATGGAATCGATACCGTACTGTTTCTTCATCAGCGGGTTCACGAAACGCCAGCCGATGGTGGTGTCCTCGATCTTCTGGCCACGTGAGAAGGCAGAATCCGCTTTGCCCAGCACGTAAGGTGCCCGGGACATGGATTCCACGCCGCCGGCCAGCACCAACTCCATCTCACCGGCGCGAATGGCCCGGAAGGCGGTGCCCACAGCGTCCATGCCGGAGCCGCACAGGCGGTTCAGCGTGGTGCCGGGTACCGAGGTGGGCAGGCCCGCCAGCAAGGCGGACATGCGGGCCACGTTACGGTTGTCCTCGCCGGCCTGGTTGGCGCAGCCCATCATCACTTCGTCAATGGCGGCCGGGTCCAGTTCCGGCGCCTGTTCGAGAACCGCTTTGAAAATGTGTGCTGCCAGATCATCCGGGCGAACGCTGGCGAGGGTGCCGCCGAAGCGGCCGATGGCCGAACGGCGGGGGTGGCAGAGATAGACGTTAGTCATGGTGGACCTCATTGTTGACCGGCATGATGGGCGTTAGTGCGAGCTTTCAGGTCACGCAGTACTTCCAGTTCCTTGGCGCTTGGCTCTGGCGTGGTCTCCAGCGTGTCGGCAAACCGGATCTCCCAGCCGGTGGCCTCAATCACCTGTTCCCGGGTCACGTTCGGGTGCAGGGAGGTGACCACCAGTTCTTTGGTGTCCGGATCCGGCTTCAGGATGCAGAGGTCGGTGATCACCACCGTCGGGCCGCGGCCGATATTAGGGACATTGTCCCGGGCCTTGCCATCCCGACCAAAGCCGACGGTGGTCACGAAGTCCACATCCTTCACGAAGGTGCGCTTGGAGTGCTTCACGGTAATGAACACTTCTTTCGCATTGGTGGCAATTTCCGGAGCGCCTCCGCCGCCGGGCAGGCGGACTTTCGGCTCCCGGTAGTCGCCGATCAGCGTGGTGTTGAGGTTGGCGTAGCGGTCAATCTGGGCAGTGCCCAGGAAGCCGACGCTGATATGCCCGCCCTGCAGCCAGTAACGGAACATTTCCGGCACGGCGACCGTGGTCAGGGCGGATTCGCACAGTTCGCCATCGCCGATGGACAGCGGCAGCACATCCGGTTTGGTTTGCAGGGTGCCGGATTCGTAGATCAGGGTGACATCGGGCGCGTGGGTGAGGCGGGCCAGGTTGGCGGCCTCGCTGGGCAGGCCGATGCCGACGAAGCAGGTCATGTCGCTGGTCAGTGCGCGGGCGGCAGTGACGCTCATCATTTCCGAGGCGGTAAATTCAAGGCTCATCACGCGGCTCCTTTCTCGAATACGTTTTCTTTCAGCCAGGTCTGGAAGGTGTCCCGGTTGCGGGCGATGCCGTCCCATTCTTTGTAAAAGGCGTTGTCACGGTCGTAATAGCCCAGGGCATAGGACGGGCTGGCGCCTTTCGGTGCCTCGGCGATGGCGGTGATCGCCCAGGACGGCAGCACGCAAGCGTTCACGCCGGCGCCCAGGTCGTCGACGATTTCTTCCACCGTCACGATGCTGCGCTTGGCGGCCAGCACGACTTCCTTCTGAATCCCCACGATTCCTTCAATCAACACGTTACCTTTGCGATCAGCTCGCTGGGCGTGAATCACCGACACATCCGGGCGCACGGACGGCACGGCGGCCAGGCGCTCACCGGTGAACGGGCAGTCAATGAATTTGATCTGGTCATTCACTTTCGGCAGGTCGCTGCCCACATAACCGCGCAGGGCCGCGAACGGCAGGCCGGCGGCACCCGCTTCGTAGGCACAGGCCATGGCGGCGTGGCTGTGTTCCAGAATCTCCAGCTTGTTGGGCCAGGCTTTCTCAACCGCATCCCGCAGCCGGTGCAGGGAGCCTACGCCGGGGTTCCCGCCCCAGGAGAAGATCAGTTTTTTGGCACAGCCGGCGCCGATCATCTGGTCGTAGATCAGATCCGGGGTCATACGGATCAGGGTCAGGTCACGCTTTTCCTGACGGATGATCTCGTGGCCTGCCGCGAATGGAATCAGGTGCGTGAAGCCTTCCATACAGACCGTGTCGCCGTTGCTGATGTGGCGGCTCACGGCATCCTGAAGGGAGAGAAATTCAGCCATTGCAGTGTCTCCATTGCAGTGATTGTGAGAGTTCGATATACGAACATATGTTTAATATGCGAACATAATGGCTCGAAGGTTTTGCTGTCGTCAAGTACAAATTTTCACCAGCTGGCAAAATTGCACGGATGTTCGGAGAGCGAACCAACTGATACCATGCGCTCATACGGATTTCCCAAGGCGCTGAAGGAGCCCGAATGGACGAACAGATTCTTAATCCGGGAGACCGGGATTACGTGGGCGCCCTGGCCTCGGGGCTGGAGGTGCTGCAGGCCTTTGATGCCGAGCATCCCCGCATGACCCTGAGCGAAGTGGCGGCGCGGACGGCTATGGACCGGGCCAAGGCACGGCGCTTCCTGTTGACTTTGCATGCCCTGGGGTTTGTTAAGCGCAATGGCCGGCAGTTCGAGCTGACCCCTCGGGTATTGCAGCTGGGTTATGCCTATCAGGCGTCGAACCAGTACCGGGCGGTGATTCAGCAATACCTGGAAGGCATCACCGCTGAGCTTGGGGAATCATCCTCGCTGGCGGTGCTGGACGGTGACGACGTGGTCTACGTGGTGCGTTCCTCGGCGAGGCACCGGTTAATGGCGATTACCCTGTCGGTAGGCACTCGCTTGCCGGCCGCTTATACCTCCATGGGGCGGGTGTTGCTGGCGCAGTTGTCGGAAGCGGAACGGGAGGCCTTTCTGGAGCGGGTTCGACTGGAGCACTTCACCGACGCCTCGATCATCGATAAAGGCCTGCTACGCACGGAAGTCGACAGGGTTCGCGAGCAGGGCTATTCGATTGTTGATCAGGAGCTGGACTCAGGCCTTCGTTCCGTCGCAGTGCCAGTATTTGCCGGTGATGGTGAATTGCTGGGGGCGATCAACATCAGCACCAATGCGGCTCGGGTGGATATGGAGACGTTGATGGGGGTGTATTTGCCGCGGTTGCAGCAGGCGGCCGAGGCGATGCGGCGGACGACGCGATGACCTTGTCGGATTAGGCGCAGCCGTAATCCGACACACTCCTGTCACGGATACCTTCCGGTCAACCGGTTCTGCACCAGTTCGTCCAGGATGGTATTGGCCAGACGCATCACCGCGTTGGGGTTTTCGCCTTTTCGCCGGGACGCAATCACCGGCGTGGTGATGTTGTCGTCTTCCAGGGGCATGTAATCAATCCCTTCCCGATGCAGCCGCCGAACCTGCTCGGGGACCAGGGTGAAGCCCATGTCGGAGGCCACCAGCGACAGCGCTGTCTGCACATCATTCACTTGCTGGATCACATTGACCCGTAACCCTCTGCGGTGAAACAGGCCCAGGGTGATGTCGGCAAAGTTCGGCCCCGACCCGGACGGAAAGGTGACCAAGGGCCAGCCGGCCAGTTCCGTCATGGACGGCGGGTGCCGGGTGAGTGGGTGGCCGGCGGGCAAGGCGGCGATCAGGGGCTCGTCGAACAGCAGTTCCTGGTCCACGTCCGGATCGTCAATCCGCACCCTGCCGAAGCCGATGTCGATTTTGCCACTTTTCAGGGCGTCCACCTGCTCCCGGGTTTTCAGCTCATGGAGGATGATTTCCAGGTTTTTGTTGCGGCGCAGGCGCCGGACCATCAGCGGCAACTGGCCATAGAATACGGACGGCACAAAGCCGATGGAGAAAACGGTTTTGCGATGCTGGGCAATTCGTCGGGTGTCCTCCACCGTGGCCTCGACTTTATGCAGTATCTGGTGCGCCTGTTCCAGGAAGTATTCGCCACCGGACGTCAGCTCCAGACCCCGGGGTTTGCGGAGAAACAGCGCAACGCCCACCTCTTCTTCAAGCTGTTTGATCTGCCGGGTCAGCGGTGGTTGCGCGATGAACAGCTTTTCCGCCGCCCGGGTCAGGTTAAGCTCTTCGGCCACCGCCACGAAGTACCGCAGGTGTCTCAGCTCCATCCATACCTCCAGGGTATCGGTTAGTACTTAATCAATATTGGTTCATATCCGTGAAACTTCGTACTGTTCGAATTACAGGTATTTTAACTTGCGATTCGGAGAGCCCATGTCCGCCACCATTCAGTCCATCGAAGCCATTCTGGTCGATATCCCGACCATCCGGCCGCACAAGCTGTCGATGACAACCATGGGGGTTCAGACCATGGTGATTGTGCGACTGAAGGATTCCAGTGGCCTCGAAGGGTTAGGGGAAGCCACCACCATCGGTGGCCTGGCCTACGGCCCGGAAAGCCCTGAAAGCGTGAAACTTACCATTGACACCTATTTCAGGCCGCAACTGATTGGGCAGCCTTCGGATAACAGCAATACCTTAAGGGTAATGTTAAACCGCTCAACCCGTGGCAACAACCTCGCCAAGTCTGCGATTGAAACCGCGTTGCTGGATCTGCAGGGCAAGCGCCTGAACTGCCCGGTGTCCGATTTGCTTGGCGGTGCGGTGCATTCGCACCTTCCAGTGCTCTGGACCCTGGCCAGTGGTGACACGGCAAAAGACATCGAAGAAGCCCTCAGCCTGATCGAAACCGGGCGCCACTGTGATTTCAAGCTCAAGATCGGCTCCCGGCCCTTGATGGACGACGTCCGCCACGTAGCGGCCATCAAGGCTGCCGTCGGTGAAGCCGCCAGTGTCCGCGTGGATGTGAATCAGGCGTGGGACGAAGCCACCGCGGCCAGGGGCATGGCGGAATTACAGGCCGCCGGCATTGATCTGGTGGAGCAGCCCACACCGATGAAAGATGACGCCGCGCTGGTGCGCCTGTCGCAGAAGTTTTACCTGCCCATCCTGGCCGACGAGTCGGTGGCCGATGCCAGTGACATGTACAGCCTGGCCGCCGCCGGGTTCTCCGGTGCCGTTGCCCTCAAGATCGCCAAGGCTGGCGGCCCCGCCCGGGCCCTGGAACAGGCAGCCGTTGCCCAGGCGGCGGGTATCGGCCTGTACGGCGGCACCCTGCTGGAGGGCACGGTCGGCACAGTGGCCGCGCTGCACGCCTGGTCAACCCTGGAATCCCTGCGCTGGGGCACTGAAATGTTCGGCCCGCTGTTAATGAAAGACGACATCGTGGTCAAGCCGCTGAATTTCCACGACAACGGTGTGGACCTGCCCACGGGCCCGGGCCTGGGTATCGACATTGACGAAGACAAGCTCGCTTTCTATCGCCGGAAGGCCTGAAGGCACCGGCAGCATTCATAAACGGAGAGGCACACATGCTGTTCAAAGTTGAAATGAAGGTGAACATTCCGCACGACATGCCCGCAGAAGTTGCGGCGGACATCAAGGCCCGGGAAAAGGCCTACGCCCAGGATCTGCAGTCGAGGGGCAAGTGGCGCCATCTGTGGCGGGTGGCGGGCAGCTACGCCAACGTCAGCATTTTTGATGTGGAAGACAACGCCGAATTACAGGACCTGATCAGCAACTTGCCGCTGTTCCCTTATATGGACATCACCGTGGCACCGCTGTGCCGTCATCCGTCCTCCATTCATGAGGACGATCGTTAACACCGGAGTCGCCTTCACAGGCGAACGACAGAAATACGTTGTTGCCAACTGATGGGATGTCTTGAGCAACAAAAACAAAAGACCGAGGAGACCGACAATGACCGTTAAGACCATGCAAACCAACGATGTGAAAGAGCTGCTGGAAAAAGTGGCTGGCTTCGACCAGGCAGGCGGTAACGAGCGCATGAAGAAGATTGTTCATCGCGTCATGCACGATATTTTCCAGATCGTGGAAGATTTTGACGTCACGCCTGAAGAGTTCTGGAGCGCTGTTTACTACGTGGGCGAACTGGGCGCGAACGGTGAAGCTGCCCTGCTGGCCCCGGGCCTGGGAATGGACCGCTACCTGGACATCCGCCAGGACGCCGAAGACGAGCAGGCTGGCCTGACCGGCGGCACGCCCCGCACCATTGAAGGCCCGCTGTACGTTGCCGGTGCCCCCATCAGCGAACGTTTCGCCCGCATGGATGACGGCTCCGATAAAGACGCCGAAGTGATCCTGATCAAGGGTCAGATCACCGACGAAAATGGCGCGCCGCTGGCTAACGCGGTTGTTGATATCTGGCACGCCGACAGCAAGGGTGCTTACTCCTACTTCGATCAGTCCCAGAGCGAGTACAACCTGCGCCGTCGCATCAAGACCGATGCCGAGGGCCGTTACGCCGCCCAGAGCATCATGCCCTCCGGTTATGGTTGCCCGCCCGAAGGTTCCACCCAGCAGTTGCTGAACCAGCTGGGCCGCCACGGCCAACGCCCGGCGCATATCCACTACTTCGTTTCAAAGCCGGGTTACAAGCACCTGACCACCCAGGTCAACATCGCGGGTGACGAGTACACCTACAGCGACTTTGCCTTTGCCACCCGGGAAGAGCTGGTGGTGGAAGCCCGCCGCGTCGAGCACTCCGAGACTGCTGCCAAGCATGGGGTGAACGGGCCGATCACCGAAGTTGAGTTCAATGTAGCCCTGGTTGCCACGGACAAGCCGGAACTCCAGCAACGCCATGCCCGTCAACGCGCCCTGGAAACCGACGCGGCGTAAGCGCGAGCCAACAACAAGAGGAGTGGGATGACATGAGCAACAAACTCGAACAACTCGCCGACAAGGTTCGCAATGCCGTTGTCGCGGACCCGGACACCGGCCGCTACCAGTGCGACCGGGGCATTTTCACGGATCGTGAACTGTTTGACCTGGAAATGAAGTACATTTTTGAAGGCAACTGGGTGTACCTGGCTCACGAAAGTCAGATTCCGGAGCCGGGTGACTACTTCACGGTGACCGTGGGTCGCCAGCCGGTGATTATCACCCGCACCAAGGATGGCGAGCTGAAAGCCATCCTTAACACCTGTTCGCACCGAGGTGCCACCCTGTGCCGCAAGAAGCGGGGCAACAAGACGTCGTTCACCTGCCCGTTCCACGGCTGGACGTTCCGTAACGACGGTCAACTGCTGAAGGCGAAAGATCAGAAGAAGGGCGGCTACCCGGAGCAGTTCAACACCGACGGCTCCCACGACCTCAAGGAAATGCCGAAGTTCGGCAACTACCGTGGCTTCCTGTTTGGCAGCCTCAGTGCCGATGTGGCTTCTCTCGAGGAGCATCTGGGGGAGACCACCAAGATCATCGACAACATCGTGGATCAGTCGGAAGACGGCCTGGAAATCCTTCGTGGCAGCTCGACCTACACCTACGAAGGCAACTGGAAACTGACCGCCGAGAACGGCGCGGACGGTTACCACGTCGGCACCGTGCACTGGAACTACCTGTCCACCATGGGCCAGCGGAACTACGACAAGGGCGGCACCGAGGCGGTTGACGCCAAGAGCTGGTCGGCCGAAGGCGGTTTCTATTCCTTCGAGAACGGCCACATGATGTTGTGGACCCGCCTGCTGAACCCGGAAGTGCGCCCGATCTTCAGTCAGTTGGAGCGTCTGGAAAAGACCTACGGCGAGGCCCGTGCCGATTCCATTGTCCGCACCACCAAGAATCTGTGCCTGTACCCGAACGTTTACCTGATGGACCAGTTCTCCACCCAGATCCGTGTGACCCGGCCCATTGACGTGAACAAGACGGAAGTGACCATCTACGCCTTTGGCCCGAAGAACGAGCCGGCGGAGCTGCGTACCAAGCGTATCCGTCAGTACGAGGATTTCTTCAACGTGACCGGCATGGGCACTCCGGATGACCTGGAAGAGTTCCGCGCCTGCCAGAGCGGCTATGAAGCCCGCGACATGCGCTGGAACGACATGAGCCGTGGCGCCGCACACTGGATCGACGGCCCGGACGAGCACGCCAACCAGATCGATATGAAACCGATCATGAGTGGCGCGCGGCCGGACGACGAAGGTCTGTACGTGAACCATCACCAGCACTGGCAGGTGGAAATGGCCCGCGCCATCGAGGCCGAGCGTGCCCGTTTCATTCCCCTCGCTTCAAGTTCAACAGCGTCAGAGGAGGCGTCGGCATGAGCCTGAGCTATCACGACATCGAGCAGTTCATCATTCGCGAAGCCCGTTTCCTGGACGACCGTGAGTGGGACCAGTGGCTGGAATGCTACCACGACGACGTCACCTACTGGATGCCGGCGTGGGATGACGACGATGAGCTGACCGAGGATCCGCAAAGCGAGATCTCGCTCATCTACTACCCCAACAAGGAAGGCCTGGAAGACCGGATTTACCGGATCAAGACCGAGCGTTCCGGGGCCAGCTCCATGCCGGAGCCGCGCACCACGCACTTCACCAGTAACCTGGAGATCCTGTCCCAGGACGAGAACGAAGTGAAGCTGCGGTTTAACTGGCTGACCAAGGCCTATCGCTACAAGAAGACGGCTGAATTCTTCGGCACCTCCTTCTACACCCTGGACATCACCGGCGAACAGCCGCTGATCCGGGAGAAGCGACTGGTTCTGAACAACGATTGCATCAATCAGGTGCTGGACGTTTACCACCTGTAATTGATGGGGAGAGCAACATCATGAGTTACAACATCGCGCTTAACTTTGAAGACGGCGTTACCCGTTTTGTGTCCTGCAACGAAGGCGAAACGGTTCTCGATGCCGCCTACCGTGCGCAGATCAATCTGCCCATGGACTGCTCCGATGGCGTTTGCGGCACCTGCAAGGGCGCCTGCCATCAGGGCCAGTTCGACCTGGGTGAGGAATACATTGACGAAGCGCTGTCTGACGAGGAAGCCGGGCAGGGCATGGTGCTGACCTGCCAGATGGTGCCCTCCAGCGATTGCGTGGTGGAAGTGCCTGTCGCGTCCACTATGTGCAAGACCGGCAATGCCAACGTCACCGGTACCGTGGCCGAGGTCAACCTGATCTCGCCCACGTCCATCGAACTGAAGATCACCGCGGACGATGACATCGCCTTCCTGCCGGGCCAGTACGTGAACATCCAGGTGCCGGGCACCGAGGAGACTCGCGCCTATTCCTTCAGCTCCAAACCCGGCAGCCGCGACCTGAGTTTCCTGATTCGCAACGTGCCGGGTGGTCTGATGAGCTCCTGGTTAGTGGGCAAGGCCCGTACTGGTGACAAGGTGACCCTGACCGGCCCCATGGGCAGCTTCTACCTGCGCCCTATCGAGCGCCCGATACTGATGCTGGCGGGCGGCACCGGCCTGGCGCCGTTCCTGGCAAAACTGGAACACATGAAGGCCAACGGCTGCGACCTGCCGACGCACCTGGTGTACGGCGTCAGCAATGACGACGACCTGGTGTGCCTCGACATCCTGGATCGTTTTACCGAAGAGCTGGACAACTTCAGCTACGTCACGGTGGTCTCGGGTGACGACAGCGGCCATCCGCGCAAGGGTTACGTCACCCAGCACATGGATGAAGCCCCCCTGAACGAAGGCGATGTGGACGTCTACCTGTGTGGGCCCCCACCGATGGTGGATGCGGTACTCGGATTTTTCCGCGAGCAGGGCATCAAACCGAACTCGTTCCACTATGAGAAGTTCGCACCCAGCGCGCCGGCGGCCAGGGAGAAGGTTGCATGAAAGACCGTTTCACCAACAAGGTCATGGTGATCACCGGGGCCGCCCAGGGTATCGGCAAACGCGTTGCCGGGCTGGCGGCCGCCGAAGGCGCCCGGCTGCTGTTGGTTGATATCGCCGACTACGTGCAGGGGGTCGCGGCCGAACTGCGCGACCAGGGCGCCGATGCGGTCGCGGTCCAGGCCAACCTGGAAACCTGGGCCGGCGCCGAAACCATTATGGCGGAAGCGCATAAGCAGTTTGGCCGCATCGACATTCTGATCAACAATGTCGGTGGTACCATCTGGGCGCAGCCATTCGAACACTACACGCCGGAGCAGATTGAGAAGGAAATCCAGCGGTCACTGTTCACCACCCTGTGGTGCTGTCGCGCGGTATTGCCCTACATGCTGGAGCAGAAGGGCGGTGTGATTGTGAACGTTTCCTCCGTGGCAACGCGGGGCTTGATGCGAGTGCCCTATGGTGCGGCCAAGGGTGGGGTGAACGCGATGACCGTGAATATGGCGTACGAATATGCGCCCCACAACATCCGCGTGAATGCCGCCGCGCCCGGTGGTACCGAGGCGCCCCCACGGCTGACGCCCCGTAACGCGAAAGAGCAGAGCGTGCAGGAAAAGGCGTGGTACCAGGCCCTGGTTGAGCAGACAACAGAAAACAGTTTCATGCATCGTTACGGCACCCTGGACGAACAGGCCGAACCGATCCTGTTCCTGGCGTCCGATGCTGCCAGTTACATTACCGGTACGGTCATTCCGGTTGCCGGGGGTGATCTGGGTTAACAATAAGGAAACCTCCATGGCGTCGTTTTTGAAAGACCTTTCCCTGCCGGCCATCGTGGCCGGCTTTCTTGCGGTGCTGGTGTCCTATTCGGGGCCCCTGGCGATTTTCTTCCAGGCCGGTGCCAGCGCTGGAATTTCTCCCGAGATGATGACCTCCTGGGTCTGGGCCATTTCCATGGGCGCGGCGATTTCCGGCATTGTCCTGTCACTCTGGCTGAAGGCGCCGGTGGTGACCGCGTGGTCCGCACCCGGCACGGCGCTACTGGTAACGCTGTTTCCGGAGTTGTCCCTGAATGAAGCCATTGGCGCCTACCTCACCGCCGCAATCATTATCTTTATCATTGGCGTCTCCGGCACCTTCGACACCTTTGTGCGAGCCATTCCCAAGGGCGTTGCCGCTGGCATGATGGCGGGCATCCTGTTCCAGTTTGGCGTGGGTGCGTTTACCGCCATTGAAACCACCCCGGCGCTGGCCATTGGTATGCTGGTGTCCTATGTGGCGTTTCGTCGTCTGTTCCCCAAATACACCCTGGTATTGTTGCTGATTGCGGGCGTAATGCTGGCGGTTTTCCTGGAAGGCGCTTCGTTATCCGGTGTGCGCTGGAGCATCGCGGTTCCGCAGTTCATCAAGCCGGAATGGAACCTGGCATCGACCCTCAGCCTCGCCATTCCCCTGGTGCTGGTGAGTCTGACAGGGCAGTTCCTGCCGGGCATGGCGATCATTCAGGGTGCGGGCTATCCGGTGAGGGCGAAGCCGATTATTGGGGTGACCAGTCTGGTGTCACTGCCCATGGCGTTTTTCGGCGGTATCACCACGGTGGTGGCGGCGATCACGGCGGCCATCTGCACCGGCAAGGACGCCCATGAAGACCCTTCCCGCCGCTATGTCGCGGGCGTCTTCAATGGGGTTTTCTACCTCGTGGGCGGGCTGTTTGCCGGCACCATTGTCAGCCTGTTTACCTCACTGCCAGCGGCGTTTGTGGCCGTACTGGCGGGCCTGGCCCTGCTTGGTGCCATTGGCGGAAACCTGTCGGCGGCCCTGGAAGACGCCAGCCACCGGGAGGCCTCGCTGATCACGTTCATTGTCACCGCCTCCGGCATGTCGCTGTTTGGCCTGTCGTCGGCGTTCTGGGGTGTGGTAATTGGTTACGGATGTTACCTGGTGCTCAATGGCAAGGCGGGCGGAAAATCATAACGGCATCGGTTAGGCTGTGCTTTTACCTGTCCGAAGGTTATGCCATATGACTGAATCGCCCGATCTGCCATTCCGCTTCCGCTTCCGCGTCCGCTACGGCGAGTGCGATGCCCAGAGCGTCGTGTTCAACGCCCGCTATGCGGATTACGTGGATATTTCCATCAACGAGTACATTCGCACCCTGTTCGGCAGTTACCAGCGCCTGCTGGACCAGGATCTGGATTTCCAGGTGGTGAGCCTGACGGTGAATTACCGGTCGCCGGCGCGGTTTGATGATGTGCTGGAGGCACGTATCCGGCCCGGACGGATTGGTAACACCTCTTTTGCGTTCCACCTGGAGTTCGTCCGTTACGGGGATGAGGCTCTGGTGGCGGACGCCGATCTTGTCTATGTGATGATCCGGGCGTCGGAAATGGCCAAGGTCGCCGTGCCCGGCCATATTCGTGAGATGCTGGAAGCAGGTGCCCCCGGCGTACTGCTAAGCCACGCCGGAGAGCAGGGGGCTGGTCAGCCTTCCTGAAGCGCCTGAATAACCGCTTTCGCGGTGCCTTCGGATGACGGCGGGTTCTGGCCGGTGATCAGTTTACCGTCGACCACAATGTGCGGGGTGAAATCCTCGCCCCGGGTGTAGTGGCCGGCCTTCTCCTTGAGCATGTCTTCCAGCAGGAAAGGCACCACACCGGTCAGCCCCACGGTGTCCTCTTCGCTGTTGCTGAAGCCGGTGACATTGCGGCCGCCGACCAGGTTCTGTCCCGGCTTGATCTCGACATCCCGGAACACGGCAGGTGCGTGGCAGACGGCACCAATCACCTTGTCCTGCTCGTACGCGGCCTTGATCAGGGCCACGGATTTCGGATCGTTGGCCAGATCCCAGAGCGGGCCGTGACCGCCGGGATAGAACACGGCGTCGTATTCATTCATATCCACATCCGCCAGTTTTTTGGTGCTGGCGAGGGACTCTTTTGCATGGGCGTCTTTCGCGAAGCGCCGGGTGGTTTCTGTCTGTGCGTCTTCGGATTCGCTGTTTGGATCAATCGGCGGCTGGCCCCCTTTCGGTGAGGCAATCGTGATGCCCGCTCCGGCGTCCCGGAATACGTAAAACGGGGCAGTGAACTCTTCCAGCCAGAATCCGGTCTTGTGGCCGGTATCGCCCATCTGGTCGTGGGATGTCAGAACCATCAGAATCTTCATGGAATCGGTCCTTCTTTGTTGGCGAATGATCGGTGGGTGTTCCTGCGTCTGTGTAAAACCTTGTGCCGGCACGGCAGGAATTCAACCAGCGAATACGACGATCCGGGCTGCACGGACTTTAAAGTGGCTATACTCTGTACAATCGGCTTTGGTGAAGAGAACCCGGCAGCCTCGATTCAAGGAAGGATGAGCAGAATGCGACAACTGATCACCGCGTTACTGTTGGTGTTGGCACTCCCTGCGTTGACACTCCCTGCGTTGGCACAACAGGGCACCGAAACGGTCAAGGGCCTGAAAATCACGGTGGGCGCCAATCATGCGCCGCCCTACCGCATCATCGATGGCGACGAAAGTACCGGCCTCTATGTGGATATTTTTGAGGAGATTGCCGCTCGCCTGGGCTGGGAAGTGCATTACCGGGAAGCCCCCTTCCGCCGGGTGCTTCGAATGGTGCAGCAGGGGGATGTCGATGTTGTCCTGGGGCCGGTGAAAACCCCGGAACGGGCCCGGTTCATGGAGTTCGTGGCGCCGGCCTTTCCTCCGGAGCGACGTCTGTTTTTCTACATCGACGAGTCGCACCGGATCGATAATTATTCGGATCTGTATGGCCGGGCCATTGGTGTGCTGGAAGGCGCGACCTATTTCAGGCAGTTTGACAGTGACAACCGGATCATCAAGGAAGCTGCTCCCCGTTACGAAAACCTGATGCTGATGATGCAGAAGGGTCGGGTGGATGTGGTGATTGCTCCGGAACTGGTGGGCAAATACACCGTCAGGCACCTGGGCCTGGACGTTTCCGTGTCGCCCTTCTTTGTGCCTGGTGAGCGTTCGTACATTGCCGTGGCCAAGGACTCTCCGGTGTTGGAGTACGCCGACGATATCCGCGCCGCCCTAAAGCTCATGCAAATGGAAGGGACGCATGAAGACCTCGTGCTCAAGTATCTGGCGCAACCGAAACCCTGATTTCATGCCGATGCGTTTGCTGTGACCATTTTCCGATAGTCGTTCGCATCCTATCTGGTTAGACTGGCACTCCAACATTCTGAAATCCGTTTTGTGGAGGCCTTTTCCCCATGGCAATCTGGACCCGAACCCCGAACCTTGACCAACTGATGGAATCCAGCCGCAATACTGCGGTGTCCCATATGGGCATTGAATACCTGGAGGTCGGCGATGATTATGTGACAGGTCGTATGCCGGTGGATGAGCGCACGGTTCAACCGTTCGGTATTCTCCATGGCGGCGCCTCGGTGGTGCTGGCGGAAACCCTGGGCAGCATGGCCGCCAACTGTTGCCTGAAAGACCCGGAGACCGTCGCCGTGGGGCTGGACATCAACGCCAACCACATTCGCCCGGTAACCGGCGGCTGGGTGACCGGGACCGCTCGGGCCATTCACATCGGCAGTGCCACCCAGGTCTGGGAAATCCGCCTGGAAAACGAGCAGGGCAAGACCACCTGTATCTCCCGGCTGACCATGGCGGTGACCAAGCGCCCCTGATTGACGCCGGCAGGGGTTGGCGCTTTTGCTCTACCGCGATAGGGCTAGCGCCCCTGTAGCATAAAGGTCTCATACTCCAGCCGGTCGAACTTGCGTGACAGCAGGGCCAGCCCGGTCAGTGCCGACACCAGTGTGGCGCCGGCGTAGCCATAGCCGTAGAACGAAGCTCCCAGTTCAATGGTCACCAGAGTGAACAGGATATTGGTGGCGAAGAACAGTGCGCAAAGGATCACGTTGATGCCCCGGGCGTCCAGATAGAACAGCACGTTCTGGATGGCCAGCAGGATCAACTGGATGCTCACCGCCACCAGATCAATGTAGAACAGCGGCAGGTACAAGGTTGAGATGCCAATGGCTGACAACAGTTCATCGGCCCAGAGGAACAGCACAATGACAGTCAGGCCCTGGACCTTGCAGATCTCGTAGATGCCATTGCGGGCCACCCGCACCATATCGTCCCGAAAGCCGTTGATGCGGCCCAGAGTGTCCCCTTCCCGCACGGCGTTGTAAAAGCGCTCGTAAGCCTCGGAAAAGTCGGTTTCCATGCGCACCAGAAACACCGCCATGCCCGGAATGATGGCCAGGTACGCCAGGAAGATGGGCAGGTCGTAGATGATCGACGCGCGCAGGGCGCCAATGATCGGTTGCGAGGTGTCCGGATGAAACCAGAAAATGAACTTGTCTGCCCACACCGCCGCATTGAACAGCAGGCCGGTGAAGATCAGGGTCGGAAAAATCTGGCTGCGCCGGGTAAAATCGAACCGGACCAGGCCATCGCCCGGGTACTGCCGGATAATGGTGTAGAAGAAACTGAAAAACAGCAGGCTGTGGCCCAGCAGCAGGCCCGCCAGCAGCCCCTCCAGGCCGAACCGCGCCAACAGAAGCGAAGCGGTTATGGCTGTGGCATAGCCCAGGGCAAAGATGATCACAATGCGGCGGTAGGACTTCATGCTCGACAGAAAGATCGTGACCGGCCACAGATTGCACAGCACCACGAAGTTGGCCAGCATCAGCAGCTTGTAGACCGTGCTGGTGCCGGGAAACAGCCAGAGCACCGATGGTAGCCCGACCGCCAGCGCCAGCAGGCAGGACACCCAGATAACGCCCATCAGGTTGGGCAGGACCCGGGCGTTCTGGCGGTCGTAGAGCCGGTCCGCCACCCAGCGGGTGAACACATGCTGGAACAGGCCGGACAGGGTCAGGGAAATGGCCATCAGGTAGGTCACCGAGACCAGGAACTGCACCACCGCCGAGCCGGCCACCGCCAGGTTGATACTGACAATGCCGATCAGCATGACCCCCAGTACCGACAGCACCCAGGGGCCGGAGCTGATGACCCCCGCCAGGCCGTAGGCGCCCAGCAGGCTGGTGAAGCTGTCGCGTTTGAGAATCCGCCGCAATTCGAACCCGATACCGGCCATCAGCGAGTCTCCCCGGTGGACGCCAGGGCCTGCTGGTATATGCCCCGATAGGCATCAAACATGCTGTCCAGGGTGTAATAGCGCCGCACCCGCTCAAGGCCGGCTTTCTGGGCCCGATACCACAGGTCTTCATCCAGCAGCAGGCGAATGGCTTCCCGGGCGGTGGCTTCGGGATCGGCGATGGGCACCACCGAGCCGCTGCGCCCCAGTTGCTGGTCGTCATCGGACATACCCTCCAGCAGCTCCCGGCAGGCACCGACATCGGTGGCCAGGCAGGGCAGGCCGGCGGCATGGGCTTCCAGGATCACCAGCGGCAGGGCCTCGGAAATGGAGGTCAGAACCATCAGGCCCAGTTGCGGCAGGATGTCGTTCACGTTCCGGAACCCGAGAAAGCGCACCTGGTTTTCCAGCCCGAGGCTCTGAACCAGCTCCTGGCATTCCGACACGTACACCGGGTCTTCATCCTCCGGCCCGACGATCCAGCCTTCCGCGTCCGGAACCACCTCACACACCGAGCGCATGGCCCGGATAAAGGTTTTGATATCCTTGATGGGGACCACCCGGCCCACCAGACCCATGACCTTCGGAATGGCCTCCGGCCGGGCGGCCCGGGCGGCGTCGAACCGGGCCGGATCAATGCCATTGGGAATGATCCGGGTGCGCCCGGGCTCGGCGCCGTCGGCCAGTTGCCGGGCCTGGTTGCCCCGGTACAGCGAGACAATCGGATCGGCCTGTTGGTAGGTGAGGCGGCCCAGGGCTTCGAAGAACCGGATCCACAGCCGGCGGATATACCCGAGCTGGTCATTGATGTTGGCGCTGACCTGGTCACTGGGGTCCTGAATCCACTGGGCCTGGGACAGGTCGATCTTGCGCTCTTTGGTGTAAATACCGTGTTCGCTTAGGGCGAATGGAATGCCCCTTTGTTCGCTGATCATGGCGCCGAGCAAGCCGGCATAGCCGGTGGAGATGGCGTGCACCAGGCGGGTCTCTGGCAGGCTGCGAGCGATCTCGGCCAACTGGAACAGCGGCGAGTGCATAATCCGGATGGTCCAGAAATAATCGACAAATGACGGCTCAGTGCAGAACTGCCGGTAGCTGTCATCGATCATCGACCAGCTTTCCTCGCTGTACAGAAAGTCCTCGCGGCTGATGCCCTGGCGGGTGCCCAGTGATTTAAACACCTCGTGCAGCACCTGGGGAGGCACATTCGCCCCCTTGCGAAACTGGTCGTGCAGGGTGCGCTGGTGCCGGAAGGCCTCGGCATTGCCACGCCGGGGGCTGGGCTTGCGTACCGCCTGGGTATCCATCAGATAGTGACACTCCAGATGCACCACGTTGTCGGGCAACACATACTGTTGCTCGCCATAGTGGGCCGGATCGCCCCCCAGGAAGATCAGCGAGAAGGTGTAATCGGGCAGGCCGGTAATGATCTGGTGAACCCAGGACGACACACCACCACGAATGAACGGGTAGGTGCCTTCCAGTAACAGGGTGACATCGGCGCTCATAACCAGCCCTCGATGACCGCCCGGACGGACGGATGCGGACGGTATCGGGCGAGGCTGGCGAGGCAGAAGCGTACCCGCTGGAAATCCCGCTCCAGAAAGGCTACTTCCGCCTGGTAGGGCAGAATCAGTTCGTGGGGAGCGCCTTTGTCGAGGGCGTTATCGAAGGCCCGTTTGGCGGCGATCACATTGCCCAAGGCCAGTTCCACTCGGCCCAGCAGCCGCCAGTCGTTGTGCATGGCGAGGGTGTCGGTCAGCTCCAGCAGCAGCCGACGTGCGCTGTCCAGGTAGTAGCTGCGCAGACTGCCCTGGGCCAGCCCCAGATACGCCATTTCCCACCACACCTGGGCCAGGCGGCGTTTCAGCCGGGGCCGGTCATCCGCCTGGGGTTCGTCCAGGGCCAGTTGCAGGCGCCGGGCCTGGCTGGCCAGGGTCTTTTCCTTTTGTTCCAGCATCGAATAGGCCAGCAGCCGGACATCGTCGGCCGGGTCCTTCAGGGCTTCCCGAAGCAGTTCGATAGCATCGCGATCGACCATCTGCCGGGTGGCCAGCAGGGCTTTCAGGCGCTTGTCGATACTGCCGGCCTCGCGCAGCACCTGTCGCAAGCCACCCTCGCTGTAGATGACCTGCTGATCCATGTTGACCGGCTGAAATGGCAGCTCGGGAATATCCACTTCCTGCCAGGGAATATCCCGTTCGACCCTGGGTAGATACAGCGCCAGCAGCACACCGGTAAAGACCCCCAGACTGCCGAGAAAGGGAATGGCAAACTGCAGGGTGAACAGGAACAGTGTCGGCATCAGTGTGGTGCCCCGGTAGCGTGCCGGTAGCAGGGGCAATAGCACCAGAGTCAGCAGGCCACAGGCCAGGGCGTGGCCGGACAGGTAGCTGGCCAGGGCCATGGCCGGTGGCAGGTCAGACACCAGCCCGGCAATGCCGCCCCCTTCCAGGGCGAGGGCCAGCAGCGCCATCCAGCTACTGGTCATGATCCCGTGCCCCCGGATGCTTCAGTAAGCCAGGCATTCAGCCCGCCATCTCCGCTGACCATGCGAGCCTGAACCACCGCCAGTTCCGCCAGGGCCTGGCCGGTATGCTCGCGCACGTCGTCGTCCAGGCGCTGGAGGTAGGCGGCCTGGCCCAGCTCATCGGTGAGCGGAAGCAGAATCGCCAGTCCGGGCCCCACGGCCGGTGGCAGTTCGGTAATGACATCCAGCCCCCGTCTCAGGCGCCTCATACGCTCCGCCACGGCTTCCTCGGTCTGGTCACTGGTAAAGGTCAGCCGGATCAGCGACGCGGGTAGCGAATACTGGTGGGCGTCGTGGCTGGCCCGGGCCAGTTGGAACCGGAATTGGCGCCATTCCGCGCTGCCCGCCTCGGTCACCAGGCGCTGTTCCTGAATCATGTCGGCCATGTGCCCCGTCAGGATGGCCAGCAGCCGCAGGGTCCGGGGCTGGAAGTTGAAAAACGGCATCGCCTCCACCACCACCATGCCAAGCAACGTTTGGCGGGAATCGAGCAGCGGCAGGGCCAGCAGCAGGTCGGTGTCCAGGTCCGCCAGTTTCTGCCGGTACTCGGTCTGCACCGACACCAGTTTCTTTTCCTGCAGGGCGTGCTGGAGCAACGGATCCTGCTTGCGGACATCCCGGAAGGCGCCGATCCGGGCCACCGGTGCATCCCCCAGGGTGCCGTTAGTAACGGCGTAGATAGCCGCGATCTGCAACTGACCGTAGCGAATCAGCAGTTGCAGCATCAACTCGCCGGTTTCCGGGGTCAGACCCTGGCCCCGGGCATGGGCGATTTCCTGATACAGCCGTCGGAGTGCTTCACGCAGGCTGCTGGAGCTGCCGGCGAGTTGCTGTTCCAGACGGTCGTGGGAGACTTTCAGCAGGTAGAAGTTGCGGGTGAATTCCTCAAGCCGTACCTGGCGGTACCGGTTGCTGGCCTCCAGCTTCTCGATCCGGCGGTCCCAGTAATCCCGGAACTCGCCCGCCAGGAGGCTGAACGCCAGCACGCCGATACTCCAGACGTAGGGAAAGTCTGCCAACGGTAACAGGCCCTGCCGGTAAAACATTCCCAGGGCGCCGAGCAGGAGCAGGGCGGAGACCAGGGCATTGAAAAAGCCATAGCGCAGCCCGGCCAGCAGGGGGGCCAGCACCGGCCAGGGGAAACTGCCGGTCAGGTAGAAAGGGTCCTCGGGCCGGTTCCAGGCGCCGAGACCCACAAACAGCGTGGTCACCGCCAGGGTTTCAAACCACTTGAGCCAGCCCGGGACCGGTGTGCTGCCGGAGTCCGCGGGCTCGTCTTGCTGTGCCGGAACGTCGCTCATGAATTTACTGACCGGCTCCCTGCTGAAGGGGTATGGCGTTGATCAGGGATTGCAGCACCTTGTGCCCGGCCACGCTCAGGCCTTCCCGGCCCCAGCCGGTCCGCGCCGCGGTACCGGACCAGAGGATGCCGTTATCGGACGGATCCCGGACTTCCAGGGTAATGCCCACCGCCGGCTCGCCATCCAGCCCGTTTTTGTACCGCCATTCATTCACGGTGCCGGACACGACCATGTCTGCGCCGTTGTCGAGGGCTTCTGCCAGGGCTTGTTGCTGGCGTGCCCGGTTGTCGTACACCAGCGGGTTATCATCCTCGGGCAGGTAGAGCGTTACCTCGTTGGCTCCCTTTGCCCGGAGCAGGGCGCTGAGAATGCTGGCGGCCTGGTCTCCGGCCTGGGGCGTTTGCGACAGGTTGGTCAGTGGAATCACCGCAAACTGGCTGTTCAGAGCGACCGGTTCGGTGCCCTGCTGGCTTTGCATCACGGAACAGCCCGACAGCAGCGCCAACGCCAGGCAGGGGATCAGAGCCAGGCTGGGAGATGGAAATCGTAACGTCATGACAGGTCTCCTTTAGCGACCGAAATACAGAGTGTAGGTGAGGTTCAGGTCGGTCCGGGCGCTGCCGTCCAGACCGTCCGAGGTGTAACCGAGCGAAAACGCCAGATCGTCGTCTCCCACCACGCGCCAGCCGACCCCCAGGTCGACTCCGAAATCGGGGCTTGAGGTGGATAGTACATAACCGGCGCCTAATCCGACAAAAAAACGGGGTTCCGCGGTGGTCCGGTAGAGCGCGTGGGGTTCGCCGTGGTACCAGCGGGTTTCAATACCGATCCGTTCATAGTTGTCTGCCAGCAGGCTGCCCGGGGTCGCCGAGGCCGCCAGTGCCGAGGCGGTGTCGGCATCCAGCGTCTCCGCCAGGCTGAGGGACTGGCGCCGATAGCCCAGTGACAGCTGCCAGCCCGGATCTTCCCGGAACAGGGTGTAGGTGCCGGTGGCGTCGAACCCGAGACCATTGCCGAGCGATGCGCCGGTGTTGCTGTCGAAGGCCAGGTGTTCGAGGCGCCCGGCCAGTTCCAGACGGGGAAACGGCCGGTACCGGAGGTCGGTATAAAACGCATCGCGGTTGGCCAGCCACCAGGCTTCGGCGCTGTCGAACGCCCGCTCATTGAGTATCGCGCCCGCGCTCAGGGAGAACCGGTCGTTTGGCTGGCTGGTGATCCCGGCGCTGGCGGTTGTGCGGCTGTCGCCATAACGGGAAAGTTGACCGAGGCTGAAAGTCAGTAAGGTGTTGGCGGTGTTGTTCTGCAGTTGCAAACGCACATCGCGACCGGGGTCGGGACGGGTGCGTAACAGGCCCTGGCCCCGGGCATCCAGTGTTTCGACGTTGAACAGCCAGCGGAAGCGGTCATGACTGAACTGGCCCCGTACGGACTGGCTCTGAACCGAAAAACCACCCAGGTCCTGATTGGCCATGCCGATCTGGAGTGCCCGGTTGTCGTATCGGTACAGGGGGCCGCTGAGCTCACCGGTGGTTGCCGGCCCGGGGAACAACACCGATTGTTTGGATTGACCGGGGGGCTGCCCGGCCAGTGCCACACTCTGGCGACGCAGGGCCAGGCCCTCGGCCAGGGCCCCGTTCTGTTCCGCCAGGCGTGCCATGGCCAATAGCCAGTCGGCATCCGCGGCGTGTGTGGGTCGGCCACGCCCGAGCCAGGCCAGCGCCCGTTTCCGGTCGCCCAGTGCCTGGTAGCCGTAGGCGAGCACGCTGTAGCTGTCCGGCGAGGGGTTGGCGGCCAGTCGGCCCAGTAACTGTGGCAGGTGCCCGGGTAACTGGTCCGGGTGCGCCAGCAGGAACCAGCTCCAGCTGATGAGTACGTCGGTGTTCTCGGGGGCCAGGGTGGCTGCGGTTTCGAAAGCCGCGGCCGCCGCTTCGTCTTCACTCCTATGCTGGTGGAGCAGGGCTTTGAGGGTCCAGAAACGGGGATCCCGGCTGGCTTCCGGGGCCTTGGCCCGCCATTGGTCCAGGGCGCTGGCCAGTGCGCCCCAGTCGTTCAGGGCGAACTGGTATTCGGCAATGGCCGCCAGGTAGCGGGCATTGCCGGTGTCGTCCAGGCGCTGACGGGCCAGGCGCAGTGCCCCGGGCAGGTCGTCAAACATCACGGCCAGGTTCAGAAGCTGTTCCTGCACACCGGCCTCCAGTTGCTCCGGAGGCAGGCTTGCCAGCCGGCGGTACTCGCCCTGAAGGAAGTCCGTACGGCCCAGAATGCTCGCCAGCTCCAGCCGCATGGCGGCGGCCTCGGAGGCCAGGGCCGGGTCGCCCGGCTCCACCGCGAGCACGTTGAAGGCGGACTCAGGATCACGAATGCGCCAGTACAGTCGGGCCAGTTGCAAACGTTCGCGATCGCTGAGCGCCGGGCCGGACTCGAGCAGCGCGATGGCTTCCGGGAAGCGACGCCGGTTGACCAGCAAAGTGGCCAGCCGTTCACGCAGCGGCAGATCCGCCCGGTTGCGACTCAGGCCTTCCCGCAGCCGGCTCTCGGCTTCATCAAGCCGGCCCAGCCGCACCAAGGTGTCCGCCAGTTGAGTGTAGCCCTGGGCGGCGAGATCCTGGCGCTTGCGGGCGTTGTCCAGGATAGCGGCCAGTTGGTTCCACCGGAACAATTCACTGGCCAGTTGTATTGCCCGCTCGAAGGCCTGGTCGGATCCCGTGGCCCGGTAGACTTGCCGCCAGTACGTGAGCGCTTCCGCCGGTTTACCGTTCCATTCCAGGATTTGCGCCGCCAGGGCCTGATCCTGCAACGGCAACCGGGCCGTGTGTTGCTGCATTCTCCGCAGGGTGGCCAGGGCGCCCTCGGTATCGCCCGCACCCAACTGGGCGCCAAGCCACTGGCGCTGTACCTCGAGATTGCCTGGCTCAGAGGTTGCCAGGGCGCCCAGCCAGGCCCTGCGAATGTTATCGGCGCCGGCCAGGCCGGCCAGCCGGATGCCCTCCCGGAGTTGGTCCGGGCTCATGGCGGCCTGCCCGAGCCGGGACCGGAACAGCGCCAGGGCCCGGCCCGGGCGCCCGGCAGCCAGTTCCAGGCGGATCAGATCGGTGACAAACGCCTCGCGGCGCTCGCCCGGTACCTGCGTGAGCACTGACTCCAGGATGTCAACCGCCCTTGCCGGCTGGCCCATGGCCTCGTATTGCCGGGCCAGCTTGCCGGCCAGTGCCAGCCGTTCGGCGCCTTTGGCTCCGGCAAACAGGGTCTGACGGATAGCCAACTGGTCGGGTGCATCAAGCAGGGGGAGCGCGGGCTCAGCCAGGGCCAGTTTGCGCTCAACGGTATAGTCCTCCGCCATCAGGTGTTGTAGGGTCTGGCTCAATTCCCGCTTCAACGCTTCCTGACGATCCCCTTCCGGGGCGGCGTGAAACTGGCTGATCAACAGCTCCAGATAGCTCTCCATGGCCCGGGAGGGTATGGGCTCCGCCTGCATCAGCGGGGCCAGGGTTGCCCGGGCCTGATCAAGCTGGCCGGCCTGGCGCTGCATCCGCCCGAGGTTGATGCGCAGGGGTGTGTTGTCGGGGTCGGATTTCAGCAGGGTCTCCAGGTAGGCGAGGGAGACGGCATCCGGATTGTTGAGATAACGCAGGTCTTCAAAGATGGCCTGCCGGGGAAACAGCACGTACAGAACCAGGGCAAACAGGACCCCCATCAGCAACAGGGCCGGCAAGCTGAAAAAAGAGGGTCTGCGGCGCTGCATCGGTTACCGGCACTCCAGATTGAGGCTGACCTGGTGTGCGCCAGGGCTGGAGAGTACCAGGTTGCCCGAGCGCCGGGTCTGGGTCATGGGCATGTCATTCTGCACGGTGCATCGTTCGGCGCCAGCAATCACAATCTCGATCGGCTGATAGCCCCGGAGTTCGGCCTGCAGGTGCCAGGTGCCTTCCTGCTTCTCCCGTTGCCAGTCGGTCATAATGGCATTGGCGCTTTCGATGTACGGCCCGGTAACCGGTGCCTGGCTTAGGTAGAGCGTGGCGTTTGGCCCGGTCAGGTGGACAAAGCGCTGGCCGTTGACGTCCCGGTAACCGGCCACACCCTGGCTACGCTGGAGGTCCGGGTACTGGTTCAGGCCGACACGCACGGTGCTGGGTACTTGCAGGCCCCGCCACCGGAACCCGCCGTCTCCGGTTACCGTCAGTGCCGAGTAGTACTGGGCCTGCACACGCCGGGCGTAGTCACTGAGGTGTAGCGGGATCACCGGCTGACTCAGGGCATAGCGGTATACCTCTTCCAGTGCGGAAAGCGACTCGGGTTTGGTGCCGGAATAGAAGTGGTAGTAGATGCCCATGGGCTTGAGCCGGCCTTTTTCCTCCAGTACCCGGAAGCTGTCAATCACATTGCGAAAACCATAGAAAGGGCCGGTCCATAGATTGGTGTAGACGTTTTCGTTCATCACCGGCGCATACACCTGCAGCTCATCGCCCACCGGCCGGGCATCGGGCCAGACCCCGGCCAGTTCGGAATTGTAGGGAAGCGGGTGGGTGTCGCCGCCGTTAATGTTGATCAGCCCCAGCTCACGCACCCTGGCCAGAGCCTTCTCACCGGGCCGGGCGTCGCCGGTCCAGAGGAACACCGAAACCGGTTTGCCCGGCGGCGCCAGTTGTTGGTTGATGTAGTTTACTGAGCCGGCAATTTCCCGGGCCAGTGTGGCGGTGTATCCCGGAATGTTGAGGGCGTAACCGTACAGCGTGTTCTCCTGGCTGGGTGCGGAACCGCCCTCGAGAACCCGCCAGAAAAACGGATGGCTGTAGCTGTGCGAGGCAATCTCCACGTTGTCCAGCTGGAACAGCCGACGGGCCAGTGCTTCGGCCTCGTTGCTGCTGGCCGGGTAAAGCCCCTCGGGTGAGGTTTCCGCCTCGATCACCGACACCGTGTGGGGAATGGGGAATCGGGAGAGGATACGATCCAGGATAACCGCTGCGCTCATTGGGCTGCCGGGCAGCTCGGCCCTCGAGACGAAGCCGTCGCCATCAATGTGGGCGGTGAGAATCCGGCGCCCGCTTTCCGTTGTGCTGTCGGCGGCCGGGAAGGGGTTAAGGTGCAACGCCTCGGACAGAAAGCGGAACGGGTCGAACAGCCAGAATGCCTGGTCTTCCGGGCCGGTTTCGAGCACAAAGGGAGCGACGGCCGTACCGCCCTGCGCAAAGGTATAGACCGGGTGATAAGAGGCGCCATCGCTGCCCGTGGCGGTTATCCAGGCGTTCCCCGAGATCATCGCGGGCAGAGGGCTGAGCGGCGACACCGGTAACCGCCCGCCTTCATAGCGGGCCACCGACTCATTCCGTTCGCCAAAGGCCAGCGGTGTTTCCGGTGCCACCAGCCGGCGGCTGCCCATTAACGATTGGCAGGCCGGCTGTAGCGGCGACAGGCCAAAGGTCACCACCGGCAGGGCCGGCGACTGTTGCCCGGCCAGCCACTGGCAAAAACCGGTACTGCGGTTGCCGGTCTCCCACCAGACCACGACGCCGGCGTAGCGGTCATCCATTGGCTCTCGTGGGTGGGGCTCGCGCGCCGAGCGGTAGACCGGAACCAGCCCGAGACGTTCCAGAATGATACCGAGGCGCCGGTGGGCGGCACTCTGATCCATCCCGCCGGGCGCCTGGTCGTGAACCACCAGAATATGCCGTTTTACCGTATGCGGTTCGGTAGGCCCGAGGCGGTTCAGGGCGCCGTTGGTGACGTAGGGTATAAAGCCTTCGGCGCGTAGCTGCGCGGCATGCTCCGGTGCCATGTCACCATCGTGGAGGTAATCAATGGCGATCAGGGGCACCTCCGGGTGCCGGGTGCGCCAGTGGTTGAGTTGTTGAGCCAGCCAGGCCCGGTCCTGGTCGGGAACGCTGATGTACTGATTCTGACCGGCCAGGTAGCCTGCACGCCAGGATTCGAACGCCAGTGCGTCCACAAGGGCGTGGCTGGCTTCGGGCAGGTGAAAACCACGGTTGATGATAATCCGGGCATCGGGCCAGCGGTTGCGGATGTTCTCGAGTAATGCTGCCTGGCCGTCTGCGAATGCGTCTGGCTGAGCCTTGCCCTGGGGAGTGAGCAGGTGGCTGTCCAGCGTATCCATGAACAGGCCGCTGAACCCTCGGGCCATGGCCGGCGCAATCAGTTGGTCGAGGATGAACTGGCGAACGTCCGGCAACCGAAGGTCCAGCACCACACTTTTCCAGGCCTCGTTCCGGCCCAGCTTCCAGTGCTCCTGGATCTCCCGGAAATAGTGGTGGGATTTGGCGATTTCCCCGATGCTGATGTAACTGAGCGGCTGGGTTCCGCCCTTGCGAAGCAGGTCGATCCGGGCGTCGGATGCCTGGTCCTGCTGGAGGACCACCCAGTCGTAGGCATAGAGTGCGCCGATCGGGGCTTCCCGACCGTAATAGAACGCCACATTGTTCGGGGTGGCCGCGTTGGCGTAGGTGTATACGCCTGATAACAGAACGAAAAACAGCAGACAGCTTCTGGGCATGTAATGGGACAATCGGGTTGAAAGAATCAGTCAGTCGGGCAAAAGCCACGGATTAACTCTGGAGTATAGTGACTAACTCCCTGATTTTCCCTATGCCCACATTACCATTCCAGGTCATCCGGGCCGGTGTCCGGATCCTCCACTGGCGGCGCCGACACAATCAGGCCCTGGTCGACGAAATCCTTTAACACAATGCCGTGGGTGCCATCCGGCACCTCCCGGGCGATCTGGTAGACATTGCCAGCGCTGTCCTCCGGCGAGGTCATCAGATCCAGGGATTTGTAAGGCTCCATCAGACGCTTGTCGGCGTCGCGAACCATCAGCACTTTTGGCCTGAGTTTATGCTTGGGATGGCTTTCGACGATAATCCCGACCTCCCCGTTGAGCATTTCCACAATGGAGCCGGGCGGGTATACGCCGATCATCTGGATAAACGCGTCGGCCAGTTCTTCATCGAACTGGGAGCCCCGGTGCTTGTGGATGATTTCCAGGGCCTGCATGGAGGCCCGCCCCTTGTCGTATACCCGGGTGCTGGTGATGGCGTCGTAGGTGTCCACCAGGCTGACAATTTTGGCAAAATAGGGAATCTGTTGTGCTTTCAGCCCCCTCGGGTAACCCTGGCCATCCATCCGCTCGTGGTGGCTGAACGCCACGTCCACGGCGGTGTTCAGTGAGTGGCTGACGCTCATCAGGATGGACCGGCCGTGGGTGGTGTGCTGGCGCATGATGTCGAACTCTTTGGGTGTGAGTGCCCCCGGCTTGTTCAGCACGTCGTTCGGGATGCGGGTTTTGCCGACATCGTGCAGCAGCCCGCACAGGGCCAGTGTGCGGATTTCCCCCTCCAACAGCCCGAGGTGCTTGCCAAAGGCCGCGCACAGAATCGAGACATTGATGCAGTGCTCGGCGGTGTATTCGTCCTGGTGCTTGATCTTGGTCAGCAACAACAGTGCATTTTCATTGCGAAGTACGCTGTCGACACACTGGTTCACCACGGTGCGGGCGTTGTTCAGATCCAGCGCCCGGCCAATGCGCAGCCCGGACATAATGGCTTTGGCGGTCTTCTGGGCGTCCTCGAAGCGGACCACCGCCGTACTTATCTCCTCACCGGCACTGACCTTGTTGATGTAGGTGACCCGCTTTCGAGGAGCAACCGGCTGCTGGGGCTGGGTTTCGGCAGTTTTCTTCGGTGACTGGCCGCGCCGGAAGAATCCGGCCAGCCGGGCCGTGGTGGATTTGGGACGGGGCGTCTCTGCTACCCTTCGGGGGGCGAAGGTGTGTTCGATGCGACCTTCGATAAAGACAAAATCACACTGGGCGCGCAGGGCGTCAATTTCGGACGGGTCCCGAATGACAAACCCCTGCAACAGAAAGTTGGTGTCTTCCCAGGGTTTGTCCAGGCGAACGACATGCATGCCCAGCGCCAGATCGGCGACATCAATGCGGGTCTCGACAATTTCCTGGTGAGGTGACCCCATACAAGCCTCCCTACCTTCCCTGTGGTAAATAAAGCCGATTCTGCGCTGAAATGCCCGGTTAACCGTGGCTGCAATTGCAAAATCTGGTCAAATAATGTTCATTCAACAGGTTAGCCAATGCTACGTGCCGACGCTAACCGGGACGGAAAAATAATGGAAACAGGGGGTGTCCATGGCCGATCATCGTTCCTTCCCACTGTGGTGGCTGGCACTCGCCGCCGGGGCGATCCCCCTGCTGACCATTCACGCCACCTTTTTCATTTCGGTGCTGGAAGGCCATGTGCCCCTGTGTATCCCTTACTGGGACAGCTGTACCAGCATCAGCCGGACCGGGCGTTACGGTACCGCCTATTTTCTGTTCAAGGGCACCATGTTGCCCGCGGCCCTGCTGGGCATTCTGTTCTGGTGGCTGAACGGGCGCTGGCTGAGGCAGTTGGGTGTCCACGGGGCCAGCGCTGCCTGGGTGCCCTGGCTGGGGCTGATTGCCTGTGTCTCACTGGGCGCCTACACGCTGGCCCTGGGCCACGAGGGCGATGGGTTCAACCTGATCCGCCGAACCGGCGTGGTGCTGTATTTCGCCCTGACCTTTATCAGCCAGTTACTGATCAGCGCGGCCCTGCGCAGCCACCCGAACTGGCACACACAGGGCGACCGGTTGCTGACATGGTGCCAGCTAACCCTGGGGGTGGGGATACTTTCGGTGATTCTCGATGGGGTTGCGCCGGCATTCTACAGCCAGCGGGATGATGCCTTCGAGTGGGTGCTGGCGCTGCTGATCAACATTCACGCCCTGTGGCTGGCCTGGCTGTGGCGTGCCAGCCGGTTCCGGGCGCGGCTCTGGGCAGGGTAGCCCAAATCTCTCATAGGGGATAAAAAAGTGGCTGAAAGTGCTATAATTTCAGGCCACTTAACAAAAACCATCACTAAAAGCCGCTTCCAAAGTGGTGCCTGAAAAACTGACCTTCTCGCTACACTCCCGCTGTCAAATTGAAGCCGATTTCTCCGGCGGTCACATTACCTTCGATGCCGGACTGCTTTTACTTCGCGAAATCGACACACGGTACCACCTGACCCAACGGCTGGCCTCGGTGTTACAAGACCCGCGAACACCGGAAATGATCCGGCATAAGCTGGACACAATGATTCGCCAAAGTGTATTTGGCGTGGCTGTCGGTTATGAAGACCTCGATGACCGTGAAGCGCTTCACTTTGACCAGGCACTTCGACACGGCTGTTGGCCAGGATAATGATCTGGCCAGCCATTCCATGTTGTGTCGGATGGGGCAGCGAGCAGCCATGCAGGCCGTGGCGAAGGCCCATGAATTGCTCCGGCTTTATTTTATTGAACAGCATGACGAACCCCTGAAGGAGATCGTGCTGGACTTTGATAGCATTGATGTTCCAGGGCATGGCAACCAGCCTGGAACGTTCTTCGATGCCTACTGTTGGCACTACTACGATCATTATTGTTACTTGCCGTTGCGATGGCAGGTTCAAGCTCTACTATGGGAAATATTGTGCCCGGGCCAACATGGAGAACTGGGTCAAGGATCAGCATTTGTGCCTGTTTGCCGACCGCACCTCCAATGAACTCTCGGCGCTGGTTAGAAAACTGGTTCCGAACTGAACCCCTGGGCTCCCCTGGCCCCATACTTGGTCCAGCCAGGATTGGAACATCTGGCTCCTGAATCTGACCCAGTTATGTGACCGTTGTCTCTTCCTAGCTAATAAGGTTGTGAGTTGTCCGGCGTCAGTCTGTATGCTTTTTAAACATAAAATGGATCTAAATATTAGACACATCTAAACAAAGAGACAGGGAGTCAAATTCAGTGTTTTTCTGCAGATTACGCCAAGCGTTTATTGCCGCTGGCAGGCGAATTTCTCCCGCGTGTCTCTTTGTCATCCTAACTGTATTTCCGCTATTCGCTTCATCCCAGGAAGTAGCTAGGACCTATAGTGTTGGGCCGAATATCGGTTCGGGGGTCTCAGTTGGTGCAGGTGATACTGTTGTGGTTGGTGGAGTAGCCGGAAGCCTAGACTACATATCGACCGAAGGGGTGGTCCAATCACACGTTTTATCAGGAGATATCGCAGGAACACCCGCTATCGGACCGAATGGTAACATTTATGTTGGGACATATTCGGGAGAGTTTTATGGCTTTTCTTCTGATTTGGCTGTTCAACTTTGGTCATTTGATGCCGGGTCAGAGATATCTGGTTCGGCCGCTATCTCGCTGGATGGTAATGTATTTTTTGGCACTAAAGAGGGTGTCTTTTTTGCGTTGGACTCCGAGACGGGGGCTGAGCTATGGCAGTTCAATGCTGGGTCTAATATCGGAAGTTCTGCCGCTATAGGGCTCCTGGGGAACGTATATTTTGGGGTCGAGTCGGGTTATTTATATGGTCTGGATCGTGAAACAGGACAAGTAATCTTTCAGCATTACGCGGGAGGGGGAGTTACCTCACCAGCGCTAGATTGGAAGGGGAATTTGTACTTTGGGACTTTTGCCAACGAAGTTGTTTCGTTGACCCCTGCAGGAGATGAACGATGGAGAGTAAGCACAGACGGGGTAGTCTCAGGGTCTCCTGTTGTCGCTGAAGATGGCTCGGTGGTATTTACCTCCTTCGAACCAGGAACTTTATATGTGGTTGACGCTGAAGGGACAGTTGCAGGTCAAGGATTTTTGGGAGCATCGACCTATGGTAGCCCTGCGTTAGGTAGTGATAATAAAATTTATGTTTCTACTCTGGATGGGCGTCTTCAAACTTGGCAAATAGCCGAGGAAGAGGGGTTGGTTAAACTTGCCGACCTTGCTCTCGGTGAGCCGATCTATGCTCCAATTACGATTCACGCAAACTCGACCCTTTTCGTAACCTCTCAAAACGGTACGTTGTATGAGATTAGCCTGTCGTTCCAGGACTTATCTCGACCGCAATGGCCTATGTTCGGTCTTTCTTCCCTTCACCAGAGAGTCTTCGCTAATTCGGATCGTGATAAGTGTCCAGACGCGACAGATCTGTATCCACAAGATGAGGTGCTGTGTTACGACCAGGACTCCGACGGGGTCGCGGATGTTGACGACTCCGATCGCGATGGAGATGGACTAAGCAATGAGTTTGAGCTTGCCCATGGTCTGAGCCCTGATTTGTATGATGAAGATGTGGATGACGATGGCTACCCGAACTCATATGAATACGAACAAGGACTGAACCCTGCTGAAAACGAGTTTGATGATCGTCCGGTAGCGGGTGTTGAGGCCCACGAGTCGCTGGGAAATACCGGTGAAGTGATCATCACGGAGGATGGCCAGTATGTGATTATCGAAGCCGACAGAAATTTGGTGGCCTTTGAACGCGATTCGGAAACCGGGCGCTTGGTTGAGGCCGGTCGTTTGGCGGATTACGGCTTTGAGGTGGATCGTCTTTACGCGGCGGGCTCGGATATCTACAGCCTTGGCACCAAAACGACACCGACGGATTATTACACCACGACCGAGATCCGAGAATTCCGTCATTACCGTATCAGCGAGAGCGGCGAGCTGACTCTTGCGCAAGTGCTGCCTATGGAGTCCTGGGAGAGTGGTACGGCGCTGGAGCCTGGTGTGTTCTATGAGGGGACCTCCGGAGCGGTGAGCAGCTTTGCGCTGTCCCCGGGTGGTGAGCATCTCTATCTTGGAACCGGTAATCGCGGCATTGTGATTTTTGATCGGGATGTGGCTAACGGCGCGTTGACGTTCCGTGAGCACTACATGAATGGTGGATCGAGCTTCGGGGCCGGGGGTGGTCTCGTGATGATCGAAGGCGGTAATCGTCTGTTTGTTCAGTATGGTTCGGAGCAATGGCTGCTGGGGCGGGCAGCGGACGGTAGCCTGTCGTCGGGGCAGCAACTGAGATCGAATTTTAGTGCCGATATTTTTGTGGGCATTACGCCGGATCATGTGGTTTCCTTAGCCCCAATTGGATACATGTATCGTGATTTGGTGGAAGTTAACGCTCAGGGTGAAAGTGTTCGTATTTCCACACTATCTAGGTACGGCTGGGCCTTTTCAAATCCTGGACGGAAACTCGCTTATCACTACTACGGAAGCGTTCTTAAAGTCTATTACCGCTCGGACGATAAGCTTCTGCTCTTGAATGAGATATCTGGTACTGAAGAATCTCTTCTCGGGGGCTGGGGTAGAGCAGTCGCAAGCCCGGATGGTGCCCATATCTATGCGACGACGGGTTATGGCGAAAGTTTGGTCGTGCTGAAGGCCGGCTTTAAGGGTCGCGAACGCCCAGATCGTGATGGTGATGGCGTTGAAGATATTCTGGACGCCTTCCCTGATGACCCGAATGAGTCATTGGACAGTGATCAGGATGGTATAGGCAATAATTCCGATACTGATGATGACAATGATGGCATGGCCGACGATCTGGATGCATTCCCGTTGGATGCATCCGAATGGCTGGATACAGACGGCAATGGCATTGGTAACAACGCGGATGAAGATGATGATGGCGATGGTTATCTGGATGCCAACGATGTATTCCCGCTGGATGGTTCGGAATGGGTAGATGCAGACGCGGATGGTGTTGGCGATAACGCTGACTCAGATGACGACAATGACGGTATGTCAGACGCCTGGGAGCTGGCTAATAACCTTGATCCTTATGATGCATCCGATGCAACGTTGAATACCGATGGCGACGCGCTGACCAATCTCGAAGAGTTCCAGAATGATTCGGATCCGGTGGTGAGTGACACCGACGGCGATGGTTATCCGGATCACGAAGATGAGATGCCACGTGACCCTCTGGAATACCGAGATTTCGATGGTGATGGCATTGGCGATACAGCGGATACGGACGACGATAACGATGGGTTGTCCGATGCTTGCGAGACGCAATATGGCTTTGATCCGCTGGTGGCAAATCCAGCTGGCCAAGATAGCGATAGTGATGGCGTAACCGACGATCTTGAGTGTGTGGCGGGTACCAGTCCGTTGCTTGCAGATACTGACAGTGATGGTCTGCCAGACGACTTTGAGTTGGCCTTTGGACTGGATCCTCTGCGGGATGACGCCGGGGAAGACCTGGATGGAGACGGGTACCCGAACTCATATGAATACACACAAGGGCTAAACCCTGCTGAGAACGAGTTTGATGACCGACCACTGGAAGTGGTGGAGACCCACGAGTCTCTGAACGATGTGCGAGAGATAGTGGTTACAGGGGATAGTCGTTTCGTCATCGTGAGACCCGGAACACAGTGGATCGTGTTTGAGCGAGATTTGGAGACCGGGGCATTGGCCGAAGTTTTCCGTGTATCGGAAGGTGGGGTAACGGTTGACAGGCTTTTTGTGGTTGGGTCAGACCTTTACACGCTAGGGGAAAAAACTACATCGGAGGGTTACCTATACACGAAGGAACGCCAATTCCGACATTACCGAATAAGCGAAACAGGTGAAATCAATCTGGCCCAGGTATTGGCAATGGAACCATTGCCGGACGGGACAGCAATGGAAGCCGGGACCTTCTATGACGGATCAAACGGATCTCACTCCAGCTTTGCGGTATCCCCCGGTGGTGAGCACGCTTATCTTGGAACCGGCAATCGCGGCATTGTGATTTTTGACCGGGATGTAGAAACCGGGTCTTTGACGTTCCGAGAGCACTACATGAATGGTGAGACAAGCTTCGGAGCGGGCAATGGTCTGGTGATGACCGAAGATGGAAGTGGTTTGTTCGCTCAATATGGTTCCGAGCAGTGGCTGTTGTCTCGGGCACCGGACGGACAGTTGTCGCCAGGGCAGCAGTTGGATGTTGATTTTTCCACCAACATCTACCCTGGGGCCGTGAGTGGCAATGCGCTTTATCTGGACTACCACACGAATTCTTGGACGAACCGCAATGTTGTGGAGGTAGATCCACAGGGCAATCGCGTCAGCATCTCTTCAGGAATGTCGAATTATTCAGGTGGTAACGTCTTTGCTAACTCCGCCCGAAGCATTGCCTACTCCTACTACTCGGGTGACCTGAGAGCGTACTACCGCGCGGAGCAGGGATTTGAAGAACTGGCAACCTTGGATTCAGCATCGGGAGCTCCAGTCGGTTCCTTGTCGAGGTTAATTGCGAGTCCGGATGGTCGCCATATATATGCCACCTCCTACAGTGGCGATCGCCTCGTTGTTTTGACTGCCGGCTTCAAAGGCATCGGCCATCCCGATACTGATAGTGACGGAGTGCCAGACAAGGATGATGCGTTCCCATTCGATCCCAGCGAATGGGCCGATACTGACGCAGATGGTGTAGGCGATAACAGTGATGCATTCCCCAACGACTCAAGCGAATGGGCAGATTTTGACGGCGATGAATTAGGTGACAACAGCGACCCAGACATCGACGGCGATGGTTGCGAGAACTCGGAAGACCATTTCGACTTTGATCCCACAGAGTGCTTGGACACGGATGGAGATGGCGTTGGTAATAACGCAGATATTGATGATGACGGCGATCGTCTGCCGGATAATTGGGAGACCAGCAATGGCTTGAACCCGCTTGATCCGTCCGATGCAGCATCCGATTTGGACGGTGATGGGCTCACCAATGAGGACGAATATCATCTTTATCAAACTCACGCCAATCAGTTTGACTCCGACGGTGACGGAATGGATGACGGCTGGGAGGTCGCGTCTCAGCTGGACCCCACCGACCAATCCGATGGTCAACTTGATGTCGACGGAGACGGATTCTCAAGCCTGGATGAGTACGCTGCCGAAACAGACCCAAATGATCCGCGATGGTATCCAGGTGCCCCTGGACTGGCCAAGTGGATTGCACAAAGTAATGGTGCAATCAGGACCAAAGCGGCAGTTGATGTGAACGGCACCTCTTACGTTGGCTCTGAAGACGGGCGACTCTACTCTTTCGATTCACAAGGCTCGGAACTCTGGTCTGTTGATCTTGGGTCGCCTGTAAGGTCTTCCCCGGTTCTTATGGCTGATGGAACGGTGGTGTTAGGGACCGGATCAGGAGAACTTCTGAAGATAGATCCAACTGCTCCCTTGGAACCGATGATTCTAACGACGGTGAGCGGAGCAATATCAACAACAGTTGAGCTGTCTGACCTCGGTTATATCTACTTTGGTTCAGAGAATGGATTTGTCTACTCAGTCAATGCGGAAACAGGGCTGAAAAACTGGGAATACGACACCGGTTCACCGGTCCTGTCTGACCCGCGTCTGGGGAGTGATGGTGTTATTTATGTTGGCTCGGATAGCGGTGAATTCCACGCGATCCATGCTGAAACAGGAGCCCCAGTTAACTAGGCACTGCTGTCGAGAGCCCCTATTCCTCACGCACTGAATAAGCGAATAGGGGCGCTCAGCTCTGAGTTGCAAGCTATAAGGCGCCTCACAGAGAGCTTTGCTGTAAGTATTTGAAATGAATAGAACCAAAAGTTTTCCGGTAAGGGATGTTATGAAGTACTTAAAAGGGACGTTTGTTGGGCTCATTACATTGGCTGTGAGCCTCACCTCCATACAAGCTTTGGGGCTATCGTGGTCTGATGATAGTCACGAAATTTACTACGTCGATAGCGACAATGATGGCGAATTCGACGACCTCCTGTTTGAGGCGAGCCCTCGAAGTATTGAAGTTCCTTACAATATCTTTCTGGAAGTGCCGAGCGAGAACCAAAGCTTCATTTTAGAACGTGGGGAAGATGGCACTTATCAACTTCGAATGCTGGCTGAAGGTGAGGCATACACCGGGCCCAAGCAAGAAGCCAGCGATTCCTGGGATCTCAGTGCAAGAGATATATCTGGAGATGGCAATACTGACTTTGTTCTCTCGCAACGCTCACCGACTCAGGAAACGTTGATTGTCCAATCCACCGATGAGGGGCGTAGTGCAGTTCTTTATGATCAAATTATACCACCAACTGGCGGTGCTCCTGAGAAAGCGTCTTCCTTTGTAAAATCCTTACCTGAAACGGCGACTCTGGTCGGAAAGACGGCTGGATCATTTTCTGTGAGTTCAACTGGTGCGGCCACCTACAGGCTGCCGATAGAAGTGGTGGATGGGCTCAATGGCCATCAGCCGCAGCTGGCTTTGACCTACAACAGTCGGTCGGGCAACGGTATTGCAGGCAGGGGCTGGTCGCTAAGTGGCATTCCTACCATCCAGCGATGCTCTTCTTCGCCGGCGCACGGTGAGGAAACCTTTGGAGGCGTCACCCTGAGCACTGCGGATCGACTCTGCATGGGAGGCGAGCGGTTGATCCTGGTAGACGGTGAAAGTTATTGGGCCGACGGCGCCAAATATCGGACCGAACGCGATTCCCAGCAAATTATTACAAGACAGGGAAATAAGTTCCAAGTTGAGAACAATTTGGGACACATAAAAGAATTCATATCCTTGCGTTCAGAAGTCTGGGCGTTGAGCGATTGGAAGAACGAGTTCGGCCAAGTCCTTACCGTTACCTACCATCCCGCGTCAGAAAACGCATCGGCAATTTTGCCCGAGCGTATAAGTTATGGCTCTGGTGCAGTTCGCTTTGCCTATGGTGAGGGTCGAAACGATATTCCTGATCGTTACCTGCAGGGTGAGCAGCGCTCGCTTGACCATTATCTTCAAACCGTTGAAGTAGTTAGAAGTAATAAACACGTCCGTGACTACGAACTGCATTACGACTATGACGCAGGTTCTGGTGATCTTGCTCTCCAATATGCTCAGCTGTGTGCCTTCGACAGCTCCGGGGCTAAGCGTGAATGTGCACTGCCGTTAGAGCTAAGGCATGAGCAAATCGTAAACGATGTCACTGAGAAATCATTTTCCTTGCCGGTGACTGTCGATGCTCAGTCGGTAAACCGCCCAGCGACCTACGATTGGAACGGAGATGGCGTAAACGATTTCCTGCAAAATTCGCGCGAGGAAGGCGTTACAGTTTTTTTGGCTCCTTTGGGTGATGAAGAATTTACTCAAGAAAATCTGCTCAGTGCCAATAGCAATCGCTACTTTCTCACTCCTTATGTTTCGAATAGTGGGGAGCGAGGGATCGTCTATCTCGAAGGGGAGGTTGTTCAAGAAACTTACCAAAAGCAAATCGAACCGGGTTATTACGAAACCGTGGTCGAGGGAGGATGGAAGTCACTCGGGTATTCCTGCAATGTCTCGATTGAGTGCGTTGGAGGGCTGTGGAGCAATGACTTTTCGAGTGGATACCAGTGCATTGGGGGGCAGCCTTCAAATACGATAACGGTTTATGGTTCCACAGAGAATGACCCGGATCAGTACGGCAGAACGTGGACTGGCCGTGAATGCTCGTATTCCGGCAACGCAAGTGCTTCCGGTAGTACGCTAAATTACTCGGGGAGTGCTTTGGGTTATTACCCGGAGATAAAGAACTACATAGAACCGGTTTATGAGGAGACCCAATACGATTTCAAGTCTTTCAAATACAGTTGGAAGAAGAAGGTTTTTCGTCCCAATGGTGACGTAAGCACGATCAGTATAGGCTCAGGAAGAGTTTGTTTTGCCGAAGATTACGACTTTGATGCTACTAACGACTTCTATCGCCCACTGATTGGTGACTTCAATGGGAACGGCGATCAGGACATTTATGTCGGGTTGCCAAGCTGTTCGTCAGTGGACGCGAAGGAAATCGGATGGGCGCGCGCTGCAGGCCAGGATGATGTCGTCCATGATATTGATTTCGATATTCTCAATGGAATTCCTTTTTCCTTTGACGGACGAAAGAAAAACCTCATTGCTGAGCGAAAAAATGGCAAGTTTGAAGCTCGAGAGATCGGCGCGGATGGGGTCATTGAGCTCTTAACGGAAACCGGCCTTGCTATCCCGAGTGAGTGGTCTGTATTCGCTGATGTAAACGCTGATGGTCTTTCGGATGTTGTTTCTTTCGGGCAGAGAGTGGCCGGTGAAGGAAGAAACCAAGACAACATTTACGTGTTCTTGAATAAAGGCGGGAGTTACCAAGATCCGATTGAGCTTGGTTACCCTTCCGTATCGGGAATTGGCCAGGGGTTATCTCAAGTACTTGATCTAACACGGTCAGACGGTGCCCCGATATCAGAGAGAGTTCGGATCTATGACTATGACCAGAATGGTATTGCCGATCTTTTAATCTTGAATGGCCAGTCGCCGGCGAACTCTGATTATGCCAACAAAGTTTTTCTGCTTCGTACGGTTATAAATGCGCAGAAGCAGCCAGTTTTCGAGTTTATAGACCTCGGTATAGAAAATCCAAATACAACGGACTTAGAGCACAATGTGCTGGTTTACGACGCCGACGGAGATGCCCGACCTGACATTCTGATGGCAGACAATGGCAGTTATAAGCTCTTTGGCCAGCCAGAAGGGTTTGGAGGCTTAGTCAATGCCTTCCAGACAACCTTCCCGTCGGGAGAAGAACTTCGGACTAACATTCAGTATGCCCGGCTCAACGACCCTTCGGTTTATGAGTTTAAATGGAAACTGGAGCCGGACTATCGAACTTTTTCTGGACCATTGAGTGTCGTCAAGATTGCATCAGTACCCACCAAGAAAGCAGTTTGGGACCAGCAGCACTACTCTTACTCCAATGCGAAAGTTCACCTCGAAGGACGCGGCTTCCTTGGTTTTGAAAGCTACAGTGTGGAATCTTCGCTCTACAATCGTAAAACAGTTTTCGACTTCTACGGCTCTGCTCTATCTGAGGCAGATACTTTCTTTCCAGAATTTCCGTTCATTGGAAGCCTTGTCAGCAAAACGGTTGAAAATACCGCAACAGGTAACGTCGTTGCTGTTACCGTAAACAGTTGGTCGAGCCAGTCGCTAACGGAGGACGATCTCGTTCAAAGGTTATACCTGGACGAATCCCTTACTCAAAGTTATGACCCGGAAGGACAGCTGATTGGCGCCAATAGGGTCACTACTGCGCTTGACGGCCTTGGCAATCTGCAGAGCAGAGTCACAGAATCCGGAAGCGGCTTAGCGGATCCGAATAAGTGCGTAGAGCTTGGCAGCTGCCAATTGCCGTCCATTCAGAGAATAAAAACTGAGACCTATACCTACTCCCAGTCATTCCCCACCTTTCTTGAGGCTCTCGAAGTTGAACATGTGTCACCGAATTTGGCTATTGCAGGTGAGGACGTCTCGGAGGCCAAAGCGATTACAACCTATTACTCGTTTGAGCCACACACCAACCTTCCATACGTTGTTGGGACAAAGGTTACTTCATCGGACTTGGGGGGATTGTCTGATGTTGTCGAAAGATTTGAATATGCGACTGACGGCGAACAATTGGGTCAATTGCGTTCTCAAGAAATAGCAAGTGGCTCCTCTGTGCCTTCGCTAAATCGGATGGAACCCCGAAAAACCACATTCAACGCCTACCAACATGGGGTCTACCCAACTGAGGTGGTGAATGCTGAGGGGCAAGCCGAGAACTACGAAATTGACTTCCGCTCAGGCCATGAGATCCAAGTCCGGTCTGTCGACGGACTCTACAGTAACTATCAATATGACCCGCTCGGGCGACTAACAAGGGAAACCGCGCCTACTGGATTCACTCAAACCACAGCGTATGAGTTCTGTGAGAACGGAAACTGCCCCAATTTTGCGGAAAATTCAGTTCTTCGGATTGTTCAAAAAGCCAACGATGATTCCCATTGGGTCCAGTACCTTGATGCTTATGGTCGCGAAGTTGCGACGCAACAAATACAGTTCGACGGAGCTCTTTCTGTAAAAACGACCACCTACGATAATAGGGGACGCGTTCTTAGAGTTTCTGAGCCTTACCGGGTGGGTGATTCACCTGTCTATACCGAATTTAGTTACAGCGACAATAAAGATCTCGTAAGCGCGACTCATCCAGATCTATCCACCACCTCTACCTACACCTATGGCGTAGGAACTGGGACAGCGGTTGAGACCATCAATAATGTTTCTAGAGATTCACAAGGAGGAGTTGGAGAAACTGTAGATCGTATCACCAAGCGCATAGCAACGTCGGATCTCCAAGGAAATACCGTTTCAGTTCTGGAATATATCGATGCCAGCGATACCGTGAGAACAGACCTGAAGTATGACGCGAAGAGACGTTTAATCTGGTCCAGCGTCGCGGGTGCAAACGGGGACTCCTCTGATACAAGGATTGTTTATGACGATGCGAGTCATAGCAAGACTTTGAAGGACCCGGATACGGGGATCACGGTTACGGTGTACAACTCCGCAGGAGAGGTTGTCCGAGAGATTCAAAAAGGCTTAGATCCTAATGCCGGACAAGACCGAGTGCTTTTGTATTCATTTGACCGACTCGGTCGTCAAACTTCAGTCCAAGAATCCAGCTCCGGCCTCATGGGACAGTGGTTATACGATGTCGATTCGGATGGAAGGCAGTGTGGAAATGGACGTCTCTGCGAGTTGAAAGGGCCTTTGTTCGAAGAAAAATACTTCTATGAAAATCGATCTGGGTTAACGCGTTCCATTGAGACCTCTCTGCAAAGTGCTGCAGGTTCGCCCGAGAGGGAGTACGTTTTTTCCTACGTTTATGATCATGCTGGAAGAGAAAAGAGGTTGTCGTATCCATCAGGCTTCGCTATCGAAAGGGCTTACAGCAACAGTTATCTCTCAACGGTCTCTGATGTCAGTAACGGCGAATTTAAAGAGCTTTGGAGTGCATCAGATTACGATGTCCGAGGCCAGGTGACATCCTCAACCCTGGGTAATGGTCTGGGTATTGCGCGAAGCTATGATGAGAAAGGCCGACTTACCAGTGTTTCGGCTGGTATAGGCTCCACCCCAGCAGAGCTGGCCCAGTCAGCAGCCTATGGCTACGACTCGATTGGCAATCTGGTATACCGGGTAGAAGAGTTAACTGGGTTCACTGAAAGCTTTCATTACGATGGCCTCAATCGTTTGGTCACTCAAGAGCTGACATCCAGCTCTGGAACCCAAACAAATAGCTATACTTACGATCACTACGGCAACCTGATGTCCAAGCCTGGTGCCGGCACCTACCAATACTCAAACTATTCTGATAGCGCATCCTGCTCTCAGGCGGATGAGTATGCGACCCCTGGCCCGCATGCCGTGCGCGAGGTGGGGGCCAATGTGTATTGCTATGATGAATATGGCGGTCAAATTCGTGGTGCGGGTCGAGAAATTCGGTATGGCGTAATTGGAAAACCCTCGAAAATAATGGGAGACGCGAGTGTATCGGATTTCCTTTACGGACCGGATGAGAGTCGTTTTTATCAGAAAAAGCAGGTTTCAGGCTCTGTTGTCGAGACATTCTACGTAGCTAAAGGTGCCTTCGAAGAAGAGATAAGAGATGGCCAGTCAACGTTCAAGAGTTACCTTGATGGATTCTTGATCGACAAAAGGGGAGCCCAAAATTCCCAAATCTTCCTGTTAAGAGATCATTTGGGTTCGGTTGATGTTGTCGTCGACAGTGACGTTACTGATGGCCTTCAGGACTCTGTCATTGAAACGACCTCCTTTAAGCCGTTTGGCGAAAGGCGTCTTGATGATCGTAGCGGTTCAACGCTTAATCCTAGCACCGTTAGTCGAGGCTTTACTGATCACGAGCATTTGGACGAATTCGGTCTGATTCACATGAATGGTCGGGTTTATGATCCGGTCGTTGGACGCTTTTTGTCGCCTGATCCGTTTGTTCAATACCCCTCAAATTCTCAGTCGTATAATCGTTACTCTTATGTTCTGAATAATCCTTTGAGCAACACGGACCCATCCGGGTACATAGCGTTGCCGTTTTTCTTCTTGCCAGTCCTAGAGTTTATAGGCTTGGATGCGCTGATTTGGGGTAGTTCAGGGATTTTCGCTAGTGCCTTTATTATCGATACATCTGATCAGTTATTAGGTGAAATTGAAAATACTACAGCCCTGACATTCCCTGTAGAAGAAAGTGGGCCTATGTATTTGCCGGGTTCTGAAATAGAAGAACAATATTTTGCGGACTATGCTTTTCCCGGGGCAAGCCCTGTTTATGATGCTCCAATTATGTCGGGTGGCCGACCGATCGTTGACTCGATACCTATTAGTCACGAGAATATCCCGGAACAAATCGACTTGGGGCCAATGCTCAATGTTGACTCCCTTACAAGGGACGTATCACTGATTAAACCTGGTGCTGCCAATGGTCCAACTGCAACCCAAGCATTCCCAAAGCGCGTAAAAGACGCAGCGAAAGCAGAAAATCCAACAGCTACTTGTGTTTACTGCCGTATGGAAGGAACGGCGACACAGGTTGATCACGCTATTCCACGAGCGCGAGGCGGAGATGCAACCCTAGACAACGCTCAATTGGCTTGTCCGCACTGTAACGCATCGAAGGGCGCGCGTGATTATCCTAAGACACCACCGCCTGGCTATGTTGGCCCCTGGCCTCCAGCGCATTGGTAATTGTGGAGACAAATTATGAGTAAGATATTTCAGCGTGGTGACTATGTGGCGATTCATGAAAATCCAGTTTGGCGAGACGAGTCCGATTTCATCATTCGGGCTTATCTGGAAGAAAACAAGGGGCGTAACGAGTGGGAGCAGCTCTGGGCTAAGCGATTGGATGACAGGAGATTTTCCCTTTGCTGCATACCATTCTTCGCATACAACTTGGCATTAGGCGATGAGGTGGAAACGGACGGCAGCTATGTCGTGGAAGGCGTTGTCCGACCTTCTGGGCAGTTTACTTTTAGGATCTGGTTTGGCGAATCAACTAGGCCGGAAAGCAAGGGTGATGTGGTGCGGCAGCTAGAGGCCATAGGAGCATCATTAGAATGGTCTTCGGACAATCTATTAGCCGTAAGTGCCAAGGGTGCGGCTCAAACCAAGGAAGTCGCAGACTATCTTTATAGTCGACAAAATGCCGGTGATCTGATTTACGAAACCGGGCGTCAATGACTTCCTTATTCTTGACTGCAAACCCATCACCGAAGCACCGCGCCGCCCGGCTGTTTGACTATGCACCGACACAGTTAAGCGGGCTGTCGTAACCATCCCCTAAAGTCGGCCATGTGTAGTTAGAGTTCTCCGGCCTGCAATGAAGCGAACGGAAAAAGATAAGAAGAAATTGCGTTACAGAGAGTACAGGCCGTCAAGCCTCTGAAGGAGGTTGAGGGTGGTCGCCTCTTCGAGGAATTCTGCCGAGAGTACGGCATATCCGATGAGACAGACGTAAGCGGCCGGGCATCACACCTTGTCAGGTATAGCCGGCTTCCAGTTGTGGGGCAATAGCTCTTCGATGGCGTTGTTCTTCTGCGTCGGCAGTCGGATCAGCACATCCTTCAGGTAGGCATAGGGATCGTGCCCGTTCAGCTTCGCTGACTGGATGAGTGTCATGACCGCAGCAGCACGCTGACCGCTCCGTAGTGATCCCGCGAACAGCCAGTTGCTGGTAAGCGTTCATTCCACGACGTTCTGCCGCCCCGCTGAAATTCGCCATACAGTAACCTCACATTTCCCAGTACGAGGTTACCCCTATGAGAAAGCACCGTACTCCAGAACAATGGCAGACCCTGGTTGATCGTAAGCGCCCATAAATCCGCACCTGTTCCATAAACCCAGGATTTGTCACATTGATTCCTTTCTTTCAATCGAGGGGGAATCCTATGGTCAATCCTGATCTGCATGCATTCTGGCAAAAGACGCTCTCAGACTGGCAAGAATCGGGCGTGTCCGGCGCTGCTTTCTGCAAGCAACAATCGCTCAGCTACCATCGGTTTGTCTACTGGCGTCGAAAACTGAACGGCAGCACGAATATCAAAAAGGCTTTACCGTCCGGATTTGCCCGCGCTGCTCCGGTTCCGAAGGGTCAGGCCAAAGATGGCCTGACCGTCTCGTTGGTGCGCCAGGCATGGCGCGTAGCGCCTTGACGGGCGCTGTTCCGGTTCAGGTGGTGCTGGCCGGATGACTTGGGGGTGCAAGTCCCCTGTGGGCCCGGTAAGGGGAACCACTAGCCGGACGGCAAGGGTGTCCATCGTGAGGTGGAATCTGAAGGAAGCCGCAGGCAAAGCACTGGCCTGACGAACAGGAATCGCATAAGGCGGTCACACCGGGTAAGACGGCCAATATCGTCAAAGCCCAGTACTTGCACGGAAGGTGTGGACGTAGATGCGGCGGGCATAAGTGTGAAGGTCACGCGTCTTACCCTGGGAAGTCTGGCTCTCTGCCATCGTGCTACCTGGCCCGTGAGGGGCGGGGATGGGGAGCCAGAACTCAGCCGAGGTCATAGTAGGTACGTCACCGCGTACTGAAGGACTGAACATGGTTTGCCGTCAGTAGGCGATGAGTTGTCGCGATTTGCTTATGAAGACAGAAGCGGCCCGGATGGGTCAGGGCATTCAGAGAGGCGCCGGACAGTATCCGGTAGAGGCTGAAGTCCGTGTCGAGGCAGACGCGGGGGCTCCCTCGTGGACGAACGCGGAGCCGAATACGCTGATGGAGCGGGTGCTTGAGCGCCCGAACCTGATGCGTGCGTATCAGCGGGTGGTATCCAACAAGGGAGCAACTGGCGTCGATCAGATGCCGGTTACGGCCCTGAAGGGCCACTTGCAACAGCATTGGTTAACGCTGCGTGAGCGGCTGTTGGCCGGAGACTACCATCCTCAACCGATACGCCGGGTCAGCATCCCCAAGCCGCAAGGCGGGGAGCGGATGCTGGGTATACCGACGGTGCAGGATCGCCTGATCCAACAAGCCCTTCACCAAGTGTTGAGCCCGATGCTGGAACCGACCTTCTCGGACCACAGCTACGGGTTCCGTCCCGGTCGAAGCGCCCATCAGGCGGTCAAGGCGATGCAGCAACACATCAACGACGGCCACCGCTGGGTGGTCGATCTGGATCTGGCCCAGTTCTTTGACCGGGTCAATCACGATGTGCTGATGAGCCTGTTGACTCGTCGCATCACCGACCGCCGGATACTCACGCTGATCCGACGTTACCTGCAAGCTGGCATGCTGGACGGTGGACTGGTCAGCCCAAGGCGAGAGGGAATGCCGCAGGGCGGCCCCTTGTCACCGTTGCTCTCCAATGTGCTCCTGACCGAGCTGGATCGGGAGCTGGAGCGCCGGGGGCACCGGTTCTGCCGGTATGCGGACGACTGCAATATTTACGTCCGCAGCAGACGATCCGGTGAACGGGTCATCGCCAGCATCACCCACTATCTGGAAACGCACCTACGCCTGAAGGTGAACACAGCCAAAAGTGCCGTGGACCGCCCTTGGCGCCGGAGCTTCCTGGGTTACAGTGTGAGCTGGCATAAACGGCAAGTCCGGTTGAGAGTCGCGCCCAAGAGCCTGAAGGCTTGCATGGCCAAACTGCGTCCGCTGCTGAAGCGCTCACGCGGACAGTCGCTGACAACGACCATCTGGAACCTGAATCCGGTGTTGCGAGGTTGGGCGAATTATTACCGCCTGACGGCCTCGAAACGCCCTGTGACAGCGCTGGATGGTTGGGTAAGGCGACGGCTTCGCCTGCTCCTGTGGCAGCAATGGAAGCAGGCCCGGACTCGGGCTCGCAATCTGATGAGGTTAGGCCTGACGGAGCCACGGGCTTGGAAAAGTGCGACGAATGGTCGTGGGCCTTGGTGGAACAGCGGCGCGTCCCATATGAACGCGGCCCTGCCTAAGAGGGTGTTCGACCGCCTGTCTCTGGTAAGCTTGCTGGATACGATGAATCGGCTTCAGAGCCAACCGTGAACCGCCGTGGTACGGAACCGTATGCCCGGTGGTGTGAGAGGACGGGGGAAGAAATTCCCCCTCCTACTCGATCCCGGTGGCGTTTCAATCACCGGTTTACACGCGGGTAACATCGAGTTGCTGGGCA
>NZ_CAMPJO010000009.1 GCF_946886895.1 uncultured Marinobacter sp. | reverse complement strand
CGGATCAGAGCTTAACTGCACCATCAAGCTGTCCAACTGATGGGGTCCACCTCAAATCTTTGGCTGGTTAGGCAGGTTGCAGATTCAGTCACGAAGCTCGTGTTCATGTGTAGGCCGCAGTGGCGTGTGGCATTACCAGCAAAGGCCCCTGGCGCAGCTCGAAGACGCCGGGTATTCAACAGGGACTGTCTTATGACTATCTGGAAGCCGAGGGACTGGCATCACTGCGCGATGGATGGATCAGGCTTCACCATTCTCGGTGAAACGCCCTGTGCGGAGCCGCCGGTCCGACGTATTGGTGCAGGGTGCAGGGTGCAGGGTGCAGGGTGTTGTGGGGGCTGGGGGTTAAATACCCCCGGCTACCCGATTATGCTTCTTGGGCGACCGAGCTCGCCACAACGGTAATATTCGCAAGGTTCGAAACTTTGTAAACAATGTAGCTTTCAAACGCTTTATCCAAACCGCTCAGCCGGAGCATCCTTACTATGTTTTCCTTGCTCGGGACCTCCCCTAAGTGGTTTGGAGAAAATCCCCATTCGTTTCCGATATACCCGCTTTTATCGATGAAAGCGCATCTCTTTTTGCCATTCATGACATGCAGAATTATGTGTGACAGATTTTCGTTATATGTGAAACCAGCAAATTGGCACTTGTTCTTGGATACACGCTTCTGTTCATTAATCAACTCAGGCCTATTGAGTGACTTGCATTCGATAACATGATCATCTGACTCGATGTATATTCTTGCCTTCATATAGTCCGGCTCGAAGTCGTCAGAGGAAACACTTAAATAACTGTATGGCTCAATTTTGAACGAAGCGGACTCAAATGGCTTGATTTTCGCGGGAGGCGAAAATTTCTCTAGCTCTATCCACAAGTCCTTTTCAAAAACTGCGTATATCGAATAGATGCTGACTGGCTTATCTTTCTTGTTGGAGAACACCACTTCCTTTATCTGGAAAGGCGTGAAAATGTCGCCGCCAACGCTGTACTGTGCCAAGACCTTATGGCCGATCTTCTTGCAAGCAAAATAAACTGCGAAAGCAGACGATGCTATAAGCAAAAAAGGCCTGAAGATTTCGTTTGCGAATGCGACAAAGCTTTCAATAACTGACAATCATGAACTCCTCTCAGCATAACGAGGCTGTAGAAAAACCTGATTCCGGGCAAGTTCCCACCGCCTGATGTCCAGATTGTTTTTTCGGCCATCAACCGGCCACTTATCCCGATTTTCCTATTCCATCACCGGTTCCGGTTCCGGTTCCGGTTCCGGTTCCGGTGCCTTGCCGCTGATAGTGCGGTTGCTACTGGCCTGCCAACGGCCACTTCCCTGGGTGATTGATCCCGCATCACGCGGCCATCTGCCCATAGTTCGCCAACTTCTCAATATTGTGTACCAGGCAGTATAGCCGCCATTGACCCTGCACCTTTTTCTTGCCTCGCAAGCTAAACCGGTTTAACCCTTTATTGGTGCCAATGTTCCCGAACACCGGTTCCACCACCGACATCCGGTGGCTGTATATCTCTTTGCCTTGCTGACTGTCCACTCGGTGCTTCATCCAATCGGTGTAATTGGGCAGGCGCTTGTGCTCGATGGTGAACGACACCTGTCGGCCTTTCCCTTTCCGGTGGTTGGCGGCTTCAGGGTTGTGCATGCACTGGTGTTTTTTAGGGCAGTGACGGCATTGCAGCAAACGGCCCTGGAAGTAGGCTCGACTCTGACCGTTCTGGTCTGCTCGGGTGCCGTAGTATTTGAGGCTTTCTCCTGCTGGACAGATACAGGTCAGCTTCACGGGGTCGAACTGGAATTCACTGGCGGGAATCGTGTCTTTCCAGCCCTTGTCTGGCAGGTTTTGATGGCGTTTGCCGTACTTGTCTTTCTGGTTCTGGAACTTTGGATCCCGACTGCGGAACTTGTTGTCCGGCACGTAGCCATTGATCCGCCGTTCGTGCAGGTATTTCATGTTGGCTTCGTTGGCGAAGCCGGTGTCGGCCGTGATGATGGTGCCTTGTTGGTAGATGTTCTCGGCGATGCCCAGTTTCTTGAACCGGGCTTCGACGGTTTCCAGTACTGGTTGTAGAGTGTGGTGTTCCTGGCCTTCGCCAAAGGCCTGCGCATCAATAATGATCTGGTGTTTCCTGTCCACCGTGGCGACGCCGTTGTAGCCCTGGATCGTGCCCTTGCTGGTGGTCATCTTCGCGCTTTCGTTATCGGTGACGTTGCTCTTCACTTCCTTGCGTCGTTTCCCCTGGCCCATCCTTGGGCTGCTCGTCTTTAGGAAGCGGTCGACTTTCTGCAAAGACTCATCAAGGGAAAGGACTGTCTTGGCCCGGCGGATATCCCGATCCAGTTCGGCTTCGGTCTCGGCCTCGTCCCGTTCATGGTGTTCTTTCAGGTGGTGGCGGATGAGTCGCTTGAGCTTCTTGCGTTTCTCTTCCAGCTCTTTAAAGGTGCCGGACCATTCCTTGGCGGCGTTGGAGGACATCTTGCAGCCGTCGATGGCGAAGAGTTCGTTACCCAGCAAACCCTGCTCATGGCACACCAGCAGTACCTGCTCAAACAGCGCTTCGATCTGGTCGGCGTGGCTGCTGACAAACTTAGCCAGCGTGGTGAAGTGGGGAACGGTATCGCAGGACAGGGCTTTGAAGATGACGTTGGTCTCGCAGCACCACTGCATCTCTCGGCTGGACGTGATGCCCTTGGAGTAGGCGAACAGGATGATCTTCAGCAGGATGGCAGGGTCGTAGACCAGCCGACCAGTGTCGTCATTGCGGTACCTGGGATCGGCGATTTTCAACCCAGTTGTCCAAATGACCGCGTTTAAGCGGCCAGTTTATTGTGCTCAACTTCCTGCAACTTGCCAGGGTTGAGCGATACCGGTCCGGTCACTTCCCAGTTTCGGGTATTACCAGACCAGCGCCGTGGATTCCGGCGCTTTGCTCTTTCATAAACCGTTTTCCGATGCGCCAGGCGTTCGTGATCAACACCACGATGCCGGTCTGCCGGTGTCACGAACCGGATGCCGCTGTGCAAGTGTCGCTCGTTGTAGGCATACTCGAACGCCAGCATCCAGTCGCGGACCGCCGTGAGTGATGCAAAGCCTTTTGAGGGCCACTCCGGGCAGTATTTAACGGTCCGGAACAACGACTCCGAATAAGGGTTGTCGTTGCTGACTCTTGGGCGGCTGTGAGACATCAGCATACCCAGGTCTGCCAACCGGGCCCTGAGCGTGTAGGAGGTCATCGGCGCGCCATTGTCGGAGTGCAGTACCGGCGGATTGTGCCAGCAGCCCTCGCGCAGCAATGCACGCTCAACCAGCCTCCTGGCCAGTTCCCCGGATTCGGCCTCATGGATTTCCCAGGCAACGATCTTGCGGCTGTAGATGTCCATGATCAGATACAGATACCAATGTTGACCACGCACCGCTGACGGGCAGAAACTAATGTCCCAGCTCCACACCTGGTTCGGGCCTGTCGCGGTGAAGCTGGTCGGCTCCGGCACCTTGCGGGGCGGCTTCATGCGACCCCGATAGTTCTGTTGTTGGTGCTTTTTCAGAACCCGGTAGAACGAGGATTCCGAGGCCAGATAAACGCCTTTATCAGCCAGTGAAGGCACGATCTGTGACGGTGGCGAACTCCGGTACTGAGGTTGATTACATGCGCTCAGAATGGCCAACTCCTCGGCCTGTGTGAGTTTATGAGGCTGTTCGACCGGCTCTGCCTCAGGGCGCTGGTCTTGGCCAATTTGGCCATCAGAGCCTTGCCAGCGCTTCAATGTGCGTTCGCTGATGTCGATTAGCTCCGCCGCTTTGTATCGGGCGGCACCACCGGCAATCGCTTCATCAAACAGCTCTAGGAGCCTTGCACGTTCGTCCAGCGGCGTCAGTCGTCCTCGCTGCTGTCCGGATCCTCGCCGTACAAGGCTTCGAGCTTTTTTGACAACACCAGAAGCGAGGTAGTCTCAGCCAGAGCTTTGTCTTTACGACGGACTTCCGCTTTCAGCTTTTTGATGGTTTTCCGGGACTCTCGTTTCTGTTTCTGAGCCGCTTTATCCCGGTCTTCCTGCATGCCAGCGCCCTGTAGGCAGGCTTCCTTCCAGCGCTGCACTTGCTCCGGATACAGGCCTTTCTCGCGACAGTAGGCACTGAGTTCGGCTTCGGACATAGAGGCCGTTTCCACGACAACGGCCAGCTTGGCTTCAGGGGACCAGTCTTCCCCGGTATTACGATTACCTGGCACGGGCATTCCTTGTTCTCGACACTGTTTTAACCAACTATACAGAGTCACATCGGATATGCCTTCCTCTGCCGCCACCGACACGACACTTCGATTCTGCGGAGGTAACAGCTTCTTCAGCACTGCAGCTTTACGTTCTTCGGAATAGCGTGGCATGAATGCTCCCATGCCGCCCCCGACTAGTGAAATTCAGGCGAAATCGCCAACTGGACAACTAGTCTGACAGAGGGGGGGATGAAACACCGACAGGTTCAGCTTGTGCTCGATCAGGTAGTGCACCGCGTGTTCAAAGGTGCCGGGCTGCAGCTGGTCCTGGTAATTGATCACGACCATCGCATCCTGGTCGTAGTTGTAGTGCTTGAAGCGGGGCATAGGACGGGTCCTTGTCGGCGTGCGATACCTTGATGCTACCAGAGCCAATTCGGCGATTCTGGGACTTTTTCTACAGCCTCAACGCTTTTGTTCAGCGGCGACCTTTTTGCAGCGAAGCGGAGAAAAGGGCGTCCGGTGGAGGGCCTTCAGGCCCGGAACGAACTGGAACTATTGGTTAGCTTTGATGCTTGGCGTAACTACGATTGGCTTATCTTTGTACGAAACCGTGATATGAATTTCCGGTTTCCCATGTTCCATCATTCGATACAAGTCATCCATTTCGAGCCGACAACTCCACAACTGCCCTGGCCCAATAAATAGCGGCAATGTCTCGGGCGAGTGACTCTGAAACCGCTGGGAGCTAGATGAGAGTCTGCCGTTTCCGCTGTCTGCGTGAGTCGCCTCAATGTTGGTTACGGTTGCTGGAAGCTTCCCAGTATTCGTAATTTCTATATGGCAATATGACGCCAACACCCTTGATTCACCGTGTTCATCTTTTTCGGTGGAAATTACTCGAGCGTCTGGATACGAGGTATTGGGCCTGAGTTTAACCTTCAATCTTGGGGAATTGGTGAGGGTATTATAAATGTTCCAGCCAAACGCAAGGGTCGCCAGAACCGCCCCCCACCACTTTACAAAATCAAGGTCTTCCATCTTGCTCCTTAGGTGATCTAATCAAGCTAACGCTTGGCTTTGCGGCGTGACGGAGCGCAGCGTAGGCACGTCCGACAACAGCCACTTGTTAGCTGCTTTTTATTACGTTGAAAAAAGAGCATGGCATGTCAGGCCCCAGAAAAGTTAGAGGATTTTTGGGGCCAAGTACATATTCAGGCCACTCCTCAGACAATTTTTGTACCGCTTGATCATCACTATTGATAGGTCGATGAAGTGTCATTGAATTTTCAACAATAATGATCAGGCCATCAATTATTTCACAAACTTTATCCCTACCAAGTATCGCTGGAATAGTTACTCGAACCGTGTTTGAAAATGTGTCTAGGCAGATATGAATTAATTCTGCCTTATACTTACTTGCTGTCGCTAAAAACTTGGAGTAATCGAACTGTCTACTATCTCGTAAATGAATGTTAACGTCGTATATATAGCCTGACGTTCCATCAATCACTACCGATTTTTCGGCCCATCTCCGTCTCAGTGAAGAGATAGATAAAATGTACCTCAAGTCTCGGGGAGCCGATCCGATTTGTGCCCATTCGTTAGGAGCAACTTCTTTGAATGAAAATGGATCCAGATCAACATATTTTTTTGCAACTGCATCCCTATCAGGAGGTAGTATTGGCTGAAAATCATTATAATCAGTGCAAAACTTCCAGAATCCGTTATCAATATCCCTCATGAGTTGTAATAATCGTTCAATGTCATCCGTGTGGCCACTTCTGAAATGAGCAACTCGGTTCCTTATGTGTACAATCTCATCTAGCTTAACTTCCCATATGTTCTTCGGAGGCAAGTATTCCGAGAATAGATCCCAATTATTCTGAATGAGTTTAACGAGCTCAGTAAATGTGGTAAAACTTAACGGATTATCATCAGCTGTTGGTATGTGAGTAACGGCTTTATCTGACTCATAGGTTTTTTTAGTTTTATTAAAATTGAACCAGTTTCTACCTTTCTTCGTTTTTAATTCAACATACACCATTTCCCTCAGCCATTTTTCAAGTTGCCGAAGGCGTGCGTATAAAATGAGGGCGCTTTCATCAACCTCTGAAATTTTTTCCAATTCTGAGAACATGGCTCCTCACCTTGATTGGCAGCTAACGCCGTGCTTTGCGGCAAGTTTGGAGCGCTAGCGGAAAACTTGTCCGACAACAGCACCTTGTTAGCATCTGTTTTCTCATTTCACCACTGAAACCCGCTCTTCGAAATTGAATGCTACAGCCCCATGACGTATGAGTTCCTGAACACTACACAAAAGGATTCGACCGGCTACATTGTTACATTCGATTGTGCGGCCAAATACGTTATCCACGAGGGGGTCCCATCTTTCATTCGCCATTGGGTGACAAATCGAGCCCCCTCCGTGCGCGAAACTATTTCTGACATTGTAGAATTCCCGAAGCTGCTTCTTGATCGATGCCTGCTGTTTATTATCTAAGCTAAAAAGTGCTGAAATTCTCCTGTTCAGCAATTGAAAGGAACCTCCGGGTGACGTTTCATACATCGCTTCTAAAGCTCTTGCTAGCCATAGAGTTGCTTCCGGCTCTAAAAAGGACGTTCGGCCCAAGTGAAGGAGTGTGAAGACTGCCTTCTCAGCAGTTTCTTTAGCGACTTGTTTAAAACCGATTTGAAGCCCTCTATACCAATTTAATACATCGGCGAATGGCAAGAATTCTAATTTAAGCATCGAAATTTCTTGTGAGTCGTGCCATGCAATCTCAAAAAAATATTCACTAATTCCCATCTCGGTCTGAGCAAAAGGGTCTTTGTCTAAGTTGACTCCCTTTGCTCTGATATATGACCTGTAAAGGTTAAAACATCCAGGTACAGAAAGGTTGGCAACTACATAAATTTCATACAATAGCTGCTGTAGTAGATCGCTTCCGTCACTTGGGGAACGTTTCGGGTTGTCAGACTCAAATTTGATACTTGCTGAACAGAGGACGGTTCTTTGGAAAAAGTCTGGATTGTTACTTAAAACATCGATTCTTTCCTCGTCTGACCGTGAATACAAGTGCTCGCATTTCCTTGCGTACTCGATAGCGGGCGACCAGTCGATTATTATTTTTACAGCTTTTTCATTGGGACATGAGAGCTCAACTTCCCGATAGTGAGTTGATATGCATTCCCACGCGACCAAGTCAACGGACGAGGTAGTCTCCTCGTACCCGGCAAGAGCCCTTGCGTTGTTTAGAATGATATCAAAGTGATTACAGTCACCTGGCATGCTTGGACCCTGCTTGTGCTAACGCCGCCAGCATGCGCGGCTACGGAGTGGAGGCGAAGCCGCAATGCAGTAGCCGTCGCCGTGCCTGGCATGGTTAGAAATTTTCACGGCCTTGACCCTCTTTATTCAGCCAACTGAAAACTGCCTTGCCGTAGGATAAAAAATATACAGATAGAGCAAAACTGAAAGCTGAAGTATAGAACGGATCCCACCTGAGGTTTGGCAGGCGAATGACCCCAGACTGTGCCTCTGGCGGCTCATACATCATGATTGAAATAATGTTGACCGTGAACTCTAGGGCAAAAAACACCGACACCAACAGGAGCAAAAGACCGATTGTCCGGATTACCAGCCAGATTGCTGACTCTTTTTCCATACTTGAGCCCCTGGATTTCTAACGCACAGCTTTGCGGCAATTTTGGAGCCGCGCAGTGGTGGAAAAATTGTCCGGCAAGAGCATCTGGTTATGCCTCTTCTAGCTTGGCTTTGACCCTTGCCGCAAGAGCGGCGTAATTCCGCGCTGTTTCAGGTGTGACATCGGAGTCGGTACTGTGCACCGCGTCATTCCTGATTCGCCTGAGCTTGTCCAACATCTGCAATACTCCTTGCCCCAAAGTGGGAGTATCCATATTTTTCCACTGTATGCTTTGAATTCTACGGTGAGGAGCAGCATGCGAATTGGCATGCTCAATGCCATGCCTTTTCTCGTAGTCGGCCATTGCTTCCTCAACAGATAGCCAAGCATCCAAGATAGCTCCTCTCGGGCTGTCCTCCGCAAGCCTATTGATTCTCGCTCGCTCAGAATCGGAGTCAGCCTCTGAAACACCACCTAAAGCTTTATCTGCACTATTTGCTGCAGCTTCTACTTCTTGGGCAAGATCAATTTCGGAATCTTTATGTTTAATCTTGGTGATTCTAGCCAACAAGTTGGCCACCTCTGTGCGCAGAAGAATCACTATGACAACCACTGCAATTGGCCATGCAAGTGCATTGATCGTCGCTGCAGTGAAATCTAGTAAGCCCATATCACCTCGTAGGCATAACAGTAATTGGATTGCGGCCAGATCCCAGCCAAAAATCTGACTGAATCGTTATTACGCTTCATAATTCCAACAACCCCAGCATTACTCGCCCAAACTAGCTCTAAAAACAGTCAGTTGCAAAGTCGGTACGCCCAGCTGTGCGCTATGATTGTGTAATCATGAAACGGTCGCATCTCTGGCAATCACGAAGCGATCAAATGATGACATTCCTCCAAACAAAAAAGGCCCGAAGTTTTCACTCCAGGCCTTTTCTTTTCTCACCGGTCAATCACCTCAACCGCACTTACTATCGCCGCAAGACAGGCAAGTCGCACACCCATCCATCACAATCACCGCCTTGGTGCTGCACTTGCCACACATGGTGGCGTTGGGCGGGTAGTCGCTGGCTTTGTCGTCGTTGGTGGCCGTGGTGTGGCTGGCTTCGAATTCGGCGCGCTTTTCGGCGAGGATGCGCTTGGTGGTTTCGCTCATTTCCTCGCTTTCCAGCAGGCCGATGGCCTTCAGGTGCTTTTCGATCACGGCGCCGATTTCAGCCACCAGGGAGGGCATGAATACGCCGCCTTTCTTGAAGTAGCCGCCGTTGGGGTCGTACACGCTGCGCAGTTCTTCCACCAGGAAGGTTACGTCGCCACCCTTGCGGAAAACCGCGGAGATAACGCGGGTGAGGGCGATTACCCACTGGAAGTGCTCCATGGATTTGGAGTTGATGAACACTTCGTACGGCTGCCGGCTTTCGTGGTCGGTGCCTTCGTTGAGCAGGATGTCGTTGATGGTGATGTACATCGCGTGCTCGGCGATCGGTGGTTTGATCTTGTAGGTGGTGCCCAGGAGGAAGTCTGGCCGTTCGATGTATTCGTTCATCTGTACCGGCTTGTGTTCCGCCTGCACCGGTGCCTGTTGCTCGGTGGTGGCTTCGGGGTCGGCTTTCTTGACGCGGTAGCCGACGATTTTGTTGCTGATTTTCACTGTCATGGTCGTTGTCCTGTGTCGGTTTCCGGATCAGTACTTGCCGTAGGTGCCTTCTTTAAGCGCGTCAAACAGGTTGGCGGCGTTGTGGATTTCGCCGTCGTACTCCACCTGTTCGTTGCCCTTGAGGGTCACCTTGCTGCCGTCGTCGAGGGTGAACTCGTACAGCGTGTTTTCCAGATCCTTCTCTTTCACCAGTACGCCCTGGAAGGCTTCCGGGTTGAAGCGGAAGGTGGTGCAGCCTTTCAGGCCCATGTCGTAGGCGTACAGGTAGATGCTCTTGAAGTCCTGGTACGCAAAGTCCGTGGGTACGTTGGCGGTTTTGGAGATTGAGGAATCCACCCACTTCTGGGCAGCGGCCTGGATATCCACGTGCTGGGCCGGCGATACATCATCGGAGGTGGTGAAGTAGGGCGGCAGCTTTTTGTCCTCGTCGTCTGAGAACGGCATGGCGCCCGGGTTCACCAGGTGGCGGTAGGCCAGCAGCTCGAAGGAGAAGACGTCGACTTTTTCCTTGGTCTTGCGGCCTTCGCGGATGATGTTGCGTGCGTAGTGGTGCGAGAAGCTCGGCTCGATGCCGTTACTGGCGTTGTTGGCCAGTGACAGGCTGATGGTGCCGGTGGGCGCGATGGAGGTGTGGTGCGTAAAGCGGCCACCTTTTTCGGCCAGTTCTTCCACCAGTTTCGGCTCTACGTTGGCAATCTGCTGCATGTAGCGGCTGTATTTGGCGTGCAGGATACGGCCCTTGATCTTGTCGCCCAGTTTGTAGCCGTCTTCAGACAGCTGGGGGCATTTGCCCAGCATCTTCGGGGTGACTTCAAACTCGTCGTCCATGATCGGCGCCACGCCTTTTTCCTCGGCCAGCACGAGGGACTGGCGCCAGCCTTCCACGGCCATTTCGCGTACTACGTCTTCGGTGAACTGTACGGATTCTTCAGAGCCGTAGGGCATGCGCAGCATAGCGAGGGTGGAACCCAGGCCCAGGATGCCCATGCCGTGGCGGCGCTTGTAGGTGATTTCGTGGCGCTGCTCGGCCAGGGGCAGGCCGTTGATTTCCACTACGTTGTCCAGCATGCGGGTGAAGATGCCCACCACCTTGCGGTATTTCTCGTAGTTGAAGCTGGCCTTGTCGGTGAACGGGTAGTCCACGAACTTGGTCAGGTTCACGGAGCCCAGCAGGCAGCTGCCGTATGGGGGCAGGGGCTGTTCGCCGCAGTTGTGGGCGTGGAATCCGTTGGCGTCGAAGGTGTTGATGCCGGGCACCTGAACGTCGTACACGGCTTCGACGGACGCGGTCTCGATGGCGGTAACCCGGGCCACGAAGCGCTCGCGGTTCAGCTCGCGCTTGTAGCCGGCCAGGGCGGTTTCCAGGCGGCTCTGTTTGTCGGTGTCGGCAAAGCCGATTTCATCGGCAAACCGGCGCAGGTTTTCGCCGGCGATAACCAGTTCGTGCTGGGCCTGGGTCGAATAGGCCTGTTGTCCGCCTTTGCCGTTCGGCAATGTGCTGGTGCCTTCGGTGCGCCGGTCTTCGTAGAGGGTGGCCACGATGCCCAGGCGCAACAGCATGCGCTGGGTAGCCTTGAGGCGTTGCAGGTCGGACTGGGCCAGGCGAACGCTTACGCCTTTGTGCTGGCTGCCCTGCACGGAGCCGTCGGCATCGAAGAAACCGCGCAGGAAGCCACGATAGGCCGCCGAGGAGGCTTTCTCGAGGTTGGCGGTGATGCCCTTGTTGCCGGGGCTCATGCCCATGTCTTCAGCCAGTTGCTTCAGGGCGGCGGTGCTCAGGCGGTGTTCGTTGCGGCCGGCAACGCTCTGCCAGCCGCTGAAATCGCTGCGGTGGGGCAGGCTGCGGGCGGCAGTCTCGGCGGCCTGCATGATGGCGCCCGGGCCAGCGGCCACGGGGCCGCCATTCACGGCCATGGCGGGCTGCCATACCGAGAGCACGGCTTTGTCCTGTTTCAGGGTGCCGTCGCCCACGAGCAGGCCCAGCAGGTAGCCCTGGTCTTCGTTCAGTGCGCCTTCCCAGTGGGCAAAGTCGCGCTGGTCCTGGAGCAGTACCCGGTCGCCCTGGCACAGGTCACCGGCGGCACACCACTCGGTTTCGGTGCGGTAGCGGGTGAAGGCGCTGACCCGGCGAACCCGGTGGTCAGACGTGAGCTTGAGCTCATAGCCTTCGGCGGTTTTCAGCACGACGGTCTGCTTGTCGGCGGTCTTGAAGAAGCCTTCGGCACCGGTGGCGTGGGGCTGGCCGTCCACCATGGCAACGAAGGGCTTGCCAATCAGGTCGCCCACCTGGCGCGGGCCTTCGCTGGTCTGGACCCAGGTATCGGCGGTAACGCAGGGGTTGGTCGCGCGGATGTCCTCGCAGAACCAGTTGTTGTTCATCTGGTTGACCTTGTCGATCAGGATGAACCCCGGCTCGGCGTAGTCGTAGGTGCTGGTCATGATGCTGTCCCAGATGAACTGGGCTTTCAGGGTGCGGTAGATGCGGCAGGCGACCTTGCCTTCCTCGTTGATCACGTAGCCCTTCTGCACCGGGAAATCACGGTAGACAAACTGGCTGGCGTCGCTCAGATCCAGCTCTTCGTCTTCCGCTTCCTTCTGGGTAACGGGGAAGGAGAGGTGCCAGTCGGCGTCGTTGCGCACGGCTTCGATGAAGTCTTCGGTGATCAGCAGCGAGAGGTTGAACTGGCGCAGGCGGCCGTCTTCACGCTTGGCCTGGATGAAGTCGATCACGTCCGGGTGGTGCACATCGAAGGTGGCCATCTGGGCGCCCCGGCGGCCACCGGCGGAAGACACGGTGAAGCACATGCGGTCGAAGATATCCATGAACGACAGCGGGCCGGAGGTGGTGGCGCCGGCGCCGGCGACGTAGGCGCCCCTCGGGCGCAGGGTGGAGAATTCATAACCGATACCACAGCCTGCCTTGAGGGTAAGGCCGGCTTCGTGGTTTTTCTCCAGGATGTCGTTCATGGAATCCTGAACGGTGCCGGAGACGGTGCAGTTAATGGTGGAGGTGGCCGGCTTGTGGGCCTCGGCACCGGCGTTGGAGGTTATCCGACCGGCGGGAATGGCGCCGTGCTGCAGGGCCCAGATGAAGTCTTTCATGTGCTGGGTGCGTTTGGCTTTGCTCTCCACTTCCGCCAGGGCTTTGGCAACACGCTCGTAGGTGGCGTTGATGTCCTTGTCCACGGGTTCGCCGGTCTTGGTCTTCAGCTGGTATTTGCTGTGCCAGATGTCGATCGAAGCTTCCTGCATGGGAATTGTTGTAACCACTGCCTGTGCCTTAGCGTTCATTGCCACCCTCGGTCTTTCCAGTCTGTCTTCTGTAGATGACACCGTCCATGTGTGGCAGTGCCATACCCCTTGAAAATCGCGCGTTCGGGCCTGGGCCCTGTTTTGTTTTTAACCACTATATATGGGTTGAATATGGATTGAGTATAACAGGATATAGTGTTCTGTGAATAAGAGCGCAACTATTGATTGGCGCTGTTGGGCAAAGAAAATCAATCAAAAACGGCTTGAAATCGGGAAATTTATGCGAAAACAGAGATTTGGGGAAAACGGGGAAAAATACTACATGTTGTGGTTCAAAAAATGATCAGGCCCTAAGCCGTTCGGAAAGTCACATAACTGTGATGGCTGCACGTACCCGCCATACACGTGTCGTTAAAGTAGCGGTGTGGCGTCGAACACTGCAGTGGCCCACAGGAAGTGATAACGACGATAAAAGGAAAAGAACAATGAAAGGCCTGAAACCAACTATGCTGGCGCTGTGCGTGGCAGGGGTTCCTCCTGCGGCCATGGCGGAAATACAACGGCTGGACGACAGCACCATGGGTAACATTACCGGCCAGGCCGGTGTCACCATTGAGCTGGAAACCCGGTTGAACATTGATCGCTTCATCTACACCGATGAGGGCTCCATGGAGATTAACGACATCTTCGTGGGCGGTGCCAACCGCACCGACATGTTCGCGGAAATGAACCTGAACCTGAATGGGGTGGCGTCCAGCAACCTGGACAACATCCGCATTAACATCGATCTGGCCAACGATGGCGATGCCATCATCAACCTGCTTCCAATCACCTTTCATGCCGTCGACCTGAGGGTGGCAACGGGTGCCTGGAATCTGGTGGGGACCGGGGGCAGCACCACCATCCTGGATAACTTCCAGATGGACATGCTGATTGGCTCCGGCACCATCCGCATCGATACCGCTACCGATAAACTGAATTTCAAGACCGACATCGCCATTGACGACATGGATTTTGATGTGCCGTTCCTGGCGTTGGGCATTCAGGATTTTGAAATGACCGGTGCGGATTACGATCTGAGCGCCCCGCAGCCGCTGCGGCTGTTTGCGGGGGTGGAGATGGATATCTACAAGGCGCCGAACTCGCAGAATGTTGAGAGCCTGGCGGTGGATCTCCAGGCCTTCAACGCGGATATCCGGATTGGTGGTGTGATCGTCGGTGGCACGTCCATTGGCTCACTGGCCCTGGATAACCTGGCCATCACCAACACGTCCATGCTTATTTACGGGCATTGAGGGCGTTGCTAGCGTAAGCAAAAAGGCGGGGTGCTGAGCCCCGCCTTTTTTGTCAGCCCCCTTGATATCAGCCCAGCAGCAGGCTGTCGTCGTCCACTTCCAGGCCCCGCTGTTGCTCGAACAAGCCCAGCAGGTCTTTCACTTCCAGGCCTTCCCGGTCCTGGCCCGCGATATCAAACACCACTTGGCCCTGGTGCAGCATCACCGTGCGGCTACCCACTTCCAGCGCCTGTTTCATGCTGTGGGTCACCATCAGGGCGGTGAGCTTCTGCTCCTCGATGATGCGGGTGGTGAGGTCCAGCACGAAGGCGCCGGTTTTCGGGTCCAGGGCGGCGGTGTGTTCGTCCAGCAGCAGGATGGCGGAGGGTGTCAGGCTGGCCATCAGCAGGCTGACGGCCTGGCGCTGGCCGCCGGAAAGCAGGCCCATTTTGTCGCCCAGGCGTTTTTCCAGGCCCAGGTTCAGGGACGACAGGCTGTCCCGGAACTGCTCCAGGTACTGCCGTTTGACGGCCGTGGTCAGGCCCCGGTGCTGGCCCCGTTTGATGGCCAGCGCCAGGTTCTCTTCAATGGTGAGGCCTTCGCAGGTGCCGGCGAGCGGGTCCTGGAACACCCGCGCCACCCGGGCGGCGCGTTTGTGGGTGGGCAGCCTGGTGACATCCAGGTTGTCCACGATGATCTTGCCGCTGTCCACCAGTACCTCGCCGGCCAGGGCGTTCAGGAAGGTGGATTTGCCGGCGCCGTTGCTGCCGATCACGGTGACGAATTCACCCTGGTTGACGGTCAGGCTCATGCCCCGGAGGGCCGGGTTCTCCAGCGGGGTGCCCTTGCCGAAGGTCAGGCGGAGGTCGGTTGCAGTGATCATGGTGCCTCCTCAGGCCTTGCGGGTGAATTTGTTGACCACGGAGTTGCGCACACCCGGCAACACGATGGCGAGGGTGACCAGCACGGCGGTAATCAGGTTCAGGTCCTGGGCCTGCAGCCCCAGCACATCGGCGTTCAGGGCGAAGGCAATGGCCAGGCGGTAGATGATGGCGCCCACCACGCAGGCAATCAGCGCCCGGAGCACGGAGGAGGGGGTAATCACCGCTTCACCGCCAATCAGGGACGCCAGGCCGATCACAATCACGCCCACGCCCATGGTGACATCCGCCGCGCCCTGGCTTTGCGCAAAAAGAGCGCCGGCCAGGCCCACCAGGCCGTTGGAGAGGGCCACACCGAGCACAATCATGGCGCCGGTGGCGATGCCCTGGGCCCGGGCCATGCGGGGGTTGGCACCGGTGGCGCGCATGGCCAGCCCGGTTTCCGATTTCATGAATCGCCACAACAGCACCAGGGCAACGGCGATCACAATCACAAACAGCACCACGGGCACCTGATGGTAGGCCAGACCCAGGTCATACCAGGGGGTGAGCACGGTTTCCTCGGTGAGCAGCGCCACGTTCGGGCGACCCATGATGCGCAGGTTCACGGAGTAGAGCGCGATCATGGTGAGGATGGAGGCCAGCAGGTTGAGGATTTTCAGCTTCACATTCAGCAGGGCGGTGACGGAACCGGCCACCATGCCGGCCAGTATCGCCGCGCCCGTGGCCAGCCACGGATTCACGCCGTCGATGATCAGCACCGCCGCCACGGCGGCGCCCAGGGGAAAGCTGCCATCCACAGTGAGGTCGGGGAAGTCCAGGACGCGGAAGGAAATGTAGATGCCAAAGGCCACCAGGCCGTAGATCAGGCCGGTTTCGAAGGCGCCGTAGAGGGCAATGTCACTCAACATGGTCGGGGATCACTATAAATGCAAACGGGCAGCCCTCACGGAAGCCCAAAGGCTAAAGGGTGGGGCCGCCCGTTGGGGTTCAGGGGTTACTGGGCGCTGTCGATGACTTGTTCAGCTTCAGAAATCAGCTCGTCAGACAGGGTAATGCCCATGCGCTCACCCGCTGCCGGGTTTACGAACAGATCCAGCTTTTCCATGGTTTCCACGGGCAACTCGCCGGGGTTCTTGCCGTCCAGTACCTTGGCGACCATCACACCGGTCTGGCGGCCGTGGTCGTAGTAGTCAAAGCCCAGGGCGGCCACGGCGCCACGCCCGACGGTGGCGGTGTCGGCGGCGAACACCGGGATATCCGCCCGCTCACCCACGGCAATCACGGCTTCGGCCGCGCTGATCACGGTGTTGTCGGTGGTCAGGTAGATGGCATCTACATCGCCCACCAGGGAGCGGGCGGCGCCCAGTACTTCGGAGGTTTTGGTGGCGGCGGCTTTTTCCAGGGTCAGGCCCCGGGCTTTCAGGCGCTCTTCCAGCAGGTTCACCAGGGACACGGCGTTGGCTTCGCCCGGGTTGTACACGGTGCCAATGCGCTTGGCGTCTGGCATTACCCGCAGCAGCATGTCCAGGTGTTTGTCGATGGGCAGCATGTCGCTCACGCCGCTGATGTTGGCGCCCGGGGCTTCCAGGCTCTGGACCAGCTTGGCGCCCACCGGGTCAGTCACCGCCGAGAACACCACGGGGATGTTACGGGCGGCGGCAGCCACGGTCTGGGCCGAGGGGGTGGCGATAGCGACAATCACATCCGGCTGCTCGCCAATGAACTTGCGGGCAATCTGCGAGGCGATGGCGACGTTGCCCTGGGCGCTCTCGTGCAGGATGATGAGGTTGTCGCCTTCCTGGTAACCGCGGGCGGCGAGTTCGTCTTTCACGCCCTGGTACACGGCGTCCAGAGCCGGGTGCTCAACAATCTGTGTGATGGCAACAACGCGTGGCTCCTGTGCCTGCACGAGGCTTGCCATTGCCAGCAATGAAGCACCTAACAGGGTGCGCAGGGTGTTCTTGGCCATATGCCCGTCTCCGAGTCTGTTGCTGGGTTGGTACCAGCCGGTTGTCTGTCGGGGTGTCTGTCTGGAAAGTGCGAGAGTTTATCACAGCCCCGGGCCCGGAGGGGGAGGAGATGTTAGGGTAGCAGGCCGGTTGGCGGCGCCCGGAAACATGCGGATAACAATAGTTTTGTGTCCGTCACGTTTTGACGGCGCGGACTGTGTTGAAATACCCTACGAAAGTCTAATAATAAGCACTCAATAACTCGAACAACGAATAGCGAAAACAAGGAAGGTCCATGGACATCACGAATAAACTGCCCCTCGACATGGTTTACCACTGGGAAGCCAAGAAGGGGAACTCCCTGTATATGACCCAACCCATCGGCGACGGCAAGGTCGTTGAATACACCTGGGGCCGCGCGGTGGAAGAGGCGCGGCGTATGGCGGCGTACCTGAAATCGCTGAACCTCCCGGAAAAGAGCCGCATCGGCCTGATCTCCAAGAACTGCGCCCAGTGGATCATGTCGGACTGGGCCATCTGGATGGCCGGGCACATTTCCGTGCCCCTGTATCCCACGCTGAACGCGGATACCGTCAACTACATCCTGAACCACGCCGAGTGTGACGTGCTGTTTGTCGGCAAGCTGGATGACTGGGACATGATGAAATCCGGCGTGCCGGAGTCGGTGCGCTGCATTTCCTTCCCGCTCAGCCCACCCAACGATTTTGAAACCTGGGACGACATCGTCGCCAAGTACCCGCCCCTGGAGGATGAGGTGCACCGGGACCCAGACGAGCTGGCCACCATTGTGTACACCTCCGGCAGCACCGGCCGGCCCAAGGGCGTAATGCTCAGCTTCCGGAACATGGCGTTCGCCGCCGAGGGCGGTACCCAGGTGCTGGGCGTCGGCTCGGCGGAACGCATGCTGTCGTACCTGCCCCTGGCCCACGTGTTCGAGCGCACGTTTGTCGAGCTGGGCTCCCTGTACACCGGTTTCCAACTCTATTTCGCCGAGTCCCTGGATACCTTTGTGCAGGATCTCCAGCGGGCCCAGCCCACGTTGTTCCTGTCGGTTCCGCGCCTGTGGGTGAAGTTCCAGCATGGTGTGCTGCAGAAGCTGCCCAGGCACAAGCTTGAGAAGCTGATGAAGATTCCGGTGGTGAACAAGCTGATCAAGAAGAAGATCCTCAAGGGCCTGGGCCTGGACAAGGTGAAACTGGCCGGTAGCGGTTCTGCGCCGCTGTCCAGCGACGTGCTGGACTGGTACCGCAATCTGGGCCTGGAGCTGCTGGAAGGCTATGGCATGTCGGAGAACTTTGCCTACTCCCATATGAACAAGCCGGGCCGTTCGCGCACGGGCTATGTGGGCGAGGCGCTGCCGGGGGTGGAGGTGAAGATCAGCGAGCTGGGCGAGGTTCTGGTGAAGAGCCCGGCCACCATGATCGGCTACTACAAGGATGAAGAGAAAACCCGGGAGGCGTTCACCGACGATGGCTTCCTGAGAACCGGCGACAAGGGCGAGATTGATGAGATGGGCCGGCTGAAACTGACCGGTCGCATCAAGGAGATCTTCAAAACCAGCAAGGGCAAGTACATTGCCCCGGCGCCCATCGAGAACCGCCTGATGTCCCACGATGCCATCGAGATGGTGTGCGTGTCCGGCGCCAACCAGACCCAGCCCCACGCGCTGGTGATGCTGGGCGAGGAGATGCGGCCGAAAATGGCGGACGAAGCGTTCCGCCGGGAAATTGAAGCCAGTTTCAAAACCCTGATCCAGGATGTGAACAAAACCGTGGATCCCCACGAGCAACTGGCGTTTATCACCGTCGTCAGCGACGAATGGTCCATTGAAAACAGCTTCCTGACACCGACGCTGAAACTGAAGCGGAACGTGGTGGAAGATGCCTATCAGGAGCAGGTGGACCACTGGTACGCCCAGCGTCAGCCGGTGATCTGGCAGTAGCCGTTCGCCCGTCGTCTGGCAGTCCCCGAGAGGCCCGGTTTATCCGGGCCTTTTTGCGGTACGGGAACCGACGTTAGTCGCATAGGGAAAACCGTTCAGCAGGCCTAAACTGGAGTCATATCAGGAGGATGTTATGACCCAGTTGGCCTTTTTCCAGAAGCGTATCCAGGATGAAATCCCCCTTTCCCGGGCGATGGGTATCCAGTTGCGATCGTGGGACGGCCACTCCCTGCTGCTCAGCGCCCCCCTGGAGCCCAACAGCAATCATCACGGCACGGGTTTCGGGGGCAGTGTCTACGCCGCCGCCGTTACCGCCGCCTGGGGGCTGACGGAGCTGGCGCTGACCGATCTCGGGCTGAAAGCCAGTGTGGTGGTACAGAGTGGCACCATGGATTATCTGGAACCGGTGGAATCGGATTTCTATGTGATTTGCCGGTTGCCCGGTGAGGAAATTCCCGAACGGTTCCGCCGCAGCCTGGCCCGACATGGCAAGGGCCGCCTGGACCTCACGGCGGAAGTGTTCTGTGGCGAACCGACGGATCGTCCGGAAGGCGATCCGGTGGCGGTCTTCCAGGGCCGCTTCGTGGTGCGGAATGTGCAGTCCCGGGTTATGCGATAGCCCGGGAGTTCGAGATCGACCGGCTCATCAGGATAATCGGAATAATCCCCGCCAATACGATAATCAGCGCCGGCAGCGCGCTGTGGTACAGGCGTTCATCGGAGGCAAACTGGTACACATAGGTGGCCAGGGTGTCGAAGTTGAATGGCCGCAGGATCAGGGTTGCCGGCAGTTCCTTCATGCAGTCCACAAACACCACCAGCGCCGCCGTCAGCAGGGTGCCCCGGAGCATGGGCAGGTGCACCCGTACCAGGGTTTTGCCGGGGCTGTGGCCCAGGGAGCGGGAGGCCATGTCCATGCTCGGCGTGATCTTCTGCAGGGCACTTTCAACACTGCCGGCAGACACCGCCAGAAACCTCACCGTGTAGGCAAACACCAGGGCAAAGGCGGAACCGCTGAGCAATAACCCGGTGCTGACACCGGCGTAGTCCCGCATTAATCCGTCAAACCAGTTATCGAACGCGGCCAGGGGGATGATCACGCCCACCGCCAGTACCGCGCCCGGCATGGCGTAGCCCAGGCTGGAGAGGCGCATCAGCACCCGCATGCCCCGGGTGTCGTGCAGCCGGCGGCTGTAGGCCAGGGTCACCCCCACCAGCAGGGTGGTCAGGGCGGCGGTGCCGGAGAGAAACAGGCTGTTGAAGGTGTTGTGCAGGAAGTCCGGGTTCCAGCTTTCGTCAAAATATTCCCAGGCGTAGACGCCGAGGGTAAAACCGGGAATCACGAACCCCAGCAACACCGGAATCGTGCACACCGCCAGGCAGATCATCTGCCGTGGAAACGACATGGTGAACCGGCGGATCGGCTCCCGGTTGTCCCGGGCGGCGAATTGTTGCTGCCGGCGGCGGGAATAGCGTTCCAGCGTCACCAGGATCACCATGAACACCAGCATGGTGGTGGCAATCTGGGCCGCGCCCCCGAGGTTGCCCAGGTTCATCCAGGTGTCGAACAGGCCGGCGGTGAGGGTTTGCACGGCGAAGAAATCGACGGTACCGAAATCGTTCAGGGTTTCCATCAGTACCAGCGACAGGCCCACGGCGACCGCTGGCCGGGCAATGGGCAGCACCACCCGGAAGAAGGTACTGAGGGCGGAATGGCCGAGGCTGCGGCTGACCGCGAACAGCGAGGGCGACTGCTCCAGAAACGCCGCCCGCGCCAGCAGGTACACATAGGGGTAGAGCACCAGGCCGATCATCAGCGTGGCGCCCTCCAGGGTGCGAATCTGCGGGAACCAGTAGTCGCTGGCGTCCTGCCAGCCGAACCAGTTGCGCAGGGCATTCTGCACCGGGCCGGCGTAGGCGAGCAGGCTGGTGTACACGTAGGCAATCACATAAGCGGGTACGGCGAAAGGCAGCAGCATGGCCCACTCGAAGAACCGGCGCCCGGGAAATTCGCACATGGTGACGGCCCAGGCCGTTGCCAGCCCGATAACGAGGGTCAGCACGCCCACGCCCAGCATCAGCTGCAGGGTGGTGATCAGGTAGCGGGGCAGGGTGGTGTTGATCAGGTGGGGCCAGATGTTCTCATCCGGAAAAAACGCCAGGTAGATCACCGAGAACACCGGCAGAGCGACGATCGCGGTGGTGACGAGGGCGGTAATCAGCCAGCGGCGTGAGGTGCGTCTGGCCAGTGGGGGTTGTGGTGCCCCGGGGTTTGCGCTGATTGCCGCCTCGTTCATTCGGTTCCTGTTACATATTGGGCCTGTTACTCGCCGTCGTAGTTGACCCGGTCAACCATTTTTACCGCGGCGTTGCGATTGTCAGCGATTTTTTGCAATGACAGGCCGTCCGGGTGGATCTCGCCCCATTCGGCTACCAGGCCTGAAGGCTCCACCGCCGGATTGGCCGGGTATTCGGTGTTGGCCTCGGCGTATATACGCTGGGCTTCTGGAGACGACAGGAACTCCATCAGTTTGATGGCGTTCTCACGGTTCGGTGCGCTCTTGGTCAGGGAGATACCACTGATGTTGATGTGGGTGCCCCGGCCGTCGGCGTTGGGGAACACCAGGCGAACGGCTTCAGCGGCCTCGCGCTGGTTTTCGTCCTGCAGCATGTTGCCGTAGTAGTAGCTGTTGCCAATGGCCAGGTCGCATACGCCCTCGGCAATGGCCTTGATCTGGTCACGATCACCGCCCTGGGGCTTGCGAGCCAGGTTGTCTTTCACGCCCTGGAGCCATTTCTCGGTTTCCGCCTCACCGTGGTGCGCAATCATAGAGGAGATCAGGGCGATGTTGTAGGGGTGTTTGCCGCTGCGGGTACAGATGCGGTTGTCCCATTTGTCGTCAGCCAGTTGCTCGTAGGTGGTGATCTCACCTTCTTCAACCCGTTCTTTCGAGGCGAAGATCAGCCGGCCGCGGGTGGTCAGGGCGAACCACTTGCCTTCCGGGTGGCGCAGGTTCTCCGGAATGTTCTGGTTCAGCACATCGCTGTCCACGCCCTGTACCAGATCTCGCTCCACCAGCTCGTTGATGCGGGAGATATCGACGGTCATGACCACATCGGCGGGGCTGTTGCGCCCTTCCCGCTCCAGACGCTCGGCCAGGCCCTGCTTGGCGAACACCACGTTGGCGTCGATGCCGGTTTCCTTTTCAAAGGCATTCAGCAGCGGCTCCAGAAGATAAACCTGACGGTAGGAGTAGATGTTGACGTCGCCGTCGGCGGAGGCGTTCAGGGGCAGGATTGCCAGCGTAGCGGCGGCGGTGGCAGCCAGTTTCATTCGCATCATAATGAAATTCCTGTGGGTCGGATCGGCTTCTGACTGTGGCGTTTGTCACAGATTGTTAAAAACAGCAACCATTCTCATTTGTATTTTCCCTTGAGTCAATATCCCCTGTGGCCTATTCCTTTGCAAATGGTGTTATGCTTCGGAACACTATAAAAACACTGCAAAAGTTGTGGAACGCCGGACATGGTTGGGAACGATCGCAGAATACACAGCCGCACCGCAATGAGTGCGAAAGTCAGAGTCGTGCACGCGCAGTGCGGTGAGTTTGTTTTTTCAACCCGGGACATTTCCGATGGCGGCGTGTTCATTGTGGTGGATACCGAGCCCTTCACGCCCGGCATCGGTGACCGGGTAACGGTTCAGGTGCAGGGGCTACCGGTGCCAGCGCCCATTCTGGAGATGATTGTGGTGCGTAAGACCAACGACGGCTACGGCCTGCAGTTTGACCAGGAAGGAGACTGACGGCATGGGCTGGAGCGCCGGCAGGCAAGCCGCTACCCTGGCGATGGTGACACTGCTCACGGGCTGCGCCAGCTACTACTCCCATTACGCCATGTTCCCGGCCGAGAGCTCCCGTGGCCAGCCCCGGGATGTGCGGGTGTCCTGGGAGAGTGCGGAATACCCGGGCTGGTGGTTTGTTGCAGACCAGACCACGGCGCTGATCGTGGAAACCCAGTGCAGCGAGCGGGTCTGGAAACTGCGCGATGACAGCCATGACGGGGCGGGTGACTGCGCCACCGGCATTCGTGCCTGCGGCGATCCGGCCCTGGATCGCCGGGTGCCCGGGGGGCAGGTGGTTTCCGGTAAAGAGGCCTGTATGCTGGTGACTCCGGCGGGCACTGGAACGCGCATTGCCGATATCGACGGCCAACTGGAGCTGCGGGTGTCCTGCGAGCCGGTCACTGACACAAAAGGTCAGGGTGATGAGGCGGTGGATGTGGATTACCTGAGGGCCTCGACGGTGCCTTACACCGTCTACTCCCGCAAGGTTCCCCGGGGTTCGCTGACCGACCGTATGCCGGAATTTGACGACACACCATGTGACGCGGAGTGACAGAATCTGACGTCATAGTGTGATGCCTGTCACGTTGCTACATTTTGTTTCCTGATGAAGGTTCCCGTTACCTTCTGTTTCCCTTTCGTTACTCTGCGCTACCAAACTGTAATGGACTCTTTCTGCCATCGGATCACAATGATATCCATCAAATAGTCTGTTTCAGAGGTATCCCATGGGCGTCCATCAAAAGAAAATTGCGGTGCATGATCTCGAGATCGGGATGTTTGTGTCCGACCTGGACCGGCCGTGGCACCAGACCCCGTTTCCCATTCAGGGCTTTCATATCCGTTCGCAGGGCGATGTGCGGGCGCTGGTGTCCCATTGCAAATGGGTGATGATCGACGTTGCGGAAGCAAGAGAATCAAAAGAGCTCAAACAGAAGGCCACCGCCCCCTTTGGCCGCAAGGTCAGCCGCCGTGGTTCCGGTCGGGAAGAGCTTCAGCTGCCACCCCTGAGTATTCGCGAGCCGGTCGAGTATGAGGCGACCACCACGCTCAAGAAGGAAGTGAAGGCGTCCCGGCGACTGCTGGACGATGCCGATGAGGCCCTGCAGCGTCTGTTTCTGACCCTTCGCGCCCGGGAAGTGCCGGATCTCAAGCCGATTGCGGCCATCACCAGTAAAATGGTGGACAGTGTCATTCGCCAGCCGGACGCCCTGCTGTGGCTGAGCCGGACCCGGCAACACGACAACTACCTCTATCGCCATGCCCTGAACACCTCGGTGTGGGCCCTGGTGTGTGGCCGGCAGTTGGGCCTGAACGAGGGGTTGCTGAACCACCTGGGGCTCGGTTGCCTGTTGTCCCAGATCGGTAAGACAGCACTGCCCGCCGAGCTGATTCGCCGTGAGGGCCAACTGAGTGCCGACGAATACACCCTGTACCGCAGCTATGTGGAGAAGGGTGTTGCCATGCTGGAAGGCAGCGCCCTGTCACGGGCGGTGCTGAGTGTGGTGCAGGGCCACCGGGAGCGGCACAACGGTTCCGGGTTCCCTGAGGGTGTTCGTGGCGACCGGATTCCGCTGTTGGCCAAGGTGGCCGGGTTGGCGGAGTTCTTTGAGTCGCTGATCGAACCCCGGGCGCATACCCGCCCGATGACGCCGGCCAAGGCTGTGACCCTGCTGTACGAGATGCGCAACATCGAGTTTCAGGAAGACCTGGTGGAGAGCTTCATCCGGGCGATTGGCATCTACCCGACCGGAAGCCTGGTGGAGCTGACCGATGGCCAGCGAGGCATTGTGGTCTCCCATTTGCCGGAACGCCGGCTATGGCCCCGGGTGATGGTGATGACCGATGCCGGGCACCAGCCGTTGAAGTCTGCCAAGGTCATCGATCTGGCAAAGTTCAACGAAACCGGCGAGGGCGGGGAACCCTTGGTGATTCGCGAGTGCCTGCCCCACGGCACGGAGAATCTCGATCCGGCCCGGTACGATGTCACCGGTGGAGAGTCCCGCTGGAACCTGACGCGGTTGATTAACGGATAATCACCCGCAACGACTTTCTGATCCACCGGTAGGTGTTTTCCGGGCGAAAGCTCAGAATCAGCTCGGACTCACCACCGGTTTCGCCTGCCACAAAATACTCCACATCCGCTGTCTGCCAACTGTACGAGTGCACCACCACGTCCGTGGGCCGGGTACTGATGGCTTCAATTTCCGCCAGGTTGGTGTTGGCGGCAATCCGCCGTACCTGAACTGATTTGATGGCGGTGTCCGTTGCCGGTACGTCGGCGGTTTCCTCGTCCAGGTAGAACCGGTTGGAGACGGCGGTGGTAATGGCATTGAGTTCCCGTTCCAGATAGTCACGGGCCGCCTCGGCGTCGATGTCCTCCAGGCTGCGGGCGGCTTCCAGGATGCGGTCGCGTTTGTTCTGCAGGTCTTCCCGGTAATCCACGTTCGGATCCCAGTCGTTCTCGTCTTCCGGGCGGGGAGGAGCAGCGTCGATCTCCGCAAAGGTGGGCGGTTCGTCGCACAGCTCATTGTCGGGCGGGTAAAAGCAGATCGCCGACAACAACTGGTTGGCCGGTGACGGCGGATTGCCCGTGGCCGCGAATTCCGAGGCGCTGACGTTAAAGTCGATGGGGCTGGTCAGGTCGGGCAGGGCGGCGTTGAGCTGGCGGATGACCCGGTCGCGGATCTCGATGCCCCGGTCGTCACGGACATTTTCGGTCCAGTTCAGGGCCAGCAGAAAGCGGGTGAGGTTGGCCAGCGGTACGTGGTCCAGCAATTGTAGTTCGGTGAGGGTGTGGGTGCTGAGCCCCCGGTCGTCGACCGAGGGATTGGTCAGGGCGGCGCGAAGGTCCGGGAAGAACTCCAGCAGGGTCACGTACGGCTGCGCCGGCACGTCATCCATCAATGGCAGATCGCCCACCCGGAAGCTCAGGCGTTCCCCCGGGTAATAACGAAAGTCGCCGTTGGTGCCGGTTTTGCCGCTCTGGCTGGCGGTCTGGTAGCTCAGGCCGCTGAAGCCGTTGAAATGAAGGCGCCCGGTGCTGGTGTCATTGCCGCCGGATTCGTCGTCGCTCAGGCACCCGGTGAGCGCGAGGGCGGTCAACAGGAGACAGAAAGGTCGGATGCGGTGAGGGGATATCATGGGTGAAACCTGCCGTGGTCAACCAATTGTAAGTTGTTGTAACCGCATTATAGGGATGGGGTCTGGCGGATATCGGGATTCCTGTCGCAGTTTGCAGGATTGCCCGGCACCGGAGCGGATGGGGGCAGAGCCTTGAAATCCGGTCAGTTGCCTCAAACAATAGCATTCTATATTTCCTGGCCGGCGTGGATCGCGCCGGCCCTGTTGTGATGCGGATGTGACACAGAATTTCAGACCCAATCAGGATCGTTTATGACCAATGCGCTGGCTATCGAGGGCCTGACCAAAACCTACGATGACGGTTTCCAGGCGCTCAGAGGCATCGACCTGCACGTGGCCGAGGGGGATTTTTTCGCCCTGCTGGGCCCGAACGGTGCCGGCAAGTCGACCACGCTCGGAATTGTCTGCTCCCTGGTGAACAAGACCGCCGGCAAGGTGCGGGTATTTGGCAACGACATCGATACCCATCTGTCGGACGCCAAGCTGAACCTCGGTGTGGTGCCCCAGGAGTTCAATTTCAACCAGTTCGAGAAGGTGTTCGATATCGTGACCACCCAGGCGGGGTACTACGGCATCCCCCTGAAACAGGCCTCGGCCTCCGCGGAAAAGTACCTGAAAAAGCTGGGCCTCTGGGAAAAGCGGAATAGCCCCGCCCGGATGTTGTCCGGTGGCATGAAGCGGCGCCTGATGATCGCCCGCGCGCTGGTGCACGAGCCCAGGCTGTTGATTCTGGATGAGCCCACCGCCGGTGTGGATATTGAGCTGCGCCGGTCCATGTGGACGTTTCTGGAGGAGATGAACCGCCAGGGCACCACGATTATCCTGACCACCCATTACCTGGAAGAAGCCGAAGCGCTGTGCCGGAACATTGCCATTATCGACCATGGCAAGATCCTCCGGAACACCAGCAAGCGGGCGCTGTTGCAGCAGTTGAGCATCGAGACATTCATACTTGATACCGACAGTGAGCTCAAGCAGCCGCCGGAATTGGCGGGTTTTCACTGCCGCATGGATGGCGAAGGAGCGCTGGAGGTGGACGTTGAAAAGGGCCAGGGCCTGAACCAGGTGTTCGTGCAGCTGGAGGCAATGGGCATTCGGGTGATGAGCATGCGTACCAAGGCCAACCGGCTCGAGGAGCTGTTCATCCGCATGGTGGAGGATAACGCCGCCGAGGCCCGCCGGGTCAAGGAGGGCGTGGCATGAAAACCCAGGCCCTGCTGACCGCTTTCAACACCATCGTGATCCGCGAGATTCGCCGTTTTACCCGCATCTGGCCACAGACGCTGTTGCCGCCGGCGGTCACCATGACGCTGTACTTCATTATTTTTGGCAACCTGATCGGCTCACGCATCGGGCAGATGGGCGGCTTCGACTATATGTCGTTTATCGTGCCCGGCCTGATCATGATGGCGGTCATCACCAGTTCCTACGCCAACGTGGTGTCGTCGTTCTTTTCCATGAAATTCCAGCGCAGTATTGAGGAGTTGCTGGTCTCGCCGGTGCCAAACTGGGTGATCCTGGCGGGCTATGTGGCCGGTGGCATGGCCCGGGGCCTGGGTATTGGCCTGATCGTGACGCTGCTGTCGCTGGCGTTTACCCAGCTGCAGATTCACAACCTGTTGATGGTGGTGGTGACGGTCTTCCTCACCTCGGGACTGTTCGCGGTGGGTGGGTTCATTAACGCCATGCTGGCCACCAAGTTTGATGATATTTCCATCGTGCCGACGTTCGTGCTTACGCCGCTCACTTACCTGGGTGGCGTGTTCTACAGCATCGACCTGTTGCCCGGGTTCTGGCAGGGGGTGTCGATGGTCAACCCGATCCTGTACATGGTGAACGGCTTCCGTTTTGGCATTCTCGGGGTGTCAGACGTTAATCCGTTCGTGTCTCTTGGTATGATTCTGGTATTCATTGTTCTGCTGACCGCTCTCGCACTGCGGATGCTGCAGCGGGGCAAGGGCATACGCCACTGACTTCAGGAACCGCTATGGCACTTGATAACGCACCGCTCGGCAAGGCCAGCGAGTATCCGGACCAGTACGATCCGGGCCTGTTGTTTCCGGTGGCCCGGGGCGCCAACCGCCGGCGCATTGGCCTGGAAGACGGGCGCTGGCCCTGGTTTGGCGAGGACCTCTGGCAGGCCTGGGAAATCTCCTGGCTGCGGCCCGGGGGTGTCCCCGCCGTCGCCTGGGCCGAGATACGGTTCCCGGCCGCTTCGCCGGCGATCATTGAGTCCAAGTCTCTCAAGCTGTACCTGAATTCGCTCAACCAAACGGTGTTCTCGTCGCCGGGGCAGGTGGCGGACACGCTTACCGGTGATCTCTCCACTGCCTGCGGCGCCGCGGTTCAGGTGCATCTGTACAGCGTTGATGAGGCCGGCCAGGCCATCGGGCGCCCGGCCGGTTATGAGCTGATCGACGATGAACCGGTGCCGGAGGTGGTCTACGACTACGACCCGGCCAGTTTGCGGGCCGACGGGGCGGTGATTACCGAGAACCTGTGTTCCCACCTGCTGAAGAGCAATTGCCCGGTCACCGGCCAGCCGGACTGGGCCACGGTGCTGCTCAGCTACACCGGGCCGAAGATCGACCGCGCCGGGCTGCTGCGCTATATCGTGAGCTTTCGCCAGAAACAGGATTTTCATGAGCATTGCGTGGAAACACTGTTCACGGACCTGATGGCCCGCTGCCAGCCTGAGCAGCTTTCGGTGTGTGCCCGCTATACCCGCCGGGGCGGCCTGGACATCAACCCCTGGCGGAGCACCCATCCGGAAGGCGGCGCCGGGCCCAGGCTGGTTCGTCAGTAGCGGTTCAGGACGCGTCTTCTTCCTGGCGCAACCGTTCGGCCGCGTCTTCCAGCGCGGTCAGAATCGCCCGCCGTTCACGCTCGGTGATCTTGTCGGAATCCAGGTACATGGCAAAGCCGCTGTGTTCATGCTCGAGGAAGCTGCGGTTGGGGCCCATGTCCCGGCGGAAATCCACCACCTCATAAATGGGCACCGGCTTGCCGAAGCCCTTGACGGTGATCTCGCCCTTGTCCCTGCACATGATGCGGTCCTTGATCAGCGAGAAGGTTTCGTAGGAGATCAGGATTTCGCCGGGCTCGGCCAGGGATTCCAGGCGGCTGGCCAGATTCACTTCCTTGCCGATGATGGTGTAGTCCATGCGGTTCTCGGCACCGAAATTCCCCACGGTGGTGTAGCCGGTGCTGATGCCCATGCGGATTTCCAATGGCGTCTTGATGCCCTGGCTACGCCACTTCTGCCGCATGATCTTCATATGCTTGCGCATGTCGATGGCCATGGACACGCAGGCAAAGGCGTCTTCCCGTTGGCCTCGGCTGGTGGGGTCACCGAAGAACACCATGATGGAATCACCAACGAACTTGTCAATGGTGCCACCGTAGCGCAGAGCCACCTCGGACATTTCATTGAAATAGTGATTGAGGATCTCGGTCAGCGCTTCCGGCTCCATTTCCTCCGACAGCTCGGTAAAGCCCTTGATGTCCGAGAAGAACACCGCCAGCTTCTTACGCTGGGTTTCCAGCCGAACGTCCCGCTCACCGGTAAAGATGGACTGCCACACCTGTGGCGACAGGTACTTGGACAGCTTGTGCGACAGCGCGATCGACTGCTCCCGCTGATTCTGGATCTGGGTCTTGGCGAGCATCAGGGCCCGGGCCTGCTGGTGGGAATAAAACGCCGTCACACAGATATACAGCCCCGTGGCCAGCACCGAAAGAACGCTGGTGAGCAGCGGGGACTGAAGATTCTCTGCAGGGCCGACCATGGCGACGGCCGCGGCGATGGCGGCGGCCATGAACAGCGTGCCGAACAGCCACTGGCGAATGCCGCCAATGATCAGGCCGCTGAACATCAGCATCAGGGTCACGGAAACGGACGGAATCGCCACCAGCCCGATACAGCCGATAAACCCGCCGCCGATGACGCAATCCACAATCAGCATCTTCTGACGGATGCGTGGAGAATGTCGCAAAAAGGTACGGCGGGTCACAGCGTGGGCAATATGGGGCCAGGTGAGGGCGCCGGCCACCAGCCACAACAGCCACTGATGAAACGCACCTTGCAGAACCCCGGCAACAATAATCACCGCCGTGGCGGTGTAAGCCAGAATCCGCCCGTTGTAATCCGGCATCGGCGGAATCACCACCGGACTGTTCAGGGCCTCCGATGCGAGCGACTTGCCCGCACTGGTACTGGCGTTACGCAGGTCTGCCGGGGCACTCATCATCTCAGAACGGAATCCGGCCAGTGAGCATGTCCCGGAACATCACCCAGTCACCCATCAGGCTGTACAGCGGGTGTTTGAAGGTTGCAGGCCGGTTCTTCTCGAACTTATAGTGACCAACCCAGGCAAACCCGTACCCGATAACCGGCAGCAGCCACAGCCACACCAGCTTTCCGGAGCCAATGGCCCAGAGCGCGACAATGATCACCAGCAGACTGCCGGCAAAATGAAGCCGGCGACAGGTAATGTTGCTGTGTTCTTCCAGGTAGTAGGGATAGAATTCTGAAAAGTTGCTAAACGTTCGTTGGTCACTCATTGTGCTGATACCGCATCGTTTTTTGATTTTTGGCGGATGGACTACGACTAAAGGTTAACAGTATTACGTATAACCCACAATTCACAGGGATGTTAACTGTGGTGTGGAGAGAAGCAATCGGGTGGGGCCTTCCAAAATCGTGCGGAGCCATGGATGGCGGAGCCGAGCGTACATGGATGTATTTACAGCGTATTTTGGAAGGCCCCACCCGATTGCTTATGCACCAGCTTAAATTAACACCTGGAGCCAGAGACCTCATATGACAGCTGTAACGGAATTCATACTGAATCGCTCATCAGAACCCCGGCTGGAAGCCCCGGCCCCGGATACCGCCACCCTGGAACAGGCCTTCGCCTGTGCCGCCCGGGCACCGGACCACGCCTTGCTCCGGCCCTGGCGGTACCTGGTTATCGAGGGCGAGCGATTGCAGGCACTCGGGGAAGTGTTTGCCGCCACCTGCGCCAACAACAGCGACGAGAAAAAAATCGAAAAACTGCGGTGCTCCCCGCTGCGGGCGCCGATGGTGATTGTGGGCATTGCTTCTCCCACGGCGCACCCGAAAGTCCCCGAGATCGAGCAGGTGATGTCTGCAGCCACCGGCATGGTCCTGCTGGAACTGGCGCTTCAGGACGCCGGCTATGGCGTGATGTGGCGCACCGGCCCCGTGGCCTATCACGCCGCCGTGCATGAGGCCCTGGGGCTCGGCGAGCACGAGTCCATCACCGGCTTTCTGTACACCGGTACGGTCGCCGACAGCAAGCCCCCGGTACCCCGCCCGGCGGTGAGCGAATTCGCGACCCGGTGGTAGGGGAAACAGCTTGCCGCTTTTCCCCCGGCCGCCCCTGGTTTTCTGCTTCGTTGTCCCGCAAACGCCCGCCACTCAAGGCCTCCCGAAATCTGGCATTGGCATTGCTTTAGTCCTGCCATAGCGCAAAACCGGCAACGTTTGTGAGTGTCGGTACAGGTTTCGGAGGCAGTATGGCAATTTCATTCGAAAACGCCCTTGGCATTCACCAGCACGCGCTGGAAGCGAGAGTCAAACGGGCGGAAGTGCTGGCAAACAACCTTGCCAACGCCGACACCCCGGGGTTCAAGGCCCGGGACCTGGACTTCCAGGCCATGATGAAACAGGCCCAGGACGCCATGGGCGGGTTTGCCATGAGCAAAACCCACGAAGGCCACATGGATGTCTCCGGCGGTACCGGTGGCGATAGTGAATTGCTGTACCGGGTTCCGAGCCAGCCCTCGGTGGACGGCAACACCGTTGACACCCAGGCCGAACAGAGCCGGTTCATGCGCAATGCCATGGATTACCAGGCCAGCTTTCAGTTCCTGAACAGTAAATTTACTGGTCTGACCAAAGCCCTGAAAGGCGAGTAAGTCGTAGCCAGACGATCAGCAAAGGGGATAGTCCATGTCACTGGGTAACATTTTTGATATCGCCGGCTCCGGCATGACCGCGCAATCACTGCGGCTGAATACCACGGCCTCGAACATTGCCAACGCGGAAACCGCGAGTTCCAGCACCGGCGAAACCTACCGGGCCAGAAAACCGGTGTTTGCCGCCATTCAGCAGTCCATGCTGAACCCGGGGACGCAGGGCATGGGGGCGGAAGGTCCCGGCGCCGGGGTGCGGGTGCTGGGTATTGTCGAGAGCGATGCCGAATTGCAGATGCGCTACGAGCCAAACCATCCGGCGGCAAACGAGGATGGGTACGTGTACTACCCGAATGTGAATGTGGTGGAGGAAATGGCCGACATGATGTCGTCGTCCAGAAGCTTTCAGATGAACGTGGATATTATGAACGCGGCAAAATCCATGATGCAGCGCATCCTGACACTGGGTCAGCAGTAACCGCGCGAGGACCAGATCATGAGTGCAATTAACGGAGCGGACGCCGCCGATGTACTGAGCCAGTACCGGGTTCAGAAGCAGAACGGCACAAGTAACAGCAATGAACTGGGCAAGAACGAGTTCATGGAACTGATGCTGGCCCAGTTAAAGAACCAGAACCCGCTGGAGCCCCAGGACAACGGGGAGTTCATTTCCCAGTTGGCCCAGTTCAGCTCTCTGGAGGAAATGCAGAAACTGTCCGGCAATGTTGACGACATGGTTGGCCAGTTCCGTTCCACCCAGGCGCTGCAGGCCTCGGCGATGGTCGGCAAGTCTGTGCTGGCGCCGTCCAGCGTGGGTGTTCTCGGCGCTGATGGCCAGATCACCGGCAGCATTGATGTGCCGGCTTCCACCGGTGGCGTGCGACTGTCGATTCAGAATGAAGCTGGCGAGCTCTTGCGGCAGATTGACCTGGGCAGCAGCCCGGCGGGCATGAAGTCGTTCACCTGGGACGGTCAGGACGGCAACGGCAATCCCTTGCCGCAGGGCCCCTACAAGATTGTGGCCGAAGCCTCCTATCCGGAGGGATCACAGCAACTGGCGACTATGGTCAGTGCCAATGTGGACAGCGTGTCGCTGGGCCAGAACGGCTCCATAACATTGAATCTGGCGGGCATGGGTTCCATCGCCCTGTCGGATGTACAGCAAATTAACTGAGACCGGTGTCGGACCAGGGGGTGAATCATGGCATTTAATACAGGGCTGAGTGGCCTGAGAGCAGCATCGGTTGATCTGGACGTCACCGGCAATAACATTGCCAACGCCAGTACGGTTGGCTTCAAGGGCAGCAGCGTCCAGTTCGGGGATTTATACGCCAGCGGCTTCCTGAGCGCCGGCACCAACCCCGTCGGGGATGGCGTGCGGGTGCAGGACGTCAAGCAGTCGTTCGGCCAGGGCAACATCAGCTTCACCGATAACGGGCTGGATATGGCCATCAGCGGTGACGGCTTCTTTATCCTGAACAATGGCGGCGAGATCCGGTATTCCCGGGCTGGCCAGTTCGGTATCGATAAAGACGGCTACGTGGTGAATAACCAGAACATGCGGGTGCAGGGCTATACCGCCGACGAAGACGGCAATCTGTCCGGTATCCGGGGTGATCTGCAGATCGAGACGGGTAACCTGGCGCCGAGGCGCACCACCAGCCTGCAAACCGACCTGAATCTGGATTCCCGCCAGTCGGTACTGGAGAACCGTGTCCGGGATATCGGGCCGCTGGCGTTTTCCGATATTCAGGGCGAGCAGTTCGATGTGACCTATTCCGATGGCAGCCCGGACTACACCGTGGACCTGACCGCCGCCACCACCGCCCGGCAGGCCGCGGCCACCATTAACGACGCCGACGGCCTGAGCGCTTCCGCCACAACCACGGCAGTATTCAATGGTCTGGATGACACCTTCATTCAGAACGCGTCCAACTTCTCCTTCAGCCTGAACGTCAACGGAGCGCCCCTGGCGCTGGACACCAACAACATCAATTCGCTGCAGGATCTGGTTGATTCGGTGAACAACTCCAGCGAAACCGCTATTTCCGCCTCGATTGTGGATGACGGTGCCGGCAACGACGTGTTGCGAGTGGTGCATAACCAGGGCGAAACCCTGGATTACAGCTTTGCCGATGGCAACGGTGGTGGCAACAGTGCCACCGTTGAGGGTGAGGTGAATGTGACGGCGGCCCGTGAGGTGGCGACGATCAACGCCCTCACCGCCGATGCCGATTTTCAGGCGGCGTTCAATGCCTCGCCGATTCGCATCACCAATCAGTTCAATCCGCTGGATCAGCGTACCTACAACCACGCCACGTCAACCACCGTGTTCGACAGCCTGGGTAACTCCCACGAGCTGACCCAGTTCTATGTGAAGGAACCGTCTCCGGGCAACGGAGTAGGGGTCAGCGAGTGGTCCATCTACCTGCAGATTGATGGCGAGCTGGTGGCCGGTACCGATACCTCGCCGTACACCGCCCGCTTTGACCAGGACGGCACGCTGCAGTCCATCGACGGCGACCCCAACGGTGAAATCCTGGTGAGCGACTGGATTCCCAAGGGTGAGGACGGACAGCCCAACGGCGCCGATGGCCCGCCCGCGCCGGGCGAGACCGTGGTAACCCCGATTCCGGAGCCGCCGACCACCTCCGCCTTTGTCATTGACCTGGGCGATACCACCCAGTTCGGCGCTGCCTTCGGGGTGAATGACCAGCAGCAGAACGGATACACCACAGGCCGGTTGTCTGGCCTGGACGTGTCCGATCAGGGTGTGCTGTTTGCCCGTTACACCAACGGTCAGTCGCAGGCCCTGGGTCAGGTGTCCCTGGCCGCGTTCAACAACACCAACGGCCTGTCGCCGGTGGGCGATACCACCTGGGTGGAAACCTTCGATTCCGGACAGCCGATCATCGGCGCCCCGGATACCGGGACCCTTGGTTCCATCAAGGCCAGCTCCCTGGAAGAGTCCAACGTGGACCTGTCCGCTGAACTGGTGAACCTGATCATTGCCCAGCGCAACTACCAGGCCAACGCCAAGACCATTGAAACCTCCGATGCGGTCACCCAGACCATCATCAACCTCCGGTAAACCGCTGAACTGAACATGGCATGACTCCTGCAAGAAATCTGGAAACAGTCAGAATTCCGGCAGGAGTTTTCCCATGGACAAAGCCCTCTATATCGGTATGTCCGGTGCCAAGCAGAACATGCTGGCCCAGCGCGCCCACGCCAACAACCTGGCGAACGTGAGCACCAACGGCTTCAAGAGAGACTTCGCCCAGGCCAGAAGCATGCCTGTGTATGGCGAGTCCCATCCCACCCGCGCCTACGCCATGACCGAGCGCCCCGGCACCGACCTGTCGGCGGGATCGCTGATGGAGACCGGTCGCAAGCTCGACGTTGCCATGAAAGGTGAGGGCTGGCTGGCAATCCAGAATGAACTCGGCGAAGAAGTGTTCACCCGTACCGGCAGCCTGCAGGTGGATGTGAACGGGCTGGTTCGCCTGTCCAGTGGTGAAATGGTGCTCGGCAACGGCGGACCGGTGGCGTTGCCACCGTTCGATAACGTGCAGATCGGAGCGGATGGCACCCTGTCCATCGTGCCGGTGGGCGGCCCGCCCGACCAGTTGGTGGAAGTGGACCGGCTGAAACTGGTGAGCCCGCCGGATGAGTCTCTGGAAAAGGGGTTGGACGGGTTCATGCATCGCAAGGCTGACCAGGCACTGGATGGGCCGGAACCGCCGGACGCCGCCCTGAGGGTGGCCTCCGGATTTCTGGAGAGCTCTAACGTGAATGCGGTGCAAGAGATGATCGCAAACCTGCAGTTGTCCCGTCAGTACGAAATGCAAGTGAAGGTAATGACCACCGCCAATGAGAATTCCGAGGCATCGGCACGGCTGTTGCAGAACCTCTGATAACTGTTGAAAACAAGGCCCTGGCGGGTCCGGAGCGGCAAATATTGGCCGCTCGCCCGGCCACCGGCAAGGAGAAAAGACAATGCATCCAGCTCTGTGGGTCAGCAAGACCGGGCTCAGCGCCCAGGACACCAAGATGGCCACCATCTCCAACAACCTGGCAAACGTGAATACCACCGGGTTCAAGCGGGACCGGGCGATGTTTCAGGATTTGCTCTACCAGATCAACCGTCAGCCGGGTGGCCTCAATGGCCAGAACGCGGAACTGCCGTCCGGGCTGCAACTGGGTACCGGTGTGCGGGTAGTGGGCACCACCAAGGAATTTTCCCAGGGCAATCTGGAAGTCACCGAGCAGCCTCTGGATCTGGCGATTGACGGGCGCGGCTTCATGCAGATCCTGATGCCCGACGGCCAGATTGCCTACACCCGGGACGGCCAGTTTCAGCTCAACGCTGACGGTGATGTGGTGACCCCGGGCGGGTATGCGCTGGAACCAAACATCAATGTGCCCGAGAACGCCACCAACATCACCATCGGCAAGGATGGCACGGTCACTGCGGTGACCGATGACCAGGCGGCACCGGTGAACCTGGGTCAGATTACCCTGGTTAATTTCGTCAACCCCCAGGGGCTTCAGGCCATTGGCGGCAACCTGTTCAAGGCCACCAACGCCAGCGGTGACCCGGCAGAAGGCGAGCCGGGGCTGGCCGGCCTGGGCTCCCTGGAGCAGGGCATGGTGGAAGCCTCCAACGTAGAGGTGGTGGAAGAGCTGGTGAATATGATCACCACCCAGCGGGCCTACGAGATGAACTCGAAGGTGGTGTCCGCAACCGACCAGATGCTCCAGTTCATTACCAACAACATCGGCTAGGGCCAGTGACATGACACCCATCCAATCAACCGTCTGCCATTCTCGTATTGCCACTATCGCGCTGGTGGGCATGCTGGTTGTGCTACAGGGATGTACCGCCATGAGCCGGCCGCGGGCAATGCCGGACGACCCGGCCTATGCCCCGGTCCGGGCCCAGGCCATGATGCAGAGGGATCCGGAATCCGGCGCCATTTTCCAGTCTTCCCGGAACTACAATTTCTATGGTGACACCACGGCACTGAATATTGGTGACGTGTTGACCATTACGCTCCGGGAATCCACCCGGGCCAGCAAAAACGCTGAGACAAGCATTACCAAAGACAGCGAAATCACGCTGCCGGAGCCCACCATTCTGGGAAAAAGTAACCTGGGCATTGCCACGTCCATCAACCAGGAGCGGGATTTCGAGGGCGAGGCCGAGGCCGATCAGAGCAACAGCCTGGCCGGCAGCATTACCGTAACCGTGACCGAAGTGCTCCCGAACGGTGTGCTGCGGGTACGGGGTGAGAAATGGCTGTCGTTGACCAACGGTGACGAGTACATCCGGGTGACCGGGCTGGTCCGACCGGAGGACATCCAGCCCGACAATACGGTGGTTTCCACTCGTATTGCCGATGCCCGGATTGCCTATGGCGGCACCGGGGATTTTGATCAGGCCAACCAGATGGGATGGGCCTCCCGCTTCTTCAACAGTGAGTGGTGGCCGCTATGATGGCTGTGCGAGCGATTGCCGTGGTTCTGATGCTGACGCTGTTCACGTCTTCCGCCATGGCGGACCGCCTGAAAGACCTGGCACGGATCAAGGGTGTGCGTGATAACCAACTGGTGGGCTATGGCCTGGTGGTGGGGCTGGATGGCAGCGGCGATAAGGCACCGTTTACCAACCAGACCTTTCGAAACATGATGAACCAGTTCGGTGTCACCCTCCCCGAGGGCGTGAATCCGAACCTGGCCAACGTCGCAGCGGTGACCGTTACCGCCACCCTGCCGGCGTTTGCCAAGCGGGGACAGGAAGTGGATATCACGGTGTCATCCATTGGCAACGCCGACAGCCTTCGGGGCGGAACCCTGCTGATGACGCCCCTGAAAGGCGCCGACGACAATATCTACGCGATGGCCCAGGGTAGTCTGGTGGTCGGTGGTTTCGGGGCCCAGGGGCAGGACGGATCCCGGATTACCGTGAACGTGCCCAGTGTCGGGCGTATCCCCAATGGCGCCACCGTGGAGCGTGAAGTGGCCTCTCCGTTTGCCCGGGGCGACACCATCACCTTCCACCTGTTGCGCCCGGATTTTACCACCGCCCGGCGGGTGGTGGAGGCGGTCAATGGCTACCTTGGGCCAGACATGGCTTACGCTCATGATGCCACCTCCATATCGGTACGGGCACCCCGGGACGCGTCCCAGCGGGTCAGCTTTCTGTCGATTCTGGAAAACATTGAGGTGGATCCCGCTGAGGCCGCTGCCCGAGTGGTGATCAACAGTCGCACTGGCACCATTGTGGTGGGCGAGAATGTAAAAGTCAGCCCGGCGGCGGTAACCCACGGCAACCTGACCGTCACCATAGTCGAAAATCCCGAGGTGGAGCAGCCCAACCCGTTCGCGGGGGGCGACACCGCCATCGTGCCGGACACCCAGATTGCCATTACCGAGGAGCCCGCCCGCATGTTCAAGTTTGGCCCGGCCACCACCCTGAACGACATTGTTCAGGCGGTGAACCAGGTGGGTGCGGCACCGGGGGATGTGATGGCGGTTCTCGAAGCCCTGAAACAGGCAGGCGCCCTGCGCGCCGAGCTGATTGTGATCTAGGTGGCATGATGCAGGACTACTCCCTTGAGCAGAGCCGGATTTATACCGATTTCAGCGGCCTGAATGCGCTGAAAACCCAGGCTCGGACGGACAAGAAAGCGGCACTGGTGGAAGTGGCTCGCCAGTTCGAAAGCCTGTTCTTGTCTGAAATGCTGAAGTCCATGCGCAAGGCGGGTGATGTGTTTGCGGAGGGCAATTACCTGCACAGCAACCGGTCTGAGTTCTACCGGGACATGTTTGATAATCAGATCAGCCTGTCGATGGCGGATGGCCAGGGCATGGGGTTGTCTGAAGCCCTGGTCCGGCAATTGAGCCAGGAAGTGCCGGGCCTGGATGAAAACGGCCAGAAGCTGGCGGCCCACAAGTCCACGCTGGCGGATTACGACCGTAGCCTGCCGGCACTGTCCGCGCAGTTGTCGGAACAGGTCCGGCAGGTCGACCGTGTCGCGCCGCTGGCATCCACCAGCGCGTCGAATGCCTCCGGCCCCGGCCGGGTACTGCCCTCGCGTTTCGAGTCGCCCGAGCAGTTTGTTCGTGAGCTGCTGCCCCTGGCCCGGCGAATTGCCCACGACAGCGGCATCGACCCCAGGCTGATGGTGGCACAGGCAGCGCTGGAAACCGGCTGGGGCAAGCACATGATCGAGGGAGAGGGCGGTCAACCCAGTTACAATCTGTTCGGCATCAAGGCCGACAGCCGCTGGCAGGGCAACGCCGTGACCATCACCACCACCGAGTTCCGGGAAGGGGTGCCGATGAAGGAACAGGCGGCGTTCCGGGCCTACCCGGGTTATGAGGCCAGTTTCCGGGATTATGTGTCATTTCTGGAGTCAAACCCACGGTACCGGGAGGTGCTGGCCACCGCCGACCGCCCCGAACTGTTTGCCCACAAGTTGCAGGAAGCCGGTTACGCCACCGACCCTGCTTATGGCGACAAGATCAACCGGATTATGAACCGGGATTCGTTAATGAGCCTTTCCATGGGCGACGGAACTGAGGAGTAAAACGCATGGCAGGACTGATTGGCATTGGCCTGACCGGTATCCTCGGTCACCAGGCCGCTCTGAACACAACCGGCAACAATATCACCAACGCCAACACACCCGGCTACAGTCGGCAGGAAGTGGTGTTCGAGACCCAGGATGGCCAGCGCACCGGTGCCGGCACCATTGGCAGTGGCGTGGATATTGCCAACATCCGCCGCCTGGCCAATGAATACCTGGTGCAGCAGGTGAGGGAAGACAGCACCCTGTTCGGTGAGCAGGAAACCCTGAACACCGAACTGAGCCGGCTGGACAATCTGCTGGGAGGAGAAACCACCGGCCTGAGCAACGCCCTGAACAACTTCTTTGCCAGTCTGCAGAACGCAGCAGAAGACCCGGCCTCCCTGCCGCAGCGCCAGTTGGTGCTTAGTGAGGCCCAGCAGGTGGTGAACCGGTTCCAGGCCCTGAACCAGGAAATCATCCAGCAGCGAGAGTCCATCAAGACCCAGATGCAGCAGGGTGCCAAGGATGCCAATATACTGTTGAAGAGCATTGCCGAGCTGAACCTGGCGATCTCCGAATCCCCCGGCATCGCCCAGGGCCAGATGCCCAATGAGCTGCTCGACAAGCGCGATGAGAAACTGCGCCAGCTCTCGGAACTGGTGAGCATCAAGGTGACCGAAAGCGAAGGCAGCCAGGTCAACGTGTCCCTGGCCAATGGCCTGTCGCTGGTGGTGGGCAGCAATGCCGCCCAGCTTGGTACCCGTGAAAGTGTGGAAGATCCCACCCGGCTGTCGTTTACCCTGAGTGCCGGTGGCCGCACCCTGTTGGTGGATGAGCAGATCACCGGCGGTAAACTCGGCGGCCTGCGCCGGTTTGAAAGCGAGGCCCTGAAGCCGGCTTTTGATGAGTTGGGCCGGATTGCCATTGCCCTGTCGGCGACCATGAACCACCAGCATGAAATCGGTATGGATCTGGAAGGGGACCTGGGTGGGCTGTTTTTCCGGGACATCAACGCCGAAGCGGTGCAGCGTAGCCGGGTGGTCGCCAACGCCGACAATGCGGCGCCACGTAATGGCCAGCTCGCGGTGGAAATCACCGACAGCAGTGCCCTGGTAGCGGGCAGCTGGACGCTGCAGTTCAGCGGCGACGGGCGTAATTTTGAACTGATTGATCAGGCAACAGGCAGAACCGTGAATCAGGGTCGGCTGCCGGATCCGGTGCAGTCGGAGATTACCATGCCCGGTTTTAACATCCGGATTGAGGGTGGCACGTTCACAGCCGGCGACAAATACCTGATTCAGCCCAGTCGCAACGCAGCGGCCAACATCGGCCTGGCGGTCAACCGCGAAGAAGACCTGGCTTTCGCCAGCCCGGTGCGGGCCTCTGCCGCTGACGGCAACATTGGTACTGGCCAGATCGACCAGGGCACCATGCTGAACGTCCGCAACCCGTTTACCAACGGGTTGCTGCCGCCGTTCCAGTCGTCCGGCCAGTTGGCGAATGGCCCGCTGACGGTGTCGTTTGCCGATAACGCCGGGAATCTCGTTTATACAGTCCGTGACGGCAGCAACAATGTGATTGGTGCGCCAGACCGCGCGTACACCCCCGGCGTTGCCAATGAGCTGTTCAATGAGGATCCGGCCAGCGGTGCGGAATACCAGGGTTTCCAGTTCCGGATCACCGGCCAGCCCGCGGTCGGCGACAGCTTCACCATCAACTACAACACCAATGGGGTGTCTGATAACCGCAACGCCGAACTCCTGGCAGGATTCGGCACAGCGAACACCCTTAATGGTGGTAGCCAGAGTTTTACCGAGGGTTACGCCGGCCTGGTGGAGGATATCGGGGTGAAAACCCGGCAAAGCCAGTTGGACATGGATGCCGGAAAAACCCTGCTGGAACAGTCCACCAACCAGCGCGAATCGGTATCCGGGGTCAATCTGGACGAGGAGGCCGGCCGGTTGATCCAGTATCAGGCTGCTTACAATGCGTCCGCCAAGGTGATCTCCGTGGCCCAGGATCTATTCAATACGCTGTTACAGAGTTTCCGATAACAGGGTGAGGTGATGTGACATGATGCGAATTTCATCACAACAGGTGTTTTCCAGCGGGATCAATCGCCTGCAGGAGCTGAACACGAGCCTGAACAATACCCAACAGCAGATTTCCACCGGCAAGCGAGTCAACCAGCCCTCGGACGATCCGGTGGCGGCAGCCCGGATTCTCAAGCTGGATCAGGAACTGGCCCGGGTTGAGACCTATCAGCGTAATGTCGACCTGGCGGACAACCGCCTCAAACAGGAGGAAAGTGCCCTGGCCAGTTCGGTTGATGTGTTGCAGCGTATCCGGGAGTTGACGGTACAGGCGGGAAGCGGCGCACTATCAGCCAATGATCGTCTGTCCATTGCCTCGGAGCTGGATGAGCGCCTTGGGCAGTTGGCCAATATTGCGAATACCCGGGATGCTTCCGGGGAGTACATTTTTAGCGGGTTTCAGGGCTCGACCAGGACCTTTCAGCAGGATGCCTCTGGCAGTTGGGGCTACCATGGCGATGAGGGTCAGCGGGTACTGGAAATCGATGACGGTGTGACGGTAGCGATCAGCGATAACGGTAAGGGAATTTTCGTGAACGTGCCGGCGGCCGTGACGGGTGAAAGCTCGCCCCTGAACACCTCGGGCGCGTTCATTTCCGGTGTGACCCTGGCCAGCCAGGCGGATCTGCAAGCTGCCTATGCGGGTGGCTTCCCGGACGACATCAGCATCCAGGTGGAAGAGGATGGCGATATCGTCGCCACGGACAGCCAGGGGGGCAACCTGGCTGTCACGCCCCCCACCTACCAGAGCGGCGAGCCGTTCGTGGTGGCCGGGATCGAAGCCACCATCACTGGATCCTTGCCAGCGGCAGGCAATGTCGATACCTACACCCTGAAGATCAATGAGAAGCAGTCGGTGTTCGGTACCATCGAGAACCTGATTGCCGGTCTGGAGTCCATCGACAAGACCACGGCTCGGGGTATGGCCGCGTATGACGATCTGATTGCCAACTCCCTGTCTAACCTGGACAGCGCCCAGGACTCCATTGTGCTGAAGCAGACCGAGCTGGGCGGGCGCATGAACGCTGTGGAGTCCACCCGGACTTTCCTGGCGGACTCGTCGGTGTACACCAGTGAAATCCGGTCCCAACTGGAAGATATCGACTACGCCGAGGCCATCAGTAATCTGAGTTTCCAGAGCTTTGTGCTGCAGGCAGCCCAGCAATCCTTTGCCCAGGTGTCCCAGCTCTCCCTGTTTGACCAGATCTGAGAATAGCGCCGGCGGTTGTTTCCGGCGCCGGCGATATTGCTTTCACGAACAGGCTCAGTATAATCCCCCACACTCTTCGATGGCGGCGTGGTGAAATTGGTAGACACGACGGATTCAAAATCCGTTGGGGTAAAACCCGTGGCGGTTCGAGTCCGCCCGCCGCTACCAACTACAAACCGCATTGCGCGGTGTCTGAACAGCCCGGTCCATGAACGTCTCCGATTTCCATTTTGAACTTCCGGACGAACTCATCGCCCGGTATCCGCTCAGCGAGCGAAGCGCATCCCGTCTTCTGTGTCTCGATGGCCTCTCGGGCCAGCTTGATCACCGGCAGTTCCGTGATCTTCCCGGCCTGCTTCAACCCGGCGACCTGCTGGTCTTTAACAATACCCGTGTGATTCCCGCGCGCCTGTTTGGCCGGAAAGAGACCGGTGGTCAGGTCGAGGTGCTGGTGGAGCGGGTGACCGGAACCCATGAAATCATCGCCCATGTCCGGGCTTCCAAGGCCTTGAAGGACGGGCAGCGGGTGGCTCTTGAGGATGGCACGACCCTGCGCATGACCGGGCGAAGCGAGGCGTTGTTCCATCTCACGTGCGAGTCCGATGAGCCGGTTCTGGATGTGCTCGAACGCATCGGCCACATGCCACTGCCACCGTATGTTGACCGACCGGATGAAAGCACGGACCGGGAGCGTTACCAGACCGTCTATGCCCGGGAGTCCGGCGCCGTAGCGGCACCGACCGCCGGGCTGCATTTTGATCAGCCAACGTTGCAGGCGCTGGCCGACCGGGGTGTCGAGAGCACCTTTGTGACGCTGCATGTAGGCGCCGGCACCTTCCAGCCGGTGCGGGTGGACCGGATCGAGGAGCACGTCATGCACAGCGAAGTCGTGCATGTGCCGGAAGACACCGTGGCCGCCGTCAACCGCACCCGGGCCCGGGGTGGTCGCGTGGTGGCGGTGGGAACCACATCGGTCCGGTCGCTCGAATCCGCCAGCCGTGGCGGCCAGCTCCGGGCTTTCCGGGGCGAGACCGACATCTTTATTCACCCGGGCTACCGGTTTCAGACCGTGGATGCCCTGATCACTAACTTCCACCTGCCGGAATCGACCCTGATCATGCTGGTCAGCGCGTTCGCGGGGTACGACAATGTGATGGCCGCGTATCGCCAGGCGGTGGCTGAACGGTATCGATTTTTCAGCTACGGTGACGCCATGTTCCTGACCGGCCAGGAGCCCAGCAGGGGCATGTTGTCCGGTCCGGCCGGAGCGACGGTCGATTCCCAGCCAGGTACTACCGGAGAGGCACTGTGAGCCAGTCCTGTTTTATGTCTTTTGAAAAACTCGGAGAGGATGGCCTGGCCCGCCGGGGCCGGCTGAGCTTTCCCAGGGGCACGGTGGAAACGCCCGCGTTCATGCCGGTGGGCACCTATGGCACGGTAAAGGGGATGCTGCCCCGGGATATCCGGGAAATTGGTGCCGAGATCATTCTTGGCAATACCTTCCACCTGATGCTTCGCCCGGGCACGGAAGTGGTCAGGGCCCACGGCGACCTGCATGACTTTACCCAGTGGCACGGCCCGATCCTGACCGATTCCGGTGGTTTTCAGGTGTTCAGCCTGGGTGACATGCGCAAAATTACCGAGCAGGGGGTGACCTTCCGCTCGCCGGTGGACGGTTCGCCGGTGGAACTGTCGCCGGAGATCGCCATGCAGGTGCAGCGGGATCTGGGTTCCGATATCGTCATGATTTTCGATGAGTGCACGCCGTACCCTGCCACGGAAGTCCAGGCCCGGGAGTCCATGGAGTTGTCCCTGCGCTGGGCAGAGCGCAGCAAGGCGGCCCATGACGGCAATCCGGCGGCGCTGTTCGGGATTGTCCAGGGCGGGATGTACGAGTCGCTCCGGGACCGGTCGCTGAAAGGGCTGACCGACATCGGGTTCGACGGTTATGCTATTGGCGGGCTGTCGGTGGGTGAACCCAAGGAAGACATGCTCCGGATTCTGGACCATCTGCCGCCGAAGATGCCGGAAGACCGGCCTCGCTACCTGATGGGGGTGGGGCGTCCGGAAGACATTGTTGAGGCGGTGCGCCGGGGTGTCGATATGTTCGACTGTGTAATGCCGACCCGGAATGCGCGCAATGGCTACCTGTTTACCTCCGAGGGCATTGTGAAAATCCGCAACGCCCGGCACCGCCATGACCCGGCGCCACTGGACAGCCGGTGCGACTGCTACACCTGTTCGAATTTTTCGAGGAGTTATCTGCATCATCTGGATAAGTGTGGAGAAATGCTGGGTTCGCAACTGAACACCATTCACAACCTGCGGTTCTATCAGAACCTGATGGCCGGATTGCGTGGGGCCATTGAAGCAGGTACATTGTCGGACTTTGCCGCCGACTTCTACGCTCTGCGTGGCGAGACTCTGCCGCCGCTGGGCTAAGGTTTAAACGATTTGTCCAAACTTTGTCCAAACAACGGAGATATTCAATGAAATCAGTCAAATTGCTCGTTGCCGGCCTGCTGGCCATGATGCCCACCCTGGCGATGGCCCAGGATGCTGCTGCCCAGGGTATGGGTGTGATGGGGCAGGTGATCTTTTTTGCCGGCTTTATCCTGATCTTCTACTTCCTGATCTGGCGTCCGCAGTCCAAGCGTGCGAAAGAGCACAAGGCGCTGATGTCCGGCCTGAACAAGGGTGACGAAGTGGTGACCTCCGGTGGCGTTGCCGGCAAAATCACCAAGGTGACCGACGATTTCATCGTGGTTGAAATTGCCGACAATGTTGAAATCAAGGTTCAGAAAGTTGCCGTTGCCGCGGCCCTACCCAAAGGTACGCTCAAGGATATCTGAGCGAGGACCTCTGAACCGACCGTCTTGCCTGTCGGTTTGATTTATCCTGGCTGAAACACCAAGGCCGGCCCTTCGGGGCTGGCTACAAGGGATCCCATGCTGAACAAGTATCCGCTTTGGAAAAACCTGGTGATCGTGCTCGTGCTCGTGATCGGGTTCATTTACGCCTTGCCCAATCTTTTTCCTGACGACTACGCCATCCAGATTACCGGTGCACGAAGCAGCACCGATGTCAGTGGCGGCGTTCTGGACCGGGCGGTCGACGCGCTCGAATCCGAGGGCATCGAAGTCAAGAGCAGCACTCTGCAGGATCGCGATGCGCTGATCCGGCTGGCCAGCTCGGACGACCAGTTGCGTGCGCGTCCGATAGTCCAGTCAGCGTTGGGTGACGATTACCTGGTGGCCCTGAACATGGCCCCGTCGACGCCGGAATGGCTGAAAAGCCTTGGGGCAGGGCCCATGAAACTGGGGCTTGATCTTCGTGGCGGTGTTCACTTCCTGCTGGAAGTGGATATGGAAACGGCGGTGAGACAGCGCCTCGAAGCTATGTCCGGCCAGATCAAGCAGGATTTGCGCGACGCGCGCATCCGTTATCGTGGCGGGGACATTGAAGGCAATAATCAAATCGTTCTCAGTTTCCGTGATGAAGCTTCCCGGGAAGAAGCCTTTGAGCTGGTCCGTGACCAGTACAATGAATTCCTGCTGGACGAGCAAATGGACGGTGAGCAATTTGAACTTGCGCTGACGCTCTCCCAGGCGGAAATTCAGGCCATCCAGGATTATGCCCTGGAGCAAAACCTGACCACCATCCGTAACCGGGTCAATGAGCTCGGTGTTGCCGAGCCGCTGGTGCAGCAGCAGGGATCTGATCGTATTATTGTTGAGCTGCCCGGTGTGCAGGATACGGCCCAGGCCAAGCGAATTCTGGGGGCTACGGCGAATCTGGAATTCCGTCTGGAAGCCCGGCCGGACGCGCCCTCGGAAACCACCGAGGAATTTCCGTTCCGTGATCAGCCACAGCGCACCGCGCGCCTGGAACGGGATGTGATTGCCACGGGCAACAACGTGGCGAATGCCCAACAGGCGTTCGATGAAAACGGCCAGCCCCAGGTGAGCATCACCATGGACTCCGTGGGCGGGGACCTGATGAACCGGGCGACCCGGAATGCCATCGGCCGCCGGATGGCGGTTCTGTTTATCGAGTTCCGGACGGAAACCGACACTCGCATGGTGGATGGTGAGATGCGGGAAGTGGAAAAACGCGTCGTTGATAAAGGCATTATCAGCCTGGCAACCATTCAGTCCGCCCTGGGTGCAAGCTTCCGTATTACTGGTCTGGAATCGATCCCCGAAGCCGCCGAACTGGCGCTGCTGCTCCGGGCGGGGGCCTTGGCAGCGCCCATGTACTTTGTTCAGGAACGGACTATCGGCCCCAGCCTCGGGCAGAAGAACATCGACGCCGGCATGATATCCGTTACTCTCGGCTTTATTCTGGTGCTCGCCTACATGCTGGTGTATTACCGTGGGTTTGGTGTGGTGGCCAGTATTGCGCTCACCCTGAACCTGATGTTACTGATCGCCTGTATGTCAATTCTGTCGGCGACGCTGACGCTGCCGGGTATCGCCGGTATTGTTCTGACCGTCGGTATGGCGGTCGATGCCAATGTGCTGATCTTCGAGCGCATAAAGGAAGAGCTGAAAGCCGGGGTGCCACCCCAGTCGGCGATCAATGCCGGCTATTCCCGGGCATTCGTGTCGATTTTCGACGCCAACATTACCACGTTGCTGGTGGCGGTTATTCTGTTCGCCATGGGCACCGGGCCGGTCAAGGGCTTCGCGATTACCCTGTGCATCGGGATACTCACGTCGATGTTCTGCGGGCTGATGGTCAGCCGTAGCATCGTCAATCTGGTTTATGGCGGCCGCAGGGTCGAGAAACTGTCGATCGGAGGAAAGCTCGCCAATGTCTGAAGATCAAAAGCAACCGTTTGATTTCATGGGGTTGCGGAAAATTGCTTCCGTTATCTCGATTGCCCTGGTGGTGGTTTCCATCGCCCTCTTGGCCGTGCGCGGCCTGAACTATGGCATGGATTTCACCGGCGGCACATCGGTGGAGTTTGAGTACGCTGAGGCGCCAGACCTTGCGGATATCCGTGCCACGCTCCGGGAAGCCGGGTACGAGCAGTTCGTGGTCCAGAACTTCGGATCCGATACCACGGTATTGATCCGGATGGCGGAAGCCGGTAACGACACGCTCGCCCGCCAGGTGACTGAGGCGCTGAAATCCGAGGGGGAGGCACTGGTACTGATCAGTTCGGAGTTCATCGGCTCCCAGGTGGGTGAGCAGCTCAAGGAAGACAGTGGTCTTGGGCTGCTGATTGCGCTGTTGGTAGTGCTGCTCTACGTGGGCATGCGGTTCCAGTTCAAATTTGGTATTGCCTCGGTTCTTCCACTGGGGCATGACGTGATTATTATTCTGGGTGTGTTCTCACTGTTCCAGTGGACGTTTGACCTGACAGTATTGGCCGCGTTGCTGGCAGTGATTGGTTATTCTCTCAACGATACCATCATCATTGCGGACAGGATTCGCGAAAACTTCCGGAGGATCCGTGTTGGTGAGCCCTGGGAAATTATCAATCAGTCCGTCCATGAAACGATTGGCCGGACGGTCAATACCTCCGGCACGACCCTGGTGGTGTTGCTGGCGCTGTATTTCCTGGGTGGCGAAGCCATCAACAACTTTGCGATCGCTCTGATCATCGGTGTGGTTGTGGGCACCTATTCCTCGATTTATGTGTCGGCTAACCTGCTGATAGTGTTTGGTGTTACCCGCGAGGACCTGATGGTTCCGGCCAAGGAGGGTGCAGCGGACAGTTCCGAGGAGGAAGAACCGCCCGAGTGGTTGAACCGGATGTGATTCCGGTTTAGCCAGGCACAAAAAAACCGCCAGTAAAAGCTGGCGGTTTTTTTGTGCCTGAACGAACGGTCAGCGTGGCAGGCGGCCGCGAAACGGATGCAGGGTTTTGAGCACTTCCCGGAACAGTTTCGGGTTGGCAACCACCAATTGACGGGCCTGCCCGGTTGACGGGTTGCCCGAGAAGTCGCCGCTCAATGCCCCGGATTCCATGGCCAGCGTGACGCCGAGATCAAAATCCACGGCCTCGGGCCGGAAGATCACGGCCGCGTCCAGCAAACCGGCGGAAACCCGGGCGATATCCAGCACCCCGCAGCCGGAGGTCCGGAACATGCCGCACTCACGGGCCAGCACGGCGGCCATTTCACCCCACAGCAAGGCATCATCGCCCCTGCGGGCCTGATCCAGCAGATTGGTGGCAATGGCCGCCTTGTCGGCCAGTTTGATATCGGATGCCCGAACGCGGCGGCTATTGAGCGCTGCGCCATGGCCACGGCTGGCGGAGTACTCTTCTCCGGTCACCGGGTTTACCAGCAGCAGGTTCTCAGTGCGGTTGTTCTTTTTCTGGGCCAGGGCCAGAGCAAATTCCGGGATGCCCCGCAGGAAGTTTTCCCGACCAAGGACCGGAAAGATGTGCCAGCTTTTGTCGCTGGTTCCGGCATCGGCTTCATTCAGGGGCGCGATGCTGTGGTCCTTGTAGGCCTTCTCGAGTTGTTCGACAAAGTTGTCGTAAATGGATTGCTCAACCCGGTCCAGTTGGCGACGACGTTCCGCGTCGTCCTTTCCCGTGGGTTCCTGGCGCTCGAAGTGGGCTTTCAGGTAATCGGACCCCTGACGCGCGACGCGCAGGGCCATTTTTATCGCTGGTTGCATCTGAGTGTTCATTATCCGGGTGTGTGAAGGGCGGGTATGATAGCAAAAGATCACCCGCTTGTATGTTTTTTGACTCAGCAATAGCACGGATGGCAATGGGTTGCGGGTTGTTCGGAGGGGCGGCAGGGGCGTGACTTCTGCTATCATGGATACCCCTGATACATAACCAAGAGTCTGTTGACGATGCACAAACCAGCGCTGCCGGCAGAAGGCGCGGACACCTTTAACGACCAGATCCGGATTGTTCTGGTGGAAACCTCCCATTCCGGCAACATTGGCGCCGTTGCCCGTGCCATGAAGAATATGAGCCTAGGCAACCTCTGGTTGGTGAATCCTCAATCGTTTCCGGACGAGACCTCCTACGCCCGGTCGGCCGGAGCCTCGGATGTGCTGGACCGCGCACGGGTGGTTGGGTCCCTTGATGAGGCACTGGAGGATTGTGTGCTGGTCATGGGCACCAGTGCCCGGGGTCGGAAAGTACCCTGGCCGGTGATTGCACCTCCGGCGGCGGCCGGTATTGCCCGGGAGTACGCGGGGAAGGGGCCGGTGGCCCTGGTGTTCGGGCGGGAAAACCACGGCCTCAGCAACGACGAGCTGCAGCGGTGTCATTACCATATTCATATTCCATCAAACCCGGATTACAGCTCCCTGAATCTGTCGATGGCGGTCCAGGTGATATGTTATGAGCTGAGAATGCATTACCTGCGCAGCCTTGAAGGTGGTGAGGAAAGCCCATATCTAAAATCCATGGTTGAGCCTGGGGACGAAGGGTGGGACGTAGCGCCGGCGACAGCCGGAGACGTTGAAGGATTCTTTGACCACCTGGAGCAGGTGCTGGTGGATGTGGATTTTCATCGACGTAACAATCCGCGCCAACTGATGACCCGGCTGCGGCGGCTGTTTCAGCGGGCCAAGCTTGACCAGATGGAGATCAACATTCTCCGGGGTATTCTGACCGCGGTGCAAAAATCCGCCGGAACCAATGACAAAACAAACCGGGACGACGCCTCCGTGCCGGAGCAGGACGAGAATCATGTTTGAGCGTTTGCGGGAAGACATCAACAGCGTATTCCACCGGGATCCGGCTGCCAGAAACACGTTTGAAGTGCTCACGAACTACCCCGGGTTGCATGCTCTGCTGTTTCACCGGTTTTCCCACTGGTTGTGGCAATTGGGGCTCAAATGGCTGGCCCGGACCATTTCCACGATCGCCCGCTGGCTGACCGGCATTGAGATACACCCTGGGGCGACCATTGGCCGGCGGTTTTTTATCGATCACGGCATGGGTGTGGTCATTGGCGAAACCACCCTTATCGGTGACGATGTCACCCTGTATCAGGGCGTGACACTCGGCGGCACCAGCTGGAACAAGGGCAAGCGACACCCCACCATCGGCAACGGCGTGGTGGTCGGAGCCGGGGCCAAAATCCTGGGTCCGTTTGAGGTGGGCGAGGGCGCCAAGGTGGGCTCAAATTCGGTGGTGACCAAGGCGGTACCTGCCGGTGCCACGGTGGTGGGCATACCCGGCCGGGTCATTGTCCGGCAGCAAACCGGAGACGATGCCCGCCGCAAGGAAATGGAAGAGCGCATGGGCTTCGATGCCTACGGCGTAACCGAGGAAATGCCCGACCCGGTGGCCCGGGCGATGCGCTCGTTGCTGGACCATATGCATGCCGTGGACGACCGCATTGAGACCATGTGCAAAGCCCTGCGCAAGGTCAACAGTGAGTACCAGAACGGTCAGTTGCCACCCTTGCAGGAAGAGGATTTTGACTGCGTGCGGGATGACCGTGAGACGCGGGACTGAATACTTGACTGATTTACTGGGTCAATTCATACTCGTGGCTGGAATTCGAGATTCAATCCCATCACGGGGCTGAGATTATGAAGCTGACCACCAAAGGCCGCTACGCCGTTACGGCAATGCTGGATCTGGCCCTGCACGGGGATCAGGGGCCGGTGAGTCTTGCGGACATTTCAGCCCGCCAGGAGATCTCACTGTCGTATCTGGAACAGCTGTTTTCCCGCCTTCGCCGCCAGAAACTGGTGGTCAGTATCCGGGGGCCCGGGGGCGGTTATCGTCTGAGTCGTGGCGCCTCCGAGGTGTTTATCGCCGAGGTGGTGGATGCGGTGAACGAGTCCCTTGACACCACCCGGTGCGGCAATAAGGGCGACTGCCAGAACGGCGAGAAATGCCTGACCCACCACCTGTGGTCTGATCTCAGTGACCAGATCCATCAGTTCCTCAGCGAAATCAGCCTCGGCGACCTGATGAAGAAGCACGAAATTCGCCAGGTCGCTGACCGGCAGAACCGTCGCCAGGATGCGAAAGGTTCTGAAACGATCAACACCGAGCGCCTGATTGACCGGGCGCCCGCCTGATTCCTAACGCCTTTACATCATGAAAAAGCCCGTATACCTCGATTACGCGGCAACAGCGCCCGTTGATCCTGCTGTTGCTGATGAAATGATCAAGTACCTGACGCCGGATGGCGCATTCGGAAACCCGGCGTCCCGTTCCCATGGTTTTGGCTGGCAGGCCGAGGCGGCCGTGGAATCGGCACGACAGCAGGTGGCCAGCCTGATCCACGCGGACCCACGGGAAATTGTCTGGACATCCGGCGCCACTGAGTCAGACAACCTTGCGATCAAGGGCGCGGTTGCCGGTAAGCGGGATGCCCACGTCATCACCTCTGCGATCGAGCACAAAGCGGTGCTGGATACCTGCCATTGGCTGGAGACTCAGGGCGTCAGCGTGACCTGGCTGCAGCCCGGTGCTGATGGCCGGATCTCGGTTGATCAGGTGACCGGCGCTTTGCGGGATAATACCGTGCTGGTCAGCCTGATGCTGGTGAACAACGAACTGGGGTGCGTCACCGATATTGCCTCGGTGGGTGCCGAGCTGCGTCAGCGGGGTGTGCTGTTTCATGTGGATGCGGCCCAGGCCGCCGGTAAGCTGCCGGTCGACGTTTCCGCTATGCCGGTGGATCTGCTTTCCCTGTCTGGACATAAGGTGTATGGCCCCAAAGGCATCGGTGCGCTGTACGTTCGCCGTTCGCCAGATGTGCGTATTGAGGCCCAGATCCATGGCGGTGGTCACGAGCGTGGCATGCGTTCGGGCACCCTGGCCACTCACCAGATTGTCGGCATGGGCAAGGCGTTCGCGCTGGCCGAGGTCGGTCTGGCCGAGGAGAGTGTCCGCCTGGAGCACTTGCGTTCCGCCTTTCTGGCAGGGCTGGAAGGGCTCGACGGCGTCAGTCTCAATGGCAGCCGGGAGCATCGGGTGCCCGGTATTGTTAACCTGTCGTTCGACGGTGTGGACGCGGAATCGCTGATGCTGGGCCTGCGGGAACTGGCGGTGTCCTCCGGCTCAGCATGCGCCTCAGCCACCATCGAGCCCTCCTACGTGTTGCGCGGCATCGGCCTCAGTGATGCCGAGGCCCATCGAGCGCTGCGCTTCTCCATGGGGCGATTCACCACGCCAGAAGAGGTGTCGTTCGCCAGTTCGCAAATTGTTGATGTTGTTACTCGCCTTCGCGCGGTGCGGTAGGCAGTTGCCCTCCGACTGCGTATAATCGCAGGCCAGAATTTTAACCCGAACCTGACTGGAGAAATACCATGGCAAATGAGCGCACGCTCTCGATTATCAAACCCGATGCCGTTGCCAAGAACGTCATCGGCGAAATATACAGCCGATTTGAAAAGGCCGACCTGGCTATTGTGGCCGCCAAGATGATGCACCTGACCCAGGAACAGGCTGAGGGCTTTTACGCCGAGCACAAGGAACGCCCGTTCTTTAACGATCTGGTGGCCTTCATGACCTCTGGCCCGGTTGTAGTGCAGGTGCTCGAAGGCAGTGGCGCCATCCTGAAAAATCGTGACCTGATGGGCGCGACCAACCCGAAGGAAGCGGCTGCCGGCACCATTCGCGCTGATTTCGCATCGTCCATCGATGCCAACGCAGTGCACGGCTCCGATTCTGCCGCTTCCGCGGAGCGTGAAATCGCTTATTTCTTTAATGACAACGAGATCTGCCCGCGCGGCTGATCTGGTTGATCGGGGGCGGTCCATGCCGCCCCCGAATTGATTATCTGATCGAGGTTACGACATGACAGCGGCCGCTGAAAAAACCAATCTTCTGGGGATGCCGAAAGCAAAACTCGAAGCTTTCTTTGAATCCCTGGGGGAAAAGCGTTTTCGCGCCACTCAGGTGTTGCAGTGGATGCATCAGCGCGGCGCCGATGACTTCGATCAAATGACCAATATGAGCAAGGTCCTGCGCGAGAAGCTCAAAGCCGTGGCGGAAGTGCGCGGGCCCGAGGTAGTGTACGACGAAACCTCGAAGGACGGCACCCGGAAATGGGTGATGCGCATGGACAACGGCAACAGTGTTGAAACTGTGCTGATACCGGATGGTGAACGCGGCACTTTGTGTGTCTCGTCGCAAATCGGCTGCAGCCTGGACTGTACCTTCTGCTCCACCGGCAAGCGAGGATTCAACCGCAACCTGACGGCGGCCGAGATCATCGGCCAGGTGTGGGTGGCGCGCAAGGCCTTCATGCCGTTCGAACCGGGCCCGGACCGTCCGATCACCAATGTGGTGATGATGGGTATGGGCGAGCCATTACTGAACTTCGACAACGTCGTGGACGCCATGAACCTGATGATGGAGGACCTGGCCTACGGCATCTCCAAGCGGCGGGTTACCCTGAGCACGTCTGGCGTGGTTCCGGCCATCGACCGGCTGGCTGAAGTTACCGATGTTTCACTGGCCATTTCGCTCCATGCCCCGAATGATGAGCTTAGGAATCAATTGGTTCCGCTCAACAAGAAATACCCGATCTCGGAACTTCTGGCTGCCACTCGTCGGTACTTCGCCCGTTTGCCGGACAAACGCAAGGCGACCATAGAGTACACAGTCATCGAAGGAATGAATGATCAGCCTGAGCATGCCCGGCAACTGGCGACATTGCTGAAGGACCTGCCCTGCAAGATCAATCTCATTCCCTTCAATCCGTTTCCGGAAAGTGATTTCCGCCGGCCCAGCATGAATGCCACCCGGCGCTTTCAGACGGTATTGAACGAAGCGGGCCACATTGCAACCATACGGACCACCCGTGGAGACGACATCGATGCCGCTTGCGGGCAGCTCGTTGGCCAGGTCGAGGACCGTACCCGCAGAAGCCAGCGGTACATCAATGTCCAGCAGGTCAACCCGTAAGTGAGTCCGTTCCCATCATCTGACGCGAGGAAGGCAACACTGTGATCCCAAAGCCAGCAAGCAGACGTTTTTTTGTCACGACGGCCCTCCTGGCTGCTCTGGTTTTAACGGGATGCGTCACCACGACAGACAGTCGCTTCAGCCGTGAAGCGGATCGAAGCGAGGCGATTGATGACTACGTGCAGTTGGCGACCGCCTATATCGGCCAGGGCAATCTGGACCGGGCCCGCCACCACCTGGACCGGGCTCTGAAACTGGATCCGGACGATCCGGGTGCTCTGGCGGCACTGGGCCTGATCAATAACACGCTCGGTGAAACGGAACTGGCCGAGAAAAACTTCAAGCATGCCATTGCCGAAGATGAGGGGTTCACCCGGGGCCGGGTATACTACGGTGCCTTCCTGTATGCCCAGGGGCGTATGGAGGAATCACGGAATCAGTTTCTGGCGGCATCCCGGGATACCGATTATAACGATCGGGGCTCGGTGTTTTACAATCTGGGGCTGACCCAGGAGCGGTTGGGGGAGCTGGACGATGCCTTAGCGTCCTACCGCCGGGCCGTTGAGTTGACCCGGGGTGACGCCGAATCCCTGTTGGCGCTGTCCCGTGTACTCACGGATACTGGCAACGCCGCCGGTGCGAACCGCTATTACAGTCGTTTGCTGGCCATGATCGAGAAAAATCCTAGAATGGTTCATTCGGCGGAGAGTCTGTTGACCGGTATACGCATCGCCCGGGAAGTGGGTGACGAGAATCTGGCCGCGAGTCTGGCCTTGCAGTTGCGCAACAATTATCCGGAATCAGTCGAATACCAACGATACAAGGTGCTGATGTCCAATGAGCAGTGAAGAGAATCCACAGCCGCTAACCGGTGCGCCCGTCGGCCAGCAACTTCAGCAGGCCCGGGAGAAACTGGGCCTGACGGTGGCGCAGGTGGCCAATACCCAGCATCTCCGTGTGGTGATTATCCAGGCTATCGAGGCCGGAGATTACGCTCAGATAGACAGTGAACTCTTTCTGAAAGGCTATGTCCGAGCGTATGCGAAACAGGTGGGCCTCGACGGCGATGCCGTGATTGCCGACCTTGACCAGGAATTGCAGCCCCTTCGACAGCAGCGGGAGCAGGAGCTTGAAGCCAACCCGCTGGTGGATATCGAACGGCGCCGGCGCCAGAAACGCCGGATTGCCAAGGCCCTGCTGTTTGTCGCGGTGATCGTGCTGGCGGCGTATCTGGTGTTCACCTTCGTGTTACCCCAGTCGGAGCAGGCCGGGCCGGAGACCCCGGAACCGGCCTCGGTTGAAGCGCCGGAAACCTCGGCGGCGGAGACCCCGTCCGCAGATCCGGTGGTTGCCGACAGCGGTGTAAATGAACCCGCCGACAGCGCGGCTGTCGGGAGCGCCGAGGAGAACGATTCGGTCGGTGAACCCGCTGACGGTGATGGGGCGACGCCGGAGAACGGCTCGGCATTGACGGAGGAGCCGGTATTGGCTGACACGTCTGGTGCCGAGGCCATGGATGACCTCGTGGGGGACCGGATTCCGGTGGTTGAGGAACGTACCGAGCCGGCCCTGGCGGATCCACCGGGTATTGACGATGTGGTGGAGGCGCAGCTGAACATGTCGTTTACCGCGGACTGCTGGGTGCAGGTCATTGATGCCGACGGCAACCGGTTGGTGAGTGCCTTGCAGCGAGCCGGCGATCAGCTCAGCGTGTCCGGTGAGGCCCCGTTACGGGTAGTGGTTGGTGCCGTGGATGCGGTCAGCACGATTCGCTTTCAGGGTGAGCCGGTTGATATGGGGAACTACCGTGTCGTGAACAACCGGTCCGAATTCACTCTGACAATCTGAACATTGCACTAAATTTTTTGTACTCAAACATGTCGGTCTGCAGCAGATGAAACACGAATCCCCGATCAAGAGACGTCAGTCCCGCCAGATTATGGTGGGCAATGTGCCCGTGGGGGGCGATGCGCCGATTGCCGTCCAGAGCATGACCAATACCAACACTTGTGATGTTGCGGCCACCGTGGGGCAGATTCGTGCCCTGCAGGATGCCGGTGCCGACATCGTCCGGGTGTCCGTGCCCTCCATGGAGGCGGCGGAAGCCTTTGGCAAGATCCGTGCGCAGGTGTCGCTGCCGCTGGTGGCAGACATCCATTTTGACCACAAGATTGCGTTGCGTGTTGCCGAGCTGGGCGTTGACTGCCTGCGCATCAACCCGGGCAACATCGGCCGGGACGACCGGGTCAGTGCCGTTATCAGCGCGGCCCGGGACCGTAACATTCCGATTCGCATCGGGGTGAACGCGGGTTCCCTGGAGAAGCAGCTCCAGCGCAAGTATGGGGAGCCGACACCGGAGGCCCTGGTCGAGTCCGCGATGCGCCATATCGACATCCTGGACCGCCACGATTTCCAGGACTTCAAGGTCAGCCTGAAAGCCTCGGAGGTGTTCATGACCGTGGCCGCCTACCGGAAGATTGCCGCCCAGATTGAACAGCCCCTGCACCTGGGCATTACCGAAGCGGGTGGCTTCCGCTCCGGCACGGTGAAATCCTCCATTGGCCTGGGCATGCTGCTGATGGACGGTATCGGGGATACCATCCGGGTGTCCCTGGCCGCCGACCCGGTGCAGGAAATCAAGGTAGGCTATGACATCCTGAAGAGTCTCCGGCTGCGCAGCCGTGGCATCAACTTCATTGCCTGCCCCAGCTGTTCGCGGCAGAATTTCGACGTTATCCAGACCATGAATGATCTGGAGGCGCGGCTGGAAGATGTGAATACCGCGATGGACGTCGCTATCATCGGCTGTATTGTGAACGGCCCGGGAGAAGCCAAGGAGGCCGATATCGGGCTGACCGGTGGCAGCCCGAAAAATCTGTTCTACATGGGTGGCAAGCCAAACCAGAAGCTGGAGAATGCCACGTTGACCGACGATCTGGAGCGACTGATCCGGGAGGAGGTCGCTCGCCGCAAAGAGCAGGAAGAGGCTATCATCGCCCGTTCCGTCGAATGACAGGCGTTGGCACCCCGGCACAATCAGAGAGCGATAGGTAAGGGTTTAACTTGGCAAAGATTCAGGCAATTCGCGGGATGAACGATATCCTGCCCGAACAGACGCCGGTGTGGCAGTTTGTTGAAGCGACGGTGCGCAACCTTCTTCGGCAGTATGGTTATCAGGAAATCCGTATGCCCATCGTTGAACAGACCGATCTGTTCAAACGTTCCATCGGCGAGGTAACCGACATTGTCGAGAAGGAAATGTATACCTTCGACGACCGCAATGGCGACAGCCTGACGCTGCGCCCGGAAGGCACCGCTGGTTGTGTGCGTGCAGCCGAGGAGCATGGGCTTCTGTTCAATCAGACCCGGCGGTTGTGGTACACCGGCCCGATGTTCCGGCATGAACGCCCACAGAAAGGTCGTTACCGGCAGTTTCACCAGATCGGTGTCGAATGCTTCGGCATGACCGGCCCGGACATTGATGCCGAGCTGCTGGTGCTGACCGCGCGGCTGTGGAAAGCGTTGGGGCTGGCCGACCATACCCGTCTGGAAATCAACACCATTGGCACCTCGGAAGCCAGACGGGCATTCCGGAGTGCGCTGGTGGATTACCTGGGCCAGTACCGGAACGAACTGGATGCCGACAGCCAGCGACGTCTGGAAACCAATCCCCTGCGCATCCTGGACAGCAAGGATGCCGGCACGCGGCGGATTCTGGCCCAGGCGCCGAGCCTGGATGATTATCTCGACGAGGAGTCAAGGGTCCATTTTGAACGGGTGAAGGCACTGCTTGACGCCGCCGGTGTGAGTTACTCCGTCAACCCCGCCCTGGTGCGGGGTCTCGACTATTACGGCAAGACCGTTTTCGAATGGATCACCGATAGCCTGGGGGCCCAGGGCACCGTGTGCGCGGGTGGCCGGTATGATGGCCTGGTCGAGCAACTCGGTGGCAGGCCTACCCCTGCGGTGGGGTTTGCCATGGGCCTGGAGCGCCTGATCCTGCTGCTGGAAACCCTGGAACTGGTCCCCGGCCATGTCAACAGCAACGCCGATGTCTACGTGGTGGCCATGGGCGACGATGCCGTGGCGCAGGCGTTGTCGCTCGCTGAAAACCTGCGTTCGGCATTACCGACCCGCGCAGTGGTCAGCCATTGCGGTGGCGGCAGTTTCAAGAGCCAGATGAAAAAGGCGGACCGCAGTGGCGCCCGCTACGCGGTGATTCTGGGTGACAACGAATTGCACAATGGCACGGTGGCGTTAAAGCCGCTGCGCGATAATGAGGATCAGCGCGAGCTGCCCCAGGGTGACATAGCAGCCTGGCTGGCGAATGCACTGACCGACTGAATTTCAACCGGCATAACAAGCAAAAATCCATATTACGGGAGTCAACATGGCGGAATTGCGCACCGAGGAAGAGCAGATCCAGGCAATCAAGGACTGGTGGAAGAAAAACGGCAGTTCCCTGCTGATTGGTATTGGTGCCGCCCTGGCGATCGTGTTTGGCTGGCAGGCGTGGCAGAACAGCCAGGCCCAGCAGAGAACCGAGGCGGCAAACCAGTTTGCCAACCTGCTGAACGCCTTCAGCAACCAGGCGGAGGAGACCTCCGGCGAAACCGTGGCGTTTGTGGCCAAAACACTGCGTGAGGACTACACCGACAGTGCCTACGCGATCTACGGCAACCTGATCCTGGCTCGTCAGCAACTGATGGAGTCTGATGACCCCGTTGCGGCCATTGAGTCGCTGCAGTGGGCGCTGGACAAGACCGGTGACCAGCAGGCATTGAAGCTGGTGGTGCGCAACCGCCTGGCCAGGGCCCAGTTCGCTGCGGGCCAGTACGACGATGCGCTGGCCACCATTGAGGCAGCGGGCAATGCCGATGCCTTTGATGCCATCCTGACCGAACTGCGGGGCGATATTTTGCTGGCTCAGGGTGACCGTGACGGAGCCCGCGAGGCCTACCTGGCGGCCCGGGAGCAGAGTCAGCAAGGTCGCAGCGGTATTCTGGAACTCAAGCTGTCTGACCTCGGTGTCGGGGAGGACGCTTGATGGGGATGGTGCAACACCGCTCCGTTTCCGGCAGGTTACTGGCAGGCTTGCTGGCCATCGCCACGCTGGCTGGCTGCAGCACCACCGACACCTTTGAGCAACCGGCGCCGGTGCCCGAGATTGAGGCGACCGCGGAGTTCAAGACGGTCTGGAGCATGGAAGTGGGCGACGGGCATGACGGCTCCTTCCTGTATTTGTCGCCGCTGAACGCCGGTGAGGTTATCTATGCGGCGTCTGCAGACGGCGTGCTCCTGGCGGCCGATACCGAGACTGGCAAGATTCGCTGGCAGCGGGAGCTGGACGACCGGATCTTCGCTGGCGTAGGTGGGGACGGTGACCGGTTGTATCTGGTTACCCGTGAGGCCGAGCTGCTGGCGCTGTCCCGCGAGGATGGGCGGGAACTCTGGCGCAGCTCCCTTCCGACGGAAGTCCTTTCCGTACCCCAGTCAAACGGATCCCTGGTCGTTGCGCAGACCATCGACGGCCGGGTTCTGGCGTTTGATGCCGATACCGGTGAGAAGTTGTGGCAATACGACGGCGTGGTACCGGTATTGTCCATTCGAGCTGCCGCAGCACCACTGGTCGGTGGTGATGTGGTGATTGCGTCGTTTGCCAACGGCAATTTGATAGCGCTTTCCGCCGAGTCGGGCCAACCGCTGTGGCAGTACGAAGTGGGCGAGCCCCAGGGCCGCACCGAACTGGAACGGCTGGTGGATATTACCGGTCAGCCGCTGGTGCTGGATTCCGCATTGATGGTGGTCGGCTATCAGGGCAAGCTGGCCCTGGTGGATATCCGCACCGGGCAGGAAATCTGGAGCCGGGAGGCTTCAAGTCTGTACGCTCCGATGGTTGGCTCCGGGAACATCTACCTGTCTTCCGCCAACGGTGAGGTCGTCGCACTGAGGGGCTCGGACCGTCGGGAGCTCTGGGTGCAGGACAAGCTGTCCTGGCGCCAGCTCACCCGGCCAATGGTATACGAGGACTACCTGGTGATCGGTGACTACGAAGGTTACCTGCATATCCTGTCGAGTGAAGACGGGCGCCTGGTGGGGCAGCTTGAGTATGACGATGACGGTATCCGCGTACCGGCACAACGCCTGAGTAATGGTAACCTGCTGGTTTTCGGTAACAGCGGTTATATGGCCGTTGTGAAGATTCAGCCAGCAGACTGAATGACCGTCAGGTCAGCCCGGGCCATTTCGACCCGGGCTGTTTCTCTTTTTACGTAGCGAACAATTATGACTCCAGTAATTGCCCTTGTCGGCCGGCCCAACGTTGGCAAGTCGACCCTGTTCAACCAGATGACGCGGTCCCGTGATGCGCTTGTGGCGGATTTCCCGGGTCTGACCCGTGATCGTAAGTACGGTGAGGGCAGTTACGAAGATCAGCGTTTTATCGTGATAGACACCGGTGGCCTGACCGGCGATGAGCAGGGTCTCGATGCCGAAATGGCGCGCCAGTCTTTGCAGGCGGTTGAAGAGGCCGATATCGTGCTGTTCCTGGTGGACGGCCGGTCCGGCCTCAACCCCGGTGATGAACTAATCGCCGACCAACTGCGGCGCTCTGGAAAACAGGCGCATCTGGTGGTGAACAAAACCGATGGCCAGGACCCGGATATCGCCGCCGCCGACTTCTACAGTCTGGGGTTTGACTCCACGTTCCTGATTGCCGCCTCCCATAACCGGGGTATCCGCTCCATGCTGGAGCTGTTGCTGCCATCACCGGAGGAGCGCGAGGAAGCGGACCGCGCAGACCGCTACCCGGGCATCCGGATTGGTGTGGTGGGCCGGCCCAATGTGGGTAAATCCACCCTGGTCAACCGGATGCTGGGGGAAGAGCGGGTGGTGGTGTTCGACATGCCCGGTACCACCCGGGACAGCGTGTATGTGCCCTATGAACGCCAGGGTGAACAGTACACCCTGATTGACACCGCCGGGGTGCGTCGGCGCAAGAATGTGTCGGAAGTGGTGGAGAAATTCTCCATCATCAAGACGCTGCAGGCCATTGACGACGCCCACGTGGTTATTCTGGTGATTGATGCCCGGGAAGGCCTGGTGGATCAGGATTTGCATCTGATCGGTTTTGTACTGGACGCCGGCCGGTCACTGGTGATTGCCGTGAACAAATGGGACGGCATGGATCCTGAAGACAAAGCCAGGGTCAAGGAACAGGTCAAGCGTCGGCTGGACTTCCTGGACTACGCCGACAAACACTACATCTCGGCTCTCCATGGCTCCGGTGTTGGTGTGATGTACGAGTCGGTGCAGGCCTGTTACGACTCGGCCATGGCGAAATGGCCTACCAACCGGTTGACGGCCATCCTGCAGGACGCCATCGCGCAGCATCAGCCGCCGATGGTGCAGGGGCGCCGGATCAAGCTGCGCTATGCTCACCAGGGTGGCTCCAATCCTCCGGTGATTGTGGTACACGGCAACCAGACTGACGCCTTGCCCGGCTCGTACAAGCGTTACCTTGAGAACACCTTCCGCAAGGTGCTCAGCGTCACCGGATCACCCATCCGTTTTGAATTTCGCTCCAGCGAGAACCCCTTTGCCAGCAAGGTGAACCGCCTTACCCCGAGGCAGAAGGTCAAGAAAGACAACGACCTGAAAAAAGGGCGCCAGGTCAAAAAGACCCGCCAGAAAAGCGTCAAGCGCTGACGGTACCCCCGGGGCTCAGGCGAGCCCCCCTCAGATCTGCACTCGGTGATTGCTTGTCAGCCAGCCTTCAAAATCAGGCCCGGGAAGCGGGCGGCTGTAGAAGTAGCCCTGGGAAAAATCACAGCCTTCCTGTTTCAGGAAATGGGTTTGTGGCTCCTCCTCTACACCTTCGGCGATGACTCTCAGGCCGAGACTGTGGGCCATATTGATGATGGCGCGAACCAGTGACGCATCTTCAGGCTCCTTCATCACATCCCGGACGAAGGATTTGTCAATCTTGAGGGTATCAAACGGATAGCTCTTCAGGTAGCTGAGCGCAGAGTAGCCGGTGCCAAAATCATCCACCGACAGCCGGATGCCGGCCTTGTCCAGTTGCCGCAAAATTTCCGCGGTTTCGATGGTGTTGTCCAGGATCAGCCGTTCGGTAATCTCCAGTTCCAGCATTTCCGGTGCCAGGCCGCTGTTGGCCAGGGCCTGCATGACCACCTCGGTAAATCCGGGATCGCGGAATTGCCGGGGCGACACGTTCACGGAAATGCCAATATCCTTGCCGGTTCTCTGTTTCCAGGCGTAAGCGGCTTTGCAGGCCTCATGGAGCACCCATTCGCCGATGGGCGTGATCAGCCCGGTTTCCTCGGCCAGCGGAATGAACCGGTCCGGCATCACCATGCCCATGGACGGGTTGTTCCAGCGCAGCAGGGCCTCTGCAGAGCACAGGTTGCCCGAGTCGGTGTGGACAATAGGCTGGTAATACAGCTCGAACTCCTTCAGTTCCAGCGCCCGGCGCATGTGGGATTCCATTTGCAGCCGTTCGTGGGAGACCTCGGTCATTTCCGGCGCAAAGTGGGCATAGGAGCTCTTGCCCTTGTGCTTGGCCTGGTACATGGCGGCATCGGCATGCTGCAGAAGAGTGCCGCTGTTGTCAGAGTCGGTGGGGAAGATGGCGATACCGATACTGGTGGTGACGAACACTTCCTGGCCATTGAGGATATAGGGAGGCGAGAAGGTTGTCAGAATACGCTCCGCGACCTGGGAGGACGCGTCCGGGCCGGTCAGGCCCGGCAGAATCACCAGGAATTCATCGCCCCCGAGACGGGCCACGGTGCTGGTGCCGCGCAGGCAACTGGAGATGCGTCGCGCGGCTTCGATCAGCAGGTTGTCTCCGGCGTCGTGCCCGAGGGTGTCGTTGATGTGCTTGAAGTTGTCGAGATCCAGGAACATCACGCCAACCAGAGAGCTTTCCCGCCGGGCCTGGGCCAGGGCCAGTTTCAGCCGATCGAGGGCGAGCATGCGGTTGGGCAGGCCGGTCAGGATGTCGTAGTTGGCCTGCCGCAGAAGTTGCTGCTCATAACGTTTGCGGATGCTGATATCTTCACCCAGGATCAGGTAGCCCGTGGTGTCGCCGGCGCTGTCCTTGATGGGGGTGACAATAAGTTGTTCCCAGAAGCGCTCGCCATTGCGCCGAACGCTGTTCACTTCACCCTGCCAGACGCCCACTCGCTGCACCTGCAGGCGAATGGACTGCCACAGATGACGGCTTTCCCGGTTCTCCATGTCGTTTTCGTCCAGGGCGCCAGGGTGCTTGCCAAGAATTGACTTGGCGTCGTAGCCGGTCAGTTGGGTAAATTTGTGATTGGCGAACTCGATCCGCCACTGACGGTCGCAGATCAGAACCGACGACGGGCTCTGTTCGATGGCTTTGGAGAACTTCCGGATCTCGGCCGCGTCTTTTTCCTGGCGCGCGATGTCTTCGTTCAGCCGTTCACGCATCTGGTTGATGGCATCGGTAACCCGGCCCAGCTCGTCGTTTCGGGTGGTGGAGGTATCGGGACGATCCAGGGCCAGGGGCCGGTTCAGGTTTTTGAGCGAGAAATCCCGGGCATAGCTGGCCATGGTGGTGAGATGCCGGGCCACAAAATGCTGAAAAATCCAGATAATCAGGATGGAGACGAAAAAGGTCTTGAGAAACTGGGTGGCGAGAATTACACCCACCTTGTGCTGCATAGTCTGATAGACACGCTCCAGGTCGGCGGTGACCGTGAGTTCCCCGAGCTTGAACATTTCATCGCCCTGATGGAACAGCTCGAAGCTGTGGGACGTGGTCTCCGCCCGGCGCGGGATGTCGCCCATCACCAGCTCGGAATCCGGTTCGATACGCAGTCTGAGATGCACGATATCGGGCAGGCTGAGAATGCCCTCCATCTGGGTCTGCAGAAGTTTCTGGTCGAGCGCCCAGAGGCTTCGTGCCAGGCTCGACGCGTAGCCGGACTCCACCACTTGCATACGGTTGTCGATCTGCGCGAGGTCGTTACGGTAATCCGAATAGATCTGGATGGCGGAGGCAATCAGGGTGAACGCCGAACTGAATAGCAGTATCCAGGCCAGCAGCCTGAAGGACAGGGGAGACCCGGAACGGAAACGTTGCAGACGTGTCGACAGTTTTGGCATGTCGTGAACTTCAGCCACCCAGACCGGTTAAAATGAACGGACTTTCCGTTGACCTTCCGACTATAGCAGCAGTTTCTTTCGAGTGTCTTGCAAATGCAGGAAAAACCGAAAGAAATGTGTCTCGGTTCAGTATTTGTGAATATAAGCAGAGACTGGCTGGAGAAAGGTAAAAAAAGACTGGCCTGAGGCTTTGGCGGGCAAAATGAAATGGCGTCCCCTAGGGGGTTCGAACCCCTGTTGCCGCCGTGAAAGGGCGGAGTCCTAGGCCACTAGACGAAGGGGACGCAACGTTTTCAATACCTTGCCTCGTCGAGGTGGCGCGTATATTAAGTAAGGCGCCCGAAGCTGTCAACGCTTTTTTCAGAATAGTGAACGTTATCCATCGGTTGAACCGGTTTATGACTTACGTGCCGGGTTCACCGAGTTCTCCAGGGCCGGCCTGAGTTCCGGATACCGGAACGGATAACCACCGGCGGTCAGCCGGGCCGGCAGTGCCTGCTGACCGGTGAGCAGGAGCCTTGCCATATCGCCCAGTGCGAGATTGAGCACGGCCGCTGGCGCGGGAAACAGGGCGGGCCGGTGAAGAACACTGGCGAGGCATCGGGTGAATTCCTGATTGGTAACCGGAGCAGGGCTGACGACGTTATACGGACCCGACGCGTCAGGCGTATCCATCATCCAGATCATCGCTCCGACCACGTCGTCCCGGTGCACCCAGGGCATGAACTGCCTGCCATCCCCAAGGCGACCCCCAAGCCCGAGCTTGAATGGCAGTAACATCCGCTTCAGGAACCCACCTCCCGGGCCTGCCACGACGCCGGTGCGCGACAGGCACACCCGCACGTTCTCCGCGGTCAGCGCGAGGGCAGCGTTCTCCCAGTCCCGGCAGAGGCGATGGGTGAATTCATCGTGGGGCGGCGTTTCCTCGGTGACCCCGGCGCTGCCCTGATCGCCGTAGAAGCCAACCGCCGAGCCTGAAATCAGCACTTCCGGCAGGCTTTTCCAGCTCCCGATGATATCAACCAGCGCCCGGGTGATCCCGATCCGGCTGGTTCTCAGTGCCTGTTTCCTGGCTTCCGACCAGCGTTTGTCGGCAATGCCCTCGCCAGCGAGGTTGATGACAACATCGTAGCCCGGGTGGGAGCGCAACTGCTCAAGATCCCGGGTGGCTTCCACCCGGCCACACAAGGCGCGCACCGTTTCCGATGGCTGACGGCTCAGTACCGTGAGGTCGTGCCCGAGCGCAAGCAACTCAGGGCAGAGCCGTTGGCCGATAAAGCCGGTTCCGCCGGTTAACAGGATCCGTTTAGCCATCTGCAGTCTCCTCCAGTTGTTGGGTGACCACTTCTTTAATTACCTGGCCAAGTAGCGGGTTTTCGCCGACCGGAGGTGCCAGTTGCATCTCCACGCCGTGACGTTTCCCAAGGTCCGCCAGCATGGCGGGTACATCTTTCCTGAGGTGTCGGCCAGCGGCCAGGAACAGTGGCACCACCACATAATCACGGGCCCCCTCCGCGACCCCTTCGGTAACAATGGTTTCCAGCGAGGGTTCGGCAAGTTCCATGTACGCAATCCGCGAATTGGCCACGGCTTCGAGCGTGGGGGCCGCGAGTTTCTCGAAAGTATCACACCAATGCTTGTCACTGCTGCCGTGTGCTAACAGAATGATGCGGCTATTCATGGCGACTCCTTGGTCATCAGTCGGGAATGCCTGTCGTAAATCCGGATTGCGTTAACGATCAAGATAACAGGGTGGATCTGAATGTTCGATTGGAAAGAGATTCTGGATTTCTGGTTCGGCGAACTGGATGAGCAGGGCTTGCCCGACAGTGAACATCGTAATCGCTGGTTTCGGTCAGACCGGAAGTTCGATCAGGAAATCCGGTACCGGTTTATGTCGCTGGTGTTGTTTGCTTCGGAACAGGGCCTGGACCACTGGCGGAGCCAGCCAGGGGGGCGTCTGGCGGAAATTCTCCTGCTCGACCAGTTCTCCAGGAATATTTTCCGGGGCGGCGCACTGGCCTTTGATCAGGACGTCCAGGCGCGGAAGCTGTGTCGCGAGGCGATGCGTGCCGGTGCGGATATGGCCCTGCCACCGGTCCAGCGGGCGTTTGTTTACATGCCTCTTCAGCATTCCGAGCGTCTCCGCGACCAGGCATTATCGGTTGACTGTTACCGGCAACTGACTGCTGCGACGTCTGGCGTACTCGGAGATTTCATGGCCAGCTTCCTCCAGTCCGCGGAGGATCATTATTCGGTTATCGAACGTTTCGGTCGCTTTCCTCATCGAAACAAGGTGTTGGGACGCACTTCAAGCGAATCCGAGGAAGCGTATCTGAAGGGTGGTCCCCGTTACGGGCAATAGCCGTTTCTTAAATTTTTGTATGAATATTGTACAAGTTGACGGGGTTGGCACTCTTCGCTGGTAGAATGCGGCAATCTTGTTGAACTGGCTTGGCGCGCGCGCTCGAGCCGAATAACGGTCTATCGGGGATACCAAATGCTGAAACTGCGCCGCCTGCCCGGGGCACTGGCGATTTTCGCCGTGCTTGCCTGTTCGCCATCGACGTCGAATGCCGCCTCACTGGATGCTTCACTGCTCGAACGACTTGTAAGGGCGGCGCCAAAGATTGACCGGACCGTTCTGAAAACGGCCTTTCTGGCTTCCCGCTGTGCGGTATCGTCCGGAGATGTGGCGATGCCGAAACGGCTGGCAGTCATTGATTTCTCACTGCCGTCCAGTGAAGAGCGATTGTGGATATTTGACCTGGCCAACGGCGAACTGTTGTTGCGGGACCTGGTTGCTCACGGTGAAAACTCCGGTGTTGTGACATCAACGGAATTCTCGAATGTCGAGGGCAGCCACCAATCCAGCATCGGGCTGTTCCAGGCCAGCGAATCCTACATCGGGAAACACGGCTATTCGCTGCGCCTCGATGGTCTTGAAGCCGGCGTTAACGATCATGCACGGCAGCGGGCGATTGTCATCCATGGTGCGGATTATGTCAGCCAGAGCTGGGTCGACCGTTATGGGCGGATTGGCCGCAGCCATGGATGCCCTGCGGTGGATCAGGAGGTGATCAGTCAGGTGGTGGATAACCTGAAAGGAGGGCAGTTGGTGTTCAAGTACTACCCGGATCAGCGCTGGTTGCGGAATTCGGAGTATCTCAAGTGCGATAGTTCGCGGATTGCCGCTCATTCACCGGGCCCGGCCGACCGCAGTTAAACGACAGTGAAAAAAGTGGTTGACGAGTGGGTTCTGATCCGTAGAATACCCCTCCGTTGTCGGGCATCGTCCCGGTCAGCACTGCGGGAATAGCTCAGTTGGTAGAGCACAACCTTGCCAAGGTTGGGGTCGCGAGTTCGAATCTCGTTTCCCGCTCCAGATTCCGGAAACCCGACCTCAAACGAGGTCGGGTTTTTTCATTTTGGGATCTGTGAACGCGGCGCTTGAGGCTTTGGTCAGGTATACTCGTCAGCCCTGTCCAACTCGGAATTCCGGTCCGGAGGCGCACCCGTGAACGTCCATTCGCTGTATGTCTATCCTGTAAAATCCCTTGCCGGCATCCCGGTACCTGCCTTTGACATGGACGATTTCGGGCCCCGCGGTGACCGGCGGTGGATGATCGTGGATAGCGAGCGCCGTTTCGTGACCCAGCGTAGCCACCCGGATCTGGCGCGGGTGTCCACGGCGCTGGACGGCGCGGGTGTCACCATTGAGATTCCGGGGGAGGGGTGCTTTGAACTGTCGCCCACTGCGCAGGAGTTGCCGGTGCTGGTATGGCGAGACTGGGTGAACGCCCGGATCGGAGCGGAGGCGGCCAATGAAGCGCTCAGCCGCTTCTGTGGTATTCCGCTGCGGCTGGTGTATATGCCGGAATCGACGTTCCGACGGGTTGATGCCGGGCGGATTGAGGACTATCGTCGTGTCGGTTTTGCCGATGGCTTTCCATTCCTCATTACCAATCTGGCGTCGCTGGAGGAACTGAACGACCGGTTGGCGTCGCCGGTGGAAATGCGCCGGTTCCGACCCAATATCGTGATCTCGGGCGCAGTTCCCTGGCAGGAAGACGGTTGGCGAACGCTGACCATCGGGAAGACGACATTCAGCCTGGTCAAACCGTGCTCCCGTTGTGTGATGACCACGGTGGATCCCGTCACCGGAGTAAAAGATGCCGAGGTGCAACCCCTGAGAACACTGGCCGGATACCGTCGAACTGCTGAAGGTGTCCTGTTTGGCCAGAATGCCATTCATGAGTCCCCCGGCCGGATCCGGGTGGGGGACTCCGTTACCGTGACCGAACCGGAGTAGAACTGACTGTGCCGCTGTTAACACTGGACTCGATTTCCCTGGCGTTTGGAATGCACCCTCTGCTGGATCAGGCTTCTCTGATCATTGATGCCGGAGAACGGGTCTGCCTGCTGGGGCGAAATGGTGAGGGCAAGTCGACGCTGCTCAAGATCGTCAGTGGCGAGGTGGTGCCGGATGGGGGCAAGGTTCGGCTCGACGATGGGGCGGTGCTGGCGGTTTTACCCCAGAACCTGCCGTCTGACGACGACCGTACTGCCTATGATGTGGTCTCCGGCGCGTTTCCCGAGACCGGGGCGCTGCTCTCCGAGTTTCATCACCTGTCACAGCAGGGTGATGCCGCCAGCCTTGATCGCATGATGAAAGTGCAGGAGCGCCTGGAGGCGCTGGATGGCTGGCGGCTGGACCAAAAGGTGTCCACGATCCTTGCGCAGTACGGAATTGATCCGGACCAAAGCCTGAACACCCTCTCCGGTGGCTGGCAGCGGCGCGTGCTGCTGGCCCGTGCGCTGGTCGCGGAGCCAGACATACTGCTGCTGGATGAGCCCACCAACCATCTGGACGTGCCGGCCATTGCCTGGCTGGAAGACGCGCTGTCCCAGTTCCGGGGGGCCATGCTCTTTGTCAGCCATGACCGGGCCTTTATCCGGCGGATGGCTACCCGTATTGTCGAGCTTGACCGTGGCAGCCTGGTCAGTTTCGCAGCGACCTACGATCGATATCTGGAGCTCAAGGAGAAGGCTCTGGAAGAGGAAGATCGTCAGAATGCGCTGTTCGACAAACGCCTGAAGCAGGAAGAGACCTGGATACGGCAGGGGATCAAGGCCCGAAGAACCCGCAATATGGGCCGGGTGAGGGCGCTCCGGGCCATGCGGGAAGAGCATCGTCAACGCCGGGTTCGGGGTGGGACGGCCAGTTTCGTTGTTGAAGATGCCGCCCGGTCTGGCAAGCTGGTGGTGGAAACGAAACAGGCTGGGTTCGGCTACCCCGGCAGTGCTCCGTTAATCCGGGACATGAATCTGACCGTATTGCGCGGTGATAAGATCGGCCTGGTGGGTGAAAACGGTACGGGAAAAACCACACTGGTTCGGCTTTTGCTCGGAGACCTGGAACCGACCGAAGGGAATGTTCGTCTGGGTACCAACCTGCAGGTGGCTTATTTCGATCAGTTGCGGGGTGAGCTGGACCTGACCCGTAATGCGCTCGACAACCTCTCCGAAGGACGGGAATTTATCGAAATCAATGGCCAGAGCAAGCATGTACTGGGCTATCTTCAGGAATTCCTGTTTACTCCGGAGCGGGCTCGGTCGCCGGTCAGCGTGTTCTCCGGTGGCGAACGCGCCCGGCTGCTGCTGGCCAAGCTGTTCAGCAAACCGGCGAACATCCTGGTACTGGATGAGCCAACCAACGATCTGGATGTTGAGACCCTGGAGTTACTCGAGGAACAACTGTCCGAGTTCGCCGGTACGGTGATTGTGATCAGTCACGACCGGGAATTTCTCGACAACGTGATCACTGAAACCGTTTTTCTGGACGGTTCGGGCACAGTCCGGGAGTACGTGGGCGGCTACAGTGACTGGCGCCGGCAAGGGGGGTGCTTCCCGTCGGAAGCCAGTGGTGCCCGCCCGGACAAGCAGGACAAGGTGGACAAACGGGCCGCCGCACCGGCAAAAAGCAGTGAGCGCAAGGCCAGTGGTCCCTCCCGCCAGGATGTACCGGCTGAACAACCGAAACCGGTAAAACTGAGCTACAAACTCAAGCTGGAGCTGGAGCAGTTGCCCGGTCAGATTGAGGCATTGGAACAGGAAGTCGCACGCCTGCGGGAGCGAGTCTCCTCGGGTGACTTCTATTCGGGCCCGCCGAACGAAGTCTCGGCCACTCTGGAAGCGTTGACGGCAAAGGAAGCCCGTCTGGAGCAGGTTATCGAGCGGTGGATGGAGCTGGAAGAACAGGCGAATCAATGAACGTTAATTACAATTTCAGGTTTCAGGACGGCCGGGCCGTTGAGTTCAAGGTGACGGATCAGCCCTCCGCGCCGAAAGGCCCGTTGCCGGCATGGACACGACTGGAGCATAGCCAGTGCAGCAATTGTCCGCTCCGGACGAGTACCACGCCTCACTGCCCGGCAGCGACGGCCATGGTGCCCGTGGTTGAGGCCTTTCAGGATGAAGACGCCTATCAGAAAGTGACGGTGACCGTGGTCGATGAGCGCCGCAGCTACTCGAAAGAGACAGCGCTGGAGGAGGCTCTGCGCTCCCTTCTGGGTCTGAAAATGGCAACCAGCGGCTGCCCGGTCCTGGCAGAGCTCAAGCCCATGACCGTTCACCACCTGCCGTTTGCCAGCACCGACGAGTTCGTCATGCGCAGTGTCTCTCACTATTTGCTGCAGCAATATTTCGCCAAACGACATGGCGGGCAGCCCGACTGGGACCTGAAGGGGTTGGTCGAGCGCAATCAGCGTCTGCAACTGGTTAACCAGGCGCTATGGCAGCGGATACACTCGGTGTGCAAGGGGGACAGCAACCTGAAGGCATTGCTGAACTTCTTCTCAATGGCCTCCAGTATGAGCTTCTCCCTCGAGAGCCAGCTCAGGAAGCTGGAAGCGAAGATGGGTAACGACAACAAACGCTGAAGCCGGGGCTGGTATTCCCGGGAGCCCCGGCGGAAGACACTTTACGGCTAGCGAATGCGCACCGCGAGCACGTCGCACTCAGTGCCATGAAGTACGCCGTTCGCGGTTGAACCCAGCAAAAGCTGGAGGCCTTTTCGGCCATGGCTTCCAACAATCACCAGATCAGCTCCTTCTTCCTTGGCCAGCCGGTGGATTTCGGACTCCGGGCGCCCCACGGTCACCACCTGGTGCTCACCGGCAACGCCGTATTGGCGTCCGTAAGCTGCCATCTGCTCCCGGGCGGCTTTGTCGAGTTGGTCCTGAAGTTCGGTCAGGTCCATCGGGATGTCGCCGCCGTACGCATAGCCTACCGGCTCAACCACATGCACCAGCATCAGTTCGGCGCCCTGTGCCTCGCTCATTGCTCTCGCTTTGTCCAGCACCTGGGGCGCTTCTTCCGTCAGGTCTATCGCAACCAGCACCTTCTTGTAGGTAGACATTGTGTCGCTCCTTAGCTCAAGGCTTTGTGTGAGGGCCATACCTTCAGGATAGTCCCCTTACGCTAATCCTTAAAGGGGGGCGAGAAACTGACGGGCATTAAGAAACTGCCCGGGTCAGGCGTTGGACTGCATCAGTTTGATGGCATTACCGAGGCCCTCAAGGATGCCCTTGGAGTAGCGGTCAATCACGAAGCCGACGTTGTTTTCGTTATAGTTGATGTAAGAGCCGCGGATAAACTGCCATTTCGAGGACACGTTCTCGAGGATCTTTTTCAGATCGCCCTGCGGGTTGCCCTGCATGACCGCTCTCAGTAACTCGTCAAATTCCCGCGCCTGTTCATCCAGGGGTACCTCGGTGTCCGAACCCTGGAAGGTCTGGGCGACCGATGAGTTGGTGCGCACCGAGTACTTGGCCATCATCTGAGCCATCTTGACCGTCGCTGAGCGGGCCGCCTCAACCTTGGGGTCGGTGCTGGTCTGGCTGCTCTCGCGGGCAAACTGATAGAGCTCTGACGCCATATTGTTCATGGTCAGTGCCTGGTTGGCCATGTTCGATACCAGGCGGAGATCCGGATAGCCCTGGTTGCGGACGTCGTTGATGTTATCCCTCATCAGGGCCTTGAATTTGTCGAACTCGACATTCAGCGCCTCGATCTGCTCAGCTGACAGGACGCCGGACGTGCTGTCGGCGAGCCGGTTCATGGCATCGTTGGCGGCGTTGATACCGACGACAATCTCATTGAGGGCCTCGGTGTTGCCGGTACCGCTGAAACGGTAGTAGGCATCAAGGGCAACGTAGTTGCTTACCCGGAACTGATGCAGATCGGACAGAAATCCGGCTTCGCCGTCCTGGGCGTGGGCGCCGAAGGATGTGAGGCTCAGTAGCAGCAGGGCAACAAGGAGGGAGCGTATCCGCAGGGAAGAGTCATTCATCGGAAGGGTCTCCGTCTATCTATCGGTTTTATTATTGTGGACTAAAGTCGTAGCCCGAAGTTAAAGTAACTCCGTTGCCTAATCAAGCAGTTTTACGGGCTGCGGCGACGGTAAATGTAAACAAATATGAAATTTGCGTGATGAAGTTCCGGCTTTTTCTTCGAAGCCGCCGCTAACACGCCGAAAACTAAAAACTCCGCCTGGTTTTCCCTCACGCGCCTCCGGCTCTCCGGAGACTTTTGCGCCGCTTAACAAAGAAACAAATTGACAAACGCGCCGTTTTTTTTCATCGTGTGCCCTCGCGATTCAAACGACTGTATGAATTTTTGAATCGAATGATCGGGCAGTGAGCGCAATCTCGCTGCACACACAGTCCGGGGGTGTGCCAATGCCGAAGGACTGGAAGCAGTTCCAAACACAGACTGGAGATCAGTTGATGATTTACGAAGGTAAAGCCATCACGGTTAAAGAGATCGAAGGCGGGATAGCTCAGTTGAACTTTGACTTGCAGGGCGAGTCAGTGAACAAGTTCAACCGCCTCACTATTGAAGAGCTTGGTGCCGCAGCAGAGGTACTCAAGTCCCGAAAGGATCTGAAGGGTCTGGTGGTAACCAGCTCCAAGGACAGCTTTATCGTCGGTGCGGATATCACCGAATTTACCGAGCTGTTTGCAGGTTCCGAGGAAGACCTCGTTGCCAATAACCTCAAAGCCAACGACGTATTCAGCGCGATTGAGGACCTGCCGTTCCCGACCGTTACCGCCATCAACGGGATTGCTCTGGGCGGTGGTTTCGAAATGTGCCTGGCTACCGATTACCGGGTTATGGCCCCCACGGCCAAGGTAGGGCTGCCGGAAGTCAAGCTGGGTATTTTCCCGGGCTTCGGTGGCACGGTGCGTCTGTCACGCCTGGTGGGTGTGGATAACGCGGTTGAATGGATCAGCGGCGGTGCCGAGAACCGCGCCGGCGCAGCCCTGAAAACCGGGGCAGTGGACGCTGTGGTAGAGGCTGACAAGTTGGTTCAGGCCGCAGTAGGCATCCTTGAGCAGTGCAATGAGGGTAAGCTCGACTACAACGCCCGTCGTGAAGAGAAAAAGGGCAAGATCAAGCTCAATGCCATGGAAAGCATGATGGCATTCGAGATCTCCAAGGCCTTTGTGGCCGGCAAGGCGGGCAAGAACTACCCGGCGCCGGTTGAAGCCATCAAGGTGATGCAGAAGCACGCCAGTCTGACCCGCGACAAGGCCATCGAAGTGGAAGCCAAGGGCTTCGCCAAAATGGCCAAGACCAACGTGGCCGCGTGCCTGGTGGGCCTGTTCCTGAACGATCAGGAACTGAAGAAGAAAGCCAAAGCGTGGGAGAAAGAAGCCAACGACGTGAAACTGGCCGCCGTACTGGGTGCCGGTATCATGGGTGGCGGTGTGGCGTTCCAGTCCGCACTGAAAGGTACGCCGATCATCATGAAGGACATCAACCAGGACGGCATCGCCCTGGGCCTGAAGGAAGCCAAGAAGCTTCTGACCAAGCGGGTCGATAAGGGCAAGATGAAGCCGGATCAGATGGCGGACGTGCTGAACAACATTACGCCAACCCTGAACTACGGTGATTTCAAGAACGTAGACCTGGTTGTTGAAGCGGTAGTTGAGAATCCGAAAGTGAAGGGTGCGGTACTGCGCGAGACCGAAGATGCGGTTCGTGAAGATGCCATCCTGACCTCCAATACCTCGACCATCTCCATTGATCTGCTGGCGAAGAACCTGAAGCGCCCGGAAAACTTCTGTGGCATGCACTTCTTCAACCCGGTGCACATGATGCCACTGGTTGAGGTTATTCGTGGCAAGAAGACCAGTGACAAAGCCATCGCAACCACGGTCGCCTATGCCAAGGCCATGGGCAAGACGCCGATCGTTGTTAACGATTGCCCGGGCTTCCTGGTCAACCGTGTTCTGTTCCCGTACTTCGGCGGCTTTGCCGCACTGGTGCGTGACGGTGCCGATTTCCAGAAGATTGACAAAGTGATGGAAACGTTCGGTTGGCCGATGGGGCCGGCTTACCTGCTGGACGTGGTTGGCATGGACACCGCCAGGCACGCCAACGAAGTCATGGCTGATGGCTTCCCGGAGCGCATGAAGTCCGACTTCAAGTCCGCCATTGACGTGATGTTCGAGAATAACCGCTACGGCCAGAAGAACGACAAGGGCTTCTACAAGTACGAAGAAGACCGTAAGGGCAAGTCGAAGAAGATTGTCGACGAGGAAACCTACAAGCTGATCGAGCCCGTGGTTGAGGGTAAGAAGGACTTCGAGGAAGACGACATCATCGCCCGCATGATGATCCCGCTGTGCCTGGAAACCGTTCGCTGCCTGGAAGACGGCATTGTCGAAGATCCGGCAGATGCTGATATGGGCCTGATTTTCGGTATCGGCTTCCCGCCGTTCCGGGCTGGTGCCCTGCGCTACATCGACGACATGGGTGTCGACAAATTCGTCGAGCTGGCAGACAAGTTTGCAGATCTTGGTCCTTTGTATCACCCGACCGAGAAGCTGCGTGAAATGGCCAAAACTGGCAAAAAGTTCTTTGGCTAACCCTGATTCCGAACGGAGAAAGATCTATGAGCCTTAATCCGAGAGACGTTGTCGTTGTCGATTGCGTGCGGACTCCGATGGGTCGTGCCAAAAACGGCTGTTTCCGGAACGTGCGTGCAGAAACCCTGTCCGCCGCTCTGATTGAAGCACTGTTTGAGCGCAACCCGAAGCTCGACCCGAAAGAAGTTGAAGATGTGATCTGGGGCTGTGTAAATCAGACCAAGGAACAGGGCTTCAACGTGGCGCGTCAGATTTCCCTGCTGACCCGCATTCCCCATGAGTCAGCGGCCCAGACCGTGAATCGCCTGTGTGGCTCCGCCATGAGCGCGATTCACACCGCCGCTCAGGCCATCATGACCGGCAACGGCGATGTGTTCTTTGTTGGCGGTGTCGAGCACATGGGCCACGTGCCCATGACCGAAGGCTTCGACCACAACCCGGCTGCATCCAAGTACTCTGCCAAGGCGTCCAACATGATGGGCCTGACCGCGGAAATGCTGGCGAAAATGCACGGTATTACCCGGGAGCAGCAGGACGAGTTTGGTGCTCGCTCACATCGCCTGGCTCACGAAGCAACCGTTGAGGGCCGTTTCAAGAACGAAATCGTGCCTATTCAGGGGCACGACGAAAATGGCTTTGTGAAGCTGATCGAAGAAGACGAGACCATTCGTCCGGAGACGACGGCTGAGTCCCTGGGCCAGCTGAAGCCGGCGTTTGATCCGAAGAACGGCACGGTAACGGCCGGTACGTCTTCGCAGCTGACCGACGGTGCCGCCGCCATGGTGCTCATGTCCGCGGAGCGTGCCGAAGCCCTGGGCCTGAAGCCAATTGCCCGGATTCGCAGCATGGCCGTTGCAGGCTGTGATCCTGCGATCATGGGCTACGGCCCGGTTCCGGCCACCAAGAAGGCGCTCAAGCGGGCGGGCCTGAAAGTTGAGGATATCGACTTCTGGGAACTGAACGAAGCCTTCGCTGGCCAGTCTCTGCCGGTCCTGAAAGACCTGAAACTGCTGGGCGTCATGGAAGAGAAAGTGAACCTGAACGGCGGCGCGATTGCCCTGGGCCATCCGCTGGGCTGTTCTGGTGCACGTATCTCCACAACCCTGCTAAACGTGATGCAGGCCAAGGGCGGTAAGCTTGGTGTTTCCACCATGTGTATCGGCCTGGGTCAGGGCATTGCTACTGTGTGGGAGCGTCTCTGATTCGCTGAGCGGCATCCGTGACGCAGTTAAAGGAAAGCCCGGCATGATGCCGGGCTTTCCTGTTTATGTGCCGGCTACCGGCCTTACGGGGTCCATAAAAAAGCAGGACTGGCAGAAAGAATGGGTTGTCTTGCTATTCTTGACCCTGTAAAACAGTGATCCTATATACAGTAGCGGCATTTGTATGTTTTCTAGCCGACTGATTTTACAGCGAGTTTACGGTTTGCTGACGAATTGACCGATTTATCGCCAAGGATACAGATCTCCGATATGGGTAAAAGTCTCGTAATTGTCGAGTCACCAGCGAAAGCGAAGACCATCAATAAATACCTGGGTTCCGACTTTATTGTGAAGTCGAGCGTCGGGCACATTCGTGATCTTCCCGTGAGTGGCAGTGGGTCCCAGTCGGACCCCAAAGAGCGTGCCAGACAGGCTGCGGTAACCCGGAAAATGAGCCCGGAAGAAAAGGCCGAGCACAAAAAGCGCAAGTCCCGGGAGCAACTGGTTGCCCGGATGGGTGTGGATCCGGATCAGGACTGGAGCGCCCGCTATGAGATTCTGCCCGGCAAGGAAAAGGTGGTCAGCGAGCTCAAGCGGTTGGCGAAATCCGCTGACCATATCTATCTCGCGACGGATTTGGACCGCGAAGGGGAAGCCATCGCCTGGCACCTTCAGGAGACCATTGGCGGTGAGCCGGAGAAGTACCGACGGGTGGTGTTTAACGAGATCACCAAGCGCGCCATCCAGGAAGCGTTCAAGGACCCCGGAAATCTCGATAAAAACCGTGTAAATGCCCAGCAGGCCAGGCGTTTCCTGGATCGCGTGGTGGGCTACATGGTCTCTCCGCTGTTGTGGGCCAAGATTGCTCGCGGTCTTTCGGCAGGCCGGGTTCAGTCCGTCGCTGTGCGACTGATTGCGGAACGCGAGCGGGAGATCCGGAAATTTGTGCCGGAAGAGTTCTGGCAGCTCCATGCCGATCTTGCCTCGGACAAGGCGGGCCAGCCGGTCCGGTTCGAGGTGACCCGCCACGACGACAAGCCCTACCGGCCGGTCAATGAGCAACAAAGCACCGAACACGTTAATCGTCTGAAAGCCGGCACCTTCAAGGTTGCCAAGCGCGAGGACAAGCCGACCCGATCCCGCCCGTCCGCGCCTTTCATTACCTCTACGCTGCAGCAGGCGGCGAGTAACCGTATGGGGTTCAGTGTCAAGAAAACCATGATGCTGGCCCAGCGTCTGTACGAAGCTGGCTTCATTACCTACATGCGTACCGACTCCACCAACCTGAGTCAGGACGCGGTTAACAGTTGCCGGGATTTCGTTCAGAAGCAGTTCGGGGGCCGATACCTTCCCGAAAAGCCGAGAGTCTATGGCAGCAAGGAAGGCGCCCAGGAGGCCCACGAGGCAATTCGCCCGACCGAGGTAAGTCGTCGCGCGGCGGATATCAGTGGCCTTGAGAAAGATGCCGAGAAGCTTTATGACCTGATCTGGAGGCAGTTTATTGCCTGCCAGATGTCGGATGCCGAGTTCCTGAGTACCTCCATTGTGGTGGCCAATGGTGATTACGAGCTGCGTACCCGTGGCCGGATCATCAAGTTTGATGGCTTCCTCAAGGCGGCTCCCCAGACTGTCAAAAAAGACGAGGACGTTTCGCTGCCGGATATTCAGGTGGATGAGGTGCTTGATCTGAAGAAGCTGGATCCGAGCCAGCACTTTACCAAGCCGGCACCGCGATACACTGAAGCGAGCCTGGTTAAAGAACTCGAGAAGCAGGGCATCGGTCGCCCGTCCACCTACGCCTCTATTATCTCCACCATTCAGGATCGGGGGTACGTGCGCCTTCAGAATCGCCGGTTCTACGCCGAAAAAATGGGCGAAATCGTAACCGAGCGATTATCGGAGTCGTTTCCGAACCTGATGGACTTCGATTTCACCGCGAGGATGGAAGACGAACTCGACGAGATCGCCGAGGGCGACGTTGAGTGGAAAAAGGTTCTCAACGACTTCTATGGCCGGTTCCGGCAACAGCTGGAAACCGCTGAAAGCAGTGACGACGGTGGCATGCGCGCCAACAGTCCCACCGAAACCGATATTCCCTGCCCGAGTTGCGGTCGCAACATGCAGATCCGGGTCGCCAGTACTGGCGTGTTCCTGGGATGTTCCGGCTACTCGTTGCCACCCAAGGAGCGGTGCAAGACCACCATCAACCTGGTGTCGGGCGACGAGGTGGTCAGTGCCGACGACGACGTGGAAGGCGAAGGGGAAACCCGGCTGTTGCGGAAGAAGCGCCGCTGCCCCAAGTGTGGCACGGCCATGGACAGTTACCTGGTGGATGAAACCCGCAAGCTGCATGTCTGCGGTAATAACCCCGACTGTTCCGGTTACGAGATAGAGAAGGGCACCTTCCGGATCAAGGGCTACGACGGCCCGACGCTGGAATGCGACAAGTGTGGCTCGGAGATGCAGCTGAAAACCGGCCGCTTTGGCAAATACTTCGGCTGCACCAGCGAGACCTGTAAGAATACCCGCAAGTTACTGAAGAACGGCGAACCGGCGCCGCCCAAGATGGACCCGGTGCCGATGCCGGAATTGCCGTGCCAGAAAGTGGATGACACCTACGTGCTGCGGGATGGTGCCTCCGGCCTGTTCCTGGCGGCCAGCAAGTTCCCGAAAAACCGGGAAACCCGCCCGCCACTGGTGATGGAGATCAAGCCACACCGCAAGGAAATCGACCCGAAGTACGATTATCTGATGGACGCGCCAGAGCGGGACCCGGAAGGCAACCCGACGGTCATCCGATACAGCCGCAAGAGCAAGGAGCAGTACGTCATGTCCGAGAAAGAGGGCAAGGCGACAGGCTGGTCCGCGTGGTATGTGAACGGCAAGTGGCAGCCTAAGGAAAAATAGGTCCGTTGAACGAGGGGTCGGATGAAAACCTTCATCTGACCCCGCTCTCAGATTCTTACCGGAACTTCCGCAACCGCTGGATCAGCGACGAGGTATCCCATCGGCTACCCCCCATGGCCTGAACATCGGCATAGAACTGATCCACCAGCCCGGCCACCGGGATAGAGGCATTCACCTTGCGGGCCTCCTCTAGGCAGATACCAAGATCCTTGCGCATCCAGTCCACGGCAAAACCATGATTGAACTCGCCATTGATCATGGTGCCGGAGCGGTTCTCCATCTGCCAGGACTGGGCGGCGCCCTTGGAAATCACATCAACGACCCGCTGCACATCAAGACCCGCCTGCTCGGCGAAGTGCAGTGCTTCAGACAGGCCCTGAACCAGCCCGGCAATAGCGATCTGGTTCACCATCTTGGTTTTCTGGCCGCTGCCAGCCGGCCCCATCAGGTTCAGGGCCCGTGAATAGTGCTCCAGGGCCGGCCTGACTTTCTCGAAATCCGCCTCGGTACCGCCGCACATGACCGTCAGCTTGCCGTTTTCGGCGCCTTGCTGACCCCCGGAGACCGGGGCATCAATGAATCCCAGGTTCCTGTCGCTGGCGAGGCTGGCCAGTTGTTCAGCGACGGTGGCGGACGCCGTGGTGTGATCCACCAGGACGGCTCCTTCCCGGGCGTTTGCCAGTATGCCGCCATCTCCATCATAAACCGCCATCAGGTCCTTATCGGCACCGACGCAGGTGAGGACGATGTCGGCGCCCTGAACGGCCTCCGAGATGGTCTGGCAGGGGGTGCCATTGTAGTCCCGGGCCCATTGCTCGGCCGTGGCCGACGTGCGGTTCCAGACTCTTACGGTGAGTCCGGCGTTCGCCAGGTGGCCGGCCATCGGATACCCCATCACGCCCAGGCCAATGAAGGTTGCGGTTGTTGTCATAGCGATCTCCGCGTAAGTAACTTATTGATTATTTGTTTTGAATGATGGAATTGCCTGATTGATTCTAGCTGTCAGAATAACTCAGGTCATCATGCCATGGATGGCTCTTCTGTGAGCTGGGCAGTGGCGAGGCCACCATCCGTCTCAGGCATGGGCGCAGATTGACCTGGCGGGCAACCTGATCCACAAGGAAACCCCGACCCTGCGGACGCTGGGTGAACTGACCCAGCGCACCTACGTGCTGCACGGCAACAACACCGTCAGCCGCTACAGCTACGATCCGTACAACCGCCGCCTGAGTCACTGCTAGGCAGCTAAAAGAAAAAGGTTACTCGTAAATATCTTTGCGGTGGCCTACACGCAACACCAACACAACCAGCTTATCGTCTTCAATATGGCAGATCATGCGGTAGTTACGCATTCGGTAGCGCCATAATCCCGCCAGATCGCGGGACAGTGGCTTACCAAAACGGCGGGGGTCTTCATCGGTGGCAATGCGCTCACGGAGGTAGCGCAGAATCTCTTGTTGGGCCTGCCGATCGAGCTTGCGCAACTCCTTGGCGGCCCCATCGTCAAATTCAACGATCCAGGTCAAGATCCTGCTCCAGCTCGGTCAATGTCCAGCGCTTGCCGGGGTTCTCCAGGCGGTTGATGGCCATGTATTTGTCTTCCATCTCGTCGAGGTGCTCAAGAATCGCCTCGCGGGCATAGAAGGTCTTGGTGCGCCCGGTCTTGGCGGCCAGTTCAGCCAAACGGGCTTCAATCTCTTCAGGTAAGCGGATCGCTAGCATGGCAACCTCTGTCGCAATACGTGTATGACACATATAGCATAGCAATCCGAGGGCTCGATGGGAAGCCGGTGGCAGCGCAGGGCGCTTCAACCTGCAGTTCGGTGCAGCTCCGCACCACCGTCACCGACGCCCAAAACAACCACACCGCCGCCGACTATGATCGGGTGCTGCAGGCCAAGAAAGACAGCTGGATCGGCAGCGGCGTGGGCGATCCGCAAGGATGGTCATGCCACTACCTGGCGTTTGATCGTTACGACATGCCGTCGAGCTTGCTTATGGCTTTTTTAAGTACTTCAACCGACTCGGCGTGTTTTCCCTGTTGGTGTAGTGATTCCCCCTTATCGCGAAGGGCTTTAATATCGGCTTTCGTCTCGCTGTCGAGTTGAGCAGACTGGAGTTGCTGGTCGATCTGGCTAACCAGCGACGGGCACTGGCCGGCCAGTGCAGTGCCGGCGAAAAAGACGGTGAATAACAGAGCAGCTAGAAAACGCATGGTTTATCCTCCAATTAGTACGCACATTTGGTACGCATCCAGTTCCGGCAGTTCAGTTCTCCGGTTAATTATTGATCAGCTGGCGATGGTTAAGTTCCGGTTTATGGGCCGGGGGCATGGAAATTTTGTTGATCCCGATCACAGTTTTATTTATGGATCGTTTTTTTGGCATGTAGCGCTAGATCTCATGTAACGCCATTTCTATACTTTTTCTTCAACTGCACGGAAGCACCTCAATGACATGCTCATTTGAATCAGACTGTTCATTGCCCCGTGCCTTCCTCCGGTTGATGCAACCGGCGCCGGGGATCCGGCTCCGTCACCCTGTCGTCATTAAATTGAGGGATTGGCATGGAACTGGTTTACAAGAATGAAAAACCATTGCTCAGGATAGCGGTCGTTTTTTCGGCGATTATCTGGCTCGCACTGTTTGTTGGCACCTTCGGGATCGTTTTGTTGTATCTGCTCCTGGGGTACCTGTTTTTCCTGTTTGCGCACTCTGCTTTTATCTCCCACCTGAAGGGGTCCGGTGTCCGGATCAGTCGTGAGCAGTATCCGGACCTGTATGAGCGTCTGGTGCGCTGCTGCGAGAAGGTGGGGGTCAAGGACGTGCCGGAGGCCTATTTGTTGCGTACGGACTTTTTTAACGCGCTGGCCACGAAGTTCCTCGGGCGCCATTTCGTGGTCCTGTTCACGGATGTGATCGATGCGCTGGAGGATCAGCAGGGGGCGATTGATTTCTATATTGGCCATGAACTTGGCCACATCCACCGCAAGCACCTGTCGTGGCGCGCCTTTGTCATGCCGGGTTCGCTGTTACCGGTTGTCGGGCCGGCCCTGCGTCGGGCCGAGGAATATACCTGCGACCGCTATGGCGTCGCCTGTTGCCAGTCCGAAGCGGACATCAAGGCGGCCATTGCAGCCATTGCGGCCGGGGATACACGCTGGAAGACGATCAATGTGGATGCGTATGTCAGCCAGGTTCAGGCGACCAATGGGTTCTGGATGTCCTTTAACGAGCTGACTGGCGATTATCCCTGGCTCACCAAGCGGATGGCCACGGCGGTGGCGCTGGCCCAGGGCAGGGAGGTGACGCACCCCCGTCGCAGTCTGTGGGCCTGGACGTTGTCAATGTTTGTACCCCGTCTGGGCGGTGGTGCCGGTGGGGCGGCCTCGTTGCTGGTGACGGTCGCAATCATCGGTGTCCTGGCAGCGGTGGCTATTCCGGCGTATCAGACCTACGTGGAGAAGGCCCGGTATTCTGCCGCCTACCTCGCGGGTGAGGAGGTACAGCAGCGGGTGACCGCCTATGTCTATGAGCAGCAGGCGTGGCCGGTGACGATGCAGGAGCTGGGCTATCCGGACCTTACCCTTGATAACCAGCAACACAATTATTCCATTGATGTTTATGACAATGGCACCATTGGGGTTGAAATGGGTGAGGATGCCTCGGGTGAATCGGAATATATCGTGCTGGAACCCGCTATGGCTGAGGGTGAGCTCTCATGGACCTGTTATGGCCAGAATGTGAATGAAAAGTACCTGCCTGCCGAGTGTCGCTGACGGGTTTGGCTGATCAGAAACACAAAGGCCGCTGATATCAGCGGCCTTTGTGTTTGCTTCTGGCGTGTTTTCCAGAGACTTAGCTGGTCGGGTAGTCGCGCTTGTCTGAGCCGGTGTACAGCTGGCGCGGACGGCCGATCCGGTAGTCGCCGCTGACCATCTCGTTCCAGTGCGAGAACCAGCCGATGGTACGCGACATGGCGAAGATCACGGTGAACATGGAGGTGGGGATGCCAATGGCCTTGAGGATCAGGCCGGAGTAGAAGTCCACGTTCGGGTACAGCTTGCGCTCGACGAAGTAGTCGTCTTCGAGGGCGATTTTCTCCAGGCGCTGGGCGATTTTCAGCAGCGGATCGTTTTCCAGCCCGAGCTCGGTCAGGACCTCGTGGGCGGTTTCGGCCATCACCTTGGCGCGCGGGTCGAAGTTCTTGTAAACCCGGTGACCGAAGCCCATCAGGCGGAAAGGATCGTCTTTGTCCTTGGCCTTGGCAATGAATTTCTCGATATTGGATTCGTCGCCGATTTCCGCCAGCATGTCCAGAACGGCTTCGTTAGCGCCGCCGTGAGCCGGGCCCCAGAGGGCGGCAATGCCGGAAGCAATGCAGGCGTAAGGGTTGGCGCCGGTGGATCCGGCGAGGCGAACGGTAGACGTGGAGGCGTTCTGTTCATGGTCCGCGTGCAGAATGAAGATCTTGTCCATGGCCTTGGCGAGGATCGGGTTAGGCTTGTACTCCTCACAAGGCACGCCGAACATCATCTGCAGGAAATTCTCGGAATAGGAGAGCTCGTTGCGGGGGTACATGAACGGCTGGCCGAGGCTGTACTTGTAACACCAGGCGGCAATGGTCGGCATCTTGGCGATCAGACGGTGGGCGGTGATTTCCCGCTGGGTCTGGTCGGTCACGTCCATCTGGTCGTGATAAAAGGCGGACAGGGCGCCTACAACGCCACACATGATGGCCATCGGATGCGCGTCACGGCGGAAGCCCTGGAAAAAATTCCGCATCTGGTCATGGAGCATGGTGTGGTTTTTGATGGTGTCGTGGAACTGCTGGTTCTGCGCCGGGGTTGGCAGCTCGCCGTTCAGCAACAGGTAACACACTTCCAGGTAGTCGGAGTGTTCTGCCAGCTGTTCAATCGGATACCCTCTGTGCAGGAGAACGCCGTTTGCGCCGTCGATGTAGGTGATGGCGGATTCGCATGCCGCGGTGGAAACGAACCCCGGGTCATAGGTGAATACGCCTTCCTGAACCAGGCCTCGAACGTCGATAACGTCAGGGCCGACGGTGCCGGAATACACTGGTAGCTCAATGGATTTATCCCCCACCGAGAGCGTAGCTTTCCTGTCGGTCATGGTGCTCTCCTGTTTCTCAGCTTTGACAGCTTTATCTGCATTTATAGATGCGCTGGAAGGCGCGTATTATCGCAAAACTGGCGGCAAAATATAGGGCGTTGGCTTTTTTTGTCAATGGAAGAGTCCGGAAAACCCGGAATTTCACGCCTGGTGTAAATCAGGGATAACCCGGATTTCATGCTCCCGGATCGGGAATTGATTTTGTCAATTAGTCTTATAGCTGGCCAGGGGCAGGGGTTTGCAGGGCTTTCGGTGGGTTGCGCGTTTGTAATTGCAGGGGTGTCTCCTTATAATCCGTAGCCCGGAATCGGGGATGCAGCATCGCGTAGATTTGTGGATAGCAAGCTACCGGAATGTCATTCACCCTCCTGAAACAATCGGTTGCCGGCCACAAGCCAGGTTTCCGATCCCAACATACCAATCATCCGCCACCGGCCTGCCGGTCCCGCGGAACCAAGAGAGAGTGTGAGAGCGCTGTGAATAGCAAACGACCAGTAAATCTCGATCTCGGCAAGTTTCATTTTCCGCTGCCAGCCATTACGTCCATATTGCATCGGGTCAGTGGCATCATCATTTTTGTTGGTGTTGCGTTCCTGTTGTATGGGCTTCAGCTTTCCCTGTCCGGGGAAGAAGGCTTCAGCCGCGTAAGTGAACTGCTGGACAGCTTCCTTGCCAAGCTGATTATCTGGGGCATTTTGTCTGCTCTGCTGTACCACCTGGTTGCAGGTATCAAACACCTGATTATGGATATGGGTATCGGGGAAGAGCTCGAAAGCGGACGACTGGCCGCCAAGCTCACCATTGCCATTTCCGTGGTTCTCATCGTGCTGGCAGGAGTCTGGGTATGGTAAACAGCGTCACGAACCTGGGTCGCAGTGGAGTCTATGACTGGCTGATCCAGCGGGTAACAGCTTATGTGCTTGCTTTATATACGGTTTTTCTGTTCGGGTTTCTGTTGGCCACCGAGGTCAACTATGACTCCTGGTCCGCGTTGTTTGGCCAGACCTGGTTCCGGATCTTTTCCCTTCTGGCGTTGATGTCGCTCGGCGCGCACGCCTGGGTCGGACTCTGGACGGTCACCACGGACTACATCAAGGCCACGGCGCCCAGATTCCTTGTGCAGGCTGCGTGTGGGTTGACCATGTTTGTCTACGTGGTCTGGGGCATTCAGATTCTTTGGGGGCTTTAATCGATGGCTAATATCAAGACCATGTCCTACGACGCTATTGTGGTCGGTGGTGGCGGCGCCGGTATGCGTGCCGCCCTGCAACTGACCGAATCCGGCGTTAACACCGCGTGTATCACGAAAGTGTTTCCGACCCGTTCTCACACCGTATCGGCCCAGGGCGGCATCACCTGTGCCATTGCCAGTGCGGACCCCAACGACGACTGGCGCTGGCATATGTATGACACCGTCAAGGGCTCCGATTACATCGGTGACCAGGACGCGATCGAGTATATGTGCTCCGTCGGCCCGCAGGCGGTATTCGAGCTTGAACACATGGGGCTGCCGTTTTCCCGTACCGAGCAGGGCCGCATTTACCAGCGTCCGTTCGGCGGCCAGTCCAAGGGGCCGGATAACCCTGCCCAGGCCGCCCGTACCTGCGCGGCTGCGGACCGCACCGGGCATGCGCTGCTGCACACGCTCTATCAGGCCAACCTGAAAGGCGGCACCACCTTCCTGAATGAGTGGTACGCGGTTGACCTGGTGAAGAACAGCAAGGATGAAGTGGTTGGCGTGGTTGCCATTGAGATCGAAACCGGTGAAGTCGCCTATATCAAGTCCAAGGCCACGGTTCTGGCCACCGGTGGTGCCGGCCGCATTTACGCCTCCACCACCAACGCCCTGATCAATACCGGCGACGGTATCGGCATGGCCCTGCGTGCCGGTTTCCCGGTGCAGGACATGGAAATGTGGCAGTTCCACCCGACCGGCATTCACGGTGCCGGCACGCTGGTAACCGAGGGCTGCCGGGGTGAGGGCGGCTACCTGATCAACGCCGAGGGCGAGCGCTTCATGGAGCGTTATGCGCCGAACGCAAAAGATCTGGCCGGCCGTGATGTGGTTGCACGCTCCATGGTGATCGAGATTCTGGAAGGGCGCGGTTGCGGCCCCGACAAGGACCACGTATTGCTGAAGCTGGATCACCTGGGTGAAGAAACCCTGAACCTTCGCCTGCCCGGCATCTGTGAGCTGTCCCGTACCTTTGCTCACGTAGACCCGGTCAAAGAGCCAATCCCTGTTGTTCCAACCTGCCACTACATGATGGGCGGTATTCCCACCAACGTCGGCGGCCAGGCTCTGACCCAGGATGGCAGCGGAAAAGACAAGCCGATCCCTGGTCTGTTTGCCTGCGGTGAAGCGGCCTGTGTGTCGGTTCACGGTGCCAACCGTCTGGGCGGCAACTCGCTTCTGGATCTGGTGGTGTTTGGTCGTGCGGCTGGCCTGCACATCGAAGAGCAGTTGCGCGGCGGCTTCGAAGTGGACGGCGCCAGCGAAGAAGACATCAAGCGCGCCATGGCCCGCCTGGATCGCCTGAGCTCGGCCTCTGAGGGCGAGAGCGTGGCCGAGGTTCGCAAGGATCTTCAGAACTGCATGCAGTTGTACTTCGGGGTATTCCGTGATGGCGACAGCATGGAAGAGGGCCTGAAAAAGCTTGAGACCATCGGTGAGCGTGTACGGAACACCAAGCTGGCTGATACCAGCAATGCGTTCAATACCGCCCGTATCGAGGCGCTTGAGCTGGACAACCTGTACGAAGTGGCCCTGGCAACGGCGATCTCGGCGTTCGAGCGCAAGGAAAGCCGTGGTGCCCATGCCCGGAACGACTTCACCGAACGTGATGATGAGAACTGGCTGAAGCACTCCGTGTACTTCCCGCTCGAGAAGCGTGTTGGCAAGCGCGACGTCAACTTTGCGCCAAAGACCGTAGACACCTTCCAGCCGAAGATCCGGACTTACTAAGGGGGAATTGCAATGTTAGTAAGCCTCTACCGTTACAACCCGGAAACCGACAATGCGCCCTACATGCAGGACGTGGATGTCGAGATTCCGGAAGGCAAGGATCTGATGGTTCTTGATGTGCTCAACCTCATCAAGGAAAAAGATCCGTCCATGGCCTACCGCCGCTCCTGCCGGGAAGGTGTTTGTGGCTCCGATGGCATGAACATGAATGGCAAGAACGGCCTGGCCTGTATTACGCCAGTGTCGGATGTGGCGAAGAACAACAAGATTGTTCTTCGCCCGTTGCCTGGCCTGCCGGTCATTCGCGATCTGGTGGTCGACATGAGCCTGTTCTACAAGCAGTACGAAAAGGTCATGCCGTATCTGGTGAACGACAATCCGGCGCCGGCGATCGAGCGCCTGCAATCGCCGGAAGACCGGGAAAAGCTGGACGGCCTGTACGAATGTATCCTGTGCGCCTGCTGTTCCACGGCCTGTCCGTCGTTCTGGTGGAATCCGGAAAAATTCGTGGGTCCGGCGGGCCTGCTGCAGGCCTACCGGTTCCTGGCTGACAGCCGCGACACCGCCCAGGAAGAGCGGTTGGCCAATCTTGATGATCCGTTCAGCGTCTTCCGCTGCCGGGGCATCATGAACTGTGTCAGCGTCTGCCCGAAAGGTCTGAACCCCACCAAGGCGATCGGCCACATTCGGAACCTCCTGCTGCAACGGGCGACCTGATCAGCAGAATCTGAATCAGACGCTATACTGTTTTGATCAGGTTCAGTGCCCGGAAGGCCCTGCAACGACGCAGGGCCTTCAACCAAAGGCTTATAGTCAAAAGTCTTACCCGGGTGCACACTACGCGGGCCGTGGCGGGAACTTAAAAGGTTGTCTTACGGCTTTGCCGAGTATAAAAACCACTGGGGAACGGAAAACATCCATGTCGGGTGTGGTGGCCAAAGTCGATCCCGTAAAAACCCGTATTGACTGAGAATTACCCCTGGCCGACCATACCGGGCTCCCCCGCACCAGCCCAAGGTGAGCTATTCAAGATGCACGAAAGCATAATGGAGCAGTTATGGCAGACTTCCCACCTGCAGGGTGGCAATCTGGCCTATGTTGAACAGCTTTTCGAAACCTACCTGACAGACCCCAATGCCGTACCCGAAGAGTGGCGCAGCTACTTCGACAAGCTTCCCAGTGTCGATGGCTACCAGGGCCGCGACATCGTTCACTCTTCCATTCGCGAGCAATTTGAACACATCTCCCGCAATCAGCGCTTTCTGGCCAGCAGCGGCGTTCCCGCCAGCGCGACATCCGATGCCGATAAAAAGCAGATTCGTGTTCTCCAACTGATTAACGCCTTCCGTTTTCGTGGCCACCAGGAAGCCCGGCTGGATCCGCTCGGTGTCTGGCAGCGCCCGAACGTAGAGGACCTTGACCCTGCGTTCCACGAACTGACGGACTCAGATCTTGATCTTGAGTTTCAGACCGGCTCCCTGACGTTTGGCGCCGAGGCCATGAAGCTCAGAGATATCGTACAGGGGCTGCGCCAAACCTATTGCGAGAGCATTGGTGCAGAGTACATGCACGTGGTGGATACCCGCATCAAGCGGTGGTTTCAGCAGCGCATGGAGCCGGTTCGCTCACAGCCGGAGTACGAGGCGAAAACCCGCAAGCACATTCTGGAGCGTCTGACCGCCGCTGAAGGCCTGGAAAAATACCTGGGTTCCCGTTATCCGGGCGTCAAGCGTTTTGGCCTTGAGGGTGGTGAAAGCCTGATTCCCTGCCTGGATGAACTGATCCAGCGGGCCGGATCTTACGGCGCCAAAGAAATCGTTCTTGGTATGGCCCACCGTGGCCGCCTGAACGTTCTTGTGAATACCCTCGGGAAGAATCCGAAAGAACTCTTTGACGAGTTTGAAGGCAAGAAGCTGGCGGACTCCGGATCCGGTGACGTGAAGTACCACCAGGGCTTCTCATCCAACGTGATGACCCCCGGCGGCGAGATTCACCTCGCCATGGCCTTTAACCCGTCGCACCTCGAAATTGTGTCTCCGGTGGTCGAGGGCTCCGTTCGTGCCCGCCAGACCCGCCGCAATGACAATGAAGGCAACAAGGTTGTTCCGATCATTCTGCACGGTGATGCGGCCTTTGCCGGTCAGGGCGTGGTGATGGAAACTTTCCAGATGTCCCAGACCCGTGGTTTCGGGGTTGGCGGTACCATTCATATCGTCATCAACAACCAGGTTGGCTTTACCACCAGCAAGCAGGAAGACGCCCGGTCTACCGAATACTGTACCGACGTCGCCAAGATGATCCAGGCGCCGATCCTGCATGTGAATGCAGACGATCCGGAAGCGGTCATGTTCGTCACCCAGATGGCAATGGACTACCGCAACGAGTTCAAGAACGACGTGGTTATTGATCTGGTCTGCTACCGTCGCCGAGGCCATAACGAAGCGGATGAGCCTGCCGCAACCCAGCCGGTGATGTATGAGAAGATCCGCAAGCTGAAAACCACCCGCAACCTGTATGCGGACCAGTTGATGGAAGCTGGTGTGATCAGCGAGGATGAAGCCAAGCAGATGGAGAACGACTACCGTGACGCGCTGGATAACGGCGAGCACGTGGTCAAATCGCTGGTCAAGGAGCCCAACAAGGATCTGTATGTTGACTGGACGCCGTTCCTGGGTCATGAGTGGACGGCCAAGTGCAAATCCAGTGTTGCCCTGAAGACGATCCAGAAACTGGGCAAAAAGCTGACCTCGGTTCCTGAGGGGTTCAGTATCCAGCGCCAGGTGTCCAAGATCGTTTCAGATCGCGAGAAGATGACGGCAGGTGCGCTGCCCATCAACTGGGGTTATGGCGAGGTTATGGCCTATGCGACTCTGCTGAACGAAGGGCACCCCATTCGCCTGACCGGCCAGGATATCGGCCGGGGCACGTTCTCCCACCGTCATGCGGTTCTTCACAATCAGAAGGATGGCTCCACGCATATTGCCCTTGCGGAGTTGTCCGAAGACCAGCCGAAGTTTGAAATATACGACTCGCTGCTGTCTGAAGAGGCCGTGATGGCTTTTGAGTATGGCTATTCAACCACGGCGCCCGACGGTCTTGTTGTCTGGGAAGCGCAATTCGGTGACTTTGCCAACGGCGCCCAGGTGGTGATCGACCAGTTCCTGACCAGTGGTGAGCATAAGTGGGGGCGTCTCTGCGGCCTTACCCTGCTGTTGCCTCATGGCTACGAAGGGCAGGGTCCGGAGCACAGTTCCGCGCGGCTTGAGCGGTTCCTGCAGCTGTCTGCCGAGCACAACATCCAGGTCTGCGTGCCGACAACACCGTCTCAGGTTTTCCACATGCTTCGTCGGCAGGTCAAGCGGCCACTGCGCAAGCCTCTGGTGGCCATTACGCCCAAGAGCCTCCTGCGCCACAAGGAAGCGACGTCCGATCTGGATGATCTGACCAGCGGTACCTTCAAGACGGTACTGCCGGAGAAGGAGCCGTCCGATCCGAAGAAAGTGACGCGCCTGATCATGTGTAGCGGCAAGGTGTATTTCGATCTTCTGGAGAGAAAGAAGGCTGATGAGCGTGACGATGTCGCCATCGTTCGCATCGAGCAGCTCTATCCGTTCCCGGGCGATGATCTGGACGAACTGCTGAGCCACTACAGCAAGCTCAAGCATGTTGTCTGGTGCCAGGAAGAGCCGATGAACCAGGGTGCCTGGTACTGCAGCCAGCATCACATGCGAAATGCGCTGCATCGCAAGAATCCCAAGCTGTACCTTCAATATGCCGGTCGTGACGCTTCGGCTGCTCCTGCCTGTGGACATATGTCTGTGCACATCGAAGAGCAGAAGAAACTGGTTAACGACGCATTTGAAATTTGACGAGCTACCGAACTAAGGATCTGTAATGTCAACTGAGATTAAAGCCCCCGTTTTCCCGGAGTCGGTCGCAGAGGGTACCGTCGCGACCTGGCACAAGCAGCCGGGCGAAGCTTGTTCACGCGATGAGCTGATTGTCGATATCGAAACCGACAAAGTTGTTCTTGAGGTTGTTGCACCTGCCGATGGTGTTATCGAGGAAATCGTCAAAAACGAAGGCGATACCGTTGAAAGCGGCGAAGTGGTCGGCAGGTTCAAGGAAGGCGCGGCGGGCGAGTCCAAGCCCGCAGAGAGCAAGAAGGAAGAGGCTCCAAAGGAAGAGGCCAAGAGCGACGCTGCTTCCGGCGATGCGATCCTGAGCCCCGCCGCGCGCAAGCTGGCCGAAGAAAATAACGTTGACCCGAACGCCATCAAGGGCACCGGCAAAGATGGCCGTGTGACCAAGGAAGACGTTCAGAACCACGTGGACAGCGCGAAGTCATCCAGTGCGGCGGCGCCTGCGGCCAAGCCGGCTGCCGATATGCCGGAAGTGAATGTGTCCGCCGGTGAACGCCCGGAAAAGCGTGTTCCAATGACCCGCCTGCGCGCCAGCATCGCCAAGCGTCTGGTGAACGCGCAGCAGAGCGCGGCCATGCTGACAACCTTCAACGAAGTCAACATGGCGCCGATCATGGAACTGCGCAAGCAGTATCAGGACAGCTTCGTCAAGCGTCACGGTATCAAGCTGGGCTTCATGTCCTTCTTTACCAAGGCCGCGACCGAGGCCCTGAAGCGCTTCCCCGCGGTGAACGCCTCCATCGATGGCAACGACATGGTGTACCACGGCTACCAGGATATCGGGGTTGCGGTCTCCACCGATCGCGGCCTGGTGGTTCCTGTGGTTCGTGATGTCGATGCCCTCGGTCTGGCGGATATCGAAAAGAAAATCGTCGAATACGGTACCAAGGCCAAAGATGGCAAACTGGGCATCGAAGACATGACCGGTGGTACGTTTACCATCACCAATGGCGGTATCTTCGGTTCCCTGATTTCCACGCCGATCCTGAATCCTCCGCAGACCGCAATCCTCGGCATGCACAAGATCCAGGAGCGCCCGATGGCGGTGAACGGCAAGGTGGAAATCCAGCCAATGATGTACCTGGCGCTTTCTTACGACCACCGAATGATTGATGGCAAGGAAGCAGTACAATTCCTTGTTGCGATCAAGGAAATGCTTGAAGACCCGGCACGTATTCTGCTGGACGTCTGAACCGACCCTTAACGAATCGGAAAACGGGATTAACTATGTCTGATAAGTACGACGTCATCGTCATTGGTGCAGGCCCCGGGGGCTACGTGGCCGCCATCAAAGCAGCACAACTCGGTCTCAAGACCGCGTGTGTCGAATCCTGGACCGCTGAAGACGGCAAAGCGCAGGTGCTTGGTGGCACCTGCCTGAACGTTGGCTGTATTCCGTCCAAGGCGCTGCTGGAGATTTCTCACAAGTTCGAGGAAACCAGCCACGATTACGAGATGCAGGGCATCATCGCCAAGGATGTCAAAATGGACATCGGCAAGATGATGGAGCGTAAGAGCGGCATCGTGAAGCAACTGACCGGCGGTATCGCGGGCCTGTTCAAGTCCAATGGCGTTACGTCTATCCACGGTCATGGCAAGTTGCTGGCGAACCGCAAAGTGGAAGTTACCGGTAAAGACGGCAAGACCAAGACCTATGAGGCGGAAAACGTGATCCTGGCCACCGGTTCCAAGCCGATCCAGATCCCGCCTGCGCCGTTTGATGGCGACTACATTGTGGATTCCGAGGGCGCCCTGGAGTTTACCGAGGTTCCCAAGCGGCTGGGTGTTATCGGGGCCGGTGTTATCGGGCTGGAGCTTGGCAGTGTCTGGGCCCGCCTGGGTTCTGAAGTAACGGTTATCGAAGCCGTTGATACTTTTCTGCCGGCGGTAGACCAGCAGGTCGCCAAGGACGCCCTGAAACAGTTCCAGAAGCAGGGACTGAATATCACGATGGGCGCCCGGATGACCGGCGCGGAAGTCAAGCGCAAGCTCGTTAACGTGTCCTACGAGGATTCCAAGGGCAAGCAGGAAGCCAAGTTCGACAAGCTGATCGTTGCCGTTGGCCGTCGGCCGTACACCGACAACCTGCTGTCCGAAGACGCCGGCGTCCAGATGGACGAGCGCGGCTTCATCTTCGTTGATGATAACTGCAAAACCGAAGCGCCGGGTGTGTGGGCGATCGGTGACGTGGTCCGCGGCCCGATGCTGGCGCATAAGGCGTCTGAAGAAGGCATCATGGTTGCCGAGCGTATTGCCGGGCATAAGCCGCAGGTCAACTACGACTGCATTCCGAACGTCATCTACACCTCGCCGGAAGTGGCCTGGGTTGGCAAGAGCGAGGAGCAGCTCAAGGCAGAGGGTGAAGAGTACAATGTGGGTACGTTCCCGTTTGCCGCCAATGGCCGCGCCATGGCGGCAAACTCGGCATCTGGCCTGGTCAAGATCATTGCGGATGCGAAAACCGACCGGATTGTCGGGTTCCATGTCGTTGGTCCCCAGGCCTCTGAAATCGTTGCCCAGGGCGTTATCGCCATGGAATTCGGTTCCAGCGCCGAAGATCTGGCCCTGACCTGCTTTGCACACCCGACTCTGTCCGAGTCCGTGCATGAAGCAGCTCTGGCCGTCGGTGGTGGTGCGATTCATATCGCCAACCGCCGCAAAAAGAAGTAACGCAACCAGGAATTTTTAATTCGGGACATTAACTATGAATTTGCACGAATATCAGGGCAAACAGCTGTTCGCTGAATACGGCCTGCCGGTATCCAAGGGCATTGCCTGCGATACCCCGAAAGAAGCTGTCGACGCTGCCGGTGAAATCGGCGGGGACGCCTGGGTGGTGAAGGCTCAGGTTCACGCTGGTGGCCGCGGTAAGGCCGGTGGTGTCAAACTGGTCAAGAGCAAAGACGAGATCCGTGATTTCGCTGAGAAGTGGCTGGGCAAGAACCTGGTGACCTACCAGACCGATGAGAACGGTCAGCCGGTCAGCAAAATTCTGGTTGAATCTCTTACCGACATCGACCAGGAGCTGTACCTGGGTGCGGTTGTTGATCGTGGTACTCGTCGTATTGTCTTCATGGCCTCTACCGAAGGCGGTGTGGAGATCGAGAAGGTTGCCGAAGAAACCCCCGAGAAGATCCTGAAAGCCGAAATCGATCCGCTGGTCGGCGCACAGCCGTTCCAGGGTCGCGAGCTGGCGTTCAAACTGGGTCTGGAAGGCAAGCAGATCGGTCAGTTCACCAAGATCTTCCTGGGTCTGGCCAAGTTGTTTGAAGAGTGCGATCTGGCCCTCGTTGAAATCAACCCGCTGGTGATTACTCCGGCCGGTGATCTGCACTGCCTGGACGCCAAGATCGGTGTTGACGGCAATGCCCTGTATCGCCAGAAGAAGATCCACGAGATGCACGACCCCTCCCAGGAAGACTCCCGGGAAGCGGAAGCGGCCAAGTGGGAGCTCAACTATGTGGCACTGGAAGGCAACATCGGCTGCATGGTCAATGGCGCTGGTCTGGCCATGGGTACCATGGACATCATCAAGCTGTCTGGCGGCCAGCCTGCCAACTTCCTGGACGTTGGCGGCGGTGCGACCAAGGAGCGCGTTTCCGAGGCGTTCAAGATCATCCTGTCTGACGATAACGTGAAGGCCGTGCTGGTCAACATCTTCGGTGGCATTGTGCGCTGCGACATGATTGCAGAGGGCATTATCGGTGCCGTCAAGGAAGTGGGCGTCAAGGTGCCTGTGGTCGTGCGCCTGGAAGGCAACAACGCGGAAAAGGGTACCAAAGTACTCGCGGAAAGTGGCCTGAACATCATCGCCGCCACCAGTCTGTCGAATGCGGCAGAGCAAGTCGTTAAAGCCGCGGGGGGCAAATAATGAGCATCCTGATTAACAAAGACACCAAGGTTATCTGCCAGGGTTTTACCGGCGCACAGGGTACCTTCCACTCTGAACAGGCCATTGAATACGGCACCAAGATGGTCGGCGGCGTAAGCCCCGGCAAGGGCGGCACCGAGCACCTGGGCCTGCCGGTATTCAACACCGTGCGCGACGCCGTTGAGAAGACCGGCGCGGAAGCCACGGTTATCTACGTACCGGCGCCGTTCTGTAAGGACGCCATCATTGAGGCGGCGGACGCTGGCATCCAGTTGATCGTGTGCATCACCGAAGGCATTCCGACCATCGACATGCTCTACGCCAAAGAGTACGTGGATCGTAAGGGTGCGCGGATGATCGGGCCGAACTGTCCGGGTGTGATCACGCCGGGCGAGAGCAAGATCGGTATCATGCCGGGCCACATCCACAAGCCAGGCAAGGTGGGCATTGTGTCCCGCTCCGGTACCCTGACGTACGAAGCGGTCAAGCAGACTACCGACTTCGGCTACGGCCAGTCCACCTGTGTCGGCATCGGCGGTGACCCGATTCCGGGTTCCAGCTTCATCGATATCCTGCAACTGCTGCAGGACGATCCGCAGACCGAGGCGATCGTCATGATCGGTGAGATCGGCGGTACCGCAGAGGAAGAGGCGGCCGCGTTCATCAAGAGCAACGTGACCAAGCCGGTGGTTTCCTACATCGCTGGTGTTACCGCGCCTCCCGGAAAACGCATGGGCCATGCTGGTGCGATTATATCCGGTGGCAAGGGTACAGCCGATGAGAAGTTCGCGGCATTGAACGACGCCGGTGTGAAAACCGTGCGCAGCCTGGCCGAAATTGGCAAGGCCCTGAAGGAAGTGACTGGCTGGTAAGTCGGCCTTCTCTCAGTAAAACCCCCGTTTCTGCCCTGCAGAGCGGGGGTTTTTTATTTATAATGCCGGGTCGCCTGCACTATGATGGCGGTTCCCATACAAAATAAGGAGTTCGTGCTTTGAGTTCTGTCGATTCCCAGCAAAGGGTTTTGTCCGGTATGCGTCCGACCGGAAAACTGCACCTTGGTCACTACCATGGGGTGCTGAAGAACTGGGTGAAACTCCAGCACGAATTCGAGTGCTTTTTCTTCGTTGCGGACTGGCATGCCCTCACGACCCAGTACGACGACCCGTCCGGGATTGAGCAGAGTGTCTGGGACATGGTGATTGACTGGCTTGCCGCCGGCGTCAATCCGGGTTCCTCAACCCTGTTTATCCAGTCCCAGGTGCCGGAACACGCGGAGCTGCACCTGCTGCTGTCAATGATTACGCCACTGGGCTGGCTGGAACGGATCCCCACCTTCAAGGATCAGCAGGAAAAACTGCGCGAGAAGGACCTGGCGACCTATGGTTTCCTCGGGTATCCGCTGCTGCAGAGCGCCGACATCCTCATGTACCGTGCCGGCAAGGTGCCGGTGGGTGCGGACCAGGTGTCCCACGTGGAAATCACCCGTGAGATTGCCCGCCGGTTTAACCACATCTACGGGCGCGAGCCTGGCTTTGAGGAGCAGGCCGAGGGCGCCATTGTCAAGATGGGCAAGAAAAACGCCAAGCTGTATCGCACCCTCAAGAAGCGTTATCAAGAAGAGGGCGACATGGAGGCCCTGGAAACCGCGCGGGCCCTTTTGAAGGAGCAGCAGAATATTTCCCTGGGCGATCGCGAGCGACTGTACGGCTATATCGAAGGCGGCGGCAAGGTGATTCTGCCAGAACCCCAGCCGTTGCTGACGCCGGAATCGAAGCTCCCGGGCCTGGATGGCCAGAAAATGTCCAAGTCCTACCACAACACCATCGGTTTGCGGGAAGACCCGGACAGTGTCGCCCAGAAGATCCGCACCATGCAGACCGACCCCCAGCGAGTGCGTCGCACGGACCCTGGCGAACCCGAGAAGTGCCCGGTCTGGAGCATGCACAAGGTCTATTCAGACGAGGACACCCGGGAGTGGGTGCAAACCGGGTGTCGCAGTGCGGGTATCGGTTGTCTGGATTGCAAGAAACCCCTGATCGACGCCATTGTTGAGGAGCAGCGCCCCCTGCATGAGCGGGCCCGGGAATATGAGGGTAACCCGGATCTGGTGCATTCGATTCTGCAGGAAGGGCGTGAGCACGCCCGGGATGCGGCAAGGGACACGCTTGAAGAGGTCCGGGCCGCCATGGGCCTGGGCTACCGTTAAAGGGAAAAGGTCATGACGGAAGAGTCCACCCCTGAGGTTTTACCCGCATCCGAGTCCGAAGCGGAAGCATCGCCGCTGGCACGGGTTTCCGGTAAGCCACTGGTGGATATTCCCAAAGATCTCTACATTCCTCCGGATGCCCTGGCGGTTTTCCTGGAAGCCTTTGAGGGACCGCTGGATTTGCTGCTGTATCTGATCCGGCGGCAGAATATGAACATCCTGGACATCGACGTCAGCGAAATCACCCGCCAGTACATGGACTATATCGGCGCGGTGGAGGCCATGCGTTTTGAGCTGGCGGCGGAATACCTGGTGATGGCCGCGACCCTGGCGGAAATTAAATCGCGGATGCTCCTGCCTCGCCAGGAGAGCGACGATGAAGAAGAGGTGGATCCTCGTGCCGAACTGATTCGTCGACTTCAGCAGTATGAGCGGTTCAAGCAGGCCGCAGAGGATATTGACCAGATGCCCCGGCTTGAACGGGACAACGTTGTTGCCTCCGCCGCTCTGCCGGAGCTGCCGTCCCGTCAGCCGCACCCGGATGTCGATCTCCGGGAAATGCTGCTGGCCCTTCAGGGCGTGCTCAAACGGGCTGATCTGTTCACCAGTCACCACGTTGAACGGGAGAAGCTGTCCACCCGCGAACGGATGTCCGCCATTTTGTCGGCACTGCGGGATGACCGCTTCGTGACCTTTGAAAGCCTGTTCACCCTTCAGGAGGGCAAGCTTGGGGTCGTGGTTACCTTTCTGGCCACCCTGGAGCTGGTCAAGGAACAGCTGATCGAAGTTGTCCAGGCCGAGGTGCTTGGGCCCATTCATGTCCGGGCGCGGGCAGCCCGTTAAGGTGACGGCCATTCACCAGGCACAGGAACACGGACCACACCATGAATGAATCGCATCTGTTGAAACTCCAGGCCATTGTCGAGGCGGCCTTGCTGGCCGCGGGCAAGCCCTTGTCGGTGGATCAGCTCCGGGATCTGTTCGCGGAGGACGAGCGTCCTGCCCGGCAGGTTATGGAGCACGTGCTGGTGATGCTGGAGAATGCGTGCGAGGGCCGCGGGTTCGAGCTGAAGCACGTCGCCAGCGGCTATCGCCTGCAGGTGCGTGAGGCCTATGCGCCCTGGGTTGGCCGGCTCTATGAGGAAAAACCCCAGCGTTATTCCAGGGCCCTGCTGGAAACCCTGGCATTGATTGCCTACCGGCAGCCGATTACCCGGGGCGAAATCGAGGATATCCGGGGTGTTACGGTAAGCAGCAATATCATTCGCACCCTGCTTGAGCGAGAGTGGGTACGGGTGGTTGGGCACCGGGATGTTCCGGGCCGGCCCGCCATGTATGCCACCAGCAAACAGTTCCTGGATTATTTTAATCTGACGGGCCTGGATCAGTTACCACCGCTGTCGGAGATTCGGGATCTCGAAGAGATCGGCCGGGAAATTGAGCGCAGTATGCAGGCGGAGATTGAATTCGACTCGCCGAAGGCGACATCCGGGCCCGATGCCGACAACGACGAGCAAAACCAGACACTTCACTGATGCCACTCCGGTATCAGCCACTGAGTAAGGATTAGGTTCATGGCGTCAGAGCGCCCCGGAAAAAAATCGGCCGAACCGGCCAGTGATATTGTCTCCCATGGAGGAGCCGAACGCGTACAGAAACTGCTGGCACGGGCAGGGGTAGGTTCCCGGCGGGAAATTGAAGGCTGGATGGCCGAGGGCCGGCTGACGCTGAACGGGCAGGTGGTTTCACCGGGCCAGAAGGCGACGGCAACGGATCGCTTTGAGCTCGATGGCAAGCGACTTGAGGTGGCCGAGGCGACCGGATTACTGCGCCGGGTTCTGATCTACAACAAGCCCGAAGGGGAAGTGACAACGCGCAAGGATCCGGAAGGCCGGCCGACGGTGTTTGATCGCCTGCCCCGGCTGAAGGACCACCGCTGGATTTCGATCGGCAGGCTGGATATCAACACCACCGGGCTGGTGTTGTTTACCACCGATGGCGAACTGGCCAATCGTCTGATGCACCCGTCGCGCCAGATCGACCGCGAGTACGCGGTCCGGGTCTTTGGCGAGGTGGATGATGCGATGATTGAGCGGTTGTTGCAGGGTGTATTGCTGGACGACGGCCAGGCCAGGTTCAGCGACATCTCTCCGGCCGGCGGCAGTGGTATCAACCGCTGGTTCCACGTCACCCTGCTGGAGGGCCGTAACCGGGAAGTCCGGCGTCTTTGGGAATCCCAGGGCGTCAGAGTCAGTCGGCTGAAGCGGGTTCGTTATGGGCCGGTCTTCCTGCCCAGTCGTCTGACACTTGGCAAGTGGGAAGAGCTGGACCAGAAAGCGGTGGACATGCTCAGCCGCACGGTCGGTCTGGCGGCTGTCGATATCCCCCAGAAAACCCCCGGTGAGCAAGCGACCCATGATCGGCAGCGCCGGAAAAGCCCCGGGCGGCCGGCGAAGAAATCCGGTAGCCGCAAGTGGGACGTGAGCGACTCCCGTCCTGGCGCTGGCAAGCGGAACGACAAGCGGCCAGACAAACGTCAGGACAAACGCTAGGAAAGCGTGGCGAACACCCGGGTACAGTTCCGGCCCTGTTTCTTGGCGCGGTACAAGGCTTCATCGGCCCGGGCAAGCCACTGTTCCGGTGACTCATCCGCCAGATAGGTGGCAACGCCGCAACTGGCGGTAATAACCAGGTTCCTGCCGCCGGCATCCACCTGCAGCTTCCCGACCTCATGGCGGGCCCGGTCAGCAACGTCCCTTGCTTCCGCCTCGCCGGTGTGCGGCAGCAGAATGGCAAATTCCTCGCCGCCGAAGCGGTAGACACTGTCTGAGGTTCTGAGCGTCCGCTCCAGGGCTTCCGCCGATAACCGAAGCATGTGATCGCCCATCACGTGGCCATGTTCATCGTTCACATTTTTGAAGTGGTCGAGGTCGCACAGGATCAGGGAATACTGTGTGCCATGGCGGTTCGCCAGGCCACTGTCGCGGGTCAGGGCGTCATCCAGGGCGCGTTTGTTGGGGACGCCGGTCAGCGAATCGGTTAACGCCGCCTGCTCAATGGCAAGGTAGTGGCATCCGTTGCGAAGCTGGCAGATGGCCGCCCCGATGACCATCTCGATACCCTGTAATTCCTCCTCGGTGAACTTTTGGCGGCGCTGCAGTGACAGCGTTCCGTAATGAACGCCTTCGAGGGACAGACGGTACTCGCAGCGGTGGGGCCCACCCATGCCGGTAACGTAGACGAAATCCCGGTGTCCGATCCGGTGGCGGTAATTCAGGGCGTCGAACGGGATGGTGTCAGACAGTTCCTCGGCCAGAATGCCCAACTGGATTTCCAGCGACAGTGACGTCGACAGTCGTCGGGTCAGCCGGGTCAGGATGTCGGCGGAATCGCTCCAGTCCTGGTGCGCCTGCCGCAGGGCGGCAAGCTTCCGGGGCCGGGATGTGGATCGTTGTAGGGTTGGAATGTGTTTCACTACGGCTCACTCTGTCGCAGACGATGACTTGATAGCGGCAGATGAAAGCAGTTTTCATACCTATATAACAAAATCAATAAAAAACAATAGTATACGATTAAAATCTAAAGTGAACTCATCCAAAAAAGTCTGGGCAGGGCGGCCATTCGCCAAAAAGTCGGCAATTCACGGCCAGGGCCGTGACCGCACTCCGGCAAAATGGCCGACAAGGGGGTGGGGCTGGCCGGTCGCTGTGGTAAACTCCTGCGCTTGTGAACCTGCTGTCTGCGGAAGTGAGCGATTAACTTTATGAGGTTTCAGGCCCCTGAAAGTCTGTCCGAACAAATAGCCCAGCATCTGGGCCAGCGGATCATTACCCGGGATCTGCAACCGGGTGAACGGATTCAGGAACTCAAGGTCTCCGGCGAGCTGAACGTCAGCCGTGGATCGGTTCGTGAAGCCCTGTTGATCCTGGAGCGCCGGCATCTGGTCGATATCTTCCCCCGGCGCGGTGCGGTCGTCTCCAGCCTGACCCCAGACAGCGTCAACAGCCTCTACGACATCTATATTGATTTGCTCTGCATGCTGGGCCGAAAGGTGCTGGAGCGCTGGTCCGGCACCCAGCTTGGTGGGGTCATGGGCCAGGTGCGGGAGCTCCAGGCGGTGATTGGCGCGCTCAATTCCGACGCCCCCGATGCCGCCGAACAGGTCATCGACGCCGGCTTTGGCGTTATGCAATACGCCTACCGACTGGTGGAAAATCCGTTTCTCGAAGAAACCCTGGAGAATTTCCGTCCGGCGATCAGCCGGACCTACTTCGTGGCGCTGGAGCATTTCCGGGGTGAAATCGGCGAAACCGGTCGGTTTTTCCGGCAACTGGCCGAGGCCGCGGGCAGTGGCGACGCAGATCGTCTCCAGGCGGTGATCCGGGCGTTTGGTGAACACCAGCGCCAGCGGGTACTGAGCATTCTGACGGACGAGGAGCACGCCTGATATGCGCCTCAAATCCATCAAGCTGGCCGGCTTCAAGTCCTTTGTCGATCCGACCACGGTACCTTTCCCCTCCAATATGACGGCGGTGGTGGGCCCCAACGGCTGTGGCAAATCCAACATTATCGATGCGGTTCGGTGGGTGATGGGCGAAAGCTCGGCCAAGTACCTTCGTGGCGAGTCCATGACCGACGTTATCTTCAACGGCTCCAGTGCCCGCAAACCTGTGGGCCAGGCCTCGATTGAGCTGGTGTTTGACAACAGCGACGGGTCGGCGCCGGGTGAGTTTGTCCGCTTCAATGAAATTTCCGTGCGTCGCCGGGTTTCCCGGGAAGGCCAGTCCGATTATTTCCTGAATGGCTCGAAGTGCCGGCGGCGGGATATCACCGATCTTTTTCTCGGTACCGGCCTGGGTCCCCGCAGCTACGCCATCATCGAGCAGGGGATGATTTCCAGGCTGATTGAGGCCAAACCGGAAGAGTTGCGGATCTACATCGAGGAAGCCGCCGGCATCTCCAAGTACAAGGAGCGTCGTCGCGAGACGGAAAACCGGATACGGCGCACCCATGAAAATCTCGAACGGCTGACCGATCTGCGGGATGAACTGGGCCGGCAATTGCAGCACCTTGAACGCCAGGCGGCGGCGGCTGAGAAGTACAAAGCCTACAAACAGGAAGAACGGCAGACCAAAGCCGAGCTGACGGTCCTGCGCTGGCAGGCCCTGGACAATGACTTGCAGGCTTCGCGCGGCAAGATCCGGGAGACCGAGCTGGAGCTGGAGAAGTATCTGACCGAGCGGGTCAGCCTGGAGACGTCCCTGGAGTCCCTGCGCGACAATCACCAGGAGCGCACCGAGCACTTCAACAAGGCTCAGGCTCGTTACTACGAAGCGGGTGCCGACATTGCCCGTATTGAGCAGAGCCTTGAGCACCAGCGTGAGCGCAGCCGGCAAACCGCCGCCGAGCTCGATCAGGCCATGGCCAACGAGCGTGAGCTGGCCCGTGAACTGGAGCAGGACGAGAGCAAGCTGGCGGGTATTCAGGAAGAGCTGGATATGATCGAGCCGGAGCAGGAAGCACTGGCCACTCGCGCCGAAGAGTCCGGGGAAAAGCTTCAGCAGGCAGAAGACGCCATGAGCGACTGGCAGCACCGCTGGGAGACATTCAGTACCCGCTCCGCCGACGCCCGGCGCCAGGCGGAGCTCGCGCAATCCCGTATCCGGTCCCTGGAAGAGGCCATCGAGCAACTCCGGAGCCGCCGGGAGCGACTGCAGGACGAACAGGCGTTGCTGGACGGGCAGATGGATCGGGCTGAGCTTGAGGATCTGCTTGAGCAGCAGGAAACCCTGTCGCTACAGCGTGAAGAGGCTGCGGAGCAAATTGAGGCAGCCCAGGAGACTCTTTATGAAGCGCGGCAACAGCAGCGTGATGGCGAGCAGGCGGTTGCCGATGAAAACCAGCGGGTGCAGAGCCTGAGGGCGGCCCTCGAGTCTCAGCAGGTGTTGCTGGATGAACAGATGGGCGGTCAGGACGATAACCTTCAGGCCTGGCTGTCGGAACACGCGTTGCAGGATGCGCCCCGGGTGGCAGGGGCATTGCGGATCGACGATGGCTGGGAATTTGCGGTGGAACAGGTGATTGGCCGGTTTACCCAAGGGCTGGCGTTGCCGGGTATCGACGCATTGTCCCAGGCCTTAACCGGCGCGCCAAAAGGGCTGGCCGTGGTGAATTCGAAAACCGGTGACTCGCCGGTAGCCGGTGGTCTGGCCGACAAGGTGTCCGGAGTGCACGCCGTTTCAGCGATGCTTGCCGGTATTGGTACCGCCGGCTCTCTCGATGAGGCGCTAGCCGGAAGGCCGACGCTCGCCGCCGGTGAAAGCATGATGACCCGGGACGGCGTCTGGGTCTCTCGGGACTGGGTGCTGATGCCCGATTCCGACGCCGGCCAGGTCGGTATCATTGAGCGCCAGAAGAAAGTCAGCGACCTGTCGGACCAGCTGATGCAGGCAGAAGCTGCGCTTGAGACGGTGAGTGCACGCCAGGATCAACTTCAGGAGCGAACCGAGCAGGCCGAGGCCGCGAGGGATGAAGCCCAGGTTCGTCTGGGCGAGGCCGAGCGGGAACTTGGGAACCTGTCTTCGAAAATCAGCGGCCTGCGCGCCCGGGCCGAGCAGATTGACGCCCGGCTGGCGAGAATCCGCGACGATAGTGATGACGTCGCGGTAAACCTGGACGAGCGCCAGGAGCACCTTCAGGTGGCTCGTGAAGAATGGCAGGAGGCCCTGGCGTCGTCGGAGAGCAGCGACGAGGAAAAAGAACGACTGCTGGCGCAGCGGGACGATCTGCGCGAGACCCTGGACCGGTTGCGCCAGGAGGCCCGGCACGATCGGGACCACGCTCACCAGTTGCAGTTACAGCTGCAGACCCTGAACAGCCAGCGGGACGGCCTGCGCCAGACCATCGATCGCATGCAATTGCAGAAAGAACGCCTTGAGGAGCGGCTGGAGATTCTCCGGGAGTCCCGGGAAAGTGCCGAGGAGCCGATTGAAGACCTTCAGATGCAGCTCGAAGGGTTGCTGGACCGCCGGCTTGCGGAAGAGGAAAAGCTGGGTGCGGCCCGCGACGCCCTGGAGGAAATCGATCGGGAGGTGCGCGAGAAAGAGCAGGGGCGCAGTGGTACGGACCATCGGATTCAGGACGTTCGCTCCCGGCTGGAAAAGCTCAAGATGGAATCCCAGGCCCTGGAAATCCGCTCCGGCAACCACGTTGAGCAACTTCAGGAACTGGATGTAAAGCTTCAGGATGTGCTGTCCCGGTTACCGGAGGAGGCTAACGAAAAGGACTGGGCCGAGTCACTGGAAAAGATCGGGAATCGCATTCAGCGGCTGGGGGCCATCAATCTGGCCGCCATTGAAGAGTACCAGGTACAGAGCGAACGCAAGACCTATCTGGACAGTCAGCACGAGGATCTGACCGAGGCGCTGGAAACGCTGGACAACGCCATTCGCAAGATTGACCGGGAAACGCGCCAGCGTTTCAAGGAAACCTTTGACCAGGTGAACGGTGGTTTGCAGGCGCTGTTTCCGAAAGTATTTGGCGGCGGTAATGCCTACCTGGAACTCACCGGCGAAGATCTGCTGGAAACCGGGGTGACCATCATGGCCCGCCCGCCCGGCAAAAAGAACAGCACCATCCATCTGTTGTCCGGCGGTGAAAAGGCGCTGACCGCCATTGCCCTGGTGTTTTCCATTTTCCAGCTCAATCCGGCGCCATTCTGTATGCTGGACGAGGTCGACGCCCCCCTGGATGATGCCAACGTGAGCCGGTACGCCAATATGGTGAAGGAAATGTCCAGCCAGGTTCAGTTCATCTACATCACTCACAACAAGATCGCCATGGAAATGGCGAACCAGTTGATGGGGGTGACCATGCATGAACCCGGATGTTCGCGCCTGGTGTCGGTGGATGTGGAAGCAGCAGCGGCGCTGGCAGAAGCATGACAAATAAGCCATCTGGCCCGGCTTTGCGTTGTATTCGTTACCCGGTTTTCTTAGAGTAGCAACGTTAAGGAACCTGCAAACAGGACAGCAGCACTATGTCACTTAGGGAATGGTTAATTGCCATCGGTACCCTGGTTATTATCGGCATCGTTATTGACGGTCTCCGCCGGATGCGCCGTGCCCGCAAGGAATCCATGGCGATTTCGTCGGGCATGGGGGCCGATGACCTGGACGAGTCGCCACTGGATGACGAGTTCAACCCCGAGCTGCCCAACGGTGGCGCCCGCACCATTTCCCGAGACACCCTGGAAGAGCGTGGCTATGTAAAACGGGAGAAGTCCAGCCGGTTTGGAACGCCAACGCCAAAACCCACCCGCCCGGTGAAAGCCGACAGCCAGATACCGCCGGCCAGCCCGCCACCCCCGAGCCCCGAGCCAGAGCCCGAACTGGAGCCGGACACGCCAGACACGGGCTGGGGTGCGATGGACGGCGAGCCAGACAGTAAGACTGACCTGTCTGCGGAAGAGCCGGGAACAGACGCTATAAGCGCCGAATCCGCCGGTCGGGCCAGCGACCCGGTGCCGCCCACCATCACCACGGAAGTGGAAGAGGATACCGCGCGCCGGGAGCCAGCCGCCCGCAAACAGGGGCAACCACTGGCCGGAGCAAACCGGCCGGAAGCCCGTGAGGTGGTGGTGATCAACGTGCTCGCCCGGAACGGCGAAGCATTCAAGGGCGAGGCCCTGAAAAAATTGTTCGAGGCCTGCGGCCTGGAATTCGGCGACATGGACATCTATCACCGGCACGAAGAGACCACTACCACCAGCCCGGTGCAGTTCAGTGTTGCCAATGCCGTTGAGCCCGGTACCTTCCGGCCCGAGGATATGATCGCCATGAATACCCCGGGCATCAGCTTTTTCATGAGCATGCCGGGGCCGACGAATGCCCTTCAGGCCTTTGATTTCATGCTGGAAACGGCCCAGTGCGTGGTTCGTAACCTGGGTGGTGAACTGAAGGATGAGCGCCGGAGCGTGATGACCCCCCAGACCATTGAGCATTGCCGGCAGCGAATCCGTGAATTTGAGCGTAAACAGCGGTCGCCACGCCACTGAGTAAGCCAATATACGGGTGTCCGGATTTCAGCAATGCCCGGCATGTTCCGGGCATTTTTTGTGATAGCAGTGAGCAACGACCCATGAGCAAAGCCCCGCCAGAGATCCGCCAACAGGTTGAAACCCTTCGGTTGGCCATCGAGGACCACAACTACCGGTATTACGTGCTCGACGATCCCCGGGTACCCGATGCCGAATACGATCGCCTGTTCCGGGAACTGCAAAGCCTGGAAGCCGGCTATCCGGAACTGGCCTCGGAGGATTCGCCGACCCGGCGGGTGGGCAGCAGTGTCGAAACCAGCTTCGAGGAGGTGGTTCACCGCTTGCCCATGCTGTCTCTGGATAATGCCTTCAGTGACGAGGAGCTTCGGGATTTTGATCGTCGTGTGCGCGAACGTCTCGGCACCGACGACGACATCGACTACGTGTGTGAACCAAAGCTGGACGGGCTGGCGGTCAGCCTGCACTACGAGCAGGGCGCGCTGACCCGGGCGGCCACCCGGGGCGATGGTTACTCGGGGGAAGATATCACGGCCAATATCCGGACCATTCCGTCGGTGCCGCTCCGGCTACGGGGCGACAATGTGCCTGACCTGGTGGAAGTCCGGGGTGAGGTGTACATGCCGAAGGCGGGCTTTGATGCCCTGAATCACCGGCTGGCGGACCGGGGAGAAAAGACCTTCGTGAATCCGAGGAATGCGGCAGCCGGCAGCCTGCGCCAGAAAAAGTCCACCGTCACGGCCCGGCGACCGCTGGAAATGTGCGCCTACAGCGTCGCGGTCACCGACGAAAGCCTGTTGCCGGATAATCAGTGGGACGCGCTTCAGCGGGTCCACGACTGGGGCTTCCGGGTGAATCCGGAAATGCGCCTGGCAACCGGGGTGGAGGCTTGCCTCACGGCGTACCATGAGCTGATGGCCAAACGGGACGACCTGCCGTATGAAATTGACGGTATCGTGTTCAAGGTAAACCGGCTGGCCTTCCAGAAAACCCTCGGTTTTGTCTCCCGGGCGCCGCGCTGGGCGATTGCCCAGAAGTTTCCGGCCCAGGAGGAGCTGACCGTGATTGAGGACGTGGAGTTCCAGGTCGGCCGGACCGGCGCCGTGACCCCCGTCGCACGCCTCAAGCCGGTGTTCGTGGGCGGCGTGACCGTCAGCAACGCGACACTCCACAACATGGATGAAATCCGACGCCTGGATGTCCACATTGGCGATACCGTATTTATCCGGCGTGCCGGCGACGTGATCCCCCAGGTGGTCAAGGTGGTATCCGAGCGGCGGCCGGCCGATGCCCGGGCGGTGACCTTGCCGGCCCAGTGCCCGGTGTGTGATTCCGATGTGGTGCAGATTGAGGGCGAGGCGGTCGCTCGCTGCTCGGGTGGCCTGTTCTGTCCGGCCCAGCGCAAGGAGGCCATCCGCCATTATGCGTCCAGGAAGGCGCTGGATATCGAGGGCCTCGGGGATAAATGGATCGACATCCTGGTGGACCGGCAGATGGTGAAAACCGTCGCCGACCTTTACCGTCTGACCCGGGAGCAACTCACCGGTCTGGAGCGGATGGGCGACAAATCCGCCGCCAACCTCATCGCCGCCATCGACCGGTCGCGCACACCGGTCCTCTGGCGATTCCTGTATGCGCTTGGTATTCGCGAGGTTGGCGAGGCAACCGCCAAAGGCCTGGCATCCCATTTCGGGACCCTGGAAGCCATTGCCAGCGCCAGCGAAGAGACACTGCAGACGGTTCCGGATGTCGGCCCCATCGTCGCCGGGCGTATCCGCAGTTTCTTTGACCAACCCCATAACCAGGAAACCCTGACAGCCCTGCGGGAAGCCGGGGTCGAGTGGCAGGAGGAAGAGGTTACCGCTGGTGAAAAGCCTCTGCAGGGTGAAACCTGGGTGCTGACCGGCACGCTGGCGGGCATGACCCGGGACGAAGCCCGGGAAAAACTGGAAGCCCTGGGGGCCAGGGTGGCTGGCAGCGTATCCGGAAAAACCGCCTGCGTGGTGGCCGGTGAAGCCGCCGGCTCCAAGTTGGCCAAGGCGGAGAAACTGGGTGTTCCGGTCCTTGATGAAGCCGGTCTGCTGGACCTGCTACGGAGCCATGGTGTCTGACACCTGGCCCGTGATTCTGAGAACTCGCGCAGATCCCCGATAGCCCAAATTGGCTACCATGGCGTTGTTCTGTAACGGTGTGTAAACCGTCGGATGTCTCCGGCGGACAGGCACGGCCATAACAACAACGTCTTGAAACGGATTTTTTCATGCGCGCCGACTGGTTCCCACGCCCTGTCTCCGTCACCGCAACCCGTATTACCGTCGTTCGCTGGGCGGGGCTGATCCTGGCCCTGCTCGTGGTCAGCGGTTGCAAAACCGAAAGGGCCGCCGATCAGCCCACGGTGCTGGGTACGCCTCCGGCAACCGCCTATCTGGGGGTGGAGTACTACTATAACTTCGGCGCTTATGGCGGTGAGGACATCCTCGATTACTCGCTCACCAACGCGCCCGCCTGGCTGGCCCTTGAAGATACCAGCAACAAGGCGCGGCAGGGCATTATCATGCGCGGTGTTCCGGGCCTGACGGGGGGCGCCCGTGGCGAAGACGATCTGGGCAAGATCCAGGACATCAACCTGATCACCACCGACGGCCAGGATGCCGGCGTGCAGCCGTTTGATATTGAGGTCAAATACAACCCCCTGTCACTGGACGCGGAAACGTTTATCGAAGGCGAATCACCGGATATTCCGGAAACGCCCCGGGAACATTGCGCGCCGCCGGACCTGGATACCCCGGGCGAGCACAGCTTCACGATCAACGAATACAACCAGGATGGTACGGTGTCCGGAACCCGGACGCTGACGGCGGCTACCCGTCCGGTGGCGGTGAAAGTCCTGCTGGAAAAACCGTCTGTCACCCGGGTGTCGGTTGCCTTCAATCTGACTTCAGAGTACGACCCGAGCCGCTGCGACCCCGATGTCAACGCCCCTCACCAGCGCTGTGACCACAGTGACGCCAACCGGGGTGAAGCCATCGTGGGCCAGGATATCGTCGCTCTGGGCAGCGGTAGCGGCGCGCTGCTGGAGGAGCCGACGTATCTGTCGTATCAGCAGGATGAGGACGGGGTGTACACCTCGGGGCTGGTGACCTTCGAGCCGGGAGTCACGGAATGCTATATCCGGCTGGAAGTAATTGATGACCAGTTTCCCGAACCTTCTGAGGCCGGCCTTCTGACGCTGACCGAGGTGCGTAACGGCCTGGCTGGCCTGGGAGAGAACAACGGTGGCGCCAAGACCAGCCTGGTGGTGGACGACAATGAGCCACGGGTCACCCTGGAAACCGTAAACGGTGGCTTACGGGACGCCATCAATGTGGGCGGAAGCGTGGAGTACATCGCCAGGCTCACTGGCGAGCGGGACGGGGAGTTCCGGGCCAAACTGGGTGAGACCGAGGATTCCACGGCGCGGCTGGGGAGCGAGTTCACCACCAGCGCGCCCGGAAACCAACTGGTGTTTGCCGCCGATGAGGATGAGGTGCGCTTCACGGTGACCGTACCACAGGCCGGCTACGCCAATGGTGACCTGCCGGACCGGGTCATTCTGCTGGGGCTGGACGAGGCCTACCAGGCCGGCCGTGAGGGTTACGCCCGGCCGTCGGATGCCGCCCCCCTGCGGATCAGTATCAATGAACTCACCGCGCCTCTGGCAGTGGGAGACGTGAACGGTTTTGTCGCCACCGATATCGATATTGGCCATTCCGGCCGACTCTTCGTCGCCGGCTTCGACGCCCAGGACAACAACCGCGTGAAGGTCCGCATCTATAACCAGAAGGGCACTCTGCTGCAGGACGTGGCGGTGTCCGATGCCGGTGACCAGCTGGCCGCTCCGGCGCCGGTAATTGACGCGGCCCTGCGCAAGGTATCGGAGGATACCGGGACCGTGGATCGTTTCGAGTTTGTCGTGGCCTACAGTACCGACGCGCCGGTGGCGGGCACAACGGCCCTGGGTGGCCAGGACGCGCTGATCTCCCTGTACCACTTCGATCCCGACAGCAACGGCGGCGAGTACGTGGCAACCTGGACCCATCGCAGCGGCACCACCGAGGACGATGTGGCGCGCTGGGCGGGGATCAACCGCGAGTCCGGGTTCATTGTGCTGGCCGGGGAAACCCGGGGTGAGTGGGCCGGCCAGACGGCATCGGGGGGCGTGGACAGCTTCCTCCAGAGAATTGACAGTGAGAATAATGGCAATGAGTTGGCGCCCCAGGTGGCCTGGACCCGCCAGGTGGGTTCCGCCGCCGATGATGCCGTGGCCGGGGGCAGCGCTGCGGCCATCACGCCACTGGTGTTCGGGTCTGCCGAGGGGGCGGTGAACGGCGAGCCGGTGCTCGGTGGCGTGGATGCGTATTTCTATTCCGCCGCCAGCGCCAGCGGTAACCTGAGCGTGTATCAGCGGGGAACGGAAGGCAATGAGGTGGTCAACGACGGGCTGTTTGCGTCCGCCAACCTGTGGCTGCTCGGTAACAGCGCCGGAGCCTACTCGGTCACCACCAACGAAGACGATGAGCGCTCCCTGGACCGGGTGCCAACCAGCAGCGGCGCTGGCTTCCTGCTGGGGTATTCCACCGCGGGCCAGATCAATCGGGCGGTTACCCTGAACGATCCGGACGACGTCTCGGAAGAGGCCCTGGCCGCCATCACGCCATTTTTCAGTGACCTGGTGGTGGCTGGCTCCACCCTGGGGGATTTCACCGGTGACGCCATAACGACCGGAGTGGCGCAGGGTATTGTTGCCCGCGTGTCGCCCGTACCGGAACCGGATCCCGAGGCCGAACCGGAGAGCCTGCCTTTCCGGAATGAGTGGCGCTACCAGCTGGATGCGGCGGATTCCGCCGTTCGCGCGCTGGCCAACTACCGGGATGATGAGATTGTCGCCTTCGTTCGCCGGGGCGGTTCATTTGAAGTGCTGGTCTTCAGCCCGGAAGGGGTTCTGTTGACACCAGTGAACTAGCCGGAAGGGACTTAAACGCTGCCTTCATGGCGGCCGGCGTTGGCGTACAGGCGCAGGTAATCGGTACTGGTGACAATACCGGCGGGGTCGCCCCGATGGTCGATTACCAGGGCGGCATTCAGCTGGTGTGCCAGCATCAGCCGGGCCAGTTGGTGGGCATCGGTTTCCGGTGACGCTGTCAGGAACGCAGGTAGCTCGATATGCACCAGGCTCTGATTCATACTGGCCTGGTTGGTGTGCAGCCAGGCCAGCAGCCAACGTAAATCGATCAGCCCGGCGATGTGATCTTCCGCGGTAACCACCAGATGGTGAACGTTATGGTCGTCCATCATGGTCAGGGCGTCCGAGACCGTGGCGGAGGCTGGCAAGGCGTAACGGGCCGGCGCACAGATGGACGATACCGGCAGGTAAGGGCGTTGCTCTTTGGCCGCTCCCGCTCCCGCTGAGCCATATTCTTCCAGGGCCCGGTCCAGGGTCCGGTGTTGCCCGCCATGGGCGGCTTGCTGGAACTCGGCATCGGTCGCTTCGCTGCGGCCCGGGTTACTGGCGTGGCTTTCCGTCGGTTCAGTCACATCGCCCACGCGGCGACCCCGGAATACGTCCGGTAATCGCGTCCCCACGGGGCGGCCAGGCTCACTGACGAAAATGGACATTGCTCAGCTCCCAATTATTTCCAACGACGCAGTCGACTACAACAGGTATCGGCTGCTGACCGCATATCTTCAATTAAATTTTACTGCCTGGATGCGGTTGGTGGCGATGCATTCGTCCGGTAGCCAGCAATTTTCGCACGCGATGCGGCAAGGGGGCCGGCTGGCCGGTGACCTGGTCCGCAACCAGTTCCGCCAGCAGCGGCGCGTAGGTCAGGCCTTTGCTACCAAGACCGGTAAGCAGGTAGACGCCGGCAACGGTTTCTCCCCGGCTGTTCTGCAGGGGGCCGGCCACCGGTTGATAATCATGGGTGGTGCACCGAAAGCCAACACGGCCCTGGCCAGCCTCCTCGCTCAGTGCTGAACCGGCCTCCGCCACCAGAATGCCGGGGAGCATGTGCGCCAGTTCCCTGAGGTTTTCGACGTTGCTGGCAGCCAGGGGTTCCGGCTGGTCGCTGTGCAGGTCGAAGGTGGCGCCGGTCACCGACACCCCGTTACGGCCCGGGTTGAGGTATCGGCTGCCACAGATCACCGCGGCTGGCGGGGCACTCAGGCTCGCTTCCGGAAGGTGGGTGACCTGGCCCCGGATTGCCTTGAAACGGAACTCGCCGGGCTCGGGGAGCAGGTTGGGCGTCAGGTGCCCGGCACAGATGACCAGGTGCTGAACCCGGATAGCTTCTTGCTGGTCGCCGCCATCAATGCGCCAAAGGCCGGCGTCCGGGGTTATCTCCTGTACCGTGAAGTCGAACAGACGGGTAATGCGCGGGTGGTGCGAGAGTGTTTCGCAGAGGTCGCCGGGTTGCAGCCAGCCCCCACCGGGAAACCAAAGGCCGCCGCTGGGCAGTGCCACACCGGTCAGCCGTTCGGCCTCCGCTTTGCTCACGGGCTGAAGGATGTCTTCCGGGTACCGGTTGCGGGCCAGAAACCGGCTCTGGCGGTCCGCCTCTTTGTCGCTCCATGCCAGTTGCAGCAATCCGGTTGGGTGCCAGTACTGGTCACGATAGGGTCGATAGTGGCGCTGGCAGAAGGTCAGCGCGCTCAGGGCCAGCTCACTCTGTGGGCCATGGTCAACGGCCAGCTTCACGTAGGTAGCGCCCTGGCGATTCCCGGAGGCAGCCCGCCCGGGGCCCGAGGCGGCGTCAATCAGCACCACCGGCCAGCCACGTTCGGCCAGATTGCGGGCCAGCAGGCACCCTGCGATACCCGCCCCGAGCACCGCCACCGGCGACAGTTCCCGGTCGGGCGGCGATGTCTCTGGCAGCGGGGCATCGAACGGTAACCGGCCCGCAAGCATGTTACGTTTGCGGCCATAGCCAGGCGCCTTCCACATCTGGAAACCGGTTGTGGCCAGGGCTCTCCGTACCTGCCCGACAGCGGTAAAGGTTGCCAGGGTAGTGCCGGGTTTACTGTGGGCGCGAATCTGTCCGATCGTCTGCTCGCTCCACATCCCGGGATTTCGGGACGGTGCGAAGCCATCCAGAAACCAGGCGTCGGCGTGGAAGCCCAGTTGCGCCCAGGCCTCGGCGACATCCCCGAAATACAGGGTCAGCCGAATCCGCCCCCCGGCCAGTACCAGCCGGTGGGCTCCCCGGGTAAGAGGTGGGTACTGATTAATCAGTTCACCCGCCAGAGGCTGTAGGTCGGGCCAGAGGGAAAGCGCCCGGGTCAGGTCCTCACGGGTGAGTGGGAACCGTTCGGCAGAGATAAAATGCAGCGTTGAGTGGTTGTCCGGTGCCTGTTGCAGCCACACCAGGCTGGTGGCGAGAAAGTTCAGGCCAGTGCCGAACCCGCTCTCGGCGACCACAAAGGAACCGGCCTCGGGAACCGACTGGAATCGCTCCGGCAACCGGTTCTGGCCGATAAAAACGTAACGAGCCTCTTCGAGCCCGTTGTCCCGGCTGAAATAGATATCACTAAACCGGACGGACTCTGGTACGCCGTCGTGCCAGACCAGTTCCGCCGGCTCAATGGCCGGCGGCAGGAGGGGAGCGTCGGCCATGGCGTTATTCGGAAGGTTCCAGAACCGTGACTTTTTCAATCACCACCGGGGTGCCCGGTACATCGGCCATGCCCCGGGCAAAGCCGGTGGGCACGTCGGCAATGGTATCCACCACGCCCATGCCCTCGGTAACCTTCCCGAAGACTGCATAGCCGGGGCCCCGAACGCCTTCGTTCAGGAAGTCATTGTCCACCAGGTTGATAAAGAATTGAGATGTGGCGGAGTCCGGTGCACGGGTCCTGGCCATGGCAATGGTGCCCCGGAGGTTCGGCAGCGTGCGAGTACCCTCGTTTTTGATCGGTGGGTTGGTGGGTTTCCGGCTCAGGTCCGGCGTGAAGCCACCACCCTGAATCATGAAGCCCGGAATCACGCGATGGAACACGGTGCCGTCGAAATACCCGTCACGGGCGTACGCCAGGAAATTCGCCACGGTTTCAGGGGCGACGTCCGGGCGCAGTTGCAGTTCTATCGCACCTTCACTGGTGACCATCCGGACTTCCGGGAGCGGTGTATCGGAGGCGGCTTTGCCGGTTTCGGCCCGGAGCTGACCACAGGTAAGTGACAGCCCCAGAACCAGAAGCACGACCTGGGTCACAGGGTTGGCGGGTTTAACCGAATTTATCATTTTAAAAGCACTCTCCTGGCTGGTGGCGGCAGGTATTCCTGCGATAATTCCATGAATCCTGTTATCGGGCGCACGATTTTAACAGATTGCGGGCCTGAATCGCCCGGTGGAACCATACAGGTTCCGGGTAATCCGCTAATCTGATTCATGGAAGGATACGTGGATCACATCTCACCGAGCCGGGCTGTACGGTCATCACTGTGAAAAATAAGGAGAAGCGTAGTGAGATTCCGTCAGGGAATTGAGGAAAAGTCACGGCTTGGGCGATTGCTGGTTAATCGTGGTTATCTGTCTGACGCCCAGGTCACCGAAGGCCTGCGGCTGCAGGGTGAGACCGGCCAGCGCCTGGGCGAGGTTCTGGTCCAGGCCGGCTGGATTACCGAAAAGGAATTGTTTCGGGTTCTCAGGCACCAGTCCCGTTACCGCAGTGCGGCCGCCGTGGTGACCATGGTGGTGTTACCGTTCCAGCCGCTGGTGAGTTTTGCCGCCAGCCAGAGTAGTGCCGGCGCCACGCAGGTTGGCGCTGATGCCGGAGAACTCTATTCCGGCTCGGGTATGGCCCCCATGAGTGATGGTGAGCTCTCAGCCGTGGCCGGGCAGGGCGACGATGGCCTGCTGGCTCGGGTCCGGGCGGTTGCTGGTATGGTGAGCACGGCGGGTGATAGCCAGGCGCCGGACGTGATTGAGGGGCTGAAGCTGACCGCGAATATCTTCGTGCCGGTGCTGAACTTCCTGGACTCGGACCTGACGATTTCGGGTGTGCACTACCGGGAAGGAGAGCCCCGGTACCATGTTCGGGAGGATGGCGCACTGACCCTGGCGTTTCCGGAGCGCATTGAGCAGATCCGGATGGATAATATCCGGGTCAGCGGCAGCGTCGGGCCGGCCCTGGGAAATGTCACCATCAGTAATGTGGAGTTTCACCCGGACTCCCGGATGACGATATACACCCATTGATTCCGTGTGGGCGGTTCAGGCGCTGGCCAGAACCGTCCCGCTGGAGACCGTGGTCTGCTCGCCTTTGGCCCCGTAGAGTTTCTGGTGGCCGGTGGCGCCCCGGAAAATGTCCGTCAGGCGGGCGAGCCGCGTCTGAAGGTGGCTGACCACCCGGCTGTTGCACTGGTTTTGCGCCTGGCATTCGCGGAGCCGGGTATCAGCCTGCTGCCACAGATTATAAAGGTCGTCCAGGCCGGCACTGCGAATAAACCGTGAGGGTTCGCCGCTGTCCGGCCGGAAGCCCATGGCGACCAGGGCCTGGATTTTCTGGCGTGCCCGATCCCTGATCGAGACCAGAAGCGCATTCTTTTCCGTGGTCAGGGACTCCAGTGACTTGACGTCGGAGTTGGCGAGGGCCTCTTTTTCCCGGAGCAGGATGCCCGACAGTTGTTCCAGTTGCCGGGTATCCTCAACAAGCAGATTCTTCAGATCATCAATTGCAGCCATGATTTACTCACCCAAAAATGCTTTGATCCATATCAAGCATTTTCTGGGCCACTTTTTCGGCATCCACCTTGTAGGTGCCGTTCGCGAGTGCGGAACGGATCTGTTCGATGCGATCATCGTCCATTTCCGGGTAGTCGCCCAGTTTTTGCTCAAGCTGCTTCAGGTTTTTTGCCTGATTACTGAGGCTTACGTTATCGCCCCTCGCAGACTGGCTTTGGGTTTTCGCCTGCTCGCCCGCCGAGGGCCGGGTGTTTTGCGTGCCACTGGATTTGTCGGCCGTGGTTCTCTGGTTGTTGACCTGGCCTGGGCCAATTCCATTTAAGTCAACTGACATAACAATACCTGCTTGACTGTGGCTCCATTGCAGCGGAGCTCTCTGGGGTTTATATCTGTATATCGGCCGCCGGGGCCGGGACTTTAGGGCAATAAACGAATATTTTTGTGTACCGGTGGCAAAAATTTGCCGGTCGGCATGATTGTGCCGGCCCAGTGCTTACATGGGAATCTCGACCTGGCCGGGCGCAACCACATTCCCCTTGACCGTCCTGGACGACGCCAGGTTTTCCACCAGCACCTGCTCGCCAACAGCGGCGTCTGCCAATGCCTTGCCCCGGGACTGGACGGTAAAGGACCCACTGCGGGCGGTAATAATAACATGGTCGCCACGGGACACCGCATCGGGTGCTTCCAGCAGGCCCGGCGTGAGCACGGAGCCGGTGTTTACCGGCCGGCGCACGATCATCCCGAGCGCCTGGCTGGTCTCACGGATGATGCCCCGGCGGCTGGCATTGAGCACCACCGATTCGGTGGTTATCGCATCGCCGGTAATGGGTTCACCCCGGTTGAGAGGCCGGGCGGCAACCAGCGCAGGGCCATGGATGGATACCGAAACCGGCACGAACATTCGCCAGGGGCGCTCCCCCTCACAGGCCACCTGGACAGACGGGTGAGTGCTTTTCCAGGGATCGCCGGTGAATTCGACGGCGAGTGGCGATGTGCAGCTGGCCAGCGCCACCCGGCTATCAACCTGGCCGGGATCAAAAGTAACGCGCAACCCTTCAGCGGCCCGGGCCTGCGCGAACTCCGCCAGGAACCGGCTGGTGGCTGCTTCAATCTGTTCTGCGCTGGTCTGGGCCTGGCTGGGCGTACTCAACACAGACATTAGCAGGATAACGGGCAAAATCGTGGTGCGCATACGTCTTGGTTTGTCCTATGCTGTCTGTATCCAATGGCTAAGGATTCGGGGTTTGCGGCCGTTAACAAGGCAAACCCGGTAGGGCGACGATGTTCCGACGCCCGAGCCGATTATCTTACAGTGCAGCAAAATGCATGCCGCGATTGTGGCGGTTTGCCAGGAGAGCAAAACAATGGCAGGAGTACTCGACAGTGTGAACCAGCGTACACAGCTGGTGGGGCAGAATCGCCTTGAGCTCCTACTCTTCCGTTTGCGGGGGCGTCAGATATACGGCATTAACGTCTTCAAGGTGAAGGAGGTGCTCCAATGCCCGAAATTGTCCTCCATCCCGAACAGCCGGAATGTGGTTCGGGGAGTTGCTCACATCCGGGGGGAAACCATCCCGATTATTGACCTGAGCATGTCCATTGGTTTGCCGGGGATTCCCCAGGAGGAGTTGGCGGCAAGTTTTGTGGTGATCACCGAATACAACCGTAAAACCCAGGGTTTCCTGGTGACCGGGGTTGACCGGATCATGAACATGAACTGGGCCGACATCCTCCCGCCACCCAAGGGTGCCGGCAAGGACGTGTACCTCACCGCGGTAACCAAAATAGAAGACAAACTGGTCGAAATCATTGACGTAGAAAAGGTTCTTGCAGAAGTTTCTCCACTCGGGGAAGATGTGACCGAGGCGGTGCTCAGCCGAAGCGCGGGGCGGGTGCCCGGGCACCTTCCGGTGCTGGTGGTTGACGATTCCTCCGTGGCGCGCCGGCAGATCGAGCGCTGCCTGAAGGCCATCGGAATGGATGTGGTCACAAAAAATGATGGGAAACAGGCATTGGATTACCTGAAATCGATCACGGGGGATGGCACTCGTGCCGGGGAGCATCTGTCATTGATTATCTCCGATGTGGAGATGCCGGAGATGGACGGCTATACCCTGGTCACCCGGGTAAAAGACGATCCGGCACTTCGTGACATGTTTATCATGCTGCACACATCGCTCAGCGGCGTGTTCAACAACGCCATGGTCAAGAAAGTAGGGGCCGACGATTTCATGGCAAAATTCAGCCCCGACGAGCTCGCGGAGCGGGTGATGGACATCATCGACCGGAGGTGATGCCGCTGCTCACTGATTCACTCAGAACCGAGATCCAATGAAAGCGGAAATAACGCCACAGGAATATGAAGCCTTCAAATCGTTCCTGCAGGATGCGTGTGGGATTTTACTGGGGGACAACAAACAGTACCTGGTGAAAAGCCGCCTGCGGCGGATTCTTGAAGAGAACAGCCTGAGCACCCTGGGTGAGTTGCTGGACCGGCTGAAGCGGCCAGGCAGGGCGGGACTGCGTGAAGTCGTCGTCGATGCCATGACCACCAACGAAACCCTGTGGTTCCGGGATAACCACCCGTTTCGAATCCTTCAGGACAAACTGCTCCCGGAATTCGCCGAGCGCAAAACCAGCCAGTCGTTGCGGATCTGGTCCGCGGCCTGTTCCACCGGCCAGGAGCCGTATTCCGTTGCCATGATCCTCGAGGAGTTCCGGCGCCTGAGGCCGGGCAAATTGCGAGACGTGAAAATCACCGCCACGGACATTTCCAAAAGTGTGCTGGAAGTGGCCCGGCGGGGTGAATATGAGATGATCGCCATAGGCAGGGGCTTGTCGCCGGAGCGCCAGAAACAGTTTTTCACGCCGTCCATGAATGGGGGCTGGCAAATCAAACCCCAGATCCGCGGAATGGTTGAGTTCAAGGAACTGAACCTCCTGGAACGTTACATGCTGGGCAAATTCGACATTGTCATGTGCCGTAACGTGTTGATTTATTTCTCGGCGGATCTGAAAAAAGACATCCTTACCCGGATGCACGCCACGCTTAATCCCGGTGGCTACCTGGTGCTGGGGGCGTCGGAGTCCCTGAATGGTCTGTCACACCTGTACGACATGGTGCAGTGCCATCCCGGCATTATTTACAGGAAAAAATAACCCATGCCCCTTAATGTCTGGATCCTCGTGGCGGCTCAGGCGCTGGCGATGTGCACAGCGCCGTTCGTTATATTTATCGGCAGTATCCAGGGCCGTATGCTTGCGCCGGCAGCGGAATACGCCACTCTCCCCGTGGGCCTTGTTGTTGTAGGGACTGTATTGTCCATCAAACCCGCGACCTGGCTCATGGAGCGTTTTGGCCGCAAGCGGGTGATGCTGCTGGGCGCAACCATGGGCGTTCTCGCCGGGTTGCTCGGTGCACTGGCCTCCTGGACGGGGCTGTTTTCGCTGCTGTGTGTGGCGGCGGTTGTCGGCGGTACCGGGCTGGCGGTGGTTCATCAATACCGCTTCGCCGCCATGGAATCTGTGCCTCCGGGGCTGGCGGGTTCCGCAGCCGCCCGGGTACTGCTCGGTGGCATGGTTGCGGCCTGGCTCGGGCCGGAAGTCGCCGCCATTGGCAGCGGACCGGCAGAGCCGTATCCGTTTCTGACCAGCTGGCTTGGCCTGGCGATTGTGCAGGTCGCGGCCTTGCTGATCCTGGGCGTGGGTTACCGGGCCAAAGGTGAGCTGGTGCGGGAAACGCATTCCGGCGGTGGTCGCCCCTTGCGCGAGATTCTTGCCAACCCCCTGGTCTGGGCCGCCATCAGTTCGGCGGCCATCGGTTATGCGGTGATGAGTTTTATCATGACGGCCACGCCACTGAGTATGACCGAGATGGCCGGCCATGACCTTGACGATGCCAAACGTGTGATCCAGCTCCATATCATGGCAATGTACCTTCCTTCGCTTATCAGTGGCTGGCTGATCCGTGTGGTCGGTATACCCCTGATGATGGCTGCAGGGCTTCTGGCGTTCTTTGGCTGCATCGTGCTTGCTGCCAGCGGCATCAGCTTCCATCACTATCTCTCGGCCCTGGTGCTGCTGGGCGTGGGCTGGAACTTTCTGTTTGTGGGCGGCACCACGTTACTTCCCCAGGGGTACCAGGACTCCGAGCGCTTCCGGGTACAGGGGCTCAACGACATCATGGTGTTCGGCTCCCAGGCAACCGCTGCACTGTCTGCGGGCGCCATTCTGAGCTGGCTGGGCTGGGGCGGGCTGGTCATGGTTGCAGCGCCATTCCTCGCGCTGCACGGCATACTGGTAGCCCTTTGGCTTGTCCGCGAGCGAACACCTGAAACCGCAGCGAACGGGAGAGACTGATGCTTATTAATTTTGACGAAATGGATCCGAAAGACGCCTATCACATCCTGACCCAGACCGTCATTCCACGCCCTGTTGCCTGGGTGCTGAGCGAAAATCCGGACGGTGATTACAATCTTGCGCCGTTTTCTTTTTTCACGCCCATCACCAGTAACCCACCGTTGCTGATGATTTCAGTCGGGAAAAAACCGACGGATGGGGCGTCGAAGGATACCCGGGTCAATATTGAAACCCGAAAGCACTTTGTGGTTCATATTGCCCACAGGGCGTTGGCGGCGGCTGTTACCGAGTCATCCAGAACCTTGCCCCATGGCGACTCCGAGCTGAAGAATCTCGATCTTGAGACGGTGGAATTTGAAGGCTCCGGCCTGCCGCGCCTCAAGGATTGCCACGTCGCCTTTGCCTGCGAGCTATACGACATCAAGGAAATTGGCGCCGGCCCGCAATCACTGGTTTTCGGCAAGGTTCACCGGGTGTGGGTGTCTGACGAAGCCGCCCGTTACGATGACAAAAACCGGCTGACAGTTGATGGCTCAGCGATCGACCCTCTTGGCCGCCTGGGCGGCAGCGAGTACGTTACCTTCGGCGACGTGCTGAAGATTCCCAGGCCGTCCTGATCTGCCGTTCATTTGATCAGCGCCTGGACGTTCCTGAACTGTGGGTGTTTGCAATGGCGCATCCACTCAAACGCCACCATCTCAAGGGTCACAATCCGCGCACCGCTCTCACTCAGGCGGTCCAGCGCCACGTCACGGTCAAACTCGTTCCGGGAGCCTGTGGCGTCGGCCACCACCCAAACCTTATACCCGGCGTCCAGCAGGCTGAGGGCGGTCTGCATCATGCAGACATGGGTCTCACAACCGCCTACCACGACGTGTTGACGGCCCTCGGGAAGAAGCTCGACCAGTCCGTCGGGGCAGGCGTCAAAATGGTGTTTTGCCAGAACCTGAAGGCACAGCTCCCGGACCGCCCCGACATTAGGCCCCAGCTTGTCCGGCAGCTGTTCCGTGGCCAGTACCGGCACATCCAGCAGACCAGCGATGGTTGCAAGCGTGATACACCGGTCAACCACATCACCACCGTGGCTTATGGCCGGCATAAGCTTTTCCTGGACATCGATCAGCAGCAACGTTGACTGCTCGGCTTTCATCAGCATTGTTAGTCTCCTCGTATCCATGCCTGGAATGATAAAAAGGTAAGCGCTGGGACATTATTGCCAGCATCATACCGATTGATCACTGAATTTTTTTGATGATTTTTCCTCAGGCAGTTGCCAAGCGCCCGTAAAACCATTAAAGTTTGCGCCCTCAAATGAGCGACAACACCGCTGATTTGAAACAGTTTATTGCAAGCGTAGTTTATTGAAATACCCGTTTATTGGAGAGGTGGCCGAGTGGCTGAAGGCGCACGCCTGGAAAGTGTGTATACGTTAATAGCGTATCGAGGGTTCGAATCCCTCCCTCTCCGCCAATACAAAACCCCAGCGCTGCTGGGGTTTTTTATTGGCCGGAAGGGCGGGTGAGAAGCCTCACGGGTTCGACCGCCGCCATACAAGCAGCCGGTTATTGGCGGGCAGATCAACATCCCGCTCAAGGACCAGGCTCGTGCTCTCACCAAGTCGCCTCAAATCCTCAATGGCCCGTATACCCATGTGCGGGGCCTGCGCCCTGAGCGAGCGGTTGAAGCGTTCATTGCTCGGGCTCGTATGCCTGCCCCCATAACTGAACGGGCCGTAGAGGCAAAAAATACCATTCACTGGCAACGCGTTACTGATGCCCCTGAACATCGCCTCCACCTCCTCCCATGCCATGATATGAGCTGTGTTGGCGGAGAAGACTCCGCTGATAGCAGGCAAATGGGCCCAGCCCCCGGTGATGACATCAAGGGGCAGGGGCGGGTTGATATTCGGCAGCCTGGCTTCATCGAGCCACGGCATGCAGAGCTGGTCATTCTGCGGATGGTCACTGGGCTGCCACGTCAGGTGGGGTAAATGGCTCGCAAAGTGCACCGCATGCTGGCCGGTGCCCGTGCCGATTTCCAGAATGGTGCCCGGCTGCGTGAAAAAGCCGGAAAGTTGCTCCAGAATCGGTGCCTTATTGTTTTCGCAGGCCTGGGAAAACGGTTTGTCTGTCTGCATGTTCCGACCTTTTGAGCGGGATGGTTTGTGACGGCTGGTGTCCATCATTTGCCCCGTAAATTCTTCGTGCCAGGCTCTTGCCGAATACCACCGGCCATGCCGATGCGCTTCATTAGATCAGGCCGGCGCTTCGCAGGGCAAAGACCCCAAGGGTTACGGTAATGCTGGCCATCAGGGTCGTCAGCGCGATGATGTTGGCCGCCAGCCGGTCGTTGCCGCCCAGCGCCTTGACCATCACAAAACTGGCGGCGGCGGTCGGGCTGGCAAAGAACAGGAACAGTAGCCCCAGTTCGGCACCACGGAAGCCTACAAGCCAGGCGAAGGCGGTACAGAGTGCCGGCAATACCACCATTTTCATCAGGCTGGAGCCGAGCGCGGTTTCGCTGTCGTTGCGGATGGCGCTGAGTGAGACCGTTGCACCAATACACAACAGGGCCAGCGGAAGGGTCAGGGACGCAAAATAGTCGCCGCTGGTCATGACCCAGCCTGGCAGGGTGATTTTGAGTGCCGCCACGGGAATGGCCACAAACACCGCAAGAATGAGGGGGTTGCGGATGATATCGTGAAAGATTTTGTGCCAGTCGGTGGTCTGGCCGGGCTGGTAGGCTACGAGTACGATCACGGACAGTACGTTATAGGAGATAATCACCAGCCCAAGCAGGATGCCGCCGGCAGACAGGCCGAAATCGCCATACAGGTTGGCGGCGAGCGCCAAACCCACAATGCCGCAGTTACCCCGGAACGCGCCCTGAACGTACACCCCCCGGTCTTCCCGGACCACTCGCCAGCGTGCCCACAACCAGGCGATGGCGAAACTCGCGAGGGTTGCACCCAGGTAGAAAACCAGAAGCCCGGGGTTGAAGGCTGTGTCCAGATCCGCCCGAATGATGCTCAGAAAAACCAGGGTCGGCAGCGTCGCTTTGAACACCAGTGCAGACGCGGTGTTCACGAAGGCGCTGTCAATCCAGCCAATCCGCCGCAATCCCAGCCCGATAAAGACCATGGCGAAAACCGGCAGAGTGGTTTCCAGTGTCTGCCGAAAAATGTCGATCAGGCTCATTGCGGGGCCGCCGTGAAGCATGGAGGGTTAGAAGGTGTCGGGAACAACGGGATTATAAGCGTGAATATACGTAGCCTGCTACAGGTGTGCCACCAAAGTCCTAGTGGCCGGGCGCGAGTGTCTGTCAGAAACGTAACGAAAGCCCTTGCGTACCGGCGGCGCGGCTGAGCTATAGTACGCACTACCAAATGCAGACCCAGAAAGCTCGAGTACGAGAGGATCAGAATGGACGCAATCAATCCCACCCCGGAACAACTGCAAAAGGTTCTTGCCGACACGCCCAAAAATCAGCCCGTGGTCATGCTGAACCTGTTGCGGTTCCGTGATCGCGCCCGCTACAAAGAGGCCGCCCCGGAACTCAGCGGCCGGGAGGCTTACGGTTTGTACATGCAAGAGGCAGCCGCCTGTGTGAAGGCCGTCGGCGCCGAGGTGATCTGGTCCGGTCGCAGCGTCGGCTCGCTGATCGCGCCGCCGGACGAGTCCTGGGATCAGGTGCTGCTGGTGCGCTATCCATCGATCGACGCCTTCATGGCGATGATTGAGAGTACGGAATACAAGGGCGTGGTGAAGCACCGGACCGCAGCGCTGGAAGACTCCCGCCTGGTGGCCAATGTGGAAGAGGGCGGCCAGCCAGGTTAGTGGGGCGGCAGTATGCCAGACTGTTGAATCACCATATACACCGCTGTTCCGGCGGCAATCGAGAGCAGGGCGTTGCGTCGCCACAGGTGAATCAAGACAACTACCAGCCCTGCCGCCAGCGAATCCATCCCCGGCAGCGTTGCGGCCCAGTTCCCCGACCGATACACGAAAATCGTTGCCAGCAGCGCCATGACCGCCGCCGGCAAATAGCGCCCCAGGTGCTTTATCAGCGGATGGTCTGTGTGCCGCCCCAGAAACAGGAATGGAATCACCCGGGTGGCGAAAGTGGCAGTCGTGGCCACGGCAATGAATGCCAGAAGGTAACCGGTGTCAGCCATAATAACCTTCCTCACCGGTCGTTGCGGAGCGAACCCTTCGGTACTGGACAAGCAATATCAGGGTAACGATGACAATGGCGCCGACCAGTTGGTGTGTGACGGGCAGTACCGCCAGCGCGAGGCCAGCCGCGGCCGCGCCAACCCAGATCGGAAAGCCGTCGCCCAGGGCTTTGTATTGCTCAATGGTCAGCACGATAAACAGCGCCACCAGCGCAAACTCGATGCCGGTGCTGTCAAACGCCACATTCTCGCCCAGCAGGGCACCAACGGTGCAGCCCACCACCCAATAACACTGATTGAATGCGGTGATTTTCAGATCAACGCTCTGTTCCCGGCGGGTGTCGGTACTGCGCTTCCGGCTGGTCAGTACCGAATAGGTTTCATCCGTCAGCCCGAAAATCAGGTAGGGTTTGCGCCAGCCCGCACCCCGGAACTGGCCAAGGAGCGACAGGCCGTAAAACAGATGCCGGGCATTGAGCACAAACATGGCCACAAAAACTTCCAGCAGGCCGGCGTTGGCGGCGAGCAGGCTGACGGCCAGGATCTGCCCGGCCCCGGCGTAGATCAGCACGCCCATCAACGGCGCACCCCACCAGGGGAAGTTCAGCTGCGTACTGAACAGCACACCGAATGCCATACCGAGCGGCAGGTAGCCGAACAGGATGGGTAGCGTGAGTTGAAAGGCTGAGCGGTTCATTTGCGTCCAAACGTCGTGAAAGCGGCGATGATAGAGAATCGGGCGGCGCTTTTGAAGTGCTGGCGCCAGGAACAGTGGCGGCAGAAGACCCCGGCAGCCCTTCGACACAAAAATGTCATGAAACAGGCATAGGCTCCCCGGCATAGCCCGCTGTTGGAGTTGTCATGCTTGCTACCGTTCGTGCCCGTATCCTGTTTTTCGCGTTCCTGTGTGTTTTTGCTATTGCGGGACTGACCGCCTTGTCGTGGAGCATTATCCTGAAAGCGGAGACGGCGTCCGGCAGTCTTATTCGCACCAGCCTGAACGAGTCCTGGTTGCTGACGGACCTGGAGCAGGATCACCGGCGGCTCCAGGATCTCGCTTATAAAATCAAGGCGCAGCTGTTGCTGTGGGGGGAGGTGGACGAGATCTTCGGGCAGTTGGAGACGTCCTTGCCCGCGCACTGGCAGGCGGTTGCCGGCAATGAGGGGCTGGCGGAATGGGCCGCGGCTCACCAGGCGGACTTTGATCGTGTTCTGGCGTTGATGGACGCCATGAACGACGGCATTTCAGAGAAAAGTTACTATCAGGTCGGCAAGGTGGTTGATTTCGATCTTTTCCCGGCACTGGAGCCCATGCTGGGTGCCATCGCCGAACGGCAGAAGCAAAGCCGTGCCTCGGTGGCCGCTGGCGCCAGTGAGTTGCTGACGTTCCTTTCCGATCAGCAACGTTATCTGATAGCCGGTGCGCTTGGTTTTCTGGTCATCGTGGTGTTGATGACCGGATGGCTGAGACAGACGGTGATTCTGCGATTGCAAACCATGCAGCGGCACCTCCAGGCCATGGAGGAGGATGCGGATCTGACCCGTTTGCCCCATCTGACGGGCCGGGATGAAGTCGCTGGTGTCAGTATGGCGTTGGGTGGGCTGGTCCAGCGCTTTGAACAGTTTATCGGTGACATCCGTACCGCCGCCGCCGGGCTCAATGAGCGCTCGCAGGCACTGGATGACGGGGCCGGGTCGCTGCACGCCGCCTCGGGCAGGACTCGGGCATTAATCGGCGATGTCACCCGCTCCATGACGGCCATATCGGACCAGGCGTCCGCGATTGAGCAGGCAACGTCGCAATCCGATCAGACGGTGCTTGAAGCGGTTGCCGCCAACGAAGAAGTGCAGCAGGGCCTGACCACCAGTGAGCGGGCAGCCGAACATACCGTGAAAGTGATTGGTCGGGTGTCTGGGTCGATTGAACTGCTAACGGCGTCCACGGGTAAAATCGAACAGGTGATCGGCGTAATCGCCGATATTGCTGACCAGACCAACCTGCTGGCCCTTAACGCTGCTATTGAAGCTGCCCGTGAGGGCAACCATGGCCGTGGTTTCGCGGTGGTTGCCGATGAAGTCAGGACGCTGTCGCGGCGCACGTCTGAATCCACCCAGGATATTCGGCAGTGGGTCAAAGATCTGGTGGAAGGCGTGAGTGAGCTGGACGGCATGCTGGAGGTCATGCGTGATGCCGGTCATCGCAACCGGGAGCAACTGCTCACATTGAAACAGCACGTTGACCGGTTGCGGCATCAGTTTGTGGAGCTGGAACAACGCAGCAGCCAGATCAGCTCGGCGGTGATCGTACAGCGGGACGAAATCGGCCGGGTCGAACGACGCTCAGCGGCACTGGACGACAGTGCCGACGTGCTGGCACAAAGTGTCCAGGGCAACCGGGCAATCAGCGAGGCCCTGTGAAGTGAATCGGTGTCCATACGAGAACTGATCGCCCGTTTTCGCATCAGCGAGGGTTCTCCCGGCCCGCAATAATCCTTACCATGGTCAGGAGAAGAGGAGACACCATGAGCGAGGAAACCACCCGTCCGGCGCAGGCCGATCCCCGGCAGGAGAAATTCGTTGTTGATCGCGAGCTGTTGAGTGATGATCAGCTCGATGGCCTGGTGGATGAGTACTGCACCCGCTACCACGGGCTGAATGATACTGAAAACCCGATGGCGGAGCGCGGCCGGGTAATGGCGGCAGTCCGGCGGGGTGACCTGGTGGTCTGGTTTGATCCGGTGGAGAATACGGCGGGGCTGGGTGTGCCGGCCTGATGGCCGGTGACGGCCGGGTATTTCCGATTGCACCTACCCCGGCGTATCGGTAACCGGTACAATCGCGCTGTTTCCCCGAAAGCCGTTTGCGAGGTGAATTTTGATCAGGGTACTGGTGGTTGATGACCATGAGCTGGTGCGCTCCGGGATTACCCGGATGTTGGCCGATAACCCCGATATTGATGTCATTGGTCAGGCGTCGTCCGGAGAAGACGCGATCGAGTTTGTCCGCCGTGAGCGGCCCGACATCGTCCTGATGGACATTCGTATGCCGGGTATTGGTGGCCTCGAAGCGACCCGCCGCATCCTTCGGGTGGACGACTCCATCCGTGTCATCGTGGTAACGGCCTGCGCCGATGACCCCTATCCGGCCCGCGTCATGCAGAGTGGGGCGACCGCCTACATCACCAAGGGCGCGGATATCAAGGAGATGCTCCGGGCCATTCGCATGGCCCATTCCGGCCAGCGCTACATCAGCCCTGAAATTGCCCAGAAAATGGCCCTCAAGCAGTTGGGTGGTGATCGCGATGACGATGGCGAGCTTTCGCTGTTCGAACGGCTGTCAGAACGGGAAATGCAGATTGCCATGATGGTCGTCGACTGCCAGAAGGTTCAGGACATCTCCGACAAGCTCTGCCTGAGCCCGAAAACGGTGAACAGTTACCGCTACCGGATTTTTGAAAAGCTGGAAATTGCCAGCGATGTGGAACTGGCCCTGATGGCCGTTCGGCTCGGACTGCTTGATGCCGACAAGGTCTGACCCGGACAAGGAAGCGGCCAGGGAGTTCGACAGCAAACACTTCCTGAAGCAATTGACCGAGCGCCCTGGCGTCTACCGAATGTACGGCAGCGGCGGCTCGGTGTTGTATGTGGGCAAAGCCCGGAACCTGAAGAAGCGGGTCGGCAGTTATTTTCGGAAAACCGGTCTCGCGCCGAAAACCGAGGCCCTGGTTGCCAGGATCGACTCCATTGAAGTGACCATCACCGGCAGCGAAACCGAAGCCCTGCTGCTGGAACAGAACCTGATCAAGTCGCTCCGACCGCCCTACAACATCCTGCTCCGGGACGACAAATCCTATCCCTATATCTACCTGTCTTCCCACAGTGATTATCCGTCACTGACCTTTCGCCGCGGGCGCACCAAAAAAGGCGGCGGTACCTGGTTCGGGCCTTTTCCGAGCTCTGGCGCGGTCAAGGAAAGTCTTAATATTTTACAGAAAGTTTTCCGCATAAGGTCCTGCACTGAAAGCTTTTTCAGGAACAGAGCGCGACCCTGTCTGCAGTATCAGATCAACCGGTGCACGGCGCCTTGTGTTGGCTACATCTCACCGGAGGACTACCAGCAGGATGTACGCCACGCGTCCATGTTCCTGGAGGGCAAGAACCCCGCCATCATCCACGACCTGATGAACGCCATGGAGGCCGCCTCGACGCAGCTGGAATTCGAGAAAGCGGCGGCCTATCGGGACCAGATCAACCACCTGCGCCATGTGCAGGAACAACAGTCGGTTGACGGTGAGGGCGGCGATGCCGACGTTGTCGCCATCGCGCAAGACGCCGGCGTGGTCTGTATTGTGGTGATCATCGTGCGGGGCGGCCGGGTGCTGGGCACCAAGGATTACTTCCCCCGTTACTCCATTGAGCAGTCCGAAGGCGAACTGCTCAGCGCCTTTCTCGGGCAGTATTATTTTGGTGGCAACACGCGAAGGGAGATCCCCCGGGATGTTCTGGTCCCGGGGGAAGTAGAGGGCCAGGCACTGCTGGCCCAGGCCTTGACAGAAGCCGCGGGCCGGGACACCCGTATTCGCGGCAACGTGCGCGGAGAACGGCGGCGCTGGCTGGAACTGGCCATGACCAACGCCCAACAAACCCTGCTCACACATCTGGCGAGCAAGGAAACCGTGTATCGTCGGCTGCTGGCACTCCGGGATCTGCTGGAACTGGCGGAGACCCCGGGGCGAATGGAATGTTTCGATATCAGCCACAGCCACGGGGAAAATACCGTCGCATCCTGTGTGGTTTTCGATGAGAATGGGCCACTGAAAAGCGATTATCGCCTGTACAACATTGAAGGCGTGACCGCCGGCGATGACTATGCCGCCATGCGCCAGGTGCTGACCCGGCGCTATCGCCGGATGGTGGCGGGCGAAGGCAAACGCCCGGACCTGGTGTTTATTGATGGTGGTAAGGGGCAGTTGAACATTGCCCGGGAAGTGTTTGATGAGCTTGAAATTTCTGATATACCGCTGATCGGTGTCGCCAAAGGCGTAGCCCGCCGCGCGGGCATGGAGCAACTGATTGACGCCATGACCGGCGATGTCTTCCGGGTACCGGCGGATTCGCCGGCCCTGCACCTGATCCAGCATATACGGGACGAGTCACACCGGTTTGCCATCACCGGCCACCGGGCCCGGCGGGACAAGAAGCGGCGGCAGTCTACACTGGAAGGTATTGAGGGTGTCGGCCCCAAGCGCCGGCGCGATCTGATCCGCTATTTTGGCGGCATACAGGAACTTCGCAAGGCCGGTATTGACGAGATGACCAAAGTCCAGGGCATCAGCAAGGCACTGGCTGAAACCATTTACGCAGCTCTGCACGACGAGTAAGGACAGCATGAATTTACCCAACATACTCACACTCTCCCGAATCCTCATGATTCCGGTATTTGTGGTGATTTTCTACCTCCCCGTGCAGTGGAGTTACCTGGTCAGCGCGGCTTTGTTCGCCCTTGCGGCCGCCACGGACTGGCTAGACGGCTACCTGGCCAGAAAACTGGACCAGAGCACACCGTTTGGCGCCTTTCTGGACCCGGTGGCCGACAAACTGATGGTGGCGGTGGCGCTGGCGGTACTGATTCAGGAATACGCGGCCATTCTGCTGACGATCCCGGCCACCGTGATTATTGGCCGGGAAATCGTGATTTCCGCCCTGCGTGAGTGGATGGCGGAAATCGGCAGCCGGGCCAGCGTTGCGGTTTCCTACATTGGCAAGATCAAAACCACCGCCCAGATGGCGGCTATTGTGGGCCTGCTGGCCTTCCCGCCGGGCGTCACCTGGTCCTATGTGGCGATTGGCCTGCTCTACGTGGCGGCCGGGCTCACGCTCTGGTCCATGGGGCTTTACCTGAAAGCGGCCTGGGCCGACCTGTTTCCAGAGGCGGACTAGCCCTGCGGGCGCAGGCAGGCGCTCGCCCAAGGAACCAGTTCCCCGGCCACTGTTTCGGCCAGTTTCCCGAACGCGACCACCACGTCTTCAATGCCGTCGCTGGCGGCTGCCTGTTCTGCCCGGAATTCCCGGGCGCACAGGGTCTCTCGGGACCGGTTATCGATAATCAGGCTGTGAAGACCCATAATGGCGCGAACCTGGCCCGCCCGGGTTCTGGTGTGGAAGGCCCGAACGTCCGTCACCAGGGTAGCGCTGGCATTGGCGGGGTTGGTTTCGCTGATGACCGAGGCAAATGCTCCGCTGCCACGCAAGGCTTCCACCAGCATGTCACGCAGAATCACCGGTGCCGTATCGCGCCAGCGAACCCCGCCGTAGGCCCGGAATTCGTAGGCATTGGGCATGGCCAGAATACGGCTGCTGTTAAAAGGTTCCGAGGCGAACGGGGTGTCCACCCGGAGGGTCAGCGGCTGGGTGGACGGCAAGGGAGTGACCTCCGCAGGTACCGGGAAGTCCATCAGCCTGGGGGGTTCCGGTGTCGGAAAAACCGTACAGCCGCCAAGGGACAGGATCAGTGGCAGGGTGATGGTCAGAGCCCTAAGGGCACTGGCAAAAGCTGAGTTCACTGGGAAATCTCCTTGATGCTGCCGCCACCCCACAAGGTTCCGGCGGGGTTGGCTTCGAGTCGACGGGTAAACTGATTCAGATTCCGCAGGGTGCTCCGCAACTCGCGGAGTGCCGGCGCCAGCTCACCCATGCCCTGCAGGCCGGCATCCAGCGCGCCTTCATTGCGACGGGTCAACTGGTCTATGCGGGCGACGGTGGTCTGGATGGTGTTCAGCGCCTGGTCCATGGATTCCAGAACCTCCCGGCCGTGATTCTGCAAAAGCGCATTGGCATTATCGGAGACCCTGGATACCTTGATGGCGGCTTCTTCCGCCCGGGCAGCGGCGGCACTCATGCGTGCCAGCAGCGCCACGAGCTCGTCCCGGCGGGCCATCAGCCCGTCCGTGGCCTCGCGGGTGTTGGCGAGTATGGTGGTCAGGTTGTCGGTGTTCTGGTCGGAGAACAGGGCATTGGCATTGGTCAGCAGGCGGTCCGCTTTCTTCAGCAACTGTTCGCCGTTGGTTAACAGGCTGGTGAAGGCTGAGGGTTCCGCCATGATCAGCGGCGGATCGCCGCGGTCGCCCTGGAGCCTGGGGCTGTCGGGCGTGCCGCCGCTGAATTGCACGCTCATACTGCCGGTGATGTTGGCCAGCACCAGGCCGACGCTGGTGTTCTCACGGATGGGAATCTTTTCGTCCACCCGCACCAGTACCCGCACGTGGCTGGGGTCGTCCGGATCCAGCCGGAGGTTGACCACATTACCCACCTCCACGCCGCTGTAGAGCACCGGATTTCCCTGAGAGAGGCCAGTGACGGCCTGGTCAAAGCCGATCTCATACCAGGCCCACTCCCGATCCGCCGAGGATTTACCGAGCCAGAGCGCGAACCCCAGCGCCGCCGCAACGGCGGCCAGGGTAAACAGCCCGATAATCACATGGTGCGCTTTGGGTTCCATGGTGCCTTACTCCTGTCAGCGGTCGGTTGAATTTGCCCGGGAAGCGGAATGGGCCGCCCGCCCACGAGGGCCCTGAAAATAGTCCTGAATCCAGTCGTCGTCTGTACTGGCGACCCGATCGAGGGTGTCTGCCACCAGCACTTTTCGCTGGGAGAGCACAGCAACGCGATCACAGGTGGCGTACAGGGTATCCAGATCGTGGGTCACCATAAAGACGGTCAGGCCCAGGGCATCCCGCAAGGTGACGATCAGCCGGTCAAAAGCGGCGGCGCCAATGGGGTCGAGGCCGGCGGTGGGTTCATCCAGAAACAGGATTTCCGGGTCCAGCGCCAGGGCCCGGGCCAGGGCGGCGCGCTTGACCATACCGCCCGACAGCTCCGCTGGGTATTTGAGCGCAGCCTCCGGTGGCAGTCCTGTTAGCGCAAGCTTCATGCGGGCCAGCTCTTCGGCGTCGGTGCGGATAAGGCCCGCGTGTTCGATCAGTGGTACCGCGATATTTTCCTGCAGGTTCAGGGAGGTGAATAACGCGCCGCCCTGGAACAGGACGCCGAAGCGCTGCTCCGTCTCCGAGCGTGCGCGGGGGCTCAGCTCGTCAAGGTCGGTGCCAAACACCCGTACGTGTCCGCCAGAGGGACTGTGCAGGCCCACGATACTGCGCAGCAACACCGTTTTACCGGTGCCGGAGCCACCGACAACGCCGAGAATTTCCCCCCGGAACAGATCCAGGTCCAGCCCCTGATGAACCACGTGCTCGCCAAACCGGTTGTCCAGCTTGTGAACCTGGATAACCGGTGTCCGTTCTCCGCTGCCGGTGTTTCCGACTTCTGTCACCATGGCGTCACCATCCCATCTCCATGAAAAACAGCGCAGCAATGGAATCCAGCAGAATGACCATGAAAATCGATTGAACCACGGACGAGGTTGTGTGTTCGCCCACTGACTGGGCACTGCCTTCCACCTTGAAACCCTCAAGACAACCAATAACGGCAATCAGGAAGGCAAACACCGGCGCCTTGGAGATGCCGACCAGAAAATGCCGCAGCTGCAGGTCGCGCTCCACAATGGCAAGGAATTGCGTGGGTGAGATGTCCAGAACCAGGGCGCACACCATGCCACCGCCCAGCATACCGGCCACCATGCCGACAAAGGTCAGGATCGGCAGACTGACCATCATCGCCAGCACCCTGGGAATCACCAGCAGCTCCACCGGGTTCAGCCCCAGTGTGCGCAGGGCGTCAATTTCCTCGTTCACCTTCATGGCCCCGATCTGGGCGGTAAAAGCGCTGGCAGTGCGGCCGGCCAGAAGAATGGCCGCCAGTAATACGCCGAACTCCCGGAGAAAGGAAAACGCAACCAGGTTGACCGTGTAAATGGTGGCACCGAAATTATCCAGCACCGTCGCACCCAGAAACGCCACCACCGCGCCCACCAGAAAGGTGAGCAGGGCCACGATGGGCAGGGCATTCAGGCCGGTATCCTGGATGGCGGCAACGAAAGGCGTTATTCGCCAGCGGCCGGGCCGGGGCAGGGTGGTAAAGAGGGTCGCCAGCGTCTGGCCAATAAAGCCCGAAAGCCGCCACAGCAAACGATAAAGCTCAATGGTTTTTTCCCCGGTATTCGCCAGCAACATCGTGACAGGGGAGGCCGTGGTGACTTTGGGTTGGGACCGGTCTGCCATCGCCTCGGCAACGGCCTGGAGCAACGCCGACTGCTCTTCGGCCAGTGTGCCCCGGCTTGAGGCGATATCCCGGGCTTTCTCGGGCCCCAGCAGCGTCACCAGCAACGAGGCGCCGGCGGTATCCAGCCGGCCCAGGCCCGCCAGTTCGACAGTGCCGGGCACCTCGCCCTGGCCGGTCCGTTTCGTGACGATGGCCTTGAGGCTGCGGTAGTGGGCGAGGGTCCAGTCGCCGCGAATGCTCAGGGTGTTCTGTTCCTCCACAGCGCTGCCGGGTGTACCCGCCATCCGGCTCGATCCGTTTGCTGTCTGGGGCGTGTCGGCTATCGGCACAGGTGTCTGGTGTCCATGGCATGTTTCAGTTGGTTTTTCACTAGCTTAGAGACTCCCCGGCGTAACCGCCAGCGCCCGGGCGTATTCGTCATCGTGTGGCAATGTAAGCCAACTTGCAGAGACCGCAGGACTGCCCAAAAAATGTCCGGAAATCCCTATAAAACAGAAAGTTGAAAAAAGAGGTTGACGCAAACGACCGAATCCGTAGAATACGCAGCCGTTGACGGGGCAATGCCTCGTTATCGGAAAAAAGCGGGAATAGCTCAGTTGGTAGAGCACAACCTTGCCAAGGTTGGGGTCGCGAGTTCGAATCTCGTTTCCCGCTCCAGTTTTCAAGTCTCTCAATGCCCACCTGAGAGCACAAAGTCCGACTCCTTCGGTCTTTCCCGGCGCGGTGGCAGAGTGGTTATGCAGCGGACTGCAACTCCGTGTACGCCGGTTCGATTCCGACCCGCGCCTCCATTTTTATCCTTGAAAGTCAAAACGATACCATATCTGGTGTTAGTTGAGTTCCTCCCCCTGAAAATACCCGTTTCTTGACTTCGAGAATACTGCATTCATTCCAAACCATACTGCGTGTGCCAATTTGACACCACGAATTGACGTCCGTGCTGGTGTATGCCAAGATGGCACACTAAGGGCAGGAAGAATGAAAAATATGATGAATACACAAAGTAAAGACACTCGCTTGGTCGCGCGCGTTGATGAAGAAACGCAAAGACTCATTGCGCATGCGGCAGAATTAACGGGGCGAAGCTTGAGTCAGTTCCTGATTTATGCTGCAAAAAAAGAAGCCCAGGAGGCCGAGCGTAAGGCTCTTCAAATCCAGGTTTCGCGACAGAGTGCGGATCGAATGCTGGAACTCCTGGATAACCCTGAGCCGATTAACCCGAAACTCCGAGCAGCTGCGCTTAACCACGGGAAACTGGCCGGTGGCTTTAAAAACCGAAGAGATCAATAAAAAACATAACCGCCGAAAGTTTGATTGTGGGAAACCTGTTCTTAACGAGTTCCTGAAAAAGATTGCTCGGCAGAGTAGTCAGAAGATGGCAACGCGCACCTATGTTCTGATTGAAGACGAGGTAGACCCAAGTGAGATGCTCGGGTACTACACACTTCTTCCCAGTACGGTTGCCTTTCCCGCAGGGCACCCCCTTCAAAAAAGGTATCCGTCCGATCCTCCAGTCTACCGTTTGGCGCGCCTGGCTATCGATAACTCTGCAAAAGGATACGGCTTAGGCGCGTACCTTCTCATTGAGTGCTTGAAGCGTGTCGTTGAGGCCTCTTTGTCTGTTGGGGGGATAGGCTGCGCAGTAGATGCCAAAGACGACGACGCAAAACGGTTCTATGAGAAATTTGGCTTTATTCCCATCAATGATGTCCATGGGAACCCTTTGGCTCTCTGGCTTCCTTTTGAGCAATGCCTTGAAGCTGTGGAACTTGCTCAGACAGAAGGGTGAGAATGTGGTGTCAATGTATTAATTCAAAAACAACGTATCTCGCACCGCGCTTACGACACAGGAAGCGGCAGCTTTGAGCCGTGTTGCAACGTTCAGAGCATGAACAGGCCAACTAAAAACGACGTTGTTCGATGCAGATCCGACAGGCTGCTGGCCGCAATCCTGCCAGGTATGCTTCAATGACTGTTACATAGTCGGGCCAGCCAACAAGGCTGTCTTCTGCTCCTCGGCGCCTGGACAACAACAATGAGCACAGACGATAAGATGGTCAAACGCCGGCGCTCTGCGCTTCGGGGCCGTCAACTGGAACCGACTCTATTGTCGGACCTGCGGGACCTGATCGGTGACGAACGTGTTAATTCGTCATTGCGCCACCGTGATCGTCTGATCGAGCACCTGCACGCACTGCAGGACGCCTACGGTTACCTCTCCATGCCCCGCCTCCGGGCCCTGGCTGCTTTCATGAATCTGCCGATGGCTGCTATTTATGAAACGGCCACCTTTTACGCCCATTTCGATGTCATCCACGACGAACAGGCGCCGCCGCCAGAGATAACCCTGAGGGTGTGTGACTCGCTTTCCTGTCAGCTGGCCGGAGCGGAGGCGTTGCACGAGGCGTTGGTTGACGGGGCTGATCCGGCCCGGGTTCGGGTGCTGCGCGCACCCTGCATGGGACGCTGTGAGACAGCACCGGTGGTGGCCGTTGGGCACCATCATGTGTGCCATGCCAACGCCCGGAATGTGGGTGCTGCAGTAGAAAACGGGCAGATTGAGCCGGAAGAGATTCACTGGCAACGACTGGCGGATTATCGCTCGAAGGGCGGTTATGGGTTGCTGGCAGATTGCCGTGAAGGCCGGGTGAGCGTCGAATCGCTGGCCAAGGAACTCGAGCACGCCGGCCTGCGGGGTCTCGGCGGTGCCGGATTCCCCACCTACCGCAAATGGCAGGCCGTGCGCGCCGAGCCGGGGCCACGCTATGCCGTGATCAACGCCGACGAAGGCGAGCCGGGCACCTTCAAGGACCGTTACTACCTGGAACGCGAACCCCATGGTTTCCTGGAGGGGGCTCTGGTCAGTGCCTGGGCGGTTGAGGCGAAGGCCCTGTACATCTATCTGCGGGACGAGTATCCCGGCCTGCACGGTGTTCTGAAAGAGGCCATGGCTGAGCTGGAAGCAGCCGACATCGTCGAGCCCGGTTTTATCATCCTGCGCCGTGGCGCCGGCGCCTATATCTGCGGTGAGGAATCCGCCCTGATCGAATCCCTGGAGGGCAAACCCGGCAAACCACGGCATCGCCCGCCGTTTGTTGCCCAGAAAGGGCTGTTTGGTCAGCCCACCCTGGTTAACAACGTCGAGACGGTTTACTGGATTCCGCGCATCCACGCCCAGGGTGCCGAATGGTTCGCCAGCCAGGGGCGGCATGGTCGTAAGGGGCTTCGCAGCTTTTCGGTGTCCGGACGGGTCGCGCGGCCCGGTGTGCACGTTGCGCCTGCGGGCATCACCCTCAATGAGCTAATTGAGGAATACTGCGGTGGCATGGCCGAAGGGCATCGCCTGCTCGCCTATCTGCCTGGCGGGGCCTCGGGCGGGATACTGCCGGCCAGCAAAGCCGATATCCCCCTGGACTTCGACACCCTACAGGAGCACGGCTGTTTTATCGGCTCCGCCGCAGTGATCGTTCTGTCCGATCAGGACGATTTGCAAGCCGCCGCCGCCAACCTTTTGGGCTTCTTCGCGGATGAGTCCTGCGGGCAGTGCACCCCCTGCCGTGTCGGCACCGAGAAAATGCTGACGTTGCTGGAGCGCAATACCTGGGATGAGGACACGCTCCAACAGCTAGCGGGTGTGATGGCGGATGCCTCCATCTGCGGCCTGGGCCAGGCTGCACCCAATCCGGTGCTGAGCCTGCTGCGAGACTTCCGCAGCGAACTTGCCAGCCAAAACCTGATCGCCAAAGGGTAGGGAGGCAGCCATGAGCCATTCAAAAAGAGCCATGAACGATGCGACCACCAGCTTTACCCTGACCCTGGACGACGTCGAAGTTCAGGCCCACCCCGGCGAAACCCTGTGGCAGGTCGCCAAGCGCGCCGGCGAGACCATCCCGCATCTGTGCTTCAAAGACGCCCCGGGTTACCGCGCCGATGGCAATTGCCGGGCCTGCATGGTGGAAGTGGAGGGCGAGCGGGTGCTCGCCGCAAGCTGCATTCGCGAGGCAGCGCCCGGTATGGTGGTTCGCAGCGCAGGTTCGTCACGTGTTCAGGCAGCCCGCAAAGGCGTGCTCGAATTGCTGCTGGCGGATCAGCCCGAGCGAGCGCAAAGCCCGGATCGGTCCAGTCATCTGTGGCAAACGGCGGATCAACTGGCCATTGATGCCAGTGCTGTGCGCCAGCGTATCCCGGCCCATTCAGAGCGCAATGAACCCACGGTTCACCATGTCGAGCCACGGTCTGACTCGCTGTCCCACGCCCGGGGCCACGACGCCAGTCACTCTGCCATGAACGTCAATCTGGACGCCTGCATCACCTGCGGCCTGTGCGAGCGCGCCTGCCGGGAAGTGCAGGGCAATGATGTGATCGGTCTGGCGCACCGGGGCGCCGCGTCCAAAGTCATCTTCGACTTCGACGACCCCATGGGGGACAGCACCTGTGTTGCCTGCGGCGAATGCGTGCAGGCCTGCCCCACAGGGGCGCTGATGCCCGCCACCCTGATCGATGCGGAAGGTCGTGGCGATTCCGCCGAGGCCGACCGCACCGTGGATTCCGTTTGCCCCTATTGCGGCGTGGGTTGCCAGCTCACCTATCACGTCAAAGACGAGCCAGCCCAAAACGGGGCGGGCGAGCAGCAGGGTCGCATCCTGTTTGTAGAAGGCAAAGACGGCCCCTCCAACCAGGGCCGGCTGTGCGTCAAAGGCCGCTTCGGCTTCGATTATCCCTCGCACCCGGCACGGCTCACCCAGCCGTTGATCCGCCGGGAGAGCGCGCCCAAAGGCGTCGACCCGGACTTTGACCCGGCCAATCCTTTGACGCATTTCCGGGAGGCGAGCTGGGAAGAGGCTCTGGAATTCGCGGCCACCGGGCTGACGCAACTCAAAGGCCAACACGGCCCCAGCGCACTCGCCGGTTTCGGCAGTGCCAAATGCTCCAACGAAGAAGCCTGGCTGTTCCAGAAGCTGGTTCGCACCGGCTTCGGTTCCAACCACGTGGATCACTGCACGCGGCTCTGCCACGCCAGCTCTGTCGCAGCACTGATGGAGTGCCTGGGCTCCGGCGCCGTGACCGCCTCCTTTATGCAGGCGCTCCAGTCGGATGTGGTGATTCTCACCGGCTGCAACCCGGCCGTGAACCATCCGGTCGCCGCCACCTACTTCAAGCAGGCGGCCCGTAACGGCACCAAGCTGATCATCATCGATCCCCGGGGCCAGGCACTGGACGCTTATGCCTGGCGCAGCCTGCGTTTCTCGCCGGGTGGCGACGTGTCGCTCTTCAACGCCATGCTCAACGTGATCATCAGCGAAGGGCTTTACGATCAGGCCTACATCGATGCCCACACCGAGGGCTTCGAGGCTCTGGCAGCCAGTATTTCGGATATGACCCCGGAGGCCATGAGCCCGATCTGCGGCGTTGAGCCAGACACCATTCGCGAAGTGGCCCGGGCCTATGCCGGTGCCGAAAGCGCGATGATCTTCTGGGGCATGGGCATCTCCCAGCACGTACACGGCACCGACAACGCCCGCTGCCTGATTTCGTTGGCGCTGACCTGTGGCCATACCGGTCGGCCAGGCACTGGTCTGCATCCATTGCGTGGCCAAAACAACGTTCAGGGCGCCTCCGACGCCGGCCTGATCCCAATGGTACTGCCCGACTACCAACCGGTGGGCGACACCCAGTTGCGCGCCGCCTTTGAAGAACTCTGGAACACCGAGCTGGATCCGGAACCCGGGCTCACCGTGGTGGAGATCATGGACGCCATTACGGCGGGGACGATCAAGGGCATGTACATCCTCGGCGAAAACCCCGCCATGTCCGACCCGAATCTGACCCACGCCCGAGCCGCACTGGGCGCGCTGGAACACCTGGTGGTGCAGGACCTCTTCGTCACCGAAACCGCCCAGTTTGCCGATGTCATCCTGCCTGCGGCCGCCTGGTCGGAAAAGTCCGGCACCGTCACCAACACCAATCGCCAGGTGCAAATGGGCCGCGCCGCGCTGGCGCCGCCGGGGCAGGCCAAGCCCGACTGGTGGACCATTCAGGAAATGGCTCGCCGTTTCGGACTGGCATGGGACTATACCGGCCCCGAGCAGGTATTCGCCGAGATGAAACAGGGCATGCACTCGCTGGATCACATCTCCTGGTCACGCCTGGAGCGCGAAGGTTCGGTGACCTACCCATGCCCAGCCGACGATGCGCCAGGGCACGATGTTGTCTTTTCCGATGCCTTCCCCCGCGCCGGTGGCCGGGCCAAATTGTCGCCAACCCGGCCGCTTCCGCCTGACGAGCCGGTGGATGAAGCCTATCCCATCGTTTTAACCACCGGGCGTTTGCTGGAACACTGGCACACCGGCGCCATGACCCGTCGCAGCCGGGTACTGGACGAAAGGGAGCACGAGGCTGCGGCCTACCTGGCACCCGCGGAGTTGGCTCGTCTGGGCATCGCACCGGGTGAGGCCATCCAGGTTGCCACCCGGCGTGGCAGCATCACCCTGACAGCGCGGGCCGACCAGGCCATGCCTGAGGGCATGGTGTTTATACCGTTTGCCTTTGCTGAGGCGGCGGCCAACCTGCTCACCAACCCGGCGTTGGACCCGTTTGGGAAGATTCCGGAGTTCAAGTATGCGGCGTGTCGGCTCAGCCCGGCGTAGCTTTCGAAGCGATACTACCTTGCCTGCCGGTCTTGCCCGACTTTGTTAATCACCGGCTTTGAAGCCGCCAGGGCCTGTTCTCTGAACTTCGTCTTCACTGGCCCCGGCAGCACAATCGACACACTCTCTAGATTTTTTCAGGTGCAAAACTGGCGTCAATGCCGAAGAAAATTGCGGCGTTCACCAAAGCTTCATCTTCACTGATCAAATGAGCTTGGTGACTTTCTGCGCATGCCAGGTGAAGCGCATCCAGTGTCCTCAGGCTTGTCTTCCGTGTTCCAATCCAGTGGCTGACTCTTTGGTAGTAGGCTGCTTCTATTGGGCAGAGGCCGAAGCGGCCATGACTCACATCGTCATGGAAGGCACTTTCTATTCGGTTCGCCTGGGGTTCACTGAGTTCACCCATGCGAACCCAGCGCGCCAATGCGCTTGACACCTCAACTTCAGTCAGGTGACTGATAAGAACAGGCTTGGCCTGCGAATCAAGCAAAGCCTGGACTCTGTCGCTGGCCTGTTCCTGGCGATAGTAGGGAAGAACGGCGCTTGTATCGAAGTACAGCATCAATAACGCTCTTCATCTCTGAGTTCCCGAACTGCTTGAGCAGAGCTTTCCTGGCAGGCGGGCAGTGATGCCCTGAGTCCTGAACGGTTCGGAAACTGGATTTTTTCTGGGAAAGCGGCAGTCAGACGTGCAGCAGGCTTGCCGTGGCGAAGGATAACAATATCTTCGCCGGCCGCCACAGCGTCCAGGATATGTGAGAGCTTTTCCCGGGTTTCACGAACATTGATTGTTTGCATGATTTGATCCTTTAAGTGTACTCAATCAATGTACACAGAGTGAGTGCTGGCGGGCAAGCCTTGATACATGAGCTTTCAATGGCGTTCCCGCGTCAGCAAGAGAATTGATGGGGGAGCATTTTGACAAGTCATGATCAGAGCCCGTCCGTAAGGGTCGCGGCCCTCCGGCGATTACAATCGTCGCCAGCTTCAAACGCCGTTTGGCCCGGCCTGGATCTATCTGTATAACCATGAGGTTGCAGGTTCACCGGAAATTCGGCGCGGTGGCTGGCTGCAGTAACCGGTTCGCGGGTAGTCTAGAATGTCGCGAAAATTCCCAGATCCTTCAGGAACCTGAAATGCCAAAATTTTTGCACACCGCAGACTGGCAGATGGGCCGGGCGTTTACCCGTTTTGAAACCGAAGACGGTGCCGCCCTGGTCGAGGCCCGGTTCGAGGCCATTGAAACGCTGGCTCAACTGGCCAATGAACATCAGTGCGATGCGGTATTTGTGGCCGGTGACGTGTTTGATGCTCAAACGGTGTCCGACCGCACCATCCGCCGGGTATTCAACGCCACAAAGGGGTTCACCGGCCCCTGGGTCATGTTGCCCGGCAACCACGATGCCGCCCTGGCGGAGAGCGTCTGGACGCGAGCCCAGCGCCTGGGTGCGGTGCCCGGGAATGTCCACCTTGCGCTTCAGCCTGGCGTCATTGATCTGGAACCTCAGCGCCTGAGCATACTCTGCGCGCCCCTGACTCAGCGCCATACCTACGGCGATCTGACCGAGCCGTTCAGCGGCTACGAGTCGCCGGAAGGTTTCCTGAGGGTCGGCCTGGCCCACGGCAGTGTCCAGGGCCTGTTGCCGGACGAGATAGACTCCACCAATCCCATCGCGCCAGACCGTGCCGAAGCCAGCCGGCTCGATTACCTCGCACTGGGTGACTGGCACGGCACCAAACAGATCAATGACCGCACCTGGTACAGCGGCACCCCCGAGCCGGAACGGTTCCGGAACAACGAGGCGGGCAATATCCTGATTGTTGAGGTTGCCGAACCCGAAGCAACACCCAAAGTCACCCAATTACCAACCGGGCGTTACCAATGGCACCAGTGGCGGGAAACCCTGGCCGTCCAGTCCGATCTTGAGCAACTGCTGGAGCGTCTGGACGCCTTGCCCGAATCCGCCGTGGTCGACCTGCGACTTGAAGGCTCGGTCACCCTGGCCGGCGAGGAAACCCTGTTGAAGGCTCTGTCCGTCGCGGAAGCCCGATTTCGCAGCCTTCGCTGTGAGCGCAGCGGCTTACAGCTTGCCCCCACCGATGAAGACATTGCCGCCCTGAAAGCCGATGGGTATGTAGGCGAGGTGATCGAGAGCCTGCGGCAGCGTCAAGGGCAAGGAGAAGGACAAGAACAGGAAGGCGCGCAGGATGATGCCGCCCGGGATGCGCTGGCGATTCTGGCCGGGTTGCTCAGAGAGCGGGAACAGGAGGCCAGCCAATGAAACTGCAGCGCATGCGCATTGAGCAGCTCCGCCAGTTCCGCAAACCCTTTGTGCTGGACAACCTGCAACCCGGCCTCAACCTGATTCACGGCCCCAATGAGTCCGGCAAAAGCACCCTGGTGCGTTCGATCCGGGCGGCTTTTTTCGAGCGCTATCGCTCAACCGCCGTTGACGACCTTCGCCCCTGGGGCGATTCCGCCGCGGCGCCCACCATTGAACTGGATTTTGAGCACGACAACCGCAATTGGCATCTCACCAAGAGCTTTCTGCAGCGCAAACGCTGCGACCTGACCGTCGGCACCGAGACCTACAGCGAAGACGACGCGGAAGAAAAACTGGCCGAGTTGCTGGGCTACCAGTACCCGAAACGCGGCGCCAGCAAGGCCGAACACTGGGGCATACCGGGCCTGCTGTGGGTGGAGCAGGGCACCGGGCAGGACATCGAACAGGCCATCGAGCATGCCGGGGATCACCTGAAGTCCGCCCTGAATTCCATGGTCGGAGAGGTGGCCAGTTCCGGGGGCGACGACCTGATTGACACCGTCCGCAGCCAGCGGGACACCCTGCTGACGGGGACCGGCAAGCCCCGTGGAGACTACCTGCAACTGGAAAAAGACCGAGCCCTGTATGAGCGTGACATCGAAGAGCTGAAGGAGCGAGTGCACCAATACCAGGACCAGGTCGACCGACTCGGCAAACTCGCCCAGGATTACGATCAGGCGGAAGCCGAGCGCCCCTGGGAAGAGGCCCAGCGACAGCTGGAAGAAGCCCGCACACGGTATCAGCAGGTAGAGCGCCTGGAACAACAGCAAAACCAGGAAAAAGCCACGCTCGCCCAGCTGCAGCAGAACCACCGATTGTTGCAGCAGAACAAAGAACACCTGGAAGGGCTGAGCCGCCAGTTGGAGGGCCGAAAAGCCGAACTGGAACGGGCCGAGCGTGACGTTCGATTGGCGGAAGCTCAGACCCCGGCCATTACCGGTCGGTTGGCCGAAGCCAGAACCGCCTATGAGCAGGCGGAGAAGCAACGCAAGCTTGCCGGTTTGCTGCAAACCCGGGAACGGCTGGAACAGGATGTCCGGCGGCTTGAGCAGCACAAACAGGTGCTGACCCAGAACCTCGCCAAAGCCAAGGACTACCACCAGCAGCTGGAGCAGGCCAGGCAGCAGGCCAGAGACAACCGGATTGATTCAACCGCGGTCAAAAACCTGAAAACGACCGCGAACCAGCTGAACGAGGAAACCATCCGTTCACGAACCATCGCCACCCGGTTGAACTGGCAGCTGGAAGCAGGCGCGTCATTAACACTGAACAACGAGCAACTCACGGGACAAGGCGAGCAACAGCTACTGGAAGAATCCACCCTGGTGATCCCCGGCGTGGGTACCCTGGGCATAACGCCCGGTGGCGAAGAGCTGGCCAGCACCCGCAGGAAGCTCAAAACCCTCGAGGACAGCTTTGCAGAACAGCTGAAGACCCTGAGTGTGACATCGGTGGAACAGGCAGAGGACCGCCTTTCAGCCTTTGAAAGTGCCGGAAGAACCCTGAAGCACGCCGAAGACTTACTCAAATCCGTGGCCCCGGCCGGCATTGAGCAACTTGTCGCCGAACAGAGCGAATCAGAAAGCGAACTGGAGAAAGCCAAAAGCCAATTGCAGGCCACGCCAGAACCGGACCCGAAAGAGCAGGTACCCGCTCTGAAAGAAGCGGAGGCCATTTTCGTTCAGGCAGGCACCGCGCTGGATAAGGCCGAAGCTGATGACCGCGAGCATCAGGCCACCCTGTCGGCCCTGAAACAGGCCCGGGACAACGCCAAAGCCGAATGGCAGCGACTGGCCGATGAAGAAAAGAGCCCGGAACGACAGCAGCAACTTCAACAGTTAACCACCGACCTGGCGAACATCGAAAAACAACAAACCGAACTGCAAGCCAGCCTCGAACGCCGCGAACGGGAAATCCGCGAAGCCCGACCGGACTTTCTCAAACAGGACATCGAGCGGTACCAGAACGCAGTTAATAACCTGCGCCAGACCCAGGAAAACCGGGGGCGTGAGCTCAGGGATATCAAAGTCAGGTTGGAGGCCTGGGGTGCGGAAGGGCTGGAAGAACAGCTCAACGAAAAAGAAGCCGAGCTCGACCAATGCAACCGCCGCTATCAGGAATTGCACCGCCGTGCCCAGGCACTGGATCTGCTGCTGACCCTGCTCACGGAAAAACGCCAGGCCCTCACACGGCGCCTGCAGGCACCGCTGCAAAAGCACCTCAACCATTACCTGTCGGTGCTTTTCCCGGAAGCCTCCCTGGAAGTCGACGAACAGCTACGGCCCGGCACCTTCAGCCGGGGCAGCGAACTGGGGCAGATCACCGAACTGAGTTTTGGTGCGCGGGAACAGATGGGACTGATCAGCCGACTGGCCTATGCCGATCTGCTGCGGGAAGCCGGAAGGCCAACCCTGGTGATACTGGACGACACCCTGGTGCACAGTGACAGCGAGCGCCTCGAAGACATGAAACGCATCCTGTTTGATGCGGCCAGCCGGCATCAGATACTGCTGTTTACCTGCCATCCGGAGAAGTGGCAGGACCTGGGGGTGCCGCCTGTGGATATTCAGGCATCGAAGGAGCGTGGTGTGGAGTCGCCGGGGTGAAACAAGGTAGGGCGCCGAGGCTGCGAAAATACAAAGCTCGGTTTTAATGCGGGACATTACCGCTCGCGTTGTTTGAAGATGGATAACCCCAATCAAGCATGCACTGATTCCAATGGGATGGTTAAACTACCTCAATATTCTCCACTGGAAATAGTGGGGCAGAATTCGAGTGATAAGGGCGGCGACATGGGTCTGCGGTGTGACCGGATATCGTGTTTTGGGACGTGCCGGTTCTCCAGCCCTGTAAATCCGCTCGGCCACCTCCGGAAGCACTGGCTGTAAATGACTTCACTTTAGTGCCTGGAGCACGCACTGCTTCTAATGATTTATACTTTGCTCGGTGCACCGCGCTCGCCCGGCTAATAACGGGCTGGAAACCGGCCAGGGCATATTCCCTGAACCGCGTCACCACGGGCCTGGGAAACGCAAGCGGAACACACTCCGGGCTTTTGCTGACTATGATGAGCTCCGCGAGATAGACATCAACGCCTTTGATGTTGGGCTTGAGTTTTTGCTTTTGAGGTGTAGCAAATGGCTGTGACACAAATCAGGGAACGAGTCCTTCGGCTTCTTGTAAAAGGCGAACCACATTCTTGCCACTGGTTGAAAGAAAAGAAAGTCAGTTCATCTCTTTCATATAACAGAAAAAAGTGGCACCTTGATGCGTTAAAAATACTAATAATCTAGTCTCAGGGGCAGTATGGAAAGGCGGCCTTACCTTGCGTTAGATTTCAGTCGGTTAAGCAAAGTAGTTAATCGAAATGCGAGTAATACATCTTTCTTAGAAGATGTTCTCTTCGAATTAAGCTATCGGAAGACAGGCGCTGCACGACAGTTGCAGAAACGTGTTGAAGATCTCCTTAAAGAACAGCCGAGTCGCGCTCCTAAGCATAAACAATCAAGAACCACCGAGTCTGAAAAGGAACGTGAGAGCTGCGCTGCGCGGCCTTCAAAAACAGAAAAGAGCGAACCTATGTCTAACGAGCAAAATGACCAGGCTGCAGATGTTTTTTTGAAATCTTCTGATCCGTTTGTACTCGAGTCGCTAGAGCTCATGCGGAAGAAGCTCCTAGACCTGACAGCACGGAATCGACTGCTGAACTTTCCTCTTCACCAAAAAAGCGCAGCACTAAGAATTATTGACGAAGTACCCAATCAGCTTTGCGAAGAGCTGCTCGCTGACCGCGAACTTAGATTTAAGCCAATTCCTTCGCCGACGCGAAGACAGCTGATTGAGCACGGTTACATAGAGATCGATGAGGAAACAGGGGAAGAAAACCGCCTCAAACCCAATCCCGACGCTCGAGAATGGGCTAAGGTGCTAGGTTTCGACATCGGGTACGACCTTCCAAGGAAGGAAGAGACCCCTGGTGATGAAAAGCACCAGGACGACGCCATTCAAGTGCTCCTTTATCCGCCCGAGATGGAATCGAGACTGAGGGCCATCCGAGGCAAAGCGCAAACTGCTATCGAAGAGATGGGCGCTAGCATTTTGTATTTGGCTCTTGGCTTTTTGGAGTGGACTGAAAAGGATGACTCCTCAAAGACACGGCTCGCACCATTGTTTACGGTGCCTGTGCACCTTAGCCGCGGAAAGCTGGATCATCGAACTGGAACCTATCAGTACACGCTGAGTTACACAGGCGAAGACATCCTCCCGAATCTATCCCTCAAGGAGAAGCTCGCTCTGGATTTCGGATTGGCACTTCCAGAGGTCGAGGAAGAGCTGTCTCCTGAAGAATACTTGGATAAAGTTTCCAAGTTAATCAAAAGCACGAAACCGGGTTGGTCTGTGCGCAGATACGGTGCCCTTGCTCTTTTAAACTTTGGCAAGATGCTGATGTATCTCGACCTAGACCCGAGGCGCTGGCCCCTAGACGAGCGCAACTTGATTCAACATCCGATTGTTCAACGTTTTTTTAAGAGTTCAGAGAATAAATCCGGAGAGGGCGGCGGCAATTCTGCCGAACACTACATTGATCAAGTTGAAGACGTTCATTATTTCTTTCCACTTATTGACGACGCTGATAGCTCCCAACACAGCGCACTTATTGATGCCGTAAATGGTGAAAACCTGGTCATAGAAGGTCCGCCGGGAACCGGGAAGTCACAGACCATCACCAACTTGATTGCCGCTGCCATGCTCAGCGGTAAGAAAGTCCTGTTTGTTGCCGAGAAAATGGCCGCGCTCGATGTCGTTAAAACGCGTCTCGATAAGGCAGATCTCGGACACTTTTGTTTAGAGCTTCACAGCCACAAGTCCCAGAAGCGAAAAGTGCTTGAGGATATAAATTCGAGGGTTGTTCGAGAAAAGCACCTTCGGTCTACACAGAATATCGACGCTGAAATCACGCGTTATGAACAACTCAAGGAAAGCCTCAATCAGTACGCTCAGGAAATCAACGAACCATGGGCAAATACAAACCGGACAATTCATGAAATCCTCAGCGGCGCATCTCGATATCGACAAGAGCTAGAGGTCAGTCCGGCAGATGTTCACGTCGATGGTCTCTCCGGAGAGGCACTTACCGATCTAAAGCGCTTAGAACTGGTCGATAAGGTTAACGAATTCCAGAAGATATTTTCTGCCATGCGGGAGCAGGTGGGAGTGGACGCTGATCTTCACGACCACCCCTGGTCTGGCGTTGAAAATACCAGTATTCAGATGTTCGAGTCCCAACAGGTTGTTTCTGTTGTCGAGGAATGGCAGCGCGCTCTCGAGCAGCTTCAGACACGGACCATGGAATTGGCAGAAGCCATTCAGGTCGACATATCTTTGCTTTCCACGCTGGAAGCTTGCGAAGCGCTTGCGCTTGATTTGCGAGACCTGCCAGAGCTTTCGAAAAAGGAGCTTTTCCAAGCTTTGGATCGTCTCGACGAGCAGACATCTTCAGAGGTCGAAGAGTTGCTTCGTCTCCATCGGAACGTTCAGGAAAGCTACGAAGATCTTTCAAAAGACGTATCGAAACAAAAGCTCACCAGTCTGGCAGGTGGAGAGGTCATTCCAGCCTTTCCAAACTTAAGCCGGCTGACGGGGGCGGATCAGTCCACCAGTTTTAACGACATTGTCCGCGCCACTTTGAGGCTGAAAAAGTTGGAAGCTGAGATGCAGCCGCTTGCTGCCCAGTTGGAGCAGCTTGAATCGGCGCTACCCTCGCCACTGCGTGAAACCTTTAAGCCGACTGTGGACGATCTAGGCGCCTCAATCGAAATGATCGAAGTGATTGGGGCTCTGGATAGTTCCCTGATTAATCTTCGTTCTGAACTCTTTGATGAAGAAGATGCTGATTCTGCTTTGCAGGATCTTGACCAACAAGTGCGCCACCTTCGGCCATTGAGAGAGGCGGTGGGCCAGCTCATGGATCTGGAGAAGCTACCAGAGTCTGCAGAGCTTCAGGCATTGCAGGTTCAAGCAGTACGCACGGGAATCGGAAAGTGGTTTTCGGGCAACTGGTGGCGGGCTCGTAAGCGTTTAAAAGAAGTGGCTGTTAATCCTGCCTTGAACGTCAAACAGATAGGCACAGTCCTGAATGAAGCAGTCGAATACTCGCAGGGCCTGGCAGAATTCGACACGAAGCGTTATCAGCGAGCGTTAGGGCCTGAATTTGATGGCTTGGATACGTCGGTCGAAGATCTCTTTCGTTTGCGCGAGTGGTATAAAAAAGTCCGTGAAACCTATGGGATTGGTTTTGGTCCGAAAGTCGACATCGGGGACAGCATCCTCTCTCTTGATAAAAAATTGTTCAGAGGTGTTCAGCAGTTCGAAGAAAAAGGCTTCAACTCGGAGCTCCAGGCCATTCTCGATGCGCTCGATGAAATCCAATCCGTCATGCCGAGTCTTGAGCAAGAAGTAGGTCGGAATCGGGCTCTAACCGGAGAGCAGGGAACGTTATTATCTGAGTATGGTCGGTTTCAGCCCGCCGTGGAGGCGATTCAACAGTGGTTTCAAGACAAAGAATTCACCATTGCCGATCTTCAAGCCAGCACAGAGCAGCTCAAGGCTCTGCAAAACGCGCAGTCCAAGTTCCAGGATAAAGATTTGCTTCGAGAGCTGTTCGCTCCTGAGGTTGAATTGCGAGTTGGCCAAGATGTGAAAAACGAAGAAGCGCTTGAGAGCATTCGTGAAACATTGGACTTTGCCTATTATGTCCGTCGCAAGCTCAGGTTCGAGCCATTAAGACATGTGATTCTCTCCGTGAAAACTCACGCGGATTATGAAGTCCTTAAGGCCAAAGCCCGGGACTACTTTTCGGTTTGGCAGTCCCAAGACGAGGCGTATGAACAGTTCAAGAGCAAGGCAGAGTCAAATCCGGCTCAGTGGTTTAATCATGCTGAATGGAACATCGAAGAGCTTCGAGAGCGAAACCAGTTGGCGATTCAAAAACCAGAATGGCTTAACGACTGGATCAACTTCGTGCGTATTCGGAATGAAATGAAAGCTCAGGGCCTTGAGCCAATCTGGCGAATCGTCACCAATGGCAAGCTTAATGTCTCTGATGCAGCGGCTGCGTTAGATCTGGCAATTTTTGATCAGTTGGCGAGAGAAATACTCACTAAGCGTCCTCACCTTCAAAGAGTCTCCGGAAAGAACCAGGAAGCTCTGCAAGGCACATTCCGGGAATACGATCAAAAACTGAAGACGCTTCAAAGAAAACGAATTGCCAGTGCACTGGCCGAACGCCACGTTCCACAGGGAAGTTCCGGAGGGAGAAAGTCCGAATACACAGGCATGGCTCTGATCAATAACGAGCTTGGCAAGAAGACACGTCACATTCCTATCCGTCAGCTGATCAATCGCGCAGGTGACGCTCTGTTGGCTTTGAAGCCGTGTTTCATGATGGGGCCTATGTCGGCGGCACACTATTTAAAACCCGGTGAGCTTCAGTTTGATCTGGTGGTCATGGACGAGGCGTCCCAGGTAAAACCTGAAGACGCGCTCGGCGTAATCGCAAGAGGTGGACAGTTGGTTGTTGTTGGCGATCCCAAGCAGCTTCCGCCTACAAGTTTCTTCGACCGTCAGGATATGAACGACGACGATGAAGAAAGCGCCGCTCTCGCGCAGACCGACAGCATCCTCGACGCATCCATGCCGTTATTCAAAATGCGGCGGCTGCGTTGGCACTACCGCTCTCAGCACGAGAGTCTGATCGCTTTCTCGAACCGCAACTTCTACGAGAACGACCTCGTCATTTTCCCATCGCCCCACGCAAAGGCTAAAGAATTCGGCGTGAAATTCAGTTACGTCAAAGGCGGACGATTCGTAAACCAGTACAACGTCGAAGAGTCCCGGATTGTTGCCAAAGCAGTTGTAAAGCACGCGCAGCAGCACCCGAAGGAATCTCTCGGTATTGTGGCCATGAGTTCGAAACAGCGTGAGCAGATAGAGCGTGCCGTTGAAGAAGAGTGCAAGCTAGACGATGCCGTTTCAGAGGCCGTCGAAAACCTTCGCAATTTGGAAGATGGCTTGTTCATCAAAAACCTGGAAAACGTTCAGGGTGATGAGCGGGATGTCATCTTCATTTCCTGCACCTATGGCCCTAGCGAAATTGGTGGGCGCGTTTATCAAAGGTTCGGCCCAATTAACTCAGACGTAGGGTGGCGGCGTTTGAACGTCTTATTCACCCGCTCCAAAAAACGGATGCACATCTTTAGCTCCATGCGCTCTGACGACATCCTGATTTCGGAGACGTCCAAACGTGGCGTCATTGCCCTGCGCAATTTTCTCGATTACGCCGAAAAAGGCAACATGGACGGAACTCCGGTGCACACCGGCAAAACGCCCGACAGCGATTTCGAAGTTTCCGTAATGGAGGCCCTTCACCAAGCCGGGTTTGAGAGTGAAGCCCAGGTGGGCGTAGCCGGATTCTTTATCGACATTGCCGTGAAAGACCCGGGTAAGCCGGGCCGCTATTTAATGGGAATCGAGTGCGATGGCGCAACCTATCACTCTGCTAAATCAGCACGCGATCGTGATCGCTTGCGACAAGAGGTATTAGAGCGACTCGGGTGGAGAATCCGACGCATTTGGTCAACGGACTGGTACAGTAATCCCCAAGGCGAACTGGACCCCATCATTCGTGAACTGCACAGCCTTAAAACAGAAAAGCTTGAAGCAGAAGAATCGTTTGAGTTGGATGCTGAGCCTGTCGAAGAAGTGGAGAGCGCTCAGGATTTTGATACTCCAGAAGTGATTGAGCTTTTGGAGGACTCGTCTGATCTGCGCGGGCGATTGGAAGCGTTTGGCGAAACGATTATTGCGAAGCAATTCCCAAATACGCCCAAAGACAGACGATTGTTGCGTCCCGCCATGATCGAGGCGTTGGTGGAGCACGAGCCTGTTTCGTCGTCTGAATTTGTGGAGCTGATTCCGGAGTACCTCCGCAAGTCCACGGAGCCAAAGGAGGCGAAAACGTACCTTGCACAAATCCTGGAGATCGTTGCAGGTTCCGAGGTTTCCCAAGGAGATCTGCTCAGCTGAATTCTGAAGCACCAGCATTTTTTTCACTTTAAGAGAGAACCAGCAATCTGATGATAACCGGCGAACTTAAATCCAAAGTCGACAAAATCTGGGACACCATGTGGTCCGGCGGGGTATCCAACCCGCTGTCCGTGATTGAACAGCTGACCTATCTGCTTTTCATCAAGCGGCTGGATGAGCTGCATACACTCAAGGAGCGCAAGGCCCAGCGCACTGGCCAAGCCATTGATGATCCGGTTTTTCCGCCGGACCAGGACAACCTGCGCTGGTCCCGCTTTAAAGACTTCGCTCCGGAAGACATGTTCAATACGGTGCGCGACCAGGTTTTTCCTTTTATAAAAACTCTGGGCGCTAAAGGCGAAGACGATGGGGAGGGTGGTAGTTGAGGTGGACCCCATCAGTTGGACAGCTTGATGGTGCAGTTAAGCTCTGATCCG
>NZ_CAMPJO010000008.1 GCF_946886895.1 uncultured Marinobacter sp. | reverse complement strand
CAGAGCCAGAGCCAGAGCCAGAGCCAGAGCCAGAGCCAGAGCCAGAGCCAGAGCCGGAAATGCGACCGGAACCTGCCATTGAGCCTGGGGCTGGCGACGGTGAAGAGTTTATCTGGGCCCGGGACTTCCGGACCCTGGGCATTGTCGGTATGCCGGGTAACCTGGCCAGTCACGGCAGCATGGCCCGGGACGGCGATACCGTCGTATTGACCATTGATGAGGGGCATGCCCGGCTACTGAATCCCCGTCACGAAGAAAAAATCCTGGATGCCTTGAGAAACCGTTTTGGCGCCTCCACCCAATTACGGATAGAGCAGGGCGATCCCGGTGGCGAGACGCCATCGGCCTTTGAAGAGCGCCGGCGTAAAGCAGCCCAGGCGTCGGCGGAAGAGGCCATTCGTCAGGACCCGTTGGTGCAGTCCATTGTTGAACGATTTGAGGCGCGGGTCGTCGAAGAGAGTATCCGGCCAGCCGAAGCAAGCAGGAGATAAGGTCATGATGAACAATATGGGCGACCTGATGAAAAAAGCCCAGAAAATGCAGGAAGACATGCAAAAGGCCCAGGAAGAAATTGCCAAAGCCGAAGTAACGGGCGAATCCGGCGCCGGGCTGGTGAAGGTCACCATGAACGGTCGCCATGATGTCCGCAAAGTCGACATTGATCCGTCTCTGTTGTCCGAAGAAAAGGACATCCTGGAGGATTTGCTGGCCGCGGCGGTTAACGATGCCGTCCGTCGGGTGGAGGCAAACCAGAAAGACAAGATGTCGGGCATGATGTCCGGTATGGGCATGCCGCCCGGTTTCAAGATGCCGTTCTGAAGCCGGCGGATGCGCCGGCCCAGCAGTTTGAGGACAGTACATGGCCTTCAGCCCCCTGGTTGATGAACTCGTTGAATCCCTCCGGTGTTTGCCGGGAGTTGGTCAGAAAACAGCACAGCGCATGGCGTTCCACCTTCTTGAGCGTGGCCGGTCCGGTGGTAGCCGGCTCTCCGACGCCCTGAGCCAGGCCATGACCGGGGTACGTCGGTGCGACAGCTGCCAGAATTTCGCGGATACCGAACGCTGCGGCATCTGTGAGAACCCCGCGCGACAGACGGGTACCCTGTGTGTTGTCGAAAGCCCCTCTGACCTTCTGGCCATCGAGCAGGCCGGCGATTACAAGGGCAGCTATTTTGTCCTGATGGGCCACCTTTCACCCATCGACGGGGTCGGTCCGGAAGAAATCGGGATCGAGCGTCTGCTGAGCCGCGTTATCAGTGAGGGCGTGACGGAGCTGATCCTGGCGACCAATCCCACGGTGGAAGGAGAGGCGACCGCTCACTACATTTCCGATCGTCTCGATGGCCGCAACATCCTGATTACCCGTCTGGCACATGGTATCCCTGTGGGCGGTGAACTCGGGTACGTGGATGGTTTTACCCTCACGCACGCTTTTCGTGGCCGGAAGCCACTGTCCGATTAACCGCAAACAGGCTCCCCTATGGCTTTTTCCCCACCTCCCGTTGCCGTACCGCCGGCACCCGACACCGTTCACTGGATTGATACTCCGGGCGCCCTCGATCAGTGGCTTGAGAGCCTGGCCGGCGAGTTTCTGGCACTGGATACGGAGTTCGAGCGGGTCGATACCTTCTACCCGATCCCGGGCCTGGTCCAGCTCGGCCGCGGCCATCATTACTGTCTGGTGGACCCGGCGGTTGCCGAACGCTCGGAAGCCTTCCGGGCGGTCCTGGCGGATCCCGGGCGGCCCAAGCTGCTCTACGCCATGAGTGAGGACCTGGAACTGTTCCGGCACTGGCTCGGCGTTGAGCCCAAAGGTGTGATCGATCTGCAGATTGGCGCGGCCCTGGCGGGCTCCGGTTTCTCCCTGGGTTATGCCAGGCTGGTGGAGACCCTGTTCGGAGAAACGCTGGACAAGTCCGTCACCCGCTCAGACTGGATCACCCGGCCGTTAACCGATGCCCAGCAACGTTATGCGCTGGACGATGTCCGGTTCCTGCTGCCCATGTACCACTGGGTGATGGCTGGTCTCAGGGAACGGGGCCTGGAAAGTGCCCTGCCGGAGGAGTCCACCCGTTTCGCCGATGAACTGGCGGAACAGGACGACCCCGACAGCCATTACCTCAAGCTTCGGGGTGGCTGGACCCTGTCTCCGCAACAGCAGGGCGTGCTCAGGGAGCTGGTCAAGTGGCGGGAGCAGGAATGTCAGCATCGCGACCGGCCCCGGAACCGGGTGCTCTCGGACGCGTTGCTGATTGCCATCGCGGAAACCCTGCCCGGGTCGCTCCGGGCACTGTCGAACATTCAGGGGGTGCCATCCGGCGCGGTCCGCCGTTATGGTGAAACGCTGCTGACGCTTGTTGATCGTGGCCGCACCACCGATAATTCGGGACTGGAACCGATTGCGCCGCCCCTGACACGGGACCAGCAGATGTTTTTCAAGCAATTGAAGCGTGTATTCAGAAAAGCCGCGGAAGACGCTGATATACCGATAGAGCTTCTGGCTCCCAGGAAACGGTTGGAGCGCCTGGTACAGACCCGCACGCTGGCGGACAACCCCTTTTTCCACGGCTGGCGTGAGCAAATTATTGCCTCCGTACGGCCGGATATAGAGGAATTGCTGAAATCATGAAAAACCGGGAATTCGTGTCGGTCTTTCGCAGTAGCAAGAAAAACGACACCTACCTTTTTGTGCGCCGTGGCCAGCGATGGGACGACCTGCCGGAGAGCCTGCGAGGTATTTTCGGGCAGCCGATTCATTCCATGGACCTGATACTGACGCCTGAGCGAAAACTCGCGCGGGCCGATGCCGACCAGGTGCTCAAGGCCATCGCAGACAAGGATTTCTACCTGCAAATGCCGGAAGAGCAAGACGGCTATGTGGTTGATTTCCGGAAAAAGCCGGAGCAGGGCAGCCGATGATTGCACAGATTCCGTTCTGGCAGCGCAAACGCCTGGACGAAATGACAGCCGGGGAATGGGAATCCCTCTGTGACGGCTGTGGCAAGTGTTGCCTGAACAAGCTGGAGGATGAAGACACCGGCGAGGTGTACCACACCGATCTGGTTTGTCGGTATATGGATCAGGACACCTGCCGCTGTACCGTCTACGAGGAGCGGCTGAGCAAGGTTCCTGGTTGCACAGTACTGACACCGGGCACCGTTAACGACTACCATTGGCTTCCCCACACCTGCGCCTATCGTACGCTGGCAGAGGGGCGGCCACTGGCCGAGTGGCACCCACTGCGCACGGGTGACCCGGATTCGGTGCACCTGTCCGGAGTGTCAATCCGGCACAAGGCGGTCTCCGAGGCACGGGTGCCCGAACAGGACTGGGAAGAACACATCATTCACTGGGTTTTGTAATGATTGATACTGACGCACAACTGGCCTACGGCATTTTCTGGACGGCCTACGCTATCGCCTTTGTGGTGTTTTTTTATCTGATGAAGCGGCTGTTCCGCTTCCTCCCTCTGTATGGCTTGAGAACGCTGTTGCTTGCGGCCCTGGTGGCGCTTCTGCTGACGCCGGTGGAGTCCGCGGAAGTCGCTGGTTGGTGGGTTCCCGCCTGGCTGTTTGGCGGCTATGAGCTGATTCTCGGCAATACCGAGGCGGCCGGCAGGGCACTGTTCAACCTCGGGTTGGCTGGCCTGGTGATGCTGCTGGTATGGATTCTCGACCTGGTCCGCTATCGCCTGGTACGGCGGTAACGGCAAACCTACCGGGACAGGCGGATGCATCTCCCCATGATCAGAATCCTCAGACACCTTGCCTTTGGGCTGCTGGCGGCGTTGCTGGCGCCCCTGGGTGTGGCCGAAGAGGCGCCCGCGGAGCTGGCAATGCCAGAGACGCCGGATGTCCGGATTATCGTGGATATTTCCGGGTCCATGAGGGCGAACGACCCGGACAACCTCCGCCGACCGGCGGTGCGGCTGCTGGCGAGAATGCTGCCTGAAGGCAGCACGGCGGGGCTGTGGACCTTCGGCCAGTATGTCAACATGCTCGTCCCCCATGGCAAAGTGACGGACGACTGGCGAGCAACCGCTATCGAACGCTCCGAGGCGATCAATTCGGTGGCGCTGCGCACCAATCTGGGCAAGGCCCTCGAGGTGGCCAGTGATCCGTATCTCTCCGGCGGAAGCCTGGCCAACACGCACTTTATCCTGCTGACTGACGGCAAGGTCGACATTTCCAACGACGCCGGGGTCAATCAGGCCGAGGAAACCCGCATTCTGAAGTCGCTGGTGACGGATCTGGCGGCACAGGGCGCCACCGTTCATCCGGTGGCGCTGTCATCCGAGGCCGATGCCGGTTTTCTGGAAACCCTGGCGGAGACAACCGGTGGCAGTTTCCGGATAGCAGGCACTGCTGATGCGCTCAGCATCGCTTTCGCGGATGCCCTGAACTCGGCGGTGCCGCAGGCGCAGATCCCGATCGAGGGCAACGGCTTCCAGGTGGATTCCGGCGTCCGGGAATTTACCGCCCTGATTTTCTGGGGGCGCGATGAAACCCGGGCTTCCCGGGAACTGGCGCTGGTGCGCCCCGATGGCACCACCACGACCCTGAACGACCTTCCGGCGAATGTCCGCTGGGCCCGGGAGAGCGGTTATGACCTGATCACCATCACCGATCCCATGGCCGGCCAATGGCGTATAGAGGGTGAGCTGGGTGAGGGCAGCCGGGTAACGGTGGTCAGTGACCTGAACATGATGGTGAGCCAGGTACCGACAACGTTCTCAGAGGCAAAGCCTATTGACCTCCAGATCGCGTTTTTTGAATCGGAGGAGAAAATCACCAACCCGGATTTTCTCAAGGTGCTGGATGTCCGGTTGACCATTACGTCTGAAGACGGCCGCAGTGGCAGCAAGACGATATCGGGAGAGAGACCGCCATCGGATGGCGTGTACGGTGACACCATCGAGACCCTGCCCGCGCCAGGCGTCTACCAGGTGGAGGTGATTGCCGAGAGTCAGACCTTTGCCCGCAAATTTTCGGCAACCACGGAGTTCAAGGGGCCGCCTGTGTCCGAACCGGACGTAGCGGTTGAGCCGGAACCCGAGTCGGAGCCCGAGCGGGTATCTGAGCCCGAACCGGCACCGGTGATTCCGGCCCCCATCGATATAAGCCAGGTGGAGGTGCCCGACAAGAAACCGCCAGCCCCGGAACAACAGCCCTGGCCCTGGGTGCCCGTCGCGGCGGCCGCCGGTGGTGTGATGGTGCTGGGGTTGCTCGGCTGGTTCGGCTTCCGGTTGCGTCGTCGGCGGGCGGAAGCGCAGGCCAGCGCAGCGGCAACACGTGAAACCGTGGAGGGCCTGGAAATCGAAGAGGCACCGGAGCCCGAAGCCGCGGATCAGTCGCTATCGGAAGAAGCGGTGGCGGACGAAGAGATTCCGATAGCGGAGGTGGAGCCAGGCTCTGAGTCGGAAACCGAGCCAGACCCTGAACCAGAAAACGAGCCAGAGACCGAGGATGACGAATTTGGTCTGGACGATTTCGATATTTCGGAATTTGACGACCTTCCGGAGGCCGATGAACCGCCTCCGGAAACCAACGACGATGAGCCGGAAGACCGTCCCGGCGACAAAGATTCGAAAAAGTAACTGACAGGAACCCGACCCATGAAGTTTACCGGTACCGATAAATACGTAGCCACCGATGACCTGCAAATGGCGGTCAACGCCGCGATCACGCTCCAGCGGCCGCTGCTGATCAAGGGCGAGCCCGGCACCGGCAAAACCCTGTTGGCGGAGGAAATGGCCGCTGCCCTGGGGCTGCGACTGATTCCCTGGCATATCAAGTCCACCACCAAGGCGCAGCAGGGCCTTTACGAATACGATGCGGTGTCCCGGCTGCGGGATTCACAGCTTGGCGATGAGAAGGTCAAGGACATCAGCAACTACATCGTTAAAGGCAAGTTGTGGGAGGCGTTCGAGGCGGATGAGCAGGTGGTGCTGCTGATCGATGAAATCGACAAGGCGGATATCGAGTTCCCGAACGACCTCCTGCTTGAGCTCGATCGCATGGAGTTCTTTGTGTATGAAACCCAGAAAGTTGTGAAAGCGAAACAGCGACCGATTGTGGTGATTACCAGCAACAACGAAAAAGAACTTCCGGATGCTTTCCTGCGTCGCTGCTTCTTCCACTACATCAGCTTCCCGGACCATGACACCATGCAGGACATCGTTGATGTGCACTTCCCGGGACTGCAGCAGGCGATTGTCCGGGATGCCCTGGAAGTGTTCTTCGATGTCCGCAAGGTGCCGGGCCTGAAGAAGAAACCGTCCACCTCCGAATTGATCGACTGGCTGAAGCTGCTGATGGCGGACGAGCTGTCGGCGAAGATGTTGCAGGAAAAGGACACCAGTTCCGCGCTGCCACCGTTGTACGGTGCGTTGGTCAAGAACGAGCAGGATGTACACTTGTTGCAGAAGCTGGCGTTCATGGCGCGGCGCCGTAGCTGATTCTCAAAAAGAGCCACGTGTTATGTTGATTGATTTCTTTCTCGAAGTGCGGCGGGCGAGGGTGCCCGCGAGCCTGCGCGAATTCCTGGATCTGCTGGAAGCGCTGCAGCATCGGCTGGCGTTCGCCGACATGGAGGAGTTCTATTACCTGGCGCGTTTGTGCCTGGTCAAGGACGAGCGCCACTTCGACAAGTTCGACCGTGCCTTTCAGGCTTATTTCGAAGGCATCGAAAACCTGGATGCGCTGCTCGAAGCCCTGATTCCCGACGACTGGCTGCGTGCGGAATTCGAGAAACATCTGAGTGACGAGGAAAAAGCCAGGATCGAGTCGCTGGGTGGGCTGGAAGAGCTGATCGAAACGTTCAAAAAGCGCATGGAAGAACAGCAGGAGCGCCATGCCGGCGGCAACAAATGGATCGGCACCGGTGGTACGTCTCCGTTCGGTGCCAACGGGTACAACCCGGAAGGATTCCGCATCGGCCAGAAGAACGGTCGCCACGGCCGGGCCGTCAAGGTCTGGGAGAAGCGGGAATACAAGGATCTGGATGACAGCATCACGCTGGGTATTCGCAACATCAAAGTGGCCTTGCGCCGTCTGCGGAAATTTGCCCGCCAGGGCGCGGCCGACCAGCTGGATATGGACGATACCATCCGGTCGACCGCCCGCAATGCCGGCTATCTCGATCTGAAGATGGTTCCGGAGCGCCACAATGCGGTGAAGGTGCTGATTTTCTTCGATGTGGGCGGTTCCATGGACCCTCACGTGCGGGTGTGCGAGGAGTTGTTCTCTGCGGCCCGGATGGAGTTCAAGCACATGGAGTATTTCTACTTCCATAACTTCATTTATGAAAGTCTCTGGAAGAACAACGTTCGCCGGATGAATGAAACCACCAGTACCTGGGAGATTCTTCGCAAGTATTCGCCGGACTACAAGGTCATCTTTGTGGGTGACGCCACCATGGCGCCCTATGAAATTTCACACCCCGGTGGCTCCATCGAGCACTGGAACGAAGAGGCCGGTGCTACCTGGTTTCAGCGCATTACCGACCACTTCCGGAAGGTGGTCTGGCTCAACCCCCTGCCTGAAAGTTACTGGGGCAATGGTGGCTCCCTGGCCATGACCCGGCAATTGGTCAACCACCATATGTACCCACTGACCGTCAGTGGCCTCGAGTCGGCCATGAAGCAGTTAACCAAGTAGAAGACGCTGCCCCAAAAAAAAGCCGATGCGGTTGAGAGCATCGGCAAAGCTCGGCATATCAGGCGGGATTGCCAGTTGTGCGCTCCCGCCACAGTGAGTCTTAGCAATAACAGGGCCATGCAGATTAACCTCAGCAAAAACAAGGCCGCACCAGCGCTTGCCATATCCGATCGGGTCGAGGCGCTGAACTCCCATCGAACACCTGTTAAATAATTCGACATTTCCTCGTGCCCATTTGGTGATCTGGATACCGTTCTTGCCGGTTACCAAGTGTTACTCTTTCTGCCGGTTTGGTTACCAATATTTACCAGATAGTTGCAGGGCAGGAGGCTTATGTTCGGCTCACAACCACCCATCCCGTACCGGATGCAGTGGCACAAACGGTTTGTTGCGGTGTTCGTCTGTCTGTCCGGGTTATTGGCCCTGCCGGCCCTCGCATCGGATCTTGACCGCGAGATCGAAAGGCTCAACACCGATGTTCTGAAGCACGCAGCCAAAGTGTTTGAGCTGGAGCAGGCCCTGTTGCACCCGGCGGACACCCGGATGGCCGTGTTTCTGACCCTCGACTCCCGGCAGGCGCTGGATCTGGACTCCATTGAGCTCTATCTCAACAGCATACCGGTTGCTTCGCATCTCTATTCCGATCGTGAACAGGCGGCCCTGGAAGCTGGCGGTGTGCAGCAGGTGTATACCGGCAACCTGCCAGACGGCACCCACGAACTGAAGGCGGTGATCACTGCCCGATCCGCCAATGATGATTTCGTGCGCCGGGAGTCCGTCCACCGCTTCCGGAAGCGTCCCGGAACCCTGAGATTGCAGTTGGGCCTTAGCGCTAATGCGCCGGACTATGAGCCCGATGTATCCATGGTTGAGTGGAAGTAAGTGAGCGTTCTCGTGAATGTTTGTCTGCTGGTGCTTGCCCTGATGTGCGCCACCGCCCAGGCCTCTGGTAACGAAGTCCCCGATGATCTGAGGGCTGGCCTGGCCCGGTTTGCCCTGGCCACGGGTGCAACGGACAAGTCGCTGGGCTGGTTGGCGCCGGAGGCGGGGGCAGGCCAGGGTGAGAGCCGACAGCAAGCGCTGTTTGAGCAGGCGGAAGAGAAGCGTCAGGCTGGCGATGTGGACGGCGCCGGTGGTGTGCTGGCGGGTATGCGGGAAGGCTATTGGGCTGCGGTGGGTTATCTGAATCTCGCCACCACCTACGCCCGGGAGGACCTTGATCCATCCCGGGCCCTGATTGCACTCCGGGTCGCCCTGGCCATGGCGGAGAAGGATCCGGAGTCCGCCCGGGCGCGGGACCTGCGGGGCCGCCTGCTGCTTCGGGCGGGTTACCTTGCCTACCGGAATGGCAATATCGACAAGGCCATTGGCTTCCTGGAAAAGGTTGGCCTGGACAACTACCGTACGCCCCAGGCGCTCTACTTCCATGGCCTGGCGCTGGCCGGGCAGGGGAATCACCGGGCGGCCATGCAGAGCTGGCACCGGGCCCAGAAGTATCCCCTGGCCTATCCCGGTGTCGCGGATGCCTGGCTGGCCATGGGGCGGGGTTATGATCTGGCCGGGTATCTCGGCCAGTCCGGGGAAGCCTATCTGGCGGCCAGTGCGGCGTACGAAAGCGAGCGTGTGACCCTGCAGGCGCTGGCGAAGCGTATCCGCTCCGAAGGCGCCTACAAGGCACTGGTGGAAGACGTCCGTCATACGGATATTGAGTGGTTTCTGGCGGACAACCGCACCCTGACCCAGCCGCGCATGGCCTACCTGCTAAGGTTCATGGAAAACCCGGACGCGCAGCAGGCGGTGGCCCGGGTAGCGTCCCTGGCGGCCATGTCCGAGCGACTGTCCCGTCAGGAACACGATCTCAGTGTCTGGATTGACAGCCTGGAGTCGCGGCTGAACGACCGGGCTACCATCGATTCTCCGCCTGGGGCGCGGCTTCTGAATACACAGGCACGTCTTGAGGCGCGTCTGCAGGGGCTGGCTGCGCAGCCATTGTCGCCGAGCCAGCAACAGGCCCGCCAACAGCTGGCGCAGACCCTGGCGGACTCCGCATCCCGATTGCGGGCATTGCCCCGTGAGCTGGACGTCCGGCCGGTCCAATGGCGGGAGTGGCTGGGCAGATCACAAGCCCTTCTGCGTGATACCCGGCGCCACCTTGGCACCGCCGCGCAGTTACGGCAGCACGCGGAAAACCGGCTTGACACCCTGGCGCTGACCTTTGTGGAAGCCCAGGACCGGCAAATGGCGTTTGGCCTCGACAAAACCGAACAGCAGATTGCGCATCTGTATGAGTACCTGGCCCTGGAGAAAATCGGGGAGCGCCAACCATGAAACGTGTCATCCTCGGGTTCCTGCTGGCGTCTTTGGTGGCTACCGGTGCCTCGGCACAGGAGTCCTTCCGGGTGGAACTGGGGCGTGACGGCGAAACCATTGGCGAGTTAAGGCCCGTGTTTCTGCCCTTTGAAGCCCGGCCACTGCCCGCGATTTCCCCGGCGGAGGTCGCCCGGCGTTACCAGCGCCTGTTTGCCAGGTCTGACGAACCGGCCGTCCGCATTGATGCCCTTAATCGGCTGGCCAATATTCGCGAGCGGTCGGGTGATGACATCGGCTTCTCCATTGACGAGGAGCAGGGCATTTATCGGCAGGCCATCGACAGTTATGAAACCATCCTGGCGCGGGGCGCTTTCGGAGGGCGGCTGGACGAGTTGCTGTATCAGATGGCCAAGGCCTATGCCCTGACCGGGCAGAATGCCGCCTCGGTTGAGCGCCTGAAACAACTGGTGGGGTTGTATCCCAGCTCCTCCCTGGTGCCGGAGGCGCGTTTCCGGGTTGCCGAAGACGCGTTCTCCCGGGGCCGGTACCTGGAGGCGGAATCCGGATACCGGTTATTGCTCGACTCGGAGGGCATCAGGCCGGACCTGGCCAGCAAGGCCCGCTATATGCTTGGCTGGAGCCAGTTCAAACAGGGTGAGGATGCCTGGCCCCGGGCTGGCCGGACCTTCGTGGCGGTGCTTGATAACGCCCTGCCAGACGCCCAAAGCCTGGCCACGGTGCCCGAATCCGAGGTGGACTTGATTGACGACACCTTTCGGATACTGGCGTTAATGGCGGCCAGGCGCTCCGGGATCGACACCGTGGCGGCGTGGCTTGATACCGCCGGAGAACACGCCTGGACACCGTTGTTGTACGACCGTCTGGGCGATTATTACGCCGTTACCGGGGCGTATCGCACCAGCGTTGTGGTCAACCGGGCATTTGTTGACCGGTATCCGTCTCACCCCGACCGCCCGGCGTTCATGGCTCAGATTGTGGACGTCTGGTTGCTGGCCGGGGAGGCCGACAAGGTACGGACCGCCAGGGCGGATTACGTGACCCTGTTCGGCGACGAACCCGGCTACCAGAGCCTGACGGCGGACCAGCGGGCGCAGTGGCAGGCGTTCAGCCGGACATTGGCGGATTATTATTACCACATGGCCGGGCAGGCCAGGAAGAGCGGGCATCCGGCCCAGGCGTCGAATCGCTATGGCATGGCTGCACAGTATTACGAGCGACTGGCCGGTCGGGTTGACGTGCCCGGGCCGTTACTGCGCCTGGCGGGTGATGCCCATTTGCTGGCCGGGCAGTATGCCAGCGCACTGGCGAGCTACCAGGCTTCGGCCTACAGCGTCGACAGCTTCCCGGAGTCGGCGGACGCCGGCTGGGCGGCAATCTCCCTGCTTCGGGATGCCATTGACGGGCGGGTAGACGGCGGTGGGCTGGCACCCTCACTGGATGCACTGACTGTGGAATCCCGCCGGTTTGGTGAAACGTTTGGCGCCGACCACCGATTACCGGGACTGCTCGCCGATCTGGCCAGCCGGTGGCTGGCGGCGGGGGACCTGGATACTGCCCTGGATTATGCCGGCCAGGCCATTGTCCACCAGGCATCGGCACCCGCCGAGCGTTACACTGGCTGGCTGTTGACTGCCCGAATCCGGCAACAGCGACACGAGTATGGCCTGGCTGAGAGGGCCTGGCGGGAAGCCATTGCCTTGTCCGGGCGGCCCGAGCTGGCGGAACGGGTAAACGACGACAGCGAAAATCTGAAGGACCAGTTGGCGATATCGGTCTATCGCCAGGGCGAACAGGCCGCCGCCGCTGGCAAGACTGACCTGGCGGTGGCTCACTTCCAGCGGGTAGAAAGCCTGCGCCCGGGCTCGGCCATCGCCAGCAAAGGTCGCTTTGACGCCGCCAATACCCTGCTGAGAGCGGACCGGTGGCAGCCCGCAATCAATGAGCTTACCCGGTTCCGGGTCGACTACCCCGATCATCCCCTGGCGGCCGGTATTCCGGAGAAACTGGTTATGGCCTATACCGCCTCGGGCCAGCTTTTGAAGGCGGCCTCCGAGCTTCTGGAGCGCGCCAGTAAAAACCAGGATCCATGGCCGGATCGGTTGCGTGCAGCAGCGCTGTTCCACCAGGCAGACGCGCTGGAAAACCGTGACCGCCTGTACACGGGCTATCTGGCCACGGCGCCGGAAGCCTCCGGTGCGGACCAGCACGTGCAATTGCAGACCATGCGCCAGCGCCTGATCGAATCCGGGCCGGACGCGGACCGGTGGCGGCGGCAACAGGTGGAGCAGGAACTGGCCAGCCAATGGCATTCGGAACAGACACTGCAGTGGGCCGGACACAGCGCCATGAGACTGGGTGTAAGGTCGGCTGAAGACTTTGCCGGCATCGCCCTGACCCTTCCGTTGCCGGCGTCCCTGGATCGCAAGCAGGCGGCTTTGGAAGCTGCGCGTCAGCACTTCATCAATGCGGAATCGCTGGGTGGCGAGCCCCTTCGATCAGAATCCCTGTTCCGGAGGGCGGAGCTCTACCGGGTGATGGCAGCGGATCTGATGGCCTCGTCGATACCCCCGGAACTGAATGATCTGGAGCGGATGCAGTATCAGATGCTGTTGGAGGAAGAGGCTTTCCCCTTTGAGGAAAAAGCCCTCAAGTTGCATGCCGACAACCATCAGCGCATTGGCGACCAGGGTTTTGACCGCTGGATCGAAAAGAGCCTGGCGGTGCTGGCCGATCTCTACCCCGGGCGTTATCAGCGCTCGGTTCGCTGGATGACCTGGACCCAGGAGGCCCACGATGATGCCTGAGTGCGGAACCCACTGTCGCCCCCGGTTTCGGGCGTCTTGTCTTGTGGGTCTCGCCATGGCGTTGCTCGCCGGCTGTGCCAGTCAGCCCAGCCAGCCAGAACCTGCGCAAGCGGACCCGGAGCAGGCCCGCATACACGCGCAGCAGGGGGTGGTTGCCCATGAGGCGGGGCGGACGGCGGACGCAATCGCAGCCTGGCAACGGGCGGTGGCGCTCAACCCCGCTGACGCCATCACGGTCAATAACCTGGCCCTGTTGCTGAAAGAGCAGAAACGCTTTGCCGAGGCGGTCGACCTGTTGGAAAAAGGCTTGCGCCATTCGCCGGAGGTCGCGGAACTGCACTACAACCTGGCGGTGATTGCGGAATTGTACCTGCTGGACCTGGAGTCGGCACTGGCGCACTACCGTCGCTATCAGGCACTTGCCGGCCGTGATGACACGGTTGTGGCGGGCTGGATTGCTGATCTTGAACGGAGGCTGAACTGAATGGCACCCGGGCATCGGTATCACAGGTTCGCCGGCATGGCTCTGGCGGTGTGCCTCTGTTTTGTGGCATGGGCAGGGGCCGCCGCAGCGGCACCAGACCCATCACCGGAACAGGCAGGCACCGTTCGCCTGACCATCGACGGCCTGTCTGCCAGCGTCGGCGAAGATGACCCCCGGGTGCTCACCATCCTGCCCTGGCAGCCGCCAACGCTGCCCCGCCGGCCGCGGGCCGATCTGGATGACACTGCACCGGATCTGCTGCAACCCGTCAGCCCGGAAAGCCTTGAGCGCCACCGGCTGTTCCGGCAATCCCTGAACCCACTAACGCCGGGCCCCTCCGGGGCGCCTGGCCTGACCGCGCAGTAACAACGGGAGAATGACCATGTTGGAGACAACAGTACGCTTTTTTCAGGAAGGTGGCCCCTTCATGTACCCCATCGCCCTGGTACTGGCCATCGGCCTTGCCATTACCCTGGAGCGGTTTTTCTACCTTACATCGGTGCGTCGGCGGAACCGTCTGGCGTTCGAGAAGGGCATTCTGCCGCTGCTGCAGAAGCGGGATTATCAGCGTGCGATGAAGGCGGCCACGAATTCCAATAGCGCCATTGCCGCGATCATGGGGGCGGGGATCGGGCGACTGCTGAACAACAGCCGGCGGGAGGACATCGAATACGCCATGGAAGAAGGTCTGATGGAGGTCTTGCCCCGGCTCGAGAAGCGGACCCAGTACCTCGCCACGCTCGCCAATATTGCCACCCTGCTGGGGCTACTCGGGACCATTATTGGTCTGATTGCCGCCTTTACCGCGGTGGCGGCTGCCGACCCTTCCCAAAAAGCCAGCCTGCTTTCGGAAAGTATCTCGGTGGCCATGAATACCACGGCGTTTGGCCTGATGTCCGCAATACCCTTGTTGATGTTTCACGCCATTCTCCAGACCCGGACCAACGAGATCGTTGACAGTTTCGAGATGGCCGGCGTCAAGCTACTGAATATGGTTTCCGACCCCGGCCAGCAACGGGCGGCGGCGTGACCGGGAGGGGGCTTCATGAGACGGCGTCATCGCAGACTTAAGGGTTCTCCGGAGCTCGATATAACCGCATTCCTGAATCTGATGATTGTCCTGGTTCCGGTATTACTGCTGGGAATGGTGTTCAGCCAGGTGCGAATGATTGAACTGGATTTCCCGGGCATGGACAGCGGGCAGGCGCCCGAACCGGAGGCGTTCAACCTGGTGGTGACACTGATTCCGGAAGGCATGGAAGTGGCGGATAGCGAACGGGGCATCATCCGGGTTTTGCCCGCCGTTGAGGGGCAACAGGATTTCCCGGCGCTCCGCTCGGTACTCCGGCAAATCAAGCGTCGCCTGCCGGACAAGACCGAGGTGATTCTTGAGGTCGGGCCGGATATTGACTACCAGACCCTGGTATCCGCCATGGATACGTTGCGATCCTATCCCGCCGTGGTGGCTGCCAGTGTTGTCGAGGGGGAGCTGTTCCCCGATGTCTCGCTGATGGATGCCGCCGAGCACCGGACCCTGGCGGCGGCGCCCGGAGCCGGGGTGGGGGACGACGCATGAAAACGTCCCGCAAGTCACGCCGGATCCACCGGCACTATGGTCGGATGCACCGTGCCGGTGGGCTCAATCTGGTGTCGTTGATGGATATTTTTACCATCCTGGTGTTTTTTCTGATGGTGAACTCCTCGGACGTCAAAGTATTGCAGAACACCGCCGACATACCGCTGCCCGAGTCCACGGCCAGGCAGGCCGCGCAGGAGAACCTGACGGTCCGGGTGACGGGGCAGTCGATCCTGGTGCAGGGGCGGGAAGTGGCTCGCCTGGAAGGCATCGAGAGCGTCGACACACGGATTGCCGGTCTGTCGGAAGAGCTGGCCTGGCGCCGGGCCCGATGGGAGGCTGTCCCCGAGCAGGGGCTTGAAGTGACGATCATGGCCGGCCGGGACACTGACTACCGGTTGTTGCGAAAAATCATGCAGACCTGTGTTGACGAACAGTATCGTCGGGTGCGGCTGGCGGTGGCGTCGGAGTTGAGAAATGGCTGAGCGGATCGTCATGGATAATGGAGCTGGCCTCGGCTTGCCGTGGAACGCGGAAGCGGGCGAGAACCGACGCTTTGGCGGCATCCTGCTGGTTATCGTCCTGGCGTTCCTGGCGCCGGCCGTGCTCATCCCGGGGCTGAACCTGCCAGAGCCGGACCGCGAAACCGCGGAGCGGGTCCCCCCCCGGCTTGTCAGGCTGATAGAGCATCCCGCGCCGGTCGAACTACCCGAGCCGGAGGCTGTAGTCCCGGAGCCGGAACCCGAGCCGGATATTCAGGCGCCACTGCCGCCGGAGACAGCGACCGTTACAGACGTGCCAAAACCCGCGCCACAGCCCGAGCCGGAACCGGTCATGCCAGCGCCTCAGCCTTCAAGCCAGTCCGTGGAGCAGGCGAGGGCAACGGCGTCCCGTTCCGGGCTTCTGGCCATGAAGGATCGGCTGGCCTCGTTACGCCAGGCGCCGACTGCTGAACCGCGCCAGTTTCAAGCAAACACCGGCGAAGCCCCCGTGGCATCGTCACCGGCAGCCGGGGCTGACCAGGTGCTTGCGGGCAGCGGCGGCGTTGATGAACTGGCGGCGCCAGACATCGCCACACAGGTGGCGGCGTATCAGGTAAAGGAGGTGGCGATGGCACCTGAACCGGCGCCCAGGGCAGCGGAGAAGGTCTCGTCTGGCGCCCCGTCCGGCGAGCGTGCCATGAGCAATATCCGCAAAGTCTTTGCGGCCCATAAAACCGCGCTGTATTCACTGTACCGGCGCGAACTGCGCCAGGACCCCACACTGGCCGGGAAAGTGTTGCTGGAGCTGGTCATTGAGCCCGACGGTTCGGTGTCTGCCTGCGATGTCGTCAGTTCGGAGTTGGACAACCCCGGGCTTGAGCAGCGCATTGCCATGAGGGTACGCCTGTTCAACTTCGGCGCCGATGAGGTCGGGACGCGCAAAGTACGTTTCCCCATTGACTTCCTGCCGGGCTAGCCGGTCAGGACTGGTCTTCAATGGTGATTTTCGGCAGCCGTGGTTTTTTCAGGGACACTTTCTCCGTAGGGGCAATCACTTTCGCTTCGCCAGTCACGACCACCTGGTTGTTCTGGTTGCGTACATCGCACTGAAGCACCACCCGGTTCTTCGGCTCTTTACGCACCACGGTCAGGCTCACGGTCAGAGTGTCATCCAGCCTGACCGGGCGTTTGAACGTCAGGCTCTGCTCCAGGTAAATGGTTCCGGGCCCGGGCATCACGGTGGCCAGCGCCGCCGAGATCAGCGAGCCACTCCACATGCCGTGGGCAATCCGTTCCTTGAACATGGATTCGGCGGCGAAGGCGGAGTCCAGGTGCACTGGATTCACGTCACCGGAGACCGCCGCGAACAGCACCAGTTCGTCTTCCGACAGGGTTCTGGTAAAGGTCGCGCTGTCACCCTCATCAAGTTCGTTATAGGTGATGTTTTCAAGGGTTTCCAGGGGGTCACTCATGGCGGGCTCCGAACAGGCTGGGTTGGTATACCGGTGTTCCGGGGTATGTCCCGAAAACTACCTCATTGATTACAAAACTGCTATTCTCTCTCCACTTTTTAGAGGCTGATACTTTAGTCGGGTTGATTTTTCGCACAGGAGATGATGATGGATTTAGAGCAGTTCTATCAGGACAAGTACCCCGCCGGCGTCCCCCGCGAGGTAGACCTGAGCAAATACAAAAGCATGGTGGACGTATTTGATCAGGCCGTAAAAAAATACGCGGATCGACCCGCGTTCAGTGCTGTTGGCGCTACTCTGACCTACCGTGATCTCGATACCCAGAGTCGCAATTTCGCGGCCTGGCTGCAAAACAAAACCGACCTGAAGCCCGGCGACCGGATCGCTGTGCAGATGCCCAACGTCAGCCAGTACCCGGTGGTGGTGTTCGGCGCCATGCGGGCGGGCCTGATCGTCGTGAACACCAACCCGCTGTACACCACCCGTGAAATGGAACACCAGTTCAACGATTCCGGTGCCAAGGCGCTGGTGGTGTTGGCGAATATGGCGGAAAACGCCGAGAAAGTGCTGCCGCACACTGGCATCGAGCACGTGATTGTGACCGAAATTGCCGATATGCATTCGCCCATCAAGCGTACACTGATGAACGCGGTGATCAAACACGTCAAAAAGATGGTGCCGCCGTTCAGTCTGCCCCAGGCCCATAAACTGCCTGCGGTCCTGAGTGCCGGTGCCCGCGAAACCTTCTCTCCGGTTGAGTGCAAACAGGACGATATTGCGGTGCTGCAATACACCGGTGGCACCACCGGGGTGGCCAAGGGTGCCATGCTGACCCACGGTAACCTGGTCGCCAACCTGCTGCAGACCCGCCCGATGATGGAGGACATGGTGGTTGAGGGTCAGGAAGTGGTCGTCGCGCCGCTGCCGCTGTACCACATCTATTCGTTCACCCTGAACTGCGGCATCATGCTGGAAGCGGGTGCCCACAATGTGCTGATTCCGAATCCACGGGATATCCCCGGCTTTGTCAAGGAATTGAAGAACCACAAATTCACCGCGTTTCTGGGCCTGAACACCCTGTTCGTTGCGCTGTGCAACAATGCGGACTTCCAGCAGCTGGATTTCAGTCACCTGAAGCTGACCTCTTCGGGAGGTATGGCGCTGACCAGCGATACCGCCAAATTGTGGCAGCGTGTGACTGGATGTGAAATCTCCGAAGGCTATGGCATGACCGAAACCTCACCGGTCGTCACCTTCAACCCTCACAGCGCCATCCAGCTCGGCACCATCGGCCTGCCGATTCCCTCGACATTGGTGAAAACCGTGGATGATGACGGTAACGAAACGCCGCTGGGCGAACCCGGTGAGCTCTGTGTGAAAGGGCCCCAGGTAATGCGGGGATACTGGCAGCGCCCGGAAGACACCCAGAAATCCTTTACCGGGGACGGTTACCTGAAGACCGGGGATATCGCCCTGATCCAGGAGGACGGCTACATTCGCATTGTTGATCGCAAGAAAGACATGATCATTGTGTCTGGCTTCAACGTGTTCCCCAACGAAATCGAAGACGTGGTCAGCAGCCACCCGAAAGTGGTGGAGTGCGCCGCTGTCGGCATCCCCGATGCCAAGAGCGGGGAAGCCGTCAAAGTGTACCTGGTGGCCACGGCGGAAGGTGTTTCGGAGAATGAGCTCAAGGAGTTCTGCCGCGAGCGTCTTACTGCGTATAAAGTGCCCAGGCATTTTGAGTTCCGCGATGAGCTCCCGAAAACCAACGTGGGCAAGATCCTGCGCCGGGAACTCCGGGACGAGGCCAATAAATAGTCCGATAAGCAATAAGGCAACTTCTGGTTGCCTCGATAACCCCGCTCAGGCGGGGTTTTATCGTTTTTAAGAACCGGACTTTCCCGATAGACTGTCGCGACACCGAACCTTCGACCGGACGAGCGTATTCCTCCATTGCAATGACAACCTCCAGCAAGACACCCCAGCCAACGTTAAAACCAGATGCCCAGGCCGTGGTGAAAGCCATGATGGAGCAGCTGGATGCCTGCAATCAGATGGAGGCAGCGCGAATCGTGAAAGCGGTTGCCCGCGCACGCGGAACGCCGTCGCAGCAGGATCTGGAAAAAATGGCGGGCTGGCTCGACCGGGGCCTCGACAAGGTTCGACAGCGGCAGGCCTTGCACAGACCGGCGACGTTTCCGGAAGGTTTGCCAGTATCGGATCGTGTCGAGGATATCCGCGCGGCGATTGAGCAGCATCAGGTGGTGATCATTGCCGGCGAAACCGGCTCGGGCAAAACCACCCAGATTCCCAAAATCTGCATGAACATCGGCCGAGGCATCCGGGGCCTGATTGGCCACACTCAGCCCAGGCGGATTGCCGCCCGGAGTGTGGCGGCGCGCATTGCCGAGGAGCTCGGCGAACAGACCGGGCAGCGGATCGGCTATCAGGTGCGGTTTACCGACAACACCTCCGAGCAATCCCGGGTCAAGGTCATGACCGACGGCATCCTGCTGGCGGAGGTTCAGCACGACCGGTTCCTCGACCGTTACGACACCCTGATCATCGACGAAGCCCATGAACGCAGCCTGAACATCGATTTTCTGCTGGGCTACCTGAAGCAGCTGTTGCCAAAACGGCCGGACCTGAAGGTGATTATTACCTCAGCCACCATCGAGGTGGACCGGTTCAGCGAGTTCTTTGGCCAGGCCCCGGTTATCGAAGTCAGTGGCCGCACCTATCCCGTGGATGTTCGCTATCGTCCTCTGGCCGGGGATGAGGACGACCGGGATCAGGGCTGGACCGACGGCGTGCTCGCCGCCCTGGACGAGATTGAACAGCACGAGCGGGCAGAAAAACAGCCACCTGGGGATGTGCTGGTGTTTTTGCCTGGTGAGCGTGAAATCCGGAATCTCAGCAAGGTGTTACGGCATGTGGATCTTCGGCACACCGAGGTGCTGCCACTGTATTCCCGGCTGAGCAACCAGGAGCAGAACCGGGTATTCCAGGCGCACCGTGGCCGCCGGCTTGTACTGTCGACCAACGTGGCGGAAACCTCGTTGACGGTACCCGGTATCCGGTACGTGATCGATACCGGGGTTGCCCGCATCAGCCGTTACAGTGTCCGCTCCAAAATCCAGCGGTTGCCTGTCGAGCCGGTTTCCCAGGCCAGTGCCAATCAACGGGCGGGGCGTTGTGGCAGGGTGGCGCCGGGTATCTGTTTCCGGCTGTATGACGAAACCGACTTTATCAATCGGCCGGAATACACCGATCCGGAGATCCTGCGAACCAATCTGGCCTCGGTGATCCTGCAAATGGCCACCTCCGGGCTGGGCGAAATCCGCCATTTTCCGTTTCTTGAGGCCCCTGACCGGCGCCAGGTCAATGATGGCTATAAGTTGCTGGAAGAGCTGGGGGCCGTCGACGACCAACGCCGGGTAACCCGGCTTGGTCGCACCATGGCCAGATTGCCGCTCGACCCGCGATTGGCGAGGATGCTGGTGACCTCGGCGGACCTGGGCAGCCTGTCCGAAACCCTGGTAATCATCGCCGGCCTGAGTATTCAGGACCCCAGGGATCGCCCCCAGGACAAGCAGCAGGCCGCCGACCAGGCCCACACGCCGTTTACCGACAAGGAGTCGGACTTCCTGACCCTGCTCAATCTCTGGAATTTCTATGAGGAACAGCGTCAGGACCTGTCCCAGAACCAGCTCAAAAAAGTCTGCCAGAAAACCTTCCTGAGTTGGATGAGAATGCGGGAGTGGCGGGATATTCACCGCCAGCTCACCCTGATCTGCCGGGAACAGAAGTTGGCTTTTAATCGCGACAGCGCCAGCTACGAAGCCCTGCATAAGGCCATACTGGCCGGTCTGCTCGGGCAGGTGGCGGTCAAGGTGGAGAAGCGCGAGTACCTGGCGACCAGGAATCGCAAGGTGATGATTTTCCCCGGATCGAAGGTGGCGAAAACCGGCCCCAAATGGATCGTGGCGGCGGAAATCGTGGAAACCAGCCGGGTCTTTGCCAGGGTCGTCGCCGCCATTCAGCCGGAATGGATAGAGCCTCTGGCCGGGCATGTCGTCAAACATCATTTCTTCGAGCCGCACTGGGAGCAGAAGCGGGCGCAGGTGATGGGCTACGAAAAAGTGACCCTGTATGGCCTGGATGTGGTGCCAAAACGGCGAATTGCCTATAGCAAGGTGGATCCGGCGGAGTGCCGGAGCCTGTTTATCCTCCGGGCCCTGGTGGAAGGCGATTTCCGTTCCGGGGCGCCGTTTATCGCCCGCAACCGCGCCATGCTGGCGTCGGTCGAAAACCTGGAGAACAAGACCCGGCGCCGGGATTTGCTGGTCGATGACGATGCGCTCGTGGCCTTTTACAACGAGCGTCTGCCGTCGACCATCGTCAGTGGGCGGCATTTCGAGACCTGGTGGAAAGGGCTGTCCGCCGAAGAGCTCCGCCATCTCGAGTTGACCGAAGAAGACATCTTGCAGCGCCCGGTGGATGCCGATGCCGGTAACCTCTACCCGGACTACCTGGCCTGGGAGGGTGTGCGTTATCCCCTGAGCTATGAATTCGAACCCACCAGTGAGCGGGATGGCGTCACCCTGCAGGTGCCGTTGATGGCGCTCAAGCAGATTCCCTCCAGGCGCCTCGAGTGGCTGGTGCCGGGTCTGCTCCGGGAGAAGTGTATCGCGCTGGTAAAGGGCCTGCCGAAGGCCCTGCGGCGTAACTTCGTGCCGGTACCGGATTTTGTGGAAGCGGCACTGGGCAATATGCAGCCCTCGAATGAGCCCCTGGCGATGCAACTGGGGGAGCAGTTGCGACGGATGACCGGGGTGCGGATTGATCCAGACGCCTGGCCACAGGAGGCGTTGCCCCGTCACCTGCGGATGAACCTTCGGGTGATCGGTGATGGCGGCAAGGTCGTGGCGGAAAGCCGTGATACCAGCGAGCTGATGGCCCGGCTGGAGGGGCAGGCGGAGCAGGCGCTGGCGTCGGTGACGGACGACACGCCAGTGGATGAGCCGTCTGGTGAGCACGAGGACTGGCAGTTCGGCGCCTTGCCGGAGCAGGTCCGGACCGAGAAGGGCGGTATGCAGGTGACGGTGTATCCGGCGCTGGAGGATCTGGGCAGGCGGGTAAGGCAGATACGGTGCCTGGATCGGCTGACAGCGGACGATACCAGTGGCCGGGGCATTGCCCGCCTGCTGTTGAACCGGTTTGGCAGTACCCTGGACGATCTCGAACGCAAGTTACCGAAATTCCGGCAGTCGGCGCTGATGTTTGCGCCGGTGGGTCAGGCCCGGGCATTGCTGGATGACCTGCTGGTGGCCACGGCCATTCAGCACTTCCTGGCGGACGGATTACCCCGGAATCCGGAGGATTTCGAGCGATTGTTTGATCGCCACCGGGGCGACTTCATTCCCGCCCTGGAGCAGGCCGATGAGCGACTGTACGAAGCCATGACCGGTTATCAGCAGGTGGCCCGACAGTTGAAAGGAAAAATCAGCCTGGCGTTGGCAAACAGCATGGCGGATCTGAAGTTCCAGCTTCAGCACCTGGTCTACCCCGGGTTCCTGGTGGCGACGCCGTCGGAGTGGCTCGCCGAATTCCGGCGCTATTTTGAAGCGGCCCTGATCCGGCTGGAAAAAATGCCACGGGAACCGGGCCGGGAGCGGGAGTTTCTGCACACCATTGAGCCCCTGTGGGCCCGCTATGCGAAGAAACACGATGAACTGCAGCGTCAGGGCGTTCGGGACCCGGAGCTGATCCGGTACCGCTGGATGCTGGAAGAGTTCCGGGTATCGTTCTTCGCCCAACAACTGGGCACGGCGATGACGGTGTCGGTTAAACGGCTGGACAAGCAGTGGGAACAGATCCGGGTGTGATGCCGGTTGTGAGAGTGCATCCGGGCCACAGGCAAATCAACAAGACTGTGTTAATATTTCCGACAGTGTGACGTTTCAGTCTTTCTGTTATTTCATTTATGACGTGGGGTTAGCGTGATTAAAGCCGTCATCAGCGGAACCGGTCTCTACACACCGCCGGCAACCATCGATAACGACGAACTGGTGGAAGCCTTCAACCGGTTTGTCGAGTTGTACAACGCCGAGCATGCCGGGGCCATAGAACGGGGCGAGCGGGAGGCTTTGCAGCCCTCGTCCTCGGCCTTCATTGAAAAGGCGTCTGGCATAAAGCGCCGCCATGTCGTTGACAAGATCGGCATTCTTGATCCTGAACGTATGGCACCGCACCTACCCGAGCGGGGCAATGACGAACCCTCGGTGCAATGTGATATGGCCGTTGCGGCCTGTCGGCAGGCGCTGGAACGGGCGGGGAAGAGCACCGTGGATGTCGATGCCGTGATTGTTGCCTGCTCCAATATGCAGCGCCCGTATCCGGCCATTTCCATCGAGGTGCAGCAGGCGCTCGCCATAGAGGGATTCGCCTACGACATGAACGTGGCCTGCAGTTCGGCCACGTTCGGCGTGCAGGCAGCCGTCAACTCCGTGGAAAACGGCGCGGCCCGATCCGTGCTGGTGGTCAGCCCGGAGATCTGTTCCGGTCACCTGAATTTTCGCGACCGCGACAGCCATTTCATTTTTGGTGATGCCTGTACGGCCATCCTCGTGGAGCGGGAGGAAGACACCCGCCCGGGGCAGGGGTTCGAGATTCTGGGCACCCGCCTGGTGACGAAATTTTCCAACAATATTCGCAACAATTTCGGTTTTCTGAACCGGGGAGATGAGTCTGGTATTGGCAAGCCGGACAAACTCTTCATCCAGCAGGGCCGGAAGGTGTTCAAGGAAGTGTCGCCGCTGGTGGCCGAGACCATTCTTCAGCAACTTTCAGGGCTGTCACTGGCTCCTGATGATCTGCGCAGAATGTGGCTGCACCAGGCGAATCTCAACATGAACCAGTTGATTTCCCGGAAAGTGTTGGGCCGGGACGCCAGTGAAGACGAGGCGCCGGTTATTCTGGACGAATACGCCAACACCAGCTCAGCCGGCTCCATTATTGCCTTTCACAAGCACCAGGATGACTTGAAAGCCGGCGACCTCGGTGTCATCTGCTCATTCGGTGCCGGCTACTCCATCGGCAGTGTGGTTGTGCGCCGCCGCTGATCGCGCTGCTACCCGGTTGCCAGAGCCCGGAGTGATTCCGGCAATCGGGTGGAGCTGCGGCGGGTGCGGTCGAACCAGACGATTTTTGCATACCCCTCCGCATACACCACGCCGGTCTCGGCGTCTGTCAGCGTATGGTAGGTATCCAGGCTGGTATTCCCGGCCTTGTCAGCGTATGTTTTCACCACCACGGTCGCCGGGTGGCTGAGCTCTTTCAGAAAGGTGGCGCTGGTCTTTATAATGATGGGCCCGGTAGGTTCTTCCGGGCCGCCCAATCCGAGCGATGAAAGCCACACAATACGAGCTTCCTCGAAAAAGCGGAAATAGACCGTATTGTTGGCATGGCCATACGCATCCATATCGCCCCAGCGTAGGGGTGCGTCCAGGGTGCTGACAAGATTTCCCGGTACTGACATTGGCTTTCTCCGGAACCGTGTGTGAATAACGATAATAACAGGCCGGTATTTTCGACGAACAGGAACAGAATTACGAATGAATCATCAAGCACGGCCTGGCCGCTTGATTTCACACGGACGAGTTGCAACCCAAGAGCTGACAATGACACTGACTTTTTTCCGGCGTTTCCCGCATGCCCTTGTGCTGATGGCCGGTCTGGCCCTGCTGATTCCCGCCGAATCCGTCCTGGCCCAGACAGTGCAGGAGCCACCGCCGCCGGGCTCCGCTACCGTTGACCCGAAGGACCCCTACGAACACTGGAACCGAAAGGTATTCCGGTTTAACGAGACCGTGGATCGCTGGTTTCTGAAGCCCGTCGCCCAGACCTATCGCGCCGTGGTCCCGAACCTGGCCGACCGGGCCATCACCAACTTTTTCAACAACCTGCAGGAAATCCGTAACTTCGCCAACAGTCTGTTTCAGCTGAAGGGTGAATCCGCAGTGGTGGCCGCTGGCCGCTTCACCTATAACACGGTCTTCGGGCTTGGCGGGCTGATTGATGTGGCCACCATGTTCGATTTGCCCGAACGCCCCGAGGACTTTGGCCAGACCCTGGGTTACTGGGGCTCCGGTTCCGGGCCTTACCTGATGCTGCCACTGCTGGGCCCATCCACGCCGAGGCACCTGACCGGCGTCGCAACGGATGGCTTTGTGCTACCGTCACTCTGGGATACGGTGGAAAGCCCGGAGGTTTACTATGCCCGGGTTGTTCAGGTCGTTGATAAACGGGCGGACCTGATTCCGGCGGAAGGGTTTATTTCCGGTGATACCTATATCTTCGTTCGCAATGCCTTTCTCCAGCGTCGGGAATTCTTGATTAATGACGGCAAGGTGATGCGTGATCCCTTTGCGAGCGGCGACAGCGAAGATCTGATGCTTGATAATTTCTGAACCCAGGGGTGACGACGGAGGTTAGCGCGTGATCAGGGACCCGAGAATCACCAAATTCCGCAACATGCTGGCGAACGCTCCGAACTACGAGGTCTGGAAAGCGGCGGCTCTCGAACTCGATTTTCTGGAAGGCAACACCGAATGGAAAGAGGCGTTTGCCTCAGATCTCTACCATTATGAATTGATCTACGATCGCCTCAGCAACCTGAAACAGTATCGCCAGCAGAACGACGTGGAACGGCTCAAACGCGCCCTGCGGGAAGGCTTGCATCACGATCTTGGCAATATGGGGAATTCGGCGCTGTATACCCGCTCGCGGGTTGGCACCAAGCACCTGATCGAGGAGTACATCACCCAGGTCTGCGAATCACTGGATTATCTCTGTGACCAGCCGGTGCCCGGCTTTCCGGTTACCGAGAAACTCCAGTTTTTCCGGGACACCCTCACCAGTTATGGCCGGCCAACGCTGCTGCTCAGCGGGGGCGCGACCCTTGGCATGTTCCACTTCGGGGTGATCAAGGCCCTTTGGGAGAAAGGCCTATTGCCCCAGGTGATTGCCGGCTCCAGTGTCGGGGCAATCATTGCCGGTATCCTGGGGGTGCACACCGATGCCGAAATTCCCGACATGCTGATCCCGGAAAACCATGATCTCAAGGCCTGGAAGTGGCGGGGCCTGCTCAGCGCTGTCCGGGGCGACGGCCTGATGGACCAGGAGCAGCTGCGTCACTGCCTGCGCGCCAACATCGGGGAATACACCTTTGAAGAGGCGTACCAGCGCACCGGCCGCTCGATCAACGTCAGCGTGTCGCCGGTGCAGAACCACCAGAAGGCCCGCTTGCTGTGCGGTTACACCTCGCCCTACCTGATGGTGTGGAGTGCCGTGCTCGCCAGCGCTGCGGTACCCGGTATTTTCCCGCCGGTGACGCTGATGAAGAAAGACCTGTACGGGAATACCCTGCCGTACATGCCGAAACTGAAATTCGTTGATGGCTCGGTGGTCAGTGACCTGCCCATTGAGCGCCTGATGCATCTGTACGATGTCAACTACACCATCGTCAGCCAGACCAATCCCCATGTGGTGCCGTTCCTGAACCGGCGTGGGCGGGATGAAAAACTGTCACTGGCCAGTCTGCCGTTGCACCTTCTGAAATCGGAATTCCAGTTTCACGGCCAGGGTGTCTTTGACTACCTGCGCAAACGGGTGCGACCGGAATTGATGCGGCAAGTGTCGGGCCAGTTATACACCATTATGGCCCAGCGTTATTCCGGCGATGTCACCATTGCGCCGTCCTATACCATGAGGGATTATCGTCGCATGCTGGCCAACCCCGAGCCCGCGTATGTCCGCGAGATGATTCTGGCGGGGGAGCGGGCCACCTGGCCGAAAATTTCGATGATCCGCTCCCATGCCCGGATTTCCAAAACCCTGGAGCGCTGTGTGCGCCGGTTGAAGCAACGCAATACCCGGGCTGCGGAGCTCCGGCTCGTCAACGCCACGGATTCCGGGCACAGCTGAGATGACAGGCCCGTGAGCCGGGCGGTATGATACGGCGGTAGCACGCCGGGAACGGCCTTCGGCCGGCGCTCCCGATGCCTGAGCACCAGACTGGACACCCATGTATTACGATTTTTTCGGCTTCAGGGAACCGCCGTTTTCCATAGCGCCCGATCCCCGCTATCTCTATCTCAGTGAACGCCACAAAGAGGCGCTTGCCCACCTTATGTACGGTGTACAGGGGCAGGGCGGCTTTATTGTGATCACCGGCGAAGTCGGCACCGGAAAAACCACGGTAAGCCGTTGTTTTATCGAGAACGCACCGGACCACGTGGACATCGCCCTGGTGCTGAATCCGAGGTTGTCGGCGCGGGAGCTGCTGTCTTCCGTGTGCGATGAGCTGGAGATCGGTCACCCGGTGGGTGCCAGCATCAAGGAACTTGTAGACCTGATTAACCAGGATCTGCTGAAGGCCCACGGCGCGGGCAGGCACAAGGTGCTGATGATCGACGAGGCGCAAAACCTCTCGGCGGACGTGCTTGAGCAACTTCGCCTGCTGACCAACCTTGAAACCGCGGAAAAGAAGCTGTTGCAGATTGTCCTGCTCGGACAACCGGAATTGCAGCAGTTACTGGCGTTGCCGGAACTGCGGCAACTCAATCAGCGGGTTACTGCGCGCTATCATCTGGATGCCATTGGCAAAGACGAGCTGACGGCCTATTTGAGATACCGATTGAACGTTGCCGGCATGCGGGGAGAGATTTTTACCGCGGCGGCGGTGCAGAAGCTGTATCGGGAAAGCCAGGGCATTCCCCGCCTGATCAACCTGATCAGTGACCGGGCCCTGCTGGGCGCCTATGCCGAGGGTGAGCACGAAATTACCGCCAATCACGTGCGCCAGGCCGCCCGGGAAGTCAGCGGTAACCGTGTGGGCCCCTTGCTGTCACCCGCGCGGAAACATCCGGATCGTTCCCGCTACCTGATCGTACTGGCGCTGTTGCTGTTGGCTGTGATTACCACGGCGTGGCTGGTTGATCGCTGGGTACCGGCGGGCATCACGTCGGCCGGGTCGCAGGCCGAGCCCATGGGTGCCGTTCAGCGTGACGCGTCGCCCTCTGACCCGGAACCAACATCGGCCCCGCCCGCCTTGCAGACGTTCGGCATGCCCGGGCAGTTACTGGATTTTGACGGGGCTTTTGCAGCGCTGCTAGGCGTATGGGGCCGGGACTATCCGACCGGCCAGGCCGTTGGGGCGTGCGGGTTTGCCCGTGAACAGGGGCTGGGTTGCCTGGAACGGCAGGGCAGTCGCCGTAGTCTGGAATTTCTCGACCGCCCGGCCATGCTGCTGCTGCAGGACGAGTCCGGTAGCCGGGGTTACGCGGTGGTTCGGCATCTGCAGGGTGACCGGGCCGAACTGGTGTTGCCTGGAGGGCTAGCCACCGTGTCTTTTGCCAGCCTCGAGCCTTTCTGGTTCGGGGAATATCGGGTGTTATGGCGTTTGCCCGAATACCAGACCGGCGACGAATTCTATGGCGCCGGCAACGGGGAGCAGCTCTGGATTGGCGCGCGGATGATGGAACTGGCCAACAAGTATGCCGCTGACGGCCCGGAAAACGCCCGGGTAAAGCGTTTGCCGGCGGAACAGCAGATTCGGTGGTATCAGCAACGTAAGGGGCTGACCGTGGATGGCATTGCCGGCGCCATGACCATCATTCAGATCAACAACGACCTCAACGCCACCGTGCCCAGGCTGGTTCCCGTTCCGGCGACCGGTAAGGGGTGATCCATGTCCTACATACTTGATGCCTTGCGAAAATCAGAAACCGAACGGCGGCAGGGAAAGATCCCGGATCTGGGGCAGCCCATGCAACTGATTCACCGCCCCCGGAAAAAGCCGGTGTCGCCGGTGGTCTGGGTCGCGGTGGCGCTGCTGGTCAATGCCCTGGTGCTGGCGTATGTGTTCTGGCCGCAGGCGAGGGTGTCTGGCCAGACCAGTGATGCCATTGGGCCGACTTCTGCCAAGGCCCCTGATGCATCGCCGGCCGCCGAAACCGTACCGGCCCCTGAGGCGCCGGCGGTGGTGGCGGATACCCGTCGCAAGCCTGGTGAGTCGCCGGCGGGCCCTGTTGCAACAGCCCCTGGCGCCAGCGAGACGTCAACCATCATTACGCCGTCGGTGATCACGCCCGCCGCACCCACCGTCATTACACCGTCGACAGCATCAGACAATGGTGGCACTCCGGTATTGCCCGAGGCAGAATTCACGGGCAGAGTACCCCATCTTGTCGAATTGCCCGTGTCCTTTCAGAAGAGTATTCCGGATTTGATTTTCAACAGCCATATCTATTCCTCAGACCCTGCGGCGCGTCGGGTGATGATCAATGATCGCTACCTTCGCCCCGGCGACAGCTTCGACGGGATCCGGGTGGAAACCATTACCGAGGATGGCGTGGTGCTCAGCAAGCAGGGCCAGCGCTTTCGGGTTGGCAGTGTCCGGGACTGGGTGAGTCCACGCTGATGGCCTTGACCGACGACATCAAGCAACAGATTCAGCAGAGCTATCGCGATGTGCTGGCAGGCAAGGATATCCGGGCCCGCTACGGCCAGCGCCTGATGATTGCGGAAATCGCCCGCTACATGGGTGACATTACCGACAACGATGGCCAGCGGACCTCACCTCCGGCCGCCTGCGTGGTCGAAGCCGGCACGGGTACCGGGAAAACGCTGGCCTACCTGATTGCTGCCATTCCCGTGGCCAGGGCCCTGGGGAAGACCCTGGTGATTTCCACGGCCACAGTGGCGCTGCAGGACCAGATCGTGCTCAAGGACCTGCCGGACCTGAAAAAACACAGCAGGATGGACTTTACCTGGACCCTGGCCAAGGGGCGGGGGCGTTATCTCTGCATGTCCCGGCTGGAATCCAGGCTGCACGATGAAGGCCAGGGCGACAGCGACACCATGCCCCTGTTTCTCGTGGATGGCCCCACCAGCGAAGAGCCGGGAACCCGGGCATTCTTCGAGGAAATGCTTGCCAGTTATGGCTCCCGGGTGTGGGATGGCGACCGTGACCATTGGCCCGAACAGATTCCCGACGATATCTGGCGTCAGGTCACCACCGATCATCGCCAGTGCACCAATCGTCACTGCAGCTATTTTGACAGTTGCGCCTTCTTCGATGCCCGCAAGGACCTGGACGATGCCGACATTGTGGTCGCCAACCACGACCTGGTGCTGGCGGACCTGGCCCTGGGCGGCGGCGCCATTCTTCCGGAACCTGAGAATGCCCTGTTCATCTTCGATGAGGCACACCACCTTCCGGACAAGGCCCTTAATCACTTCGCGGCCTCGGTACCGCTGAATGCCACCCGCCAATGGTTAAAGCAACTGTCCCAGGCCCTGGCAAAAATGCAGCCCTATCTGGCGCCGGCAACCCAGGGCGCCAAATCACTGGACCGGATCAGTACCGCATCCCGCGATGTTGACGTCGCGCTGACCCGGGTCTATGAAGACGCGGAGAACAACACCGGCTGGGAGTTTAACGAAGAGCGACGCTCCGCACAGTGGCGGTACCCCGAGGGTACCCTGCCCGCCGCACTGGGTGAGCTGGCCGCGGAGGCCCGGGTGGCAACCGCCGGCCTGGTGCGCCATTTGGGTGTGCTGGCGGATGAACTGCAGACTGCTTTCGACGAGCGCAAGGAACATGACATTGACCGGGAGACCGCCGAGGCCTGGTATCCGGTGATCGGTTCCTTTCACAGTCGGGCGGAAGATCAGTTGCGGCTCTGGACTGCCTGGTGTGAGTTGCCGGCGGAGCACGCCAACGAGGAACCGCGTGATTCCGGCGAGGAGTCGCCAGCGGCGCAACCCCGGGTGGCCAAGAGCCCACCGGCGGCCCGTTGGGCGGTGCGTCAGCGTTGGGATCACGCCGAGGATATCACCCTCTACAGCTCCCCGGTGCTGGCTGACAATCTGCTGTTTTCCCGGCTTTGGTCGCGGGCTTACGGCGCGGTGCTGACGAGCGCGACGCTGACCGCCCTCGGCCGCTTCGACCGGCTTCAGTCCCGGGCCGGGTTGCCGGAAGCCAGCCGCTTCCTGGTGGTGCCGAGTTCGTTCCGGTACGCCGAAATGGCGACGGTGGAAGTGCCGGCGATGACGGCCATGCCGACCGATGATACGTTTACGGATGCCCTGGTGCAGCGACTCCCCGACCTCTGGGCCGGCGAAAAGGCCACCCTGGTGCTGTTTACCTCGCGGCGGCAGATGCATCAGGTGCGAGACGCCCTGGCGCCCGATTACCCGGAGCTGATCATCACCCAGGACGACATGGCCAAGGGTGAAGTGCTTCGACAGCACTGCAGTCGGGTGGATGAAGGGCGCCCCAGTGTGCTGTTTGGCGTGGCCAGTTTTGCCGAGGGGATCGATTTGCCCGGGCGATACCTGCACCACGTGGTCATTACCCGGTTGCCGTTTTCGGTCCCGGATGACCCGATCGATGCCAGTCTGGCTGAGTGGGTGACCCAGCGCGGTGGCAATCCATTCATGGAAATCACCGTGCCGGATGCCTCCATCAAGCTGGTCCAGGCTGTGGGGCGCCTGTTACGAACCGAGCAGGACACCGGTCGGGTCACCATCCTTGATCGCCGTATCGTGGCCAGGCGTTATGGCCAGCTGTTGCTGGACGCCCTGCCACCGTTCCGCCGGGTTATTGAGCGCTGAGACCGTCAAAATCGCTGAGGCATAAAAAAAGAGCCAGTCCCGGGGGATGGCTCTCATCAAAGGGGTTCTTATCGAACCCGGGGCGTCGAAACAACGCGGAACAAGAAATCTGAAGGCCTGAAGTTTCAGAATTCGGGATGAGGGTTTGCCTCACCGTTGAATCCATCATAGGGGAGCAGGGGGCGTAAACGGATCGTCCAAAGGGCGTAGTGCCGGAAAAAAGCATTCCCGAAATGTGACGTGTGTCACAGAATGGTTACGCCTGAGACCCCAGCAGACCCAGTTCCCGGGCCCGGGCCAGGGCCTCGGTGCGCCGGCCAACCCCCAGCTTTCCGTAAAGGTTGCGGATATGTGCTTTCACGGTTGCCGGGGCCACGTGCATTCGTGCAGCGATGTCCTTGTTGGCGTGCCCTTCATGAATCAGTGTGAGCACTTCCATTTCCCGGTGGCTTAGCGGTTCAGCCAATCCTGGCTGCCCGGCTGCTGCGGGCGCCGGTGGGCGGGTTACCAAGGGGGGTTGCCCCGCCGGCCCGGGACCGGCGGGGCCGCCATCGTGAACCATCTGTCTGACGTCCCGGGCCCACGCCCCCGGTGCTTGCAGTGCCGGCGTGGCCAGCAATAATGCCCGCAAGCGTGGGTTTTCTTCCGCAAACAGCCTCATGAAGCCGGCCTCCGCCGCCAGTGCCAGTGCCCGGCTGAGGGTGTCCCGGGCGCCGGTGTGATCACCCTGAAGCGACAGGGCCTCGCCATACACCAGCAGAATTTCCACCAGGTGCCGGTTGTGCCCATTGGTTTCGGCGCCCGGTATCAGGGCATCCAGAATGGCCCGGGCCTGATCGGGTTGGTTCTGCGCAACCCGCACGCGGGCAAGGCTGATCTGGTGTTGCTCCCGGTTGAGGGGGTTGGTGAACCCGGTCTGGCGGACCGCCTCCAGGCAGGCCAGGGCCTTGTCGGCGTCTTTCCGGGCCAAAAAGCAGCGGGCGAGCAGGGCGGCGCTGGCCGGCGGTTCGAAGACAATCTGGTCGCGGCGCTTACGGCCGACCTGGATGGCATCCTCAAGCACGTCGATGGCTTCGTCGATACGGCCTTCACTGAACGCCAGGTGCCCCCGGACGTACTGGATGATCACATGCTGACCGGGTTCCGTGCCCCGGTCGACATGTTCCAGCAGGGGCGCCAGGTGAATGGCGGCCTGTTGGGTGTCGTTTCGCTCCCGGTAGATTTCCGTCAGTGCGCTGTTCTGCCAGCAGGAGATCAGCCGGGGCTGGCTTGGATCAGCGTAGTGTTGATCCACCCAGTGCCGGATAGCCGTGCAGGTATCCAGCGCCTGATCAATATCCCCACGGTTATACTGAATCCATGCCAGAAGCCCGCCGCTGGATAGCACTGTGGTGGGTTTTCGCTCTACCTGGCCATAGTGAACCGCCGAGTTGAGGGCATCCTGCGCTCCGGCCAGATCACCGGTGCCGTAGCAGTCCAGCCCGAGCCCGTAATAGGTGACGGATTTCAGGGGGATGCGGGTGTGGTCGATGTCCTCCAGAACCTGGCGGGTCAGGTCGCTGGCGCTTTTCTCATCGCTGCGGGAACGGGCGAGGTAGGAACGGATCAGCGAGATTTCGCTTTGCAATCCCAGGGCGCCTTCGGCATCCGGGTGTGAGTCGGCAACGCGCTGGTCCAGCAAATCCTCCAGTTCCGCCAGTAACAGCCCGAGATTGTCCAGGCGATTGGCAAAAAACAGCCCCCAGATACGGAGCATCTGCAGTTGGACGCTGCCGGTGACCATGGCACCTGGCAGCGCATCGAGCCAGTCCAGGACGGGCAAGTGATAGCCGCCATGTATCAGGTTGTTGCCGTGCTCGGCCAGTACCTGTGCCAGCCAGTGCCAGTCCTTGTGGCGCACCACCTCGGCGATGGCCTCCTGAACCTGCCCATGTTGCAGCAGCCAGGCAACGGTCCGTTGCCAGAGCTGGCTGGCCCGTTCCGGATCGCTTTGCTGCAGGCGCTGAAGCAGGGCATCCCGGAACAGGTCGTGATAACGGAACCATTCATTGCGGGTGTCCAGGGGAATCAGGAACAGGTTTTGTGACAGTAGTTGCTCCAGGGTGTCCTGGCTGTCGGAACGCCCACGGATGCTGTCACAAAGGGAAGCGCTCAGGCGTGGGCAACAGGCGGTGTCCAGCAGGAACCGGCGGATGTCTTCGGGCTGCTGTTCCAGCACTTCGGTCAACACGTAATCGCTGATCTGGCGCTCATCCACATCCAGCTTTACCGGCGCGGTGCCGGTGTGGCGCCCCGAACCGGAACGGGGCGACGACAGCGCTGACAACTGCATGGCCGCGACCCAGCCTTCGGTCCGCCGACACAGCGCGCGAATGTCCTCCTCCGAAAGGTTCATGCCCATGGTGGTGTGAAAGAACTGGCGACACTCTTCCTCGGAAAACGCCAGCAGGCCCGGGTGTACATCCTGCACCCAGCGCCGGACTCGCCAGCGTGACAGTGGCAGCGGCGGCTCGGTGCGTGAGGCGAGGGTGACGGTGATATCCGGCGGCAGGTAGTCCAGGAAATAGCCGACCTGACGGTGGATCTGGCTATTGGCGATCACATGGTAGTCGTCCAGTATCAGCGCCCAGGGGCTGGCATCCGCTGACAAAAGATTAATGAGTGCGGTGATTGCGCCGCTGAGATCATCGCCAGTGTGATTGCTGAGTTGTCTGACGCATTCGTCGAGCCCCGCGAGGCCGGCGTGTTCAAACGCGCCGGCGATGTAGCGCCAGAAACGCCGGGGCTCATCGTCGTGTTCATCAAGGGACAGCCAGGCCGTGGGCAGGGTGTTACGGGCGCACCATTGGCTGACCAGGGTGGTTTTGCCAAAACCGGCCGGTGCAATCAGCAGGTTCAGGCGCTTGGGGCTGTCCGGTTCCAACAGCGAGCTCAACCGGTCCCGACGCACGGCGCGCGGATCGGAGGTCGGCCGGAGAAACTTGGTGGTCAGCAGCATGGGTCCCTGAATCGCGGTAGCGCAAAGTGTCGGTAGCGGAAAGCGTGTCGATACCGGATTGTGTGCTTTGGCACAGACAAGTCAAGACCCCAAGGAACAAAAGCGCAGGTTCGGGGCTGCGGAAATGCAATTTTGGTCTAAACTGAACTAGCAGGGCTAGCTATACTGAAAACGAATGAAAACTGGCATTTTTATGCGTATTCTTGGGGCTCTCAAGTCAAGCACACGTGAAAACGCCGATGCCTTCGAACGTCGGATATCCAGGGAGCAACAGACTCAATGAAATTACAACAGTTGCGCTATATCTGGGAAGTTGCGCATCACGATCTGAACGTGTCCGCCACAGCGCAAAGCCTTTTCACCTCTCAGCCGGGTATCTCCAAGCAGATCCGTTTGCTGGAAGACGAACTGGGTCTGGAAGTGTTTGCCAGAAGCGGTAAACATCTGACCCGGATCACCCCGGGCGGGGAGATTATTATCCGGGAAGCCGGCGAAATTCTCCGGCGGGTGGAGGGCATCAAGAAAATTGCCCAGGAGTTCAGTAACCAGCGCAAGGGTGACCTGAGCATTGCGACCACTCATACCCAGGCCAGGTATGCCTTGCCGCCGATTATCAGGGGGTTCATTGAGTCTTTCCCGGATGTGTCTCTGCACATGCATCAGGGTACGCCCATGCAGATCTCCGAGATGGCCGCGAACGGGGCGGTCGACTTTGCCATTGCCACGGAGGCCATGGAGCTGTTCAACGACCTGATCATGATGCCGTGCTACAAATGGAACCGGAGCGTTATCGTACCTAAACAGCATCCCCTGGCGCAGTTGCAGGAGCTGACCCTGCCGGAACTGGCGGAATACCCGCTGGTCACCTACGTCTTCGGATTTACCGGCAGGTCAAAACTGGATGAAGCCTTTCAGTCTCAGGGCCTGACCCCGAAAGTGGTGTTTACGGCAGCGGATGCCGATGTGATCAAGACCTACGTCCGGCTGGGGCTTGGCGTCGGGATCATCGCCAGCATGGCGTTCGATCCGGAGGTTGATACCGATCTGGTGTCGCTGGATGCCCGGAAGCTGTTCCGGCCCAGTATCACCCGGATCGGGTTCCGAAAAGGCACCTTCCTCCGGGGCTATATGTATGACTTTATCCATCGGTTCGCGCCGCACCTCACCAAGGAGCGGGTCGATGAAGCGGTGAGCCACCAGGGTAGCCGCGCCGAGATCGAAGAGCTGTTCCGGGATATTGATCTGCCCACCTACTGACCGGTGAAGCGCTCGCAAGCGGGCAAAATTGTTGTCCGGGGTTACGGTTTATCCCGGGCAATCAGGTTGCCGGCGTGCAACCCGCACTCCTTCTGGGTTGCCTCTTCCCACCACCAGCGGCCTTCCCGCTCATGCTGACCGGGCAGCACTGGCCGGGTGCATGGCTGACAGCCGATGCTGACAAAGCCTTTCTCGTGCAACTCGTTGTACGGCGCTTCCGACATGCGGATGTAGTCCCAGACTTCTTTTGAAGTCCAGTTCGCCAGGGGGTTGAATTTGATCAGTGTTTTTTCATTGGTTGAAAACGCCGTGTCTTCCTGCACCACGGGCACCTCATTCCGGGTGCCCGGGCTCTGGTCCTTACGCTGGCCGGTAATCCAGGCATCCACGGTTGCCAGCTTCTTTTTCAGGGGATTCACTTTCCGGATGCCACAGCACTCGGAGTGGCCGTCTTCATAGAAGCTGAACAGGCCCTTGCGGTTAACCAGGTCCTGAAGTTCTTCGGTATCAGGGCACAGAATCTCGATGTTGATGCCGTAGTGTTTGCGCACACGTTCGATGAATTCGTAGGTTTCCGGATGCAGGCGCCCGGTATCGAGGGTAAATACCTGCAGGTTATCCGTGAGTTTGTGTGCCATCTCGATCAGCACCACGTCTTCCGCGCCACTGAAGGAAATGGCAATGTTGTTGTACTGCTTGAGGGCGGCCTTGAGGATGGCCCGGGGGCTCTGGCCGTCCAGTTCGTCCCGGAGCTGGTTGATATCAGTCATGAAGCGTTAACACCTGATCCAAATGTATGGAAAGGCTACCATTAAATGCTTCATTCCCTGAAGGAATGACAATCTATATGGTTATAGCCAGGTGATGCGGTACCCACGACGCAATGCCCGATGCAATTCCGCGCCGTTTTTCTTATCATACGCCTCTGTTCGTGACCGGGGCGATGCTCCGGACCACCTTTGACCGATCAAATCAGGAGACCACTGTGGAACTGGCATGCCTTGACCTTGAAGGAGTACTGATCCCGGAAATCTGGATCGCGTTTGCGGAAAAAACCGGGATTGAGGAGCTCAAGGCGACCACTCGCGATATTCCGGATTACGATGTGCTGATGAAGCAGCGCCTGAAGCTGCTGGACCAGCATGGCTACGGTTTGCCACAGATCCAGGAGGTGATCGGTGAACTGGATCCGCTGCCGGGCGCCCGGGAGTTCCTGGACTGGTTGCGGGAGCGATTTCAGGTCGTCATTCTGTCGGACACTTTCTACGAGTTTGCCATGCCCCTGATGAAAAAACTGGGCTACCCGGCGCTGTTGTGCCACAAGCTGGAAGTCGCCGACGATGGCCAGATCACCGACTACCTGTTGCGTCAGCGGGATCCGAAACGCCAGTCCGTTCGCGCCTTCCAGTTGCTGAATTACCGGGTGATTGCGGCCGGCGATTCCTACAACGACACCACCATGCTGTCGCAGGCAGAAGCGGGCATTCTGTTTCACGCACCTCAGAACGTGATTGACGAGTTCCCGGAGTTTCCGGCGGTCCACACCTTCGATGAATTGAAGCGGGAGTTTCTCAGGGCGAGCAGCACCCATAACGGTTGAGCAGGCGACAACGGGGCCAGATGAAATTTTCATCTGGCCCCTTCTTCATTCGACCACCAGTTCCTCCAGAAACCGCATCAGCGTCCCCACCTTCGCCAGAGTCTCCTGATACTCCGCCTCAGGGTCCGAATCCGCAACGATACCGCCGCCGCCCCAGCAACGTATGGTGCCTTGACCGTCACAAAGCATGGTGCGAATGGCAATATTGCTGTCTAGGGTGCCGTCGAGCCCGCGATAGAATACGGACCCGCAGTAGGGGCCGCGCCAGTGCGGCTCGAGCTCACGGATGATTTCCATGGCCCGGATTTTCGGGGCGCCGGTGATAGAGCCCCCGGGGAAGGCATCGAACAGCGCTTTCATGGGGGTGACGCCGGGTGCGAGCTGCGCCTGGATATGACTCACCAGGTGATGGACGTTGGCGTAGGATTCGAGGGCAAACAGCTGGTCGACTTTAACCGTGCCTGTTCGGGCATTCAGGCTCAGGTCATTTCTCAGCAGGTCCACGATCATCAGGTTTTCCGCCCGGTCCTTTTCCGACGCCTGCAGTTCAGCTGCGTAGGCGGCGTCCTGCTGTGGGGTGTTGCCCCTGGGGCGCGTGCCCTTGATCGGGCTGGTACTGACGGTGGTGCCGGTAATTTCCAGGAAACGCTCGGGTGACACCGACAGCACCGAGTAATCACCGCTCCGGATAAACGCGCTGTAGGGTGTCGGGTTGGCCCGGGCAAGTGCCTGAAACGCGCACCAGGGGTCCCCGCGATAGCGGCCGGTAAACTCCTGGGAAAGGTTGGCCTGATAGCAGTCTCCGGCTTCAATGTAGCGGCGCACCGATTGCACGGCTTGCCGGAAGGCGTCTGCCGACTGTCGTGGTAAAAACGGGCCGGTCATTTGCCAGGTCGGCGACACGTTTCGTGTACTGGTTGCCATCCAGCGGTCCAGGCGCTCCGTGATGGTGTTCGGGCACTCAGGGTGAATCCAGAGCGTATAGGTGTCTGTCTGCCGGTTATGGCTGGCCGCCCAGAGGTAAAAGCCCGCCGAGCACAGCGGGGCCGGCACGGCCGGGCACCGGGCCACCAGGCGCCGCTCCCGGACATAGCCCAGTTCGTAGCTCAGCACCCCGAGCCAGCCGCCAGTCAGAAAACCGCCCCCGGCGTTCGCATCCACCCGGTACCGGCCAACCAGAGCTTCCATGTCGTCGGCCAGCGCGTCGGTGTCCAGGACCTGCCCCGGAGGTGGGGTAATGCGCTTTTGGACGAGGGCGCAAGCCGAGAACCCGCTGCAGTGGCCGCGCCCGGCGCCCGGCCCGACGCTGCCGATATAGGCGAAGTCGGGCTCGCTACTGGCGTGGTGCAGCAGGCGTTCGTAGGTTTCCCTGGAGACGGACCGGCTCAAATTACCCCCGGAAAATTGAAAGAATGATACCCACGCCACAAAAACGGCATTGTCGGTTCCGGAAGGCCGCTGATCTAATACCCCTTGGAGTTTTAAAGGCCGGCCGCACTGAATCCGGAGCATTATTCTAACCGAGATGCGCCGGCTGCGTGGACATCAATCACAATAAAACGGGAACAAACACCATGAAGTTCAGCCCTCGCTCAAACCTTTGTGCCGTCTTTCTCGCGGGCATGGTCCTGTCCCTTTCCGGACACGTTGCTGCGGAGGAGAAGACGTTGGAACTTAAAATCCCTGAGAACAGCGTGATTTCGGATGGCACGCTGACCCCGGAAGAAATGGCCCAGTACGTGGTTGTTGCCAAGGAACAGCTTACACACCTGACCGCCAAGGCGACCGAAGATTACGCCCCCAGGGTGACGGCCGAGGGCAGCGCCATGCCTGCCGCCTGGATGTTGATGGATGACGGTGTAACCGTGAAGGAACTCACCTTGGACAAGGCCGCAGAGGGCGCCCCGGCCTCCATCCGGGTAGTGATGTTTCGCGCGGCGCTGAAGTCCATAGCCCGCCGGGGCAAGATCAATGCGGCCGTCATTCTCTACGCGGGGCAATTGTCCGAAGAGAACACCCAGCGGGCCCTGGTGGTGGAGCATGAGCACCGGCTGGGTATTTCGGCCACCAAAATTGTTCCTTTTGTCATTGAGCAGGGGGCGGTCAAATACGCACAGTCGGTCACCCGGGATAAGCCGTTCCAGCTGTTCTATGACAGCAAGGCGGATGCCCCTGGCGCAGCGTCATAAGACCGCTAACCCTTGAAGTTGAGATGTGCAGCACGTTTGTTTCAGGTTGTTAACGATGGGTAAGGATTTGTGAATGCAGTCACGGACTCGGACTGTAAAACAATCTTAAATGGATTTGTGGAGCAACGAACTCCACACCCAAAATCAAAAACTCGCATAAGAACAACGTAGAGTTTTATAAGGAGATAAGAATGAAAGGCCTGAAGAAACTTGCTCTTGCAACCGCGGTTGCCGCTGCACCTTTCGCAGCACAAGCTGAACTGAAAGCCATGGACGACAGTGCAATGGGTAATGTCACCGGTCAGGCCGGTGTCACCATTGAGCTGGAAACCAAGGTCAGCATTGGCCAGTTCAAGTACACCGACGAAGGCTCCTTCGCGGTCAACGACATCGTTCTGGGTGGTGCCGGTGTTGTGGCTGATGCTGCCGTTGATAACGACGGTGATGGCGTGGCTGACAATACCCTGTTGGATCAGTTGAAGATCGATATCGACATCAATGACGAGGGTGATGCCATCATCCACGTTGGTTCCCTGCAAACCGATCCGACCACTGGCGCACCGGTTCCCATCGACTGGGGTATGACTGCAGGCTCAATGGAGTTGCTGGCAGGCGGTACTGGCAGTGACAGCACCACGCTGATCTCCAACCTGTCCATGCACGGTGACCTCGCCGCCCTGGACCTGAGCGTTGACACTGCCACTGATCACCTGAACGTGGCCGTTGCCTTTGACATCGACGACATGGACTTTGACGTTGACTTCCTGGGCATTGGTATCCGTGACATGGTTGTGACCGGTGCTGGCGACAACTTTGACTACGACGGCGACGGAAACACCGTTGCTGGTGGTACCGAAGCTGAAGAAGGTGGTTTCGACCTGACTACCCCGACTGGCCAGCTGGCTTACGGCAAGCTGAGCAAGTACGCCAACGTGAATCTCGATGTGTACAAAGGTGCTGGCCTGGGTGATTCCACCGCGACCGACGTTCTGCGCATCGACGTCAACAACGTGTACATGGACATGTCCATCGGCGCGATCGAAATCGGTGGTACCTCCATCGGTTCCGTTGCCATGGATAACGTGGCCGTTACCAACACCAAGCTGGCTGTATACGGTCACTAATCTGACCTGACACCTGAGTTGGTGAAACGCCCCGCCCCGCGGGGCGTTTTTCGTTCCCGGCAGACAATTTGCCCATAAAAAACGGCGACTCGAAAGTCGCCGTTTTTCGTCTATGGGTATTTTATTGGTCAGGAACGGCAATCGACAGATCGAAACCGCCACCCGGTCTGGGGGTGAGGGAAATAGGCCCTTCGTTAATGGCCCGGGGAATCTGGATCTGATCGATGCCCGGTGGGTTACCGATGGAGAAGTTGAGGTTCTGGCCATCAAAGCCAATGCCCAGTTGGTCATTGAGAAACGTTTGCTGAAACGGCTGGTCCGGAATCTGGGCCTGCTGGCCAAAAACCAGCGGTGGAATCGTGGGGGTAAATTCCGCCGGCGGCTGGGCCCGTGCCAGTTCTTCCTGGGGAAGCAGCAGGGCGCGCCTGAGAAACTCCTGCTCGGCGCTTTCGAGTGCGTCGGCCTTGCCTTCTTTGACGTAGCGGGCCAGGGCCTCGCGGTAGGCTTCTTCCTCCGCTTCACTGATCTCCGGTTCCGCCGGGGAGATGGTCAGCGCACGGATAACCCGCTGGCGGTCTGCCTCGGACTTCTGTTGCTCCCGGGGAACGACGATGACCGCCGAATCCTTCACATAGGTCTCGACCATTTCAGCGGAGGTGAGCGCCTGCACGCCGCCAAAGGCAGGCACTGAAAGCGCGGCACCGGTGAGTGATAAGATGAGCAGAACAGGGCGTTTCATAACGGAGGCCTCTTGCCGATAATCGCAGTAGTGAGGCGTTTCTGAGGTAACTGCAGTCAGTACGCTTCCGGTGTTCAGTATTCGGTTTGTCAGACAGGAATTCAAGCGGGAGGACGCCAGAGTGTGATCGAAATCCGTGATTGTCCGGTAAGGTTATAAAAACAACCAGAATCATGGTTAGATAGTGTGGAACCTTTCGTCCGATGACCGGCCTCAGGAGCACCATGGTCAATCTACTCCGTCGCCGTTGGCAGCGGTGGGTGAATCGCCGCATTCCCCGGTCCGATGTCCAGTTGTTCAGTCAGAAGAATATCTTCATCCTGCCGACCGGCGCCGGCGTGGTGTTTGGGTTATTGCTGGTGATCATGCTGATTACCGGCATCAATTATCAGAACAGCCTGATTTACCTCATTACGTTTATGTTGGGTGCGATATTCGTTGCGGCGATGCATCAGACCCATCGCAATCTGTCTGGCCTTGAACTGACGCTGGTGCAGCCTGGTGAGGGCATAGCCGGTGAAGATATCCCGTTCCGGTTCCGGGCCACCGCTGGCAACGCCGACGCTATTGCCGTCCGGCTCAGTTGCGAGGACTCGGAACTGCCGGCGATCCATATACTGGCCGGCCAGGCCGCTGATATCTCACTGCCGGTACCGTCCGCCTTTCGTGGTTATCTCAGGCCGGAACGGGTTCGTATTGAAACGCGCTTTCCTTTCGGTTTGTTGAAAGCCTGGTCCTGGATGAGGCCGGCCTCGTCGGCGGTTGTCTTCCCGAGGCCCGTGCCGGCACCGGAGGCCGTCAGTTCCGTTGACGAGGGCGACGAGCACTCGCAGTTACTCGCGCCCGAGGGTAACGACCATGCGGATCTCCGACCCTGGCGGGAAGGCGATCTCAGCCAGCGTGTGATGTGGAAGCGATTTGCCCGCAGTGGCCAGATGGTGGTCGCGGACTGGGAGGGGGAGCAGGGCAGCCCGCACTGGCTGGATTTTAACGCCTATCCGGGCACCGACCATGAACTCCGACTGGGCTACCTGGCGTGGTTGGTGGTTGAGCGAGGTAAGAGCGGGGCCCGCCTTGGCCTGAATCTGCCCGGCGAGAAGATCGAGCCCGACAGCGGCCCGGTCCACGTTACCCGTTGTTTGCGAGCCTTGGCCGTCTGGGGAGAAGAACCTCCCAGGGAGCCCATACCAGAGCGATATGGCACCCGTCGGCCCCGGCGCCCGGCGACCAGTGGTATGGAAACCTCAAGGAACATCTCTTAATGGGTCTGCCATCACGTGCCCTGGTCTGGCTGGTCGCCAGTTTCGCGCTGTTACTGGCCCCACAATGGGATCGTTTGCCGGTGTGGCTGATGGCTGCCTGTGGGGTGCTGGCGGCCTGGCGGTTCCTGGCCCAGGTTGGTCGGGTCCGGTTGCCCGGCCGCTGGTTACGAACCGGAATCATGCTGATACTGGTGGCCGTGTATATCGCCACCGTCCAGGGTCGGTTTACCGTGGATACGGCAGCCTCGTTCTTTGTGCTTGCCGTCGGGTTAAAATGGCTGGAAACCCGGACGCCCCGGGACTTTTACGTGTTGTTTTTTATCCTGGTCTATCTGGCGACAGTGAATTTCCTGTTTCATCAGGACATTCACTGGGCTGTGGTGAATCTTCTCGCCATCGGCCTGTTATTGATTGGCCTGCAGGTTCTGAATGCCCCGGATCTGCCTGAGGGTGCGCAGTCGGGCTGGCGGCGGTTGGGGCTGATGTTGCTGAAGACCCTTCCCATCGTGGTTCTTTTATTCGTGTTTTTTCCGAGGATGGCGCCCCTGTGGAGTGTGCCCCTGGTCTCCGGTGAAGCCCGTACCGGCATCAGCGATACCATGCGGCCGGGGGATATTTCCAACCTGGCACAGAGCAGCGAGCGCGCGTTCCGGGCGACCTTCGGTGGGCCCCCTCCGGCCTATCGGGACCGTTATTGGCGAGGCCTTATCCTGGACACGCTGGACGGTGAAACCTGGAAACAGGGCGTTGGTGATGTGTTCCAGTCGCCGGGGCAGGTGTCGGTGGATGGCGGTATCGCAGAACTCCGGCCCGGACAGTACGAAGTGCTCATGGAACCCACGGACCAACGCTGGGCTTTCGCCCTGGAAGGATCCCGGGCGCTGTCCGACAACGTGGTCGAGGTGTCCGACGACCTGTTCCGTTTCCGGCGCCCGGCAGATAGTACGGTACGCTATCGGCTTGCCTTTGAGCCGGGCCCGGACGAACCGGGCACGGGCACGGGCAGGAGCGGGCAGGAGGCTGACTCGCTCTCGCCACGGGAGGTTCAGCGCTACCTTCAGTTGCCATCGACCGGTAATCCCCGAGCCAGGACGCTGGCGCGGTCGCTGCAGCAATCGGGCTCCGATGCCGGTGTGATCCGGGCGCTGCTGACGCGGTTCAGGGAGCAGCCCTACTATTACACTCTGCGGCCACCGCCGATGCCGGACAACGGGGTGGATCATCTGTTGTTTGAGGCGAAGCGCGGTTTCTGTGCGCATTATGCCGGGGCCACCGCGTTTGTGCTCCGGGCAGCGGGTATTCCGGCCCGGGTGATTATCGGCTATCAGGGTGGCGAAGACAGTGTGGGCGGAGAATACCTGATCGTCCGGCAGTACGATGCCCACGCCTGGGTCGAGGCCTGGGTGCCGGGGCAGGGCTGGGTTCGGATCGATCCCACGGCGGCCATTGCACCGGATCGGATTGAGTTCGGGCTGCGGGAAGCCGTGGCGGAAGAAGGCTCGTTCCTGGAGAACGACTGGGCCTCGCCACACCGGTACGGTGACCTGGCGGCCCTGCAATGGGCCAGTCTCCAGCTGGACCGGATTAACTACCACTGGCAGCGCTGGGTGGTTGGCTATCAGGGTCAGAGCCAGATGGACCTGATGGCCCGATTGCCCGGCGGTTTCGGGCTGCGGGAGCTGGGTTACCTTACCGCCGGTATCGTCGCGGCCGGGTTGCTGGCAGCGGGCCTGGTATCGGCGCTGCAGATGCGCCGCCGGGTGAGCCGGGATCCCGTACGGCGTTTGCTGGATAGCTGGCATGCCATCAGCAGCCGGGCCGGTGTGCCGGTGCGGGCGGGAGAAACGCCCTCTGCCCTGGCGGCGCGGCTGGCCCGGGCGGAACCGGCGGCTGCGGATTCCGCCCGGCGCTTTGCCCGGATGGTGAACAGCCATTACTATACCCGGGATTCCATCCGGGAACGGCGGGAGGAGCTGCGGCGCATGCGTCGTTTGCTGACCACCCTGAAGCGCCAGTTGCGACGGGCCCGGTCGGGCAGCGGGCCAATGGGTGGCAGACGCACACCGTCGAAAGACGGAACCTGAATGACTGGGCGGAACCTGAATGACTGGAAAGCAACGTGATTGACGCCACTGACATCGCCTCCGATATGCCCTGGCTGGCAACAGCCTGGCATCGTGTGCAACGCCGGCTGTCGGAAGGCCGGCTCCCCCATGCCTTGATGGTTGCCGGCGAACGTGGTGTTGGCAAGCGGGCGTGGGCCGATGCGGTGGCCGGTTTGCTGCTGTGCGACTCACCCGTCATGACGGATAACGCGGCTCCCCGGGCCTGCGGCCACTGTAAGCAGTGCGAGCTGTTCCAGGCCTCGTCGCATCCGGATGTCCGGGTGTACGCACCGGAAAAATCCAAAATGGTGAAAGTGGACCAGATTCGCGCGCTGTCGACGTTCGCGGTGGCGTCACCGCAGGTTGCCCGACGCAAGGTCGCCATCATCGACCGGGCGGATTTACTGAATCTCAATGCAGCCAACGCGCTTCTGAAAACACTGGAAGAACCGGTGCCGGATGTGACCTTGCTGCTGTTGCAGGAGAGTGGCCGTCCGGTATTGCCAACCATCCGGTCACGCTGCCAGACCCTCACGCTGCCGGTGCCCGGCCGGCAGGATGCCGAGCGCTGGCTGGCCGGCGAGGTGGCGAAACTGGCTGAAGAGAACCGACCGACGGCGGACCGGCTGGCCAAGTCACTGATGCTTGCCGGTGGCGCCCCTCGTCTGGCCTATGCTTATGCCACTGGGGATTTTCCGGATCTGCGGGATCGGGCTTTTGAGCAGTTTCGTCTGTTCATGAAGGGCCAGACCACTGTGGGAGAGGCGGCGAAGGCGTTCAAGGCGCTCGGTCTCGATGACGGTTTGTCATTGTTCGAAGGTTGGGCGGCAGATCTGGCCCGGATGGCCGCCGGGGGTCAGGCCGCAGACACCGAAGCGGCGGAGATGCTGGGCTTTCTGGCCAGGAATAACCCGGCCTGGCGGGCTCACGAACTTCTGGATAACGTGCGTGAAGCCCGGTTCGCGGGGCAGTTCAACGCCAACCCGGAGCTGGAGGCCAGCCGGTTGCTGATCACCTGGCAGGCGCTGATGCCGAGGAAACGGCCGGCCGGTTGATTGCACGTTGGCGGCCACTAGCTGCTATGATTGCGGAATGTCAGGGAAATTTCCCTGGGCGAATGATGAACCTGTTACGACGAAAAGGTGTTGGCTATGGGGCCCGGATTTGGTGCGCGAAGTGGCATTCTCACCCTGACCATCAAGGACAAGGCGGTACTCTATGCCGCCTACATGCCGTACATCCGGCAGGGTGGGCTGTTTATTCCCACGCAGAAGCAGTACCAACTCGGGGATGAAGTCTTCCTGTTGCTGAACCTGATGGATGAGCCGGAAAAGATTCCGGTGGCCGGCAAGGTGATCTGGATTACCCCCAAAGGCGCTCAGGGCAACCGGGCCGCGGGTATTGGTGTGCAATTCAACGGTGACGACGAGACCGCGAGAACCAAGATCGAATCCTACCTGGCAGGCTCACTGAGTTCTGATCGACCCACCCACACCATGTGAAGACCGCTCCCGATATGAATGACTTTGCCATGACACCGGCCACCTCCCGTTCGGCGACGGTGTTCCGCGACAGCGAGTGGGCCCTGGATAACCTGGTACTGGCGGGCCTCTCCTGGCCGCAACAGGCAGGCCCCGAGAACCCGGTGCCGGTGATCATGCTCCATGGCTGGCTCGACAACTGTCTTACCTTCGTTAAGCTGGCTCCTGAGCTGACCGGGCTTGCACCGGTTCATGCCATCGATATGGCCGGCCACGGGCGGTCTGGCCACCGGCCACCGGGGCAGAACTATGCGCTGATGGATTACGTGGCCGATCTCGCCGGTCTGGTGGAGCGGCATTTCGTGGACTCCGGTGACGACCGCGTTGACCTGGTTGGTCACTCACTGGGTGGGATCGTCTGCAGCCTGTATGCAGCGGCGTTTCCGGAGCGGGTGCGCAAACTGGTGATGATTGACAGCCTGGGCGCGCTCAGCCGCCCGGCGAATGAGACCATTCCCCAGCTCAGGAAATCGATCCGCAAGCGCCTGTCCGGCTCCGGGCGCTCCGTTGTGTATCGGGACATTGAGACCGCTGCCCGGGCTCGGGAGGGTGGTTTGAGCCCGCTCAGCCAGGAGGCCGCGTTGACCCTGATTCCCCGGAACATGAGGCCCGAAGGCGACGGTTACGTCTGGCGGACCGACCCCAGGCTCCGGCACCCATCGCCATTGATGATGACCGAAGAGCAGGTACAGGCCTCGCTTCAGGCTATTCGCTCACCTGCGTTGTTCGTTCGCGCGGAACAGGGGTTGCTGGCCCGCCAGGAGGGCCTGGATCGGCGCCTGAAGCTGCTGACATCGGTGCAGCTCGTGCAGGTGCCCGGGGGGCACCACTGCCATCTGGACGGTGACACGCGACCGGTGGCGGATGCCGTAAGACAGTTCCTGGCCCATGAGTAACACCTCCTTCAACTTCCGGGTCCTTGCGTGCCTTGCCGTACTCTGCGGGCTGGCGATTGGCAACGCTAATGCCTCCCTGGCAGACAGCCTGCCGACACCGTATCCCCAGTCTACCCTCGAGAAAACGGTGAATATTGCCTCATCAGGCCACCTGGTGCTGTTCAGTCCGGTTCGGGAAATCAACAACGAGATTCGCTCCGACACCATGGCGCGGCTGCCGGTGCGGGGCGAAGGACGGTTGTACCAGATTGCCCGGGATGCCAGCCGGGAACGTGCCCGGGACCATTACCTGCGGCAACTGGCGGACCGCGGCGCCCGGATTCTGTTTGAATGCACGGGGGTCCAATGTGGTCGGAGCAACGTTTGGGCCAATCAGATTTTTGGTGAGGCGGTTCTGTACGGTCGTGATGACGCCCAGAACTACCTTGTTGCCGGCACGGTGGAGGAAGATGGGACTCGCTGGCTGACGCTGATCTATACCGTTACCCGGGGGAATCTGCGGGAATATGTGTGGGTGGAACACCTGGAAGTAACCTCTGACGCACCGGTGCCCGGGCTGGGAACCATGAACCGGCGAATTATCGGGCCCTTCATTGTGCCCTGGCGGGGTGGAGTGACCTATAATTTTGACTGGACGGCAACGGAGCGACGACAGGTGACGAACCTGGCGAGTGAACAGGGCAGCCGGGTGGTGCTGGTGGGATATTCGGAGCTACGTGCCGAGGAACCGCTCGCTTCCGCGATGGATCGGGCCAGTGGCGCCGTACAGTCGATGTCCGAAATTCTGTCCAAAACCGGTGTGCCCCGGGATCAACAGGAGTGGATAATTGTGGGCCCGGCCCTGGTGTTCGAATCACCGGATCGCAGGGGTAACCGGATTGAAGTCATGGTGATCAGGAGGTAGTGGCAATGGGAACGTCCAGGGACGACGCGCCGGGCGATGAGCGAACCGTTGAAAGCGGCCCCCAGGATGGTGTCAGTACGGTGGTAACAGGCTCCAGCGTATCGGCAGCCCAGTCGCCCAGTGGGTCTCCCGCTGGGCGCAGGCGGACAACTGTTGCGCTTACCCTTGGAAGTGGCGGTGCGAGAGGCTATGCCCACATGGGCGCCATCGAGGTGCTGGTGGAGCGTGGTTACGACATTATTGCGATTTCCGGTTGCTCCATGGGTGCCCTGGTCGGCGGCATGTTTGCTGCCGGCAAAATGAAGGATTACAAGGACTGGGTGACGGGGCTCGGTCAGTTCGACGTGCTGAAACTCCTGGATGTCACCTTCAACTCCGTCGGGGCCATTCGCGGCGAAAAGATTTTTTCCGTGGTTCGGGAAATGCTGGGGGATACCCGCATTGAGGACCTGCCCATTGCCTACACCGCGGTGGCCACCGATCTGCTCGCCCATAAGGAAATCTGGTTTCAGGAAGGCCCGCTGGATCAGGCCATTCGGGCCTCGGTGGCCATACCCAGCGTGGTGACCCCGCTGGTTCTGCATGGCCGGGTTCTGGTGGATGGGGCGTTGCTCAACCCGTTGCCCATCATTCCGACGATTTCTTCTCATGCGGATCTCATTGTTGCCGTGAACCTCAGTGGCGAGGATGATCGTAGCCAGCGCATACCGGATGCTGCATTTACCGGCGACGAAGAGGGCGGAGACATGGAGGAATGGGTGCACGCCGTCCGTGAAAAAGCCTCACGCTGGTTTGACTGGGATACGTTGAAGTCACTGACTGCCAAAAAGGCGGAGGAGAATGACAGCCCGGAAGACAAGATCAGCCGCGAGGTGCGAAAAAAAGAGCACCAGAAACAGGTTGAGAAGAATCATGAGAAGAAACAACAGGAAGAGCATGAAACGATCGACTGGGACAAGCTGGGTATTGGCAAATTCGATGTCATGAACCTGACCGTCGAAACCATGCAGAGTGCGCTGGTGCAGTACAAGATCGCCGGCTATCCGCCGGACCTGCTGGTGAATGTCCCGAAAAACGCGTGCCGCAGCTACGATTATCACAAAGCCCCGGAGCTGATTCAGCTTGGCCGGGATCGCATGGCTGCCGCCCTGGACCGATTTGAGCAAAGTCGCAGCAGTTCCGGGCCGCTGGCCATATAAATCGGCAGACTCTTTGTGTGAGACGGGTGCTGCAGGCATAGGCGGATTCAGCGTATAATCCCGCGCTGACATGCGCCTGCGAAGGATTTTTATCAGTGACCAGCCCGACAGACGATCTCCATACCGTCCGCGACTATTTACGGTTCGCGTCCTCCCGGTTCGCCGCTTCGCCCATCACGTTTGGGCATGGCACCGATAACGTCTGGGACGAGGCAGTGCAGCTGGTGATGCGCAGCCTGCACCTGCCCCTGGAAAACAACACCCTGTTTCTGGACGCCCGCCTGACCCGGGAGGAGCGACAACTCATCCTGGACCGGATTCATCGCCGTGTGCATGAGCGGGTTCCGTTGGCTTATCTGCTCGGCGAAGCCTGGTTTATGGGGGTGCCGTTCCATGTTGATGAGCGGGTACTGGTTCCCCGGTCGCCCATTGGTGAGCTGATTGAGAACCGCTTCCAGCCTTGGCTCGGGGACAGGGAAGTGCACCGTATCCTTGATCTTTGCACTGGCAGTGGCTGTATCGGAATCGGCGCCGCACTGGTGTTTGAAGACGCGGAAGTGGATCTGGCGGACCTGTCACCGGAGGCCCTTGAGGTTGCGGAGTCCAACATTGATTTGCACGACGTCCGTGGCCGGGTCCGCTGTCTCCGTTCAGATGTGTTTGGTCAGGTTGAAGGCCAGTACGATGTTATCCTGAGCAACCCGCCTTATGTGGATGCCGAAGACTTGGCCGATATGCCAGAAGAATATCGCCATGAACCGGAATTGGGGCTGGCGGCGGGCCAGGACGGCCTGGATATCGCGCACCGGATTATCGGGGGTGCCCTGGCGCATCTGGCACCTGGTGGGTTGCTGATCGTTGAGGTCGGGAACAGCTGGCGAGCGCTGGATCAGGCCTATCCGGAATTGCCGTTTACCTGGCTGGAATTCGACAATGGTGGCGACGGGGTTTTTCTCCTGACCGAAGGCGATTTGCGGCACTGGCAGAACAAGCAGTAAACCTTTTTTAAAAACTATTCACAAGATACTGAATTATGTCGGGAAATACGTTCGGAAAACTGTTCACGGTAACGTCCTTCGGCGAAAGCCACGGTGCGGCACTTGGCTGCATCATCGACGGCTGCCCACCAGGGCTGGAGCTGTCTGAGGCGGACATGCAGGCAGATCTGGATCGTCGCAAGCCCGGTACCTCCCGCCACACCACTCAGCGTCGTGAAGCCGACGAGGTAAGGATTCTGTCCGGGGTGTTCGAAGGCAGGACCACCGGCACGCCCATCGGACTGCTGATCGAGAATACCGACCAGCGGTCCAGGGATTATTCGAAGATTGCTGAGCAGTTCCGGCCGGCCCACGCGGATTACACTTACACGCACAAGTATGGCGTTCGTGATTACCGGGGCGGCGGGCGCTCTTCTGCCCGTGAGACGGCCATGCGTGTGGCTGCTGGTGCGGTGGCGCGCAAATTCCTCCAGCAGCGTCTGGGAATTACCATTCGGGGGTATCTGTCCCAGCTTGGCCCGATCAAGGCCGAACGGCTGGACTGGGATCAGGTCCACCAGAATCCGTTCTTTTGTCCGGATGCCGATAAGGTGCCGGAGCTTGAAGCCTATATGGATGCGCTCCGCAAGGAAGGCGATTCAATCGGCGCCCGGATCAATGTGGTGGCCGAGGGCGTGCCTCCGGGATTGGGCGAGCCCATATTTGACCGGCTGGATGCCGATCTTGCGCACGCCCTGATGAGTATCAATGCGGTCAAGGGTGTTGAGATTGGTGCCGGCTTTGACGCCGTTGAGCAGAAGGGTACCCAGCATCGCGACGAGATGACGCCGGAAGGGTTCCTGTCGAACAATGCCGGCGGTGTCCTGGGCGGGATTTCGTCGGGGCAGCCGATTGTGGCGAGCATTGCTCTGAAGCCGACATCCAGTCTGCGGTTGCCGGGGCGCAGTATTGATGTGCATGGCAATCCGGTGGAGGTGATTACTACGGGCCGGCACGATCCCTGTGTGGGTATCCGGGCCACGCCGATTGCCGAGGCGATGATGGCGATCGTGTTGATGGACCATTATCTGCGGCACCGGGGGCAGAATGGCGATGTGTCGGTATCGACGCCCGTTATCGGGCAGCTCTGAGCTCACGGTGACTTGGGTGCAGCGATTGTGGCAGAGCACACCTTCCCAAAAACGCCCGTGAATACGTCCATGTAGGGCTTGGTCGCGCCATCCATGGCGCTCCACATTTTGGGAAGGTGTGCCCTGCCACAACCGCCCGATCCCGCGGATGCTTCACCCTGATTTTCAAGGAGTGGCGGTATTTACTGGCGTCTGTCCAACCTCTATTTCTGGTTTTTCGCCCTGCTGGGCGGGCTGTTGCCGTACTGGTCTCTTTACCTCAATGGGCAGGGCTACAGCTACCTTCAGATTGCCACGTTGATGGCGACCATTCAGTTGACAAAAATTGTGGCACCCAGTGTCTGGGGCTGGCTTGGGGATAAAACCGGGCAGCGGGTGAGGTTGGTTCGTTTTGGCGCCATCACCGGTTCGCTGTTCTTTGCCGGCGTGTTCCTGGAACCGGGGTTTTACGGGCTGCTGTTGGTGATGCTCGCGTTCACCTTTTTCTGGAACGCGATTCTTCCGCTATACGAAGTGATTACCCTGCGTGCATTGGGCGCGCAAAAAGACCGTTACGGCAAGGTGCGGCTTTGGGGTTCTGTTGGCTTTATCGGTTCGGTGGCGCTGGTGGGGGCTATCCTCGAGTGGCTGCCGGTACAGAACCTGCCCTGGCTGCTGCTGCCGGTCTTTGCCGGGATTGCCGTGTCCGCGTTTCTGGTGCCGCCCGAGCGGGGTGAGCGAAAGCCGCCGGCTCCGAAGGGCAGTCTGAAGGCGATCATCACCCACCCGGCGGTCGTGACGTTTTTCCTGATGAATTTTCTGCTCCAGGTGTCCCATGGGGCGTATTACACGTTTTTCAGTATTCACCTGGAGCAACACGGTTATGGCAAACTTGCCATTGGCCTGTTGTGGTCGCTGGGGGTGCTCGCGGAGATTGGCCTGTTTCTGGTGATGCATCGGCTGACCCGTTATTTTACAGTGCGGCAGATTGCCATCGGCGCTCTGACGTTAACCATGATCCGTTGGGTGTTGATTGCGGAACTGACGGATGTGGTGTCGGTGCTGCTGTTCGCCCAGTTGTTGCACGCCGCTTCGTATGGGGCGCTCCATGCCATTTCCGTGCAGTACATTCAGGGCTTTTTCGGGCAGCATCACCATGGCCAGGGGCAGGCGCTATACAGCGGCCTGACGTTTGGCGCCGGAGGCGCGCTTGGGGCCTGGCTATCGGGGTTTCTGGTGGAAGGTTTCAGCACGTCGGCGGCGTTCTGGGGCGGCGCCGTGGCGATGGCGATGGCGATTGTCATTACCTGGCGGGGGCTCAGGCCTCCGCCAGGTAATGACGCCTGACCGTGGATTATTCCGGTTCGTCCTCGTCGTCTTCTTCGATTTGCAGTGAAAGGCCACTTCCGGTGGGTCCGGCAGGTTTTCCGGATGTTCCATCCTGGCCATGAAGCTTGATCTTGAGACGGAGGTTGTTGGCGGAATCCGCGTTCTTCAGGGCTTCCTCCTCGGAAATCTTTCCCTCTTTCCAGAGATTGAACAGGGCCAGATCAAAGGTCTGCATGCCGGTGTTGGCCGACTTTTCCATGATCTCTTTGATGCCATCCAGCTCACCGCGCAGAATCAGTTCCGAGATGGTTGGCGAGCCCAGCAGTATCTCGATGGCCGCGCAACGTTTTTTGTCGACCGTGGGCACCAGTCGCTGTGAGACAAACGCCCGAAGGTTCATGGCCAGATCCATCAGCAACTGAGCCCGCCGCTCTTCCGGGAAGAAATTGATGATGCGGTCCAGCGCCTGGTTTGCGTTGTTGGCGTGGAGGGTGGAAATACACAGGTGGCCAGTTTCGGCAAAGGCCAGGGCATGCTCCATAGTCTCCCGGTCGCGGATCTCACCAATCAGGATTACATCCGGGGCCTGGCGCAGGGTGTTTTTCAGCGCCTTGTGAAAACTCCGGGTATCCACCCCTACTTCCCGCTGGTTCACGATGCACTTCTTGTGTCGATGGATGTATTCCACCGGGTCCTCGATGGTGATGATATGGCCGGAGGAGTTGGAATTACGGTAGTCGATCAACGCCGCCAGTGACGTCGATTTGCCAGAGCCGGTGGCGCCGACAAATAACACCAGACCGCGCTTGGCCATCATCACGTCTTTCAGGATTGAGGGCAGGCCCAGGTCATCCGCGTTGGGGATTTCAGTAACGATGTTCCGCGCTACCAGTGAAATCTCGTTGCGCTGACGAAAGATATTGACCCGGAAGCGACCGACATTGCGGATGCTGTAAGCCAGGTTCATCTCCAGTTCCTGTTCGAATTCCGACACCTGTTCCTCATCCATGATCTGGTAGGCGATGTCCTTGATCACCCCCGGTGCCAGCGGAGTGCGGTCAATCGGCTTCAGTGCGCCGTGAAACTTGGCACAGGGCGGCGCGCCGGTACTCAGGTAAAGGTCAGAGCCATCATTCTTGGCCAGTATTTTCAAATAATCGTCAAATCCCATTAAAACTCCTCGAAATCCAGAATAGTTGTCGATGCAATCCAGGATGCTGTTGTCGATTTAAACAGACTGTTTAGACGCTTTTCCCGGCTTTGACCACCTCAATCAATGCCTTGGCGGCACTACTAAGTTGGCGGCCCGAGAGTCCGACGGCACCAAGGACCCGTGTAACCGGGAACCCGATGTCCAGACGATAGACGCTGTTGTCCAGCATACTCACCGGTAGCACGCTCCAGCCGAGCCCGACGCTGGTCATCATCTTGATGGTTTCCAGATAGTTCGTCCGCATCTGCGGGTGCAGGGGCAGACTGGCTTCCAGAAACAAACGGCTGACCACCCGGTAGGTCGCCGTTGTGGTGTCGGGCAGCAGCGCCGGGTGCCCTGCGAGGTCTTCCAGCCCCGGTGACTCAATGCCGGCCAATGCGTGCTCGGGGCCAACCACAAACGCCATGGGGTCGGGCCACTGATCATATACCACGAGATTCCCTTCCATACTGTCACTAAGTGTGACAAACGCCAGCTCAGCGCTGCGTTTGCGCATCTGCTCATAAGCCGCATCTGAATCCATGAATTGCAGGTTCAGTGACACGTTTGGGAATTCCCGGGTGAACCGGCGTAACCAGTTAGGCAGGTGGTGCAGGCCAATGTGGTGGCTGGCAATAATCTGGAGCTCGCCCTCCAGTTCACCAGAGCCGGGGGACAGGGCTAGGCGGGCATTGTGAATCTCATCCAGTATCCGGCGGGCGTGGGGCAGAAGTCGCGCACCGGCGTCGGTCAGGCGGATTTCCCGGTGGCTGCGGTCAATCAGCTTTTCACCCAATCGGTTTTCCAGCGACGCCAGGCGTTTGGAGATCGCGGGCTGTGTCAGGTGGAGTATTTCAGCCGCTTCAGAGAATGAGCCCTGGTCCACGATCGTCAAGAAAGCTTTAAGTGCGTTTGACTCCACTCAGATACCTCATTTTGTCTGAAAACTTTCAGGTGTACGCAAGTTGGGAGAAGGTCCCATGGCTGGGAGAACCTCCCAGAACACGCCCGTGAATACGTCCCTGTAGGGCTCGGTCGCGCCATCCCTGGCGCTCCACGGTTCTGGGAGGTTCTCCCAGCCATGTGCCCCGAGCCTTTCTGGAGGCCTGCTGCGGGGCTCGGGGAGTGAGTTGCCAAGGCGCCTCCAAAACCGTTGAGGGCCAGGGACGGCCCGAAACGAACGCACATGGATGTGCTTGTAGTGTGTTTTGGAGGCGCCTTGGCAACTCAGGACCTTCTCTATAGTATAACCAAAACGGATGTCAAAGATAAAAAACATGAATTGAGGTTATTCATGGTCTGGCGGTAAGATGGCAACATCAAGTGTGATAACCAGAAACCCCCAGAGAGTGAGAGAGAACCATGGCGGGCAAGACCTTATACGACAAATTGTGGGACGATCATCTCATCAAGCAGCGGGATGATGGTTCGGCGCTGATTTATATTGATCGACAGTTACTGCATGAAGTGACATCGCCCCAGGCCTTCGAAGGTCTGCGGCTGGCGGGTCGGAAGCCCTGGCGGATCGACGCCAACATCGCCACGCCCGATCACAACGTTCCTACTACCGACCGCGCCCGGGGTGTTGACGGCATTATCGATCCGGTGTCCCGGATCCAGGTGGAAACCCTCGATAAAAACTGCGACGAGTTTGGCATCCTGGAATTCAAGATCAAGGATCAGCGCCAGGGTATCGTGCACGTAATCGGTCCGGAGCAGGGGGCGACCTTGCCGGGGATGAGCATCGTGTGTGGCGATTCCCATACCTCGACCCACGGTGCGTTCGGGTGCCTGGCCCACGGTATCGGAACGTCGGAGGTCGAGCATGTGCTGGCCACCCAGTGTCTGGTTCAGCAGAAAATGAAGAACATGCTGGTCAGGGTTAACGGAACGCTCGGGCCAGGCATCACCGGCAAAGACGTTGTGCTGGCGATTATCGGCAGGATTGGTACCGCCGGTGGTACTGGCTATGCCATTGAGTTTGGTGGCGAAGCCATCCGGGGCCTTAGCATGGAAGCCCGAATGACCATTTGTAACATGTCCATCGAAGCGGGTGCCCGTGTCGGGATGGTGGCGGTTGATGACACCACAATCCGTTACGTAAAAGGCCGTCCCTTTGCTCCGAAGGGCACTCAGTGGGACGCTGCCGTCGCCTACTGGAAGACCCTGCACAGTGACGCGGATGCGGAGTTCGACAAGGTCGTGGACCTGGATGCCGCAGACATCAAGCCGCAGGTAAGCTGGGGAACCTCTCCGGAAATGGTGGCCGGCGTGGATGGCCAGGTGCCGGACCCGGAGAAAGAGGCCGATCCGATCAAGCGTCAGGGTATTGTCCGTGCCCTGAAATACATGGGGCTGCAGCCGAACACGGCCATCACCGATATCAAGCTCGATCGGGTGTTTATTGGTTCCTGCACCAACGGCCGGATTGAAGACCTCCGCGACGCTGCGGCGGTAGTGAAAGGTCGCAAAGTGTCGCCGTCCCTCAAGCAGGCCATGGTCGTGCCGGGTTCCGGGTTGGTGAAGGCACAGGCGGAACAGGAAGGGCTGGACAAGATCTTTCTGGAGGCCGGGCTTGAGTGGCGTGACCCGGGTTGCTCCATGTGCCTGGCCATGAACGCCGATAAGCTCGGGCAGGGTGAGCATTGTGCCTCAACCTCAAACCGTAACTTTGAAGGCCGTCAGGGTTTCGGTGGGCGAACCCATCTGGTGAGCCCGGCGATGGCGGCTGCGGCGGCCATCGCCGGCCGCTTCGTTGATGTCCGCGAGCTGACGAACTGATCCACAGGAGATAACCATGCGTGCATTACAGCAACATAAGGGGTTGGTGGCCCCCATGGACCGTTCCAACGTGGACACGGACATGATCATTCCCAAGCAGTTTCTGAAGTCCATCAAGCGAACGGGCTTTGGTCCCAACCTCTTCGATGAGTTACGTTACCTGGATGAGGGTAAGCCGGACCAGGATTGCTCAGAGCGGCCTATTAACCCTGACTTTGTCCTGAATCAGGATCGATATCGTGGCGCCAGCGTCCTCCTGGCCCGGTCGAATTTCGGTTGTGGTTCCAGCCGGGAGCACGCGCCGTGGGCTCTGGAGGACTATGGTTTCCGGGTGATCATTGCGCCAAGCTTTGCGGATATTTTCTATAATAATTGCTTCAAGAATGGATTGTTACCTATTGTTTTATCAGAAAATATTGTTGACCAGCTCTTCCAGGAAGCGGACGCGGAAGAAGGCTATCAACTGGCGGTGGATCTTGAGGCGAAAACGGTCACGACGCCTTCGGGTGAATCCTTTGCCTTTGAGGTTGATGATTTTCGTCGTCACTGCCTGCTCAATGGCCTCGACGATATCGGGGTGACGCTGGAAGATGCGGATGCCATCAAATCGTACGAAGACAGTCGTCGTAACACCGCGCCCTGGCTGTTTGGTGCCGGCGGTTGATTGGGTGTCGGATTACGCTTGCGCTGATCCGACCTACACGAACAGTGAAAATATAATCGGTAAATGTAGGTCGGATTAGCCAAAGGCGTAATCCGACAAACCGGAATTGAACAGGAAAAATGTATGTCCAGAACAGTTTTAATGCTCCCCGGCGACGGCATCGGCCCGGAAATCGTAGCGGAAGCAGAGAAGGTCCTCCACAAGATCAATGACCAGTTCAGTCTCGGTCTGAGTTTTGAGTCCGGCCTGGTGGGCGGTGCCGCGATTGACGCCACCGACACTCCCTTGCCGGATGAGACTCTGGAAAAGGCCACCAAAGCAGATGCCATTATGCTGGGTGCCGTTGGTGGCCCCCGGTGGGACAGCCTGCCGATGGCGAAGCGTCCCGAAAAAGGGCTGCTGGGGTTGCGTTCGAATCTCGAGCTGTTTGCCAACCTGCGCCCGGCCATTCTGTACCCGCAACTGGCCTCCGCGTCGTCTCTCAAGCCTGAGGTGGTTTCCGGGCTGGATATCATGATCGTTCGTGAGTTGACCGGCGGCATTTACTTCGGCCAGCCCCGTGGTGTGCGGGAGCTGGAAAGTGGCGAACGCCAGGGCTACAACACCTACGCCTACACAGAGTCGGAAATTCGCCGTATCGGCCGGGTGGCGTTCGAGGCAGCGCAGCAGCGGGGTGGGAAGCTGTGCTCCGTTGATAAGGCCAATGTTCTGGAAGTGACGGTGCTGTGGCGTGAAGTCATGAACGATCTGCGCCGGGAATACCCGGAGGTGGAGTTGTCGCACATGTACGTCGATAACGCCGCCATGCAACTGGTGCGTGCGCCCAAACAGTTCGATGTGATTGTGACTGGCAACATGTTTGGTGATATTCTCTCTGACGAAGCGGCTATGCTCACCGGCTCGATCGGGATGCTGCCTTCGGCCTCGTTAAACTCTGAAAAACAGGGTATGTACGAGCCGTGCCACGGCTCGGCGCCCGATATTGCGGGTCGGGGCATTGCCAACCCGCTGGCCACTATTCTCAGTGCCGCCATGATGCTGCGGTACAGTCTGAACGAGGAAAAAGCCGCTGAAGCGATTGAAGCGGCGGTCAGCAAGGTTCTGGATCAGGGGTTGCGAACGGCAGACATTATGTCTGAAGGCGCGAAGAAGGTCTCCACCCGTGAGATGGGCGAGGCGGTTCTGGCGCAACTGTAAGGGCCAGCTTCGGATCCAATCAACATTCAGACCCGACGACAACGCGATGCTGTTGTTGCGGGATCATCCATCCCGTCCCTGCCAGCGATACCGGCCCGGGCGGGCATAAAACGAGGTTCAAGGGTCGCATGAAGCGAGTTGGACTTGTAGGTTGGCGCGGCATGGTGGGCTCGGTCCTCATGCAGCGTATGCGTGAAGAAAACGATTTTGCCGATATCGAACCGGTGTTTTTCACCACGTCCCAGGCTGGTAAACCGGCGCCCGATGTCGGGAAGGAAGGTGTGCCCGCGCTTCAGGATGCGTTTGATATCGATATTCTGAAGTCCCTGGATGTTATTGTTACCTGCCAGGGCGGCGATTATACCGGTGCGGTTTATCAAAAACTGCGGGATGCCGGGTGGCAGGGCTATTGGATTGATGCCGCCTCGACTTTGCGCATGGCGGATCATTCCGTGATCGTGCTGGATCCGGTGAATCGCAACGTGATTGACTCGGCCCTGGATAAGGGCGTCAAGGACTATATCGGCGGTAATTGCACCGTCAGTCTGATGATGCTGGCTCTTGGAGGGCTGCTGGAGCAGGATCTGATCGAGTGGGTGTCCCCCATGACCTATCAGGCCGCCTCGGGTTCCGGAGCCCAGAACATGCGTGAGCTCCTGAACCAGATGGGCGCCCTCAACAGCAGTGTCCGTGATGAGCTGGAAGACCCGTCGTCGGCGATTCTCGAGATTGATCGCAAGGTCACTGACACCATGCGTGCAGAAGGCTTCCCGACCGAGCACTTCGAGGTGCCCCTGGCCGGAAGCCTGATTCCGTTTATCGACAAGCAGCTTGATAACGGCATGAGCAAGGAAGAGTGGAAGGCCGGCGTGGAAACCAACAAGATCCTCGGACGCTCCGGGAACCCGATTCCCATTGATGGTATTTGCGTCCGTATCGGTGCCATGCGGTCTCACAGTCAGGCGCTGACCATCAAGCTGAAAAAGGACCTGCCGGTGTCCGAAATCGAGGCCATCCTTGCCAAAGCCAACGATTGGGTGAAGGTCATTCCCAACGAACGTGATGCCACGATCGCGGAACTGACGCCAGCCAGGGTGACCGGCACGTTGAGTGTGCCCATCGGGCGTATCCGTAAACTGGCCATGGGGCCGGAGTATATCTCCGCGTTTACCGTGGGTGACCAGCTGCTTTGGGGCGCCGCGGAACCCCTGCGCCGCATGCTGCGGATACTGCAGGAACGTTAAGAAATGTTACGCGGGGGCATTTAATGCCAACTGTGTCCGGTTTCCGAAAGCCGGTGAGGGGGCGGAGGCTGATTTCAGGCTCCGCCCCTGTTATTTTCAGGATTGCTAGGCAGTTCCGTGTGATTGGTAAAAAAACGGTACAAGGATTGCGGCTGATTGATTGATAAAAGAGGTTTTATCAACAATACTTGCCGGACTGAATATTAAAAACACGACATAATAACGAGAATTATCCAGACGGAAGTCATCCAACCTCGTCCGATTCTGTTTGAAACAAGCAGTAACGAATAACGGAGACTGGAAAGGAAAAAGCATGAAGGTACGCAAGCTTGCGGTTGCCCTGGCTCTGGCGGGAGGGCTTGGATCCAGCGTCGCACAGGCCCTCGGACTGGGTGAGATTGAACTTCAGTCCTATTTGAACGAGCCACTGGACGCGGAGATTATTCTGCCCCAAAGCCGTGGCGTCAGTCCGGGCGATGTCTTCGTCAACATCGCCCCCGAATCGGCGTACGAACGGGTAGGCCTGCAGCGGAATCAGTTCCTCAGCAAACTCCGGTTCGAGGTTGTTACCCACAGTGACGGCCGGCTGGCGGTGAACGTATCGTCCCGCGAGCCCTTCCGTGAGCCGTATCTGAACTTCCTTATCGAACTGACCTGGCCCAACGGTCGCCTGATGCGGGAATACGCTGTGCTGGTGGACCCACCGGTGTATGCGGAGGAATCCGGCGTGGATCAGCGTGTCAGTGCGCCCACGACGACCGCAATCGGGCAGGAGTCGTCGTCACGGGAGCAGGAGTCACTTCGCCGCCAGACCCGCGCGGAACGGTCCCTTGAGCGTGGCTATCAGGCGAATACCGTTGGGCCGACCGGCCCTTCGGACACCCTGTGGACGATTGCCTCCCGGACGCGCCCCGGCAATCAGGTGTCCATGCAGCAGGTCATGCTGGCCATTCAGGACCTGAACCCGGATGCCTTTATTGACGGAAATATCAATCGGCTCAAGCGGGGTGAAGTCCTTCGCCTGCCGTCCCTCGAACAGATTCAGAGCCGCACCCGGGCTGAAGCAATTCAGGTGGTCAGTCAACAGAATCAGGAGTTCCAGTCTCCCAGGCGTACGGTGGACGCCACTGACGCGGCGCCTGCGCAGGGTCAGCCTGCTTCCGGTGCCGCCGGTGGTGATGAACTGAAGTTGCTGGTTGTCGACAATGACGGTGGCCGGGAGCAGGATGAAGGCGGCTCAGCCGGTGGCGATGGCGAACTCCCCGGTGGTGTTGATGCCGGTACCGCAGTGGCCATGGAGCAATTGGAAAGTGCCAAGAGAGAGAATGAGGAACTCACCGGTCGTGTCGATGATCTTCAGGATCAGGTTGAAACCCTTCAGCGGCTACTTGAACTGAAGAACAGCCAACTGGCGGACCTGCAGCAGATGGCTGTCGAAGATCAGGCGGCCCAGCCGGCGGGTCAGGGCGCGGCAGAAAACACGCCGGAAGGTGTGTCTTCCGGTGCCGTTGGCAGCGATACTGACGTTGCGGGTGATGAGGCAACGGCCACAGGCCCGGAGTCCGCGCAAGGAACCGGGGAAGGTGCGGGACAGCCAGCACAGGATGGTACAACGGGCGATGCAGCCACCGATGCCGCCATGGCGACCACGGAAGCCGCACCAGCGGATGAGAGCGCTCCGGAAACCGGAGAGGCCGCCATGGGCGAATCGCCGGAGAGCGCTGACGGTGGTGCCACGGCCCCGGCTGAACAGCCGGAGTCTGCTGCGCCCACAGCAACCGAACAACCTGAGCCCGTAACGCCCGAACCCCCAGTGGCTGACAAAGGCTTTCCTGGGAATGTGATCGATGCGATCACCGGCAATCCGATCTATCAGATTGCCCTGGGCGGGGGCCTTATTGTCTTGCTGTTGCTGTTGCTGCTCCTGGCCCGGCGCAACGCCAACCGGGAAAAAGCGTTCTACGAGCAGCTGAACGGTGAATCGGACAACGAAAGTGACGGCTTTGACCTGACCCTCGACGGCGACGGAGAGGCGGAAGAAGCGTCGAGCGACGCGCTCGCCGAAGCAGACACCTACGTTGCCTACGGTCGTCTCGACCAGGCCGCGCAAACTCTGGAAACCGCGATTTCCCGTGAGCCCAGCCGGACGGATCTGCGCCTGAAGCTTCTGGCGGTCTACGCCGACAGCCAGGACCGAGATTCCTTTGAGAAGCAATACGGCGAGATTGAAGCGCTGGACGATGAGCAGGCATTGGAAGACGCCAACGATCTGCGTATCCGTCTTGAGGAAGCGGAATCCATGCCGAGCATCGATGACCTCGAGTCACAGCTCAGGACCGACTCCTTCGGTAGCCCGGCACAGGACCGGGAAAGCGGTGACGCGTCCGGAGAAGGCGCTGATGAAGGTGCCGATGAGGCGATCTCGGATGAACTGCTCGCCGATCAGTATGATGCCGACAAGGAAGGCGAGGTTGAGAACGAGTTCGGTGATTTCGATTCTGACTTCGCGGATTTCGATCTTGATGAGGTGGAAGACGCCGAGAAGGCGACGGACTCCGGTGAGAGCAGCGACGACCAGCCGGCGGAAAGCGCCGACGATGGCATGATCGAATACGATCTCTCAGGGCTGGACAGTGACACCGACCTGGAAGAGCCATCCGAAAAGCCGGAGGCAGACACGGAGGAGACCGATTATTCCTCGCTGGAGATGGATCTGGAGGATGTCGACAAACCGTCATCCGAGATGCCTGCCGAGTCTGAAGACGATGATTACAGCCTGGATTTCGAGTCTTCGGCCCCGGCCGGTGAAGAAAAAACAGGCGCTGAAACGGAGACCGGTTCACTGGATGAATCGTTCCTCGACGAACTGGACGCCGAGCTCGACAAGGTGGCTGGTGACGACGATGAGCTTGGAGGTGAGGAAATCGAAGAGTCCTCGCTGGATGACCTGGAACTGGATGTCTCCGACGAGGACCTCGCTCTGATGGAAGAGTTTTCGGATAGCGCGGATTCCAGCAACCATGACGACGAGGATTCGACGCCGTCCCTGGACGAGGAACTCGGACTTGAAGACACCCTGGCCGAAGGTGATGTCCTGGGTGAAGGGGAGGAGTCAAGCCCTGAGGAGGAGGTCGCTGGCGTGGAGGAATTGGACAACCTTGGTGCTCTGGACGAAATTGACGACCTTCAGGCCCCGGCGGAGACCGACAGTGAGCAGGGGGATGAAGACGACCTGGATTTGCCGGTAGCCTCTGATGAGGTCAAGGAATCGGCGCCGAAACCGGCTGTGTCAGACATTGACGAGAGTGATCTCGGCGATGACGACGACTTCGACTTCCTGGCCGGCACCGATGAAGCGGCGACCAAGCTTGACCTGGCGCGCGCCTATATCGAGATGGGTGACAATGACGGTGCCCGGGATATCCTTGAGGAGGTCGCCCTGGAGGGTGACGACGAGCAGAAGGCAGAAGCTCAGGACCTCCTTAAAAATCTGTCCTGATTGGTTATAATCAATCGCTCAGGACAGTGAGCGCCGGCCGCCGGGTTTCACCCCGGCACCAAGCCGGCGCTTTATTTTTTACCGTGACACTCTTTCCGGAAAAACCCTTGTTTCTCGAGCCCCAGCAGTTAACGACCGACAACGCCATTGGTGATGGGCGCGTGGCCCTGGCATTTGAGTATGATGGCCGGCAGTTCCATGGCTGGCAGTCCCAGAAGTCCGGGCTCCGTTCGGTACAGGCCGAGTTAACCCGCGCCGTGGAAAAGGTCGCAGACCACCCTGTGGATCTTGTGTGTGCCGGACGTACCGACGCCGGCGTCCACGCCAGCTATCAGATCGTGCACTTTGAGACCCCTTCGATCCGGAATCGTCGCTCCTGGGTGCTGGGCGTCAACACCGCCTTGCCGGATGATATAGCCGTACACTGGGCGGGTAACGGCACCGGCGACTTTCACGCCCGTTTTTCCGCGATCTATCGTCGCTACCGCTATGTGATCTACAACAGCCCGGTTCGGCCGGGCATCCAGCGGGGACAGGTGAGCTGGACCTATCGGCCCCTTAATGCCGGGCGAATGCACGAAGCCGCCCAGGCGCTGGTAGGCGAACATGACTTTTCCTCCTTTCGCGCTGCTGGCTGCCAGTCCAGGACGCCGGTCCGGTTCCTGGAGCGAATTTCAGTAAGCCACAAAGGCACGTTCGTCGTAATTGATGTGCAGGCCAATGCGTTTGTGCACCACATGGTACGCAACATTGCCGGTGCGCTGATGGCTGTTGGTTCCGGGCAGAGGCCTGTGAGCTGGATTCGTGACATACTGGAGGTGAGGGACCGAACGCTCGCGGGTGTGACGGCGCCACCCCAGGGCCTTTACCTGGTTGATGTCGGGTACCCGAAGGAGTTTGGCATCCCCTCCGCGGAGTGTGGTCCCGGGTTTCTGGCGCCCTGGTTTACCCGGGCGGAGAATGTCCCGATAGAGCCAACGCACATTCATCCGAAACAACGACCGGAAAATCCATGACTGTACGCGTCAAAATATGCGGGCTGACCCGCCCCGAAGATGTCGACGGTGCCGTGGCGTGTGGTGCGGATGCCCTGGGGTTTGTGTTTTACCCGCAGAGTCCACGTGCAGTCGACGTCGATACGGCGGCGGCGCTGGTTCGTCGGGTACCGGCCTTTGTCTCGGTGGTTGGCCTTTTTGTGAATCCGTCCGCGCAGGCCGTACGCTCGGTGCTGGAACGTGTGCCGCTGGATCTCCTGCAGTTTCATGGCGATGAAGAGGCGGCTTTCTGCCGACAGTTCGGGCGCCGTTGGATCAAAGCCGTTCGAGTTCGCGATGCCGGCCAGATAGAGCGAGCGTTCGACGATTATCACGAGGCCTCGGGGTTGTTGGTCGATGCCTGGGATCCCGGGCGATACGGAGGCACCGGGCAGACCTTCAACTGGGATCTGATCCCCGAGGCTCGCCTCATGCCGCTCGTCTTGGCCGGTGGTTTGTCGCCTGCCAATGTAGCTGGTGCTGTGGAGCGGGTGAAGCCCTGGGCCGTCGATGTCAGTGGTGGGGTAGAGAGCCAAAAGGGTATCAAGGACATCGCACAAATTTCTGACTTTATTAACGAGGTTCACCGTGTCTGTAAAACTGACTGAAGAAATGCTGGGCGCACTTCCGGACGCACGGGGGCATTTCGGTGCCTTCGGCGGACGTTTCGTATCGGAAACGCTGATGGATTCGCTGATGATCCTGGAGCGTGAATACCTTCGAATGAAGCAGGATCCCGAGTTCCAGGCGAAGTTCGACCAGGACCTGGCGGATTATGTGGGCCGTCCCAGCCCGCTGTATTTTGCCGAGCGGCTGACCCGGGAAACCGGTGGTGCCCAGATCTGGCTCAAACGCGAGGACCTTAACCACACCGGCGCCCACAAGGTGAACAACACGATTGGCCAGGCGTTGCTGGCCAGCTTTCTGGGCAAGAAGCGCATCATCGCGGAAACCGGCGCTGGTCAGCACGGGGTTGCTACCGCGACGGTCTGTGCGAGGCTCGGGCTGGAGTGCCATGTATTCATGGGGGCGGAGGATGTCCAGCGTCAATCCCTTAACGTGTTCCGGATGAAACTTCTGGGCGCACAGGTCCATGCGGTCCAGAGTGGCACCCGCACCCTGAAAGACGCCATGAATGATGCAATGCGCGACTGGGTAACCAACGTTGATGATACGTTCTACATCATCGGCACCGTGGCTGGCCCGCACCCCTATCCATTGTTGGTGCGTGATTTCCAGTCCGTGATCGGCCGCGAAACCCGGCGCCAGGCACTGGAGAAGACCGGTAAGTTACCGGATGCCCTGGTTGCCTGTGTAGGGGGTGGTTCCAATGCCATTGGTATGTTCTATCCTTTCCTGACCGACGAGTCCGTGCAGCTCTATGGTGTGGAAGCCGGCGGTCTTGGCCTGGAAACCGGTCAGCATGCGGCGCCACTGTGTGCCGGACGCCCCGGGGTGTTGCACGGCAACCGTACCTACCTGATGGAAGACGAGAACGGCCAGATCGCCGGTACCCATTCGGTCAGTGCCGGCCTGGATTACCCGGGTGTTGGCCCTGAGCACAGCTGGCTGAAGGATATCGGTCGAGCCAACTATGTGTCGGTGACCGACGATGAGGCGCTGGACGGATTTCGTATGCTGACCCGCGTTGAAGGCATAATGCCGGCGCTGGAAACGGCCCATGCCGTGGCTTATGCGGTCAAGCTGGCCGCCACCATGGACCCGGAGCAAATGGTTGTCATCAACATTTCCGGCCGTGGCGACAAAGATATTCACACCATTGCCCAGCTCGACGGTATCGAGCTCTAAGCGAAAAACAGGAGCAGGCATGAGCCGAATTGAAGGGGTGCTGAGAACCCTGAAAGGGCAGGGGCGTAAAGCCCTGATTCCGTACATCACCGCGGGTGACCCCCACCCGGATGCGACCGTGGAGCTGATGCACACGCTGGTGGCTGCCGGAGCTGACATCATTGAGCTTGGCGTACCGTTTTCCGACCCTATGGCCGATGGGCCGGTGATCCAGCTTGCCTGCGAGCGGGCGCTCAAGCATGGCACCTCGCTGCGTCAGGTGCTGGCCATGGTGAAGACGTTCCGCAAGCAGGACGACACAACACCCGTGGTGCTGATGGGCTATCTGAACCCGATGGAAGCCATGGGCTTTGAGGCGTTTGCTGACGCAGCAGCGGATGCTGGCGTGGATGGCGTTCTGACGGTAGACCTGCCGCCCGAGGAGGCGGACGAAGTTGCTCCGTTGTTCACCAGCCGCCACCTCGATGCCATTTTCCTGCTGGCTCCGACAACGACGGATGACCGGATCCGGGCCATCAGCGAGCACTCTTCCGGGTATGTGTACTATGTTTCATTCAAGGGTGTTACCGGAGCTGCCAAAATAAACGTGGATGAGGTGGCGGCGAAAGTGGCGCATATCCACGCACTGACCGCGCTGCCGGTGGGTGTTGGGTTCGGTATTCGTGACGCTGAGACCGCGGCGGCGGTGGGGCGGGTATCCGATGGTGTAATTGTTGGTAGCGTTCTGGTCGATACAATAGCCAGAAATCAGGCAGATATCGAGCAGCTCAAGCGAGCCCTGAGCGATCTGCTCCACCCGATGCGCGAAGCACTGGATAGCCTGGCTTCCTGAACCAGGGGCCAGGCGGACAGGTATCAAAGGACAGGATGAGACCATGAGTAACTGGCTGGACAAGATCATGCCGAGCAAGATCCGCTCGGAATCCAAACAGAGAACCGGCGTACCGGAGGGGTTGTGGAAGAAATGCCCCAAGTGCGGTGCGTTTCTGTACAAGCCGGAACTGGAAAAAAACCTGGACGTTTGTCCCAAGTGTAATCACCACCTCCGGGTCAACGCCCGGCGGCGTCTGGATGTGTTTCTGGATGAGGACGGCCGTGAGGAAATTGCCAGCGAGCTGGAGCCCTGGGATCGTTTGAAATTCAAGGACAGTAAACGCTACAAGGACCGCTTGTCCCAGGCTCAGAAGGCCACCGGCGAGAAAGACGCCCTGATCGCCATGAAGGGCACAACGATGGGCGTGCCACTGGTGGCTTGTTCCTTTGAATTCGGCTTCCTGGGTGGCTCCATGGGCCAGGTGGTGGGCGAGAAATTCGTTCAGGCGGCGAATGTGGCCCTGGCGGAACGTATTCCCCTGGTCTGCTTTTCGGCCAGCGGCGGTGCGCGCATGCAGGAAGCGATTCTGTCGCTGATGCAGATGTCGAAAACGGCCGCGGTGCTGGAGCGCATGAAGCAGGAAGGCATTCCCTACATTTCGGTGATGACCGACCCGGTGTTTGGCGGAGTCTCTGCCAGTCTTGCCATGCTGGGTGATCTGAATATCGCCGAACCCAATGCCCTGATCGGATTCGCCGGCCCCCGGGTCATTGAACAGACCGTTCGTGAAAAATTGCCGGAAGGTTTTCAGCGCAGTGAGTTCCTGCTGGATCATGGCGCTATTGACATGATCCTGCACCGGCATCAACTGCGGGAGCGAATTGCTCACGTGCTGGCCAAGTTTACCGGTCAGGAGCGACCGGGCACCGAAGACCCCATCGAATTTGAAGTGTCCGAAAAGCCTGAAACCGATGCCCCCACCGAGTAACCGCGTTACCCCGCCCCCGGCTGTGCCAGGGGTGGGGGCTTCCCTTGACCAGTGGCTTGCCTATCTGGAGTCGATCCACCCCACGGAAATTGATCTCGGCCTCGATCGCGTCCTGATGGTGTTGCGGCGCCTGTTCCGTCGCAAGCCGGCTGGTCGGATCATCACCGTGGCCGGTACCAACGGTAAGGGCAGTACGGTGGCTGCCGTGGAGGCCTTGCTGATGGCCCACGGGCGTCGCACGGGTGCCTATACCTCCCCGCATATTCAACGCTATAACGAGCGGGTTCGTATTGACGGGGTGGATGTTCCCGATGCGACGCTGGTCGCGGCATTGGAGCGGGTTGAGCAGGCTCGGGGAAACATAACGCTGACTTATTTCGAGTTTGGCACTCTGGCGGCGTTTGTGGTTTTTGCCGACGCCGGTGTTGAGGACTGGATTCTGGAAGTGGGTCTCGGCGGGCGGCTGGATGCCGTTAACGTTCTGGATGCCGACCTTGCCATCATTACCTCGGTGGATATCGACCATGTGGCCTTCCTGGGCGACAACCGGGAGGTGATCGGCTTTGAGAAGGCGGGCATTCTGCGACCGGGTATCCCCGCCGTCTGCGCGGACGAAACGCCACCGAATTCCGTGCTGCAGCAGGCATCGGCTCAAGGTGTAAAGCTGGCGTTGTCAGGCCGGGATTACCAGGTAACGGAACGGGCGGAAGGTCAGGCGCGGGGCGCGGAGCTGGTGCTGCACTATCTCGGTGAATCGTTTGTGTTGCCTTCGGGCCCATTACCGGTGGCGAGCGTTGCGGCCGCAGTGGTCGCGGTCCGGACATTGGCGCGGGAGCTCCCGGCAGACAGGATGACACAGGTGCTGAGCAGCCTGCGTGTGCCCGGCCGGTTTGAAAAACTGGGGGAGGCGCCGGCCCTGTACGTCGATGTTGGCCACAACCCCCACGCTGCGGGTTGGCTGGCTGGCCGGTTACAGGCGTTAAAAAGTGGTAATGGTCGGGTTCATGCGGTGTATGCCGCACTGGCCGACAAGGACGTGGAAGGCGTTCTGCGAGCCATGAGCGCCGTTGTTGATCACTGGTATCTGGCAGGTCTTGCGGTGCCGCGCGGGCTTGCGGCGGAAGAGTTGCTGGCCCGTGCGGGGAGCGTGCCAGACGTTGCACCGCTGGTGTCCGGCTCCGTGGCCGAGGCCATCGGGGCTGCCCGAAAGGCGGCCTCGGAGGAGGACACGATTATTGTGTTCGGTTCTTTTTACACCGTGGCCGAGGCCAGGGCGCTGCTGACAGCCCCGGGGTAGCCGGCCTGATCGGGCTACAGGCTTAAACTTTGTCCATGGCGGCCGCCCGGCCTTTGAGTTCTTGGGGGCTGGCAGTTAGTATTTGCGTTGACACGCCCTGCCGGGCAGACAGGTGACAGATGGGAGTCGAGTAACGTGGATGGACTGAAGCAAAGAATAATCGGGGCACTGGTTCTGGTTTCCCTGGCGGTTATCTTTGTACCCATGGTGTTTGACGAACCTCACTCCGAACGCACCTCCACGACGATCAAGATTCCCGAAGAGCCGCCGTTCCCGGAAGTGAACGTACCGGAGGGCGACAGGGCGCAGCCGCCGACCTACGAGAACAGTGGCAGCGCCGTTGACCCGGAAGCCACCCAGACCTCCCGGCCCCTGGTGGATAGCCAGGATTACCGCATTGTTGAAGAGGGTGATTCCGCCGGGGGCACCGATGCTTCCGGCACCGGTGACGGCGCGAAGGCAGACCAGCCAGCCGAACCAGTCGAAGGGCAGGCGGCGGAGCCCAAGGTGGCCGAACCCGAGCCCTCGGAGGCACCGACAACCACGGCATCGGCGTCCGACTCCGGGGAACCCGTGGAGAGCGCCGAATACACCCGTTCGCTTGAAGGCGCCTGGGTGGTTCAGCTCGGTAGCTTTGGCAATGAAGACAACGCCCGTCGGTTGCGGGATCAGGTTCGCGACAAAGGCTACGACTCCCATCTGCAGCAGGTTGTGCGGGGCGGAACCACCCTGACCAGGGTGTTCAGCGGCCCGTTCGCCAGTGAATCCGAAGCCCAGACCGCAAAGCAGGCACTGGATAAAACCTTCAATCTGAACAGCCTCGTGACCACCGGGGAAAAATAAACACCGGCCGCTCACATTTATCCTGGTCAGGCGGTTTGGCGACCGGCCGTTTCCTGATAGAATTCGCGCTTCTTTTTCTCCACCGGGTTTTCCATGGACGCGCTGATCTGGATTGACTGGGTCATTATCGCCCTGATTACAGTTTCCACGCTCATCAGCCTGAAGCGGGGCTTCGTCAAGGAAGCGCTGTCGCTGGTGACCTGGATTGGTGCGTTCATTCTCGCCCGGACGTTCCACCCCCAGATGCAGTCGCTGCTCGAAAGTACCGTTGAAACGCCGTTGGTTCGCCTGATTGCGGCGTTTGCCATCCTGTTTTTTGGTACCCTCATCGTAGGCGCCATCATCAATAACATGATTGGTCATCTGGTACGCGCGACCGGGTTGTCCGCCACCGATAGAGTGCTGGGCATGGGGTTTGGCCTGCTGCGTGGCCTGGTGGTGGTGATCGTTGCCATCGCCTTTACCCGTTATACCCCGCTGGCACAGGATACCTGGTGGCGCTCATCCATCATGATTAACCGTCTTGCGGTGGTGGAAGACTGGTCCAGACGTACCCTGGGCGATGAATTCGCCCGTTTTCTCGGACCCGCATCGGGGTCTACCGGCGCGTCGGACAGTTCCCGGTTGCAGGAAAGCGTGGAACCCGCGTCCGCGTCCCGTTAACATTCAGGTTTAACACTCGGAGACCCTCTTATCCATGTGTGGCATTGTCGGCATCGTCAGCACTTCCAACGTCAATCAGTCGCTCTACGACGCACTGACTGTACTTCAGCACCGGGGCCAGGACGCGGCGGGCATTGTAACGTTTCAGGATGAGCGGTTTTTTCTGCGCAAGGACAACGGCCTGGTCCGGGATGTGTTTCACACCCGCCACATGCGTCGTCTGGTGGGGAATGTAGGCATTGGTCATGTGCGCTATCCGACGGCAGGCAGTTCCAGTTCTGCCGAAGCCCAGCCGTTTTATGTCAACAGCCCCTACGGCATTACCCTGGCGCACAACGGCAACCTCACCAACGCCGACGAGCTCAGTAATGACCTGTTCCGAACTGACCTGCGGCACATTAACACCAATTCGGACTCCGAAGTCCTGCTGAATGTGTTTGCCCACGAACTCCAGAAACTGGGCAAGCTGGACCCTACCAAGGATGAAATTTTTTCGGCGGTGCGTGCGGTGCACAAACGTTGCCGGGGCGCCTATGCCGTGATCGCGATGATCACCGGTTATGGCATTGTTGGTTTTCGCGATCCCAATGGTATTCGCCCCGCCTGCTATGGCGAGCGTACCTCGGACGATGGCCGCAAGGAGTACATGATTGCGTCGGAGAGTGTGGCGCTGAGCGCCGCCGGCTATTCGCTGGTCCGGGATATCGATCCGGGTGAAGCGGTTTACATCGAAACCGATGGTACCCTCTACACCCGGCAGTGCGCGGAAGAGCCGCACCTCTATCCGTGCATTTTCGAACACGTCTACTTCGCCCGACCGGATTCGATCATCGACAAGGTATCCGTGTACAAGGCCCGCCTGAGAATGGGTGAAACCCTGGCGGAAAAAGTGCTCCGTGAGTGCCCCGATCACGACATTGACGTCATCATGCCCATTCCAGACACCAGCCGCACCTCGGCCATGCAAATGGCTCACCGGCTGGGCCTGAAGTTCCGGGAAGGCTTTATCAAGAACCGCTATATCGGCCGGACGTTCATCATGCCCGGCCAGAAAATGCGCAAGAAATCCGTCCGCCAGAAACTCAACCCGATTGATCTTGAGTTCCGGGGCAAGAACGTCATGCTGGTGGACGATTCCATTGTCCGGGGCACCACCTGCAAGGAGATTGTGCAGATGGCCCGGGATGCCGGAGCGCGCAAGGTCTATTTTGCCTCGGCGGCTCCCCCGGTGCGCTACCCCAACGTCTATGGCATTGATATGCCCTCGGCCAGCGAGTTGATTGCCCACGACCGCACGGTTGAGGAAATTCGCGACCTGATTGGCGCGGACTGGTTGCTGTACCAGGATATTGAGGATCTGGTCACCTGCGTGAGTGACGTGAACGATGCCATTGAGGGCTGGGAATGTTCCGTTTTTACCGGCAACTATGTGACCGGTGACGTGGATGCGGCCTACCTCAACCGGCTGGAAGAGCTCCGGAATGACGAGCAACGCTCGAAAGGGTCTGCCGTCGAATCGGAAGACAATGGCATTATCGACCTTTACAACGACGAAGACTAAGCACGTTACCGAAACCACCAGGAGAAGCTCATGACCGTTCGCCGTGAAGAAAATGTCTGGATCCCCGAATCGGATCTTGAAGGCATGTCGGTGGATACCCTTGCGGTGAGGGCAGGGCAGATCCGCACGGGTCAGCTTGAGCACAGCGATGCTATCTTCCCGACTTCCAGTTTTGTTTACGGCAGTGCCGCCCAGGCGGCGGCCCGTTTCGGGGGTGATGAACCGGGGAATATCTATTCGCGGTTTACCAATCCTACCGTCCAGGCGTTCGAAGGTCGCATCGCCGCCATGGAGGGCGGTGAGCGGGCGGTGGCAACGGCGTCGGGCATGGCCGCCATTCTGAGCACCTGTATGGCGTTGCTGCAGAGCGGCGATCACGTGGTGTGTTCCCGGGGTGTGTTTGGCACCACCAATGTGCTGTTTCAGAAATACCTGGCCCGGTTCGGCGTTGAAACCACGTTTGTCAGCCTCACCGACATGGACGAATGGTCTCGTGCCGTGGGTCCGAAAACCCGGATGCTGTTTATCGAGACGCCGTCGAACCCGCTGTGTGAGGTGGCGGACATGGGCGCGCTGGCGCAACTGGCCCATGACAACGGCGCCCTGTTTGTGGTGGATAACTGCTTCTGTACGCCGGTGTTACAACGTCCTTTCGAACACGGCGCAGACATCGTCATCCACTCTGCGACCAAATACCTGGATGGTCAGGGCCGCTGTGTCGGAGGTGTGGTTGTCGGCCCCGGCAAGCTGATGGACGAGGTCTACGGCTTCCTGAGATCCGCGGGGCCGACTCTGAGCCCGTTCAACGCGTGGGTTTTCCACAAGGGCTTGGAAACCTTACCAATCCGTATGCGAGCCCACTGCGACAATGCGTTAGAGTTGGCGTTGTGGCTGGAACAGCAGCCGGCCATCGAGCGTGTCTTTTACGCGGGCCTGGAAAGCCACCCGCAGCACGCACTGGCCAAAAAGCAGCAAACGGGCTTTGGCGGGGTTCTGTCGTTCTGCGTAAAAGGCGACCGCACCGAAGCCTGGCGATTTATTGATGGTACCCGGATGATTTCGATTACGGCCAACCTGGGGGATGTGAAAACCACCATCACCCACCCGGCCACGACAACCCACGGGCGGCTTTCTCCGGAAGACAAGGAGCGTGCCGGTATCACCGAGAATCTGGTGAGGATTTCCGTGGGCATAGAAGCAGTCGAAGACCTGAAGACCGATCTTGCCAGAGGGCTTCAGGCGCTTCAGAACGCAAGCAATGGAAACGTCTGAGCATTCATGGCTGAATCTGCAAACGCGAAGAAAGCACCACAGGAACTGACAGAGAAGCAGCAGCGCTTTCGCCGCCTGGCCGCACAGGGCGCCCGTGAAGGCGCTGTCATCGCTCTGATTGCCCTGTGTATATACCTGGCCATGGCACTGGTGACCTATAGCCCGAGCGACCCGGGGTGGGCCAGTATCGGCCATGAAACCAGCGTGCAGAACTACGCGGGGCGCACGGGTGCCTGGCTGGCGAGCCTGCTTATGGATTTCTTCGGGCAGGTCGCCTACCTGTTTCCGGTGATGATCGCCGGTTACGCTCTCATGCTGATCCGGCTGCGTAACGAGTCTCTGGACCTGCACTTTCCGCTTTTCCTGATGCGCTTTGGCGGCTTCCTCCTGATTCTGCTTTCCGCCACCAGCCTGCTGTCACTCTATTCCGTGTTCGGTCTTGGGGTGTCTGCCGGTGGGGTGATGGGGACCGCGGTGTCTGAAGCCATGGTGCGCTTCTTTAATCTGCCGGCCACCACGCTGTTGCTGATTGCAATCTTCCTGTTTGCCCTGACGGTGACTACCGGCCTGTCCTGGTTCTGGCTGATGGATCAGGTCGGCGGAACAACGCTGAGAGTCGCGCTGGCGACAAAGAACCTCTTTTCATCGGCTGCGGAGACGGAGAGCGCCACCCGGGAAAAGCCGCAACCATCGTCCCGTTCGGCACCAAAGCCGGCTCCGGAGCCGCCGGTGGTCAAGGACCGGGTCGCACCGGAGCCGAAGGCAACGCCAAAAGCAAAAAACGGTAACAATGGTCGCCGGTGGTGGCATCGCCTGCCAGGGCTTGGCCCCCGCAAATCCCGGGCGGTTGCCGAGGGTCCCAAAGAGCGTCTGGAGCCCGGGCTGGAAGGGATGTCGGCCAACGCCGACGGGGAGCCAGCATTGCTTGAGAGTTTCAGCTCCCGCGACGTCGCGCCCCGGCCGGAACCTAAGCCCGCCAATCCGGCGCCTGCCGCGGGCGGAGCCCCGGCGGCCCGGGCCGTGAAGATTTCACCGTTCAAGAAAGACGAGCAGTCACCCACTGCCAGGAACGGTAAAAACAATCAGCCTTCGCTGCTTGAAGACATTGAAAGCGCCATTCCTCCTATCTCTCTGCTGGATCCTCCCGAGGAGCATCAGGAAAAGGGCTACTCGGAAGAATCGCTGGCGCACATGTCCCGGTTACTGGAAGAAAAGCTCGCGGATTTCGGGGTCTCGGTGGAAGTGGTTGAAGTCAATCCGGGCCCGGTGATCACCCGCTTTGAAATCAAGCCCGCCCCAGGTGTGAAAGTCAGCAAAATCTCCAACCTGGCCAAGGATCTGGCGCGCTCCCTGGCTGTGCTCAGCGTGCGCGTGGTGGAAGTGATTCCCGGTAAGTCTGTGGTGGGCATTGAAATCCCCAACGAAGAACGGGAAATCGTTCGTCTCAGCGAGGTGCTGGGTGCCCGGGTGTTCGAGGAGTCCAGCTCACCGCTGACCCTGGCATTGGGCAATGACATCGGTGGCAACCCCATGGTGGCCAACCTCTCCAAGATGCCTCACCTGCTGGTGGCCGGTACCACCGGCTCCGGCAAGTCGGTGGGGGTTAATGCCATGCTGTTGAGCATGCTGCTGAAGGCTGGGCCCGAGGACGTCCGGTTTATCATGGTGGACCCCAAGATGCTGGAGTTGAGCATCTATGACGGCATTCCCCATCTGCTGGCGCCGGTGGTTACCGACATGAAGGAGGCAGCCAACGCGCTTCGCTGGTGTGTCGCCGAGATGGAGCGGCGCTATCGCCTGATGGCCAGCCTTGGGGTCCGGAACCTGGCCGGGTATAACCGCAAGATCAAAGACGCCAGGGCGGCCGGCGATCCCATCCTCGACCCACTGTGGAAGCCGGATGAATACCTGGCCAACGATGAACAGGAGCGGCCAGAGCTGGAAACGCTGCCGTTCATTGTCGTGGTGATCGACGAATTCGCCGACATGATGATGATCGTCGGCAAAAAGGTGGAGGAGCTCATTGCCCGTATCGCCCAGAAGGCGCGGGCAGCGGGTATTCACCTTATCCTGGCAACCCAGCGGCCGTCCGTGGACGTGATCACCGGCCTGATCAAAGCCAATATTCCGACCCGGATGTCGTTCCAGGTGTCGTCCAAGATCGATTCCAGAACGGTCCTGGACCAGGGCGGCGCCGAACAGCTGCTGGGTCATGGCGACATGCTCTACCTGCCACCGGGATCGGGCCTGCCGGTCCGCGTTCACGGTGCCTTTGTGGACGACGACGAGGTGCATCGGGTTGTCAGCGCCTGGAAGGCTCGGGGCGAACCGGTTTACGTGGATGATGTACTCAATGGCGCCGAGGGTGAGAGCTTGCCGGGTGTGCCGACACTGGCCGATGGCGGTGACAGCGAGAGCGACGCGCTCTTTGACGAAGCCGTTGCCTTTGTCACCGAAGGACGACGGGTGTCCATTTCCTCCGTTCAGCGCAAATTCAAGATCGGGTACAACCGGGCTGCGAACCTGGTTGATGCCATGGAAGCATCGGGCGTTGTCAGTGCCGCGGGCCATAATGGCGCCCGGGAAGTGCTGGCGCCACCACCACCACGCGACTAGGAGTCCTGTTTCATGCAATCCATTTCCCTGCGTTACCCACTAACCTTTGTCATGGCCTGGCTGTTCAGTGTCGCGGCCGTGGCTCAGGACACCGGCGCCGGGTCCACGGAGGCAGCCGGTGAACTGGCGACCATGCTCAAGAGTTACGAATCCTACCAGGCTGATTTTATCCAGATCGTCGTCAGTGGTAATGGCAATGAAGTTCGTGAGACCCGTGGATCCCTGAAGGCCAAGCGCCCGGGGCTGTTCTACTGGGAAACCCGGGCCCCGCTGCCTCAGTTCATTGTCAGTAATGGCGAGACGGTGGAAGTGTACGATCCGGACCTGGAGCAGGTGACCATCCACAATCTGGATGATCGGGTGCAGACAACGCCGGCGCTGTTGCTCAGTGGTGAGGTTGGCAACCTGGCGGAGACCTACAGGGTTTCCGGGCGCAAGGTGGGTGAGTATACCCGGGAATTCACCCTCGAACCGAAAAGCCCGGATTCGCTGTTCACTTCACTGCGCCTGACCTTCTATAAGGGTGAGTTGCAGGAAATGCGGATGCAGGATTCACTCTCGCAGCTGAGCGTATTGAGCTTCGACAATATCCGGCTGAACCAGCCGGTGAAAACGGAAGCGTTTACGCTGGACTACCCCAAGGGTGTGGACATTATCCGGGACGGAGCCTGATGCAGGACAGCCTGTTCGGGGAACCAACGGGTTTTCGGCCGCTGGCGGCCCGGATGCGCCCGGAATCCCTTGACGAGTACGTTGGGCAGGCTCATCTGGTGGGCCCGGGTAAACCGCTTCGCCGGGCCGTGGAGCAGGGCCAGCTGCACTCGATGATTCTCTGGGGCCCGCCCGGGGTTGGCAAGACAACGTTTGCCCGCCTGCTGGCCAATGTCAGCGACCTCAGTTTTGAGACAGTCTCGGCGGTGCTCAGTGGCGTCAAGGATATCCGCGCGGTTGTCGAGCGTGCCCGGGATCGTAAGCAGTCCCGTGGGCGCGATACGCTGCTGTTTGTGGATGAGGTCCATCGCTTTAATAAAAGCCAGCAGGATGCCTTTCTGCCGCACATTGAAGATGGCACGTTTATCTTTGTCGGCGCCACCACGGAAAATCCGTCCTTCGAACTCAACAGCGCGCTATTGTCCCGCACCCGGGTGTACGTGCTGAAAAATCTGGAGGACGAGGATGTCCTCACACTGCTGAACCGGGCGCTGACCTCGGAGGAGGGCTTCGCTGGCCGCCTGGCTGTGGCCGACGATGTGTTGGCGGTCATGGCGGCGGCCTCCGGTGGCGATGCCCGGAGGGCACTGAACATTCTGGAAGTGGCAGCCGATCTGGCGGAACCGGATGCCGACGGTAACGACCGGGTTTCGCCCGAACAGCTTGAACAGGTGATGCAAACCAGCCTGCGCCGGTTCGATAAGGGCGGCGATGTGTTCTACGACCAGATTTCCGCCCTGCACAAATCGGTCAGGGGGTCGGACCCGGATGGCGCCCTGTACTGGCTGTGCCGGATGCTGGATGGCGGCTGCGATCCCTTATATGTCGCCCGCCGCCTCGCCCGCATCGCCAGTGAGGATATCGGCAATGCCGATCCCCGGGCCCTTCAGTTGAGCCTTGATGCGTGGGATGCCCAGGAGCGTCTGGGCTCCCCCGAAGGTGAGCTGGCGCTGGCCCAGGCGGTGACTTACCTGGCGCTGGCGCCCAAGAGCAATGCCGTCTATCAGGCGTTCAACCAGTGTATGGCCGACATCCGGCAGGACCCGGATCATGAGGTGCCGGTCCATCTCCGCAATGCCCCTACCAAACTGATGAAAAGCCTTGGTCATGGCGAGTCCTACCGGTATGCCCATGATGAACCCGATGCCTTCGCGGCCGGCGAAGCCTACCTCCCGGAGGCGATCCATAGCCGCCGCTATTACCAGCCCGTTGACCGGGGGCTCGAAATCAAGCTCGCGGAAAAGCGCCAGCGCCTGGATGTCCTCAACGCCGGCAGTTCCCGCAAGCGCTATTCCTGAACCCGTTACTGCACTGGCCAGAGCGGTTCGTGCGGGTATAATGGCCAGTCACTCAATTCATACCGCTAACCGGAAGATTCAGGATAATCATGCTCGATCCCAAACGTGTCCGCACCCAGACTGAAGAGATCGCCCGTCGGCTGGCTATCAAGAATTTCGCGTTTGATACCGCCACCTTTGAAACGCTCGAGGAGCGCCGTCGTGCCACTCAGGTGCGAACGGAAACGCTGCAGAGTGAGCAAAACCGGCGCTCCAGGTCCATTGGCAAAGCCAAGGCGGCTGGTGAAGATATCCAGCCCCTGCTGGATGAGGTCGAGAGCCTGAAGGCACAACGGTCTGAAGCGGAAGAAGAGCTCCGGAGCCTGCAGGAGGAACTGAATGGTTTTCTCGCGGGACTTCCCAACCTGCCGGATGAGGGGGTACCCGAAGGCGGAAGCGAGGATGACAACGTAGAGCTTCGCACGTGGGGGACACCCAGGGACTTTGATTTTGAGCCCCGGGATCACGTTGCCCTGGGGGAAGCACTCAGGGGGCTGGATTTCGAAACGGCGAGCCGTCTGGCGCATTCCCGGTTTGCGGTCATGCGGGGGCCGGTCGCGCGCCTGCATCGGGCCCTGACCCAGTTCATGCTCGACCTCCATACCCGGGAGCATGGCTATGTGGAAACGTATGTGCCGTATCTGGTGAACGCCGACACACTCTACGGCACCGGCCAGCTACCGAAGTTCGAGGAAGACCTGTTCAAAATGGAGGGGGAAAATCCACTTTACCTGATCCCCACCGCCGAGGTGCCCGCTACCAACCTGGTTGCCGACAGCATTCTGGATGCCGGAGAGTTGCCGCTGCGAATGGTCTGTCACACGCCCTGTTTTCGCAGCGAGGCCGGTTCCTATGGCCGTGATACGCGAGGCATGATTCGCCAGCACCAGTTTGACAAGGTAGAACTGGTGCAGGTAGTGCGCCCTGACGATTCCGAAGCCGCGCTGGAGTCGCTGACCGGGCATGCGGAAAAAGTGCTTCAACTGCTCGAGCTTCCGTACCGGGTTGTCGCGCTCTGTGGCGGGGACATGGGCTTCTCTGCAGCGCGAACCTACGATCTCGAGGTGTGGTTGCCGGGGCAGGGCAAATACCGTGAAATTTCCTCCTGTTCCAACACCCGTGATTTTCAGGCACGGCGCATGCATGCAAGATGGCGTAACCCGGAGACCGGAAAGCCTGAACCCGTGCATACACTGAACGGTTCCGGCCTGGCCGTTGGGCGCGCGCTGATTGCCGTTATGGAGAACTATCAGCAAGCTGACGGCAGTATCGTGGTTCCGGAGGTTCTCAAACCCTATATGGGAGGCATTGAACGAATCCAATGAGTGATCAGCCAGGGCACGTCCCGGAACATGCACCAGGAAGGGGCGTTGGTGCACGCCCTGCACCGGTTCGGTACAGGGTCAATCCGATTACGGCCAATCCGAACAGTTCCGCTGGGGAGGTCGCGCTGGTGGGCGCCGGCCCTGGCGATCCGGAGTTGTTGACGCTGAAAGCCTGGCGCCTGATCACCTCCGCCGAGGTGGTGCTTTATGACCGGTTGGTGTCACCGGAGATCCTGGCGTTGATTCCTGAATCCGCTCAGCGGATCCATGTAGGCAAGCAAAGGGCCAACCATACCCTGCCACAGGATCAGATTAACCAGAGGCTGGTGGATCTGGCGCGGAGTGGCCACAAGGTTGTGCGGCTGAAGGGCGGTGACCCGTTCATCTTTGGCCGGGGCGGTGAAGAGATCGAAACCCTGGCCGAGGCAGGCGTTCGTTTTCAGGTGGTGCCAGGCATCACCGCCGCCTCCGGTTGTGCCGCCTACGCTGGTATCCCCCTGACCCATCGGGACCATGCCCAGTCTGTCCGGTTTGTGACCGGGCATCTCAAGAATGATACCTGCGATCTACCCTGGCGTGACTTTGTCCAGAATAATCAGACTCTGGTGTTCTATATGGGGCTGGTGGGGCTGCCTGTCATCTGTGAACAGCTGGTTGCCCACGGGATGCCAAGGGATATGCCCGTGGCGCTGGTGTCCAAAGGTACCACGCCGGAGCAGAAGGTGGTCACCGGTAGCCTGGCCACCATTGTGGAACGAGTGCATAACGAAGACGTTCAGCCGCCCACCCTGGTCATCATCGGCCATGTGGTGGCACTGAGGGAGCGGCTGGACTGGGTGGGCGGATTGCCGGCCTGACCGGTGGGCAATCCGTCACAGCGCCCGGGGCTGCCTTCAGGCCTGGCCTGTCTTGCGTTTGGGCAGCACATCCCTGAGTTTGTCGCGCATATCGCGGATGGCCTTCTCCGTGGTTGGCCAGTCGATACAGGCGTCGGTCACCGACACCCCATATTTAAGATCCGCAAGATTCTCGGGAATCGACTGATTACCCCAGTTAATATTGCTTTCGATCATCAGGCTCTGGATGGAGGTGTTTCCCTCCAGAATCTGGTGGGTGACATCCTGCATGACCAGCGGCTGGATGGCCGGGTCTTTGCTGGAATTGGCGTGACTGCAATCGACCATAACCGACTTCCGGAGGCTGGTTTTTTCCAGCGCCTGGTCGCACAGGGCAACGCTGACCGAGTCGTAGTTCGGTTTACCGCCGCCGCCACGCAGGACCACGTGGCCATAGTTGTTGCCCTTGGTGCGGATGATCGCCACCTGGCCCTGCTGGTCAATACCCAGAAAGCTGTGGGGGTGGGAGACGGACTTCATGGCGTTAACGGCCACATCGAGACTGCCATCGGTTCCGTTCTTGAAGCCGATCGCCATCGACAGGCCGCTGCTCATTTCCCGGTGCGTCTGTGATTCCGTGGTGCGGGCACCGATGGCCGACCAGGCAATAGTGTCCTGAAGGTACTGGGGAGAAATCGGATCCAGTGCTTCAGTGGCGGCCGGCAGGCCAAGTTCGTTGATGTCGAGCAGGAGTCGGCGGCCAATGTGCAGACCCTGTTCAATATCGAAGGTGTCGTTCAGGTGCGGGTCATTGATCAGGCCTTTCCAGCCGACCGTGGTACGGGGCTTTTCAAAATAGACGCGCATGACGATCAGCAGGGTGTCGCTGACCTCGTCCGCCAGCTTTTTCAGGCGGGCAGCATAGTCCCGGGCGGCTTCCACGTCGTGGATAGAGCAGGGGCCGACGACCAGGAAAAGCCGGTGATCCTTGCCGTCCATGATGTCATAAATGGCCTGGCGACCCTTTTCAACGGTTTCAGCCGCTTTGTCGGAGAGCGGCATCTCCTGTTTGAGCGCTTCAGGAGTGATCAGTGTTTCCTGGCTCGCCACATTCAGATTCTCTAGTTTGGTGCCCGACATGTTGTTCTGTTTCCCCGATTCTGATCGTTGCAGTACCGAAGGCGTGCTAACGGCTAACGGCGGCCCTGCGAATTTGCGCGAATAACGCCGGTGTGCGGTTGCGGTAAACCCCGGCGAGATGGTTATACTGCGTTATTTGGTAGGCCTTTTCAACGCTTCTTGAGCACGGGGAACGGATGTCACAACACAGGCAGAAGTCGCGCGAACAACCGCCCCGTAAAGCGATTGCCGAGAAAGTTGCCAGTGTTCTCTCGGGTATCCGGGTACCCGACCTGCCATACCCCGCCGGAAAGTTGGCTCCGGAGCAGATCAGTGACTGGCGGCCGCTGCTGCTCTCGTGCTGGGCAGAGCAACGTCAGGAGCGGGTTACCCACGTCATTCGCTCCGTCCACCTGGACTGGTCCGCGCGGCAAATCAATGCGGCCTACATCGCCGACCGGATTATGGACGTTTTCCTGAAAACCAGTGGCCTGCACCCGGAACTGGCCGGCCGCATTGCCCGGTTGCGCTTCTACCTTGCCTGGCGCCTGAATCTGGAGGGCGACAAGGCGTTCAGCAGCACATTGCTGGACTGGCTGGACAGCCTGCAGGAGTGGCGCGGCTGGAGTGCCTCCGGTGGTCGTTCCTCCCGGGTGTTGTTGGATCAGCTCGATGCCCTTGTGATCGCGGTATCGGGCAGCTTCAAGGCTGAAAACACGGCACCGGTTGATGCCTTCTGCCGGCAATGGCAGGAGGATGCGGACAAGCGCAATGCCCAGGTGGACAAACTCCGGCAGCGACTGCTTCAGACCGAGCAGGGCGCCGCCCGTCAGCGGCGGGCAGACCAGACCGCAAAAGCGGTGATTGGCAGGGCCCTGCAGGAGCGCCGACTGCCGCTTCCGATTATCCGCTTTATCTTTGATCACTGGCAGAGTCTGCTGAAGCAGGCGGTCTGGGAGGCCGGCACCGAGGGCGACACATTTCGTCACGGCAGTAAATTGCTGGAATGGCTGGTCTGGATCGGTGATCCGGATCTCTCCGATCAGGACCGGAATCGCCTTTATAACGTCGGGGAGCAGATCGGAGACCGGATTCTGGACGTCTGGCACCGGACCTTCAATGAGCGTTTACCTGCCGGGGCGGTGGCGGGCATTGAGGCGGTGTTGGTGTCGCGCCTGCGCGGGGAGTCGCCGGAACTTTTGGACGCGTTATCCGGGGTGAGCGGCTTCCGCTGGGATTCGGAATGGCTCGATTTTGATGCGCCGGAACCGACTTCTGCGGATGGGTTTTCAGACCACTGGTTTGTCGAGGGAGAGGGCGCCAGCGAGCAGCGCCGGTTTTTCTTCGCCTTGCTGCCGGAAACCGCTGAAGTATTATGGACCAATGGCGCCGGGGTGAAGCTCGGGCTCCAGCCCTGGCGTGAGTTTGAGGCTGCCTTCCACCAGGGGTCACTTCGCGTCCTTCCCGAGCCCACCGGGTTTGGGCAGGTGCTGGTCGAAACCGTTGAACTGCTTGCCCGGGTGTGTGAAAAGCAGCGCTTGCAGCGCGAACAAGCGGCGGAATCGGCGCGAGTGAGGGCGGAGGCCCTGCGTCAGGAGAAGCAGGCCGAGGAGCAGCGTCGCCGTGCCCAGGAGGCAGCCCGTGAGGCTCAACTGGAGCAACAGCGGCAGCTGGCGGAACAGCAACGGCAGGCCGATGAGCAGGCCGAGCTGGAACGGATTCGTCGGGAACAGACGCTGGTGGCCCAGAGGCAGGTGGACGCCATCAAGCTCGGTGGCTGGATTGTGGTGGAAGCACAGCCAGACCGGGACGCCTCCCGGCTGAAACTGGCGGTGCGAATCAACGCTTCCCGAAAGCTGGTGTTTGTTGACCGGCTGGGGTTGAATCGTCTGGAATACCTGGAGGACGATCTGGTGCAGGCGATTGTGGCACAACAGGTTCGTGTGTTGGGCAGCGCGGCTGAATTTGATGATACCCTCAGCCGGGTTGTGGGGCGTATTCGCGTGGGGCGCCCATAACGAGCGGAACGGATGTCCGGCGATGTGGGTATGAGTTAAACGAGTCAGAGGCGGGAACAATAACAATGAGCGACAATGACTACCGGTTTGGTACGCCGGACGACGCACTGGCCGGCCAGGATAATCGTGGCGATTACCGGTTAACGGCCCGGGCCCGCGCGATTCTTGAACTTGAGTCCCCGTCTCCGGAAACGCCCGGGCCCCACGGCCTGCGGGAGCTGGTATGCCAGATACGGGACATCTCGGCGGGCGGGTTGTGCCTGTTGTCTCCGGAACCCCTGTCGCTGGGCGCCCTGTTGCCGGCCGATGTTGCTTTTGGTCGTTACGAAGACCGGTTCCGGCTGGCTGTAGAGGTGGTCTGGTGCCGCCCGAGCGAGTCGGAATTTCTGGTGGGGGTGCACATCATCGAGTCAGATGAGACCGCCTATGTGGAATGGGTCGAAGCCGTGGCCGAGGTTATGGCCGAGGACTGAGGGCCGGCGCGGCGCCGACCCTCGCTTTCAACGGTGCACTCGATCTCAACTATGCTGTGCCGGTCAGTCTTCCAGTTCGCCCATGCCGGTAATGTTGAAACCGGCATCCACGTACATGATTTCACCGGTGATGCCACTGGCGAGGTCGGAGCCGAGGAACGCTGCAGCGTTACCGACTTCATCGGTGGTGACATTGCGACGAAGGGGCGCCCGCTTGGCGTTTTCGGCCAGCATCCGACGGAAACTCTTGATGCCGGACGCGGCCAGGGTCTTGATCGGGCCGGCAGAGATCCCGTTCACCCGGATGCCGTCCCGGCCCAGGCTGGCGGCCATATAGCGCACATTGGCTTCCAGGGACGCCTTGGCAAGCCCCATCACGTTGTAGTTCTGGAGAACCCGCTCGGCACCGAGGTAACTCAGGGTCAGCAGCGAACTGCCTTCGTGCAGCATGTTGCGGGCACCCTTGGCCAGCGCCACAAAGCTGTAGGAACTGATATCGTGGGCGATGCGGAAGCCCTCCCGGGTGGTCACGTCCACGTAGTTGCCATCAAGCTCATGGCCTGGTGCGAAGCCAACCGCGTGCACGATGATGTCAACCTTGTCCCAGTGTTTGCCCAGCTCGGTGAAGACCTTCTCGATCTCTTCGTCACTGGCGACATCACAGGGAAAGGTCAGCTTGCTGCCCCATCCTTCCGCGAACTTCTCAACCCGGGGCTGAAGTTTCTCGTTCTGATAGGTAAATGCCAGCTCGGCACCCTCCCGGGCGAACGCGTCGGCAATGCCGTAGGCGATGGACAGTTTGCTGGCGACGCCAACGATCAGTGCTCGTTTGCCACTGAGGATTCCCATGGTTCATTCTCCCTGTGTTCCTGATTTGCGTGCATTATCCCTGAAGAGTTGCGCCGGGGGTAACGCTCAAATAGTCGTAGTCTTGCCGGCGTCGGTGGCGTTGTTCTGGTAAAACAACGCGGCACTCAACAGTTCCTGGGTATACGCTGCCTGGGGCGCACGGAAAATATCCGCGGCCGGGCCGTACTCCACGATCTGCCCTTTGTTCAGCACCAGCAGTTGATGGCTGAGTGCCCGTACCACGGACAGGTCATGACTGATAAAGATATAGCTTAGACCATATCGGGCCTGGATTTCCCGCAACAGCTCAATCACCTGTTTCTGAACCGTCCGGTCAAGGGCGGAGGTCGGCTCATCCAGGATGATCAGGTCCGGTTGCAGCACCAGGGCCCTGGCGATGGCGATGCGCTGACGTTGCCCGCCGGAAAACTCATGGGGGTAGCGGTGTCGCGCCTCCGGATCGAGCCCGACATCTGTCAGCGCCTGAATAACCTTGCGATCATGGCTCTCCCGTTGTTCAGGAGCATGAATGTCGAGACCTTCGCGAACGATTTCGGCCACCGACATCCTCGGGTTCAGGCTACCAAACGGATCCTGAAAAACGATCTGCATCCGCCGTCGGTACGGCCGAAAATCCCGTTGGGAGAGGCCGGCAATTTCCTCCCCGGTCAGTCGAATGCTGCCAGTGGCCGCCGTCAGTTTGACAAGGGCATGGCCGATGGTCGTTTTGCCGCTGCCACTTTCGCCGACAATACCCAGGGTTTCGCCACGGTTCAGGGAAAAATTTGCCCGCTGGACGGCGTGGAAGGCGGTTTTTACCCGGCCAAGCAGCGTCCTTCTGATGGGGAAACGAACGTCCAGATCGGACACATTGAGCAGTGGTTCCTGGGTCACGCTGACCGTTGACGGCGCGGCCGGCGGTTCGGCGTCGAGCAATTTGCGTGTGTAGGCGTGGCCGGGCGACCGGAACAGGTCTTCGGTGCCAGCGTATTCCACCAGTTTGCCCTGTTCCATCACCGCTACGTAATCGGCGTAACGCCGGACAATACTGAGATCATGGGTGATCAGCAGGATCGCCATCCCCATACGCTGTCGCAGGTCCCGGAGCAGTTCCAGCACCTGCTTCTGTACGGTCACGTCCAGGGCAGTGGTGGGTTCATCGGCGATCAGCAGCTCGGGCTCATTGGCCAGGGCCATGGCAATCATCACGCGTTGCTTCTGGCCGCCCGAGAGTTGGTGCGGGTAGCTGCCCAGGCGGGATTCGGGGTTTTCAATACCCACCAGCGTCAACAGCTCCAGGCATCGTTCCCGCGCCTGGGCCTCCCGCATGCCCTTATGCAGTGCCAGGGTTTCGCTAATCTGTTTCTCCACGGTATGGAGCGGGTTCAGGGACGTCATGGGCTCCTGAAAGATCATGCTGATGTGACGACCCCGGATCTGGCGCAGGCGCTTATCGGTTGCGGTGAGCATGTCCTCGCCCTGAAACTCGATGGTGCCAGTGGGGTAGCTGGCGTGACGTTCGTCCAACAGACGGAGCACAGACAACGCTGAAACCGATTTCCCGGAGCCGCTTTCGCCCACCAGCGCAAGGGTTTCTCCAGCACGAATCCGCAGTGAGAGCGAGTCCACAACCCGGGTACCCTGATCAAAGCAGATCGACAGATCGTTGATGGTCAGCAAGTCACTCATATCAGCTTTTCCTCGGATCGAAGGCATCACGGACCGCTTCGCCCACGAACACCAGGAGTGTCAGCATTACCGACAGCGACACAAAGGCCGAAATGCCCAGCCAGGGCGCATGCAGGTTGGCCTTGCCCTGCGCGATCAGCTCTCCCAGGGAGGGCGACCCCGACGGCAGTCCGAATCCCAGAAAGTCCAGTGAGGTGAGGCCGGTAATGGCCCCGGTGAGGATAAAGGGCAGAAACGTCAGCGTGGCCACCATGGCGTTCGGCAGAATGTGTCGGAACATGATCAACCGGTTTTCCAGCCCCAACGCCCGGGCGGCTTTCACATATTCAAGATTGCGGGCACGCAGGAACTCGGCGCGCACCACATCCACCAGCCCCATCCAGCTGAACAACAGCATGATCCCGAGCAGCCACCAGAAGTTGGGCTGGACAATACTGGACAGTATGATCAGCAGGTACAACACCGGAAGGCCGGACCAGATCTCAATGAATCGTTGGCCCAGAAGATCGACCTTACCGCCGTAATAGCCCTGGATGGCACCGACGGTGACACCGACGATACAGCTGGCAAACGTAAGCGTCAGTCCGAACAGTACAGAGATCCGGAAGCCGTATATGACCCGGGCTGCCACATCACGGCCCTGATCGTCGGTGCCCAGCCAGTTCACGGTGCTTGGAGGCGCCGGTGAGGGCACCTCAAGGTCATAATTGATCGTGTCGTAACTGAAGGGGATAGGAGGCCACAACATCCATCCATGGGCCTTGATCTCATCTGCAATAAAATCATCCCGGTAATCCGCCTCGGTGGGCAGGAACCCACCAAAGGTTGTTCCTGGCACCGATTCAACGACAGGGAAATACCAGTCACCTTTGTAAGACACCACCAGGGGGGCATCATTGGCGATAACCTCGGCGAACAGTGACAGCCCGAACAGAAAAAGAAAAATCCAGAGCGACCAGTAGCCCCGGCGGTTGGCCCGGAAGTTACGTAGCCGGCGTTGCTGGATCGGGGTCAGGGCATTCATGGTTATGCCCCCTCCCGGCTTTCAAAATCGATGCGCGGGTCCACCAGAACGTAGGTAATGTCGGACACCAGCTTCAGCACCAGCCCCATCAGCGTAAAAATATACAGGGTGCCAAAGATCACCGGATAGTCCCGGTTCAATGCGGCCTCAAAACCCAGCAGGCCGAGCCCGTCGAGGGAGAAAATAACCTCAATCAGCAGGGAGCCGGTAAAGAACAGCGCGACCAGCACGCCCGGAAGACTGGCAATGACAATCAGCATGGCGTTGCGGAAGACGTGACCGTAAAGCATCTGCTTTTCATCCAGGCCCTTGGCCTTGGCGGTCACCACGTACTGCTTGCTGATTTCATCAAGGAATGAGTTTTTGGTGAGCAGGGTCAGCGTGGCAAAACCACCAATCACGTTCGCGGTCACCGGCAGAACCAGGTGCCAGAAATAATCCCCGATTTTCTGATACCAGGTGAGTTCCTCAAAATTGGACGACGTCAAACCCCGGAGCGGGAACCAGTCGAAATAGCTCCCCCCGGCAAACAGCACGATGAGCAGTATGGCAAACAGAAAACCCGGGATGGCGTAGCCGATCACAATGGCCGAACTGCTCCAGACATCGAAGCGGGAACCGTCCGAAACAGCCTTGCGAATGCCCAGAGGGATAGAGATGAAGTAGATGATCAGGGTTGACCAGAGCCCCAGCGAGATGGATACCGGCATCTTGTCGAGAATCAGGTCGATCACGCTGCGCTCCCGGAAGAAGGAATCGCCGAAATCGAAGGTGGCGTAATCGCCGAGCATTTTGAAGAATCGTTCGTGGGCGGGTTTATCGAACCCGTACATCTTTTCGATTTCCCGGAGCATCTCTTCGGAGAGTCCCCGTGAACCACGGGTGTCACCGGAGGCACTGGAGACCTCCTCTCCGCCGCCGCCGGATGCCCGGGCCAGGGCACTGCCACCATGGCCCTCCATCTCCGCGATGAACTGTTCTATCGGGCCGCCGGGCGCTGCCTGCACGATGATGAAATTCAACAACATGATCCCGACCAGTGTCGGGATAATCAGTGCCAGACGTCTGAGTATATAAATGCCCATCGGCGAGGAGGTCCTTCCGTTTCGTTACGGCACGGGTAAGAATCAGATGCTCAGGGCGCTACCCACCAGTTATCCAGATCGATTCCGTTCTTCGGTGTGATTGCCGGACGTTCCAGGTGGTGCCAGTAGGCGACCCGGTCTTTCGCCAGGTGCCATTGGGGAATCACGTAGTGCCCCTGCAGGAGCACCCGATCCAGGGCCCGCGTGCGATAGACCAGTTCGTCCCTGTCAGGGGCCTGTATAACCAGGCTGACCAGTTCATCAATAACCGGGTCACTGACGCCCATGTAGTTACGGGAGCCGACCGCGTCGACATTGGATGAGTGCCAGTACTCCCGCTGCTCATTGCCCGGCGAGTCCGACTGGGGCAGGACCTGGATAATCATATCGAATTCAAAATTGCGAACACGCTGGATATACTGGTTACTGTCGACCAGACGAACCGAAACGTCGATGCCAAGCTTCGCCAGATTATCTTTGAATGGCAGCACCACCCGTTCGAAACTCTTCTGAAACAGCAGAATTTCAAAGGCCAGTGGCTCGCCGGTTTCGAGATGGACCATCTTGGCATCCCGGAAGCCGTAGCCGGCCGACTGGAGCAGGGTCATGGCGGTGCGCAGGTTCTGCCTTAACCCGGAGGCGCCTTCAGCGGCTGGCGGAGCGTAGCGTTCAGTGAACACGTCTGGATCCAGCCGGTCACGATAGTTTTCCAGTATCTCCAGTTCCCGACCCGTGGGCAGGCCCGAGGAGGCCAGTTCACTGTTTTCAAAGTAGCTGTCGGTGCGCGTATATTGGTCGTAAAACAGGTTCTGGTTGGCCCACTCAAAATCGAACGCATAGGCCAGTGCTTCCCGGACTTTCGGATCGCTGAACACGGCGCGCCGGGTGTTGTAGATAAAGCCCTGCATGCCAGTAGGACGATGGTGCTCGATGGCTTCGGTAATGATCGTGCCGTTGTTGAATTTCTCACCGGTGTAGGCGGTTGCCCAGTTCTTGGCCGAGGACTCCAGGCGAAAATCGACATTGCCGGCCTTGAACGACTCCAGAGCAACGGTATCGTCGGTGTAGTAGTCGTAGCGGATGTGGTCGAAGTTGAAACGGCCCCGACGAACTCCAAGATCCTGCGCCCAGTAATCCTTGACCCGCTCGTAGGTAATGGACCGGCCGGCCTCGAACTCACCAATGCGGTACGGACCACTGCCGAGCGGCGGCGTCAGGCCATTTTCGCCAAATTTCCGGTCTTGCCAGTAGTGTTCGGGAAGAATTGGCATCTGGCCGAGAATCAGCGGCAGCTCCCGATTGGTGGTTTCCTCGAAGTCAAACCGGATACGGGTTGGCGATTCGATGGTTACCTTACTGACACCGGCGTAGTAGTTCCGGAAAAACGGGTGGCCCTTGGTGGTCAGGGTATCAAACGAAAACTTCACATCCTCGGCGGTTATCGGCTCACCATCGTGAAAGCGAGCCTGCTCCCGAAGGTTGAACACCACGTAGCTTCGGTCTGGCGGTGTTTCCAGGGATTCGGCGATCAGCCCATACGCGGAGAACGGCTCATCATCGGACGGCACCAGCAGGGTGTCGTACAGATAACTGCTGATACCCGCAGCGGCGACACCACGGACATCGAAGGGGTTGAAGGAATCAAAGCCGTTTGACACCACCGCCAGCCTAAGTGTGCCGCCCTTGGGTGCCTCTGGATTGACGTAATCAAACGCCTTGAATCCTTCCGGATACTTCGGTTGACCGTGCATGGCAATCCCGTGCCTTGGCGGACTTTTGGCGTCCCCGGGACTGGTTTCGGCAAGGGTGGGTAACGATGTTGCCAGCAGGGCCAGCGAGGTAAAAACTGAGGTAAGGATTGGGGTAGTCCGCATTCTTGTCATGAGTCTCGCACGTTCTGGAGTTTCAGGCCGGGGTACCTGCATCCGGGCAGGCACCTCGCCGGGCTCATACCGAACCCTTATGATTCTTGTCGTTACTGAAAGTTCCGGGGCCGCGCACGGGATTGCTCAGGGGCTGTTCCGGATGTCCACGTAGAGTACCAGACTTTGCCCGGGTTGCAGATATCGGGCGGTGTTCAGGTCATTCCAGCTTGCGATGTCGCTCACATTCACCGAGAACCGGCTGGCGATGGTCGACAGGGAATCCCCCTTCCGGACCCGGTAGCCGACCCGGCGCACCATGGCATCGCTTCGGGCGGAATTAGAGGCCAGCACGGTCGGCTGGCTGGTTTGTGACCAGATAACGAGCTCCTTGCCGGGAATCAGTGGATCGCCGGGCGCCATGCCGTTCCAGCCGGCGACCTGCCGCACCGACACGCGATGCTCCCGGGCAATATCCCAGAAGGTATCGCCACGCCGTACGGTGTAACGAACCTTGTTGCCGTCCCGCTTCCGATCCTGCTTTCGTTCCAGCCGTTGTGGCGCACTGAGGGCATAGGCGTCGGCTCCCTTGGAGGAGGACGGGATAATCAGGCGTTGGCCAATGCGGATCAGGTCGCTGTCGAGTTTGTTGACCTGCTGGATCACGGTCGGCGTAGTGGAGAACTTACGGGCAATGGTATTCAGGCTGTCGCCGGATTCCACTTTGTAGGTCTTCCAGGACACCCGCTGGTCTGACGGAATGCGATCCAGCGCCTGCCGGAAGGTTTCGGCATTGGCCACGGGCACCAGCAACCGGTGCGGGCCTTCGGGATGGGTGGCCCAGCGATTGTAGGACGGATTCAGAAGGTATATTTCTTCGATATCGACGCCGGCGAGCTTCGCGGCCTGGGCAAGGTCCAGTTGGGAGCCGGTTTCGACAACGGCGAAGTAAGGTTTATCCTCCAGCGGCGGAAGGGTGATTCCGTAGGCCTCCGGCTGATCAAAGATTTTCGCCAGGGCAATGAGCTTCGGGGCGTAGTGCCGGGTTTCTCTCGGCAATTCCAGCGACCAGAAGTCCGTTGGCTTGCCGGCTTTCCGGTTACGCCTCATGGCACTTGACACAGTGCCACCACCGCTGTTGTAGGCTGCGAGCGCGAGGGTGTAGTCGCCGTCAAAGCGATTGGCCAGCTTTTCGAGATAGGTCAGGGCGGCGTCGGTGGCGGCGATGACATCGCGTCGGTCATCGTGCCACCAGCTTTGTGTCAGGCCGAAATATTTGCCGGTGGACGGGATGAACTGCCAGAGTCCGGCGGCCCGGCCGTGGGAATAGGCAAAGGGATCAAACGCGCTTTCAACCACCGGCAGCAGAGCAAACTCGGTGGGCAGGCCGCGTTTTTCGGTCTGGTTCAGGATGTAGTGCAGATACCGGCTGCCGCGCTCGACCACCCGGTCGATGTAATCGGGGTGGCTGGCATACCAGTCCAGTTGGTCCCGGACCCGTTCATTATTCACATCATGATTAAGGGCAAAACCACTGCGGAGACGCTGCCAGAGGCTCTGGTCAATGGCACTGGCGGGTTTGGCATTTTCCGGGTTATCCAGTTTTTCGCGGGCTTCACGGGCGGTCGTCTTGAGCTCGGGAGCGATGGCATCATCGAGAGGTTCGTTGCGGACCCCGTCCTCCGGCTGACCCGACGCCACTGACTCCTTCAGTTCCTCATCCCCGGTGGCCAGGGTAACCTGCTCGGACTCCATGGGGTTCTCGTTCTCACCCTGTTCATCGCCGAAATGATCACTGAACCAGTCCGTCGGGTTGAGCAGGCTTTCCACCGGTCGCTCAAGCACACTGCAGCCGCTTGCCAGCAGGCTTGAAAAGAACAACAGGGACAATCGTTTGACCGACATAAGGTTACTTCCGGAGTACAGTTGACGCAGGCGAATGTGTAGGGAAAGCCGGCGTATTGAGTGAGTTACGAGCGCAAATTGTCATGGATTCTATTGGAAGCGTCAAAAAGGGGTCAAGAAACCTCTCGTTACAGCGGTGAGAGGATTTGTTAACCATCAGAAGTGGTCTTTGCCATGACGAATGGCAGCGAAAATGGCGTTCTCCGAATCCGCCGGCAGTTGGTTTCGGGCACCGTACTGCCGCGCTGCATCCATAACCGCCGGATCATCCCAACGCAGGAAAGGGTTCAGCCTTTTTTCGTCGCCGAGCACTGACGGCACCGTCGGTTCTCCGTTGTCGCGAAGGACCTGGCATTGCTGCTCAAACGCTTTCAGGGCCGGATCATCCGGTAGCCAGCTGCGGGCAAACCGGAGGTTGGCAAGGGTGTATTCATGGGCACAGTAGACGGCGGTTTTTTCCGGCAGCGTCCTCAGGGTCTGCAGTGATTGACGCATCTGTTCCGGGGAGCCCTCGAATAACCGCCCGCAGCCGCAGACAAACAGGGTGTCGCCACAAAACAGCACGGGCCGGCCATCAACCTCGGTACCGGCAAAGTAGGCTATATGGTCCAGGGTGTGGCCCGGAACACCGAGTACCTGGAAACCTATGCCCCGCCACTGGATGGCATCACCGGGGCTGACTTTACGGGTGCTGTCCTGGAAAGGGGACTCGGCCGGGCCGGTGATCTCGGCGTCGGGCCATGTTGCCCCCAGTTGAGAGACGCCGCCGACATGGTCAGGGTGGTGGTGGGTGATGAGAATGGCTTCGAGCGTCAGATTGTTTGCCGTCAGGTGATCCTGTACCGGCTGTGCCTGGCCGGGGTCCACGACCAGAGCACCGCCAGTCTCGCTGTCGGACAGGCACCAGATGTAGTTGTCGTTAAAGGCCGGAATGGCAGAGATAGTGAACATGGCTCTCCACATGTGCTTCACGAATGTGACTGTTATGATAGAGCATTACATGGGCGGCCCCAACTGTGGGTTTTGGATGGCGGGAGTGGACAGACGGTGAAAGAACCCGAGGCAATCGATTATCCGGCCCGGCATGAGAGCTTCGAACACTGGTTCCAGACCCCGCTGGGGCGAACGCTATTGGCTGAGCAGCGCGAGTTCGTCAATCAGGAGCTTGAGCGCCTGACCGGCGCGCGCCAGGTTCAGGTGTGTGTCAGCCACCGGCTGCCGTTGGCCAATGGCACCGACTTTTCGCACAAGATCCTGACCACACCCCGGTGGTTTCCTCACATTCCGGACGGCGTCGTTGTCTGTGACGCCGACGAACTCCCGTTCCCCAACGATTCCATGGAACTGGTGGTGCTCCATCACACGGCGGATTTTTCGCCTCACCCGCATCAGGTGCTGCGGGAGGCATCCCGGGTCTTGCGGGGCGAGGGCACCATTGCGCTGATCGGGTTCAATCCAGTGAGTCTCTGGGGCCTGCGTAAACTGCTTTCCCGCCATCGCCACGGGCCGTGGGGCGGACGGTTTATGCTGCGCAGCAGGATGGAGGACTGGTTGCGACTCCTCGATTTCAGTATCGACAGTTCGGTGACCCGTTTTTTTCGCCTGCCTTTCCAGCGCACGGCTCTGGGCAGACATCCGGTTCTCTCCGGTCAGCGGTTCCTGCCCATTGGCGCGTATTACTGTATCCTTGCCAAAAAGCGCGTGTACGCACCGCTGCCCCGGCGCCCCGCCTGGCGCAAGAGCAAGGTGATCGCGCTGCCGGGAGGCGGGCCCATCGGGGCAGCCAGGCGGTGTGCGCCGCAACCCGGCGAGCGCTTCAATAACAGCATGGACCACAGGAGTCTGAATGACCGGTAAAGTAACCTTGTATACCGATGGAGCCTGCAAGGGGAACCCTGGCCCAGGCGGCTGGGGCGTGGTGTTGCGTTATGGCGATGTGCGCAAGACGCTCCACGGCGGTGAAGCCCATACCACCAACAACCGGATGGAGTTGATGGCCGCAATCCAGGGCCTGAAAGCGCTCAAGCGGGCCTGTGACGTGGAGCTGTACACCGATTCCCAGTATGTCCGCAAGGGCATTACCGAGTGGCTTGCCGGCTGGAAACGCAACGGCTGGAAAACCGCCTCGAAGAAACCGGTCAAGAACGACGATCTGTGGCGAGCGCTGGACGCTGAGACATCAAAGCATCGGGTGAACTGGCATTGGGTCAAGGGGCACGCCGGTGTTCCGGATAACGAACTGGCGGATCAACTCGCCAATAAAGGCGTGGCCGAGCTCGCGAACGCCTGAATCAACCAACGTCTGAACGGGTAAGGTATGAGACAGATTGTCCTTGATACGGAAACGACCGGTATCGACCCTTCGGAAGGTCACCGGATCATTGAAATCGGTTGTGTGGAATTGATGGAGCGGCAGCTTACCGGACGGAACTATCACGTTTACATCAACCCGGACCGGGAGGTGGAAGCCGAAGCCATTGCCATCCACGGCATCACCAACGAGTTTCTCGCTGACAAACCGAAGTTTGCCGACATTGCCGATGAATTCTTTGAATTCATCAAGGGCGCGGAACTGGTCATTCATAACGCAGCCTTCGATATCGGCTTTATGGACACCGAGTTTGCACGGCTTAAACCGGTCCGGAAAACCGCGGACCATTGCGGAATTGTGGATTCGCTGGCCATTGCCCGGGCCAGGCACCCCGGCCAGAAAAACAACCTGGATGCCCTGTGTAAGCGTTACGGGGTGGATAACAGCAACCGGGACCTTCATGGCGCGTTGCTGGATGCGGAAATTCTGGCCGATGTTTACCTGCTGCTGACCGGGGGGCAGACCGCACTGTCGCTGGACGCCGGGGCAGATGGTGCCGGTGGAAGCGGCGGCATTCGCCGGTTGCTGGATGACCGGGCCCGGCTTCCGGTTGTCCGGGCGTCGGAAGCCGAGAACAGCGCCCACGAGGCATTCATGACGGGCCTGGCGAAGCAGGCTGGTGAAACGGTCTGGGGCAAACTGTCGGCGGCGGAGTGAGAACTGGGTCGGCGTGTACCAAATGTTACATTGTGCCTTTCTTGAGGTACTTGAGTTTTATGTTATAAGTAATGATAAGTTCGCCAGTTTTTTGCACGGGCGGACGCGCCGGACAGGATAAAACCGGCCGATGGCAAACTGAGTTCAGCAGCTCAGGTACAACAACAAGTGTACCCGGGGCCCCGCAGTGCTGTGAGGGCCCACAGTGCATGACGAGGATGCGGTAGTCTCCGCAAAGTTAACAGGAAGCGTTTATGGTTCAATCGTCTCTGGCGACGAAATCGCAGTCGTTTGATCTTGTCAAAAGTGAGATCGAGCAGACCATCAAGCAGGCCGAGTCCAGCCTTGAACGCTTCCAGGAGAACCGTGAGAGTGGGGAAGACCTTCAGAATTGCCTGGATTTTCTGAACCAGCTCCGGGGCATCTTCATTCTGGTGGAACTGCGCGGTGGCACACTCCTGTGCCAGGAAGCCGTGACCATGGCAAACGATGTCCCCGTCGGTGCCAATGATGACAAAAACATCCTGTTAACCACCCTGAGTAGCGCATTTTTTATACTGCGCCGCTACGTGGAGTACTACCATCAGCAACGGGTTGATCACCCGGAACTGCTGCTGCCAGTGATTAACGAGTTACGCGTAGCCCGCCGGGAGAAACCGTACCCCGAATCCTGTTTCTTCGATGTCGATGTCAAGGAGCGCCCGGATTTCTGCAGCGCGGTGTCGGTTCCGGCGTTTGAGGGTAACGAAGCGGATTATGAGATTCTTGCCAGGCGCATGCGGCTGACCTTTCAGGTGGCCCTGCTCGGGGCGCTCAAGGAACGGAACCCGGTGGTCAGCAAAAAGTTGATCGGCCGTTCGGCTCGCGGCTTCGCCAGGTTGTGCCAGGGTGCCCCCATGGCGCAGATGTGGTGCCTGGTAGCGACGGTTGCCGACACCATGCTGGACCGGGCGATGATGTTCAACAAGGCCCGCAAGCGTTTGCTCATGCGCATTGAGAAGTATGCCCGTGAGGTGGTGTATGTGGGCAAGGTGGCGACAGCAAAAGACGCTCCGGATTCGCTGATCCGCGATCTCGTCTATCTGCTGTGGCGCAGCGGTTCCGCCAATCCTGAGGTCGCCCAGGTTTTATCGGCCTTCAACCTCGCGCCCGCGGAATTTCCGGATGCCATGATGGAAGCCCACTCCCGGCGGCTGTATGGCCCGGGCAGCGATGTCCTGAAGTCGTTGTCGGACGCATTGCAGGACGAGTTGAATCAGCTCAAGGACAAACTCGACATCATCGAGCGGGGCATTGAACCGGATCTGGCCGAATTTGCTTCCATTGCCGATGCCCTGGAGCGATTGGCCAACACACTGCTGATGCTTGACCTCAACCGCCTTGCGACCCTCTCGCGGGAAGAGGCTGCCAAGCTGAGGCAGTGGGAACTCGATTCCCGTTCGCCGGGCGATGATGAACTTTACCGGCTGGCTGACTCCGTGCTTGGAATAGAAGACGCCGTCATGCAGATCGTCACCCGGGGCATTACCTCCGAAACCGACGCCCTGGCAGGCAGCGAGCGCAGCCACGAAGATTCCCTGTACCTCCGCGAAGCCATGTACGTGGTGGCCGATGAAGCGCGAAGTGCCCTGACACTGGCCAAGCGGGCCATCACTGCGTTCATTGAATCGGATTACGACAAGCTGCACCTGGCCAACCTGCCAGCAACCCTCCACAGCATTTGGGGTGGTCTGCAGATGGTCAACGATCCTTCGGCTGCGAATGTCCTGGAGCGGGTGGCAGCCTCGATACAGGAGCGGCTGCTGGATGCCCGTGACACACCGGAAATCCAGGTGCTGGAAGCTCTGGCGGATGCGCTGACATCCCTGGAGTATTACATTGAGAGTATTGGCAAACGGGAAGACCGCAACCTCGACCTGCTCAAGCTGGCGGAATCGTCCCTGGACGACGTGGGCTTGTAGGTGGAGTTGGTCATCGTCGGGCTTCATGCCACAAAAAAACCCGCAGCTCAGCGGGTTTTTTTGTGGCGTGCATCGGGACCCGATTCAGCCCATGTTGAACAGCTCGCCCAGCTTGGTGGCCAGCATCATGTCGCCTTCGGCGCGTAGCTGGCCTGCCATGAAGGCCTGCATGCCGTCGGTCTCGCCGGAAACGATGCCCTGCAGGGTTTCGGAATTCATGATCAGGGTGACGGAAGGATCGTCGTGGGCACCTTCGTGTAGTTTGCAGGCGCCGTCATTGATGACGAGGTGGTAGGTTTTGTCGTCTTCAATGTCAAACTGGAACACCAGGTCGAGGCCTCGCGCTGCGTCTGCGTTGAAATTCTGTTCGAGCTTTTCAAATATCTGAGCTACAGACATTGGTTTACCCTTATTGGTGGATGTCTATTGTCATGGGGCGGCTTGAGTCCCCTGGCGTCGAGCCTGAACAGGCACCCGGATGGCGCCTGTCTCGTTATTCGACTTTATGGTGAGATACCCCGGGTGTCAAGCTTGATCGAACGCTTGTTTTAATTTTTTTGCTCTGCTTATCACCGCTATTTCGGTAAGTTACACTCTGACGTTCGCATATCGAATCTGGAGAAGCACTTTGGAGTTCCTGACAGAATACGGCTTGTTCCTGGCCAAGGCTGTGACACTGGTTGTCGCGGCGATAGTGGTCATTTCCGTCATCGTTTCCGCGGCCCAGAGGGACCGCGACAGTGATCACGACGACGGTGAACTGAAAATCCGCAAACTCAACGACAAATACCGCAAACTCAAAGAGTCCATTCAGGCGCGCCTGATGTCTGAAAAGGAGCGCAAGGCCTGGCAGAAAGCCCGCAAGAAAGAAGACAAGGCGGAAAAAAAGGCCGGAAAAGCCAAGAAAAAAGGCGACCAGAAGGCCGATCAGGAGAGCGCTCCCCGTGTTTACGTCCTGGACTTCGATGGTGACATCAAGGCAAGCGATACCGATCCGCTCCGCCGGGCGATCACCGCGGTACTGAGCGTGGCCAACCCGGACAGGGACGAAGTGGTTATCCGCCTCGAGAGCGGTGGCGGCCTGGTGCACTCCTACGGCCTCGCGGCCGCGCAGCTGGACCGCATCCGCAGCAAGGGTTTGCGGTTAACGGCCTGTGTTGACAAGGTGGCGGCCAGTGGCGGTTACATGATGGCCTGCGTGGCAGACCGCATCGTGGCCTCACCGTTTGCCATCCTGGGGTCCATCGGGGTGGTGGCTCAATTGCCAAACTTCCACCGGTTATTGAAGAAAAACGACGTCGATTTTGAAGTCCTGACCGCCGGTGAGCACAAGCGAACCCTGACCATCTTTGGCGAAAACACCGACAAGGGGCGTCAGAAATTCCTCGAAGATCTCGAGGACACCCACGGCCTGTTCAAGGATTACGTCAGCGAACGGCGCCCGGGCCTGGACATCAGCGCCGTGGCCAACGGCGACATCTGGTTCGGCAAACGTGCGCTGGACGTGAACCTGATAGACGAGATCCAGACCTCCGACGAATATCTCATTGAGGCCTGTGAACGGGCAGACGTAGTCTCGGTAGGCTACCAGCGCAAACGTTCGCTGCCGGAAAAGCTCGGGCTGGCGACCAGCACCGCGCTGGAGCACACCGTTTGGAAAGTGCTAAGCGCCTTTCGCAACCATAACATCCAGTAGCCGACAGACAACGGGATATCACCATGACAGCACCTACTGAATTCAAAGCCTGGCGTGTGCACGAACAGGATGGCCACTACCAGGGCGCAGAACAAACCCTGACAACGTCGGACCTGCCGGAAGGTAACGTACTGATTCGGGTAAGCCATTCCTCGCTCAACTACAAGGATGCACTCTCGGCCTCCGGCAACAAAGGCGTCACCCGTTCCTACCCCCACACCCCGGGCATCGATGCGGCTGGCGAGGTAGTGGAATCGGCGACCGGCGAATGGCCGACAGGCAGTCAGGTTATCGTGACCGGCTACGACCTGGGCATGAACACCGCCGGTGGATTCGGTGAATACATCCGCGTTCCGGCGGACTGGTGCATCCCCATGCCCGGCGGCTGGAACGCCGGAACCGCCATGATCTACGGCACCGCTGGCCTCACTGCCGGACTGTGCGTTCAGAAACTCCTGACCATGGGCGCCAGGCCAGAGCAGGGCAGAGTGGCCGTTTCAGGCGCCTCCGGCGCAGTGGGCAGTGTTGCCGTGGAACTGCTGACAACACTCGGTTTTGATGTAGTGGCGATCAGCGGCAAAGCGAGTCATGCCGACAATCTGAAGGCCCTGGGTGCCACGGACGTTGTTGGCCGGGAGACCCTGGCGGAAGAAAAGAAACCCCTGGTGAAACCCGTCTTCGCCAACGCCGTCGACACCGTTGGCGGCTCGCCCCTGGCAGAGCTGCTCAAACAGATCCAGCCGGGTGGTTCCGTGTCCTGCTGCGGCCTCGTCGCCGGCCCGGGCCTGCAGACCACGGTACTGCCATTCATCCTGCGGGGCGTGAACCTGCTGGGCGTTGATTCCGTTGAAATCCCGCTGGCGGAAAAACTCGCCATCTGGAAAAAATTCGCCGGCGACTGGGCCTGCCCGAAAACCGAAGCATCCGCACGAGACATCGGACGAGCTGAGCTGGATAGTGCGTTGAAGGCGTTCCTGAAAGGCGAGTCATCCGGAAAGATCGTTCTCGACCACGCAAGATAACCGGACGGAATCTGAAAAGCCGGGAACCACGTGCGGGGCTCACGAAGTTGTTTGGTATAGAAGCTAGGGCGATACCCTTTCCAAAACTGTGCGGAGCCATGGGTGGAGCGCGAAAGCGCTTCACGGGCTGGCCATGGACGGCCTGCCCAGGACCCTCAGTGCGACGCAGGAGCAATAAGCACTGAGGGGCGGAGCCCAAGCGCCACAGGGATGTGCCGCAAGGAGCGTGTTTTGGAAAGGGTATCGTCCTAGCTTCGTACTCCAAAGCCAAGGAGGTGCGACACCGAATCTAGGAAGCCCGACGCCGGAACAGCGGAACATCCGTATCCGTAGCCGCCTGATACCCCTGGCTGAAGAAATTCAGGCACCGCTGAGCCTTGGTAATATCCTTGTCCGGCCTCAGCACATAGGCATCAAACCCGCAGCGCTTCATAAACTGAAGCTGATCCAGCAGCACATCGCCAATGGCCCGCAGCTCGCCGGTATAGCCAAAGCGCTCGCGGAGCAACCGGGCAATGCTGTACCCCCGGCCATCGCTGAATTTCGGAAAATTCACCGCAATCACCGGCAACTCATTTACCTTGCCCTCGAGAATCTCCGGTTCATCGTGGCTGTCGAACCACACACCGATGTCCTCACGCCCGGCAAAATGCTCATGCCCGGCCAGCCAGAGATCCGCCGGAACCAATGCCGGCTGGTCAGAGGGTATGGCCAGGGACTCCCCCTCGTCCGGTCGGGGCACCACCGCCCAGTTATCCTGACGGATGCTACCATCCGGAGAAATGACGTTAGGCATAAACCCGCTCCTTGAAAGGATCAATCCCAACACGCCGATAGGTATCCAGGAAGGTTTCCTCTTCCGTGCGCTGGCCCACATAAACATCGAGGATTTTGGCGATGACCTCGGGCATCTCTCCCTGGGCGAATGAAGGCCCAAGAATCTTGCCGACGGCGGCATCGTGATGCGACGACCCACCGAGACTGACCTGATAGAACTCCTGGCCCTTCTTGTCGACCCCGAGAACACCGATGTTGCCGACATGGTGATGGCCGCAGGCGTTCATGCAACCGGAGATGTTCAGATCAATGTTGCCCAGATCGTACAGATAGTCGAGATCATCAAACCGGCGCTGGATCGACTCGGCCACCGGAATCGACTTGGCATTCGCCAGCGCGCAATAATCGCCGCCCGGGCAGCAGATAATGTCGGTCAGCGTGTGCAGATTGGCGGTACCGAATCCCATGGGGGTGATCGCCTCCCAGAGTTCCAGCAACTGATCCTGACGGACATCGGCGAGCACCACGTTCTGCTGATGGGTCACCCGAACCTCACCGAAACTGTACTGATCAGCAAGATCAGCGATCTGCTCAAGCTGCCGGTCAGTGACATCGCCTGGCGGTGTGCCCGTTTTCTTCATGGTCAGGGAGACGATGGCGTAGCCCGGCTTCTTGTGGGTATCCACGTTGTGGCTCAACCACTGGTCAAAGCCGCGGTTTTCAAAACGCTGGCGCGCGAGCAGCTCGGTGGCGTTGTCCAGGCTGGCGTAGGCGGGCTCGGTGAAATAGCCCTGAATACGCTCAATGGCCTCGCGAGTCAGGCGGGTTGGAGAGTCTTTGATATGAACCCACTCCGCTTCCACTTTCTCGGCAAAGCCTTCCGGCGTCACGGCCTTGACCAGAATCTTGATACGGGCCTTGAACTTGTTGTCCCGGCGACCGTAGCGGTTATAGACCCTGAGCACCGCTTCCAGATAGGTCAGCAGATCCAGTTCTGGCAGGAACTCCCGGATCACCGGGCCCACCATGGGCGTACGACCCAGACCGCCACCCACGTGGACACGGAACCCGAGTTCACCGGCGCTGTTACGGACCATCTGAAGGCCGATGTCGTGAACCTGGATGGCCGCCCTGTCGGTTTTCTCGGACGCGTTCACGGCCACCTTGAATTTGCGCGGCAGAAAGGCAAATTCCGGATGGAACGTGGACCACTGGCGAATAATCTCGCAGTAGGGGCGGGGGTCGGCGATCTCATCGGACTGAACGCCGGAGAACTGATCCGTGGTGGTGTTCCGGATGCAATTACCGCTGGTCTGGTTGGCGTGCATCTCCACGTCCGCCAGCTCGGCGAGAATATCGGGCACGTCTTCCACTGCCGGCCAGTTCAGCTGAACATTCTGCCGGGTGGTGAAGTGGGCGTAACCCTTGTCGTAGTCCCGGGTGATGCGGGCCAGGCGGCGAAGCTGCTTCGAACGCATCATGCCGTAAGGAACACAGATGCGCAGCATCGGCGCCAGGCGTTGTACGTACAGGCCATTCTGGAGCCTCAGCGGCAGAAATTCGTCTTCTGCCAGCTCGCCAGCCAGGGCCCGCTCGGTCTGGTCGCGGAATTGGGCGACTCGCTCGGCGGCCATTTGCCGATCGTGTTCATCGTATACGTACATAGGGAAAGTCCTGCTGAAAGCCTCTTGTCGGAGAACGCCGGCTACCGGCTTGGGGCGGTGCCAGTCGAATCCGAGTAAGCCTGGTATATATCTCCGGCGCAGGATATCACTCGCTTTTTATTCTTAAAATGATTATTTCCAAATATGTTTATCGATTCAGGTGATATAGGAGGAGGGCATCAGACTGGACGAATATCAAATTCCTGCTTTACTTAGGGTAACGATAACTTGCTAGAAAAGGAAAAGCCGATGAAGAAAACCATGCGCTCAGACAGTCAGGTCGACGCGGTTGCTGCCGTGCTGATTATCATGCTTGTGGTGGCTTTTGCCGTCGTCTGGGTGTCCGGCCAATAGCGATTACGAACTGGCCAGCACCATCTGCACAATCAGAATCAGCCCCAGGACAAAGGTGGCCGTGAACAGGACGCCGGCAATAATGTAGGGCCAGGGGCTGTGACTGGAAAAATCCTCCTCGCGGCGTTTGTCGGACTGCACTCCGAACGCTCCGGCGAGGATGCTCTGCATAACCTTCAGTACCCCGGGTCCCCGGGGCTTCTGTTCCTTACCTTTTTCCATATCGGACCTGTTGGTCATGGTGCGGGCCTCGCGAGTCGCTGCAGGTGAATGTTACTCCGCTGGATCATACGCCAGGCTGGGTGCCAGCCAGCGCTCTGCCTCGGCTTTGGATATTCCTTTTCGGGCAGCATAGTCTTCGACCTGATCCACGCCAATTTTGCCAACCGCGAAATACTTTGACTCCGGGTGAGCAAAGTACCATCCGGACACCGCTGCGGTCGGGAACATGGCAAAGTGTTCGGTCAGTTCGATGCCGGTGGTGGCGGTGGCATCCAACAGACTGAACAGCGCGGCCTTTTCAGTGTGCTCCGGGCAGGCCGGGTATCCGGGCGCAGGACGGATGCCGCGGTAGCGCTCCTTGATCAGGTCATCGTTGGCAAGCTGCTCGTCGGCCGCATAGCCCCAGAACTCCCGCCGAACCCGCTCATGCATGTGTTCCGCGAAGGCCTCGGCCAACCGGTCCGCCAGTGCCTTGACCATAATGGCATTGTAGTCGTCGTTCTGGTCCTTGAACTCCAGGGAAAACTCTTCCGCACCGACGCCGGTGGTTACGGCGAATCCGCCCACATAGTCGCAGGCATCAGCGCCCTCCGGCGCAACAAAATCGGACAACGCCATCATCGGCTTGCCGGGGGCCTTTTCATCCTGCTGTCGCAGATGATGCAGTACAGTCAGTTCTTGGGTGCGGGATTCATCGGTATAGACCACGACGTCATCGCCGCGCCGGTGGGCCGGCCAGAAACCGATGACGCCCCGGGCCGACACCCTTTTTTCATCAATCATCCGGCGCAGGATCTTCTGGGCATCGTCGAACAGGCTTTTTGCCGCCTCGCCCCGTTTGGGATCATCGAAGATGGCGGGGTATTTGCCGGCGATGTCCCAGGAAATGAAGAACGGCGTCCAGTCGATGTAATCCACCAGTTCGTTCAGGTCATAGTCCTCAAATACCCGAATGCCGGTGAACGCCGGCCTTGGGGGCTGATACCCCTCGAAAGTGATCTCCGGCGCCCGGTCGCGGGCCTCTTTCAGAGACACCAGTTTGGTGCGATCGCCCCGATTTTTCCGACGTTCGCGGATTTCATCGTATTCGGTGCGGGCTGCTTCCACCAGGGCTGGCTTGGCGGTCTTGCTCAGCAGTTGGGACGCGACATTCACGCAGCGTGAGGCGTCCGAGACATACAGGGCAATGTCGTTTTTGAAGTGGGGCTCGATCTTGACCGCCGTATGGGCCTTGGACGTGGTGGCGCCCCCGATCATCAGCGGGATTTGGAAATCCAGTCGCTGCATTTCCCGGGCAACGTGAACCATTTCATCCAGAGACGGCGTAATCAGGCCGCTCAGGCCGATGATGTCGACATTTTCCTTTTTCGCGGTGGCAAGGATTTTGTCGCAGGGCACCATCACGCCCATGTCGATGACTTCATAGTTGTTGCACTGCAGCACCACACCCACGATGTTCTTTCCGATATCATGGACATCGCCTTTGACCGTCGCCATCAGGATCTTGCCCTTCGCCTTCTGTGCCTCGGTCTTTTCCGCCTCGATGAACGGAATCAGATGGGCAACCGCCTGCTTCATCACCCGCGCGCTTTTTACCACCTGAGGCAAAAACATTTTGCCGTCTCCGAACAGGTCACCGACCACGTTCATGCCATCCATCAACGGGCCTTCGATGACTTCAATCGGGTGGCTGGCCTCCAGGCGGCAGGCCTCGGCATCCTCAATGATGTGACTGGTAATGCCTTTCACCAGCGCGTGCTCGAGGCGCTTCTTCACCGGCCACTCCCGCCAGGTGAGGTCTTCTTCCTGAGTTTTGCCGCCTTTGCCCTTGTAGCGCTCGGCGATCTCCAACAGGCGGTCGGTGCCGTCATCCCGACGGTTCAGCACCACATCTTCCACCAGCTCTTTCAGTTCCGGGTCGATTTCGTCGTAAATGACCAACTGGCCCGGATTGACGATCCCCATATTCATGCCGGCCTTGATGGCGTGGTACAGGAATACCGAGTGGATGGCCTCGCGAACGACATCATTACCGCGGAAAGAGAAGGACACATTGCTGACACCGCCGGAAATGCTGGCGTGGGGGAGGTTCTCCCGAATCCAGCGGGTCGCGTTGATAAAGTCCACAGCGTAGTTATTGTGTTCTTCGATGCCGGTGGCAATGGCGAAGATATTGGGATCAAAAATAATATCGCCCGGGTTGAACCCGATGCCGATGAGCACGTCGTAGGAGCGTTTGCAGATCTCGGTCTTACGCTCGTAAGTGTCTGCCTGTCCCTGCTCATCAAAGGCCATCACCACCACGGCGGCGCCGTAGTGCATGCAGTCGCGGGCACGTTTGATAAATTCGGCCTCGCCTTCCTTGAGGCTGATGGAGTTCACCACCGCCTTGCCCTGGATGCAGCGCAGCCCGGCCTCGATCACCTCCCATTTGGAGGAGTCGATCATGATCGGTACCCGGGAGATATCGGGTTCCGAGGCCACCAGATTCAGGAACGTCACCATAACGTCCTTCGAATCGAGCATGCCTTCATCCATGTTGATGTCGATGATCTGGGCGCCGTTTTCCACCTGGTCGCGGGCGACGCTGAGGGCTTCCTCGTACTGTTCCTCCTTGATCAGTCGCAGGAAGCGCTTGGAGCCGGTGACGTTGGTGCGCTCGCCAACGTTGATAAACAGCGTGTTTTCGTCGCCGGTAAACGGCTCAAGGCCGGACAGGCGGAGGGCCTTCGGGCGCTTGGGAATCCTGCGTGGGGGGTATTTGGCGACTGCCTGGGCCACCGCCTCGATGTGATCCGGGCGGGACCCGCAGCAGCCACCGATAATGTTCAGGAAGCCATCCCGGGCAAAGCCTTCAATGATCTCGGCCATTTCTTCCGGCGTCTGGTCGTACTCGCCGAACTCGTTGGGCAACCCGGCGTTCGGATGCGCACTGATGTAGGTCTCAGCCTTGGCGGAGAGCTCCTCCACATAGGGCCGCAGGGCATCGGCACCGAGGGCGCAGTTAAGGCCTACTGAAATGGGGCGGGCATGGGCCACGGAGTTCCAGAAGGCCTCGGTGGTCTGACCCGAGAGGGTCCGCCCGGAGGCATCGGTAATGGTCCCGGAAATCATGATCGGCAGCGCCGTGCCACTGTCTTCAAAGTATTGCTGTGTGGCGTAGATGGCGGCCTTGGCGTTCAGGGTATCGAAGATGGTTTCAATCAGGATCAGGTCGCAGCCACCTTCAACCAGGCCTTCCACCGCCTCGTAATAGTTATCAACCAGGGTCTGGAAATCGACGTTACGGTAACCGGGGTTGTTGACGTCCGGGGAAATCGAGGCGGTGCGTGACGTCGGGCCAACGGCGCCGGCGACAAAGCGCGGCTTGTCCGGGTTTCTGGTGGTAAACTCGTCGGCAACGGCCCTGGCCAGCTGGGCGGCGGCCACGTTCAGTTCCCGGGCGATGGACTCGAGCCCGTAGTCGGCCTGGGACAGGCGTGTGGAATTGAAAGTGTTGGTTTCGATGATGTCCGCGCCCGCGTCCAGATAGTCCGCGTGAATGTTGCGGAGCAGGGCGGGCTGAGTGAGGTTCAGCAGGTCGTTGTTGCCCTGGACTTCCTGATCATAGTCCGCAAACCGGTCACCGCGGAACGCCTGCTCGTCCAGTTTCAGGTTCTGGATCATGGTGCCCATGCCGCCATCGAGAACAACGATTCGTTGCTCAAGGGCTTTGTGCAGCTGTTCCAGGCGGGTGTTGCGGTCGGTCATAGGTCTACTTCCGGATGTCGTTTAATGCGTCGTATTAAAATCAATGGCGCCGGATCATAGCAAAAATGCGGAACCTCGTCGTAGTTCCGTTGATGATTCTCCATGGCCTGTGTCAAGCGACCGGGGTAAGGGAAACTCTGTACCCCGATAAAGCCTGACTATTTTACTGGGTCTTTCATGTTCCCGCGAAGTCCCTTAAAATGAAATCGAACTTTTTAAACGGGTTGAAAACATGGCATTGGTTACTGTGACAGATCCCGCGCGGGATTACCTCGCACAACTTATCGAGAAGCAGGATGTTGACGGCATGGGCGTGCGGATCTTCGTTACCCAGCCCGGCACCAAGAATGCCGAGACCTGTCTCGCTTACTGTCCGCCCAACGAAGTGGTTCCCACGGACGAACAACTGGATATGGGCAAGTTCACCCTGTTTCTGGACCATAACTCCGTGCCGTTCCTGGAAGAAGCCTATGTGGACTATTCCAAGGATCAGATGGGCGGCCAGCTCACCATCAAGGCCCCCAACGCCAAGGTGCCCAAGATTGATGATGATGCGCCGCTCCCGGATCGGGTGAATTATATCCTGGCGTCCGAGATCAATCCCAATCTTGCAGCGCATGGTGGTGATGTCTCCCTGGTGGAAATCGTCGACGAATCCGTCGCGGTTCTTCGCTTTGGCGGCGGTTGCCAAGGCTGCTCAGCGGTCAGCCTCACGCTCAAGCAGGGGGTGGAATCCACCCTCAAGGAACGGTTGCCGGAAATTACCGCCGTGCGGGACGTGACGGATCACACCAATACCGAAAACGCCTATTACCAGTAGCTGCCACACTTCCCGGTTTTTGATGGCGACTGGGCCAATGCCGTAGCGATCCGGCTGCGGCATGATGGGTTACAGAAACATCGGGTCAAAACGGTACCCGGACTCTCTTAACCGCCTGCAATTTGATAACCGGGGTTTTTCTTGATTGACCTTGCGCTTCTGTCCGTGCCCATCCTGGCTGCCATGGTGGGCTGGTTCACCAACTGGCTCGCTATTCAGATGTCGTTCTACCCGGTGCGATTTGTCGGGTTCGGTGTTATTGGCTGGCAGGGCGTTATCCCCCGTAAAGCCGAAAAGATGGCGCACATCTGCATCGACCGGACCCTGCAACAGTTCGGGGATCTGAACGCGGTTTACCAGGAACTGGAGCCCCAGCGTATTGTTGAGCAGGTCATTTCCCAGGTAACCCCGAGGCTTGATGAATACATCGATGAAGTGATGTACGACATTCAGCCCGTACTTTGGGACAATCTGCCGATATTTGTCCGCCATCGTATTTACCAGTGGGCCCGGCAGCAGTTGCCCTCCCGGGTCGAGGACCTGGTTGAGGATTTCGGCGATGACCTGGATGAGCTGGTCGACCTGAAGGCACTGCTGAGCGCGGAATTGCAGCAACACCCGGATCTGATGAACCGCATTTTCCGGCAGGCTGGCGCCGTGGAATTACGATCGGTGATCAACCGTGGCGCCATCATTGGTGGTCTGCTCGGGGCAGTGCTACTGCCGTTCTGGTTGCGGTATCCGGCGCCGTGGGTATTGCCGGTTGGCGGCTTCCTGGTTGGCTTTGCCACCAACTGGCTGGCAATCAATCTGATTTTCGCCCCCCTCAGGCCCCGACGGTTCCTGTTCTGGAAGGTGCAGGGCCTTTTCCTGCGACGGCAGCCCGAAATCAGCGACGTTTGGGCGCGGCTGGTGGCTGAGGAACTGATCACGGTTGAGAAGGTGGCCAACGCCATGCTCAATGGTGCCCAGGGTGACCGAACCCGGGCGATTCTCCAGAAACACCTCAGGCCGCTGCTGGATAACTCCATCGTGTTGAAACTTTCTGCCCAGGTGACCGTCGGCATGACCGGCTATGTCGAGCTCAAGAAAGCCATGAACCAGAAAGCCGTCGTGGCGACCCGGGATGTGTTCAGCGACCCGGCGTTCAATCGCGAACGGGCGCCGGTGGTGGCCGGTGTGTTGGCCAGCCAGATGAAGGCCCTCGGGCCAGCGGAATTCCAGGACATCCTGCGACCGGCGTTCCGCGAGGAGGAATTTCAACTGATGGTTGTCGGGGGCATTCTTGGTGCTCTGGCTGGTGCCCTCCAGGCCCTGTCGCTGGCCTGACGTGCCGTTTCGGGCCAGCTAGAGGCAGTTCGTCGGGCGGGGTAAACCGGCAATCCGGCAGGCGGTTTTCGCCGGGGTGCCGGGAAACAGGTGCATCAGGTAAATGCTGTTGCCCTTGTCTTCACCCAGCGACTCTTTCACGGCTTTGACGAATAGCCGGTTAGAGGGGGGCGATATTTCATGTGTTTTATAAAAATCCCTCAGAAACTTTATGATTTCCCAGTGATCATCCGTCAATGAAATACCGTCTTCCCGAGCAATCAATTCGGCAATATCCGGGCGCCAGGCGTGGGCGTCCTCAAGGAAACCTTCGTTATTGCGATCCGGCAGGCTGTGTTCAGTCATGGGTCACCAACTGATTATCCGACGGGCCCGGGTCGTGAGGTCGACCATGCCATTAAAGTCAACGCGGGAAACCCCGGTACCGTGATGCTCCAGCCCCCGGGCCTGCACATCGGAACCCAGGGCGTATACCTGTGCGGTGTTGAAGGTAAACCCACCGGTGACAGCGAGGACGGCGTTTTCTGTCAGCAGCAGGCCGTCTTCAGGCGCCACCGCGGCCAGGCACCGGGAAAACCGGGTATGATCCGGGGATTTGTTCAGGATGTGCAAGGTATCCATCAGGCGCGTCCGTTGTTCATGGGCATCGGGTTGACTGCGTCACCGATTGTTGTGCTCGTGGGGCTCAGCCCGCGAAAGCAATCTGATCGTATTGCCGCAACAATGTGGCACCGGCTGTCGTAAGGGTAACACCTGCCATCAGGGTTTCCTCGTCCAGGCCGTACCGTTTGCAGGCCTCGTCATCCGCCAGCAGCCTATCGATTCCGAATATCGGCGCGGCGGACAGGTTCTTCACCACCGATTTTTGCTGGATCGACTCGGCGCTCTGCTCTTTGCGCAGCCAGTTAACGCCGGCGCCGGCAAACAGAAGGGTCACCGACTGATCAAACGCCGCCAGCGAAAACGCCATATCCAGTGCTTCCCGGCCGGCCCAGGTGCCGTAGGGGGGCTGGTCAATCACAATCAAGGTGCTCACTGTCAGTCACCCCCGTGAAAATACAGAACCCGCGACGACCGGAGGCTACCCTCCACCCATTCGCCCAGACCGGCAATCTCGAAAGGCGGGCGCAGGTTACTGGCGGGTAATTGATAGCGGGCCTGCTCGGCCTGGTCAATGAGGCCACGGCGAAGCGCGGAGGCAATGCAGGCAACCCCTGGTATTTTATGCTCAGCAAGAAACGACGCCCATTCGCGGGGCCAGTGGGTTTCGTCTGACGGCGGGGTGGCAAGCGCCGAGGCCAGGTGGACCCCGTCTCCATACAGGAACACCCGGTCAATCCGATGACCGGCGGCCACCGCGGCCCGGGCGAAACCCAGCGCGGTCTGCGGGGACTGGGAGGTGTAGGGTGCCCCGGTAATCACCAGGGTGAAGGACTGGGTCTCGGGAGAAGGTGTCTGTTCCACGGATGTCAGGCCCCGCATGGATTTTCAGCGTACCGAATGTAAGAACCCCGGCGTCTGCCGGGGTTCCAAGGTATGACGCGATCCGCGATCAGTCATCCCCGCCGAAGGCGCCCAGCAGATGCAGGAGGGCGAGAAACAGGTTGTAGATGTTCAGGTACAGGCCAGTGGTGGCCAGGATGTAGTTGGTTTCACCACCGTTTACAATGCGGCTGGTGTCATAGAGGATGAAGCCGGACATCAGGAACACGATGGCCGCACTGATGGCCAGGCTGAAGGCGGTAATTTCCACACCGAACATGCCCGCAACCATGGCGCCCAGTGCCGCAACCAGCACCACGACCAGGCCCGCAACCAGCATGCCGCGCATGAAGCTGAAGTCCTTTTTGGTGGTCAGTACATAGCCAGACAGGGCAAAGAAAACCAGCCCGGTACCGCCCAGTGCCTGCATGATAATCTGACCGCCGTTAGCCATCTGCAGGTAATGCAGCAGGATAGGGCCGAGGGACAGGCCCAGCAGGCCGGTGAAGGCAAACACCACGGCGATGCCGGCGGAGCTGTTGGCGGTGCGTGGCAGTACCAGCCAAACCAGCGCCAGGGCACCCAGGCTGCACATCAGGCTGGCGCCGCGGCCCAGACCAATGGACATGGACAACCCGGCCATGGCCGCGCTGAACAGCAGGGTCATGGCGAGCAGGGTGTAGGTATTCCGAAGAACCTTGGTGGCCTCCGGGCTGATGGCCGCTGTGGCCGAGCCCCGATGCACCAGGCTACCCTGATTCTGTTGGGCGTTATAGCGTCTGTTTTCCATTCCTTTCTCCGGTTTTATACAGCCAGTAGGGGAGCTGCTCACTCGCGGCTCCCGGGTGCAATGGGTTTCCCCTTAATAATAATGTTGTATTCTCAACTTTCAATCATTTACGACAGAAATGTTTGTTTCGGATTCCATTAAACTCCGTTAATGTTGGTTGGCCGGCCTGGTTCCGGGCCAAGCGTTGACAGTACAGGCAATTCCGGTATCATGCATCCCGCTGTCGCAAGGCGGCGATGGAAAAACGGTGGGCTGGCAGAGTGGCTGAATGCAGCGGTCTTGAAAACCGCCGAAGGTTAGTAGCCTTCCCGGGGTTCGAATCCCTGGCCCACCGCCATTTTCCTTCTTCCCGAACGTCTTCCTGTATTGCAAACCTTCCGTATTCCAGGCCATCCTCGTGTGTCCCGCTCATGTACAGCGTCCGTGCTGAAATCCTGTGTAACGCCTTGCCTTATACTGCCCGATCCGGATAAACAGCCGCTTTCTGTTCATCGGCCCGCTGCTGTCGGGCGGACAGTTCACCGGGGTGATTTTCCGGCGTCGTCCAGCCCTGCAGGTTGTCCTCAATCAGTTGAACCAGCGCGTTGATGTGGCCGGGCGTGGCGTTTAATGCCGAAATGTAACTGAATCCCTGACCGCCAGCCGCCATGAAATAACCCCGGTTTTCTTCGTTGATTTCCTCGATGGTTTCGAGGCAATCGGAGGAGAACCCCGGGCAGAACACGTCAATGGATTGAACGCCCTGTCCGGGCAGCGACTTGAGTGTTTCATCGGTGTAAGGTTTTAGCCACTCTTCCTTGCCGAACCGGGACTGGAAGGTGGTCATATAGTCCTCCCGGCCCAGGCCAAGGCGTTGGGCCAGAAGCCGGGAGGTTTTGTGGCATTCGCAGTGATAGGGGTCGCCCCTGGTCAGGTATTTCAACGGCACACCGTGATAGGACAGCACCAGCTTCTGGTTCCGGCCATGTTCGGCCCAGTGTGCTTCGATATGACGAGCCATGGCCTCGATGTAAGGCGGGTAATCCGGGTAATGGGACACAAACCGGAAGTCCGGAAGCCAGCGGCGTCGGGCAAAATCCTGAGCAATGGCATCGAATGTCGAGGCCGACGTGGAAGCGGAGTACTGGGGGTACAGCGGCAGAACCAGTAACTTGCGGACGCCTTGCTGCTGCATCTCGTCCAGCACCTTGGGGATGGCCGGGTTGCCATAGCGCATGGCAAAGCCGACGACAACATTGGGGCCGTAGGTCTTCTTGAGGGCCTCGCGGATGGCTTCGGCCTGCTTTGCGGTGTGAATCAACAGGGGGGAGCCCTCGGGCTGCCATACGCCAGCGTAGGCTTTGGCGCTTCGTCTCGGACGAATCCGCAGAATCACACCGTGCAGGATCAGCCACCACAGCGGCCGGGGCAGTTCAACAACCCGGGGGTCGGAGAGAAACTCCGCCAGGTACCGGCGAAGGGCCGATGTGGTTGGGGCATCCGGTGTACCGAGGTTAGTCACCAGTATGCCCAGGCGCTCGGGCTGATTATGGCTGAACTGCTCTGAGCCTTTGTATTGCATGGATCGATCCTGACGGGAAAACCGGAAGTATGAGTGGCTCAGCTGTTGTTCCGGGCCTGCTGAGCCATGCGCGGTACCAGACCGCTGATGTCGTAGCCCGCCTTCCTGGCTTTTGAGACAACCTCATCGGCAGGAGCGGTTCGGGCCGCCGACAGGGCCCACAACACGGTGCAGCGGGTGCCTGAGCGACAGAAAGCCAGTACGGGCTTCTCGGCGTCGCGGATCATCGGGGCGAACTGATCGACATCGTCGTCGGTGATATGCCCAGACGCCACCGGCATGTAGACCCACTCAAGACCGTGGGCTTTGGCCGCGGCTTCCAGGTCCGCCATCGCAGGCTGACCATGCTCTTCATGATCGGGGCGGTTGGCGACCAGTGTTTTGAAGCCAAGCTTTGCGGCTTCTGCCACATCCTCAACCGAGACTTGCGGCGAGACGGCCAGGTGGTCGTCAATTTGTCGGATATCCATGGGGTTGACCTCCAGAATCAAACGCGCTCGGGTCTCCACAGACACGGGCCCGGATTCGCAGTGGGAATCTACGGTTCGATACGTTAACAGAAACGCTCAGGATTGTGTGCGGTAACGTTCAATCAGCCTGAACGCAAAAAAAGCCCGGCAAAGGATGCCGGGCAGAGGCGTGCGAGTAGTATCCATGAAAGACTTCCAGACAAACCGGCATCAGCAGGGACACCGGTATAGGGAAGTATTGACCATATTTTAAACACTTCAAGCCGAGGCCGGATGCCTTTGAAAACATTTTTTCATATCGGATACGTGTTTATACTAAAGCCTGTCGTTGTGCGGGTTTCAGGCCCACTGAAATTGGCGCTCAGCTGTAATACAATGGCCTTTCACAGCACTTCGAGGTTTTCAGATGTCTGACGAAAACGACCAAAAGCCGGATAACGATCCGCAACTGGCCGCCAGGATCAAGGGTTCCGCCCGTCAGATCTGGCTGGCGGGCCTGGGCGCCTATACCAAAGCCGAAGAGGATACGGGGCGGCTGTTCGAGCGCCTGGTGCAGGAAGGCGAGCAGCTTGAAAGCAAGACCCGCGGCGTGGTTGGCAAACAGATCAAGTCTGTGGAAGACCGTGTTGAAGGTGTTCGGGAGCGGGCGACCGGGACCTGGGATCGCCTGGAAACCATGTTTGACGAGCGCGTATCCGGTGCCTTGCGGCGGCTCGGCATTCATCGGCGGGAAGAGATCGAGGCGCTGGAGCGGCGGATCGAGGTGCTGGAGAGCGAACTGAAGCGTTTGCAACAGGGTACGGACGACGAGGAATAAGGCGTCAGAGAGGGTTCAGGCGTCAGAGATAGTCGCGACTCATCAGCCGGGCCTGCTCCTGTTCGCCCGGCTCAAGGTAGGGAATGACCAGGTGCATCATCTGGTAGACGCCCCGGCCGGGGTCCACGGCCTCCCGGTCATCCAGGTGTGAGAGCGTGTCAAAGGAGCTCCAGTAACACGCGGTCAGGGTGAGCTGCTCACACAGGGAGTCAAGCTCGTCTGCCCCGATCAGCATCATGCCCTGGCGCCGGAAGCTCTCACAGATGCTTTGAAACGCCCGGGTCTTCTTCTTGAGAATTTTCCGGAACCGCACCTGGAGCTGGCTGTAGCGTGTCAGCACATTCACCAGGTCCTGATACAGGAAGCGGTAACGGGCCACGGTCTCGAACAGCAGGTGCAGGAAAAATCCCTGCTGGTCCAGGCTGATATCGGCATCGGCCGGTACCGCGAGCAAATCCAGCATTTCTTCCTCGAAGCGTGCAAACAGCTCCTCGACGATGTCCCCCTTACTCTTGAAATGGTAATAGAGATTGCCCGGGCTGATATCAAGCTCATCGGATATCAGCAGCGTCGTCACATTGGGTTCACCGGTACTGTTGAACAGGGCCAGGCTGGTGTCCAGGATGCGATCACGGGTTTTGACTTTTTTCATACCTCGCCTGTCCCTGGCTCAGATATCGAAGCGGGCCCACACCGGACAATGGTCCGACGGGCGCTCCATGCCACGGATGCTGTAACTCACCCCGGCTTCCCGGGCTTTTGGCAGGAGGCTGTCACTGGCCATGATGAGATCAATCCGCAAGCCTCGCCGTGGGTCCCGCTCAAAGCCCTTGCTGCGGTAGTCAAACCAGCTGAAAGTATTGGCCTCATCCGGATGCAGGTGGCGGAAGACGTCGGTAAAACCGCGACGTTCGACAGCGCCCAGCCACTCTCGCTCCTCGGGCAGAAACGAACACTTGCCGGTGCGCAGCCAGCGCCTGGCGTTGTCTTCGCCGATGCCGATGTCCTTGTCCGTGGGCGAGATGTTCATGTCCCCCATCACTACCACATGGCCGCCGGACTGCCTGAGGTCATCCAGGTAGGCCATCAGGTCGCCATAGAATTTTTCCTTGGCAGGAAATTTGACCGGGTGGTCACGGCTCTCGCCCTGGGGAAAGTACCCGTTAATCACGGTGAGGGGTTCGCCGTTGCGGGTGAAGTGCCCGGTAATAAGGCGGCGCTGGGCGTCCTCCCCATCCCTGGGGTAGCCCTTGGTGACCCGGTCGGGCTCTGCCTTTGACAGCAGGGCCACGCCATAATGGGTTTTCTGGCCGTGAAAGTGAACGTGGTAGCCGAGCGCCTGTATCGCCTCTACGGGAAACTCTTCATCGGTCACCTTGGTTTCCTGAAGGCCGATCACATCCGGTTCCAGGGCGTCGATAACCGCTTCAAGCTGGTGCAGGCGTGTACGGATACTGTTGACATTAAAAGATACGAACATCATGGCTGAACACTCTCCGGCATGGATTCCCGGCGGAGTTTACCACAACGGCCCGGGGGTGCCGCCTTGGCAGCGACGACGGTTTCACGGAGTCAGTTCACAATCCGGTGAGGTTTTCACGGTATACCGGATGTGCGCCGTGTAGTTCTCGTCGGCATTCTTGCGGATATTGGTCAGGCCCAGATAATCGGAGAGGGCACCGGAATCGGTATAGCCCAGAATGATCGGGTCCACCAGAAACCGGAGCACCATACCCGTGGGGCGAATCTGCACGGTATGATCCGCCTTTACGCCGGAATGGGTGACAGGCTCAAGTACGAACGCGTAATGCTCCCCCCGCGTTGGCGCCAGAAAACGGAAGTTCACGGATTCGCCCTTCGTCACCTGCTGCCAGTGACGGCGGACAAAGTTGTCGAAGCCCGAATCCACCACAAGATCCTGCGTCAGCGAAACCGTGAACTGTTCGCGACCGTCACCGGGCTTTTGCCAGTCCACCACCAGTGTTTCCGGCCGCGGATAACGGACTTCAACCACTTCGTTGAACGTCGGCTGACGAAAGGTGAACGACGGCCGGATTGGCGACGGGTCGTAACTCATTTGCTTGCTGGCGAACGCCTCTGGCTGCCCCGGCTTGCGATACTCGACCTGGTGAGTGCCCGGGCGGAATACCCCCTCCTGGCAGTTGCCCTCAATGCGGTGGTGCTCGGTGTAGAGAGTCCCCCCGGTTTCCTGGGAGGCGGTGCCCACGAAATTGTACGTTGCAGCGGGAGCCAGGCCCGGCAGCAGCAGGAAAACAAGTGGCAGTGGGCCGAAGCGGGATCGCCGTTCGTTCATGTCAGCAACTCCGGGTACAGGGATCGACGGGCAAAGAGTAACGCCGGAAACACCACCAGCCAACCCACCGCGAGGGCGATCAGGGAGGGCAGCAGGTGAGGCAGTTCCACGGCTCCGAGCTGACTGGCGGACCAGTAAGCGAATGGGCCGGCCACCGGGGCCAATACGAACGGAAGCCAGGCCTTACGGCTGATCCAGTCCAGGGAATGGCTGAGCGTGGTCATGAACAGGGCCCAGATGCCCACCAGCCAGGGTGGTGTCAGCACCGCCTGGTCCTGGCCATCGCTGAGAATGCCGGTATTCAGCCAGAGCCCGTCGAGCGCGGAGCCCACCACGGTGCCCAGCCCGATAAACTGAAGTTCGGCGTAACGCGACTGGCTGACCAGCAGAAAGTGGACGGCCACCAGGCCCAGGGCACTCAGGGCGCCTATCGGCCCTGGATACAGTACACAGACAAACCAGCCGAGCTGGAACAGTATGAAATTCAGACTGTTACGAAGCGTTTTTGATGCAATCATACACTCAGGATATTCGCACGTTTGTTGCCTGGCTTGGCAAGGAGCAACTGTGATACACCAATGGCCCGCTCGCTGAATCCGGCCTCGCAATAGGCGAAGTAGAAATGCCAGAGCCGGCGAAAGGCCTCGTCGTAGCCCATGGCGTCCAACTGGTCACGCTGGGCCATAAACCGTTTGCACCAGTCACGGAGGGTGCGGGCGTAATGGAAGCCGGTATCCTCGGTGTGCGTCAGTACCAGTCTGCTCTGGCTTCCGACGGACTGCAGAATGGCCCCCAATGAAGGGATGAAGCTGCCGGGGAAGATATAGCGCTGGATAAAATCGACGTTCCTGAGCGCGCGATGATAACGCTGTTCCGGCATGGTAATGGCCTGGACCAGGGCGAGGCCATCGGGCTTCAGCAAGGCGTCGATCCGGGACACGTAGCTGTCCAGAAAGTGGGGGCCGACCGCCTCTATCATCTCAATGGACACCAGCTTGTCGAACTGCCCCTGGAGATCCCGGTAGTCGTCGAAAAGCAGGGTGATGCGGTCTTCAAGACCTGCCTCCCGCACGCGCTTTCGCGCCAGTTCGAGCTGTTCCCGTGAAATGGTCGTGGTGGTGACATGGCAGCCATAGTGCTTCGCGGCGTGGATGGCAAAACCACCCCATCCGGTGCCAATTTCGATTACCCGGTCGCCGGGCTGCAAGGCCAGTTTGCGGCAAATGGTGTCGAGCTTGTGCACCGCCGCGATGTCCAGGGTCGCCTCGTCATCGGGATAGATGGCCGAGGAATACATCATGGTAGGGTCCAGGAAGGTCTCGAACAGGTCGTTGCCCAGGTCGTAGTGGGCGCTGATGTTTTTCCGGGAGCCGGCCCTGGTGTTCCGGTTGAGCCAGTGCAAGCCTTTCAGGGTTGGTTTGGTCACCCAGCTGAATCGGTCTTCAAAGGCGTTCATGCGGTCAACATTGCGGGTGAAGAAGCGGAGCAGGGCGACCAGGTCCGGGCTGGACCAGTCGCCGGCCACATAGGCTTCCGCCGCACCTACGCTGCCGCCAGTGAGCAGGTCGCGCCAGGTGCTGTGATCGTGAATGGTCAGTTGCGCTGGCGGGTAGCGGGTATCGCCGTCACCAAAGACCTGATCCCCGTACCCGGGCTCGGTTACCGTCAGCACGCCGTCGGCAAGCTGACGCAACTGCTGGATAACAAGATGCCGGGCAAACTGGCTGAGTGGCGATGAACGCCCGGTGTTCGCCGGGGTGGATTCAACCGGTGTATTCAGATTCTCCATGAGCTAACCCTTCCGCGAATACTGCTTTTTTGATCGTTGTCGCTGGCCTGTTTGTCGGGACGGCTAACATCCTGACCGGCATCCTCTGCACCGCGCTTGTGGGCGGGGTCGGTTTCCGGAAGCTTGTCCGGGTGGCTGTAAAAAGGCGCACCTTTCAGTTTCAGCTTCAGGGCGTGCCAATAAATACCGGCCACCACCTTGAAGGCTTCCAGCGGGAATTGCCTCAGGCTCCGGTGCAGTTGTTTACGTGCAAGAAGGGTGCGCCGGACTACCAGCGTGGCATCAAAATGTTTGCGGCCCTGTTCAATCACGTTCATATGGATGCGCAATTCCGGGCCACGGAAGCTGAAGGTCCACTGGTACTGTTGCGCCATACCATTGAAGGGCGATACATGGAACCGCTTGTTGAAACAGAATTGCTCGGAACACCATCCCGCCGCATTGCGCGCGTTCCCCACGGTTTCCAGGCAGTAAGCGTGCTTTTCCTGCCAGGGTGTATTGGTGATCTGGGCAACAATGACCGCAGGTACGTCGCCCGCCATGGCACTCGCGCCCGCCCGGTAGCAGAAATAGAAACTGACGGGATTGAATACGTAGCCCAGGTAGCGGGGATGGGTAATCAGTTCCACCTCACCGTCCGGGCGCCAGCCGGTCGCGGTCTCAACATGGTCACGGACGGCCGTGGACAGCTCACCGGCTTCCGGCCGGAAATAATCCTTGCGCCGCAACGAGAGCCAGTTAAACCGTTCCAGAGAAAACAGCGGGCTGATGCCGGCGACCCGGTGCCACTCGTCGGCATCCAGGGCAAGCATGCCCGTGCGGTAGCTGAACGCATGCTGAACCGGGTGCATCCGGCGGTGGCGGATAGACCCTTCCAGCCACTGGCTGGCCATGATCAGAGCCCCACTCCGAACGCGTCGGTCACCCGCAGGGCGCTGCGTACGCCGTCTTCGTGGAAGCCATTGAACCAGTAGGCGCCGCAGTAGTGGGTGCGATTGCGGTTACCGATATCGTGGTAGCGCTCCTGGGCCTGGACAGCCGCCAGTGTGAACACCGGATGCGCGTATTCGAACCGTTTGATGACCTTATCCGGCGCGATGTCGTGGCTCCGGTTGAGGGTTACACAAAAGGTTTCCGGGGCGTCGTGGAAGTTCTGCAGCACGTTCATGTTGTAGGTTACTGAAACCGGCTCGGTGCTGTGCCGGGGAAGGAAGTAATTCCAGGCGGCCCACGCCCGCCGGTTATCAGGCATGACTGTGCTGTCGGTGTGGAGCACCACGTCGTTGTTCTGGTAGCCGATGGCGCCCAGAATGTTCCGCTCCTCGTCGCTGGCATCGGCCAGCATTGCCAGCGCCTGATCGCTGTGGCACCCGAATATGACCTGGTCAAACCGGTGTGACTCTCCGCCCACCGTCACCGTTACCCCGTCGTCATCGCGGGTCACCCGTTCAACCGGGCTGTTCAGGTGGGTGGTTTCGCCGAGGCGTTCCATCATCCGGGTGACATACCGGGCGGAACCGCCCGAGATAACCCGCCAGGTTGGCCGGTCGTCCACGGACAGCATGCCGTGGTTGTTGAAAAACTGCAGGAAAAAGCGAATCGGAAACTGCTCCAGCACGATTTCCGGGGCTGACCAGATGGCGGCACCCATGGGAACAATGTAGTAATTCCGGAAATACCGGGAGTACCCGTTGCGGTTGAGGTAGCCGCCCAGGGTTTCGGAATCGCTGATGTCGCCGGAGGCCAGATCCGCACGGCTTTCCCTGTTAAACCGGAGAATCTCCCGGATCATCTTCAGGAAGGACGGGTTGAACAGATTGCGCCGCTGGGCAAACAGGGTGTTCAGGCTGGTGCCGTTGTACTGCAGACCCGTGCGGCTGCAGTCGACACTGAAACTCATGTCGCTGACTTCCGATGCGACGCCCAGCCGGTCCATCAGCCGAATAAAATTGGGGTAGGTCCAGTCATTGAAGACAATAAAGCCGGTGTTTACCGGCCAGGTGCGCCCTCCGGCTTCAACGGTTTCGGTGTTGGTGTGGCCACCGGCATAGCTGCCGGCCTCGAACACCTCAACATGATGCTTTTCGGCCAGTAGCCAAGCTGCGGTGAGGCCGGAAACACCGGCCCCGATGACAGCAATACGCTGACGTTCGTCGCTCATTTACTGTGGTCCTGTTGGCGGTTGCCCTGGCGCGCCATGGAGGCGGCCATTCGATCAATCAGAGCCTGGGGGAGTGCGCCCAGAAGGCGAAGTGTCCAGGTGAAACGTTTGGGAAAGGCAATCTCGCAGCGGCCTTTCGCGAGCCCGCTGACAATGCGTTCCGCGGCATCCTCAGCCGACACCCGGAATGGCATCGGGAAGTCATTCCGGTCGGTGAGCGGCGTTTTCACGAAGCCCGGGGAGACCACCACCACGTCGATGCCTTCGGCGGCCAGGTCGGCGCGAAGGGCGTGGGCAAAGTAGGTCAGGGCGGCCTTGGAGGCACCATAGCCCTCGGCCCGTCCGAACGGGAACCACCAGGCGGAGGAGCTCACAATCACCAGGGTTGCCGGCTGGCCACTTGCACGGGCCCGCCTCAGTGCCGGCAGGGCGAGTTCCAGGCAACGGGCCGTGCCGATGACGTTGGTGTGAATGTTGGCCTCAACCACGTCACTGCGGTAATCAGCGATGTCCAGGTACTCACAGGTGCCGGCGTTCAGGATCGCCATATTCAGCGTTCCGAACTGCTCGAGGGAGCCGGCGATAGCCGCCAGGCTGTCTCGGCTGGTGGTATCCGCCGGGGCGGAGGCGATCCGGTCCGGTGCCAGGGTCCTGAGCGCTTCCAGCGGCTCCGGGCGGCGACCGGTCAAAATCAGCCTGTGCCCGCCCCTCGCAAGGGTCCGGGTTACCGCCTCGCCAATCCCGGAACTTGCCCCGGTAATCCAGATATTTGAGATGCCCTGCAGCCGTCCGCTCATCCCGCATAGCCCTTCACACGGCGAATAATACCGCCCACCACCGGCAGGTTTTCGTACAGCAGTTCACCCGCATCGAAATAGTCCCGGTGATAGCAGACCTTGCCATGACGGATTTCAAGGTGGCTCATGCCGGAGACCTGAATCTCCCGGCCTTTGCGAATGCGTTTGTGCCGCAGATGCATTGCCCAGGGAACGGCCACAAAACGGCCGTCAACCATCGCCTCGCCAAAATCAAACCGGCAGGAGAGGACATTGGCGTAGGCACCGGCAAAATAGTGTGTGAGCTGATCCAGTCCTTCCACCGTGCCCAGGGGATCCTGAAAACGGACATCCTCGCTGTATACCCCGGACAGGGATTTGAGGTTGCCTTTGTCGAGCGTGTTGAACAGGGCCCTGAACTTGTCCAGCGTTGCGGGAACCGCGGAATCCGGGGCGCCGACTTCGATTATTGAGGCGGTCGCCATTACTTCTTCCTCCTCATGTCCAACTGACGGGTTTCTTCCTGAATGTGTTTCGGGATGGGGTTCAATTCCCAGATAATGCCCAGCCTGGACATCAGCCAGAGTCCGTACCAGGTAACGTCAATCTCATACCAGCGGAAGCCCTGTCGCACCGATTGCGGCCACCGGTGGTGGTTGTTATGCCAGCCCTCGCCGAGGGTAATCAGTGCCAGCCAGAAGTTGTTGCGACTGTCGTCCTCGGTGTCGAAGCGGCGGTGACCCCAGACGTGCGACAGCGAGTTAATGGATACGGTGGCGTGGAATAATACAACGGTGGAAATAAAGAAGCCCCACACCAGCAGCTGCAACCCGTTGGTGCCCAGCCCGGGGGCCCAGGCTGCGAGCGCTTCCCCCAGGGCATAGATCGCCACGGCGGCAACCGCAGGCACAACGGAATCGAAGCGGTTAATCCACCGGAGTTCGGGATACTTCAGCCAGTCACGAACCCGCCGCTCATCCATGGCAAAGCCGGCATCACAGGTAAACCATCCGATATGGGACCACAGGAATCCGCCCTGGTGCGGTGAGTGCAGGTCCAGCTCGTCATCGGAGTGTTGATGGTGGTGGCGATGATGGGCGGCCCACCACAGCGGGCCTCGCTGGGCGGCGCTGGCGCCGATGACGGCAAACAGGAATTGCGCCGGGCGACTGGTTTTAAAGGTCTTGTGGGCAAAATAGCGGTGGTAGAATCCGGTGATGGCAAACATTCTGATCACAAAGAAGGCGGCGGCAAAGCCAACGGCAAAGACACTGACGCCCGTGTAGAACGCCAGCAGGCAGGCAGCGTGCAGCGCCAGAAACGGAATCACGCGGACGAAACTGAATGAACGGGAGGTTGTGTCGATGTGATCCGAACCCGCATCGGAGTCGAACCACCTCAGAATGTTTGTAAGCCAGTATTGCACTCGGGTCATACCCTGATTGCCCTTTTTCTGTGTTAGGAATCGTCGTACTGTGATCGTCGGGATAGCCGGGTCACATTGATTGTTGATTTGTACGTTTCGACTACCGGATTTGGATGCACCAAGACCCATGTTTAATCAGACCACTGATGTCACTGTTATACGGCGTGTTGCCATTGTTGGTTCAGGACTGGCCGGGCTGACGGCGGCAATTTTGCTGCAGAGCCACGGGCATGATGTCACCGTCTTCGAAAAGAGTCGCGGTCCTGGTGGCCGGTTGGCGGCCAAGCGGGTAAACGGAAGCTCCGTGGACATCGGCGCTCAGTATTTTACGGCCCGAAACCCCGACTTTCTGCCATTCCTGGCTCGTTATGCCGGCCCCGACAGTTTTGCAAAATGGCACGGACGCTTCGGCTTTCAGGCCCCGACGGGTGACTGGTGGGCATTTCCCGAAGAGCCCCGCTATGTGGGGCAGCCGCGGATGACCGCCATCACCCGGGCTTTATCGGTCCACGTGCCTGTTGAGGCTGAAACCCGGGTCGGGAAACTGGCCCGGCGTGAGGACGGATGGTTCCTTGAAGCGTCCGGTGGCCGGGACCTCGGCGAGTTTCATCAGGTCATCATCACTGCGCCACCGGCCCAGGCCCGGGCTCTCCTGGCAGACAGCGGCCTCGGCTTCCTGGCCGAGCAGCTGAACGACGCGGTGTCACGGGTACTGCCTTGCTGGGCCGTGGCTGCGCACTTCCCGGAGTGCCCCTGGCCTGACCATGAGGGTATGCGCTGTCAGCATCCCGCCCTGGACTGGGTCGCCAACAACTCCAGCAAACCGGGCCGGAATGGCCAGGGGCAGTGGTGGGTGATGCACGCCAGCTCCGCCTGGAGCCAGCAACACCTGGACACCGCGCCAGACCGGGTGGCAGGCAAACTGGTCGATGCGTTCCGGGAACTGACAGGCTACCCCGGGATGCCGGATGAGATGCTAAGTCATCGTTGGCTGTATGCCCGCTCAGACGGCGGTGGACAGCCGGGTCACCTGTGGTTCGAGGAGAACGGGATCGGCCTGGCGGGTGACTGGTTGAGCGGCGGCCGGGTAGAGGGCGCGTTTAACAGTGCAACCGGCCTGGTGCAGGCTATGGCCAGTCAGGGCTGACCGGACCGGGGTCATTCGTTCGGGTTGGCCTCTCCGGCAATGGTGACGTCCGGGCGCGTGTAGAAGTGGGTGATGGTGCCATCGCTGAATTTGCTGAAGAACGCACTGACACCGGTAATCCGTTTGAGGGAACGGGCCCGGTTGATGGGGTCACGAACCAGTACCTTGATGCCATTGAAATTGTCCTGGATGTTGGAAAACCGGGCGCGCATCGAACAGGTCACCACATGGGCCGGGTTCAGCCCCAGCTCCTTCGCCAGCCAGGCACGGTGATTGGCGATTCCGTCCGGCGTCAGGTTTTCCCGGGTGTCCAGGTGATTCAGTTTTATCCGGTTCACGATGCAGAACGAAAAACTCTCCGGGTGTTTGCGGGCGACTTTCCGGAACGCTTCCCAGAAAAAGTTGTCGGTGAGCTCTGCAAAGTACTGCATGTCGCTCAGGCAGGTATCCACCCAGTCGAAACTGTCCGAGTCTTCCAGGACTTCGTTGATGGCCTCCCGCAATAACCAGTCAAACCCCAGCGCCGTTTTATGGGCATACACCTTGCGGTACATCTGGTGACGGCTGTAAACAAAATCCTCCAGCGCGCCCAGGCCTTTCTGGGTAATGGCAAGCCCGAGCCAGGGCTCGGAAGCGTCCCATCCGAAACGCAGGTTACTGAGCAGGTGGTCCAGGTTGAAACCGCCAATGGTCACGGATGAATGGAAGCCGTCCCGGAGCATGTAATCGGCCCGGTCAGCGTCAATCTCACCAGACACAATGGACGACAGCAGGTCCATCACCAGCCGGGGTATGTTTTCCCCAAGCAGCGACCCGGACACGGCGTCTTCACCGGCAATAAAGCCCCAGAACGTCCGGGCATGGCGGCAGAAGGTGTCGCTGGGCTGAACGTCGGTGGTTTCCATGATGCCAATCACATCCCGGGCGTCCAGGCCGGCGCCGGCCAGGTCGACGGCAGACAGTACCTCATGGGCAACCCGTACGGAGTAATGCTCGTGTTCGAGCTCCCCGGGCTCTTCCCGGTGATAGGCGGAATAATCGACGCCGCGCCAGAGATCGGTAAAGCGCCCTGGCCGGGACATCAGTTCCCGGATGCGACGGGCCTGGGTGAACTGGTGGGAGAAGCTGGAATGACCGCTGTCGTGTAGCAGGCAGCCCAGCCGAATCGTCTTGGCCAGATAGTCGATGGCGTCGAGCTGGCTCAGGCTGAGATCCGTCTGCTCACTCAGTTGCCGCTCTCTCAGGTAGGCGTCGATCATCGACCGGAACATGCGGGTGCCGACATGCATGACGCCAATGCTATGGAGGAAGCGGGAGTGGGTCGCACCCGGGAACACCAGGCTAAGGATGTCGTTCTGGCAAATGTTTCGCAGACGCTGGAACAGCGGGTGGTCGATCACCTGGATTTCATGCCGGTAGAGTGGAATCCCGCCATGTACCGGGTCCATGATCAGTTTGTCATAGGCTCCGAGCAGGTCATTAACGGCACGTCTCATCAGCAGGAATCTCCCAATTTCATAAAACTGGCCTTGTTATATCACAGGGTCGTGCCAGAATAGGCTTAATCAAGCCATTTTATCGTTTATCGCTGGTAGTTTAGGGCAGTCGCCATGACTTCGCGCACCGAGCGCATACTGATTATTGACGCCGACGAAAAGGCCCGAACCGACCTGGCCCGTTACCTGGAAGCGCGCGGTTACTACGTGACCGGCTACCGTGATCTGGCCGGGGCCAGGGCGCTGTTCGACGATAACATTCCTGATGTCATCTTTGCAGACCTGCCTCCGGACGCCATCCGCGATCTCGCCAGTCGGCTGGAGGAAGCGGAAACCTTTACCCCGATCGTTGCCTGCTCCACCAGCGCCTCCAGTGCCGATGTGGTGAGCGCGCTCCGCGCCGGTGCCGCGGATTTTGTGCTCAAGCCCTGCAGTGATGACAAGGGCGCACTCGACGACGTGATCGGCAAACTGTTCGACCGGGTTCGTGTCAACCGGCTGAACCAGCTTTACCGGCAGGAGCTGGAAGAGGCCAACCGGGATCTGCGCGACGGTATTGCAGAGCTTCGAGCGGATCAGCGGGCGGGGCGAAAAGTGCAACTGCGGATGCTGCCCGAGCATGAGCAGGTGATGAGCGGATTGCAGATAGATCACCTGATCAAACCCTCGCTTTATCTGAGCGGTGATTTTCTGGATTACTTCCGGATTTCCGAAGACAAGGTGCTGGTCTACATTGCCGATGTCTCTGGCCATGGGGCCAGTTCGGCGTTCGTGACCGTGCTTCTCAAGAATCTGACCAATCGGCTCCAGCGCAACCTGCGCAGGCGCTCCAGTGAAGATGTTCTTTATCCCGACCGGTTCCTTGAGCGTATCAATACCGAGTTGCTGGATACCGGGCTTGGCAAACACGTGACAGTTTTCGTGGGCATCATCTCCCTGGCGGAGCGCACCTTGCAGTATGCCGTCGGGGCCCATTTTCCGATGCCCATCCTCTCGTTTGAGGGCGGCGAAACCTCGTTCCTGGAGGGCAGCGGCCTGCCGGTAGGGCTTTTTGAGTCGCCTCGCTGGGACGTCTATGAAGTACCGCTGGACAAGCCGTTCCACCTGATCCTGTTCTCGGACGGCATTCTGGAGGTGATTCGGGAGAAAAGTCTCGATGAAAAGGAGCGGACACTACTTGAACTCGTATCCGGAGGTCGTCACACTATCGCCTCTCTCAGGGAGGCTCTGGATCTGGACGAGATTACAGAGTTACCGGACGATATCGCGATCGTCTCGGTTACTGATACCATAACAGTGTCAGACAACACGTCGTCGAAATAGTGGCAGTGTGAAAATGGCTGGTTACAAGATCCTGCAAGCTGAGAAACAGGGCATTTATGTCCTGAAGTTTATTGGTGAAATCCGGCTGAACCTGTGTTCGACGCTGGACCATCTGGTTGAGTCCATCACCCAGGACCCGGAATTCAAAACCGTGGTGGTCGACCTCACCGAAACCGAGATAATCGACAGCACGACACTTGGCCTGCTGGCCAAGATTGCCATGGCCGCCCAGAAACAAAGCCATTTCCTGCCCACGCTGATTTCCACCAATCCTGATATCACCCGAATTACCACGTCCATGGGGTTCGACAAGATCTTTATCATTGTCCGCGAACCGGCATCCCGCATTGAAGAACTTGAAGAAATCCCCGTGCTGAGGGCCAGCGAACAACAGGTTCGCGACAAAGTCCTGGATGCCCACAAGGTACTGATGGGGCTGAACAGCCGTAACCGGGAAGAGTTCAAGAATCTGGTGCGGGCTCTGGAATGTGAAGAGCCGGGCTGACAGAAAACGGAAGCATTATGTCTGAAAACAATCTGCCTCAAGACCGCGGGGCGAGATCCCAGGTGCACGATGTCGCGGTTCTCGGCGGCGGTAGCTTCGGAACCGCCATGGCCAAGGTCCTTGGTGAAAATGGTCACTGTGTCCACTTCTGGATGCGTGACCGGTCCCAGGCCGACGAAATCCGTTCCACACGCATCAACTCCCGCTACATGCCCGGTATCGAACTGACCGGTGATATCCAGCCAACCACGGATCTCCCGGAAGCCATCAGCAAGGCCGAGATTGTGTTCCTGGCCATTCCAAGCAAGGCGTTCCGGACCGTTATCCGTGAGCACAGCGATCAATTCCGCGACGGTCAGATTGTTATCAGCCTGACCAAGGGCATTGAAGAGCACGGCTTCAAACTGATGAGTGAGATCCTCCAGGAGGAAATCCCACGGTGCCGGATCGGGGTGTTGAGTGGCCCCAACCTGGCCGGTGAAATCGTCAACCGTGACCTCACCGCCACGGTTATAGCGGCGAAGGATCCGGACGTGCGACGGACCGTTCAGGAGTTGCTGGGCTGCGAATATTTCCGGGTCTACGCCAATATCGATGTGTACGGGGTCGAACTGGCCGGTGCCCTGAAGAATATTTACGCCATCGTGGCCGGCCTGGCTTCTGCCCTGGACATGGGGGAGAACGCCAAGGCCATGCTGATTACCCGGGGGCTGGCGGAGATGAGTCGATTCGCGGTGAGCCTCGGCGCCAATCCGATGACCTTCATGGGGCTGGCCGGGGTCGGGGATCTGATTGTCACCTGCACGTCGTCGAAGAGCCGGAATTTCCGCATCGGCTACGCCGTGGGCACGGGCCAGAAACTTGACGACGCCGTTGAAGAACTGGGGCAGGTCGCCGAGGGCATCTATACCCTGAAGCTGGTCAAGGAGAAGGCCGAAGCCATCAAGATCTATATGCCACTGGTGCGCGGTCTGCATGAAATCCTGTACGAAGGGGCTTCGATCACCGCAGTCATCAACAGCCTGATGATGTCGGTCCAGAACTCCGACGTGGAGTTCATCCTGCCTCGCACCATCAGCCAGTAACGGGCTGACAAACGGAGGGAACGCCAGTGCAATTGCTGATCATGCGTCATGGTGAGGCCGGCTGGCATACCCTGGATCAGGAGCGCGAGCTGACCGAATCCGGCCGTTTGCATGTGGCGGAAGTGGCGTCCAGGGTTGCCGATTCCCCCTGGCGCCCGAAGCTGATCTGGAGCAGCCCTTACGTACGGGCCCGTCAAACGGCGGCCATTGCCTCCGAGATACTGAACTGCCCGGTGGAAGAAAAGTTATTCATTACGCCAGATGATGACCCGGCGGAATGCCTGGACGCCCTGATCGACGCCCAGGAGTCACCGCTGATGGTCGTGTCGCACATGCCATTGGTTGGCAGTCTCGCCACCTTGCTCGTCGATGCCCATCGAAGGGGCATTCCGTTCATGACATCGCAGGCGGTTATGGTGGACCTGCCGGTGGTTGGTCCGGGCTGTGGTGACCTGAAAGCGCAGTTTTTACCCTGACTCCCGCCATAGTGCCCTGACCAGACCCAACCGATTGAACCGGAGGCCCGATGATGAGCAACAGTCCCGACAAGCTGGCCCGACAGGTGACAGAATCCGTGAACACGCCCGGGCAACCACCGGTGGCGGACTGGCATCCGGAGTTGTCTGGCGACATGGACCTGCGTATCGCCCGCAACGGTGAGTGGATCTTCAGGGGAGAGCCCCTGGCCCGGGAAGCGATCGTCCGCCTGTTTTCCACCATTCTTCGCCGGGAAGACGATGGCGAGTATTACCTGGTGACGCCTGTGGAAAAATGGCGTATCCAGGTTGAGGATACCCCGTTACTGGCACACACGTTGAAGGTGGAGGGTCAAGGCGACCGGCAGGTGGTCTCGCTGACCACCAACGTTGGTGAGCGCCTGGAAGTTGGCTCCGAGCATCCCCTGGCCGTTGGTCATTATCCGGATTCCGACGAACCGCGCCCGGTTGTCCGGGTCCGGCACGGGGTGGACGCCCGGCTGGTTACCAACGCCTTCTACGATCTGGCGGGGCATGTGGTGGAGCGAAACGAAGAGGGCCACCCCGTTTTGGGTGTGTTTAGTCACGGAATTTTCTACAAAATCGGGCAGGGCGGTTGAAAAGCCCCGGCACGCCCCCAGAATTGACGGTAGAAAACGCACGATATCACTTGTTAAACTGTGTTTTCGTACTTGTTACGAGCCTGGCTCTCTAACGAGGCCCGGTGGTCGTTAGTCCCTCTGTGCAGTCTGGCTGTTCACGATTACTTGCGATTGCCTACATTCAATCAAACAGTCATTGCGACACGCAAGGAGATCACATGGCCCAACCTCGTGTTGTCACCATCCATTACACGCTCACTAACGAAGAGGGAGAGCAGCTTGACTCCTCCCGTGTAGAAGGTCGTGAGCCGCTGTCCTATCTGGAAGGTGCACAGAACATTATCGGTGGACTGGAAAGTGCGCTGAACGAAAAGAGCCCGGGCGATCAGGTAAAGGTTTCTGTTGAACCTGCCGAGGGCTACGGCGAATTGAACGAAGAGCTGATCCAGCCGGTTCCGCGCTCTGCCTTTGAAGGCGTTGACACCATCGAGCCCGGTATGCAGTTCCAGGCGCAGACTCCGGGCGGTCCCCAGGTCGTTCGTGTCGTGGAAGTGGATGATGAGACCGTGACCATCGATGCCAACCACCCGCTCGCCGGGCAGACACTGCACTTTGACGTTGAAGTCGTTGAGGCACGTGAGGCAACCGATGAAGAGCAGGAGCACGGACACGCTCACTAAGCGTTTCTGATGCCTGACTAAAAACGGCTCCCTCGGGAGCCGTTTTTTTTAGTCATTACATATTCGGATAGTTCGGGCCGCCGCCGCCTTCTGGCGTCACCCAGGTAATGTTCTGGGCCGGGTCCTTGATATCACAGGTCTTGCAGTGAACACAGTTCTGGGCATTGATCTGGAACTTCTTGCCACTGCCATCGTCTTTCTCAACCACCTCGTAAACGCCCGCCGGACAATAGCGCTGGGCCGGTTCGTTGTACTTGGGCAGGTTATCCTTCACTGGAATGTCCGGATCCGTCAGCTTCAGGTGTACCGGCTGATCTTCTTCGTGGTTGGTGTTTGAGATAAACACCGAAGACAGCTTGTCGAACGTCAGCTTGTTGTCCGGCTTGGGATACTCGATCTCCTTGGCCTGATCGGCTGGCTTCAGGGTGGCGTAGTCCGGCGTCGTATCATGGAAAGTGAACGGCAGGCTGCTACGCAGGATGTTCTGCTCGAGGTACGCGACAGCACCGCCTACGATGTTGCCGAACTTGTGCATGGCCGGGCCAAAGTTGCGCTCAGCGTACAGTTCCTTGTAAAGCCAGCTTTCCTTGAAGCGGTCACCGAAGCTGGTGATCTCCTCACCGGATTTACCGTCCTTCAGGGCCTCGAAGACGGCTTCCGCGCCCAGCAGGCCGGATTTCATGGCCGTGTGGGAGCCTTTGATCTTGGAGAAGTTCAGGGTGCCGGCATCGCAGCCCAGCAACAGGCCGCCCGGGAAGCTCATCTTCGGCAGAGAGTTAAAACCGCCCTTGGTAATGGCGCGGGCACCGTAGGAGACCCGCTTGCCGCCCTCAAGGTATTTGCTGATTTCCGGGTGCAGCTTCAGGCGCTGGAACTCGTCAAACGGGCTCAGGTGAGGATTGCTGTAGGACAGGTCCGTGATCAGCCCCACATACACCTGGCCGTTCTCAAGGTGGTACAGGAACGACCCACCCGTGGTGCCGCTTTCGCTCAGGGGCCAGCCGGTGGAGTGTACGACGAGACCGGGCTCGTGTTTGGCCGGGTCGATGTCCCACAGCTCCTTGATACCAATGCCGTAATGCTGGGGGTCCTTGCCTTCATCCAGTTTGAAGTCGTTGATCAGGCGTTTGCCCAGATGTCCGCGGCAACCCTCGGTAAACAAAGTGTACTTGGCGCGCAGTTCCATGCCCGGCATGTAGCCGTCTTTCTCGGAACCGTCACGGGCAACGCCCATATCACCGGTGATAATGCCTTTTACCTGGCCGTCTTCAACAATGGTCTCGGCGGCCGCGAAGCCGGGATAGACCTCAACACCCAGGCCTTCCGCCTGTTCGGCCAGCCAGCGGCACAGGTTACCCAGGCTGATGATGTAGTTGCCATGGTTGTGCATGTTTTTGGGCACAAAGGCGTTCGGGATTTTGGTGGCGCTTTGCTGGTTTTTCAGCAGGAATATGTCGTCACGGGTAACCGGCGTGTTGAGCGGGGCGCCTTTCTCTTTCCAGTCCGGGAACAGCTCATTGAGGGCGGTGGGCTCAAACACGGTGCCGGCCAGGATGTGCGCGCCGATCTCGGATCCCTTTTCCACCACGCATACGGTGAGTTCCTCGCCCGCTTCCTGTGCCAGTTGCATGACACGGCAGGCTGCCGACAGGCCCGCCGGGCCGCCGCCGACGATCAGAACATCAAATTCCATCGATTCGCGTTCCACGTTGGTCTCCTCAAGCTTCTTTTAATGGATATTGTGTGCCCGCAGGCAGATAATTCAGGGGCATCATCATACCGGCAAACGCGCCGTCAGACGACCGCCCGAAGCCGACCACACCGACTTCTGTACAGAAAAGGATACCGTATTTGAATAATCAAACAAACGTTTGTTTGAAATTCAGGCGTTCCTTTGGCATTGTAGTGGTGCACCGAAACAACGTGTGTTTTGAGGCGATTTTTAGTATCGTCTCACAGCCAGGCCGAGTCAACACCGGTCCATTGGCTTTGAAAGCACTCCTGGCGCGTCGGGTGGGACTATTGACCCATTTTGCCTTTGCCTGCAGTATTAGGTCGCCGTGACCGCAGGCCCCGCGTGAGGATTGCAAGTCATTAAACCCATCGTAGAAGAACGAGGAATCTATGAAGGTTCTGGTCGCTGTAAAACGAGTAATCGACTACAACGTAAAGGTGCGCGTCAAGCCGGACAACACCGGCGTTGATCTCGCCAACGTCAAGATGGCAATGAACCCGTTCTGCGAAATCGCGGTTGAAGAAGCGGTTCGCCTGAAGGAGAAGGGGGTTGCCAGTGAAATCGTGGTGGTGTCCATCGGCCCGAAGGCCGCTCAGGAGCAGATCCGTACCGCTCTGGCACTGGGCGCCGACCGGGGTATCCACGTTGAAACCGACGACGAGGTTCAGTCTCTCGAAGCGGCCAAGCTGCTGAAGGCGGTTGTTGAAAAGGAAGAGCCGAAGCTGGTTATCCTCGGCAAACAGTCCATCGATTCCGACAACAACCAGACCGGCCAGATGCTGGCCGCGCTGACCGGGATGGGCCAGGGCACCTTTGCGTCGGAAGTGGTGGTTGACGGTGACAAGGTCAACGTTACCCGTGAGGTCGACGGTGGTCTGATGACCGTTTCCCTGAACCTCCCGGCTGTTGTCACCACTGACCTGCGGTTGAACGAGCCGCGTTACGCATCCCTGCCGAACATCATGAAGGCCAAGAAGAAGCCGCTGGACAACATGAGCCCGGCGGACCTGGGTATCGACATCGCACCGCGCCTTGCCACTCTGAAAGTGGAAGCGCCTGCTGCCCGTCAGGCGGGTGTCAAGGTCGCAGACGTAGCCGAGCTGGTCGACAAACTGAAGAACGAAGCGAAGGTGATCTGAATGAGCATCCTTGTAATTGCTGAACACGACAACAGCAGCCTGAAACAGGCGACCCTGAACGTAGTCGCGGCGGCCAAGGCCATCGGTGGTGATATCGACGTGCTGGTTGCTGGCGAGAATTGCGGGGCGGTAGGCGACGCCGCGGCCAAGGCCGAAGGCGTGAACAAGGTGCTGGTTGCCGACAACGCCGCGTATGGCCACTTCCTGGGTGAGAACCTGGGTGAGCTGGTGGCCGAGATTGGTAAGAGCTACAGCCATATCCTGGCCGCCGCGGGTACGGTGGGCAAGGATTTCATGCCACGGGTTGCCGCACTGCTGGACGTTGCCCAGGTATCCGACATCATGCGGGTCGAGTCCGACGACACCTTCGTGCGCCCGATCTACGCCGGTAACGCCATTGCCACGGTTAAATCCAGCGACAGCATCAAGGTGATCACGGTTCGTCCGACCGCCTTTGACCCTGTGGCCGCTGAAGGCGGTTCCGCCGCCGTTGAGCAACTGGACGTGGTGAAGGACGCGGGCCTGTCCAGCTTCGTCAGCGAAGCGCTGGCCAAATCGGATCGTCCGGACCTGGCCAGTGCCGGCATCGTGGTGTCTGGTGGCCGGGGCATGCAGAACGGCGACAATTTCAAGATGCTGGAGCAGGTTGCGGATCTGCTGGGCGCTGCGGTGGGTGCTTCCCGTGCCGCCGTCGACGCCGGCTTCGTGCCCAACGACATGCAGGTGGGCCAGACCGGCAAGATCGTGGCGCCGCAGCTGTACATCGCCGTTGGCATCTCCGGTGCCATCCAGCACCTGGCCGGCATGTCTGACTCCAAGGTGATCGTGGCGATCAACAAGGACGAAGAAGCGCCGATCTTCCAGGTGGCCGATTACGGCCTGGTCGCGGATCTGTTCGAAGCGGTGCCGCAACTTGAGGAAGAGCTTAAGAAAGTCCTGTAACTTTCTGGCAAACCAAAAAAAAGACACCTCCGGGTGTCTTTTTTTTGAGCTATTTTCGCGATTTTGACACGATCCGTTTCTCGGCCTTGCTGAGAATCAGGGTGTCCGCAAGAATGTGCAGTGCACGGTTGGTTGTGCGTACCGTGCGGTAAATCTGCTGGCTGGTCTGGTCGTGGGTTTCCCGGGCCTTTTGTGTGCTTTTCCGGAATTCGTCGTCACGGGAAAACAGGTCAATCAGGCCAAAGGTGGTGTTCGAGATCGCCCTGTGAACTTTTTCAACGGCGCTGGCGCCGCCAGACACCGTATCTTCCAGCAACCTGGCACGGTTACGGACTTCCAGCAGGTCCATCCGGCTTTTCTGGATGGCACTGGAGGCAGCCATACGCTGCGCATTGAGTATCCGCAGTTGACGGCGCGCGAACAGCATTTCCCGATAGGCCAGGCCCAGCAAGGCGGAGCTCCCCAGAAGCAGTGCAACAGTCGGGATAACAGCCCATAAGTTCATGATCAGCCTCCCGTATCAGCGGTATTCTATGTGCATTTCCACATTGATGTCGCGTTCTGCCAGCTCTTCCTCCAGCTCCTTCATCACTTCCTGATAGACCATTTTTCGAACCATCACTGGCAGCCTGTCAGCCAATACCCGGGCTGAACGGGATTCCCGCTTTGCCAAGGCGATCGGGTCCAGTACGCGCAACGTGAGCACGAGCTCGGGTTCCCGGTTGGTCTCAGGAACATCCTCCCGCTCCATCATCTGCGCGATCACTTTACGTTGCTCCAGTACCTGCCAGCAGAGAAAGCCACTGAACAGGGCCAGGAACAGGCTTAAGATCAGTAACACGGTAACCAAGGGATGCCTCCGGAGCGTTGGTGGGTCTTTAACAGTCAGTGTGACCGATTACCCATGACAATCGATTGGCCGTGACGACGGTTTTCACAGGATTCCCGGGAAAGCGGAACCGGCGCCCAAATTCGGTAATATTGCTTGCAGCTGAACGCTGCTGTACGCAGAATCAATGAGTTAAAGTTGATTATTCCGCTCAAAGAGGAAGGCTTATGATTTGGCTCAAGGCATTTGCAAGTGGCTTTCTCGCGACGCTGCTCTTTCATCAGGGGCTGTTGGGTCTGTTTTACCTGGGCAGCGTGGTGCCCATGGCACCGTTCAGTCTGACACCGGTCGCGCCACTGGGTGTTCCGGCGGTAGTGTCACTGGCGTTCTTTGGTGGTCTGTGGGGCATGGTACTGTGGTTGCTGTTGGGGCGCCGTAGCGGTGTCATGTTCTGGCTTGGTCACGTGGTAGTGGGCGCCATTGGTCCAACCGCCGGTGCCATGCTTGTGGTGTTCCCGCTCAAGGCGCTGGATGTCTCGGCCCAGACCTGGGTCGGCGGCCTGATCCTGAATGGCTTCTGGGGCCTGGGCGTGGCAGTGTTCATGGCGCTGATGGGGGCAAGATCCCTCAGCCGCCCCCGTTAATGTCGACACTTTTTGTCTGCTAAGGATACGTAATGACCAAACCTGCTGAAACAGCCTATGACCTGGTGGTGTTCGGTGCCACCAGTTTTGTTGGCCAGATTCTCACCCGTTACCTGCTGGAAACCTACGGTGTCGGCAAATCCGTGCGCTGGGCCATTGCCGGCCGTTCGTCCACCAAACTGGACACGCTGAAAAACCAGCTGGGGGAGGGTGCCCGCAGGCTTCCGGTGATCATTGCCGATGCCGCCGATGAAAACGCGCTGCGCGCCATGTGCCTGGAGACGCGGTTGGTCATATCCACCGTGGGCCCTTACGCACTCTATGGCGAACCACTGGTACAGGCCTGCGTCCGCTCCGGCACCGATTACTGCGATCTGACTGGCGAAGTGCAGTGGATTCGCAAGATGGTGGAACGCTACGAAGAAGAGGCGACGTCTTCCGGCGCAAGAGTTGTGCACTGCTGTGGTTTTGACTCTATCCCATCTGACATGGGGGTGTGGTTCCTGCAGCAGAAGGCTGAGGAGATGCTCGGAGCCCCGTGTCGGGACGTGCGCATGCGGGTCAAGGTTGCGAAGGGGGAGTTTTCCGGTGGCACCGTGGCGTCCATGATGAATGTGGCCCGGGAGGCGGCTGCGGATCCGCAACTTCGCAAGGAACTGGCCAATCCGTTCTCCATCTGTCCGCCAGAGCATCGCTCAAAAGCACGTCAGCCAAGCCTGAAGGGCGCGGAGTACGATAAAACCTTTAACGTCTGGCTGGCGCCGTTTGTCATGGGAGCCATCAACACCCGGATCGTGCACCGGTCCAATGCCTTGCAAAGCGCCCGGTACGGCCAGGAATTCACCTACGATGAAGCCATGATGACCGGCCGCGGCACCAAGGGCCGTTTGGCGGCCTACGGCATAACCGCAGGCCTGGCTGCCTTCTTCACCGCCTCTGCCATCAGGCCCACACGCTGGCTGGTCGGCAAGTTTGTGCCGCAGCCGGGCGAGGGGCCCAGCCCGGAAGCCCAGGCCGCCGGTTTCTACGACCTGCGTTTTGTGGGGCGTACCGAAGATGGCAAGACCCTGATCACCAAGGTAACCGGCGACCGGGACCCGGGGTATGGCTCTACCGGGAAAATGCTGGGTGAGGCTGGCATGTGCCTGGCCTTCGATGTGCCGGCGGATAAACCCGGTGGTTTCTGGACGCCGGCATCGCTGCTGGATGGCGCCCTGATGGAGCGCCTGACAAGTAAGGCGGGACTGGCCTTTGAGGTAGTTGAGACTCGCTAAAACCAGGTTATCCCGTCAGGTGTATCACGCGGTCGGTGCCCGGAAGGGCATCCGGCCCGTGGGCCAGGGCGATCACTGCCTTGCCTTCGAACCAGGTGTCCAGGCGCCCGGAAATCCGCTCTCTCAATGCCGGATCCAGGCCGGTAAAGGGCTCGTCCAGTAGCACCAGCGGTGCCGGACTCAACAGCACCCGTGCCAGCGCTACCCGCCGGGCTTCGCCACCGGACAGCTCACTGCCACCGACACCCAGCCAGTTGTCCAGGCCCTCAGGCCTTTTGCGGAACGCATCTGCCAGTTCGACCAGTTCCAGTACCCGCCACAATTCCGTATCCGTTGCCGCTGGTCTCGCCAGTGCCAGGTTGGCTCTGAGGGTATCGTTGAAAATCACGGTCTGCTGGGTCAGGTAAGCACAAAAGCATGCATTCACCTCGCCATGGGCCGGAGTCAGCAAGCCGGCGAAGGTGTCCGCCAGGGACGACTTGCCGCTGCCCGAGTCTCCGACGACACCTAATCGCTCAGCCACACCTACCTGGAGGTCAAAGTGAGTGAGCACCGGCGAGTGGCCCGGGTATCGCACGGACAGATCCGAAGCCACCAGCGCGATGCCACCCGGCAAGGATTCGGACGACGGAAACCGGGGGTTGGCGGGCGTTTCAGGGCCAACACAATCGTTGTTGAGACGGGCCGCGGATGACTGAACCGCGCCAAGCCTGGCAAAGGCCGCGGGGAGGGCAGCGTAGGCTTCCGCCAGCCCCAGCAGGGCGATGGGTAGCAGCACCAGCACCGGGCCCGACACCGCACCGCTCTGGTACAGACTCAATCCCGCCCAGAGTGCAACGGCGGCGGCAAGATTGATCAGGCCGTGGGTAACGGCCTCGTGCCAGCCTGCACGAGTATCGATTTTCGCCTGATTGCCAGTCACCTGGTGGGCCTGGCGCAGCAACCAGGCCGCATGTTTGCCGGTACGCCCCGCTGCCGTGAGTTCGGAAAACCCCTCCAGGTGCTCGATCACAGCGGTTCGCAATGCTTCCTGGCGGTCGCTCTGCCGTGAGGCCAGGGGCTGTGTGCGCCAATAACAGGCCAGGGTGGCGACCACCAGTCCGGCGCCGAGAAAACCGGCCACCGCCAGGGCTGTGGTGCCATCGAACAGCCACCCGCAGGTGAGCAGGATCAGTAATGTGGCCAACGCCGCCAGCGCGGTTGGCGCAATCAGGCGCAGGTAAAGGGTGTCCAGCGCGTCGACGTCACTGGTCAGTCGCGACAGCCACTGGGCACCGGTCAGGCCCGGTCGGTCCCGGCGGGCCGTGGCCGCGAGTTTCCGGAACAGGGCGACCCGGATATCGGTGAGCAGCCGCAGCACGGTGTCATGGTTGTACACACGTTCCAGATATCGGGATACGGTGCGGGCAATGGCGAAGAACCGGATGCCACCGCCGGGCACGTACAGGTTGATGGATGCAGCAGCACCGGCACCGAGCAGCAAGCCAACCAGGGCTGTTTCGGTAATAAACCAGCCTGACAGGGCCAGGAGACTGATGCCAGACAGCAGCGTGATGAGAATGAGTGCGCCACCGACAATCAGCCGACCCGGGCGGCGAAAAATAAGTCTCAGCCAGGGGGCCAGTTCACGCATCACGAACCTCCCCGCCACTCACGACCAGGACCCGGTTCGCCAGGGTCAGCAAGGCATGGTGATGGCTTGAGAACACCAGCGTTTTGCCGGCCATCGCCAGCTTGTGCAGCGCCTCCAGTACGAAGATTTCACTATCAACATCCAGCCCGGCAGTGGGCTCGTCCAGCAGAATCAGGTCATAGTCGGCCACGAATAAACGGGCCAGGCTCAGCCGCCGCGACTGGCCGCCAGACAGCCCCTGGCCGTCCTCGGAGACGGCACTGTTGATGCCTTCCGGGCGGCTGTCCAGCAACGCCCCGAGCCCGACACTGCGAAGTGCTGTCTCGATCGCCACATCGGAGGCATCCGGCGTGGTCAGTCGCAGGTTGTCAGCCCAGGTACCGTGCACCAGAAAGCCCTTCTGGCCCAACCAGCCAAAACCGGAATGGCCAGGGGAACGGCCAAGCACTTCAATCGTGCCTTCTCCGGGAGGCAGGAAGCCGGCAATCAGATTCAGGAGTGTGGTTTTACCGCCACCAGAGGGACCGGTCAGCGCAATAACGTCACCCCGCCTGAACGTCAGCGAAAGCTGGCTGAACACTGGCTCGGATGACTGGTAGCGCACAGACACACCGGTGAGTTGAATCCCATCAAACTCAGGGCCCCGGATGGCGGTGCTGGCTTGCGTTGCCGGTGTGCTGGCGAGGGTGGGCGATGATTTTAGCCGGGCCAGCAATTCAGCACCGGCTCCCATGGCCGCCGCCCGGTCGTGATAGTGCTGGGACAGCGTGCGCAGGGGCTGAAAGAATTCCGGAGCCAGCAGCAGGATCAGAAGCCCGGTAAACAGCGTCAGCTCCCGGGCCGGCCCGAATTCAATGTAACCGAGCAGACCGAAACCGATATAAATGGCCACCACGGCAATGGCGACCGAGGAAAAGAACTCGAGGACGGCCGACGACAGAAACGCCACCCGGAGTGTCTTCATGGTGATCTGCCGGTAGCCGTCTGAGCGCAAGGCAATCAAGGAGGCAGCACCCTCGGTCTGGCCGAAGAGCTGCAGCGTCGTCAGCCCCCGCACCTTGTCCAGAAACTGGCCGGATAGCCGGCTGATGGTTCTGAAATGCTTCTGATTCAGTGTTTCGGCACCCATGCCCACCAGTGCCATAAACAGCGGTATCAGTGGGGCGGAAAGCAGCAGAAAAACGCCGGCCAGCCAGTCCAGGTAAAACACCAGGGCCAGGATGCCCAACGGAATCAGCGTGGCCAGCGCCATCTGCGGCAGAAACCTTGCAAAGTAACCGTGCAGGGCTTCAACGTGATCGATCCACTCCCGCGCCAGGGTACCGGCGGAGTGTTTGCCAAGCTCAACCGGGCCCAGGGACTGCCAATGATGGTGTAATTGCCGGCGGGCGTCGCGGCGCACCTGTTCACTGCACCGGGCCGCAAGCCGGGTTTGCAGGCCCTGGGCACCGGTACGGACGATGATCGACACCGCCAGGCCAAGGAACAGGGGGGACAAGGTTTGTACGGGAGCCTGCCCGATCACTCCCAGGTGGACAATGCGTGCGAGGAACACCATTTGCGCAACGGTTGCCATGGCCGCAAGAATGCCCGCGGCGATGGTGCCCTGTATCCAGCGCCGGCTGCCACGGCACAAATCGTCTAGCCATTGGCGGACGTTCTGCCCCTCGGCCACTTAGTGGTAACCCTCTCCGGCCCGGACCTTACCCCGGAATACCCAGTAACTCCAGGCGGTGTAGGTGAGCACAATGGGAATTACGAACAGCAGCCCCAGTAGCAGGAAAAGCTGCGACCCATAGGCGGATGAGGCCTCCCACAGCGTGTAATCCGGTGGCACCACATAGGGCCAGCGACTCACCAGCAACCCCAGGTAGGTTGTGATAAACAGCCCCATGGTGGCCACAAAGGGCATGCCTTCAAACCGTTTGCGCACGGAACGGTAGATCTGCCCGGCGCAGAGCAGGGTCAGTACTGGCAGAATCCAGATGACACTGAGGTTGGAGAACCAGCGCTGCCGTACCATGTCGTCCACAAACGGTGTCCAGACGCTGATGATGCCAAACACCACCAGCACCGTGGCCAGCAGAGGCAGGGTGATCCGGTAGGCCCAGGCCTGCAACTCGCCCTCGGTTTTCAGGATCAGCCAGGTCGATCCGAGCAGGGCGTAGCCCGCCAGCATGCCCACGCCGGTCAGCGTGGTGAAGGGAGTCAGCCAGTCCAGGGCGTCACCGACAAACACGCCGTTGGCGGTTTCGAACCCCTGGATGTAGGCGCCGACCACGGCGCCCTGGGCAAACGAGGCAACCGTGGAGCCTACCGCGAAAGACCAGTTCCACAAGTATTTGGAGGTACGGGCCTTGAACCGGAACTCGAAGGCCACCCCCCGAAATATCAGCCCGGCCAACAGCAGGAAAACACCAATATACAGGGCCGGCAGAATGATGCTGTAGACCAGAGGGAACGCTGCCAACAGGCCGGCACCACCCAGCACCAGCCAGGTTTCATTGCCATCCCAGACCGGTGCCACGGTATTCATCATCGTGTCCCGGGCCTGTTCATCCGGCGCAAACGGAAACAGGATGCCCAGTCCCAGGTCAAAGCCGTCCATCAGCACGTACATGATGACGCCGAAGCCAATAATGAACGCCCAGATCAAAGCAAGATCAAACGGTTGCATAATCAGTAACCTCCCTGACTGGTTGGGCTGCCCGGACGGTTGTCATCGTCAATTTCAAAGGGCACATGGGCTGCGGAGAACGGCCGGCTTGGCCGCTCGGCCTCGTGTTCCCGGCCATCGCCTTCGTCTTCCATCCCCACGTAAAGCACCCGCATCAGATAGTAGACCCCGGCAGTGAAGACCAGGCCATACACCACGATATAGCCAATCAGCGTAAACAGAGCCATGCCGCCGGTCAGTGATGGTGTTAACGACTCCGCCTGGGTCATCATGCCGTACACCAGCCAGGGCGCTCGCCCGATTTCGGTTACGAACCAGCCCGCGAGCACGGCCAGGAACGGCGCGACACTCATTGCCCGGAGCCCCTGCAGGAACCAGGGTGTACGCCAGTAACGGCCGCCGGCCCGCAACACCAGGCCGGTGACCGCAAACAGGATCATCAGCAGGCCCAGCCCCACCATTACCCGGAACGACCAGAACACAATGGCCACCGGGGGCTGCTTCGCCACCGGCACCTGATCCAGCCCCGGCACCACACCATCGAACTCGTGGGTCAGAATCAGACTGGCCAGACCGGGAATCCCGATCTCGTAAAGATTAGTCTGGTTTTCCTGATCCGGTATCGCAAACAACAGCAGCGGGACATGGCTACCGGTCTCCCAGTTCCCCTCCATGGCGGCCACTTTCATGGGCTGGTGCTCCAGAGTGTTCAGACCGTGAAAATCACCGACCACGGCCTGGGCCGGCGCAATCACGAGCAGCAGCCACAAACACATCGATAATGCCTTGCGGTTGGCTTCCACCTCTCGGCCCCGCAGCAGATACCAGGCACTGACGCCCGCCACCACAAAGCCCCCGGTGAGGAACGAGGCCAGCCCCATGTGCATGAACCGGTAAGGAAACGAGGGATTGAAAATGGCCTCGGACCAGGAGGTGACGTGGAATATACCGTCCTGCAGCTCAACGCCGGCCGGTGTGTGCATCCAGCTGTTGGCGGCCAGAATCCAGAACGACGATATAAAGGTGCCGGTGGCTACCATCAGTGCGGCAAACAGGTGAACGCCCGCGGGCACCTTGTCGCGCCCGAACAGCAGCACGCCCAGAAAACCGGCTTCCAGGAAGAACGCCGTAATCACCTCGTAACTCAGGACCGGCCCGAGAAAGTTCGCTGACGCCTGGGCGAAATTACTCCAGTTGGTACCAAACTGAAATGACATCACAATGCCCGACACCACGCCCATACCAAACACCACCGCGAACACCTTGGTCCAGAACGCAGAGAGTCTGACCCAGATCGGGTTGTCGGTTTTGTAGGCGAGGCCTTCCAGCACCGCAATGAACGACGCGAGACCGATGGTAAACACCGGAAAAATGGCATGAAACGACACCACGAATGCAAACTGGATTCGTGACAGGATGAGGGGGTCGAGTTCCATTGGAACCTCCGGTAGCTCACACACCTTAACAAACGGGCACAGCACCCGCTCAGCCGCTGCCTTGGCCTGTTTTGTTGAGTTGTTTTTACCGGCAGATCGATGCATGTTACTAAACATGCATACAAAAAGGGCAGGGAATTCCCAGCGCCTTGATGTAGAACAAGTATGGGGAAGTCCGTGCGCTTTTGCGAGGGTCGATTGCGTTACCAGACCTGGCCTTATACAATTCCGGCCGTCAAAACCTCCCTCCGATGCCCGGATGGTGAAATTGGTAGACACAAGAGACTTAAAATCTCTCGGCCGCAAGGCTGTGCCGGTTCGATTCCGGCTCCGGGCACCAACTTTGTTTCTGCCTTCCCCACTTCGACTCGTCCCGGATGCCTTGCTGAAGTTTTTCGGTACTCGTTCACTTAATCCGGGCTTGCCGGTACCTCTTTACCTCGATCCAGCCATGAACGGCGAGCGCCGAGAACACGATAGCACCCCCTACGAGGCTGAGCCGGGTGGGCACTTCACCCAGGAACAGCCACACCAGGAAGGATCCCAACACCGTCTCCAACAGCAGCATCAGGCTGACTTCCGCCGCCGGAATATAGCGTGGACCGATCTGGATCAGGATGCAGGCCGTGGGCAGGAAGACCAGGCAGAGCAGGGCGATAAAGAAGAAATCCCGGGAAGAGGGTAGTTGGGCACCGCCCAGCAGTGCCGCTACGCCGGCCAGCACCAACGCCCCGAACATAAGCATCACGCTCATATCGCTCTCCGGTTTGGAACGGGCCACATTGAGGTTTGAGGCCAGGGCGGTGGCGGCGACCACGGCCATGATCAGGCCGATTGGGTCGCCCTTGCCAAATTCACCAACGGCCATGAGGGTGGCGCCTGTTACGCAGACCAGAATGATGACCCAGGTTCGGAAGGGCAGGGTTTCTTTCCACACGGCCCAGGCGATCAGGGCGGCGATCACCGGGGCGGTGTTCAGGATAACCAGTACGTTGCCGGCGGCGGTGTTTTTCATGCCCACCACAAACCCCAGGGTGCTTATGGCAAACGCCCCGGCGCAGAAAAGGCCTTTACGGCCGCATTTGCGAATCTCGGGGATCAGGCGTGAGCGGTATCTGGCCCAACTGATCACGAAAAAACTGAGGGCCAACAATAGGCCTCGCCAGAACAGGAACACCACCGAGTCCACGGAGGTGATTTTCACCAGCAGCGCGTCCGGAACGATGAACAGCACGCCCACGGCGGCGATGGTCAGTCCTTTGATTCGGGTTGTCTGCAAATCCGGGTCGCCTGTTCAGGGGGCTGGTTTATTGTTGATCCTGAGTCGGTAGTGGCTCAATGCTGTTGATGTCGCCGGTGGGTGTTGCCGGTTCGTCCCTGAGGATCACAAAGATGGCACCGCCGATGATGGCGATGGCAACAATGGCTTTTAGAATGGTGGGTGTCGACATGGACGCTCCTCTCTGCAATATTCAGGTTTCTGGTAAGAGCCTATGGGCAGCAGGCGCCGATAACAACCTTAAAGCGGAAAAGCTGCTTGCCCGGGGCACAGAATTACATTCAAGCCGGAGGTTCATCATGGCCGATCAGTCAGTACAACGGGTCCACAAATACAGCGAAAATGGAATCACCACGCTCACGCTGAACCAGCCAGAGCGCCGCAACAGTCTGTCTATGGCCATGCTGGAGGCGCTGTCTTCCGAGCTGGAGGCGATTGCCACGGACTCAGAAACCCGGGTGGTGGTACTTGCTGCCCATGGCAGCGTGTTCTGCGCTGGCCACGACCTGCGGGAGATCCGCGAACAGCTGGATAGCCACGGGTTTCAGCTGGCGCTGTTCAACCAGTGCAGCAAGGTGATGCAGCAGATTGTGAACCTGCCCCGGCCTGTCATTGCCCGGGTGGCGGGCGTGGCCACGGCGGCCGGCTGTCAGCTGGTGGCCAGTTGCGATCTGGCCATCGCCGCGGAGTCCGCGCGGTTTGCCACCCCCGGGGTGAATATCGGGCTGTTCTGCTCCACGCCGATGGTGGCGCTGTCGCGGAATGTTTCCCGCAAGCACGCCATGGAGATGCTGCTGACCGGTGAGATGATCAGTGCGCCGCAAGCGGAACGGATGGGCCTGGTGAACCGGGCGGTGGAAGAGCAGGTTCTGGACGAAACCGTCTACGCGCTGGCTCGCACCATTGCCGGGAAATCCGGCCACACCCTGAAGATCGGTAAGGAAGCCTTTTATCGCCAGTTGGAAATGCCGTTGGCGGAGGCCTATGACTACACCTCACGGGTGATGGCGGACAATCTCATGGCCGACGATGCCCACGAAGGTATCTGTGCGTTCCTGGACAAGCGGGAGCCGGAGTGGAACGACCGCTGAGCCCTTGGCCGGCCTACCTGGGCGGGCAGTTCTCCGCACCGAGGTACAGGCGATCGCCCGCCGAGATTCTGTGCTCCCGGAAGAAACCGGCGTTCATTTCCACGGCATTGATGAACGCGACGCCGGCGGGGTAGGTCGGGCACCCGGATCCGGTCGGCGAGGTGCAGGGCACCATGTGCCGGATACTGCCGATCACGCCGTCCTGGTTCAGGTAGGCGATATCCAGCGGAATCAGGGTCTGGTACATCCAGAATCCGTGACCGGCGTCCCGGGCTTCGGAATATTCGAATAGCATGCCAGTGTCTTTTGCCAGAAGGGTGCGCCCCATCAACCCTTTCCGGCGCTGTTCAGGTGTGCGGGCCCGCTCCAGCTCCACCGGCACTGCTCCAGCCTCTGAGACAAAACACCCGCTAATGGCTGGCAAACCCTCTTGGGGTGCCGCCCTGCCGGATGAACACCCGTAAAGCGCAGCGCTGAGCAGTAATGCCAGCCAAGGCCTGAGTGCGGCGGGCATGGCACTCCCGGTGCTCATGAGCGCAGTCGGTAGCCGGTTTTGAATATCCACCAGACGCCCGTCATGCAGGCAGACAGAAACACCAGGGTCATGCCCACGCTGATGCCGACATGAACATCAGACACACCATAAAACGCCCAGCGGAACCCACTGATGAGATACACCACCGGGTTGAACAGGCTGATGGTCTGCCAGACCTCGGGCAGCATATCGATGGAGTAGAAAGTACCGCCGAGAAACACCAGGGGGGTCACAATCATCATGGGCACAATCTGAAGCTTCTCAAAGCCATCGGCCCAGATCCCGATGATAAAACCGAACAGGCTGAAGGTGATGGAGGTGAGCACCAGGAAGGCGAACATCCAGAAGGGATGCAGCACGTCGTAATCGACAAACAACCGGGCAGTGGCCAGGATGATCAGGCCCAGAATCACCGATTTGGTGGTGGCGGCGCCGACGTAGCCGAGCACGACTTCCACATAGGAAACCGGCGCCGAGAGCACTTCGTAGATGGTGCCGGAGAACTTGGGCATGTAAATCCCGAAGGAGGCATTGGAAATACTCTGCATCAACAGGGACAGCATCACCAGGCCGGGAATAATGTAGGCGCCATACTCAATGTTATCGATGCTGCCCATACGTGAGCCGATCGCAGAGCCAAACACCACAAAGTACAGGCAGGTGGAAATCACCGGCGACAGCACGCTCTGCATGATCGTGCGCTTCATGCGAGCCATCTCGAAATTATAGATTGCGCGGATACCGTAAAGGTTCATGCCTTTCTCCAGTGAGTCGGGGGAGGGCTTATTCGTGCACCAGGCCGACAAAAATCTCTTCGAGGGAACTCTCCCGGGTTTGCAGATCGCGGTATTCGATGCCCAGATCACCCAGTGTTCGCAGCAACCGGGCAACCCCAGCCTGTTCCTGCTGGGAATCAAAGGTGTAGATCAACTCGTAACCGTCCTCAGACAGCTCAACCGGCTCCAGGGTCAGTTCACCTGGCACCTTCTCCAGTTTGTGCTGCAACAGCAGCCGGAGCTCTTTCTTGCCGAGCTTGGTCATCAACCGGCTTTTTTCTTCCACCAGGATGATCTCACCGTGCCGGATCACACCGATCCGGTCCGCCATTTCCTCGGCTTCCTCGATGTAGTGGGTGGTGAGGATGATGGTGACGCCGTTTTCCCGGAGTTTGCGCACCATTTCCCACATGTCTCGCCGTAACTCCACATCAACGCCGGCGGTCGGCTCATCCAGAAACAGGATCTGGGGCTCATGAGACAGCGCCTTGGCAATCATTACCCGGCGCTTCATGCCCCCGGAGAGCGACATGATGCGATTGTCCCGTTTATCCCAAAGCGACAGGTCCTTGAGGACTTTTTCGATGTGGGCCGGTTTCGGCGCCTTGCCAAACAGGCCACGGCTGAACGACACCGCATTCCAGACCGTCTCGAAGGAGTCGGTATTCAGCTCCTGGGGCACCAGGCCAATGGATTCCCTGGCTTTGCGGTAATCGCGGACAATGTCGTGGCCGCCGGCTTTCACCTCGCCACTGGAGAGATTGACAATGCCGCAGATGATGCTGATCAACGTGGTCTTGCCAGCGCCGTTGGGGCCGAGCAGGGCAAAAATCTCACCCCGCCTGATATCCAGGTTGATGTTTTTCAGGGCCTGGAAACCATCACCATAAATTTTGCTGAGGTGCTTAACGGAGATATCCGGCTGCACGGGCGTGTCCTGTTCTGAAAGTGGGTCAAATCCGAAGGCGCGACATTTTCTCATGCCTGGCGCTCATATAGAAACCTTTGCCTTATTTCGGATAATGCTGATAATGCGCGTTTTGCGCTCATGGGTGTGGGAATGGTACGAGCAATTGTTATTGTGGGTTTAATGGGTGCGCTGATGTCGGCATTGATTGTTGGCCCGCGACTCCTCAAATCCGTGGACGGGAGCAACGCCCCGGTGGCGCAGGGCACCTGCGACCTGATGGCCGGCCCCTGTGAGTGGCGTACGGACGAGGGGCAATGGAAAGTGGCACTGGACCGCCTGCCGGATGGCCAGTACCGGCTTCATGTTGTTTCGCCCCTCCGCCCGGAGCGCTTTCTTGCGGTGCTGCGCGGGCAATCCATGTATATGGGAGAGTACCCGGTGCCCCTGGCCAGCCAGGAAGGGGGGCATTACCAGGCACGCTTTGCCGCTCCGGTGTGTTCGACCGGTGGCGACATGGTTTGGCGGGTGGATCTCCAGCAGGGCAGTGAGCCCGTTCCGGGCGTTCCCCGGGTGTTGACGTTTCAGGCCCGAAGCCGGTGATAACTCTCAAATCTGACAAAGCCGACAAAGCTGGACGCGATTAGCTGACAAACCGGCGGGATTGTGTAAAATCCTGAGAACCAATGACCAATGCCAGGAACCACGTGATGGATTACGGGAACAGTGTTCAACAGGTGTTATTGCGCAAAATCCGTAAAGCAGAACAGGATCTGACCCAGCTCAAACTCGACTACTGCCGTTTTGTGTTCGGGCTTTCCCACCGGGCCCGGGTCGTCTCACAGGGGCAGGTCTACAGGGTGCTGTCCGTGGATGTAGACTCCATGGCGCCGACTGACAATGGTGACTTTACCCGCCCCACGATCACCGGCGCACTCGTGGACAGCCCGAACCAGGCGGAGCCCGTTGCACTGGCCGCCGACTGGGCGCTGGAAGCCACCACCACTCCGGCCGTCAAATAAAGGCGTTGGCCGTAATCACCCCATACACGCTGTGGGCAGGCGGCACGAAGTGGCGCTCCCGCCAGAATTCAGCGCCCTCCAGACCGGCACGAAAACACGCCAGCATCACGCTACTGGAGGTCAGTGTTGCGATGGCCTGTATGGCGTCCGACTGGCGTACACCGATTTTCAGGCTGGCGATGTGGGCAACCACACCGGCCAGTTCATCGGTGTGGCGGGCCGGGCGATCACTCAGGGCACAACCGGCGCCGAACAGCCAGGCTACGGCATAACGCCGGACGGCTTCCGGCGCGGTCGTGAGGTCCAGCCCTGTCACCCGGCAGTCCCGCTCCTGCAGCGCCGCCAGTATGTGTAACTGGGTATACCGGTGGGTTCGGTCATGGGGCGCTATCGGTGCCGCCGTCCGGGACCGCCGAGCGGGCGGTGATGTTACCCCAGTCGCCAGAGCCGGCGAAGTATCAGCGCCAGGCGAGGCCTGACGGGCCAATGACGCGATCCGAAGCGTGAGGATCAGCAGCAGCGCCAGAAGCCCGATCTGGGTGACGTAAACCAGCCCGTTGACCATGTTCAGTATGTCCTTGGTTGTTTACAGATGGTCACTAATTGTAACGGTTTGTAATTGGATCGGAGCGCCAACCGTTTGGCAGAAACCACCGATGGATTGGCTGAATTGACGGAACTGTGACGGGGATCGCAGCAGACGAGGCTGGCCTTAACAGGTAGGCATGGTTTGCAGGGCCAGTTTTCGGCGGATGTAGCGGCCGAGCGCGTCAACCCCGATATTCAGCAGGGCGGTTATCAGGATCAGCATCATGGCGCGATCAAACCGAATCATCTGGATGGCGCTGTCCACGTAGAATCCCAGGGTGTAGATCCCCAGAATCCCCAGGATGGCGGTCTCCCGCATGATAATTTCCCAACGGTAGAACAGAAATGCCAGGAACGACCGGTAGATCCTTGGTACCAGTTCCCAACCGTACCGGTTAAAACCGGACACGGCGTCGGGCCGGAGGCGGATCGAGTTGGTTTGCCGCCCGATCAGATGGCCGATAATGCCACCGTTGTGAAGGGCCAGCGCAACCACGGCTGGCAGCATGGAGGGGCCCAAGAGCTGCAGCAGGATGTAAGCCAGGATGTATTCCGGCGTGGAACGTGCGATAACGAGGAACACATGCCCGCTGGTTCGGCGGATGGGGCCCCCAAAGTGGTTGGAAATCAGCGGGAAGGCCAGCAGGGTCAGGATGCCGGTCGCCACCAGGGCAATCTGGGTGAGCACCAGGGTATTCCAGATGCCGGGCAGAGCCTCATTGATCATCAGATCGCTGAGCCAGGTCAGGAGCCCCGCCAGTCCCTCGCCATCCCGGATCGGATCGGGGACGATGTCCTGGGTAAAGAACCGTGCGACGTTACCCCAGACGATGGGCAGGCCGTCACCGAGGAAAAACGGCGCCCCGAGGATGTAGACCGGAAGCAATCTGGGCCTTACCCAGAGTGGCATAGTGGCGATCAGCACATAGAACAGAATCAGCATGGCGCCGGCATCGGAATAGAGCCCCTGGGAAAAGGACGTTTCCAGGTAAAAGCCCAGAGTCGGCAACCCGACGAAGCCGAGGATGGCACTGGAACGAAGCCCGCACTCAAGCCGATAGGCGGTATACGTTCTGAGCTGCACCCAACAGTCCGGAATGCGGGCGTAGAGAAAAGCCACGATGTTGCCGGTGCCCGGCGGCAGCAGGCGACCGGGTTCCGGGTCCGCTTCCTCCAGGATTTCCGCATACACTTTGGCGAAAATGCCGGAATAGGGGATGGCGATGGCCAAGACACCGGTAAGCGGATGAAAACCGAAAAACTGGAGAAAGATCAGCGCCCAGAAGAGTTCATGAATAGCCCTGATGAAGGCGCAGAATATCCGTACCGGCAACCGCCGGTATACCAGCGCCAGCAGAAAACCGAAAAAGCTGCCCAGGGCGACGCCCACAAAGGCAAATGCCACGGTACGAAGCAGCGCCGTCATCAGCCCTTCGGAGCTGAAGAAGTTGGGTGTCACGACACCGAGGAAGAAATTACCCAGGTCCCGCCAGGGGTTGGAGGCGGTGATGGCAATGTCGGCGAACAGCAGCCCCACCACCGCAATGGCGAGGAATATCAGGCTGGTGCGAACCGTAGGGTACGAGAGCATGGAGGTAGCCGGCTTCCTAGTACAGGGACATGATGTCAGAAGCGGTCAGCCGTTCGCTGTGGTCATCGAGGGCAATCTGGCCATCCTGTATGCCGACGATCCTTGAACAGTATCTGAGCGCCATCTCCACATCATGGAGCGCAATGACGCTGGTGGCAAAGCGGTTTTTCAGCAGTTCCATGACGGCATGCGCCATTGGACCGTCCAGCGCCGAGACCGGCTCATCCGCCAGCAACAGGGGTGCGTCGCGATACACCGCCCGGGCAATCGCCACCCGCTGGCGCTGACCACCCGACAGCGATGCAACCGGCATCCAGAGTTTCTCCGGCATGCCCAGTTCCTGGAGCAGTGCACGCACATCGGTACGATCGCTGCTGAACGGGCGAACCAGCGTCACGGTATTGTACCAGGTGGCATGCCGGTCCAGGCGCCCCATGAATACGTTGTGGAAGACCGGCAAGGCATTAACCAGCCCGAGCGCCTGGGGCACCAGGGATGATTCCCGGTTGACACGCTCGTGGATCAGGTTGATCAACGTGGATTTTCCGGCACCACTTTTCCCGACCAGGGCGACTTTCTCACCCGGTTGTATTCGCAGGGAGAGCGGGCCAATCACCCGCTCCCCCCCAAAGCTGGCCGTCAGGCCGGACAGATCGAAGCCGGACATTAATCGAGGATTCCGATCTCTTCGGCGGTGTTACGGATGGGCTCGTAATCCGCGTTGGATGCGGGAATAAAGCCGGAACGGGGAAAGCTTTCGAGAAGGGCCTTATCGTCCAGATTGAGCAGGGCTTCCGTTACCCGGGCTTTGAAACCTTCACCAAACCGTTCATCAACGCCGGCGCGGATCGTCCACTGGTAATCCGGATAGGGAGGCGTTTCCCAGATCACCTGAACCTCGTCGGTATTGATGTTGCCGTTCTCAAGCTCTTTCTGCCACACCTGGAAGTTGAGGGCGCCCACCTCGTAGGTGCCTGCCTCGACCAACCGGAGGGTGCGGGTGTGATTACCACTGAAGCCTACCCGTGAAAAGAAGTCTTCCGGTTGCTCGCCAAAAGTTTCACGAATATAGAACTCGGGCATCAGACGACCGGATGTCGAGCCCTTGGAACCGAAGGTGAAGGTTTTGCCGCGCAGTTCCTCTTCCAGTGAGGCCAGTTCCTCAGCAGGTTCGATATTGGTCGAGGTATTGGCAATGAAATAGGTCTGGAACGCCTGATCTTCCACGCCCTGGGCAATGGCTTCGGAGCCTGGCACCAGGCGACGGGCCTGAACGCCGGACAGGCCGCCAAACCAGGCCAGCTGCACCTGGTTGTTCCGGAATGCGGAAACCGCCGCAGCGTAGGATTTTACGGGGATGTACCGCACCTCAACATCCAGTTGCTCAGACAGGTAGTCGGCGACACCGCGAAAACGTTCCACCAGCTTGGTCTCGTCCTCGTCGGGAATCGCGGTGAAAACAAAGGTTTCCGCTGAAGCGGCCGTGGCGGTCAGGCACAGCAGGCTGGTCGCGATCCATTTCCGTATATGATTCAGGGTCATGTAAATTCCTTAAAAACAGATTGGTGGTTGAATGGGCCGGATTGTTCCGAGTATCCAACAGCTTGCAGGATACCTTGATTTACCTTAACTCTGAACAGCTATACGATTTGCCAGATTAAATGGGTCAAGTCCCACGGCATCCTTTGTTGACCACCGCCCGACAAAAAGGCGAAACCAATGCATATCCTGTTGATTACGCCGGCCGAACCCGGCTCCAAGGCGGGTAACCGGGCCACGGCCGAGCGCTGGCAAGGGCTGCTGGCGCAATGCGGGCATACCGTGTCCGTTATCACCACCTATCACGGTGAGCCCTGTGATTTGCTGATTGCGCTGCATGCCTGGCGCAGCCACGATGCCGTACAAAGGTTCCGGGCGAGCTGGCCTGATCATCCGTTGATCGTGGCCCTGACCGGAACCGACATCTATCGCCACCAGCGGGAATACCCGGAACAGACCCGTTATTCGATGCTCGAAGCCGACGCTCTCATTGGCCTGCACCACCAGGTTGCGGCGGACATACCAGAGGAATTCGGGGATAAACTCATCACCCTTTACCAATCCGCCCCTCAGCCGCGCCCGACCGGGCGTCAACATGACACGGCCGGATCATTCGATGTGTGCGTGGTTGGCCATCTGCGGGACGAAAAAGACTCCCTGCGCGCCGCCTGCGCCGCCAGGTTGTTGCCAGAGGACTCCCGTATCCGGGTGCTCTGTGCCGGGAAGGCGCACAACGAATACTGGCAAAACCTGGCAGTCCGGGAAATGCAGCGTAACCCCCGGTTCCGCTGGCTCGGGGAACTGGAAAAACAGGACACCGAAGCGTTACTGTCGGCCAGCCGGCTCATGGTCATCAGTTCCGTCATGGAAGGCGGAGCCAATGTGGTATCGGAGGCTTGCAGGGCCGGGCTACCCATCATTGCTTCGGCCATTCCCGGCAATATCGGCTTGCTGGGTGACGATTACCCGGGCTATTACCCGGCCAAAGACGAACAGGCCCTGGCCGGGCTGCTTTTCCGGGCGGAAACCGATCCCGGCTTCCTCCAGGCTCTGACACGTCACGTCAGTGCCCTTTCTGATCGATTTACGCCGGAACAGGAATTACAGGCCCTGGAGCGGGCACTGGCCCTTGCGGGCCAGCGTTGTGCGCTCCGGGCGGGTTAATCCTTCAGAGAAATCGGTTCGATCGGGCCTTCCGGGTTTTGTGGCAGTACCCGGCCAATAACGGCGGTGTGCGGGTAGCCCAGTGCTTTAAGCGCTTTGACGCATTCGTCCGCCTGGTCGGCCGCAACACTGGCGAGCAAGCCGCCAGCGGTCTGCGGATCGAAGATCAGCGGGTACCGCGGGTGCTTCACCCACTTTTCCTGATCCCTGATCCCTCGACGCAGACGGATGTTGGCGGGTTGCAGGGAACTGAGAATACCCGCTGCCGCGGTCTCTTCCGCTCCGGGCAGTACCGGAATGGCCGACAGGTCGAGCTCCGCATCAACGCCCGATGGCCGGGTCATCTCCACCAGGTGTCCCAACAGGCCAAAACCGGTTACATCGGTACAGGCCCGGGAGCCAAAGCGCCGGAGACATTCCGCTCCGGCCTTGTTTGACTGCACCATGGACGCCAGAGCGGAGTCGATCCAGCGACCTTTGGCGGCGAGTTTGGCGTGGGCGGCAAACAGGGTGCCAGTACCGATCGGTTTGGTCAGGATCAGGGCATCACCGGCCTTGAGGCCGCCCTTGCTCATCACTTCGTTGGGGTCAATCAGGCCGTTCACCGCGAAGCCAAGCGCCAGTTCCTTGCCTTCTCCGGTATGGCCACCCACCAGGGCACAGCCCGCTTCGTTCAGCACTTCCACTGCCCCGGACATCATCTGGTACACCACATCTTCGACCTTGGACTCAATGCCATAGGGCACCGTGGCCACGGCGGTCGCGCTCTGGGCTTCAGCGCCCATGGCAAACACGTCGCCCAGGGCGTGGTTGGCGGCCACCCGGCCAAACACGTAGGGGTCGTCGATAAAGGCGCGGAAGAAATCCACCGTATGCACCACCGCCTTGCCGGGTGGTACGGTCAGAACCGCGGCATCGTCCGGGGCGTGGAGGCCGATCAGGATATCGTCACGATCAATGGGGCGGAGCTCACCCAGCGCCCGCGACAGGACGGTGCTGCCGACTTTGGCGCCGCAGCCGCCACAGCGCATGGCGACCGCTGAAATGGCCTGGGATGCCTCCTCCGGGTTCTGGGCGGCCGCTGTGTCGGGCAGTGTGGCGTTCTCTTCCATGGCGGGAAGATCGTTGAATTTCTTCATGAAGCGGCGGTCGATCCAGTCTTTCCAGCGCCAGACCAGGGCACCGTCAAGCTGGACATTGCCCCGCGAGGCGACCGCATACTTGTCACCCGTGCTGATCAGTGCCAGCCAGTTTTCCTGAGGGCGGAACGCCCTGGGAGCCTTGCCGAGGGCCAGCCGTTTCAGGTTGTCCGCCAGTGGGCGCCCCTGCCGGACCGCAAACACCCCGGCTTTTTCACGGGGATGGTCAGTGACATTGGCAATGTCCCCGGCAGCGAAGATGTTGTCGTCATTTTCCGACTGCAGGGTATCGCGAACCCGCAGAAACAGGCCGTCATCCAGCGCCAGGCCGGTGTCCTTCAGCCATTCGGGGCCTCCGGCACGGGTAACCCAGAGCACCTCGTCGGCCTGCAGTGTTGCGCCGGATTCCGTCAGCAGAAGGCCTTGCCGGACTTTCTGCACCGGTGAACCGAGGTGAACTTTTACCCCCCGTGCCTGCAGAACCCTCTGAAAAACCGAGCGCACCCGGGGGTTGTGGGTGGGCAGGATGTCGCTGGCGGCATCGATCAGATGGAAGTGCAACTGCTCCGGGTCCTTGCCCCGCTGCTTCAATTCGTTGCGCAGGCGGAACTGCATGGCCAGGGTCAGCTCCACGCCGCCCGCGCCGGCACCGACCACGGCCACGGTAAGAGGCCCTTCATGGTTCTCAATTCGTGACAGCAAGGCCAGCCAGCGCTGGTTAAAGCCGGTGATGGGCTTGACCGGCACCGAATGTTCCGCTGCACCCTCAACATCGTCCACCCGGGGGGATGACCCGATATTGACGGAGAGAATGTCGTAGGGAACGTCCGGGCGGCCGCGACAAATGACCCGTTTTCGATCACGGTCGATGCCCATGGCTTCGGCCCGATAAAATCGTGCGCCGGCGTATTCGGCCAGCCGGCTCAGGTCGATATGCACATCGTCATAGCGGTAGTGGCCGGCCACGTAGCCAGGCAACATTCCGGAATAGGGCGTATGGGTGTCGCGGCAGATGAGGGTCAGCCGAACGCCGGGGACAGGGTTCATGGCGAACCGTTTCAGTACCCCGACGTGGCTGTGCCCGCCGCCAATCAGGACAATGTCCCGTAAAACAGGCTGGTCAGGCGTTCGCATCAGATAATTTTCTTGGCTTCGGCAGGCAGTTGGTCAAACCCTTTCATGCTGGAAAACGCGTTCAGCTTTTCCTGATCTGCAGCGGTGGGGTTGGCAATCTGATCAATGGAGGTGATGCCGGCATCCTTCATCTTGCGGGCCGTGGCTGGTCCGATACCCTTTACCCGAGTCAGGTCAGACTTGTCCAGCGGCTTGGCAGCCCTGGGCTTTTGGGTTGTGGCGGCTTTACCCGTTGGCGACTTCCTGGCCGTGGTTTTCGCAGCGGCCGGCTTGCGGGCCGGTTTTCCGGCTGCGGGTTTACGGGCGGTTTTGGCGGCCGATTTTGCCGCTGGCCGGGCAGGCGACTTGGCCGGCTTCTGTTCGGCGGCTTTCTTCCGGGCCTTGGTGCCCGCCTCGTCCGTCAGCTTCCTGACCTCCTTGCCAGCGTCTTTGGAGGCCACGCCAAGCCGTTCGAGAATACTTGATTGCAGTTCATGGAACTCCTCAAGGCGACGCTCGAATTCGTCGTTGAAGCGTTTCATTTCACGCTCCCGCAGCTCATCCACTTCCTTGAGCAGCTTGCGTACGGGCTCCTGGATCTGATGTTGCAGGCTATCGAACTGCTTCAACGCATCGGAAATCAGGCCTTCGATCTGGCTGGAGGTTTTCTCGAATTCCTTGTTAACCTTTTTTACAACTTTATCAACGCTGGGTTTGGCTTTTTTCGCCATTACAATGTCTCCTTCAGAATCGGGACAAACAGAAAGTGGGGGTCAGGCCATTTGCCGGGAACCGGAAATGGAGCCCGAGGTACGGCGGGATTTCAGGGACTGCTTTTTCGAAAGTACGTCTCGGATACGCCGAAGCTTCTCTGAAAAAACGGATCCGCCATCAGAATTAAAAGACGCAAAATCAATGGAGTAGAAGAAATTGCTACAGTGTTTTCTTCGCTCTGTGACCAGCCCTTCAATTCCGGAGGCCATAATCTGCTCGAAGGGCATGTCCATCACAAGGTCCAGCACCACCGTATCGCCCGGCTGGAAGATTTTGTCGGTCTTCATCACACACCCGTAGCCATCGAGCTCGTACAGTTCGGCCTCCACCTGTTCCTTGCGGAACAGGCCGTGCCTGACTTTGAAACGCGCGATGAGATCCGGTAGTGCTTCGTTCATGGGTCATAATTCCCTGCTGATGTCCGTATCCAACGGCTGCCCGCTTCCCGAAACGGCGGGCTGGATATTGATTAAACCATAGACACTGATAACGGGTTTGGCAACGCCATCAGGGTTATACGATAGACCTCTCAGGCAGTTCTTCAACACTACTCAAAGGCATTACGGGCCAGATTAAAGCGTTTTCAGTTCATACATATCAACACGCCGGTCTTTCAGGTTGGTGACCGAGCCTTCGTTACGAACCAGCTTCAGCTTTTCCAGGTCCATGTCGGAAAACATGATCATTTCCGTGTTGGGTGTGGTTTCCGCCATCACCGCATCGTGGGGGAAGGCGAAGTCCGACGGAGAGAATACGGATGATTGCGCGTACTGGACGTCCAGGTTTTCCACCTTGGGCAGGTTACCCACGCTGCCGGTAATGACCACATAGCATTCGTTTTCGATCGCCCGTGCCTGGGCGCAGTGGCGCACTCGCAGGTAACCGTTCTTGGTGTCGGTCCAGAACGGCACCAGGATAATATCCACGTCCTGGCTGGCGGCGATACGACCAAGTTCGGGAAACTCGATGTCGTAGCAGATCATGATGGCCACGCGACCGGCATCGGTATCGAACACTTCGAATTTATTGCCACCCTCAATCACCCAGTCCCGGCGTTCGTGGGGTGTGATGTGGATTTTGCGCTGTTCATCAACACGGCCATCCCGGTGACACAGGTAGGACACGTTATAGACCCGGTCATTCTCGAGAAGCGGCATGGAACCGGTAATGATGTTGATGTTGTAACTCACCGCCATTTCTGACATTTCGTCCCGGAACTGCTGGGTGAAGCCGGCCAGGAAACGGATGGCGCGGGTCTGATCCATCTGGTCAGTCAGCCCCATCAGCGGCGCATTGAAGAACTCCGGGAACAGGGCAAAGTCACTCTTGTAGTCTGACAGCGCATCCACAAAGTACTCCACCTGCTTGAGCACTTCCTCTACCGAGGTGAACTCCCGCATCTGCCACTGCACCGCGCCCAGGCGAACCTGGGTCTTCTTCACATTCAGCACCGAAGATGGGGGCGTGTAGAGAATATTCCGCCATTCCAGCAACGTGGCATAGCCCAGGGACTTCTCATCCTCCGGCAGATACTTGTGCATCAGCCGGGTGACCTGGAAATCGTTGGACAGCTGAAAGCTCAGTATCGGGTCGTAAATTTCTTTCCGGTCCACGCGCTGAATGTATTCCGCGGGCGTGTACTGATCCGAATACTTGTGATAGTTGGGAATCCGGCCGCCGGCCAGGATAGCGCGCAGATTGATGGACCGGCACAGCTCCTTGCGGGCCTCATACATACGACGGCCCAGGCGGTAACCGCGATAATCCGGGTCCACCAGTACGTCCAGGCCGTACAGGGAGTCGCCGTCGGCGTTGTGCCAGATTTTCTCGTTACGAAGAATCAGATCGTCGTAGGTGTGCGGATTGCTGAACCGCTCATACTTGACGCAGACCGTGAGCGCCACCGCGATCAGCTTGCCACTCTCTTCGATGCAGATCTGGCCATCCGGAAACTGTTCAACCAGCGCCTTGATGGTGTCTTTTGGCCAGGCGCCCCCGATATCGTTGTAAATCCGATCCATAAGAACCTGCAACTGATCGTAATCATCCAGGGTCAGGTTCCGGAGGTTGAGATGCAGGTCTTCGTGGGCCATGCAGGTTGGCTCCCGTTTGCAGTGGTCGGTGACTATTGCCGGCCAGTTTATCAGAAGGTGCTAAAGAGATCGCATCTCCGGCCGTAACAATCTTTAGCGAATATCAGGTTTCATCCGTACCCATCATGATTGAGGAAGCGCCCGTGAACTTCAGTTTCGGACAAAAACTGCTGGTTGCCTTTGGCATCCTGCTGGCCATTGCCATGGGCGCGTTCACGCTCTCTGGCGATCTGAGGCTTCGCTCCACCACCGATACCTATGTACAGGCGTTGATCAAGGATGCGGTGGAACAGAGTACGTCCAGTATTGCCGAGTGGCTCAATACCCGGCTGGTGATGACCGAAGCCACGGCGACCGCCCTGCAGAAAGTCGACACCGATGAGCAGGCCAGGGTTATATTGCAGGCCATGACCACCGGCGGCGGGTTTATGGAGGTGTACGTGGGCCGCGCCGATGGCTACATGCTGATGAGATCTCCGGAAGCCAATGCCACCCTGCCAGCCGGTTATGATCCGAGGGAGCGCCCCTGGTACCAGAAGGCGATGCGGTTGGGAAGCGCGTCCTTTACCGACCCTTACCTCGACGTCAGTACCGGCCAGATGATTATTTCGACCCTGGCGCCGGTCAAGTCAGGCACCTACGAGGGTGTGGCCGGTGCGGATATCGGGCTGGGTGCTATTGCCGACACCCTGTCCAACGTCAATCTTGCCGACACCGGTTACGCAGCCCTGATCAATGCCAGTGGCGTGGTCCTGTTTCATCCCGACGCGGAACTGGTGGGCAAGAACATCAAGACCCTGATCGGAGCAGCGCCAGATCTCGGTGGTGCCGAACATTCCTATAGCCAGAACGACGCCTCCTGGCTGGCCAGCTTCCACCCCATCGGCGAGGCGCGGGGCGTGGAATGGTACCTGGGCACCTTCGTGAATGAAGACAAGATTCAGGCGCCGGTACGAACCGCGCGTATGACAGGGCTGGCGATGGCCGCCATCGGGCTGCTGGTGTCACTGATTGTGCTGCACCTCGGTATCAAGGTGCTGATGCGTCCGGTACGCCGTTTGAATGCCGCCATGGCGGACATCGGCTCGGGCGATGCCGACCTGACCCAGCGCCTGGACGACAGTGCCCGGGATGAGTTCGGCGAGCTCGCGGTCAGCTTCAACCGGTTTGTCGAGAATATTCAGACCGTGGTTCAGGAGGTCCAGACAGGCAGCGCCGAGCTGGGCAACAACGTAAGTTCCCTGCGTAATACCGCCAGCACCAGCCGCAGCAGTGTGGAAAAGCAGCAGGCCGAGATCGATATGGTTGCCACGGCCATTAACGAAATGTCGGCCGCTGCCGGCGAGATCGCCCAGAATGCCCAGCAAACCGCCGATGCGGCTAATACGGCCGATGATGACAGCCGGGCCTCGCTGGCGACGGTATCCGCATCCCGGGACGCGGTTCAGGAGCTGTCGCGGGAGGTTAACGCTGCCGCCGACGTTATCGACAAACTGGGTAAGGATGTCACGTCGATCACCTCGGTTCTGGAAGTTATCCAGGGCATTGCCGAACAAACCAACCTTCTGGCGCTGAACGCGGCAATAGAAGCGGCCCGGGCAGGCGAAGCCGGGCGAGGGTTTGCGGTGGTCGCCGATGAGGTGCGGAACCTGGCCCAGAGAACCCGCAAAAGTACCGAAGAAATCAATGAAATGATCGAGCGTCTGCAGAAAGGTGCCAACGATGCGGTGAGCGTGATGAAGGCCTCGACTGCGGTTTCGAATGTCAGCATGGAAAAAGCTCAGGATGCCCTGGATGCCCTCAATCGCATTGCCGAAGCCATCGCCTCGATCAGCCAGATGACGTCACAGATCGCCACCGCCTCGGAGGAACAGACCTCCGTAACCGAGGAACTGAACGCCTCGATCACCCGGATTGCCGACCAGGGCCAGGAAGCCGCTGCGGCTGCGAGCGAAAACGATGTCTACAGCAGTGAGATTGAACGCATCGGGAGTACGCTCGATCGGAACGCATCGCGTTTCCGCGTGTAATGCCTCAGCGGCTCAGGACCTCCAGCCGGCGCTGGAGGTTATCCAGGGTGTGCCGGCCGATGGTCCGTGATTCGTCCGTCAGGTAAGGGTTATCCAGAACGATGACGGACCGGGTGTCCAGCCCCAATACCTGAACGGCCTGGCCGTAGTAGGTGCGGAGGTAGCGGCCAAAGCTGCCATCCTGGATCGCCCTGTCCAGGCCCAGCTCCAGGCGATGGGCGGTTTGCTGGTCGTTGGGTGACACAAACAGGTAATTGGGCATGGGGTAGGCCAGCAGGAGATGAGGCTCGATGACCAGGTTGGGGTCGCTCTCTATTTCCAGGTCAAACAGCACCTCACTGACCCCCCTTGCAAAACATTCAAAGCGCTGGTTACGTAACATGCCATACAGGATTTCGTACCGCGCGTGGGTGATCACCGGAATATCGTTTGCCCGCAGTACCGATGTATCCGGCCAGTGAGTGCCCTGTCCGATCCGGATGGCGCTGGCCTGAAGCTCCTCCAGCGTCCGGATACCTTCGAACAGGGGCAGGTTCCGGGGCAGCACCACGCAGACCCGGAAGCCGAGTAGCCCGCCGTCGACGGGGATCGGGATGGACAGGAGATAGGTTTCCCGTTCCTCGGAAGTGGCCACATTGGCGATGTCCAGGAGCGGGGAATTCCCGGTGGCCAACTCCTTGAGGGCCCGCCCCTGGCTGAGTTCCTCACTGCGCAGGAGGGTGAACCGGCCGTATTCTGGTGTTTTACCCAGCGCCATCTCAACCAGGGCCCGAATGGGCGGGCTGTCGTAATTTCGGTACCAGAGCACGTAATCCTGGGGTGCCGGGCTGACCGGTCGCTTTAAAATCTGGGACAAGGGACGTGAGGCGGGAGGCTCGGGCACGCTCGGATCAATGGAGGTCTCCGACGTGGCCCATGCCTGAGGCGCCGTCCCGCCCATCGCCAGAGTTATGAGCAAGATCAGGGGCAGGACAGCCGATCTGGAGTTTCCGGATCCGCCGGGGAGGGGAAATAAGCCGGTTGCTTGCAAGCCATGAATCCTTTCGTGTGACGACGACCAGGGGCGTACCGGTGAGGGCATTGACTCCCAATGCCTAACTGTAGATCAGAAACGGTTAAAGAGAGGGTGCAGCGTTCAAAAAAGTGTAAAACAATATTTCTGAAAGCGCTGGCCACTCAGCTTTCCTGGAGCGTAGCAATGGTTTCCAGGAATATTGCGCCATACTTCTCAAGCTTGGCGGCACCCACGCCACTGACCTCTGCCAGCTCGTCCAGGGTTCCCGGCTTGCGTTCCAGCATGTCGAACAGGGTGGTGTCATGAAAAATAACGTAGGGCGGTACGCCCTGTTTGTCTGCCAGCGCTTTGCGGCAGGCCCGCAGGGCGTCCCAGCCGGCCGGGTCGGTGATCTGGTCCCGTATCGCGCTGCCGGAGCGTGTGCCGGAACTCCGCCCTGTGGATTTCCTGACCACCGGGTCTTTCCGCAACTCCACGGTGTGCTCGCCCTTGAGCAGCGGGCGGCACTCTTCGGTCAGCTGCAGCGCACCGTACCCGTCGGGATCGGCCCGTAGATAGCCGTTGGCCACCAGTTGCCGGAACACGGACTTCCATTCGTTCGCCGAGAGCTCGGTGCCAATCCCGTAGGTGGACACCTGCTGGTGCCCGAACTGCAGGATCCGTTCGTTTTCCGAGCCTCGCAATACATCGATCAGGTAGGTTACGCCAAACCGTTGTCCGGTGCGGAAAACGCACGACAGCGCCTTCTGCACCGCCACGGTTCCGTCCCAGGTTTCCGGCGGATTCAGGCAGGTGTCGCAGTTGCCGCAGGGCTGCTCCAGCTCGTCCCCGAAATACCGCAAAAGCACCTGTCGCCGGCACCGCGTTACCTCACAGAGGCCGAGCATGGCGTCCAGCTTTTGCCGCTCTACCCGTTTGAAATGGTCGTTACCCTGGGAGGCCTCCAGCATCTGCCGCAGTTTGATCACGTCCTGCAGGCCATACACCATCCAGGCTGTGGAGGGCTTGCCATCCCGGCCCGCCCGTCCGGTTTCCTGATAGTAGGCCTCCAGGCTCTTGGGCAAATCCAGGTGCGCCACGAAGCGGACATCCGGCTTGTCGATACCCATCCCGAAGGCGATGGTGGCGACGATGATCACGCCATCTTCCCGCAGAAAGCGCTCCTGGTGCCGGGCGCGATCAACGGCGTTAAGGCCGGCGTGATAGGGAAGTGCGGTGTAGCCGTTCTTCGACAGCAGCGCGGCCGTGGCATCCACTTTGTTCCGTGACAGGCAGTACACAATGCCACAATCGCCTTCGTGCTCTGCTTTAATAAAATCCAGCAACTGCTTGTTTGCATTTATTTTCGGCGCAATGCGATATTGAATATTGGGGCGATCGAAGCCACTGATAAAGTGGCGAGCGTCGGTCAGTGACAGGCGTTCGGCAATCTCCTTGCGGGTGCGCTCGTCCGCCGTCGCCGTCAGGGCTATCCGGGGGATGCCCGGAAACTCTCCGGCCAGCATGCTGAGCTGCAGGTAATCCGACCGGAAGTCGTGCCCCCATTGCGACACGCAGTGGGCTTCGTCAATGGCAAACAGGGATATGGAAGCGCTGTGCAGCAGTTCGATGGTGCGCGGCTGGATCAGCCTTTCCGGAGCGCAGTAGAGCAGGTCAAGCTCACCGGTGGTCAGGGCGTATTCGGTTGCCCGTGCCTGTTCGAAATCCATGGTTGAGTTCAGGAATGCGGCTTTCACGCCCAGTTCCTTCAACGCCGCCACCTGATCCTGCATCAGTGCAATCAACGGCGAAATAACAATGGCCGTGCCTGGCCGAACCAGTGCCGGAACCTGATAGCACAACGATTTGCCGCCACCGGTGGGCATCAGTACCAGGGCATCGCCGCCAGCAGAGATCTCCCGGATAATGTCACCCTGTAGCGGCCGGAAGGATTCATAGCCGAACACCTCGTGCAACACCTGTTCCGGGTCTCGTCGGGACGCGGTAGGTCGTTCGGAGGACAGTTGTTCGAAGGGCTGATCAGGGTACATAAAATAACCGGGTTCGCGGCGGTAAGCCTGGGTGACAATACGGGGCCTGGAATCCCGTGACGGCGCGGTGGCCGATGATACCAGATTAACGGGGACAATTGGCCAGGCCCGTACACCGCGGATAGAGGCAAAGCTGTGTGAGAAACGCTACAATACCGCCGTTTTCAAACCACCGTTTTACCGGATACCGTGACAGACACTCATAATAACAGGGCTTCCATGCAGGAATTTGACGCCATCCGTCCCTATTCGGACGACGAAACCGGCCCCGCGATACACCGCCTGGTGAATGACCAGGAATTTCTCGATATGGTGGGCCGCTTTAAATCGCCGACCCTGGCGCGCTGGGCACCGGCGATGCTGCGGCTATTCATCAAACGCTGGCTGTTAAGCCATTTTGGCCACTATACCCGTATCGATGACCTGCAGGCGGGGCTTTCCGGCTACGTCGGCGAACTGGTTGAGAATACCACGTCACGGGTCACTCACAGTGGCCTGGAGAATCTCGACAAGCACACCGCCCATCTCTTCATTTCCAACCACCGGGACATCGTGTTCGACCCGATGGTGGTGAATTACCTGCTGTTCCAGAACGGCTTCTGTACCACGCGCATTGCCATTGGGGACAACCTGCTGGCCAACCGGGTGTTCGCGGAGATGATGCGGCTGAACAAAAGCTTTGTGGTGCGCCGGAACATGACCAGCCCACGGGAGATGCGGGACGCCTATATAACGCTCTCGGGTTTTATCAATCACAGCATCGATAACAACGACAGTATCTGGATTGCCCAGCGGGAAGGGCGGGCGAAAGATGGCCTGGATGCGACCGATCCCGCCATCATCAAGATGTTCTACATGAGCCGCAAGAAAAGTGGCCTCGGATTTGGCGAAGCCATGGACCGCCTGAACATTGTGCCGGTGTCCATCGCCTACGAGTACGACCCCTGCGATGCCGATAAGGCCCGGGAGCTGGAAACCCGCGCCCGCACCGGCACCTACACAAAAACCGAGGGCGAAGATACGGAACAGATCATGCGTGGGCTGACCGGTTTCAAAGGCCATGTGCATGTGCATTTTGGTGCGCCGATCAAGCAGTCACCGGATAATCCCAGGGGTCTGGCGGCCCGGATTGACCGTGACATGCATGCCAACTATCACCTGCATGCCTCCAATCTTGTGGCACACCACCAACGGGGCCTTCACCCCCAGGCTCACGCGACACCAGAGACCGTGAGCGATTCGGTCATGACGGCGGAAACCTGGTCACCAGCCGAAATGGAAGCGGCGGAAGCGGAGATGGAGCGCCGGCTCAATGCTTGTGATCCCGCCATTCGTCCCTATCTACTGGACATGTATGCCAACCCGGTGCTGACAGCACTGAATGCCAATACGGACCCGGGCTGCCCGGGCCAGGACCAGACTCCATCTATCAACGAATGAGGTAGTGCGTGCAGGATCTTCGGTACATTGAACTGGAAACCGGCCAGAACCCCACAGCGGCGGTCATCTGGTTACACGGCCTTGGCGCCAGCGGCCATGATTTCGAGCCCGTGGTTCCGGAGCTTGGGTTGCCCGACGGTGCGGCGGTACGGTTCATTTTCCCCCATGCCCCCAATCTGCCGGTAACGATCAATGGCGGTATGTCCATGCCCGCCTGGTACGACATCAAGGCCATGGACATTGACCGGGTGGTGGACACCGAGCAATTGATGCAGTCCGCCCAGGCGGTGGCCAGGCTGGTTGATCGGGAAATTGAGCGGGGAATCCCTGCAGAGCACATTATCATCGCGGGATTTTCGCAGGGCGGGGCCGTGGCCTATGAAGTGGGCCTGGCCTACCCGGAACGCCTGGGCGGTATTCTCGCACTGTCCACGTATTTCGCGACCGAGGCCACGGTGAATCGATCAGCCGCGAATGCCGACATTCCGATCAGCATCTATCACGGTACCTTTGATCCTGTGGTACCGGAGTCGCTGGGCGTTCGAAGCGTGGAAACCCTGAAGGCAATGGGTTACGACCCGACCTACCAGACCTTCCCGATGGAGCACAGTGTGTGCCTGGAGGAGGTGCTGGACATCGGCCGGTTTATCCATAGGCACGTACTGCGATAAACCGGATCAGCGGTTGGTGGTTGTCAGCTGCGCCAGAACGCCGGTGAAAAGACAATCACCACGCTGAGTATCTCCAGACGCCCCATCAGCATGCCCACGGCCAATACCCACTTGGCGGCGTCCGGCAATGAGCTGAAGTTGCCGGCCGGTCCGATAATGTCGCCCAGGCCGGGGCCGACATTGGTCAGGGACGTCAATGCCCCGGACAGGGAGGTGACGAAATCAAGCTGCAGGGCGGCCAGTGCCACGGTCATCAGGAACAGGCACAGCAGAAAAATGAAGGTGTAGGCAATCATGGACGAGATGATTTCGTCACTGACCGCCCGCCCGTTGTAATTACGCGTCAGCACCGCCCTCGGGTGCAGCAGCCGCATCAACTGTTCCCGCAGAATAATCATCGATAGCTGAAAACGGAATATTTTCATCCCGCCGGCGGTGGAGCCGGAACACCCGCCAATAAACATCAGGAAGAAAAACAGCACGAAGGCCAGCGGTCCCCAGGCGGAATAATCTTCCGAGGCATAACCGGTGGTCGTCACTACCGATGTGACGTTAAACAGCGTGGCAACATAATTGTGCAACGGATCGAAAGGTACCGGCGAGACCAGCCAGCGATAGATCGTCATCAGCAGCGGCACCAGCACCAGAATCAGCAGGAACAGTCGCACCTGTTGATCCCGGAACAGAACCCCGTGCTGGCCGTGCATCTCACGGACAAAGAGAAAGAAGGGCAGGCTGCCGATGATCATGAATAGAGTGGCCTCCATCAGGATCAGATCGCTGAACTTGCCCATGGAAAGGTCCGACGTGGAAAAGCCGCCGGTGGCAATGCTGGTCAGGCCATGATTAAAGGCGTCGAACAGGATCATGCCTGACAGCCAGTAGGTCAGCACCGCGAGCACGGAAAAAAACAGGTACACGATCAGCAGGCCGCGGCTCAGGGTTTTCATGCGGGGCAGGGCCTTGTCCGTCCATTCCGACGACTCGGTTGCAAACAGGCGCATTCCGCCCACCCGCAGGAACGGCAGCACCGCAACGAACATTCCGATGATACCGATGCCACCAATCCATTGCAGTATTGAGCGCCACAGCAATAAATCCTGATCCATGGTATCCAGCCCGGTAAACACCGTGGCGCCGGTGGTTGTGATGCCCGAGGAACCTTCGAAAAAGGCGTCTGCCGCGGAAATGCCACCGTCGCTCAGGTAGAACGGCAAGGCCGAGAGCAGGGCAATGATGAACCAGGAAGAGACCGTGAGCACAAACATGTAACGCGGCTTGAGGTCTCGCGACTGGCGATAGGTCGTGACAATGCCCAGAACCCCGATACCGCAGACGATACCTGCCGACTTGGCGAACGCGTAGGCGTTCGGCGCTTCTGAACCCACTAGAAATATCACGGGTAAGGTCATGAAAATACTCAACAGTACAAACATGACGCTGATGATGAAGATAACAGGGGTAAGGTTTCTCAATGGATGCTCAAGCCAGCCGGACCGAGAGAGGGCGTCAGAATACCTGTGGGGCACGACGTCTGCAAGGTGGCCGGCTTTTGGGCAGCGTGGTGGTGTGTATTAACGGGCCATTAAATCACTGTAAATATGACGTAAATCCGGATCCATGGACTGGCATATTTCGTGGGGTTGGTGCAATTTCATAAACGCGTACCGACTCATTCGGTAAAGGAGAACAACATGCGCACCACACGTTCACTAGTCCTTGTAATGACCACCAGTCTGGCGTCGGTGGGTGTTGCCCATGGCCAGGACATGTACAAATCCGCCGTGGGCGGTTTGTACACCGGGCTGAACTACAGTTTTGTCAGCCTGGAATCCGGCAATGACGATGCCGATGTCGGCACCCTGTCGGCCAAGGTGGGCGTAATGGCAACACCGTTCCTCGGCATTGAAGCCCGGGGTGGGTTTGGTGTTGACGATGACCGTATCGGCGGCGTGGACTATGCCCTGGACAATTTCTTTGGCGGCTATGCTACCTTCAATCTGGCCAACGAATCGCCCCTGACGCCCTACGCGGTGCTGGGTTTTACCCGCGTGGAAGTGGAGGCGGAATCGGTGTTCGGCACGGTCACGGAGGATGACTCCGATGTGTCTTATGGCCTGGGCCTGAACATGGCCTTTGCGCCCAACCTGTCTGGCAACCTGGAGTACATGCGATACTATGAGGAAGGCGACGTCAGCGTTGACGGTCTCGGACTGGGCGTTCAGCTGAATTTCTGACCGCCGTATTCACACCGTCGCATTCACCCCAGGGAGGCTGCTTGAACCACCTTGCCCATGTTTTTCTGGCACCAGACTCGGCACAGGCGCGGATGGGCAGCATCCTTGGCGATTTCACCCGGGGCGTGGACCTGTCTGCGCTACCGGAGTCCGTACAGTATGGTGTCCGGCACCATCGCGCGGTGGATGCCTTCACCGACCGGCACCCGGATGTGCTGGCGAGCAAGCGATTGTTTTCCGCCCAGCGCCGGCGGTTCGCCGGCGTCGCCCTCGACATCCTCTATGATCATTTTTTGCTGCGGAACTGGAACCGGTTCAGCGGGACCGACCGGGATGCCTTTATCCACCAGATCTATGGGGAGCTTCAAGAGAATGAGCACCTGATGCCGTTACCCATGGCCAGGGTGACCCGTCGAATGGTCTCGAACGACTGGTTTGGCGCTTACGACAACCTGGACAGTATCGGCTATGCCCTGGATCGGGTGGCTGGCCGCTTGCGTTTTCGGAACAGTTTCGCGGGTATGATCGATGAAATCCGGCCTCATCATCGGGAACTGGAAACACACTTTCTTAACTTTTTCCCTGAACTACAGAGATTTGCAGGAGATATTTAATGCGGTTTGTTAATGCGGTCGGTATGTCCCTGATGCTGGCAATGGCGACCACCGCCGGTGCGCTTGCTGACAACCATGACGCCAATGACAAGGGAGAGGGCAAGTCAGGCCGCGTGCCAGAGACTCTGGGGTACGTTGAGTGGGTGGTCATGCAGGACACCGGCCTGCGGCTCAAATCGCGCCTGGATACCGGTGCCAAAACCTCGTCCCTGCACGCCGTGAACGTGGAACCGTTCAATAAAGGGGAAGAGGAGTGGGTCAGCTTTCAGATCCCTCTCGGCGATCACGAGGACCAGCCGACCGAAGGTACGGTCGATCACGAAGACGTGATCCTGGAGTTTGAGCGCCCGATAACCCGGACCGTGCTGATCAAACGCAAGGGTGCACCCTCGCAGCGGCGTTATGTGGTGATGATGGAGTTCTGCATCGCCGGTACCCGTCACGAAACCCAGTTCTCGCTGGCGGATCGCGGAAAGTTTTCGTATCCGGTTCTGCTCGGGCGCCGTTTCATGCGGGATGACGGCATTCTGATCGACTCGGCGGACAGTTTTCTCGCGGAGCGGGAGTGTGAGCACATGACCCTGGAGGATTTGGTGGAGGAGCACGAAGACCAGGTGGTGGAAGAAGAGGAGGCATCCTGACCACCAACGGGTGACTGGCAGGAAAAGCTACAGTTTGTTTGCATATGGAAGTGCGAATCGTTAGCATTTGCGTCGCATTAATGCCACGTGATGCCCGGGAGTAGACTTCCGGGCGAGCCATGCACACGATTCGAGACCCTTTCTATGAACATCGTACTCCCCACCCGGTGGCTGCTCAGCGCGAGTATTGCGGCCCTGGTTCCGGTATCCGGCACCGCCCAGACCATGAACAACGAAGGCCGCAGCGCCAATAAGCTGGCCCCCCTGGTGGTTACCGCCAAGCGGAATCATGCAACGGTCAATGAAACACCCCAGAAAACCACGATCATTACCCGAGAGGAAATCGAGCAGCAACTGGCTATCACCTCCGATTCGGGGCAGGTCCTCAGCAATCTCATCCCATCTTATTCACCGGGGCGACAGAAACTGTCCAATGCCGGGGAAACCTTCCGGGGCCGCTCACCACTGTTTCTGGTGGACGGAGTGCCCCAGACCAACCCGCTGCGCGACAGTGCCCGTGACAGTTACACCATTGACCTGAGCATGGTGGAACGAATCGAAGTCATCCATGGTGCCAGCGCGGAGCACGGGCTGGGTGCGACCGGCGGCATCATCAACTTCGTAACCCGGAAGCCGGAGGGCGGCGAGCTGAACCAGTCCCTGAACGCCAGCGTAACCACAGATGACGATGTCGACTCCGATGGCCAGGGGTACAAACTCGGTTACCAGCTCAGCGGTCAGTCAGGTTCCTGGGACTACCTGGCGGGCGCTACCTTGCAGAAGCGGGGTATCTATTACGACGGCGGTGACCGGATTGTCGGCGTGGCCTATCCGGGGGAAATCCAGAACTCCGAGAGCTACGATGTGCTGGCCAAGATCGGTTACTGGCTGGACGACAGCCAGAATGTCGAGTTTTTCGTGAACCGTTTCGAACTCGAAGGCGAGGGCGGTTACGTGCCGGTGCCCGGCGACCGGGCGAACGGCGAACCCACCACGGCGCGCCCCGGTAACCCGGATGGGGAGCCAGGCTACAATCGCGTGACCACCGCGCGGCTTTCCTACACCCACGATGACTGGTTCGGCAACCGGGTCGATACCCAGCTCTACAGCCAGACCTTTCGGGCGCAATTCGCAACAACGCCTTACTTTCCCTATCAGGACGAAGACGGCAACACCCAGTTCGACCAGACCCGGAATGAGTCTGACAAACTGGGGGGCAAGTTCACGCTCACCCGGGCCGGGCTACTGAATGACCACCTGACGCTGACTACCGGCCTGGATGTGCTGCAGGATGAGACCAAACAGGTACTGGTTGAGACCGGGCGCACCTATGTGCCGGATTCGCAGTTCCGGAACCTTGCCGGTTTTGTGCAGGGCGATATCCAGGTCACCGATGCGCTCAGCCTGCATACCGGGGTGCGCCACGAACAGGCAGAGCTCGACGTAAACACCTATAACACTATCGATCGCAGTAATGTGACTCAGGATAATGTCACAGTTCAGGGCGGCAGCCCGGACTTTGATGAGACACTGTTTAACGCCGGCATCGTCTATCAGGTGACCGACTGGGCGCAGATTTATGGCAATTACTCCGAAGGCTTTGGCATGCCGGACGTCGGCCGTGTACTGCGGGGTATCGGTACCCCGGGACAGGATGTCGACAACCTGCTTCAGCTCCAGCCTATCGTCACCGATAACCGGGAAGTGGGAACGCGCTTCAACTGGGACCGTTACCACCTGGAAGTCAGCTACTACGAGTCGGATTCCGAGTTTGGTGAGCGCCTGACCGAGCAAAACGGCACTTGGGTGGGCAGCCGCGAGAAAACCGAAATCAAGGGCGTGGAGGTGACCGCCGAAGCCGACGTGTTTTCCCGGCACACGTTGGGCTTTGTCTACACCTACGCCTCGGGTAAGTCTGACACCGATGGCGACGGCAGCGTCGACAAAAAGCTGACCGGCATCAATATCGCTCCGGAAACCGTGAAATTGACCTGGTCCGCCGGCTGGACCAGCGCACTGTCCAGCCATCTGCAATTCCAGCAGTTCCTGGACCGTGATGTGGAGGGAGAACAACTGGACTTCGATGGCTACGGCCTGCTGGATGGCGCAATGGCCTATCAAACCAGTGCTGGCACCGTCTCTCTCGGTATCGAGAACCTGCTGGACGAGGATTACTTCACGTATTACTCGCAAGCGGCACGAGTCAGTGATGAGTATTATTTCAAGGGCCGGGGGCGGACCATTAAACTGGGATACCAACTCGACTTCTGATCTTCATGGTTGTCTTCCTTTCCGGGGCCTGGTGCCCCGGTTTTTCGTTCTGGCTAACGCCCCTGCCGGCGAAGACGATACAGCAGAAACACGAAGAACGGTGCTCCGATACCCGCCACGAATATCCCCGCCGGCAAGTCCCGTGGCACAAACCCGGTCCGCCCGATCAGATCTGCCCAGAGCACGATCAGCGCGCCGGTCAGTCCGGTTATAATCAGTAATCCCGGGTGTCCGGCCCGAACAAGGCGCCGGGCCAGGTGGGGCGCCATTAGCCCGACGAAGCCCAAGGCGCCGGCGTAGGCAACCGCGGAACCGGCCAGCGCCACCGACAGCAACAGAAACAGCAGCCGGTGTCCCTGCACCGCACTGCCCAATCCCTGTGCCAGATCGTTTCCCATGGCCTGAATGTCCAGGTGCCTGGCCTTGGCCAGCGCCAGGGGCAGGCAGAGCGCCAGCCAGGGTGCCAGGCCCAGGACATCCTGCCACCGGGACGCGTACAGGCTCCCGGTCAGCCAGACATACGCCATCATTGCAGTCGTATCCGGGCTGAGTACCAGCAGCAGGGTGGTGAGGGAGGTCAGGCCTGCCGCCAGGCCGATACCCACCAGCACCAGCCGGCCCGGGCTGACACCCCGGTGCCAGGCCAGGGCGACAATGACCGATGCGACCGTCAGGGCCCCCAACATGGCCGCAGGCACCAACGCGACCGCGGTGCCTCCCAGCCACAGGGAAAGCACCGCTGCCGCCGAAGCACCGCTGGTGATCCCGATGACATCGGGCGAAGCCAATGGGTTACGCACCAGCCCCTGTAGCATCAGCCCGGATACACCGAGCGCAGCACCCACCAGAATTCCCATCACTATGCGAGGCAAGCGGATCTCAAACAGGATCAGTTGAATACCCGGATCGTCGCCGGGCGCGATCAGCGCCTGCAACATTGTGGACAGGGTCATCGGGTGGCTGCCCATACTGAGTGAGACCCCGGCGCTTAATACCAGCAGCAGGCTTAACAGCGCCACCACCCCAAGCACCCGGGGCTGACACCGGATTGACCACCGGTCGTCCGGACTGCGCCATACCCGGGGTACCGGTCTCATGTCGTTCTCCCGGTTTTGCGGGCGAGGTGCAGAAACAACGGCGTGCCCATCAGCGCGGTCATCACCCCCACGGGAATTTCCTGGGGCGGAATGACCAGCCGGGCCAGGGTATCCGCGGCCACCAGCAGGGTGGCACCGATTATCGCGGCCGCGGGCAGGAGCCAGCGGTGGTCCGTTCCGAACAGGCGCCGGGCGATGTGGGGGACGATCAATCCGACAAACCCGATCAGGCCTGCTATCGCCACCGATGTTCCCGCCAGGACAATGACGACCAGCCCCGCAATCAGCCGAACCCGCCCGGCGTTCAGGCCGAGGCCCCGGGTTACGTCATCGTCCAGGCCCAGCACATTCAACTGCCGCGTGAGGGCGAAGGTTACGGCAATGCCGGCTGCCGCCAGGGGCAAAAGTGGTGCCACTGTGTCCAGGGAGCGGCCGGATACCGAACCGGCCAGCCAGAACAGAATACTCTCGAAGCGGTCCTGGTTCAGGATCAGCAGACCCTGGGAGAAGGAAACAAAGAGCGCGGTAATAGCGACCCCTGCCAGAACGGTTCGGACCGGGGACAGCCCCTGGCCAGGATCGCGCCCCAGCAGGTACACCAAAGCCGCCGCCACGGCCGCGCCGGTGAATGCCAGCCATATCAGCTCTGTCGGCGCTGTCAGGGAGAGCAGGCTGGCGCCTACCACCACGAAGAACAGCGCACCGGCGTTAATCCCGAAGATGCCCGGCGACGCCAGCGGATTTCGGGTCAATGTCTGCATCAGCACCCCGGCGACAGCCAGCCCGGCACCGACGGCCACGGCAATCAGGGTCCGCGCCACGCGCTCTGAGCGCACCACCAGGTGTTCCAGGTTGCCAGGTTGATAGTCAAACAGGCTGTTAAAGAGGGCATCCACGCTCACCGCGATATGCCCCAGCAACAGGCTGCTGAAAACCGCCAGGGCGAGCAGCATCAGACAACCGGCGACACCGAGGACCCGGTTCATATTGTCAGGACTCATGGTGCGCATGTCTCACTATCGACTGTAAGCCGGTAATGCCGGTAAAGGTCATCAAGCATGCGGTGGGCTGCGAGGATGCCAGCGCCCATATTCCAGATAACCGGATCAACGATGTGAACTTCCTCCTGACGAACCGCGCGGAGGGCATGCCACAGTGGATGTGAGGTCCAGTTACGATAGGTACGCTGCACGGCCGGGTCGTCCTCCATGAACACGAAAATGGCGTCGGCATCCATGGCTGGAATACTCTCCTGGCTGGTCAGTTTTATCCCCCAGCTGTCGCTGTGGTGGGCGGCGGGAGCGGCAAAGCCCAGCTCATCCAGCACCGTGCGGGCGAACCCGCCATAGTAAATCCGGGCATGGTCCGCCCGGAAACTGAGAATGGCGACCTCCGGTGGCCACCGGGAGCCAAGCTTGTCGCTGATACGCGCCCGAAAATCCCTTACCCGTGCCCGCCAGCAGGCCAGCAGGTTCTCACCTTGCTGCACCCGGCCGGTGGCTCGGGCCATCATGGTTAGAAGCCTTTTGAAGTCGTAAACATCGTCAGCGATCACGGTCGGGGCAATCTGATCAAGCAGTGGGTAAATGGCACGGTGACGGTTGCGGGCGCCAACAATCAGGTCGGGATGCAGCCAGGCAATGCGTTCAAGGTCTGGCTGGGTTTCCAGGCCCAGCATGTGAGCGTCGGTCAACTGGCCTCTCAGATACCGGTACACCGGTTTTTCCGTCCAGGACTCCACCACACCCACGGGCTCCAGCCCGAGGGCCACCGCCGTATCCGTGGCGCCCTGGTAGAGCGAGATTACGCGCTCCGGTGGTTCTGGTATGCGCGTGACACCGAGTGCATGTTCGATGGCCACTGCCCCGGCACAGGCGCCGAGGGCGGGCCAGAGCAGGGCAATAGCGGTCACCAGTAATCGGTTCGGAAGAGGGTTTCCAGGCACAGTGAAGGTTCTTTGGCTGAGTGTCAGATTTGATAATGAGAATGCGTAATACTATCATCTGCACAACCTTCAATGCGATATCATCATGCCTGAGCGAGAACCTCCGATCCCAGAATACAGCCACAGCCGCGCAGCCGCCCATCCGCCGCCCACCCTGAGCGGACATAACCTGACCGTGGGCTATGGCGGGGAAACGGTCATCAGCGACGTGGATTTCACACTCGACCCGGGCAAACTGACGGTACTGCTTGGCCCGAATGGCTGTGGCAAGTCCACCTTGCTGAAAACCCTGGCGCGCACCCTGGCGCCCCGTAATGGGCACGTACTGTTGAATGGCCAGGACATCCATCGCCAGTCCACCCGTTGGGTTGCAAGGCAACTGGGCATTCTTCCCCAAAGCCCCACGGCGCCGGACGGGCTGACGGTCCGGGAACTCGTGGGGTTGGGGCGGTTTCCCTATCAGACCCTGTTGCGCCAGTGGTCACGCCAGGACCAGCAGGCGGTGGATGAAGCCATGAGGGCCGCAGATGTCACCGGTTTTGCTGATCGACCGGTGGATGCCCTCAGCGGCGGCCAGCGACAACGGTGCTGGATTGCCATGGTGCTCGCCCAGCAGACCGGCCTGTTGCTGCTGGATGAACCAACCACCTTTCTCGACCTGAAAGTGCAGGTGGATCTGCTCGAACTGCTGGCCAGCCTGGCCCATGACCATGGGCGGACACTGTTGGTGGTACTGCATGACCTGAATCTGGCCGCGGCCTACGCAGACTGCCTGGTAATGATGCGCTCGGGCCGCATCATCCATCGCGGCACCCCCGGCGAGGTGTTCACCTCCCGCACACTCAGCTCGGTGTTTGAACTCGAAGCCCAGGTGGTCCCGGATCCTCACACCGGGCGCCCCGTGTGTGTTCCGGTGCGGGGGCAGCGCCATAGCAGGCTGCAGCCTGGTGCACCCGAAACCGTGAGCTGCCATGACTGAGAAACAACCACCCCGGTTCTGTGCCGTGGACAGCGCGAAGGCTGGCGACCCCCTGGCCGGCACGGCGACCCATGCCGGGCGAATGCTGCTGATCAGCTGGCCACGTCGAACCTGGACCCGGAGTCTGCGCCAGGCCCGTGATATGTCTCACGAACTGCTGGATCAAATTGAAACGCTGGTAGCCGGCGGCCGGCGGGTCAACCTGATTACCCGCAGGGATCAGCCTGCCGAGCTGCACCGGCTCATCCTGTATCCGGAAGCAAGGGCCTTCGACGTGCACCGTGAGCAGTTGCCCCGGTTTCTGGCGGACATGAACGCCGGACACTGCCTTGATCGCTGGGCGGGGCAGCACCAGTTGTTGCCGGTGATGCTTTGCTGCACCCATGGCAAGAAAGACAAATGCTGTGCCAAATTCGGTTACGACACCTATCGCCGCCTGGACAAAGCCATACAACAGCAAACGATGCCCATGGAACTCTGGGAGAGTTCGCACCTGGGTGGCTGTCGATTGGCCGCCAGTGTTCTTGTCTTACCCTCACTGCGAAAATACGGCCGGATCGCCCCGGCAGATATCACGCCATTGCTGGCCTGCGAAACCGCTAACCGGCCCTACCTGCCTTGCTTCCGGGGCCATGGTGGACTATCACCGGCCCGGCAATGCGCGGAAATTGCTGTCCTGGAGCGGCTGTCGGCTCGTGGCATAACGGCCACCACCCGTGTTGATGCAGGGGAATCCCGTGGGGAGAGTAGGGCCATTGTTCCGGTGCACTGGCACAGTGGTGAGGCGTCAGGCACCTTGGTAGCGCATTGCGAAGTCAGAACGACTCAGCGCATCGATACCTGCGCTGATCTTGAGGAAGGACCAACACCCTCCCTGTGTTGGTTTGCCGTTCACGTCGAAACCGTGAATGATCCGGTGGAATCAGCCCGAGAGTCTTACCAGTCCAGCCCGTAGGTCACCATGACTGATCGGCCGGGGCCCTGGGTGTACTGGGTATCAAAGTTGTAGATTTGTGAGATCACCGGGAAGTAATCCTCATTCAGCAGGTTGTTGACGGCGAGCGTGATATCGCCGTGCCGGAGTTGCCAGCGGCTGGTCAGATCCACGATGGTGTAGGATTCCACCTCACCCCGGCCAAAGCCAGTGCCATTGAACCGGTCACGATCACCGACGACCATGGCTTGCAGGCGATTGCTCCAACGGGCCGAGGTCCGGTGCTCGACATACCCTGTCAGCTTGAGGGGCGAAATCCGGTTCCCCGGCAGGTAGCTTTCATAGCTGCCATTGTCATCGGAGTCGACCTTGCCTTCCATCCAGGTGAAGGTACCGCCTGTGCTCAGGTTATCGGTGGGGTACACGTTAAACGCCGCTTCAAACCCATAGATCCGCTCCGGGCTACGCAGCACCGGAATCGGCTCGTTGGCGTTGGCCGCGGCAAGGCTTGTGCCCAGTTCGGACTCGCTGTAGAAGAGCGTCAGAGCCAGATCAGCGCTGGTCCAGACGGCTTCGGTGCCGAGTTCGTAGTTATCCACCACCTGGGGCTGCGGTCGGATCTGGTCCAAAGACGTGCCTTGCTGCGGCTGACGCAGCGTTCTGCCAATCTCAGGCACCGTAAAGCCCTGGGAGAAGGTCGCTGTGGCCGCCCATACGTTGTTGATCTGGTATTTGGCGCCGGTATTGAAGACCGTCTCACTGTATTCAAGCTCGCCGCCCTGGACGTCAGCACCGAATACGGTGGTGTAATCGTCCACTTCAAACCAGAACTTTTCATAACGCAGCCCGGCGTTGACGGTCCACTGCTCATCCAGCCGAAGCTCCGCCTGCAAAAAGGGCGCTACGCTGTTCTGGTCCATCTCGGGCACGAAGGTGCGGCCGTCTTCCAGGGGCTGTGAAGTGGTTTCCATCAAGGTATCCAGACCCCAGAGGAGTTTGGCACCGGACAGCACGTCGAATGGCGTTTCAAAATCCAGCCGCGAACCCAGCCGTTCGGATTCGGTTTTAGACTGCCCGCCGCCCGGGTAGAAGGTGGCAAAGTACCCAAAGCGGGTCATGTAATCCCGGTAGTAGAGCTGAGCACCGAACGAGGTGTCCCCGAACAACCTGGCGTCATTATAGGTGAGATTCACGTTCAGGTTTTCGGTGCCCTGGTCTTTTCCGCCGGGGTCGCCCTTGACCGCCCGCGTTTTTTGCTCGCCGTAAACGCCGGGAGCCAGTACATAGCTGGTGTCCTGCTTGATGTCGTAGTAACTGGTGGTGAACTGAAGGCGCCGTTGGGCGTCCAGGTCAAAGCCCAACTTGGCCAGCAGGTCGAATTCCCTCGAATCGGCAATGCCACCCTGGCCGTTCGGGTCCGGTGGAATCCGGTCGCCGTCGGCATCAAAGAAAGAATTCCGCTTCTCCACCGAACCCCGGAGCTGGTAATCGAAGGCGCCCTGGCCGCCCGTCACACTCTGTGACACGCCGTACTGTTCGCTGTCTTTCAGGTGTTCCGTGGAGACCCCGCCATTCACTTCCGTACGGTATAGTGGGGCGCCTTTTTCATTTTTGCGGGTAATAATGTTGATGATACCGCCAGTACCGCCAAACCCGTAGACGCCATTGGACCCGCGAATGACTTCAATTCGCTCAATGGACGCCGGATCGATGGAGTTGAGCGAATGCAGGCCATCCCGCAGGCTGATGGTTTGCGGGATACCGTCAATAAGAACGAACAGGTTGCGTCCGCGCAGGGTCTGGGCAACGGTTGTCAGTCCATGGGTTGACGGCGATAGCCCCGGGACCGTCTTGGCCAGTATGTCTCCTACGTTCCCTCCCAGTGCTGCCTGGTCCTCAATGGCTTCGCGGTCGACAACGGTGACTGCGCCCGGGTTGACGTTCAGAGAATCCAGGCCCCGGGTCGCGGTTACTTCCAAGGGAGCCAGTGCCTGTGGTGTGTCGCCGTCCTGGGCGAAAGCCGATGAGGCGCATCCCAGCGCAAAGAGTATTGTGTAACGAAGGTTCTGATTTTTAGGACGATTCATGAAACACCTGTTGAACGCATAGAGTAGGGAGTGAACCTTAAAACAAATGCGTATTATTCTCAACGATGATTCATTTCTTTTCGCGCGCCATCCACCGTATAGCAGGGCAGTGGACGACGCCTCCATCATTCTCCCATAGACCAGAACGGCCGTTTGATTTCCCGGACAAGAACCGTCTTTGGAATCCCCAGATCCAGCGTCAACCGGTCCAGCTCCCGCCGGCTCATGGCCGCGACCTGCTGTTGCAGGCGTGTGCGGGTGCGATGGTTCCGGGTATACCGCTTCATTCGACGAGCCAGATTGATGATATTCATGATGCACCTCCCATGCTTCATGAAAAGTTTATTCCCCGGGTGTTTTTTGAACAGATACAGGGCAGGAGGTCCGGAACAGTACAGAAGATGTAAAAGACAAGACTGTACTGGTGAACAGTTGACCAAATCCCCCGGCATTCCACACTGCAAAACCAGTATCAGTTGACGGCAGCCCGTTGAATGCTAACCTTCCGGTGGTGCCGGGCGCCCATGGCTTTTCCCCGAATTTACTTCTTGAATCTTGGCCGACCTGCGAGGGATCACCTGAAATTTTCAATTTCCCTAATGCTTTACCTCTGTCTCGGTCTGGCGTCCGCGCATGCGTCCATCCGTTCGGAATACGAGGTAAAAGCGGCTTTCCTCTACAACTTCACTCGTTTCGTGACCTGGTCTCCCGCCGAGAACAATACGACACCGCTGGAGGTCTGCGTTTTTGGCGATGATCCGTTTGGCGACCTTCTGGAGCCGCTCCGAGGCCGGAAATCCCAGGGCAGGGAACTGACACTCAGATACCCCGATGACGTGGCGGGCCTGACGGGCTGTGATGTGCTGTTTATTGGCCAATCGCAATCCCGGAGCCTGGCCAGCGCGCTGGACATCGCCCGACAGCAAGGCATGCTCACCGTCAGCGATCTGCCGGATTTCGCGCTCAGGGGCGGCATGGTGGGTTACGTCAAGCAGGGCAACGTCATTCGTTTTGAGATCAACCTGGAGGCCGCCACAGACGCCGGCCTGACCATCAACTCCCGACTCCTGGAACTGGCGGTGAAGGTGTTGCGATGATGGAACGATTTCGATACTGGCGGCTAAAGACCAAACTCCTGTTCCTGACCCTGTTCACCAGTGCCCTGGGGATTTCCCTGGTCTGCATCAGCCTGATCTTCGTTGAAAATCAGAATTACCGGAAACAGCTCGAATCTGAACTTCACGTTATCGCGGGTATCCTCGCGGAGCAGTCCGCCGCCGCCCTGGTTTTCGAAGACAATGAACAGCTTGCCAGCATCATTGCCAGCCTCAGGCGCATCGAAACCATTCGCCAGGCCTGTATCTACAATCAGCAGGGTACGGTAATGTCCTCGCTGGAAAGCACCGACAGACACCCTTGCCCGGATGTCCGGCAGCGGTTGGATGAGGGTTTTGTGGGGGATGCCTACAGGCTGGTGATGCCGGTAACCCTGGACAACGAAACCGTTGGCCGGTTATTTCTGACATCACACCTCGATGTCTTACGCGGCCATATCCGCACCTTTGTTCTGGTGACCATTGCTGTTGGTATGATCATTCTCGTGGCCCTCGTTTTCCTCGCCCTGAGGCTCCAGCGAATTGTTTCCGGGCCTATCCTGACTCTCTCGGCCACCGCCGAGCGCATTGCCAGAAACCACGATTACACTCTGCGCGCTCCGGTGTCCGGCACCGATGAACTGGGGCGCCTCGGAGACAGCTTCAACGAAATGATTGGCACCATCGAACAGCAGAACCTTCGCATTCTGGAAAGCCGGGACAGCCTCGAACGAACGGTTGATGCAAGGACGTTGGAACTGAGCATGGCCAATCGTGAGCTGGAGGCCTTCAGCTACTCGGTGTCCCATGACCTGAGGCAGCCGTTGCGAGCCATTGAGGGGTTCGGACAGGCTCTGGAAGAAGACTGTGGCGACCAGCTCAATGACGCCGGCAGGGATTACCTGCGGAGGATCCGCTCCGCCAGTGTCCGCATGGCAAGCCTGATTGACGGGTTGCTGGTGCTCTCGAGAGTCAGCCGACAGCCCATAGAGAATGAGACTGCCGATTTAAGCGAGCTGTTGCGGGAGATCACAGACGAACTGGGTGACATCGGCGACACTGTCCCCTCGGAGGTCTACATCCAACCGGGTATGCAGGTGAATGGTGACAGCCGAATGTTGAGGGTCGCATTCCAGAACCTGCTGGAGAACGCCTGGAAATACAGTTCCAGGACGGACATGCGGCGGATTGACGTTTCGGCGAACACGGAGGGCGATTTCATCGTCATCAAAGTCCGGGATAACGGCGTCGGTTTTGATATGCGATACATCGACAAACTGTTCGTGGCGTTCAATCGGCTGCACACACCGGCTGAGTTCGGTGGTACAGGTATAGGCCTGGCAACGGTGTACCGGGTTATCCGCCGACACCATGGCGATATTTCCGCCACGTCGGAAGTCGGTAAGGGTGCGTGCTTTATCGTGAAGTTGCCTGTTTCGCGGAATCAACGCTAGACTATTGAATACACTCGGTCTTGAATGCAACTCATTGAAGGGCATAAAAATATGGACGGCCATTCAATCCTTGTGGTTGAAGACAATCCAGACGATCAGATCCTCACGGTTCGTGCCCTCAAGAGTGCCAGTGTGACCAGCCCCGTCATCGTGCTGGAGGATGGCCAGGAGGCACTGGACTTTCTGTTTGGCAATGGCGCCGGGCAGCCTTCCAGAAACCTGGATTCACTGGGTGTGGTGCTGTTGGACGTCAAACTTCCGAAGGTCAGCGGGCTGGAGGTGCTCAAGCATATTCGGGCGTCGCCGCTCACGGAGTGGCTGCCGGTGATCATGGTGACGTCTTCTGACGAGCCGACGGATCTGCTTGAGGCCTACCGCCTCGGCGCTAACAGTTTCATCACCAAGCCTATTAATTACCGGGAGTTTGCAGAACAGATGACTGTACTTGCCCGCTATTGGCTCTTCGTCAACAAAGTGCCCAATGCCGGGGCCGTTCGCTCGATTACATAAGGTAATGTCAGTGACAGACTCAGCCAGCCCACTCAGGATGTTGATCGTCGAGGATTCCGAAGACGATGCCCTGCTGCTTCTGCGAGAAATGCAAAAAGGGGGTGTTGAACCCTATCACGAACTGGTGAACAGCGAGGAACGTTTGCGCCAGGCCCTGAGCAAGTGCAAATGGGACATTCTGATCACCGACCACAACATGCCCGGCTTCTCATCGTTCCGGGTGTTGGAACTGGCCAGGCAGTACTGTGCGGACCTGCCGGTGATCATCGTATCCGGTACCATAGGCGAGGGCGTTGCGGTAACGGCCATGAAAGCCGGTGCCCAGGATTACATCATGAAGGACAACCTGTCGCGACTGATTCCGGCCATAGACCGGGAAGTCCGGGAAGGCACCGTGCGCCAGGCAAAGCGTGTGGCGGAAACCACCCTCGAGTACATGGCATACCACGACAGCCTGACGGACCTGGTAAACCGGCGCGAGTTCGAGCGCCGGCTTGCGCAGGCACTCGAGGATACGCACGATAACGGCGGACAGCATGTCCTGCTGTATCTTGACCTGGACCAGTTCAAGATCATCAACGATACCTGCGGCCACATAGCGGGCGATCACCTCCTGAAGCAGGTCGCCGCGCTGCTGGCGGAACACGTTCGGTCAGACGACACCCTGGCGCGGCTGGGCGGCGACGAGTTCGGGGTGCTCCTGCGAGGCTGCGACGCCTTTCACGCCCGGAAAGTCGCGGAAAAACTCTGTGAAGAGGTCAGCGAATACCGGTTTGTCTGGCAGAACAAGCCGTTTTCCGTGTCCCTCAGTATCGGCATGGTGCTGATCAACAACAACTACAGCCGGGCGAGCGAATTGCTCTCCCACGCGGATCTGGCTTGCTATACGGCCAAGGATCGGGGCCGTAATAATGTCCAGCTTTACCAGTCGAACGATCGCGACATGCAGCAGCGGCAAAACGACATGCACTGGACCAGCCGGATTCAGCAGGCCCTGCAAAGCGACAGCTTCTGCCTGTGGCAGCAGGAGATGGTGGCGCTGCAACCCAGCGCGGTGGATGGCTACCGGACGGAATTCCTGGTTCGGCTGAAGGAAGGCGACGACATTATCCCCCCAGGCGCCTTTATTCCTGCTGCCGAGCGCTTCAGCCTGATGACCAAGATCGATCGCAAAGTCATCGAAATGGCTTTCCAATACCTTGCCCGGAGCGGCCTGGGCCGTCAGGATACCGGCACCTTTTTTATCAACCTCTCTGGCAGTTCCTTCAACGAGCCTGAGCTGTTCCTGTATATCTGCCAACTGGCCGAACAGTACAAACTCAAACCGGAACGCATCTGTTTTGAAATCACTGAAACCTCAGCCATCGCCAACCTGAACGTAACCCAGCAATTTATCAATACCGCCAAACAGAAGGGCTTCAAGTTTGCTCTCGACGATTTCGGCGCAGGAATGAGCTCATTTTCCTACCTCAAGGCCCTGCCAGTGGATTACCTGAAGGTAGACGGCGGCTTCGTCCGCAATCTGCTGAATGATCCGATCGACCTGGGCATTGTCGACGCCTGCAACCGGATAGGACACGCGGCCGGCCTCAAGACCGTGGCTGAGTTTGTTGAGAGCGATGAGGTCCGGGCACGGCTTAAGGATCTCGGTATTGATTACGCTCAGGGGTTCGGTATCTCCAGGCCCAGGCCATTGGAGTGATGGCGTAAAGCGCGCTCGGTTCCGATATACCCGGAAATCACCTAGAAGGATTGTTCATGCTTGAGAATGGTGACTTGATACTGCGTTATCTTGAGCACCTCGGTGTCGAGTATGTGTTCGGGGTTCCGGGAGGGAGCATCGAGCCATTTTACGATGCTCTGGCCAGGAGCGAGCGACGGGGTGGGATAAGAACCATCACAGCCCGTCATGAGTCCGGCGCCGCATTTATGGCGGAGGGGTATGCCCGGGAAACCGGAAAAATAGGCGTCTGTTGTTCCACTGCCGGTCCCGGGGCGACCAATCTCCTTACAGGCGTTGCATCCGCCTACGCGGATGGCATTCCCATGCTTGTGATATCGGCGCAAACAGGACTCGACAAGTTTGGCCAGGGTTCATTGCAGGAAACATCCTGCACCGGTATCCACACCGTGGAAATGTTTGCCAAGTGTACCCGCTACAACACGCTGGTATCACACCCGGCGCAACTTGAAACCAAGTTGCTTCAGGCAGTCAGCCACGCCATGAGTAATCAGCCTGGACCGGCCCATCTGGGCATACCGCTTGACGTCATGCGTCACAGGCCGTCTGGCATCGCAAGAAACGACGGGCTTAATGCCTTTGTTGATCATGAAGTAGCGCCAAATCCGTCTGCGGTGCAGTCCCTGATCAAGGAGCTGGCATCAGCCAATAGAGTTACCCTGGTCCTGGGTGAGGGCTCTGCAGGCGCGAATGATATGCTGGTCTCGCTGGCGGAAGCCAACGGCTGGTTACTGGTCACCACGCCGCGTGGGAAGGGACTTGTAGATAGCTTTCATCCATTATATCGGGGCGTCTTTGGTTTTGCCGGTCACGACAGTGCAACAGCCGCTCTGAAAATCGAAAACGCAGATCGCGTGGTGGCCATTGGAACCGCTCTGGACGAAGTGTCCACCTGTGGTTGGGACCCGACAACGATTCTGTCTGACCGATTGATTCATATTTCCAATAATCCGGCGCACCTTAGCCGCTCAATTATAGCGAGGCTGGTGGTGCTCGGTTCGCCCAAACTGCTTTTCCAGTCGATGACAGAGCACTTAATGCCTCATCGCGACGATGGCCTGTCCGGGCAATCAGCACCCGGCGATAATCGCTTGCCTGCCAATATCAGGTTTGACGAGCCCGACAAGTGCTTTGAAAGATCCGGGCGCATCAAAGCCCAGGCACTTATGAACTTCATGGGCCAGATCTGCTCACCGGACACCCGGGTGCTTATGGACACCGGAAACAGCTTTTTATGGGGCATTCACTACTGGAATGTGCGCCGCTCCAGCGGCATGCCGCCAGAAAAGAACCTCTTCAACATCGGCCTTGGTTTTGCTGCCATGGGCTGGGCAATTGGAACGTCCATCGGGATGGCAATTGCCAACCGAAAAAGCCCCGTCGTCTGTTTCACGGGCGATGGCAGTTACCTGATGTCCGGCCAGGAGTTGACGATTGCCCGCCAGGAAAACCTGAATATTCTGATGCTCGTGCTTAATGACGCCTCACTAGGCATGGTCAGCCACGGACAGAAATTGAGCGGAGGAGAACGGGTGGCAACCCAACTGCCAGACGTGGATTTCGCGATGATGGCCCGGGCATTGGGCGTAGAATCTTTCAGGGTGGAAACCATGGAGCAGTTAGCTGACCTTGATATACCGGGAATTCTTTCCCGTCCCGGGCCATGCCTGCTGGATATTATCGTTGACGGCGACCAGGTACCCCCTCTTGGATCACGAATGAAGGTATTAACCAGCGCAATACACACTGACTAATAGATTAGGGGAAACTTTGTGCCCTCGGACTACGTTTATCATTCACAATTTTGGTTTGAAGAGCCGGAAAGCTCCAATCCATTCGCGGCGAAAGCCTGTTACTGTCACGGTTACGATGTGTATGGGCAGGTCATAGCAAAGGCAGGCTGGTTTGAGTACCTGTTGGTGATGTTCAAAGGTGAACGACCGGAGCCCGCGGCTTCAGCTCTGCTTGAGCGGCTCGCCATGATTCTCGTTAACCTGGGTCCAAAGGACGCAGGCATTCGTGCCGCCATGAACGGTGGTGTCGCAGGAACTAACCACAGCTCTGCTCTTATGTCCGCACTTGCTGTGGGATCCGGACTTTATGGCGGTTCTCAGGAACTTGAGATCTGTATACGCTTATGGAAGGAGTGTGGTCAAGATCTTGAACGATGGAAGGCACGACTCCAGGCACCCGAGGAAGATGAAAGGGCCGATATCTGGCCTGCGCTTGAGCACCCGCCAGGCTTTGATCCCAACGGCGACCAGCTACCCACTACGTTGCGTCAATCACTGGAGCTCCTGGTGCAGTTTGCCCCGGAAAATGGCGCCTTGAATTGGTTAAATAATCATCGCAGCGAACTGGAAACGTTTTTCGGTTTTCCTGTCTCGATTACAGCGATAGCGGCAGCGGCATTGGTTGATCTCGGCCTGGACCAAGATCAGGGCAGTATGCTCTACCTCATACTGAGGCTGCCAGGTGCGGCCGCCCATGCACTGGAACAACGCAAGATGGGCTGGAAAAAATTTCCGTTCTATAGCTCTGCCATTAAGCTAGCAAACGACCCGGGACCCTATAACGATCCTTCCAGGGAGGGAAACCAATGAATCATGAGCGATTACTTGAAACGGAAAGTCATTGGCTGACGAGCATTGGGAAGGCCTTCCTTACCGAGCGGGTAGTGATGCACGGCAAGGATCTCCATCACGAACTGGATCACCTGGAATGGCTTCACCTCTACTTGTATAGCATTCTGGGAAGAGATCCGGGGGAGAACGTCGCAAAGATGTTGAATTCCTACTGGGTCGGGACAAGTTATCCGGACCCTTCCATTTGGCCCAACCACGTGGCTGCTCTGGCGGGCTCAGTTCGTACAACCCCATCCTTGGGCCTGATGGCAGGACTGAGTATTTCCGAGGCATCCATTTATGGTCGTCGACCCGAAGTTCGGGCTCTGGACTTTTTCTACAGAGCAGGGAAGTGGTGTGATAAGGGTGGCAAACTTGAAGAATTTGTCGACCATGAAAAATCACTGGGGCGCATTTTGTATGGATATGGTCGCCCTCTGGCCACCACGGATGAGCGTATTGCCTTCACTCTTGATAAAGCCAGGGAGTACGGTTTTGCCGAGGGCCACTATCTGAAGATGGCATTCTCCGTTTACGAGCATCTCAACAACAAACACGGGTACTCCATGAACGTCGCTGCCGTGCACGCTGCCCTGGCGGCGGATATGGGGTTTAGTTGCGAGGAGTACCAACTGATTCTCACACCGTGTTTTGTGGCGGGAATGGCGCCCTGCTTCAAGGATACGAGAGAGAGACCGGAAGGCAGCTTTTTCCCGGTCCGGTGTGAAAGCATCGTGTACGATGGAGTACCCAAACGGGATTGGGACGACTGAGTGTTTGCCAGCCGCTAGCTTCTATGTACAGCGACGACAGGTTCGCTGAATCAGAAGCTATAGGAGAGCTCTCCCACGACACTGCGACCAGGCATTGGAAAGTCATTTGGGATCGGTGGAGTAGGGCTGGCAAACGGACTTGGATCCCGGACATCTTCATCAAGGATGTTCCGAACGGACAAAGAGAAATCCAGACCTTGCCATAGCCCCCTGGTTAGCACGGTCATGTCCAGAGTTGTGTAGCGTGAAACAGGCGCTCTCGAGTCATCAGCGGATCGCTTCTGTTCGCCCACCCAGTTAAGCTGCGAGCTCAGCAGCCAATGGGGTGATATGCTCCAGTCAGCGCGGGCATAAATCTGATGATTCGGCGCATTGCCAACTGACTGGCCAGAGCGCTCATCTCTTGCCATTTGATAGGCATAATTCGCCTGCAGCGATAAATTTTCAAGGGCTTGATACACCAGTTCGAACTCGCCCCCGCGCCCGGTCCTTTGACCAGCATTTCGGTATTCGGTCGCAATAAGCCCTGTAGTGGATACGGCGTTAATCAGGTCATCAATTTCATAGTAAAACAGGTTCACGCCGTACTGCAGGCCTGACGTAATCTGATGAGAAACACCGACTTCGACGGTGTCGATCGTTTCTGCGTCGAGGTCACTGTTACCAAGAAAAACCGGGTTATTCGCCACATAAAGTTCATTCAATGACGGTGCCCGAAACGCTCTGCCATAGAGCAGCTTGGTGGTGATGGTATCTGTGGTGGCCCAAATCAATGCGGCGCGTGGGTTTATGGTGCTTCCGAAATCAGAATAGTCATCAAACCGAACGCCACTGACCAATTGCCAGTTCTGAGCAAACTGCCATTCATCCTGAACAAACACATAATAATTCGTTCGGTCTTCCTCTGGCATCCAGACTTCACTCGGGTCATCTGAAACGTCGATCACACTGCCTTTGGGACTAAAGTCCGGATTGAAGTTCTTGCGCTCAGTCACCTCATAAATGTCCGCCCAGAACGTGCCAATACCGGTATGTATGCGGTGATTGCGAATGCCGCGGTATATGGTGCTCAGGTCGAAGCGAATCTGATTTTCTCTATATCCGGGGCTGCCAATGAAACCGTTTGGGAAGGCGCCATCAAACGCTCCGGGCGGATAAAGCACGACGTCGCTTTCCGGTTCCTGAATAATATTGAAATAGGATATACGCGCTTCCACATCCAGCCCATTCGCCAGCTCGTCCCAGCGATAACTGTAATCTGCATTGACCCTGCGAGAAGAGTATTTCCCTCTTGGGTCCAGTGCTTGGGCTACACCCGGGCCCGTGCCAAGATCATCGCGATTCTGAAGACCCGCCCGAAAGGTCCATTGCTCACTCCCCATCTGGAATCTGGCATCGATTTGATCCACTCCGGTGTTGACTGGCCCCGGAGCCAGGGAGGCGGAGGTACCAAACTGTTCATCAAAACTTGTCTGTGCATCCCTTTCAACTGTTCTGAGCCAGCCATCGGTGGTCTGATACTCGAGAACCAAACTCAGCCCTACATCTCCAAGCTCATGGCTGGCCTCCAGCCAGCCTCCCTGAGTGTCAAAGCTGCCAATTCTACCGCCAATGGTTTCACCGTCGATGGACTGTGGACCCTTTGTAGTAATGCTGATTACACCAGAATAGGCATCTGCTCCATAAAGTGCAGAACCGGGCCCTCGGATGACTTCAATTCGCTCTATGGCTTTTACCGGCATGCCACCCCAGGCATTGCCACGATTGCCATACACCATAGTGGTGACAGGCACGCCATTGATCAACATGAGCGCCTGGGCATTGTTGCTGGAGGTGATTCCGCGGAAAACGTATTTCGGAGAAAATGCCTGGTCAGAGTGATTCACATGCAAACCAGGCACCGTTTCCAATACCTGGTCGAGATCCGTCGCCCCCATGGCGGCAATGTCTTCAGCGCTGATAACCGAGGTGATGGCCGCCGCCTTGTCCAGTGGCGTTTCAGTTCCGGAGGCAATGGACACCACACGAATCTGCCCGAGCTCCTCCAGGGGAATATCCCAGAGCGCGTCGTCCTCCGCAGCACCGGAGGCTACACCTACACCGGAGAAGGTCAGACTCATAGAAGCTGCAACCGCCCGAGCAATTGGAAGAGGGTATAACAATCGGCTCAAAGGCGATTGAAGCTGCTGCATGGCGAAATCTCAGCGCTTTACGGATTGCATGGGTGAAACGATTCAGTCAACAGCCGCATTTTCAGGTGTGCTCTTGGCGGATCCAACTCTGGGAGGTGTCGGAATCAGCCGTTTTTCAGACAAACGACGGCGAAAAATGCAAGCTGAATAGGAGTTTAGCCACATTTGTCGTATAAGCAAGTGCAAATGAATTGGCGACTAATTAATTCTCACCGTGCGAGGATGTGTCATCGGTGGCAGGAGAGCAGGGGTTGGAAGTAGCCTCCCAGTTGATCAACTTTTGCATGAGTACCTCAACCGCCACCGATGAGCTATTTGCGGCCAACGCCTGCTCGACAATTCGCTGGAAACGTCCATTTTTTCTCAAGGTTTGCAGTCCTCTGTCAAAAGCGCGTTTCAGGCGGTTTGCGTCGGGTGAATCCTTCTCGAACAACAGGTGATAGAAGGCGCGTCTCAGCGGCTTTGGGTGGAACGTGAGGCTGGAGGCGTGGACGGCAAACTGCCGTTTGATGATGGCTTCACCGACGACCGGATCCATTGGAAAGAGGTCGATCCGGCCGATCAGCAGCTTTTTGAAGTTCGCCACATCGGAGGTCGTCGTGTCTGCGTCTACCAGGCCGCTTTCAATGGCGGCGGCGAGTGTATTGCTGTAGCTGTAGTCTTGGGTCAGGCCCACGTTCATGCCCTCCAGATCGGAAAACGATGCCCAATCAAAGGCCTCACTTTTGCGATGGTAGAACACATAGTGGTAGGGAAGGATCGGGTCCGAATACAGGAACTCGCGGCTTCGTTTTTTGGTACAGGACCAGACGGCAGACGCCTGATAGTCCGTGGACTTTACCATTGCCAACGCCCGTGACCAGGGCAGGAACGTGTAGTCCACCTCAATATTTTCCGCAGCAAATGCCTCCCGGATAATTTGAGCCATAAAGCCCTGATTGGGCATCTTTTCGGCCAGATAGGGCGGCCAGTACCCGGTGGTGATCTTGATCACTTGTGCACCGAACAACACCTGACTGAAGAAAAACAAGGTCAGCACGAGAACTGGCGCGAGAAACCGGTGGTACATCATTCAAAGAATACCCTGGAAAGGTCGGCTTTACTGCACTCCAGTCTATACAGAAATGGGCTTGAGCAACCACCGACCAGGGGGCTTTTATTGCAAAATCTGGTTAACAATCAGTGGCGGTAAGCGCTTTTGACTCCGCTTCGAGGATGAAGGGTATCAGACTTTCACATTCACAATGGTGGCCTGCATCAGCGCCACCACTTTGCGGGAATCTCCCGATATGGCGACAACGTCGCCTCGACAGACCGTCATCGTTTTGCCAGCCGTCTCTACCCGCCCGGTTGCAATAAAGCGCTCGCCGATGGCGGGCCTCGTAAAGTTCGTCTTGAACTCCGCCGTGACAACTTCATGACCAGCCGGTGCAAGGGTAAGAGCCGCGTAGCCACAGGCACTGTCAACGACACTGGTAATGGCTCCGGCATGAGCATAGCCGTGTTGCTGGGAAAGCGCTGTAGAGAAGGGCAGTTCAATCTGCACTTCGCCCTCCTGAGCCGAGAGCAGGCGGGCGCCGAGCGTTTGCATCAATCCCTGGGCGTTGAAGCTGGACTGTATACGGTTCTGGATGTCGGTCATGGTGTACTCGTTCATTTTTTATGGAATCTGGAGGAGGAAGGTACTTGAATAATCCGAGCATGTCCTCTGGAGCGCCACACTTAGGTAGATAACACCAACCCACTCCACCATACTGTATTTAACTTATGCGCGGTGTTGTTGTTCATCGAACTGGCCAGCCTCCAATAAATTCAGCTGACACAATGGCCTACCCGGTCGGCGCCTTGATCTGGTACGCAAGTTACTTCATATAACGTGAAATTCGTGCTTTTCATGAACTTATTCGCCCGGCTGAGCGCTGTTTGCTGTTGTCTGCTTTCAAACAAAAAAGCGAACAGTCGTAGCTCCTCAAATCCGTAGCTTTTCTGCACTCGCTGATGGTTGGTGAAAAATCCGTCAGCATGGTATACAATCTGTTTAGTGAATTGGCTCGTTATTCGAGTATTTTTAGAGAGTTAAGCTGATGACCATTAGCGAAAAAATTGCGGAGTACGTAAAGAGACAGCCTTACGGGGGCGTTTTTACGCATAAGCAGCTAGTGAAGCGCTTCGGAGGCCATGGTCCCCTCATTTCTCAGAGCCTGAAGAAATTGAAGGAGGCGGAGCTTATTGCACCCCTCGAACGAGGCCTGTGGCAACGGCCCAAGCCAACCCGGTTCGGGCCTGCCTTTGCTACTCCGGAGAAGATTGTTTCTGTTCTCGCAAAGGAACGGAAAGCTTTTGTCGTGCCTTCAGGCGCCAAGACCCTAAATGAATTCGGGGCATCGACCCAAATGCCAATGAAGCCTGTATTTATCTCGACGAAACGTATCCAGCCGATCAAGCTGGGAAAGGCCCAGATAGAGTTCAAATACAGCCAGGCCTTTGAACACGCGGTGAAACATCTGAGTGGACTGTCAAAGGATGAAAAGGAAACGGCCGCACGCTTGTGGGTAGCACTTGAGTATGCCGGCAAGGAGCATGCAGAGCGGGAGGGAAATGTGTTCAAGAAGGTTTATCTCTCGCTGTCAGAGAAGGGTCAAAAAAAACTGATCTCAGCGCTTGAGGGCAAGCTGAAGTGGGCGCAACCGATTCTGGAGTAAGCCAATGGATAAACCGTACCTGTTTACACTGGCCGAGGCCGAGAAGAAGGACCTGTTCGCGGCGGGTGCATCGAGAACGGGATTGCCCAGCTATGTATTGGAGAAAGACTATTATGTGACTCTGGTCTTGAAGCTTTTGTTCGAGAAACTTAAGCCAAAACATACCGGCAAGAGTTCCACCCCGTTCATGTTCAAAGGTGGTACTACGCTCAGCAAGGTATTTCACTGCATCGATCGCATGTCTGAAGACATCGACCTTTCGCTCGACATGAAGTTCCTTGGGCACCCCGAGCCTGAGGGTGGGGAAAAGAACACTCCTCGAAAAAAGAGAGTCGAGAAGCTCAATTCGGCGGCTGCCGATACCGTATCCAACGTTTTGGCTCCCTTCTTGGTTGATGAACTGAGGCAAATCCACTCGGAGTTCACTGTCAAAGTGGCGCCAAACGGTCTGGACATCGAGATTTTCTACCCTCAGCTTTTCCAGGCGCCAGTTGGCGGATACATAAGGCCGAGGGTGCTGCTTGAATGTGGCGGGAAAGCCGGGCTGGAGCCGTCCGATACCCACACGGTAACTCCAATGGTGCTGGAAGGTCTGAGAGTTCAGCACGATGACAGTTGCATCGTCGATGTGTTGGGATGTGATCGCACGTTCTTTGAAAAACTCACCGCCCTTCATGAAATCAATCACCGGGGAGTGGCATTTGCTGACATGATGCAGAAGCTCAAGGAAATTAGCGATCAAATAAACGGGCCGAAAACTCTGGGAGAAGATATCGAATCGAAATCGACCTAGGGGACGCTGCCCGGTGGTTCCGAAGCAGCGAGCCAAACGCGCGGCGACATCCACGGTCATTCACTACGCCCATGAACAATTTCGTTCAAGCATTGCGTAGGGAACACGCAGCTGCTTTGCCAGCGCATTCACATTATTGGGTTAGAGCTGTACTGGATAAAATTTCATGAACCTTTTTGTACACTGCATGTTATTTAACTTATGCGCAGTGTTGTTGTTCATCGAACTAGCCAGCCTCAATAACTCTTTCTGAAACAATGGCCTTATTGGCCAGCGGCTTGGCCTGGTTCACCAGATACTTCATACAGCATGAAAATCGTGCTTCTCATGAACCTCCTCGGCCAGAGGAGCTTTGGTTGCTGCTAAACAAAAGCGAACATTGATGCCTCTCACCCTGAGCGGACATTTTCGAGGCGTATTTCACACTGCCAATAATGACCGCTTTCTGATAAAGCGACCCTTTTAGAGCGGTGGAAGCGGCTAACTAGTCTAGCAATAAGACCTCTCGACAGTGAGGACCTAAATTAACCGACATTACTAAGCAACGATTGGGGGCAGGTCAGTGGCGCCAGGGCCAGACCCTCAACGTAAACCCGCAGGCCCCGGTTTTCATCAATGACGCGATCAATGACATATTTGATTGCCGCCCAGTCCCAACGAGGCAATTTGATGTTTTTTTGACATTACTGTGAGGTTTTCTGCACAGCCAATGACCTAAGCTCTGGCTTGAAAAGCACAGCCCGGAAGGGCTTCCACCTCTCAGGAATGTCGTTGAATGCCCGCTGAAAAGCTCAGTAGTGTCAATCCGGAAAGTTCCTTTTTAACAAAAGCCGGGGCCTACGCGCCTCTTATTATCCTATTTTGCTCGGTTGTGCTGATTGGCAGCCTTTCCCGCCTTCTGCTTGTGTTGTGGCAGCTTGATCGGGTGTGGGAGACCGGTATCCTGCCGACAGTATTCCTGCAGGGACTGAGAGTGGATCTGATCCTTGCGGGCATGGCGGTAGCCCCATTGCTGCTTGTTCTGCCTGTGTTGGGTCACCGCTTCAGCTGGTCGGCCTGGAAGAAGCTCACCGCGTTCTGGGCGGTTCTGGCGATTACGCTGGTTGTGTTTATGGAACTTGCCACACCGACGTTTATCAGCCAGTACGATGTACGACCCAACCGTCTGTTTATCGAATATCTGAAATTCCCACGGGAAGTTTTTTCGATGCTGTGGACCGGGTTCAAGCCCACGGTGTTTCTGAGTATCGGTTTTACCGCGGGCGCCATTGCGTTGTTCTGGCGAGTACTACGTCCCTGGCTTCGCGCACCTGCACCGTCAAGCCACAAAAAAGCGCTCTTGGTGTGGCCCTTAGTCGTTCTCGCCGTGTTTATGTGCGTGCGCTCAACCACTGGTCATCGTCCGGCGAATCCGGCCATGTTTGCCCTGACGTCTGACCCGCTTGTTAACTCACTGATTATCAACTCAACCTGGTCGGTTTCCTTTGCGATTTATAATCTCAAACATGAAACCGAAAACAATCAGAGTTATGGCTCGATCACCGATGAGGCGATGTTGAACGAGGTCACAACGGCTCCGTGGCTTGCAGGCTACCAGTTTTCCTCCGAACACTATCCCACCATGCACCATCAAACGCCTGGCACTGAGAAGGCCGTTCCCCTGAACCTAGTGATTGTACTGGAGGAAAGCCTTGGTGCGACCTTTGTTGAATCACTTGGTGGCCGGCCGGTCACGCCCCGGCTGGAGGCGCTGAAAAGCGATGGCTGGTGGTTTGAAAACCTCTACGCGACAGGAACCCGCTCGGTGAGGGGGATCGAAGCGGTGATCTCCGGGTTTCTGCCGTCAGCGTCGCGCAGTGTGGTGAAGCTGTCATTATCGCAATCACATTTCTTCACCCTGGCGGGGCTTCTGGAGCGAAACGGCTACAACACCGGTTTTATTTACGGAGGCGAGGCGCATTTTGACAATATGCGTAGCTTCTTTTCTGGGAACGGGTTTCAGCATATTGCGGACCAAGGCGATTATGCTAACCCGAATTTTACCGGCAGTTGGGGCGTCAGTGACGAGGACCTGTTCAACAAGGCAAACGAAGAATTAGAGAAGCTGCATGCCTCCGGCCAGCCATTTTTTCGTCTGGTATTTTCCTCTTCCAATCACACGCCCTTCGAATTTCCCGATGGTAGGATCTCGCTGTATGACCGCGATAAAAACACCGTTAACAACGCGGTGAAATATGCCGACCATGCGTTGGGCGAGTTTATAGAGACTGCGCGCGAGCAGGACTACTGGAAGAATACCGTATTTCTGATCGTCGCCGACCATGATGCCCGTGTGTGGGGCGACGAGCTGGTGCCGGTCAAGAATTTCCACATTCCGGGCTTGATCCTTGGCGGTGAAATTGAGCCAAAGCGCGTAAGCACCATTGCCAGTCAGATTGATCTGGCGCCCACCCTCTTGTCGCTGATGGGCCTTGAGACGGATCACCCGATGATTGGCCGTGACATCACCAGGGATCCGGATGCGCCCGGTCGCGCGATGATGCAGTTCAATGACTACTACGCGTGGATGGAAAGCGATTATCGGGTTACGGTTCTCAGGCCAGACCGGGCGCCGCTGGACGGCCTTTATGACCCTGTGTCTGGCAAAACTGACTATCTGAATACGCCGCCTCCGGGAGCGTCGTTCCAGCGTGCTCTGGCATTTGCCCAGCTTCCGCTATGGCTCTACCGGGAGCAAAAATACGACTTGCCCCAGAAGGATTGAGCATTAGCGCCGGCGGGCCAGCAGGCTGTTAGCTGACGAGGTCTTTCATTAAAACCAGAAAGACCGTGCCCTCGGCGTCCGATTTTTCCACCTGAAACCTCCAGTTAAGGCGCTCACAAGCGAGTTGCACGATCAGCAGGCCGAAGCTGCTTTGATCAAGCTTTCTGGTTCCGGGTCTGCTGACGGCTGAAATGTTCTCAATGACCGACTTGTTAAGACCTTTGCCGAAGTCCTGAATTCGCAGGGTCTGGTCAGCCACAGCAATGTGCACGTTGGCTTCGGTGTGTCCCAGAGCGTTCTGCAGCAGATTGCGAATAATCATTCTGACGAGGGCGGGCTCAGAGTTCAGGATGACGTGATCCCGGTCATGATGAAATACCGTTCGGCCGTAAAAAGCCGGGTTCAGATCCTTAATGTCGGAAATGATTTCGCCGATGGCCGATACCACATCAATTCTGTCTGAGTCGCCCATTTCCGGTTGTCCGCGGGCAATGCTCAATAGCATTTCTATGTCTTCCCGCATTGTGCGGGTGGCCTTGCGGATTCGTTTCACCGTTTTTTGGTCCGCTTCCGAAAGTGTCTGGCGCTGTTCCAGAACATCCAGTGCACCCAGAATAACGGCCAGAGGCGTCCTGAGTTCATGGCTGGCAAGTTTAACGAACGACTTTTCCCGTTCAAGCACCGCCTCCATGGCCGAAAGGAACCGATTGAACGCGTCTGCAATCTGATTGAACTCCTGATGCCGATAGTTACGTGACAGTCGCTCCATGGACGCGCCTGGCTCGGTGGCCAGCACATCATTGGTCAGGGTCTTCAAGGGTTTTAACAGATGAGCGGACGCAAATTTCGACACGAACAAGCCTACAAGCATGAGCCCGGCAGCCAGGGAAAGAAGTACGATCTGAATCAGGGATTCCCGGTTTTCCATAATCGTAATGTCTTCAGACACGTAGAGACGGCCTGGTGGTTGGGCGACCGTCTCGACGTTTAGTATTTTGGTTACCCCATCAAACTCGATTTCATTGGAATAGCCGACTGGACGATTCAGCAGATGCTTTGGCAGCATCGACTCTGGCGAATCCTCCGGCAGGAAATAAACGTCAAGGCGACCCGTTTTCCAGGTCTGGAAGGTCGGTTCTGAAATCTGCTGAGTGAAATACTCGGCATCAAGTTTCAGCTCCAGGCCCCGAATGGTGTCCTCCACATCGTTGACGAATACTTCCACGGCCACCATAGAAACCGCAACCGTGACGGCAATAACGCCAAAGATTGTGGTCGACAGGCGCCGGGAGAGCGAGTGCTGCTTCATCGTTCCGCCTCGCCGTCACCTGGCAGGTTCAGGCGATAGCCACGACCATGAACGGTTTTTATCAAGCCGTCCCCGAATGCTTTCTCAAGAGTTTTTCGCAGTGCATAGACGTGGGTGCGCAGAGTATTTTCGGCGTGGTCCGCAATGTCGTCGCCCCAGATCGATTCTGAAAGGGCATCGTGACCGATCAAGCTTGGGTAGGCGCGGATCAGCAGCTCAAAGAGCCTGGCGGGCGTGCCCGACAGTTCGGCCGATTTGCCTCGATAGTTAACGTTGAGTGTTCCGGGGTCGTATCGCAGTTCGCCCGCCTGAAGCCCTTTCAGGCTCGGGTTATAGCGTCGATGAAGGGCGTCAATCCTCAGTTGGAGTTCTCTGAGCTCAAACGGTTTAACCAGGTAATCGTCAGCCCCCATTTCAAAGCCTTTTTCTTTATCTTTGATCGCGCTGAGTGCGGTCATCAGAATGACCGGTTTTTGGCATTGCAGGTCCTGGCGGATACGACGACAAATCTCGAAGCCATTGACGCCGGGAAGCATTAAATCCAGAACAATAACGTCGTAGTTCTGGGTTGCCAGTAAATGCAGAGCGGTGAGCCCATCGGCGGCGTAGTCAAGGCTGTAGTGCTCATCACCCAGAAATTCGAACAGGTTCTCGGCGAGGTCATTCTGGTCCTCGACAATCAGGACGCGCAGCCGCGTCTGAATCAACGCATTGGAAGATTTACTGGTCATTTTGTGACAGTTCCTGTCGATGATTAGTCCCACTGAACGATAGCAGACGATATCGCCGGTTTATTGCTTCGGTCCTGGCATCCTCGATCCATTGTTCCGCCCACACTGGCTCCCAGTTTTTCGGAACGGCAATAAAGTAGGTTTCGTACTCTGAATTGCTTATCGTCGCAGGCAGTTCCTCAGGTGCTAACTCCTGAGCAGTTCCCCTGGAATAGTATCTCGCAGAGAAAGGCAAGTCGCCCAAATAGAAGAGCGGGCTGCTTTGAACCTGCGCCAGTTCCTGGTATTTGAGAACCATTTGTTTCTCGGTTTTCGGCGTCGCGACACCTTGGGTTACGAGTACAACAAAAATCGTCAACAGCACCGGCACGGTTCCTGCCAGCGGCCACCTGAACCTTTTAAACCATGCTAGATCCAGACTAATAAGCCACCGGGCAATCAGTATGGCGGAAAACGGTAACGATGGGAGTGCATAGGTCCAGAGTGTATTGCCAGCCATGGAAAAGAACAGCAGCGGACTGATGGTTGCCAGTAAAACGAAAAGCAGTGCGGGGTCGCGCAGTGCACGCACTGATTCCCTGGCGGTGCCCCGCCGGATCCAGGAAATAACCAGACCGCTGATGGCGATAATACCCCAGGGAAAACTGGCCCAGGTCCAGAAAATCCAGATCATGCCTTTGGGTTGAACATGCGCCGAGCCATAAAGGTCGCCCGCCCAACCGGGATCAACAAAACGACGGAAATGCTCGCCTATAATAAAGTAGTCGAGAAAGCCGGGGGTTTTCCATTCGGCAAGAATGTACCAGGGCAGGACGGCACAGACGGTCAGGATGCTCCCCCAGAACAAGGGGAAGTGTCTCAGCTTTGCCAGTGATGTGCGGATTAATAAAAACCATAAGCCAATTGGGATGCCGACCAGAACCGGGGCTAGTGGCCCTTTCGCTAAAAGTCCAATGGCGAGACCGACGAAGAACAGAGATCGCCAGTAACGGACATGCCCATTCATAACCAGACCGAAACTCACTAAAGACAAGGTTGTGCCGAGCACCAGAAAGGCGTCGGTCATCACCGCGCCGGCACTGATGTATGTCAGGGCCATGGACGAGAACACCAACGCCGACCAGCGAGCCGCTGCCTTCCCCCAGAGCAGCAAGGCAAAATGCCAGGTCAGGTAGACAATGCCGAGGGTGGCGAGCCAGGCTGGCAGCCGGATGGCAAATTCGGAAACCCCGAATAGCTTGATTGAGGCGGCTTGTGCCCAGAAAGATAAGGGTGGTTTACCCCAGAACGGAACGCCAGGTTCAAACCAGGGAGTTATCCAGTCACCGGTTTCGGCCATCAGGCGTGCAATCTCAGCGTACCGTGGCTCCGTTGTGTCGGCGAACGGAAAGAGCGCCATGCCGATAAAGCGACTTGCCAGAATGGCTGCCAGGACAAGAAACCAGGGGCTAAGAAGTCTTCGCATGGCGGTAGTGCCCTTTGCTGATGTTGCCTGATTTGCTGTTTGCTTGCCGGCTTTCGATAACCTCCTCTGTCAGATAGATGGGCCGCTGCTTCGTTTCGACGTAGGTCTTGCCGACGTACTCGCCAACGATGCCAATGCTCAGCAACTGAATGCCGCCAAGAAAGGTGATAATAGCCACCAGCGAGGGATAACCACTGGTTGCATCGCCCAGCATGGTCGCTTTGAGCACAATCCAGGCGCCGAAGAGGGCGCCCAGAGTCGCAGCGATCAAGCCCGCGCCGGTGGCCCAGCGTAAGGGCGATGTTGAGAATGAGGTAAGCCCTTCCAGAGCAAGTCCGACCAGTCCCGGATAGTCCCACTTGGTGACGCCCGCTGCCCGGGGTGCGCGATCGTACTGAAGCACTACTGTGGGCATGCCGATCCAGGCAAAAAGCCCTTTCATGTAGCGGTTACGTTCGCCCAGAGACATCAATGCGTCGACTGCCCGGCGGCTCATCAGGCGGAAATCGCCGGTATCGACGGGAATGTTGGTACGGCTGGTGCAATTCAGCAGTCGATAGAAAAAGTGAGCGCTCAGGCGTTTCATCACAGACTCGCCCTGCCTGGAACGGCGCTGCATAAGCACCACATCAGAGCCCGACTGCCACGCCTCGACCATTGCCTGAATGTGCTCTGGCGGGTCCTGCAGGTCGGCATCAATCACCACGACGGCATCGCCTGTGGCATGTTCCAGGCCAGCAGTAACAGCGGCTTCTTTGCCAAAGTTACGGCTGAGTTTTACCAACCGCATGTGGCTGTGCTGGGCCAGAGTGCTGGCAAGATAGTTAGCGCTTCCGTCTTCGCTTCCGTCGTCAACAAACACCAATTCGGTATCTACCGTCAGTGAGTCGAGTATGGGAAGCACTCTATCCAGAAATACGGGCAGCATCGTGCGCTCGTTAAAAACGGGCACTACAACGGACACAATCGGGTTACCGGCGAAGTTGGCCGGTTGAATATCAGGTCTTTTCATGGAATACCAACCTCTGGTAGACGGTAAAGTTCAGTAGAGCCAGCACTGCCGTTGTGGCGAGCTGGGAAACAGTGACCGACAGCAACAGCCCCTGTTGGAGGAAAGAAAAAACAACAAAATTGGTTACCCACGCGAGCAGGCACGACAATACGTAACGCCAGACGGTCTTTTGGTGAGAACCGGCCCCGGGAAAGGCCAGTCGCCGCTGGAAAAAATAGTTGGTTACTGCGCCACAAATGCTTCCTATAGCGGTTGCGGCCAGTGCAGGCAGTCCAGCCAGAACAAGAAGCGCCATTGAAGCCCAGTGGATACCCGTTGCCAGCCCGCCTGCAGCCAGAAAACCGGTGACCTGTCTGCCGACGGTTTGATTTAACGGCGAATTAAAAGCGTTTGATCTCACAAATAATGGAGTCCTGAAAAGGTGCACTAAACATCGCATACGGTTTGACAATAGGGGCATGTTAGCGGTGGCCCTGTCAGGGAGAGGTGGTGGTAAGGTCAAGGAATTGTCAAAGTCGGGGGAGGCGAGGATGGGAACCCTGGCCTGATTCGAGGCCAGCTTGATTGTGGCCGGTAATGAGCCATGCTTTCAGGGTTGTTTTCCCTCTCATTGCGTTCGTTGTCCGAATGAATCTGGACACTTCCCCTATGCAAATCCCTACCGCAGCATCCGAGGTGTGAAGACCCAGGGCCGAGTCGACCAGCACCGATTGCCCACCGGAATCTGGATACTGGCCTTGGTAAGCCTGCTGATGGATGCCTCGTCCGAGATGATTCACAGCTTGTTGCCGGTTTACCTGCTGTCCGTCCTTGGCGTCAGTGCGGTGACCATTGGGTTTATTGAGGGAGCGGCCGAGGCGACGGCCCAGATCACCAAAATTTTTTGGGCGCACTAAGCGACTATCTGGGCAGGCGCAAGGGACTGACGATATTAGGCTATGGCCTGCGGCAGTCACTCGACACCGGTGGTGCGTTTGCAGGCCCGTTAATCGCTATTGGGTTGATGCTGCTCTGGGCCAACGATTACCAGGCGGTATTCTGGGTAGCGGCGATTCCCGCGGCACTGGCGGTCGGTCTGCTGATTTTTGGTGTCTCCGAGCCCGAGCGACCGGTCACCGAGGCGCGCCGGAATCCTATCAGCCGGGATGCGTTACGCCAGCTCGATCGTGTTTACTGGTGGGTCGTAATCCTTGGCGCTATTTTCACCCTAGCGCGTTTCAGCGAGGCGTTTCTTCTGCTTCGCGCCGAAAAACGGGCTTGCTGTCGCCTGGATGCCCATCGTATTAGTCACCATGAATGTTGCCTACTCTGTTTCGGCTTACCCTTGCGGGAAACTGGCCAACCGGGTCAACCACCAACCTCTGTTAATGATCGGGCTGGGTCTGCTGATTGTTGCCGATATCATCCTTCCACTGGGAGAGCATTGGCTTTGGACACTGGTCGGATCGGTGGTGTGGGGGTTCCACATGGGCATGACCCAAGGGTTGTTCGCAACCATGGTTGCGAACGCGGCGCCGAAAAGCCAACGCGGAACCGCGTTCGGCTTTTTCAATCTGGTATCGGGCATTGCCTTGCTGGTTGCAAGTGTGCTGGCTGGCGTGCTGTGGCAATACGGTGGGCCAACCCTGACCTTTTACGGCGGGGCCGGTTTCTGCGTGCCGACTCTGATCGGGCTGGCTATTCAACCAGGTAAAGATAAGACAACACAGGCATGAACCACGGTTGTCCGGGCTCAACAGCCGAAAGCCAACTTAATCAGGAGAATACGATCACTGCCAGACTGCAACTGATCAGTTGACTTAGGCGTTTTGTCGCCCGGATAGGCAATGTCCTTAACCTGGTTGGCCAGGCCGAGTTGTTGCAACTGGCGCTCCGATTCCCCCCCAGTGTCTGGTTAAATACCGGCAGCGGCTGAGGGGCCAGTTGCCAATCCGTTCGGGCTTCCGCTCCAGCCGTTCCGACAAACGGGACCCTGTTCGTAGCTATCCGGACGTCAGTTGACCAGACCCTTAGAAACTCCCAATCAAAAACGCGTCCTTTCTCGCCAGGCTTGACCAGGCGAAGGCTCTGAGGTCGGTCATTCCATAACCATCCCCTAAAATCGGTGCATGGGTCATTAGAGCTCCACAGAGTAAAATGAGGTCCTCCAGAATGTCCGCTTTTGAGAAAGCGCAGGCGTTACGCCCGAATCTGAATGTTCGCTTTGCGACCGTAGCAGCTAAACAAAAGCGAACGTTCGCGCACCTCGGTTCGATAAATCTGCCTATCTTTTCGTAGTGTCCGCAGTGACGGGGTAGAGCCTCAAGAGGTCGATTGGTTCAGAAGCTAATCCCTTTGGCTTTTTGTTCCAATGTCTCCCTCATGTAGAGATGCAATGAGCGGGCACGCGATGCTGTCCGGCCGTGCGTGGCATTGACTGACCATGTCGCTCAGAGCCTTCTCAATTTTGACCAGCCTTTCGATCTTTTCACGCACATCCTTCAGCTTGTGCTCGGCGAGCGCACTGGCTTCCTGACAGTGAGTGCCATCTTCCAACCTTAAAAGGTCGCCGACCTCGTCGAGACTGAAACCCAGCTGCTGCGCCGTTTTAACAAATGTCAGCCGATCAATATCGGCGGAACCGTAGCGTCGAATACCACCTAGAGGTCGTTTGGGTTCCGACAACAGACCTCGCCGCTGGTAATAGCGGATCGTCTCGACATTTACATTGGCCGCCTTGGCCAAGCCGCCAATAGTCATTGAATTGGCTTTACCCGACATGATGCTTGACTCCGTACTTGACTACGGAAGTAACTTTATCTCATCGAGTCCATGGGTAACAGGTGTCAGCGTCATGTCGAAATTCAAATCTAAATCCGGAGGTGCTTCTCTCGCTGTCGGGGGCATGGCTGGACTTCTCGCCTCGGCGTGCTGTCTCGGGCCATTGGTACTTATCACTCTGGGCGTTTCCGGTGCCTGGATCGGCAACCTGACAGCTTTGGAGCCCTATCGACCGCTGTTCATTGGCGCGGCCACCGTCGCCATGTTCTTTGCCTGGCGACGAATCTATCGCCCTGTAGAGCAATGCTCACCCGGTGAAACGTGTGCGATCCCTCAAGTCCGAAAGACCTATAAGGTGATCTTTTGGGTAGTTACGGCTCTGGTACTGGTCGCATTAGTGTTCCCTTACATTTTGCCTCTATTCTACTAAACGGAGATTTTTCTCATGCGTAAACAGTTTGTACTTGCCATGTTCCTCACTTTGCTCAGCATGTCCTCCTGGGCTGCGTCTCAAACAGTAACTCTCTCGGTGCCTGACATGACCTGTGCCGCGTGTCCGATCACCGTCAAGTTGG